>NZ_JYLI01000015.1 GCF_001439785.1 Pseudomonas poae | reverse complement strand
GGCACGAGGGTCGTATTGCGGTGCAAACCAGTGATACGCGTTGGTGCTCGGACGGCTTTGAGTTCCGCTGTGAGGACGGCGCCAAACTGAGCGTGACCTTCGCCCTGGATTGCTGTGACCGCGAAGCCATCGGCTGGGTCGCGAGTCCGACCGGGTACAGCGGCGATGACATCCGCGACTTGATGCTGGAGAGCGTAGAGAAACGCTTCGGTGATCAACTGCCTGCAACGCCGGTTCAATGGCTAAGCGACAACGGCTCGGCGTACACCGCCGAACAGACACGCCTGTTTGCTCGACAGATCGGTTTGCAGCCGGTGACCACCCCGGTGCGCAGCCCGCAGAGCAACGGCATGGCCGAGAGCTTCGTGAAGACGATCAAACGTGACTACGTTGCGCACATGCCCAAGCCGGATCGAGAAACGGCGCTGCGCAACCTGGCAATTGCCTTCGAGCATTACAACGAGCAGCATCCGCACAGCGCCTTGAACTATCGCTCACCGAGGGAGTTCAGGCGCTTGGCAGCAGCATCAATTTGACGGGGAGTTGGTGTCCGGTTTTGTAGGGGCAAGTCCAGCTCAGCTTAACGTATGCCCTGAATAGGTTTGAGGATCGACCACACTACCGCGCTAACAGGTCACAGCGCGCTGTATTTACGGGAATGCCTGCAGGCCGACTGGGTTCACCCACCGGATGGTTGACACATCAGAAGGCAGAAGAGAGAAATGTAATAATCCAAGCCTTGCCCCCGCTTATCTAGGCACGATCATGACACTTACAGACGCAATAATTGTGATACTTCTCGCCGAAAAAATTCATGGCACTGACGCGGCCATACGAAATTCAGCGAAAAACGTCGCCAAGAAGCTCCCTCGTAGCAAGCGCAGCATCATGTACGACATTGCCGATAGCAAGAGCCCTCGAGAATTGATGCGCCACATAGGCTTGGGCCTGGACGACTGAAAACTGCCATTCGACAAGCAACAGACCACAAAATGCTTTGCCCCCAGCATGACCAGTTATAGGGCACGCGAACCCATCTAGACCCGCTCGCAGCTCACTAGGCAAGCGGAGCGCGCAGGCCAAGAAGGCCGAAGGCGTGAAAGGATGGAAGCCCGCCAGGGCCGAGACTGGGCGAAACGCCAAGGCTCGGTTTACGACAGCCTGGCTGCGAAGCGGCACGCCCCTAATTCTCTTCAAAAAGGTGATCCATATCATCACCCGTGAACCCCCAGAAGTAAGCGACCTTCTGAGCCTCCTCAGACGCCGCTTCTAGCACAGAGCGGCCCCTGGGGAACAGTTCCGCATAGAATGCCACCGCTCTCGCCATCACATGCATAGCGGTTTGCAACGCCACCAGAGCCAGTATTCGCTGATCCTCCACCGACTGCGCTTCCCCCATCTGCATGGAGCTGATGTAAGAGCTATGAGCATACCCGCAGAAATCGAATAGACGTTCTGGAAGTATTTCTTGTGGAGCCCTGCCCTCACCGCTTCATCCGTCCATGACCACCCTACCCTCCAATCCCCCTTGAGCAGCCGCTTTGCTTGCTCCGGCTTGTAGTCCCCAAGATACGGTGACGCCTCTATGTCCGCGATTTGCTCAGCAGCCTGCAGGCGAGTCCTCCCTATGGCTTCTCTGGCTTGCTCGGTTGACGGATGTAGCTTGAGCCGATCCATCAATCCACCCAGCCGCCAAACCCCATGCCTGAACCTCCTGAGCGCGGTATCTTTGCTCTGGAAGATCCAATGAAACACGATGAAGGTCTCTAGACAGGCGCGGGCGAGGATCGTAGCGGAGGAATGATCTACGAAAACGATCTGTTTTCCGTCTTGGAAATCCAGCTGAGTTGCGTTAACAACCACCCTGACCGAGCACGCCTGCTTGAACAGCTTCACCGCCAAGATCTGGGCATGGTTGATCCAGGCGTCATCAGTAGCCAGGGCCTGCCCCTCCTGAGCTCCGATCATTGCTGCGAACAGCTCGGTGATGGTGGCGAAGTCTTGTTCTGGATCGCGCTGTGAGGGAGTGCGGCCAGTCGACGGCACGGGACATCCTCAGATTGAGTAAACTAGAGTCCTTGGTGTACTTTAAGTCTACTGCAGTGACCTGCGATCTCCCAGATACGGCACATCTCAATATGCCGTGAACCAGAGAGAACGAATAACGTACATCCAATCCTTTCAAAGGAATGATTCGTGGAAAAAGCAAGCAAGAAGCAAAAAAATAATCTCCCGTTCTTTGAACGCCCCGATTTATCACCATTCCTCGTGCATTTGACAAGACGCTCCCAAAAACCCAATAAAAAATCCGCATTCAAGAACTTAATATCCATACTCAAAAGCGGAAAAATAAATTCTAGCGGGCCAGATGGATTTATAAGGGGATACAAGCGTGCCACTTGCTTTATGGACACGCCTCTCAGCTCGCTAAAATATGTGCTAAACGAACGTGACACACAAATAGAAAACCCGAGATATGAGCCCTACGGAGTCGTGATCACAAAGAAATTTGCATTTAAAAAAGGATGCAGACCCGTAATGTATCTATCTCCAAAAGAGGAGAAAAAAATAGGAATATCCGAACACGAGCTTTGGCGAGTAGTTAAACTAAGCGATGTCGATGGATTTGGTGTCAACTGGATCCATGAGCGCGAATGGCGATGTGAAGGAAGCTTTGAACTACCTAAGGGGCCCATCGCAGTATTGGTGAAAAGCCCAAAAGAAGCTAAGAAATTGCGAAACATGATAGAAAGAAATCCATCCGAATTCCGCACAAATCCGCAGTCAATCATTCCACTCTCTGTTCTCTGCCAAGGTCTGCCATACATGGCCAAACGACCCTAAACAGCCTGCCGCACAACTTAAATTGCGCGACAGCAACCCACATCGAATTAGCCTATGATAGTTCAACCTCAATCACATGAACAGGCACCGTCTTTTTTTTGTTCGAAAATGCCTCGCCACTATGTACAACCCCGTCACAAATATATATATCTCGAATGCAATTCAATGTGGCACCAGAGGCAAACACTACCTCTCTTTCGTGCCCATGCTGACTATCAGGCGTATAGTGATATGACTTCGTGCTAGGAGCCGACACCGTAATTAAGAAAATATCAAGACGACCAGCCCTATACGCCTTACCATTATGAACGGCAACATGCCATGCCTTCTGCGGATTGAATGTTGTAGAAAGCGGCCTATCGGTCACCAACCTCTCAACATTCATAGGCCATAGACCGCCATGGTATAGAATCTGCCCCCTTGACAGATAAACACCAAACTCATCAACCTCAGATTCGAAACGGCGACGATTGTAAGTAGTATGTCTTTCTTGATAATCCAGAAGCGCAGGCGGAGTTTCAGCCGGCATCATACTCGTAAGATCTGAATACGCCAAATCTTTGGAAAGTGCGGCATCCACGAACCACTCAAATGCACCATCCATAGGTGTTTGTGCAATATGTTTCGCCGCCTGAAAATGATTATAAACTACGCTTACCACGTCCCTCTGCGCGGGCATTCTTGAACCGTGCAGCTCAAGATACTCTCTCTCTTCAGTAAATGTTGGCCGCCTCGTAACACCGTACTCATAAGGCGAGCTAAATATATTAATAACTCCTACCTGACCCATTCCCACTCCAATTGCAATCCCGACAGAAAAATGCACTTAGCATCTCTTATGCTACTTCTAGAAGCTTCGACCGCTCCTTAAAGCGTCAGCCGCCTCCTCAATCCAATCTTTTACTCCAAGAGAAAGGTTGTACGGTTCAAGCTCACCCGAAGGAATTTCTTGGAGAGCCTTGAGGGCTGACCAAGCCTCATAGTCGTGGAATGGATTGAGGCCCATCACGTTTCCAAGACTCGGGTTAATTTGACCACGAAAACCAGCTATGCGCGCAAGTAGTGATGCGGCTTGGCTCAAATCCCAGTTGCTGAGAAAAAGCAATAGCGCTGTAAACGCCATGATGGATTTATTCTTTTTCATTGCACCGTATGGCAGATTTCCCACGGCCCGACGTACTGGCTCGTAGTGATTAGAAATAAACTGGGCGAGCTTGAGGGTACCAACCCTGAGTATCAGGTGGATGGGCCGATCTACAACGGAAGGGTCAGAGATTGGCCCCGCACATACCCTCCACTCAAGAACCAGCCCTTTTGTGCAGTCTTTGCACGCAAATACTCACCGGACATTTCTGTTCGCAACGTCCAGGGTGAGCACGCGCCTGATTTGATGATTCTGGGTAATGATCACATCGCGACTCCTACTGTATACATGGGGGCGGACGGTATCCAATCGCCCCTCTTTTACGACACTAAGTTCGGTGCGCCGCTGTGCGTGGAGTCAGCCCATGCAAATGCGTACGGTTTGGCGTTAGTGATCCTTCTTCAGGCACTAAGTTGGGTCGATCTCATGCCGATAGATTGGACGGTGCCACTGAGCACCACGTTCGTCGATAACCTCTTCGACCGCAAAACCTGACTTAAGCTCTAGGCTTTAAGTGGAAAATAGCCAGTGGCAGCGGCTCAGAAATTCACACCTATGGCATCGCATTTGACTCCAGAATATTACTGCAACAGGCGCGGAGTGAAATGGTACTGCCCCTTTGAGACTCTCAGATAATCACGCAGGGAGGCTCGCCCATTGCCCCTCTGGAACGTCGCAAGCACATACCGCGAGTTCTCGGTCGTCATAACCCAGAACCGTCCCTCACGCTCAACTTTCAGAACGTCAGAAGTGCGGATCAAATGGCCATCTCCAAACCGCCCATATTGGTCTTTACGCTTGTGGCCAAAAACAACACCGATACCTGCGCGCGCCCTGATGGATACTCCGCAAAGGTACGCAGTGACCGGTATGTCAAAGCCTTGCTCTTGAGCCCTTATAATTCGCTTCAGATCAAAATCTGTATGGCGTTTGCCGTGAAAGTTCACATCTAGTGTGTCCAGCATCGTTGGGCTCCGGTTGAGGTCTGTATGGAGTTATCAAGAGTTGCACACGCAACCAGAGGTGCTGGTATCGTGCGGAATAGTTGGTAAATTTCAGGCAGATCGAATCATGCTTGAGAGAAAGACGGGCCTTACGTTCGCCAACACTTCGATCTGGAAATCTGGTTGGTGCGAGGTGTGATAAACCTCGCCCTCACCCATCTCTAGGACGCAAACCTCAGCGCCAATTCTGTCCTCACCTACGCTCAACCTGGTCAATCGCCCCATTTGCCAGCCAGTGGTCTTATTCATCCAGGACGGCGTCACAGCCATGACTTCGGTGATACTTAAGTCGGGGCCTTGGCTCACCAGAATTTCTTGAAGCTGACGCGTGTCGTCAATCATCACAGCACACTCGCTGAGCCGACCTTCGTTTTCGACGCTGAGGGTCAAGTGGTACCAAGGAGTTCGGAGCAGCCTTGCCACTCCACGCCAGTTGGATACACCCTCGCCAAACATTCCTGGGATGCCTATCAGGTCGCGGTCTATGGTTCTGAACATGTGTCGCCTCAAGCTGCTGGAGCACGTCAGTTGCCCAGCAGAACCGGTGGGTAATCAGAAAAGGGAAAATATCGCTTCGATAGAAGCAGACTTACGATGGCCTGGCCCGAGCAAAACGTAGACGGAGTTACGTGTTTCGAATAGGTAGCCTTCTTTGAAAGCGGTGCCCATGCTTGAGCGCACCCAATGTCCCGGCTCGAAACGCCTCTGCTCGTCGTCCACAACTTTGTGGGCAAACATAAACATTGGCTGGCAACCGGCAGCGATTACTTTGGCTCGCTCCGCGTCAGTGACTATGGCGTCTAGGATCACCCAGTCTTCTACGGCGCACAGGGGGAGCCATTTGTAGTGTTTTCGAGCAGCGAGGAGCACATCTTCAAGGGGCAGTTCAGAACCAACCAAGGCAACCCCACTTTCGCCCAGCAGCCCATCTTCAAGCCCTCTTTCCATCCGCTGCGTCCCCGCCAATAATTTCACATAAATTGACGATCTAAACCAAAACCGCCACCCATATAACTATATCTCTTTGCTTGGCGTCAGGCAAACGCGGCATACCACTGGTTTTTGGGAAATTTGCGATGTCGCTGCGTTATTCCTTTGCAGCATCCCTTCAGTTGCTACGCACTCGTAAAGGGCTGTTCCAAGAGGACATCGCCAATGTTGGCGGTTCGGTGTCCCAACCTCATGTAAGCAACCTAGAGCTCGGAAAAAGTGCGGTGACCCTAGACTCGAGCTATCAGCTAGCAGCCGCGCTAAATGTGGAGCCGATCACCCTCCTCGCGCTAACCGTTGCCTCTCACAAACACGTAACAGCTCGGGAGATGCTGCTGGCTGCGCTTGCAGAGCTGGATGCCTTGGAACTGGCTGACGCGAGCCTTCCAACGAAGCCAGCGGAATTGCCACGCCATGGGACGGATAGCGCTAGAAAGAAGTTGGAAGCGGTTCATGACTTGAAGAAAAGAGGATTTACCCAGGCTCAGGCAGTAAAGGAGTTGGGAATACCGGAGAGCACTCTGCGTAGGCTTTGGCACCAAAGCGCGATCCGCTGATGGTGACGTCACCAGTATCGAAGCCGTAGACAAGCAGCAACAGCTTTGGAAAACAGTGGCCAAGCGCGCATTGCTTTCGACTAGCTGAGGTGGCGCGAGGCATGCTGCTCAGGAGTGTTACGACAACGCCCCACCACGAATCACAAACACTTCGTGTCCCGCCTAAAGCTCAACGTCTTCCGAGGTCACGTCCTAATTGCCACGAATCTCGCAGCGTTAGTGACGAGCAAGGGCGATGGACGCGTAAGGAGGTTTAGGGTTGAAGCAAGGAGAGTGGAGATAGGCCTAAGGCCATGAAGGGGAGCAACTGAGTAGGATGTGTCCCCTGCAGGAATCGAACCTGCATCTAGCCCTTAGGAGGGGCTCGTTCTATCCGTTGAACTAAGAGGACTCTACGGGGATATCTTGGTTGCTTTCATCCTAAGATTCAAGCGAATTACTGTAAAAACAACGCGTTAAACCTTGAGCAATGTGCGATTTAGCGATAATTCCGCGCATGTCCTCGAACAGATCTATCGGATCTGACCACTCCTTATCAACACGCCCCCCCCAATAGGAGTCTGGTGAGTAGCCCAGATAAGAACGGCCAACCTTCCCCTTAGGAGGGGGATGCTCTATCCAATTGAGCTACTGGGACAAATGACAGTCGCCCGGCCAAAGGCATGGCGACGGACGGCGAGCATGTTAACGGCCAAGGTCGGTTTTGTCATGTCGTCCGTTGGCTTTTTGCGTGTAGGCGATTCCTCGGCCGGCAGACGGCTACTTCGACCAGTAAAACCGGACATGCGCGGTATCGTGCAAAATGCACTCCCCCAAAATGCCAGTATTGCAAATTGCAATCAAAAGGCTCCGCAAAACAAGCTTAAGCTATTGATTTTATTGAAAATAAACATTGGCACGGCATCTGCAATATCTTCTCTAAGAAAAGTCCTACATGGACACCCCATCACCAACTGGCAGAGCAACCGGCGGAGAACATGACCATGAACAGTGCCCTTCTGTTAGCCCTCAATACCGTGGCACTCGCCGCTTTGGTGATGTTTCATTTTCAGTCGGGTACAAGTGATGATGTTGCGCAGCTTCGCCAGCCCGTTCCACACCACCTGCAACAGCGTCCACAGCTGGCAGTGATGACCGCAAATGCGCAAACGCCTCTGCGTGTCACACAGGATGCACAGTCAGCGCCCGCATCTGAACACTGGATTTTCTAAGGAAGCTTTCATGTCCAAGTCTTCTTGGCTGTTTCTCTGCCTGACTCTGATCAGCACAGCTTTTGGCCTGCAAGCTTCTGCGCAGGAAGGACGAATTACAGCCTATGTCGCCAGCGCGGTGTTTGCTCTACTGCTGGTTATTACGCTCATCGTGGGCCGCCGTATCAAGTTCGATCCCGTACTGCGCTAAAGCCCGCCGCAACCCTCCTCCCCGCCTCACCTACCTTACGTCGTATAGACCTAGCAAATTGGCAGATTGCCACTAGTCTTAAAGCTAGGGGCAAAGGGCCATCTTGCTTTACGATGTGCGCCCTCCAGGCATTCGCGACCTCGATTTGCTTGATGTACGGCCTTTTAAGCGCCCCCAGGTAAAAAATATTCAAACCAGTCCGCAAAAATGCAAATCAGTGCTGGCATAAAGCCTTTAGGCGGTTCAATATTTGTCACAGAATTGACGCCAAGGAAATGTCGAATCTCAGGCATGATGCGACCTCTTTGCAATTCGGGTTGAACTTTGGTCGTGAGTCTTGTCTTAACACTCATCCTTGCGGCCAATTCCAAAAACCGCTCCCCTGAACTAACCGGTTAAATATATGCGCCCATTGAAACAGGCAATTTATTCCAGCCGTACGGCTGACAAATTCGTCGTACGTCTGCCAGACGGTATGCGGGAACGCATTGCCGAGGTGGCTCGCAATCATCACCGCAGCATGAACTCTGAAATCATCGCGCGCCTGGAGCAGAGCCTTATTCAGGAAGGCGCGTTGGGCGAAGAGCTGAGCATGCGTCTGGACAGTCCGGAGCTTTCACTTCACGAACGCGAACTGCTGCAGCGTTTTCGGCAGCTCTCCCACCGTCAGCAAAATGCCCTCGTTTCGCTTATCGCGCACGACGTTGAGGCGGCCGCAGAAGCCAATTGATTTGCGCTTGAAAGCCGAAGCCAGCTGAACGCTGGCTTTTTTTTGCGCGAAATTTGATCGAGCAACAGGTGGGATTTTTGGTGAGTGGCTTGTGCGGGAGGGGCTGTCCCCTCCCACAAAGGTCAAAGCAGGAAGATCGTCGCCAAGCCCAGGAAGATAAAAAAGCCGCCACTGTCCGTCATCGCGGTAATCATGACGCTGGCTCCCATTGCGGGGTCGCGCCCAAGGCGTGCAAGGGTCATGGGAATCAACACACCCATAAACGCAGCCAACAGCAGGTTGAGCGTCATGGCGGCAGTCATCACCACACCCAGCGACCAACTGCCATACAGCAAGTAGGCCACCACGCCGATCACCCCACCCCACACCAGACCATTGATAAGCCCGACGGCCAGCTCCTTGCGCAGCAAGCGGGAAGAATTGGCGGTGCTCACCTGATCCAGCGCCATCGCGCGCACGATCATGGTGATGGTCTGGTTACCGGAGTTGCCGCCAATGCCCGCCACAATCGGCATCAACGCCGCCAGTGCCACGAGTTTTTCGATGGAGCCTTCAAACAGCCCGATCACGCGGGAGGCGATAAACGCGGTGATCAGGTTAACCGCCAGCCACGCCCAGCGGTTATGCAGCGAGCGCCAGACCGAGGCAAAAATATCTTCCTCTTCACGCAAACCCGCCATGTTGAGGACTTCGGTTTCACTTTCTTCACGAATCAGATCGACAATTTCGTCGATGGTCAAACGGCCGATCAGCTTGCCGTTCTTGTCGACCACCGGCGCCGAGATCAAGTCATAACGCTCAAAGGCCTGGGCCGCGTCATACGCGTCCTCATCCGGGTGAAAGCTCACGGTATCGCTGGCCATCAAGTCCGCGACTTTCTTTTCCGGATCGTTCACCAGCAGGCGCTTGATTGGCAGCACGCCCTTGAGGATGCCTTCGTAGTCGACCACGAACAGCTTGTCGGTATGGCCTGGCAGTTCTTTGAGGCGGCGCAGGTAGCGCAAGACCACTTCGAGGCTGACGTCTTCGCGGATGGTGACCATCTCGAAGTCCATCAAGGCGCCGACCTGGTCCTCGTCGTACGACAGCGCAGAACGCACGCGCTCACGCTGCTGGGTGTCCAGCGCCTCCATCAGCTCGTGGACAACATCGCGCGGCAACTCGGGCGCAAGGTCAGCCAGTTCGTCGGCATCCATTTCCTTGGCGGCGGCCAGCAGCTCGTGATCGTCCATGTCGGCGATCAGGGTCTCACGTACCGAGTCGGATACTTCGAGCAGGATGTCGCCGTCGCGGTCAGCCTTGACCAACTGCCACAGGGTCAGTCGATCATCCAACGGCAAGGCTTCAAGGATATAGGCGACGTCGGCGGAGTGCAGATCGTCGAGCTTGCGCTGCAGCTCGACGAGGTTTTGCCGGTGGACCAGGTTTTCAACGCGGTCGTGATTCGGGCCTTCCTGGCGATGCGTAAGGTCTTCGACCACGCGCTGGCGCTGCAGCAGCTCAATGACTTGAGCCAGGCGATCCTGCAGGCTGTCTTGTGTTTTCTTAACTTCTACTTCGGTCATAGGCGAACTCCACTCCCAGCAGCGGGGCACGCCGGAAGGATCAATCAGTCAATTCATGATTGGTAAAACGGGGTACTGAGTTACTACTGGGTAAGTCCATGGAGGTATTCCACAAGCCCCGGCGGGGCTGACGGGCGCAATGATACACCGCTCGGCGGCTTTTAATCTTAAAAAACTGGAGAGAACAAGTGCTTGCGAGACAAAGTTGAGCCTGAGCCACACCTGGGAACTGCGACGCCGCAACCAGGCCATAAAACACATCGGGGCGATGGATCAGAGGAAAATCCTACACAAACTCCAGACGGCAAAAAGCCCGCACTTGGCGGGCTTTTTGTTTGTATGGTGCACTCGACAGGATTCGAACCTGTGACCGCTCGGTTCGTAGCCGAGTACTCTATCCAGCTGAGCTACGAGTGCAGATTGTGTTTTTAGACCAGATCACAACTGGTTGAAGCCGAGCAACTGCATTGCTGCAACTGTCTCTTAAATGGTGCACTCGACAGGATTCGAACCTGTGACCGCTCGGTTCGTAGCCGAGTACTCTATCCAGCTGAGCTACGAGTGCATTTGTTGCCGCGCATTATAGGCCGTTCAATCTCTATGTAAAGCGATTTTTTCGAGTAATTTCAACAACTTACCGATAAATCCAGACTGCAACGTACTAAGCAAATAATGGCGGAGAACGGGGGATTCGAACCCCCGACACCCTTTTGAGGTGTACTCCCTTAGCAGGGGAGCGCCTTCGGCCACTCGGCCAGCTCTCCGCAACACGGGGCGTATATTAACCACGTTCATCCCCGTTTGCAAACTTAAAAAGCGATAAAAATTAAAGGCTTGGTTCTTCGTCCTTCTCTTTCTTGATCCGCAGGAAAATTTCCTCGCGATGGACCGCCACTTCTTTCGGAGCGTTAACCCCGATACGCACTTGATTGCCTTTGACGCCAAGCACCGTCACGGTGATTTCGCCATCACCGATAATCAGGCTTTCTGCGCAACGACGAGTCAGAATCAGCATACCTTTCACCTCACGCATTTCATTTCAGGAACAACAGTCTGCAAAAAACAAGGTTGTCGACCTGCACCCCGAAGGCCGCAGCCCTACCACCTGAGTATTGTCGAGCCCACGCAAAAGACCACGCGTGCCATAAAAAATGAAGGGCGCGGAAAACCGCGCCCTTTCGGCACTGCCTTACTCGCCCTGTCGGGCTGGTGCATCGAGCTCGAAAGCGGTATGCAACGCGCGCACCGCAAGCTCCAGGTACTTCTCTTCAATCACCACCGACACCTTGATTTCCGAGGTGGAAATCATCTGGATGTTGATGCTTTCCTTGGCCAGGGCCTCGAACATGCGGCTGGCAACACCGGCATGGGAGCGCATGCCCACACCCACGATCGACACCTTGGCAATCTTGGTATCGCCGACCACTTCACGGGCGCCAATTTCGCTCGCGGTGTTCTGCAGGATACGTTCGGCCGCATCGTACTCGTTGCGGTGCACGGTGAAGGTGAAATCGGTGGTGTTATCGTGCGAAACGTTCTGCACGATCATATCGACTTCAATATTCGCGCCACTGATCGGGCCGAGGATCTTGAACGCCACGCCCGGAGTATCCGGCACGCCACGGATCGTCAGCTTGGCTTCATCGCGGTTGAAAGCGATGCCGGAAATGATCGGCTGTTCCATGGATTCCTCTTCATCAATAGTAATGAGGGTGCCCGGACCCTCCTTGAAGCTGTGCAATACGCGCAGCGGAACGTTGTACTTGCCGGCGAACTCCACCGCGCGAATCTGCAACACCTTGGAGCCGAGGCTGGCCATCTCCAGCATCTCTTCAAAGGTGATCTTGTCCAGGCGCTGGGCCACGGACACGACACGCGGGTCGGTGGTGTAGACACCATCCACATCGGTGTAGATCTGGCATTCATCCGCCTTGAGAGCCGCCGCCAGCGCAACGCCCGTGGTATCCGAACCGCCACGTCCGAGGGTGGTGATGTTGCCGTGCTCATCCACGCCCTGGAACCCTGCTACAACTACCACGCGACCGGCTTTCAGATCAGTACGAATTTTCTGATCATCAATCTGCAGGATTCGCGCCTTGGTATGCGCGCTGTCAGTCAGGATGCGCACCTGGCTACCGGTGTAGGACACCGCCGGCACGCCGCGCCTGTTCAGCGCCATCGCCAGCAAGCCGATGGTCACCTGCTCGCCCGTGGACACGATCACATCCAGCTCGCGCGGCAACGGTTGCTGGTCGCCACTGATGGCCTTGGCCAGTTCGATCAGGCGATTGGTTTCACCGCTCATGGCCGACAGCACCACCACCAGGTCATCGCCAGCGTCGCGGAACTTCTTAACCTTGTCGGCGACCTGCTCGATTCTTTCGACAGAGCCGACCGACGTGCCTCCAAATTTCTGTACGATCAAAGCCATTTCTAAGCCGCCTCAGCCCGTAAAGGGGCGCCTGATTTCCAATTCAACCAGCGCTCAACCGCCCGCGACCGGGTCGCGGGCTGTTTAAGAGCGCCTTAAATAGCCGCTTCGACAAATGGCACGGTCAGGGCCAGGGCCGCATCCAGGGCACCGGCGTCCACACCACCGCCTTGCGCCATGTCCGGGCGACCACCGCCCTTCCCGCCCACTGCCGCAGCGGCCTGTTTCATCAAATCACCGGCTTTGAGTTGGCCAGTCAGGTCCTTGGTTACACCGGCAACCAGCACGACCTTATCCTCATGCACCCCGCCGAGCAGGATCACTGCGCGGCCGAGCTTGTTCTTCAACTGATCGACCAGGGCCAGCAACGCCTTGCCGTCCTGACCGTCCAGACGTGCCGCCAGCACTTTCACATCCTTGACGTCTACCGCAGCGGCCGACAGATCGTCGCCCGCTGCACTGGCCGCCTTGGCCTGCAACTGCTCCAACTGCTTCTCCAGCGCACGGTTGCGCTCGAGCACGGCGGACAGCTTGTCGATCAGATTGTCGCGGCTGCCCTTGACCAGGCTGGCCGCTTCCTTGAGTTGTTCTTCGGCCGCATTGAGGTAGGCCAGGGCCGCAGCAGCGGTGACCGCCTCGATACGCCGCACGCCGGAAGCCACACCGCCTTCGCTGACGATTTTCAGCAGAGCGATGTCGCCGGTGCGGTTGGCGTGGATACCGCCACACAGCTCCACCGAAAAGGCGCCGCCCATGCTCAGCACGCGCACGCTGTCGCCGTACTTCTCGCCGAACAGCGCCATCGCGCCCTTGGCCTTGGCGGTGTCGATATCGGTCTCTTCGGTCTCGACCGGAGTGTTGCGGCGAATCTCGGCGTTGACGATATCTTCAAGGGCCTTGATCTGCGCAGGCTTGATCGCTTCAAAGTGGCTGAAGTCGAAGCGCAGGCGCTGGCTGTCCACCAACGAACCTTTTTGCTGGACATGCTCGCCCAGCACCTGACGCAAGGCCGCGTGCAACAAGTGGGTAGCCGAGTGGTTCAGCGCGGTGGCATGGCGCACGTCCGCATCCACCTGAGTGTCGACCGGCGCGCCGACCGTCAGGTTGCCCAGCACCAGCACACCGTGATGCAGAAACGCACCGCCGGTCTTGGTGGTGTCACGCACGTCAAAACGCCCGGACGTGGAGCTGAGGAAACCACAGTCACCAATCTGGCCACCGGACTCAGCGTAGAACGGCGTCTGGTCGAGCACCACGACCGCCTCTTCGCCTTCGCTCAACACGTCGACCGACTTGCCGTCCTTGTAAATCGCAACAATTTTGGCGGCGCCAGCGGTCGCCTTGTAACCGACGAACTCGGTCGGCACATCGACCTTGACCAGCGTGTTGTAGTCCAGGCCGAAAGAGCTGGCGGACCGGGCGCGCACGCGCTGGGCCTCCATCTCCCGCTCAAAGCCGGCTTCATCGATGGTCAGCTCGCGCTCAC
The DNA here is from genome assembly GCF_001439785.1 of Pseudomonas poae. Classification (GTDB taxonomy): domain Bacteria; phylum Pseudomonadota; class Gammaproteobacteria; order Pseudomonadales; family Pseudomonadaceae; genus Aquipseudomonas; species Aquipseudomonas poae. Next base: position 135,801 of record NZ_JYLI01000015.1, on the reverse strand, counting down.
GGGCGATGTCGGCGGTCAGGTCCATCGGGAAGCCATAGGTGTCGTACAGCTTGAACACCACGTCGCCCGGCACGACCGTGCCTTTAAGCTCAGCCAGGTCCTGTTCGAGAATTTTCAGACCGTGTTCCAGAGTCTTGGAGAACTGCTCCTCCTCGGCCTTGAGCACGCGCTCGATGTTGGCCTGCTGCTGCTTGAGTTCCGGGAATGCCTCGCCCATCTCAGCCACCAGCGCGGCAACGATCTTGTAGAAGAAGCTGCCGGTCGCGCCCAGCTTGTTACCGTGGCGGCAGGCGCGACGGATGATGCGGCGCAGCACGTAGCCGCGGCCTTCGTTGGACGGCAGCACGCCGTCGGCGATCAGGAAGCCGCAGGAACGGATGTGGTCGGACACCACCTTGAGCGAAGACTGGCTTTCGTTGGCGCAACCAATGGCCGCCGCCGAGGCGCTCAGCAGATTGGTGAACAGGTCGATTTCATAGTTGGAGTGAACGTGCTGCATCACCGCACTGATCCGCTCCAGGCCCATGCCGGTGTCCACCGACGGTGCCGGCAGCGGATGCAACACGCCATCGGCGGTGCGGTTGAACTGCATGAACACGTTGTTCCAGATTTCGATGTAGCGGTCGCCGTCTTCTTCCGGCGAGCCCGGCGGGCCGCCCCAGATGTCGGCGCCATGATCGTAGAAAATCTCGGTGCAAGGGCCGCACGGGCCGGTGTCGCCCATGGTCCAGAAGTTATCGGACGCGTAAGGCGCGCCCTTGTTGTCGCCGATGCGAATCATGCGCTCGGCGGGCACGCCGATCTGTTGGGTCCAGATGTCATAGGCTTCGTCGTCTGTCGCATAGACGGTGACCCACAGTTTTTCCTTGGGCAGCTTCAACACGCCAGTGAGGAAGGTCCAGGCGAAGGTGATCGCATCTTTCTTGAAATAGTCGCCGAAGCTGAAGTTGCCCAGCATTTCGAAGAAGGTGTGGTGACGAGCGGTATAGCCGACGTTTTCCAGGTCGCTGTTCTTGCCGCCGGCACGCACGCACTTCTGGCTGCTGGTGGCGCGGGTGTAGGCACGTTTTTCCTGGCCCAGGAAGCAGTCCTTGAACTGGTTCATCCCCGCGTTGGTGAACAGCAGGGTCGGATCGTTGCCGGGGATCAAGGAGCTGGAGGAGACACGGGTGTGACCTTGCTCTTCGAAGAAGCGAAGGAAGGCTTCACGGATTTCTGCGCTTTTCATTAGGTTCTTCCACGGAGGCTGCGGCCAAAGGCCAGTGCGCAACATCATCAGACGGAGCGACGGCAAAGGGCCGCATTATATCGGCCCTTTGCCGGTGGTACAGCGTGTTTATACGATAGAAACGTTCAATTAGACGGCCTGCACCTGTCATTTGCGTGAAAACTCGACAAATGCCTGCACCACCTGTTCGAGCTGCGCGCGGTTCACATCCATGTGAGTGACCATCCGCAGGCGTGGCGCCGTGCTCAAGGCGATCCCCCGTTCGCCGGCAAAGTCCTTGAACGCCTGATGCCGATCACCCATTTGCACGTAGACCATGTTGGTCTGCACCGGCTCCACGGGGTAGCCGGCCTCGCGCAGCGCCTCGCCCAGCCACTGGGCGTTGGCGTGGTCGTCGGCCAGGCGCTGCACCTGGTGATCCAACGCATACAGCCCCGCCGCCGCCAGCGACCCCGCTTGGCGCATGCCGCCGCCGACCATCTTGCGCAGACGTCGCGCCTTGGCGATCAACGCCGTGGAGCCACACAGCACAGAGCCCACCGGCGCGCCCAGGCCCTTGGACAGGCACACCGACACAGAATCGAAATGCTGGGCAATTTCCCGCGCCTCCACGCCCAGCTTGACTGCCGCGTTATAGAGCCGCGCGCCGTCCAGGTGCAGTGCCAGGCCATGTTCGTGGGTAAACGCGCGGGCGCGGGCCAGGTAATCCAGCGAAAGGACCTTGCCCTGCATGGTGTTTTCCAACGCCAGCAGGCGGGTGGGCGCGAAGTGAAAGTCGTCGGGTTTGATCGCTTCCCGCACCTGATCCAGGTCCAGCGAACCGTCGGCCTGCGCCTCCAGCGGCTGAGGCTGGATCGAGCCAAGCACCGCCGCACCGCCGCCTTCGTATTTGTAGGTGTGCGCCTGCTGGCCGACGATGTACTCCTCGCCGCGCCCGCAGTGGGCCATCAACCCCAGCAGGTTGCTCATGGTGCCGGTGGGCACGAACAACGCGGCGGCAAACCCCAGGCGCCTTGCCAGCTCGGCCTCCAGGCGGTTGACGCTGGGGTCTTCGCCGTAGACATCATCGCCGGTGGCGGCAGTGGCCATGGCATCGAGCATACCGGGCGTGGGTTGGGTCACGGTGTCGCTGCGCAAGTCTATGACGGTCATCAAGCAGGCCTCTGACGATGGGGGGGGGCGTAGTGACGATTACTGCGGGCAACGCCGCGTAATATCAAGTCCTGTGTGGTTTGAATCGAATATCCATCAAACAAACCGATCTAGGTGATCAACACGGCAACCGTGCAGTTTTGCAAAAACCATGTTAAAAACCCTTCGCCGTCAGGGTTCTGGCGGCAACGTTCTCAGGGCGGGGTGTAATTCCCCACCGGCGGTAATTGCACGCAATGTGCATAGCCCGCGAGCGCTTGGCGCCTCGAACTGCTCACGCAGGACGGCGACAAGGTCAGCAGACCCGGTGTGATCCCGGGGCCGACGGTCATAGTCCGGATGAAGAGAGAACGGGATTGGCACCCAAGCGCCGCGCGTCGACCTCATGCCTGCATGACGCCGCTGTGCGTACCCTTGAAATCCCATTCGATTCATAACGCCCTGTTTTTTCTTAAACAGGAGTCAGAACATGCAACCCACCGCTATCGACAGCAAAAGCAAAAACCATCACGGCGAGCGCGTCGCGTTTATCCAGGCCTGCTGGCACAAGGATATTGTCGACCAATCCCGCAAAGGCTTCCTCGCCGAAATGATCGCCCAGGGCTATCAGGAATCGGACATCGATTTCTTCGAAGTCGGCGGCGCCTTTGAAATGCCCCTGCACGCCAAGCTGCTGGCCAAGACCGGCCGCTACGCCGGCATCGTCGCCGCCGCGCTGGTGGTGGACGGCGGCATTTACCGTCACGAATTCGTCGCCCAATCGGTGGTCAGCGGCCTGATGCAGGTGCAACTGGAAACCGAAGTGCCGGTGTTCTCGGTGTCCCTCACGCCGCACCACTTCCACGCCGGCAGCGAGCACCACACGTTCTTCTACGAGCACTTCGTGCACAAGGGCCAGGAAGCCGCGCGCACCTGCGCCGACACGCTGCACAAGGTGCGTGCGATCCGTCGCAGCGAACCGCGCGCGGTAGCGGTCTAAGCAACACTGCACGATCAACATGGGGGGGGGCAGACTTAGCGCTGCCCTGCAGCAAACCGGAGCCTCTGTGGCGAGCGGGCTTGCCCCGCGTTGGGGTGCGAAGCGCCCCCAATCCAGCAACACGCGGTGTACCTGATACGGCTCAGCGCCTGGTTTTGGGGCTGCTGCGCAGCCCAACGCAGGACAAGCCTGCTCGCCACAGGGGATTTACGCTTACCTGAACGGCATTAGGCTTGCCACAGGGAATATGCGCTTAACTGAACGACCTTGAGGCAAGCACCCTCCCACAGTTGATTGGGGTTGACCGTCAGCTCAGACCAGGCCGGCATCCGTAGTCGGCACGATCAGGATCCCGGCGCGCAAACCATTCTTCACCTTCGGATTGGGAAAGATAATGCGCGCCCCCTCCTCCTCGATCACCCAGCGGGTCTTGGCCACGTCTTCGGCCAGCAGGTAGCCCTTCTCCAACTGCGAAAAGTTTTCCACGTCTGCCGGCAGATGCATCAGGAAGGCGTCGCTGTGCTTGATGACTTCACGAGCGACCGAGAAGAGTTGCAGGCCATCCAGGGTCTCGCTCGCAGGCTCCGTGCCCTCGATGATCTGCGTCAAGCGCGTCTCCAGGCGTGATACATCCACCCCCTGGTTGTGCCCGAACGGCCGCGCCTTGCCTAGTTCAAGGGTAAACGCCTCGGCATCGAGCTGCTCATAGGTGAACGCGGTGAAGGTGATCGAGGCTTTATTCTGCAACAGCACCGCTTGCATGCCGGCGGCGCTCAAGCGCGCCAGCTCGTGGCGCGAATGCGCGCGGCCTTCCTTCCACGGGTACAGGGCGAACTGCTCGATCTTCGAACCGCGAATGGCGGTGTGCAGGTCGTAATGCAGGCGCCAGCGGCCCGGCGGGCTGAAAAAGCTGCGGGCCAGTTGCTCGAGCTCGGCGGCGCGGATGGCCTCCGGGCCGATGTTTTGTTCATGCCGGCCATTGAACAGCCGGTTGACGTCCAGTTCCAGGTAACGCTCGCCGCGACGCATGGCCTCGGGGTTACCGAACAGAAAAAGAATACGGTTACGCGGTTTGATCTGGCCCCGGGCGATGCCATGCAACAGGCGGTCAAGCAGTTCGATCGGCGCGGTTTCGTTGCCATGGATGCCGGACGACAGCAGCAGGTCGCCGCCAGCGTCCAGGGCCTGCGGCGGGCGCACTTCGAGCGCGCCCTCGCTGAGCCAGCGCATCTGCACGCCGTCGACAGTCAGTTGAATTTTTTGCGCCGGTTCACGACCGGCGAGGGTCAGTTCAAGCAGTTTGCCGAGGGCGAGCATACGCAGCTTCCTTAGTGGTTGCAGCCTGGGCCGTGGACGTGATCGTCGTCATCGCCTTCGACGTCGGCCGGTTCCATTTCCAGTTGCAGGCTCATCAGGTTGGTGGCCAGCGGGCGCATCAGCAGGTTGGCGTACTCGGCGTCGCCCTCTTCCACGTCCACACCGATCAGCAACTGGCCACGGCCATCGTGCTGGATCCAGATCTCCTTGCCCTGCCAGACCACGGCAACGCGTGTGCAGGAGGTTTCCAGCTGGGTGCCGTCGGTGTCTTCGAGGATCAGTTTCAGGGTGTCGGTCATAAATAAAATATCTCAGCCGTCAGGCATTAATTGATCTGGAACGGATAAACCGAGCCCAGTTTAAGGATTTGCGTCAGTTCATCCAGTGCCGTCCGGCACTCAAGCAGCAATTGCGGGTCGGCCAGGTCGCTTTCGCGCAGGCTGTCGCGGTAGTGCCTGCCCACCCATTGGGTGAGCGTCTCATACAGCGGCGCAGTCAGGATAACGCCCGGGTTCACCGCCGCCAGTTCAGTCTCGTTCAACGCCACGCGCAAGCGCAGGCACGCCGGGCCACCGCCGTTCTGCATGCTTTGCTTGAGGTCGAACACCTTGACTTCGCGGATCACTCCACCGGAAGTGGTGAGCGTTTGCAGGTAGCGCCACACACGCTCGTTGGCCCGGCATTCCTGCGGCACGATCAGCAGCATGGAGCCGTCCGGTCGGGTCAGCAACTGGCTGTTGAACAGGTAGGAACGCACCGCGTCCTCGACGCTCACCTCGGCACGCGGCACACACACCGCCTGGAAATTGCCGCCCTGCCTGGCCAGCTTGGCGTGCAGTTCGGCGAGCATCTGCTCGGTGTTGAGGAACGCATCCTCGTGATAGAACAGCACCTCGCCATTGCCCACCGCGATCACATCGTTGTGGAACACACCGGCATCGATCACCGCCGGGTTCTGCTGAGCGAATACCACGCCGTCATCCGCCAGGCCGTGCAGGCGCGCGACGGCCTGGGACGCTTCCAGCGTCTGGCGCGCCGGGTACTTCTGCGGCGCCGGGTAGCGCGGGTCGAAGGCGCTGCGGCCGAACACGAAAAACTCCACGCCGGCCTCGCCATAGCTGCGGCAAAAACGCGTGTGGTTGGCCGCGCCCTCATCGCCGAACTGCGCCACCGCCGGCAAGGCAGCGTGGTGGGCGAAGCGTTGCGCGTCGGCGAACATCGCCCCCAGCACGCGGCTGGTGGTGGGGTGTTCGATGCTGCGGTGGTATTTGCAATTGAGGTTGGCGGCGGTGAAGTGCACGCGACCGTCCGCCGTGTCGGCACTCGGGCTGACGGTGGCGGCATTGGCCACCCACATGCTCGAGGCGGAGCAACTGGCGACCAGCAACGGCATGGCCTGTTTGCCGGCCTGCTCGATGACCTGGGCGTCGCTGCCGCTGAAACCGAGGCTGCGCAAGGCGGCCACGTCGGGGCGCTCCTGGGGCGCAAGCACGCCTTGCACAAAGCCCATGTCCATCAACGCCTTCATTTTCTGCAGGCCCTGCAACGCCGCTTCCCTGGGATTGGAATGCTGCTGGCTGTTGCTCTGGGACGCGACGTTGCCGAAGGACAAGCCGCCGTAGTTATGGGTCGGCCCCACTAGACCGTCAAAATTGACTTCACAGGATTTCATCGGCGAGGCTCCACGAACATCTGTTTTTATAGGCTTCAAAAGTCTTCAGCACACCCCACAAGGGATCTCACACACGGTCAGATCAGTGTTATGCCTGGGGTGAGTGTGGCTGGCACAACCAGGCTCGCGGTCTCCAACGACGCCACCGGGTACGCGCAATAATCCGCCGCGTAATACGCACTGGCGCGATGATTGCCCGAGGCCCCTACCCCGCCGAACGGCGCGGTGCTGGCGGCGCCGGTGAGTTGTTTGTTCCAATTGACGATGCCTGCGCGGCTCTCCAGCCAGAACTGCTGGTAGCGCGCTTCTGAGTCCGACAACAAGCCCGCGGCCAGCCCGTATTGAGTGTTGTTGGCCTCGACGATCGCCGCCTCGAAATCGGCGTAGCGAATCACCTGCAACAGCGGACCGAACAGTTCCTCGTCCTCGCGCTCGCTCACGTGCGTCACGTCGATAATCCCCGGGGTGAGCAACGCGGCCTGGTCCTTCGGTTGCGTCATCTCCAGCAGCGCGACCGCGCCATTGGCCAATAGCGATTGCTGCGCGTCCATCAACGCCTTGGCCGCCGCGAGGGAAATCACCGAGCCCATGAACGGTGGCGGTTGCTGGTCGAACGCGCCCACTTCGATGGTCGCGCAAACCGCCACCAGACGCGTCAGCAACGCATCGCCCCAGGCGCCTTGCGGCACCAGCAGGCGGCGCGCGCAGGTGCAGCGCTGGCCGGCCGAGATGAATGCCGACTGGATGATGGTGTACACCGCCGCGTCCACATCAGCCACTTCATCGACCACCAGCGGGTTATTGCCACCCATTTCCAGGGCCAGGATCTTGTCCGGGCGCCCGGAGAACTGCTGGTGCAGGTGATTGCCGGTGCGGCTGGAGCCGGTGAAGAACAACCCGTCAATGCCAGGGTTGGCGGCAAGCGCGATGCCGGTCTCGCGCGCGCCCTGCAGCAGGTTCAGCACGCCCGCCGGCAGGCCGGCTTCAATCCAGCATTGCACGGTCTGCTCGGCGACTTTGGGGGTCAGCTCGCTCGGCTTGAACAGCACGGTATTGCCCGCCAGCAAGGCCGGGACGATATGCCCGTTGGGCAAGTGGCCCGGAAAGTTGTACGGGCCGAATACAGCCACCACGCCGTGAGGCTTGTGACGCAGCACCGCGGTGGCGTCGCCCAGGAGGCCGCTTTTCTCACCGGTGCGCTCACGGTAGCTTTGCACCGAGATGGCAATCTTGTTGGCCATGCTGGTGACTTCGGTGACCGCTTCCCACAGGGGCTTGCCGGTTTCCTCACCGATGCAGCGGGCGATTTCATCGGCACGTTTTTTCAGGGCGGCCGCGAAGGCTTCGAGCACGCTGATGCGCTCTTCCAGGGGGCGCCGGGCCCAGGCCGGAAACGCCTGGCGCGCAGCCTGCACGGCGGACTCGACCTGTTCGACGGTAGCGCCGTGACCGGCCCACAGCACCTGCTGGGTCACCGGGTTGCGCGACTCGAACAACTCACCCTGGCCAGCCAGCCAGCTTCCTGCGATATACAGCGAATTCATTATTTCGACTCCCGGGCAGCAGACAACGGTACGGCGCGCACTTGATCACCCACCACCAGTTGCAGACGCTTGGCGGTCTGCGGGTCGACCACCAATGTGCCAGCGGCAAGGCGCGCCGGCGCGGCGGTGATGCGGCAGTCTTCGCGCTTGCGGTTATGAATCAGGAACGGCGTGGCGTCGTCCCCCGGCGTGCCGATGGCCAGCACCAGCGCCTGGCTGTCGCGCACCGCACGGATCCTCGCGGTTTCACACTCCACCGCCGGGCCGGCGTCAAAGATATCCACATAGCCCTGGTAGCTGAAACCCTCGCTCTTGAGCATGCTCAACGCCGGCTCGGTATCGGGATGCACCTTGCCGATCACCGTGCGCGCGTCTTCGGAAAGAAAGCAGCTGTACAGCGGAAACTTCGGCATCAGCTCGGCAATGAATGCCTTGTTGCCCACACCGGTGAGGTAGTCGGCCTGGCTGAATTCCATCTTGAAAAAGTGGCGGCCCAGGCTCTCCCAGAACGGCGAACGCCCAGCGTCGTTGGACACCCCGCGCATCTCGGCGATGATCTTGTTGCCAAATAGCTGCGGGAACTCGGCGATAAACAGCAGGCGTGCCTTGGCCAGCATGCGGCCGTTGAGGCCGTTGCGGTAATCGGCATGCAGAAACAGCGAGCACAGTTCGGAATTGCCGGTGAGGTCATTGGCCAGAAACAGCGTCGGGATCTCGCGGTAGATGTTCAACTCCTGAGAGGCGCTGACGGTCAGGCCAACACGGAAGTTGTACCAGGGCTCGCGCAGGCCGACGGCACCAGCAATGGCGGAAATGCCCACCACCCGGCCCTCATCGTTTTCCAGCACGAACAGGTAGTCGGCATCGCCGCGCCCGGCGTCGCCGCGAAAGGTTTTTTCGGCCCAGCCTACGCGGTGGGTCAGGCGTTCTTCGTTGGCCGGCAAGGTGGTGAGGCCGGTGCCGGTGCTGCGCGCCAGATCAATCAGGGCCGGTAAATCGCTGCTGCGTACGGGACGAACGATCATGCTATCTCCTCGAACGGGCCGCTGTGGTCAGCCACCCGCGAAACTCTCTCTTAAACCGCGACCAGACGCACGCTCGCGCCTTCGCCCACGCCCAACGCTTCAGCCGCCGCCAAGTCCAGGACCACCGGCTTGCCGGGCGCGTAGTCCAGCTCCAGCATCACCGCGCGGTAATCCTGCAACTGCGCGTTGCTCACCAGGTACTGGCGACCGGCGCCCTTGACCATCTCACCGATTTTCACCGGCACCACGCGGCTTTGAGCGATCGAGCGAATGCCCGAGACTCGCGCGTGCAGCGTCGGGCCGCCGTCGAAGATGTCGATGTAATGGTCGGTCTCGAAACCTTCGCGCATCAGGATGTCGAAGGTGATCTGCGCGCGCGGGTGCACCTGGCCCATCGCCTCCTGAGCGGCGTCCGGCAGCAGCGGCACGTAGATCGGGTAATGGGGCATCAGCTCAGCGAGGAAGGTACGGCTTTTCAGCCCGCACAGGCGCTCGGCGGCGGCATAGTTGAGGTCGAAGAAGTTGCGGCCTATGGCGTCCCAGAAGGGCGAATCACCGTTCTCGTCGCTATAGCCGACAATCTCGGTCACCACCGAGTCGGCAAAACGCTCGGGGTGGCTGGCGACGAACAGCAGGCGGCCACGGGAATTGAGTTCCGACCACGGCGAACCCACCAGTGCAGGCTGCACATAAAAACTGGTGAGCAGGCTGTTGCCGGTGAGGTCGTGGCACTGGGAAAGCACGTGGATCTTGTTGTGGATCTTCAACTCGCGGGAGGCGTGCACGAAGGTTTCATTGCGAAAGCTGTAGAACGGCTCGGAGTAACCGGCTGACGCGACGATGGCCGAGCAGCCGGCGAGCTTGCCGGTGGCGGTGTCTTCGAGCACGAAGAAATAGCTTTCTTCGCCGTTGAAACTCACCTCGGCCGCGAACGATGCTTCGCTGGCGGCAATCTTGTCGCTCAAGCGTTCCACATCGTCCGGCAGGGAAGTGACACCAATCGGGCTGTCCGCAGCCAGACGCTGTACCTCGCCCAGGTCAGCCATTTGCGCGGGGCGCATCACCAGCATGGTGTCACTCCTTAACTCGAAAACTCATAGGGAAAATACCGGAAAGCCCGGGCACAACTCAGTTCCAATGTGGGAGAGGGCTTGCTCCCGATAGCGGTGAATCAGTCTCTGATGCATCAACTGACAGACAGCCATCGGGAGCAAGCCCCCTCCCACATTGGATCGGTGTAGCTGTCAGGCCTGAGTCAGCGTTTTTACCGCACGCTCAAAACGATCCAGGCCTTCGTTGATATCCGCCTCTTCCACCACCAGGCTCGGCGCAAAACGCACCACGTCCGGGCCGGCTTGCAGGACCATCAGGTTTTCTTGCTCGGCCGCGTTGAACACGTCCTTGGCCTTGCCTTTGAACGCATCGCTGAGCACGCAACCGATCAACAGACCCAAGCCACGCACCTCGCTGAAAATGCCGTATTGCGTGCCGATCTGCTGCAGGCGCGCCTTGAACTGCGCGTGTTTGGCGCTCACACCCGCCAGCACCTGCGGGGTGTTGATCACGTCGATCACCGCTTCGGCCACCGCGCACGCCAGCGGGTTACCGCCGTAGGTGGTGCCGTGGGTGCCGACCACCAGGTGCTTGGCCAGCGCTTGGGTGGTGAGCATCGCCGCAATCGGGAAACCGCCGCCCAGGCTCTTGGCGCTGGTGAGGATGTCCGGGGTCACGCCGTAGTGCTGGTAGGCGAACAGGTGGCCGCTGCGGCCCATGCCGGTTTGCACTTCGTCGAACACCAGCAGCGCGTCGTGCGCATCGCACAGTTCGCGCGCACCTTGCAGGTAAGCCAGCTCGGCCGGCAGCACGCCGCCCTCGCCCTGGATCGGCTCGAGCACCACCGCGCAGGTCTTGTCCGACACGGCAGCCTTCAGCGCGGCCAGGTCGTTATAAGGAACGTGGGTGATGCCGGTAATTTTAGGCCCGAAGCCATCGGAGTACTTGGACTGACCGCCGACATTGACGGTGAACAGGGTCCGGCCGTGAAAGCTGTTCAGCGCGGCGATGATCTCGTATTTCTCGCTGCCGAACCGATCGAACGCAACACGACGGGCGAGCTTGAACGCGGCCTCGTTGGCTTCGGCGCCGGAGTTGCAGAAGAACACACGCTCGGCAAAGGTGGCGTCGATCAGCTTGTGCGCCAGGCGCAGGGCCGGTTCGTTGGTGAATACGTTGGACACATGCCACAGCTTGTTGGCCTGCTCGGTCAGCGCGCCGACCAGCGCCGGGTGCGCATGGCCCAACACGTTGACCGCGATGCCGCCGGCAAAGTCGATCAGCTCGCGACCGGCCTGGTCCCACACGCGCGATCCTTGGCCGCGCACCGGGATAAAGGCGGCGGGTGCGTAATTGGGCACCATCACCTGGTCGAAATCGGCGCGTTGCACCGGGGCTTGCTCAACGGACATCGGAGTCTCCTGAAGAGGAACGCCCGCCTGGAACTGGCGGACGATGCAGGGATTGTAGGGACAGTTTCAAGCGCGGCCTTGCCGCCAAGCGACAACTTCTTATAGCGCAAACCCCGGTTTCAGGCGGGTTTACGCCAATGCGACATATAGCATCGCAATGGCGCAGTTTAAACGCTGGACCGGTTATGTATCTACCGCGAGGGGGCCTGTAAATATTGGTCTGCTGGTACGCATCATCCTCCAGTAAAGGCCTGATCCCGTGACACTTTCCACGCTGCCCATCCAACTCCCGGCCCCGTTCACCTACCGCGACCTGCACGAGGACATCCTCAAGCAGGCCATACCCGCCTGGCTGACAGACCTGTCGCCCAGCCACCGCGCCACGCTTGGCAAGGTGCAACTCGCCCTGCCCCCCTGGTACAAAATTGCCAGCCCCCAGGAACACGAACGCCTGAAACACCGCGTGAGCGCGGCCTGGAAAGCCAGGATCCCCGTGGACCGCGCCATGGCCAGCCTGAAATCCCCCGAGGACTTCGGCGCCCCGCTGCTGCAACAGCGCCTCGGCATTGAGAACGACGTGCGCACCACCTTTCTGAGGCTTTACATTCCCCAGAGCGTCCCCTGGTTCCCCCTCCGCACCGGCGGCGCCAGAACCCGGACGGTCTCCCTGCTGGACGCCGCGCTGCACAACTTTGAAAAGGACGAACGTTACGAAGCGTCATCGGGCTTCATTACCCAGCCCACGCCCAGCGGTCAATTCGACAGCCTGCCCGCGCTTGATCGGCTGATGAGCGTGGCGCAGTTCACCGCGCTATGCCGGGAACTGGACCTCGGCGGTCAGTACCAGCGTTACCTGCAGGCGTACTTTGACGAAAAAAACCCGGTGGCCGCAGACACGCTGCAAAGGCACCTCAAGCAACATCACCTGGCAGACTTGAACGTCGCGCTGCAAATGGCGCGCATGAAGCTGGACCTGCTCGACGCCCAGACCTACCAACGGTTGCAAGCGTTGCTTGATGCCCAGGGCCGCCGCGACAGCTGCGCGCCACTGCTGGCGTATGAGCTCTCGATCATGTCCAGCCCCCTGAGCGGCATCGTGCTGTTCGCCGAAGACCTGGAGCGTCCTCACCCGGTCAGCGTCACCGCCTACATTCCGGATGATCCTCACGCGCCGCTTAAACAATACCCGACACTCGTCGCCTTCATGACTGCCTTGGGCAACCACTTGCGCAGCACCGAGTATCAGCAATTCTTCAGTCGCTTCGTCAACCATGCCGAGCGTGGCGACTTCTTCGCCCACCTCAATCAGCGGCTGTCCAGGGTCACCTGGCACCCCCACACACGCGGTGACCCACGACCGTCCTGGCGCGAAACGCCGGTTGAGCGTCCACGCCTGATGTTCGGTGCCGCGCCGATCAAGGGCGACCTGTTCAAGCATCTGTTCCAGAAAAAACTCAGCAAGGTCTACAACGATGGCCGCAGTCGCGCCGTACCCACCGCCCGCGTTGACCAAAAGGCACGCTGGGAACGCTGGGACATCCTCGAAAAAGTCGCCTCGCAGGTCCTGCAGATAGTGGCCTTCATCGCCGCGCCGTTCGTGCCGCCGGTGGGTTTGCTGATGCTTGCCTACAGCGCATACCAGATGCTCGACGAGGTCATCGAAGGCGTCATCGACTGGACCGCCGACCAAACGCGCGAGGGATTTGAACACCTGTTCTCGTTCGTCGAACAGGTGCTGCAACTGGGCACGTTCGCCGTGGGCGGGCACATCGCAACGAGCGTGCTGCGGACCGCGCTGCCCGCCACCAGCGTTAAGTTTTTTGACAGTCTCAAGCCCGTCACTCTCCCCGACGGCAAGGCACGGCTCTGGCAGCCTGACCTTGAGCCCTACGCCCACGACATCCGGCTTGGCAAAACGGCCTATCCCGACGCCGAGGGCCTGCACAGCCACAGTGGCGTCAAGGTGCTGATGCTCGCCGACAAGCCCTATGTGGTGCAAACCGACCCGGTCACCGGGCAGCCCTACCTGCATCACCCCACCCGCCCCAATGCCTATCGCCCGCCGCTGATGAGCAACGGCAAGGGCGCCTGGCTGACCGAACTGGACACGCCGTGGAACTGGGACGAAACCACGCTCATGCGACGCCAGGGGCCCCATACCCATACGCTCAACGACCAGCAATTGGCCAATATTCGCCACATCAGCGACACCCACGAAGGCGCATTGCGCTCGATGCACCTCAACCAGCACAAGCCGCCACCGCTGCTGACCGACACACTTGAGCGCTTCAAGATCGACCAGGCACTGCAGGATTTCATCGACCAGATGAACAGCGATGACGCGGCGGTATACGCCAAGGCCGATGCCCAGACCCAACTGCAACTGCTCACCAACCTGGGGCTGTGGCCTCAGACCAAGACCCTGCGGGTGATAGACGCCGAGGGCAAAACCGTCTGGGAAATGACCGGCAATGAAAACGCCAGCGTGGCGCAGCTGCATGAAGCCCAGCTCAAGAACGGCGACCTGCTCAACAACGTACTGGAAGCCCTCGACGAACCGCAACGCAAGACCCTGCTGGGCGAAGCCTTCGGCGACCCGGTCACCTCCGTGCACACCCGTGCCGGCAAGCTGAGGAAAAAACTCGCGGGCCTGGCCGAACTGCACCGGCGCGCACTCTTCAACTCGCGCTACCAGAACGTGGGCGACCCCAGCAACGCGCGTCAACAGCTGCTGATCGACACCACCGTTGGCCTGCCGCGCAGCGCGAGCGAAGCCTTGCTCGACGGCGCCAGCGGCCTGGAACTCAAGGAAGTCGACCAGGGCACCGTGCCCGCGCGTCTGCGCGAGCTGGCCCAGGCGCTGCGCGACGAAGCACGGGTCACCCGTGCCTACGAAGGCTTGTACCTGCAGGCCACGGACAATCTGGACACGCACCGACTGGCCCTGCACTCGCTGCAACGCTTGCCCGGCTGGCCCAAAAGGCTGCGCCTGGAGATCCGCCATCCCGACGCCACGTTGATTGACGCTATCGGCAAACCCCGAGCGCGTCTTGCGCGAGTACTGGAGCGCTCACCCGAAGGCCGTTACATCCCGCGCGACGAAAAAGGCCCGGTGTTTGGCGAGACCGACTTCTATACCGCCGTTCTCCAGGCGCTGCCCGACGCCGAGCGCAATGCCGTGAACCTGCACATCGGCCAAGGCTCGCGCCTCAAGCAAACCTTGCGCACCCATGCTCTGGAACGTTCGTCCGCGCGCAAGCTCATCACTGCCCAGCCCGCCCCCATACCCACCGATACGCGCACCCATCTGCGCCTGCTGGGCATGGAACGTTACCCGCCGGCAGACACTGGGGCCCCTGAGCACGCACGCTCACTGGCCCGACGGCTGTTTCCTGCCCAGAGCGACGAACAGTTAGATAATCTGCTCACCGAACTGGAGCGCAGCCCGGGCGGGGCCAGGGTTCAATTGGCCGCGATGCGCGATCAGTACGCACAGCTCGGTTACGACCTGAACAGCTGGGTCGCCAGCACGCCGCGTCGTTACCCGGACAGCGAGGTCACGCTGAGCCGCCAGGATTATGCCGACGCCGTGCAAAGTCGCCGGCTGTTCATGCAGGAGATAGTGCGCGGCTGGCGACAGGAAACGCCCACGGACCGCTACTTTGAGCCACCGGCCCGCAACGGCCTGAAAATCATTGTGAACGCAGCGCAAAGCGGCGAGCTGCCGACACTGCGGATGAGTTTCGAGCATGTCTCCTATCTGGAGCTCAAGGGCGAGCTGTCAGCCCTGAACGCCGATGGCTTTTTGCGCAGCTTTCCCAGGCTTCGCCACCTCAGCATCACCGATGCCGCGCTGGGCCACTTGCCGCCAGCCGTCAGCCATATGCCCAACCTCAATGCTCTGATTTTGAGCAACTGCAGCATCACACTGAACGCCGACAGCCTGAACACCCTGGCCGCGCTCAACCGGCTCAGAACCCTGGACTTGTTCCGTAATCCGCTGGAGCTTGCACCCAGCGTCGAAACCATGGTCGATCTGCAGTATCTGGAGTTATCGCAAACGCGCCTGTCGCAACTCCCCGCGGGCTTGATCAAGCGCCCGGCACTGGAAATGGCGGGCCTGTCCAATAACCGGATTACTCAATTGCCTGCCGAGTTCTTTACCCTCCCTGAAGACACCCTGAAAAACTTCGACCTCTCGGGTAATCCACTGTCGCGCGACGTCCTTGAGCAGGCCAAGGCGTTCTACCAGCGTACGGGCTTGAACTGGCAGATAGACGCCCCGGCCACCGAAGTACGTCAAGTCAAACAGCTATTTCCTGCGTTCACCGATGCGCAAGTCAACCGCTATATCTTCGGGCTTCCGGGCACGCTGGAAATGGGTCAGATTGAACTGGCACGGCTGGAGGCCGAATACGCAGACCTGTCCACCCGGCTCGACACCTGGGCCGGTCGAGCCGACACCGCAGCACAGCAGACCCGCCGACAGCAATTGGTCGGGTCGCTCAAAGCCTGCTGGCGCCGGGAAGTGAACGTGAATCACAGCAGCTCGCGGATCCTGACCACTTATGCCCTGGAAATTCTGAGCCCCATCGGTGACGAATTCCCGCCACTCGAGGGGCAATTCGATCATGTGAGCCAACTGCGCCTGGTGGGGGCGGACGAACGTTTTCCGTTGCAGTCGTCATTGTTCTTCAAAGGTTTTCCGGCACTGAACGACCTGTCGATCGAAGGCTACAACGTCGGCGACATGCCCGACGCGATCTTCGAACTGCCGCAACTATCCTCCTTGAGCCTGCACCGTTGCAGCCTGACCCTGTCCGACCGAAGCACCCGGTTGCTGGCCACCTTGAACGACCTCAAGCAGTTGAACCTGAGCCAGAACCCGCTGGGTCAGACCCCCGACTTTGGCGCGATGCCCACCCTCACCGAGATCAACCTGGCGGACACACAGCTCAAACAGTTTCCCGACGGCCTGCTGACGGCCATCGAGCGCCTGAGCGTCAACCTGAGTGGTAACCAGATCGTGGAGATCCCCGACAGTGCCTTCCAACTGTCCACAATTCTCACTGACGCATTCGATCTCTCTCGCAATCCGCTGTCGCGGGCAACGCTCATGCAGATCAAGGCTTACTGCCAGCGCACCGGCGAAGACTTTGGCGCCGATGCGCCTGCCGCGTTGCGCGACCGCATAAAGGCGCTGTACCCCACCTTCTCGGAGGCGCGCTCCAATCGCTTTTTCTTCGAGCTGCCCGGCGATCTGGACGCCGCCGAGCCGGCCATCGAGGCGCTTGAACAGGAATACGAGCAAATGCGCACCGACCTGCAGGAATGGGCCATCGATACGCCGGAACACCATCCTGTGCAGGATGAGCCACTGGACCTGCAGACGCGCGCGCAGGACCAGCTCAATCGCCAGGCGTTCAAGCAACTGCTCGAGCAAGCCTGGCGCCGCGAAACCGCGCTGGACGACGACAACCTCAGTGGGCGAAGCCATATCCTGACATTCAACCAGCCCATCATCGGCGAGCTGCCGCACTTGAATGCACGCCTTGAGCATGTGACGGTGATTGACCTTGAGGGTGCGGGCACTACAACCGGGGTCAACGGGCTACTCAAGTGCGTTCCCAAACTGCAGCAGTTGATC
Organism: Pseudomonas poae; assembly: GCF_001439785.1. Lineage (GTDB taxonomy): Bacteria > Pseudomonadota > Gammaproteobacteria > Pseudomonadales > Pseudomonadaceae > Aquipseudomonas > Aquipseudomonas poae. Next base: position 118,772 of record NZ_JYLI01000015.1, on the reverse strand, counting down.
CTTTCCAAATTCAGGCTGGGCGATATTCCCACCCAGGCATTCAATCTGCCGGAGTTGAACACGCTCATCCTGATCGACTCACAGATCGTCTTGACGCCCGCCAGCAACAGCGCGTTGTCGGGCCTACAGCATCTGAAGTACCTGGACCTGAGCGGCAACCCGCTGGGCCGCACACCGGATGTCCGTCACGCGGGCCTTCTGGAATCGCTTTACCTGCAAGAAACCGGCATCAACCAGATACCTGAGGGCATGTTCAGCCTGCGTGAGCTGCGTGTGGTGGACCTGAGCGACAACCTGATCGAGGACATGCCAGCGGCGCTGTTCGAACTGCGCGGGCCGCTGGAGTCCACGTGCGACCTGAGCGGCAACCCCTGGTCGGCGCGCAGCCTCAATCACCTCAGGCAGTACTACCTGCAAACCGGTAATGACCTGAATATCGAGGCGGTTCATCAGGATGCGGCAGGCAATCCGGTGCAGCGACCTGTCACGCCGGATCCGATGGAGCAATAGCCTGCGCGCCCGCCCATCAACCGCGTTCGGACGGCACCGACGACAACTCGAACGGGCTGCTGCTGCGCCGTTGATTGCGGTCTTCGCGAGGGGTGGCGCCGAAGAAGTTGCGGTAGGCGCTGGAGAAGTGCGGCCCCGAGGAAAAGCCGCACGACAGGCCGATCTGGATGATCGACTTGCTGGTCTGCATGAGCATCTGGCGCGCCTTGTTCAGGCGCAATTCCAGGTAGTACTGGCTGGGAACGCGGTTGAGGTACTGCTTGAAGATCCTTTCAAGCTGTCGTCGCGACACGCACACATGCTGGGCGATTTCATCGGTGGTCAAAGGCTCTTCGATGTTGGCTTCCATCAGCAATACGGCCTGGGTCAGCTTCGGATGGCTGGAGCCCAGGCGGTTTTGCAGCGGAATACGCTGGCGCTCACCGCCTTCGCGGATGCGTTCCACCACCAGTTCTTCGGAGACCGCACCAGCCAGTTCGGCGCCGTGGTCGCGGGCCAACACCGCCAGCAGCAGGTCGAGCACCGACATGCCGCCGCAAGCCGTCAGGCGGTCGCGATCCCAGTCGAACAGGTGGCTGGTGGCGATGACCTTGGGGAAGCGCTCGGCAAAGTCGTCCTGCCAGCGCCAGTGCACGGCGGCGCGGTAGCCGTCGAGCAAACCGAGCTGGGCCAGCGGGTACACACCGGCCGACAGGCCACCGATCACGCAGCCGGCGCGCACCAGCTGCTTGAGCGCGCTGCTGAGCTGGGACGCGATGACGGTGGGCGGCTCGTCCGCCAGCAGGAACAGTTTCTGAAAGCCTTCAAGCCTGCCCGCCCACGGCTCGCCCGGCAGCTGCCAAGCGCCTTCCATGGCCGGTTCGGCGAGCAGGAACGACAGCTCGTAGATCACTTCCGGATGCACCCGCTGAGCAACGCGCAAAGCCTCCTCAGCCAGCGCAAGCGTCAGTGCCTTGGTGCTGGGCCAGATGAGAAAACCAATTTTGTGGGCGGTCATTGAGGCTATCCGAAACGAAGAACGGTAATGAAGACAAGGGCCAATGCTAGCCCGTAAACCAACACAAATCTCAAAAACTGATGAAGATCCATCTGGGAGGTGGCTTGCCGCCGATGCCGGCATGGCAGCTACACACGTGTTGACTGACACACTGCTGCGGGGAGCAAGCCCCCTCCCACATAAAGCAAAGGCAATTCCCAGCGGTGAGGATTATTTCAAGCTGCCGGACAGGAACTGCTGCAAGCGCTCGGACTGCGGGTTCACCAGCACTTCGCGCGGGTTGCCGCGCTCTTCGACGATGCCTTTGTGCAGGAACACCAACTGGTTCGACACTTCACGGGCAAAGCCCATTTCGTGGGTCACCACCACCATGGTGCGGCCTTCCTGGGCCAAGTCCTGCATCACCTTGAGCACTTCGCCCACCAGCTCCGGGTCCAGCGCGGAGGTGGGTTCGTCGAACAGCATCACCTCCGGCTCCATCGCCAGGGCGCGGGCAATGGCCACGCGCTGCTGCTCGCCGCCGGACATGTGCCCGGGGAACGCGTCCTTGCGATGACCCACGCCGACCTTGGCCAGGTAGTGCTCGGCCTTTTCGCGGGCTTCTTTTTTCGACACGCCAAGCACGTGCACCGGGGCTTCCATCACGTTTTCCAGCGCGGTCATGTGCGACCACAGGTTGAAATGCTGGAACACCATGGACAGCCGCGAACGCATGCGCTGCAACTGTTTGGGGTCGGCGGCGCGCAGGGCGCCGTCCTTGTTGGCCACCAGGTTCAGCTCTTCGTTGTTGAGCAGAATCTTGCCGGCGTGGGGCTGCTCCAGCAGGTTGATGCAGCGCAAAAAGGTGCTTTTGCCTGAACCGCTGGAGCCGATGATGCTGATCACATCACCGGCCGCGGCGGCCAGGGACACGCCCTTGAGCACTTCATGACTGCCATAGCGTTTATGCAGGTCTTGGACTTCAAGCTTGTACATGCGGTCGGTTCTCACAAAAACAGGTGGTCAGTCGTTGAGCAGGCGCCCGTGACGCAGCGCGTCGCGCCCCGCCACCTTGGCCAGCCAGAAACCCGCTTGGGCATAACGCAGCCGTTCAACGGCGAACAACACCCCCGAGGTGCCCGCACAAACAGTGCTCACACGGTCGTTGACGGGGTCGATCACTTCAAAAATTTCATCGCCGGTGTCCACGCGGTCACCGGCTTTACGCAGGTAACTGATCACTCCGGCGTGGGGCGCGAACAGCAATTCGGTGCCTTCGAAGGGCACGCCCTCGCAGGACTCGTACTGGGGCGCGGGCCATTCACCCTTGATCAGGCCCTGCTCGGCGAGAAACGCGAGAATGCCTTCGGCGTGGAAGATGGCTTCGTCACGCTCGGTATCGGCCTGGCCGCCCAACTCCAGGGTGGTCGCCAGGCACGCCAGCGGGATCTGCGCTTCGGGGAACGCCCGCGACAAACGCAGCCACGGTAACGAGCAGGCCTCGTCAAACGAGCTGCCACCGGAGTCTTCCGCCAGCAGGCCGACCTTCACGTTCAAATGCGCCGCCAGCGAACGCCACTGCGGCCAGTGCTGGGGCAGCGCATACATGTGCAGTGCGGCTTCGGCGTCGCAATGCAGGTCAAGGACGATGTCGGCAGTACAGGCATGGCTCAGCAGCACGCGCTGCATGCCCTGCAGCTGGCTGGCTGGCTCGGGCAAGGCGTTGAGCGCGTCGTTCATCGCCTGGCGGATCAGGCGCACATTGGCGTGGGGATCGTCGCCAAGCTTGCCGTGCAGCAACTGCGCAACCGGCTCGCTGAGTTCGACGAAATCACGGTTGAAATTCTTGCCGCTGCCCACTTCAAAACGGCCCTGGTGGCTGCCTTGTAACAGCTGGCCCAGGCCCATCGGATTGGCCACCGGCACCAGCTCGATCACCCCGTTGAGGGCACCTTGCTGTTCCAGTTCGGCAAGGCGTTTTTTCAGCTCCCAGGCGGCGCGCATGCCGGGCAGTTCATCGGCGTGCAGGCTGGCCTGGATATAGGCCTTGCGCTCGCCGCTGCCAAAGCGAAACACGCTCAGTTGGCGCTCGCAGCCCAGGTGACCCCAGGGCAACAGGTGGTCGATACGTTCCATATCAGTGCTTCCTTGGAGCCAGGTAGCTCAGCCAGCGGCGCTCGGCCAACTTGAACAGGCGCACCAGGATGAAGGTCAGGCACAGGTAGAACACGCCGGCGGTGATGTAGGCTTCGAACGGCAGGTAATACTGCGCGTTCACCGTGCGCGCGGCACCGGTGATGTCGATCAGCGTGACGATGGAGGCCAGGCTCGTGGTCTGCAGCATCATGATCACTTCGTTGCTGTACTGCGGCAGCGCGCGGCGCAGGGCCGACGGCAAGAGGATGCGGCGGTACAGCTTGTAGCGCGACATGCCCATGGCCTTGGCCGCTTCGATCTCGCCATTGGGCGTGGCCTTGAGGCTGCCGGCGATGATCTCGGCGGTGTAGGCGCTGGTGTTGATCGCAAAGGCCAGGCACGCGCAGAACGTGGCGCTCGACAGCCACGGCCACAGGAAGCTTTCGCGCACCGCCTCGAACTGGGCCAGGCCGTAGTAGATCAAAAACAGCTGCACCAGCATCGGCGTGCCGCGAATCACGTAGGTATAGAGCCAGGCGATGCCGTTGACGATCGGCTGTTTGGACACGCGCATCAGGCCCAGGGGCAAGGCCGCGAGCAGGCCGAAGAACAGCGAAATGGCGAGCAGTTTGAGGGTGGTCAGCAGGCCGCCGAGGTACAGCGGCATGGCCTCCCAGATGACGTTGTAGTCGAAGATCATAGATCGGCCGCCCTTACGCCTACCGAGTAGCGCTTCTCGAGGTAACGCAAGGCCAGCAACGACACGCTGGTGATCACCAGGTACATCGCCGCCACTGCGAGGAAGAAGGTAAAAGGCTCACGGGTGGCGTCGGCCGCCTGTTTGGCCTTGAACATCATGTCTTGCAGGCCCACCACCGAAATCAGCGCGGTGGCCTTGGTGAGCACCAGCCAGTTGTTGGTAAACCCGGGGATCGCCAGCCTAATCATCTGCGGCACCATCACCCGGAAAAACACCTGGAAGCTGCTCATCCCATACGCCAGGCCGGCCTCGGCCTGGCCCTTGGGAATGGCCATGAAGGCGCCGCGGAAGGTTTCCGAGAGGTAGGCGCCAAAGATGAAACCCAGGGTGCCGATGCCGGCGGCCATGGGGTTCAAGTCGATATAGTCGTCAAAGCCGAGCATCGGCGCGACGCGGTTGAGCAGGTCCTGACCGCCGTAGAAAATCAGCAGGATCAGCACCAGGTCGGGGATCCCGCGGATCACCGTGGAATACAAGTCACCCAGCCAGGCCAGCCAGCGCACCGGCGACAGGCGCAGCGCGACCCCGATCAGACCCAGAACAATGGCCAAGGCCATCGACGACAAGGCGAGCTGAAGCGTCAACCATGCGCCATCGAGGATAACGGCCCCGTAGCCTTTCAACATGATTCAGGTCCTCGAAAAGGGGGGATGAAAAAATGGCGCAAACTTCAGAATGCTCTGTTGCTTGCGCCATTGGGGACTGACAGCTAAGACGGTTTACTTGGTTTCAGGACCGTAAATGTCGAAGTTGAAGTACTTTTTCTCGATGGCCTGGTACTTGCCGTTGGCACGAATCGCGGCGATCGCTGCGTTGATGCGGTCCAGGTTTTCCTTGTCGCCCTTGCGTACCGCGATGCCTACGCCGTCGCCGAAGTATTTGACGTCGGTGAAAGCCGGGCCCACGAACGCGTAGCCTTTGCCGGCGTCGGTCTTGAGGAAACCGTCTTCGAGCAGGGTGGCGTCGGCCACGGTGCCGTCGAGGCGGCCAGCGGCCACGTCCAGGTAGATTTCGTTCTGGGTGCTGTAACCCTTGATGTCAGCACCTTTTGGCGCCAGCACTTCACGGGCGAAACGGTCATGGATCGAGCCACGCTGTACGCCGATCTTCTTGCCCTTGAGTTCGTCCAGGCTGTCGCTGACGGTGGTGCCTTCCTTCAATACCAGGCGCGCCGGGGTCAGGTAGTAGCGATTGGTGAAGTCCACCGACTTCTTGCGGTCGTCAGTGATGGACATGGACGACAGGATCGCGTCGATCTTGCGCACTTTCAGCGCGGGGATCAGGCCGTCGAACTCCTGCTCGACCCAGGTGCACTTGACCTGCATCTCTTCGCACAGGGCGTTGCCGACGTCGTAGTCAAAACCGACGATGCTGCCATCCGGCGCCTTGGAGGCAAACGGAGGGTAAGCCGCTTCGATACCAATTTTCAGAGGCTTGCCTTCAGCGAAAGCCTGCATCGACAACACGGACAGCGCCAGGGCGCCCAACAGCACGAGTTTCTTCATCATGGGACTCCATCGGTATAGGGCAAAACAGCAGTATGAGCCATGGCCCACGATGCGGCGAAGGTTGAAACCGAATAGCGGCGCTGCGTCCATGCCCAGGCACTGCCTGCGACGACGAGCGGGTGATCGGCATTCTAACGACAGGCCGGAAGCCGATATTTCCTCAATGCGACAACAATTTACAGAAGCACCGAGAAAGCGGTTCCAGCACGTTGACAGCCTCTGATTTTTATGCAGAGACAAAAGATATTAAACCTGTTGATGCTGCAAATTGCGGGCCTATTATTCGCAAACCCTTATGGGACGGCAAGTGTGGTGTTAAATCTTATTTCCGAGGGGGATGAAGTGCGGCTTTTGCGCGCCGGGATGTAGGCGGATGCCTCAGGGTTGGGCGGCGGGTTACACATTTGTGCCGGGCGGTAACGCTTGTAAGCCTGAACCCGCAGAAGCGGATATTTATTGGCAAGACAGATCGGCCCTGGGAATGTGATTCAAAAAATGTGGGAGGGGGCTTGCTCCCGATGGCGGCGTGTCAGTCAAACAGGCTTCAACTGAACCACCGCTATCGGGAGCAAGCCCCCTCCCACCTTGGACCTTCTGTGTTTCCTGCGCTTTACGCGGCGTTCATGGTTTTGTGCGTCTCGATCAACTGCGCCACCACACCCGGATCAGCCAGGGTGGAGATATCCCCCAGCCCGTCGTATTCAGCCGTGGCAATCTTGCGCAGAATGCGCCGCATGATTTTCCCCGAGCGCGTCTTCGGCAAGCCCGGCGCCCACTGGATCACGTCCGGCGAGGCAATCGGGCCGATCTCCTTGCGCACCCAGTTCTTCAGCTCCAGGCGCAGCGCTTCGTTCGGTTCTTCGCCATTTTTAAGGGTGACGTACACATAGATGCCCTGCCCCTTGATGTCGTGCGGCACGCCCACCACCGCCGCTTCCGCGACTTTCGGGTGCGCCACCATGGCACTCTCGATTTCGGCCGTGCCCATGCGGTGGCCGGACACGTTCAGCACGTCATCCACCCGCCCGGTGATCCAGTAGTAACCGTCCTCGTCACGCCGCGCACCGTCACCGGTGAAGTACATGCCACGGAAGGTTTTGAAGTAGGTGTCCACAAACCGGTCATGGTCGCCAAACAGCGTACGCGCCTGGCCCGGCCAGGAATCGAGGATCACCAGGTTGCCTTCGGCCGCGCCTTCGATCAGGTTGCCCAGGTTGTCCACCAGGGCCGGCACCACGCCAAAGAACGGCCGCGCCGCCGAGCCCGGCTTGAGCGCATGGGCGCCCGGCAGAGGGCTCATCATGTTGCCGCCGGTTTCGGTCTGCCACCAGGTGTCGACAATCGGGCAACGGGATTGGCCGACGTTCTTGTAGTACCAGTCCCACGCTTCGGGGTTGATCGGCTCGCCCACCGAGCCGAGCAGACGCAGGCTGCTGCCATCGGCGCCTTCGCAGGCGGCGGTGCCCGAGGCCATCATTGCGCGGATCGCGGTCGGTGCGGTGTAGAGGATGTTGACCTTGTGCTTGTCGACGATTTTCGCCACCCGGGTGATGTCCGGGTAGTTGGGCACGCCTTCGAACAGCACGGTGGTCGCGCCATTGGCCAGCGGGCCGTAGACGATGTAGGTATGGCCGGTGACCCAGCCCACGTCAGCGGTGCACCAGTAGATTTCGCCCGGGCGGTAGTCGAACACGCGCTCGTGGGTGAGCGCCGCGTACAACAGGTAGCCGCCGGTGGTGTGCTGCACGCCCTTGGGTTTGCCGGTGGAACCGGAGGTATAAAGGATGAACAGCGCTTCTTCAGCGCCCATCTCTTTGGGCGCACACACGGTGCCGGCCACTTTCATCAGGTCTTCGTACCAGATGTCGCGATGCTGGTTCCACTTGATCGCGCCATTGGTGCGCTTGCACACGATGACCTTCTGGATGCTGCTGGTTTCCGGGTTGGTCAGCGCGTCGTCGACGTTGGCCTTGAGCGGAATCTTCTTACCGGCACGGATGCCTTCGTCGGCGGTGATCACGACCTTCGACTTACAGTCGATGATGCGACCGGCCAGGGCTTCCGGGGAAAAACCGCCAAACACCACCGAGTGGATCGCGCCGATGCGGGTACAGGCCAGCATGGCGACCACGGCTTCGGGGATCATCGGCATGTAGATGGTTACCACGTCGCCACGGTGCACGTCCTGGCCACGCAGGGCGTTGGCGAACTTGCAGACCTGCTCATGCAGCTCGCGGTAGGTGATGTTGCGGCTCTGGGCAGGGTCATCGCCCTCCCAGATGATCGCGATCTGGTCGCCCCGCTCGGCGAGGTGACGGTCCAGGCAGTTGTAGGAAACGTTCAAGGTGCCATCGGCGAACCACTTGATGTCCACATGATGATCATCGAACGACGTCTGCTTCACCGTGGTGAAAGGCTTGATCCAGTCCAGACGCTGGGCTTGCTCGCGCCAGAAGCCATCGGGATTGACCACCGACTGCTGGTACATCGCCTTGTAGGTCGCCTCGTCGGTCAGCGTGTTGGCTGCTACTTCGGGGCGAACGGGGTACAGGGAAGCCGCACTCATCTTTCTTACCTCGGTGACATAGTTGTTGTTGTATGGCCCCGTTGTAGCCGGGCCAGACCTATAGAACCATTCGACGATGGTAGTAACAAGACCCTACAAATTGCCCCGCCATAGCGCTTGCCGCTCTGGCCCGCGCCCCATGGCGCTTTGCAACACGCTGAAAAAACCTTGATCGGCCGATTGTTACAAAAACCACCAAAAGTGTTTATCAAAAGCACGGGTATATGAACAGCGCCCGCACGCCTAAAATCGACTCCGCCAACAAGGCACCGAGATTAACAATGCAACAGCCCCCACCCAGGCCACGTTAATCCGAACTTCCCAACTCCCACGTTACACGCGTGGCCTCACAAGGGCCTCGTGACCCCTCTCGCCCTGAAAAAGGTAGACAGACCCGATGAAAGCTTTACTGGTAATGACCCTCAGCAGCCTGTGCGCCACCGCCGCCCTGGCCGACGAGGCCCCCACCGAACTGGCCGGCCGCAATGCGCCGATTGTTGAAGACTACAGCTACAGCACCCACCTGGATGTCGCGAAAGTTGTGCACATGAGCAATGTTCCAGAGGTATGCCGCGTAGTACCGGTGCAAATGGAATATGACGATTCCCAGGGTCAGCGGCATATTCTCAACTATCACGTGATGGGCGGCGGTTGCTCCAACGGATAACCGGTCTCTTGCTCGCCGCAGGACAGCGCTCTTGCGGCCAAGAGCCTCTTGACTTGGAACACCAGTCAACTGTGGGAGCTGGCTTGCCTGCGATAGCGATCCAAGCCACCACCCTGCTCCCGAGCCCACCGCAATCACGCCAAATGCCCTCCCCCAGCATCAACAAACCACCCCCACCACGCCTCAAAAATTTCCTGCCTCGCTAACCCCCTGTAAATCCTCGCCTTAGCCCAAATACCCACCTTGCTGCGCCCACACCGTGACCATCCGCCACAACACAAAGCCGATTTTTTCCCTATAATGCGCGGGTAAATCGGGCCTGCAATATCCCTTTACACAGGGACGAAGAGCCAGACCTGAGGCATCGCCAGGGCAAGCACCTGCACCTGCGCCCCTCAAGCCTCACGCAGCACCCGTTAGCCCATTCCGTTTTTTTGCCTGCGCGAGCTGCTGCAACAAACGATTCCTTAAGATCCACCGCGGCCCTGGGGCCGTGTGAACACCCAACCATCCGGTTTCACACGGGCACCTTTGCGCCCTCACGCAGGAGACGACACGTCATGCTTAGCTGGGACGAATTCGATAAAGAAGAAGACGGCGAAGTCGCCATCAAAGGCGCCAATGCCGGCCATGCCAGCGAAGCCAACATGGACCGCCTCGACGGCGCCGGCGCCGCGGCTGCCCTTGAAGCGCGCAACGTAACCGCCAGCGACTCTGCGGCGATCATCCGCGCCAAGGCCGCCCTCGACAAACTCGACGTCGCCGAAGGCCTCGCCGAACTCGAAGGCTCAGCCGCCCGCGTCGCCGTCGACGAAAAGCGCATGATCAACTGCCGCGCCGACCTCAACCAACTCGTGCCTTTCAAATACGACTGGGCCTGGCAGAAGTACCTCGACGGCTGCGCCAACCACTGGATGCCGCAAGAGGTCAACATGACCGCCGACATCGCCCTGTGGAAGACCCCCGAAGGCCTCACCGACGACGAACGCCGCATCGTCATGCGCAACCTGGGCTTCTTCTCCACCGCCGATTCGCTGGTCGCCAACAACCTGGTGCTGGCCGTGTACCGCCTGATCACCAACCCGGAATGCCGCCAGTACATCCTGCGCCAGGCCTTCGAAGAAGCGATCCACACCCACGCCTACCAGTACTGCATCGAATCCCTGGCCATGGATGAAGGCGAGATCTTCAACATGTACCACGAGATTCCATCGGTCGCCAAAAAGGCCGCCTGGGGCTTGAAGTACACCCGCTCGATCTCCGATCCGAAGTTCGAAACCGGCACCGTCGAGACCGATAAAGAGCTGCTGCGCAACCTCGTCGCCTATTACTGCGTACTGGAAGGCATCTTCTTTTATTGCGGCTTCACCCAGATCCTGTCCATGGGCCGCCGCAACAAAATGACCGGCGTGGCCGAGCAGTTCCAGTACATCCTGCGCGATGAGTCGATGCACCTGAACTTTGGTATCGACGTGATCAACCAGATCAAAATCGAAAACCCGCACTTGTGGGATGCGGAGATGAAGGAAGAAGCGACCCAGATGATTCTGCAGGGGACGCAGCTGGAGATCGAATATGCACGTGACACCATGCCGCGCGGCGTTCTCGGCATGAATGCGGCAATGATGGAGGATTACCTCAAGTTCATTGCAAACCGTCGTCTGTCGCAGATTGGGTTGAAGGAAGAGTATCCAGGGACGACTAACCCGTTTCCTTGGATGAGCGAGATTATGGACTTGAAGAAAGAGAAGAATTTTTTTGAGACTCGTGTAATTGAGTATCAGACGGGTGGTGCGTTGAGCTGGGATTGATGATACGGTGATTTTGTTGTAGATCGCGCTTTACCTGAGCATGGATGTTGGGGTAGCGAAAATAGAGACCCCGCCATTGCGGGGTTTTTCTATTTTATAAGGACATACAGTGAGCGAATCAGTACACAACCCTGATCAATACATGTTCGGCTTCCGCCAGGTAATCACTAACGGAAAGAAAAAAATCGGATTGCTTTTAGGGGCTGGAGCTCCATTTAGTATAAATGTCGGAGGGGACGGTCCTTGGCAACCGCTGATCCCGAACGTAGTAGGCCTAACCAAAACGATCAAAGAAAACCTAGAGAAAAGCGATTTAATAGTCTTCAATCTAATAGAAGAGTCGATACCAGATAAAAACTTTGAAAAAGTTCTGTCAAAAATAAGAACTCTTGCAGACGTCATTGGTAGTTCTACAGTACACGATTACGATAGCAAAAAATTCTTACAGCTAACCGAAAACATTTGCAACGCCATTAAGCAGGTGGTAAACAAAGATTTGCCACCTGGAAAAAACCCATATTCCGAATTAATATCTTGGGTAAATGGGATAAAAAGACGATACGGCATTGAAATCTTTACTACTAATTATGACTTACTGCTTGAACAGGCACTTGAAAGGGTTAAGACTCCTTATTTTGATGGTTTTAGCGGATCAAGAAACGCCTTTTTCGACCCCTCAAGTATTTCACGAAATGATCTACCACCACGCTGGGTTAGATTATGGAAACTACATGGCTCGATAGGCTGGGAAATCAGTGAAAACCAGGAGGTGATTAGGCTACCATTTTCAACGAATACAAATATGGTTTACCCCTCTCATATAAAATATGATCAGACCCAAGCCGCTCCATTTTCTTCACTATTTGAAAGATTCAAAAACTTCTTAAATGAAAGTGACACACTTACAATAGCCTCCGGCTTCTCCTTCGCTGATGCACACATATCCTCAAAAATAACTGAAAGCCTTATAGCAAACCCTTCAACCGCATTATTCGCATTTCAATATAATAATTTAGAAAAAGAACCGCACGCGCGCGAAATTGCATTTAACTGCCCTAACTTTAGTTTATTCTGCCGAGATGGCGCAATAATAAACGGAGTTGAGGCCCCTTGGAGAACAGGAATTTTACCCGCGAAAAACTGGCAATCTATTAGAGATGAATACTTCAAAAACAAAGAATTTCAACTTGGCGACTTTAATGCCTTAACACGCTTTCTAGCAACAGCAGGTGGCGACTTTGGATTTGAGATAGAGCCCCCTGCTACTGCTCCAAGAGAGGAAGGGCAGTCCGATATAGACTTTCAACTCTCTGTCGCGAACGAGCCAAAAAATGATTAATAACCCAACATACATGGGCAATATAAGCTCAGTTTCCAGCTCCTCTATAATAGTAGAACTTGCGGAATCTATGGAGTCAGGAATTATAATAATTGAGGGTAAAAACTACAGAATTGGTCAAGTCGGGAGCTTTATTAAGATACCAATTGGTTACAACCAGCTTTTTGGTGTCACTTCGGAGTCCAATGAGTCTTCTGGCAATGAAGGTGAAACCATAATATCCAAAGGTCGCCGATGGATAAAAGTAGAACTAATAGGCGAAATGATAGGTGGTGAATTCGATAGAGGAATCAGCGAGTATCCAAGTATCGGAGATGACGTACACGTCGTAGTAGATAGCGACCTAAAGAAAATTTTTGGATTATCCTCAACCGGTCAATTTACCATCGGTAAGCTTTCAAGCTCTGATGGTATTGACGTAAGTCTAGACTTAGACAAATTGGTTTCTCGCCATTCGGCAATCCTTGGGTCTACAGGTTCAGGAAAGTCAACCAGCACAGCGTCCATCATCAGATCGCTCGTCACAAAAAACGAAAAAATACGCCTGCCATCCTCTAGGGTTTTGTTGATAGACATCCATGGAGAGTACGAATCCGCCCTTGGAGATATAGCGAAAGTATTCTCTGTTCTTCCCGACAGCAAAAACCCTCTTTACATTCCATACTGGTGCGTGTCGCCAGAGAGCCTCATTGAGTTTTTATGTGGAAACTTAACTGAAAGTCAGAAAACCCAATATTTAGACAAGACAATCGATGAAAAAAAACTCTCTATAAAAATAAACAATATAAAAAATACTCTTGAAGAATCAGTTAACACTCTTTCCCCTTTACCTTATAGAATCAGGAAAATCTGGCATGAGTTATATTATGACGACACCGTAAACTGGCAAGAGAAAGAACATGTAAACCCCGCCTTGATTGAAAACGGAGAAGGAGATGCGGAAAAACTAATCCCTCCACGCTTTAAACCACCTGCAACGGGAGGTGCCGCTCCTTATAAGGGAGGCCCAGGCTCAATGAAGAGACAGCTGGAGCTGATGAAATCCAGATTGCTAGATTCGCAATATTCGTTTCTATTGGATCCGGGGCCCTGGTCCCCAGACAAAGATGGAATTATTAGAAAAGATTTGGATCAGTTACTTATGGACTGGCTAGGGCACGATAAGCCCATTACAATTCTAGATCTTTCAGGAATGCCGTCCACTCGCCTAAGTCTATTATTAGGCTCCATCCTAGATATACTTTTCGAATCTTCGATATGGGGAAAAAACCTCAATACAGGCATGAGAAAGCGCCCTTTATTGGTAGTGCTCGAAGAAGCCCACAGATACTTATCAAAAAAGGAAGATGGGTTAGCAAAACAAATGGTCCAACGTATAGCAAAAGAAGGCAGAAAATTTGGGGTGGGGGCAATGATAGTAAGTCAGCGACCTTCAGAAATTGATGAAACAATTCTATCTCAATGCGGAACAATTATTGCCTTGAGAATTAACAACTCTACTGATCGCGGCATAGTAAAATCTGCGATGTCTGAGGGACTAGCCGGCATTATCGACTCACTTCCTATATTAAGAACAGGCGAAGCGATAATAGTGGGCGAAGCCGCAAAACTACCGACGAGATGTCGGATAAATATCCTTCCTTCAAACAAGTACCCCAACAGTAAAGACCCCGAAGTCTCAAAAAATTGGGCACAAGATAGAACCGTTGAAAATTATGAACCATTAGTATCGGCCTGGCGAAACCAGGTAATTAAAAAGGAAGAAATATAAATGGCAAGAATCCCAGTAAACTCCAGCAATATAGCAAGTGTCGGGTATGACGCTGCTACCTCTTCACTCCAAATTGAGTTTCTTAATGGAAAAGTCTACGAGTACTATGAGGTTCCGGAAAGTGAATTTGATGGTTTGGTAAATGCCGGTTCTCCCGGAGGTTACTTCCATGCGAATATCAAGAATATTTACAGTTATGCCGAAATCTGAAAACTTGTAAAATACAGTTCACAGCAAAATTAAATTTTGCTGTGTTCTCAGCCTTGACCGAAACTCTGGAAGCCAATACGCTTCTAGCCTGGTGCCTAAGAAACACCTCACACAGCGGACTGACCGCACCCGACAGTAGCGGCTTTTTTGTGCCTACGGTTTTCTCGTGGGCATCGAAAATCTTTGTTATGCCGGGAGTGGGCTAATACAAGACCCGAAAGGGGAATATGTCCGGCCCTCTGTGTGGGGTTTCTTAACTCCCGGCACCCAGCCCTAAGAAAGCTGAAATCACACAGAGGTAATGGAAAATGCCTAGAATTTTCACCTTCCGCGCGAAGCCTTACTACTGCGTAAGAAACGCCGTTCAAGCGCCTCTGGCCTCGGAGGTATGCCATGCATGATCCCCTTGTTCCTATCGTATTCACACGTCAAAACCTACCTCTGCACACCCTCCTTCTGGAAAACCAACCCTGGTTCTGCGCTCGCGATCTTGGACGTTTGATGGGTTGGTATCTGGATGAGCGAACGACTCGAAAACTCGATGACGACCAGCGAAAAACCGTAACGCTGCTCTTCCACGGTCAACCGCAAGAAATGCTGATGATCAGCGAATCCGGCGCCTATGCCTTGCTGGTCTACCACTACGTGCCGGGGAACCGGTCATTACGGAGCTGGCTGACCCACGAAGTCGTTCCGACGCTGCGAGATGAGCGTCAGCCCAGAACCGTGGAGCGTCCGCTGTTGAGTATGTTGGATTGGCCAGAAATGTCGCTTAACCTCCTGCATTGGCAGGATGAAGGCTGGATACGCCTTCGGGACATGCCGTACCTGTTGGTAAATCGGACCTATAGGAAAGATCCAGCAAAGACGCCGTGGTGGCGCAAGCTCATACAGCCTTTCCGAATAAAGCGAATTTACTAATATCGAAGACCGTCGATTCCGGCCGACATGTAGGAAATTTCGTAGACGCAATAATGGCTACTCAGTATCGTCCGAGGGTTTTCTACCCTCGGCGGCTGTATGGATATCAAGAAAGACAAAACGGATTGGAGCGATGCGGAGCTGGCAGCGGCGGTCGAGGCTTACCTAAAAATGTGGGTCTTGGAAAAAAACGGGCAAATGTTCAATAAGGCGTTCGAAAACCGTCTTCTGCGCGAAGGTGCTGCGGCAGGCCGCACCGAAAGCTCCATCGAATTTCGGATGCAAAACATCTCCACCGTTCTCGTCCGCATGGGGTGGGATCGCATCAAAGGCTATAGGCCCGCCAAAAACGTGGGTTCTGGCGTGGAGCGTCGCATCCGCTATGCCCTCGCAGCACAAGGTGTGTTTGAGTCAGAAGACGCCGCCCAAACCGCCGATGAACAAACGCTCATCCGCCGCGCAGCCAAACTTCAGCAACAGCCCTTCCCGATGTTGCCGGATGGCATTGCCCAACCCCAGAAAGTGCCCACCGTCAGCACCGCCTTCGTGCGTGACCCAAAGGTACGCGCTTGGGTGCTGAAAGAAGCCGACGGCATTTGCGAAGGCTGCGGTTCAAATGCGCCTTTCGAGGTCGACGGTTTGCCATTTCTTGAAGTACATCACGTCAAGCACCTCGCCCAGAAGGGTTCGGATCGCATCGCCAATGCTGTAGCCTTGTGCCCCAATTGCCATCAGCGTTGTCACCGGTCGAGCGATCGGGATGCTTTCAATGAAGCGCTTTACGCCAACGTCGGAAGATTGGCACGGGAGTAAACTCCTGCGGTCACACCTGATGCACGTTCAAACATATTCGATAGGACCGAGGCCAACCCGTGAACCCAGACATGCTCGAAGCCGGCCCCGCTGACGCCAAAGTACTCTCTGTCTTTGACTTCGACGGCACCCTCACCCACCACGACAGTTTCGTGCCCTTCCTCAAGTTTGCTTTCGGCACTGGCGCGTTCTATGGCCGCATCGTGAAGCTGGCGGTGCCGGGGCTGCGTTTTCTGGTGCGGCAGATCAGTCGGGATGAGTTGAAGGCGCAGTTGATCCGTACCTTTATGGCCGGGGTGGAGAAGACGTGGGTGCAGCGCAAGGCCGAGGAGTATTGCCAGCGTAATTGGGCGCGGTTGATGCGTCCGGCGGGCGTGTTGTCGGTGGAGCAGGAATTGGGGTCGGGGGCGGTGGTCACGCTGTGTTCGGCGTCGCCAGCGCTGGTGTTGCAGCCGTTTGCCGATCGGCTGGGGATCCGCTTGATCGGGACCGAGCTTGAGGTGGTGGACGGCGTGCTGACCGGCAAGCTCACGGGGAATAATTGCCGCTGCGAGAACAAGGTGCTGCGCCTTGAAGCGGTGTATGGGGACCTGGGAGCCTATCGGCTCAGAGCCTGGGGCGATACGCGCGGGGATCGGGAGTTGCTGGCGGCGGCGCAGGATGCGCATTTTCGGCATTTTCATGCGAAAAAGAAGCGGCGGCCGCGGTTGCAGCGTTGATGCGCGAGGTGGGGGCTGGCGGTGGAGCGAGGCGATCCCATCGCTGCCTCGCCGGGGCTCGACAGCTTTTATCAAACACAAAATAACTTTTTGATTTAAAACCTGAAATTCCAGTCAGCCACATTCCTGTGGCGAGCAGGCTTGTCCTGCGTTGGGCTGCGCAGCAGCCCCAAAACCGTGCTCCGGGCAGTGTCAGGTACACCGTGTTTCCCTTCATTGGGGGCGCTGCGCACCCCAACGCGGGGCAAGCCCGCTCGCCACATAGGCTCCAGTTTGCTGCGCGACAGCGTTAAGTCGAAGACTTGGCGGAGCCTCCCACATTTTTGCTCTGCGTCAGTCTGATAGTTGCGTAGTATCGGGCTATCCCTCTCACGGACCCGAGCCCCATGAAATTCGATACGGCCTATAGCCTGAGTCTCGATGACAAGCTGTCGATCTACGACGTGCGGGACCTGAATTTCGACGAAACCGCCGCTTACGACTCCGACACGGACAGCTTCCTGTGCCCCAACGATGCCTGCCGGGCGGCGTTCGAGGCGGGCAATACGCTGGCCACGTTCAACGCGAAAAACGTCAATTACCTGCGCACGCCCCACTTCAAGAACAGGACCGGCACGCAGCATATCGAGGGCTGCCGCTATGCCAGCCTGCATAAGGCCGCGAGCGGAGAAAGTGACGACGCGCGCGAGGATAATTTCCCTTCGGAGTTTGTGTTGACGCGCCGCAGCTACCCACGCAAAACACCCGCCGCCGGCAGCGAGAGGCAGGCCTTGCCGACGCCTGCGAACCCGCCCGCCAACCGCGTCAGCTTGCCGGTGAGTTCAAGTGACACCACCCCGGACAAAACCAGCGTGTTCGCCCACCCGGTGGAATGCTACGTATCGAACATCGACGACAAGGACCGGCTCAAGGCCATGCCGCTGAAGATCGGCGAACACACCGCGACCTATTGGACGTTTTTCAAGAAGATCGAATACCTGCAGGACAACAAGGGCCTGATCTACTGGGGCAAGGTCAAGGCCATCAAGGACTACACCAGCAGCTTTCGCATCGACTTTGAAAAGAAGGTATGGCTCGACAAAAAGCCTTACTCGGTCAACGTGTACCTGAGCAAAAAACTCATCGAGAACTACCGCAAGCGCACGGCGTTTCTGGAGCAGATCAAGGCGGCGGCGAGCAGTGAGCGGGAACTGTATTGTTTCTTTTACGGTGTGACGCCGGAGCTGAAACAGGTGCCGAGCAAGAAGAACCCCGAGCAGACGTTCGGGGTGTTCAGCGCGAATATCGAGAACCTGGATCATCTGATTATTCGGGAAGCGCCGGGGCTGCAGACGCTTTAAGCAGTAGCGTGCGGCGCACGCCACATTTGCCGATACTGTTCACGTGACTGCTGAACCTTCGCCGCATCCAGCATGCAGTAGCGTGTTTTCACATGAATGGCCAACAGGATGTGCTTGCGTTTAACCGATGCGGGCATTAATTCACGGGGGCGCAGGTTCTCCAACCCTTGCGTCGCAGCGCGGCCCCCACGCGAAAAACACAAAGCCAAAACACTGTTTAAAAGCCCAGTAGATGAACGGCACAAACACCTGTACAAAAAAACAGTATAGTTTGCGCTCCCGTCACTTCCTGGAGAAACCTCATGTCCTCTCTGGCAATGAGCTCGTTCGTAGACCAGCAGATCGTCCTGCACCAATTCACCGCCCAACACAGCGTGCAGGCCCGTGCCATGCTGGGCTGGAGCCACGAAGACCTGGCCCGTCAGGCCGGTGTATCGGTGGCGTCGGTACAACAGTTTGAAAGCCGCGCGCAGGTGAACGATGAGGTCCGCCTGGCACTGGCGTTTCGCTTGGAGGCTGAAGGCCTGGTGTTCTTCCCGGGGTTTGCGCCGGGGTGGGGGATGAGTGTGCGCCGCTTTGATACCGTTGCGACCGAGCCGGCCGCTCCAGGCATTCTCTCGCGCTTCATGGGTTCAACAGCGGTATCACTTGACTCATCAACTCCTCAAACGAATGGTGCGTAATATCCAATCGAATATCCGGACACTTCTGCGGCTTCAACACGCGTTCATGCCGACGCAAACTGCGCAGGCTGTGGTTGCCGCCATCGTGGCACGCGGTCCTGGCAAGGAATGCCGCCCTGTCAGCATGGCGGCTGCCGCCTTCCAGTATCTGGTCACCGTGGCCCTGCACTTCCCGCAGGCACAGGTGGTGCAGTCGGATTTACGGGCTCAGGCTCAGGAATATCACATGGTTAAACGGCGGGGTCATTCCATGGCCCCAGCTACAGACTGAGCCGAACAACCCCAACCTTGTATGGCCGCGCTGTGACTAGGTCGCACGCCCCTGCCGAAAGGCCCATACGAGCAGGCTGAGCGAAGCCCGCGACCTGCGTGAGCCAAAAAACCAGAGCTGCGAACCATCTTCCAGCACTTCGCAGACACGGGGGTAATCGCTGGGGCTATCGCCATGAAACGCTGCACGCCGGTCGTCCGACACCACGGCATCAAGCCGAGAGTCCGCCAGCAACTGATCAATTTCATTGCGATTGCGCAGGCTGAAGTGAAGGCTGTCATCCGTTCGTTGCGCGTCCACCGCCACCAGTTGCGCGCCCGCCTGGCGCAGGGTGTCGAACGCTCTACGCAGGGCTGGGCTGTGTGGCGCAGGTTCTTTATGCTCGCCGCGTACATAGTGTTCGACATAGCCAAGGCGCCAGCCGGCCAACGGCGGAGTCGCCGTGAACGTGGTGTTGTTCAGCACCAGGGGCACCTCCACCATCACCGGGTCGGAAGGGTCGATACCGCTCAGCGCGATCAACGACAACGAAGGATCGCGTACTGGCCTGATCATCGGAGCCACGGCGTTGTAGCCCGGTATGAACACCTTGCCCTTGGCGTGTTCGTCACCAAAAATGATACCGCTCAGGCAACCTTCGTCAGCGTGGAAGTGGCGCTTGGACGCCGCCAGATCGACAGGCTCCGCCGATGCGGAGGACGAGGCCGGCACCGTACGAAAATGCATACCCAGTTGAACGTTTTTCCTACCGCCATCATCCATCGAAGCAGACCCACAGAGGCTAAAATTCCGGGCGATCATGCACTGTCTTCCGACGCTTGTGCCGCGCTGAAACACCTTGAAAAGTCATTTCCCGTAGCTGCTCTTTGCCTCAGCTCGAGGCGCGCGCCTGTGCACCTTGAGCCTCCACCTCCAGCCACCATGCGTGCCCACGCTCCGGCTGGTTCAGATTGAATGCCTGTCCCATTGCCGGCGTGGTAATCAACACGTTGCGCTCCCACGCCAGGGCCATGATGCGGTCGAAGGGTTCGTGCCAGGCGTGGAACGCCAGGTCGAATGTGCCGTTGTGAATCGGCAGCAGCCAACGGCCCTTGAGGTCGATGTGGGCCTGCAGGGTTTGCTCCGGTTGCATGTGCACATGGGGCCAGTCGACGTTGTAGGCGCCGGTTTCCATCAGCGTCAAGTCGAACGGGCCGTACTGCTCGCCGATACGTTTGAAGCTATCGAAATAGCCGGTGTCGCCGCTGAAGAAAATGCGCCGCGCCGCGTCGATCATCACCCAGGAACACCACAGGGTCTGGTTGCCATCAAACAGCCCGCGTCCGGAAAAGTGCTGGGCGGGCGTAGCAACGAAACGAATGCCTTCCACTTCGGTATCTTCCCACCAGTCCAACTGCCGCACTTTGCTGGCCTCCACTCCCCATTTAATCAAGGTGTCGCCCACACCCAGCGGGGCCAGAAAGAAGCGGGTCTTGCCGGCCAACTGGATGACCGCCTTGCGGTCCAGATGGTCGTAATGGTTATGGGACAGAACCACCGCCTCCAGCGGCGGCAGCGCTGCAAGGCTGATGGGCGGCTGGTGAAACCGCTTGGGCCCGGCCCAACTGAAAGGTGATGCGCGCTCGGCAAACACCGGGTCGGTGAGCCAGAACTTGCCGCGCATCTTCAGCAACACGGTGGAATGCCCCAGACGAAACACGCTGTGATCGGGTGCGGCCAGCAGTTGCTCACGCGTCAGGGACTGTACCGGAACCTCCCCCACCGGCCGGGTGTTGCGCGGTTTGTGGAACAACATCTTCCAGAAGATGCCCAGGGTTTTACCAAATCCGCCGTGCGGCACCCGAGTGCCGTTGCTGAATTGCCGCTGTGCCTGCTCGGCAGGCTTGAGCGCAGCAGACGCGGTGTCTTGGGATGGGGTGGTGGCCATTACAACAAAGCTCCTGCGAACTGCGGGAAAATTACACTGCACAGTGTAGTTTCAAGATTGCAACAAAATCCGGAGCAAGTAAACTGCCGAGTGTAATTTCTCTCGGAGCCGATCGCCCGCCATGACTGCCCCCCAACGCCTCACCGACCGCAAGCGCGAAGCCATCGTGGCGGCGGCCATCGCCGAGTTTCGCGCCAATGGGTTCGAGGTCACCAGCATGGACAGGATCGCCGCCACCGCCGGCGTCTCCAAGCGCACGGTGTACAACCACTTCCCCAGCAAGGAGGAGTTGTTCGCCGAGATTCTCCATCAACTCTGGGCCAGCAGCGTCGCGCAACTCGACATCAGCTATGCCAGCGAGCGCCCGCTGCGTGAGCAATTGCGCGGTTTGCTCGCCGCCAAGATGCAGATGATGGCGGACGCCAACTTCCTCGACCTGGCACGCGTGGCCATCGCTGCCACCATTCATTCGCCGGAGCGCGCGCAGGACATGGTCAACCGCCTGAGCAAGCGCGAAGAAGGCTTCACCCAATGGGTGCGCGCCGCACGCGACGATGGCCGGCTCAGTTGCACCGACCCGGCCTTCGCCGCGCACCAGATCCAGAGCCTGCTCAAGGCCTTCGCGTTCTGGCCACAGATCACCCTCGGCCAGCCCACCCTGGACGCGGCCGAACAGGCCCGCGTGATCGAGTCGGCCATCGACCTGTTCCTCGCAGGCTACGAAGTCCGCCCCGCTGACCCCGCAGGCGCTATCGCATAAGCGACATGGAAAGTCGCTTTTGGCGCATTTGGCACCCGATTTGCGCAAATGGCCTCCAAGGCCACTGATTATTCCTTTACGAATAACTGACAATATTCCCGGCATTATCCGATCAACGGTTGATCCAGTGACCGCGCATCGCCGTACCTGTAAAAAATCAGCTGGGCCAGAAATTTATGGAAAACAGACGAGGCAAAGGACTTTCATTTGCCAGGCGTATCTACCAGCCAAGGATTATCGGCCTGGGTGTTGGCAGCATCAGTGTCACTGGCGCCTTGTATCCGTTGGTTATGCCGGGTTGGGTGTGGGCGTTTCTGCTGCTCAACGGATTCATCTGGGCGCACGCCGCGTACCTGTTGTCGACCCGCTCGCCATTTCCCTACCAGGCCGAACAGCGCAACTTCCTGTATGACTCGGTGTTCGCTGGCTTCTGGGTCGCCGCCGCGCAATTCACGCCGCTGACCACCGCGACCCTGCTGTCGATGGTCACCATGAACAACGTCGCCGCTGGTGGCACACGCCTGTTCCTGCGTGGCCTGCTGGCTCAGGGCGTCGGCATCGTCGTGGCGTGGGCACTGTTCGGCATACGCTTTAACCCCGATGTCAGCCTCCTCCAGGTCTACACCTGCCTGCCGATGCTGACGCTTTACCCCATGGCCATCGGCATGGTCTGTTACCAATTGGCGATCAAACTGTCGGAGCACAAACGCGCCCTCGGCGCCCTGAGCCGCACCGACAGCCTCACGGGCCTGCTCAACCACGGCTCCTGGAAAGATCTGCTGCACCTCAAGTTCCACGAGTGCCAGCAGCAGAGCAGCCACGCCACCATTGCGCTGATCGATATCGACCACTTCAAGCAGATCAATGACACCCACGGCCATATCGTCGGCGATACGGTGCTGCGCGAGCTGAGCCTGGAGCTGCGACGCAAGCTGCGGGAAAACGACCTGGCCGGGCGCTACGGTGGCGATGAGTTCTGTGTGATTCTTCCGCAAATGCCGTTGGCCGAAGCCGCGCGGATCATGGAGCACATGCGCGAGACCTTCAGCGATTACCGTCACCCGCAGATCCCCGAATTAAGGGTCAGCCTGAGCATCGGCCTGGCGACTTTTCAGCCCTTCTTCACCGACGCCTCCCTATGGCTGAACGCGGCGGACCGGGCGCTGTACGACGCCAAGGACACCGGACGCAACCGGGTCAAGGTCAGCGATCAGGTGATTGCCCATTTCGCCTGAAGTTGTCGTACAACACCTCGTCAGAATTTTCTTCCACCCCACCACAGTGAAAGCATAATGCCACCACCGGTCACCTGCCCAAAAAAGGTCCTGCCCCTGAGGCGAACTTGTTGTCAGGCTGATCACTCATAGACCCGTTCCACCTTCTGTCGGCATCAGGAAGTCGACAATGAGCACGTCCGCCGTAGGCCAAGCGCCAAACGGGGCAAGCGCCAATCCATGGATAACTCCCGACGTTGCTTGTCCGAGCACTGCACATGCTATTCAACGCCTACAAAAAAACCATCAACGCCCTGCAACACACTGTCGCCCAGCAAGCCAGTCTGCTCGACGCCATCGAGCGCTCAATGGCCGTGATCGAATTCGACCTGCAAGGCACCGTACTGCGGGCCAATGACAATTTTCTGCACACCATGGGCTATCGCGCCGAGCAAGTCATCGGCCAGTCGCACCGCCTGTTTTGCGCCCCCGAATTTGCCCGCAGCGCGCAATACAGCCAGCTGTGGACCCAACTGCGCAATGGCCAGTTTCAGTCTGGCACCGTCGAGCGGCTGGGCAGCAATGGCCAGTCGGTATGGCTGGAAGCCAGCTACAACCCGGTGCGCGACGACACGGGCACGGTGATCAAGGTGGTGAAGTACGCCCTGGACGTGACCCCGCGCTTGCAGGCTGAAAGCGAGGCCAATGCCAAACTGGAAGCCATCGGCCGCGCCATGGCAGTGATCGAGTTCAACCTCGACGGCACCATCATCACCGCCAACGAAAACTTCCTCTCGCGCATGGGCTACAGCCTGGCGCAGATTCAGGGCAAGCATCACCGCCTGTTCTGCACGCCGGAATCGGCCAACAGTGCGGCCTATGCCGACTTCTGGAAGCGCCTGAACCAGGGCGAACTGTTCAGCGGCCAGTTCGAGCGCATCGACAGGAACGGCCAGGCCGTGTGGCTCGAAGCCAACTACAACCCGGTGTACGACGCCGGCGGGCGCCTGTGCAAGGTGGTGAAATTCGCCTCCGACATCACCGCCCGCGTGCAACAACATGCCACCGACGCCGCAAGTGCGACGCAGGCGTATCACATCTCCCTGAGTACGCGCGACATCGCGGAAAAAGGCGCCGAAGTGATTCAACAATCGGCCACTGGCATGCGCGAAATTGCCGCGAACATCGACGGCTCGTCGCAATTGATCGCCAAACTGGGCGAGCGTTCGCAGCAGATCACGGCCATCGTCAACACCATTCGCGCGATTGCCGACCAGACCAATCTGCTGGCGCTCAATGCGGCCATCGAAGCAGCACGGGCCGGCGAACAGGGTCGCGGCTTTGCGGTGGTGGCCGATGAAGTGCGACAACTGGCGTCCCGCACCAGCGGCTCGACCACGGAAATTTCCAGCATGATCGCCATGATCCAGGAAGAGACCCGTCAGGCCATCGACAGCATGGACGGCACCCGCGACCGCGCAGCCGTCGGCGTGGACCTGGCCAACCGGGCCGGCACGGTGATCCTGCAGATTCGCCAGGGCACCAGCGAGGCGGTGCAGGCGGTGAGCGCGTTTGCCGGTGAACGGGTCAGCCACTGACCCCCATCTGCCAAAGGGTGGCTGATGTGGGAGGGGGCTTGCTCCCACATTTGAGCTTGCTCTCACATTGGGAATTGCTGCACTGCATACCTCAACTGGGCCTCGCTCCGGGCACATGCAGTCCCAACTGCTCGAACAACGTCACCACCGAACGCAACGCCCGGCAATCCGGGCGCGTCAGCAGCCACAGCGCGGTATCGTGCCCTGCCAGCGCAGGGCCCAGCGGTTGCAGGTGCGCGTCCAGTAAAAAGTCTGGCAAGGCCGCCACCCCCAACCCAGCCCGCACCAGTTCGGTCACCGAAAGCATGCTGTTGCAGCGGTAACTGAGGCGCACGCCTGGCAGGTGCTCACGACGCCAAACCACGGTGGGGTGATCGGGCAGGAAATCATCCGGCGCGATCCAGTCCAGCTCAGCCAACGCGCGGCCCGCGTGCCGGCGCGCATAATCGACACTGGCACATACCCGATACGCCACGCTGCCCAGGTTGCGTCCTACAAGGTGCTGCGGCGGCGTGCGGGTCAGGCGCAGGGCAATGTCGGCATCGCGGCGGCTGAGGTTGGCAAAATCATTCGACGTGCTCAGCTCCAGCGTCAGCGCCGGGTAAGCCGGCATGAACTGCGCCAGCGCCGGCAGCAGCAAGCTTTGCAGCACGGAGTCGGTGCAGGTCAGGCGCACCGTGCCGCTGATCACCTCGCCGCCCTGCTCCACGCCGATGCGCGCGGCTTCCAGGGCCTGTTCGGCACACTCGGCCTGTTGCGCCAGGTGGCTCGCCAGGCTGGTGGGCAGGTAACCGGCGCGGCTTTTTTCAAACAGGGTCTGCCCCAGGGCCGCCTCCAGCCGCCGCACCGCGCGGAACACCGTGGACACATCCACCCGCAACAACGCTGCCGCCCGCGCCAGGCTGCCGCCGCGCACCAGGGCCAGGATCAGAGACAGGTCGGTGTAATCGATTTGATAGTGCGTGACTGCATTGAGCATGTGGGCAAATGCCAATATTGATTGCGTGAGCGCCAATCTATAGTGGGCATCAGGACACAACAAGCCATGGGATGCCTCTGATGAAAACCACCGCTCTGCACATCGCCCTGATCGGCGACTACAACCCGGATGTGATCGCGCACCAGGCGATCCCGCTCGCGCTGCAACAGGCCGCGCAAACCCTGGGCCTGACGGTGCACGTCAAATGGCTCGCCACCGACACGCTCACCTCCACGACGCTGTTGCAGGGTTTCGACGGGTTCTGGTGCGTCCCGGCCAGCCCCTACCGCGACACTCAGGGCGCCTTGCGCGCGGTGCGTTTTGCCCGCGAACAGCGGCGCCCTTTCCTCGGCACCTGCGGCGGTTTTCAGCACGCCGTGCTCGAATATGCCCGCCATGCAATGGGCTGGGCCGATGCCGAACACGGCGAACTGGTGCCGGATGCCCAGCGTGCGGTGATCACCCCGCTTGGCTGCGCGTTGGTGGAGGCGATCGACACGATACGTTTAGTCCCCGGCACCCGCATCGCCGATGCCTACGGCCAGCTGGATCTCGAAGAAGGCTACCGCTGCCGCTACGGCATCAACCCCGCCTTCGAAAGCGCTCTGCTGGAAGGCGACCTGATTGCCAGCGGCCACGACGCCGCCGGCGAGCCACGCGCCGTCGAACTGCTGAACCACCCGTTCTTCGTCGCCACGCTGTTCCAGCCCGAGCGCGCGGCGCTCAAGGGCACGACGCCGCCCCTGGCGCTGGCGCTGCTCAAGGCCTGCCAGGCGCTTTCGGCATGATCGCCAACACGCCCGCGCCGCCTTACTACGCGGTGATCTTCAGCTCGCTGCGCAGCGATGGGGACCTGGGTTACGGCCAGGCAGCCCTGCGCATGCTGGAACTGGCCCGCGAACAACCGGGGTTCCTGGGCGTGGAATCAGCGCGGGAGGACGGGCTGGGGATTACGGTTTCATATTGGCGCAGCGAAGCGGCAATTCTGGCGTGGAAGCACAATGCCGAGCACACACAGGTACGCGAGCAAGGACGCGCCAGCTGGTACTCGGCGTTTCATACCCGCGTGTGCAAGGTCGAAAGGGCCTACGCCTTTCCAATCTGAAACGCATATCTTTGTGGGAGGGGGCTTGCTCCCTCCCACAATTTGATCTTCACCTGACTGAAAAGGCCCCTAAAACACCCCCCGCGCACGTTAATGTCGGTTTGGTTATAGCGCCGTTCACAATCACTTGTTAAAAAGGAAGCCTTCTCAAGTTCCCTCCACGAAAGGACTTCGCTTATGCCTGTCACGTTTACCAAGAGCGCTCTGCTGCTCGCACTGATGCTCGGTCTTGGCCAGGCGCAGGCAGCCGACTCGATCAGCCCGGCCGAGTTGGCGACCAACGAAGGCATCCCCTACCCGGCCGTCATCGCCCACCGCGGTGCGTCCTACGATGCTCCCGAATCCACCGCCGCAGCCTACAAGGTCGCGCGCGACCTGGGCGCCGACTACCTGGAAATGGACCTGCAGCGCAGCAAGGACGGTGTGCTGTTCGCTCTGCACGACAACAACCTGCAGCGCACCACCGACGTGGCTACCAAGTTCCCCGAGCGCAAAGACGCGCCGGCCAACGAGTTCACCTGGAAAGAACTGCAAACCCTCGACGCCGGCAGCTGGTTCAACGCCGCCTACCCGGACCGCGCCCGCCCGGGCTTCGTCGGCCTGAAGATCCAGAGCCTGGACGACATCATCAAGATCGCCGAAGGCAACCCGCAGCACAAACCCGGCCTGTACATCGAGACCAAGGAGCCCAAGCAATTCCCGGGCATCGAAGCCGACCTCAAAACCAAACTGCTGGACAAGGGCTGGCTGAGTTCCGCCGGTTCCAAGCTGGGCAAGAGCAACACCGGCGTCGGCCAGGGCAAGGGCCGCGTGGTGCTGCAAACCTTCGAGGTGGCCAGCCTGAAAGAGCTGCAAAAGGAGATGCCCAACACGCCGAAGATCCTGCTGCTGTGGGTGGGTGAAGGCAGTATCGAGCCAAAATCCAAACAGACCTTCGCCGAGTCCGGCGAGTCGACCAAGGCCGCCTACTACGCCAAGCAAGAACCGAAAGACGCCGCCGAGTTCGAAAAATGGGTCGACCAGGCCAAGGACCTTGGCGCCATCGGCACCGGCCCTTCGGCCGAGCTGACCCATCACGGTGACCAGAGCTACACCGACCTGGTCAAACCGGAAATGAACAAGCTGACCCACGACAAAGGCCTGCTGGTGCACGTCTACACCGTCGATGAGCCGGTGGATTTCGAAAAAGTGATGAACGCCGGCGTCGATGGCATCTTCACCAACCGCGCGGCCGAACTGCTGAAGTTCTACAAGCGCTGGCCGTCGTCCAGCGTGCAGGACCTGCTCAACGACTATAAATACTGAAGCATTGGTGTCAGTGAGCCCTTAAGGATGAATTAAGTTGCGCTGGTTAATCTGGCGCCACTTAAACAGTTCATCCAAGAGGACACACCATGAAAACTTTGACTGCCCTGTTCGCTGCCACCGCTCTGACCCTGACTGCCGGTTTGGCTCAGGCGGATGTTCGTCCGGATCATATTGAAGGCCTGGTCAAGTCCGGCGCCGTGATGCCTTTCGACAAACTCAACGCAGCGGCCGTGGCAACTCACCCTGGTGCTTCGATTACCGACACGGAGCTGGACAACAAACACGGCGTCGCCGACCAGTATGTCTATGAAGTCGACCTGACCGATACCGCCGGCAAGCGCTTTGAAGTCAAGCTCGATGCCAAGACCGGCGCAGTGCTGGAAAACAAGCAAGACACCTGAGTTGAACCCCAAAAAGCCGCGCCACCTTCGGGTGGCGCGGTTTTTTTATGAGTGCAGGAAAATTCGTACATAAATTACCGCTGCAGCACTTAAGGTCGTTAAAATTCCCTACATCGGGCGGCGAACTTCGCCCACCACGTTGCGCACAGAGGCTGCTGCATGGACCAAAAAGCTGCCGACATCGCCACCATTGGCCGGATCAGCGCCGTGCCTGCGATGCTTCAGGTGATCAGCGACATCACCGGCCTGCGCTTCGCTGCCGTGGCCAGGGTGACCGATGACACCTGGACCGCCTGCGCGGTGCGCGATGAGCTGGAATTCGGCCTCGGGGTCGGCGGCGAGCTGGACCTGACCACCACCATCTGCCATGAGATCCGCGGCTCCCATGTGTCCGTGGTGATCGACAAGGCCAGCGAAGACCCGCTTTATCACGACCACCACACGCCGCGTATCTACCAGTTCGAAAGCTATATTTCGGTGCCGGTGTTCCGCACCGACGGGCGTTTTTTCGGCACGATCTGCGCCCTCGACCCCAACCCCGCCAACCTGCGCAGCAGCGCGATCCAATCCACCATGGAGTCGTTCGCGCGGGTGCTGGCGCTGCAGATCGAAGCCGAAGAAACCCTGCAACATACCGAAGCGCAACTGTACGAAGAACGCGGCACAGCAGAATTGCGCGAGCAGTTTATCGCCGTGCTGGGCCATGACCTGCGCAACCCCTTGTTCGCCATCAATTTCAGTGCCGAACGCCTGCTGCGCAAGCATTCGGCACCGGCCACCGACCCGCTGGTGCGGCACATTCTCAGCAGCGGCCAGCGTGCCGCGCAGTTGGTCGAAGACGTGCTGGATTTCGCCCGTGGCCGCATGGGCAGTGGCATTCCGCTGCACCTGAGCGATTGCGAAGGATTGCAGAGCGCCCTGCACCACGTGGTGTCCGAGGTGCAGAGCGTGAACCCCACGCGGGTGATTCGCGCCGATATCGGCGATTTGCGGGGCGTATACGGCGACAGCGAGCGTTTGGCGCAGTTGCTGTCGAACCTGGTGGCCAACGCCATCCATCATGGTCTTCATGATGGCCCGGTGGAGGTCACGGCGAAGATCGAGCATGGCCTCTTCATGCTCACGGTGAAAAATCCCGGGCAGATCAGTCGGGAGGCAGTGCCTCGCCTGTTCGAGCCGTATGCGCGCCCTGTCACCGACACCCCACAAGCCGGCTTGGGCCTGGGGTTGTATATCGTCAAGCAGATTGCCGACGCACACGGCGGGGATCTGGAGGTATCGACCTGCGAGCATTCGGGGACGCGCTTTACCTTTATGCTGAAAACGCGCTGAGCAAGCGTTCAAAGTGTCACAAAATCGTCATCCCGCCTTGCAATGATTCGCGCATGCGAACCTGTGAAACGTCCTACAGGCGCTTTCCCTGCGAGACTCCATGAACCACAGCATTGACCACAGCCACCAGGATCCCGATCTGTTTGGCCTGCTTTACGGTTTCCGTTTTCGCCCCGGTGAAAAGGGCGAGCAGATCGACTCCGCCACCGCCCTGCAGGCTCTGCAACAACCGGCCGACCCGGACGAGTTCTTGTGGCTGCACCTGAACCTGGCTCATGCCGCGTGCGAACGCTGGATGCAAACGCACCTGGATTTGCCCGAGGAATTTTTCGAAGCCCTGCACGAAGGCTCGCGCTCCACGCGTATCGAACATGTGGACTCGGCCTTGCTGGCGGTGGTCAACGACGTGGTGTTCAACTTCAGCAGCCTGGTGTCGTCGGACATTTCTACCTTGTGGGTGTGCGCCCGCAGCCGCCTGCTGGTGAGCGCGCGCCTGCAACCGCTGCACTCGGTGGACAAGTTGCGCTCATCGGTAAAGGCCGGTGAGGGCTTTCGCTCGCCGCTGGCGCTGCTGGTGCATTTGCTGCGCGACCAGGGCGAAGTGCTGACGCAGATCGTGCGCAAGACCAGCATCAGCGTCGACCATATCGAAGACCAGCTACTGTCCTCGCAACTGGCCACCAACCGCGCCGAACTCGGTGCCGCGCGCCGTGTGCTGGTACGCCTGCAACGCTTGCTGGCGCTGGAACCGGGCTCGCTGCTGCGCCTGCTCAACCGCCCACCGCAATGGCTGCAAAAAGAAGACGTGAAGGAGTTGCGCAAATCCACCGAGGAGTTCGCGCTGATCATCAACGACCTCACGGCGCTGGGCGAACGCATCAAGTTGTTGCAGGAAGAAATCGCCGCCAACCTCAACGAGCAGAGCAACCGCACGCTGTTCACCCTCACCGTGGTCACGGTGCTGGCGCTGCCGATCAACATTATCGCCGGTTTCTTCGGCATGAACGTGGGCGGCGTACCGCTCTCCCAGGACCCGGAAGGCTTCTGGATCCTGGTGGCGCTGGTGGCCACCTTCACCTTGATCGCCGGGCGCTGGGCCTTCCGCAAACGCAAAGACTACTGATTGCACTGCAATCGACTGTGGGAGGGGGCTTGCTCCCTCCCGCATGGGTTTGGCGGTGAGTTCTGGACAAGTGGCACTTTCATTCGCGTGAACACTGAGCTGTTGCAGTCTCTCTGTAACATTTTGTAATGATCATGGGCGACATCCTTCCCCACACAGGATGCTCCGGCATGGCCACCCCTTCACTGACAGCCCCTAGCACCGCCGCACACACCGACCCCAAACCCCGACTGGACAAGAAACCCGGCCTGATCACCGTGATCATGTTCTTCGCCGTCCTTGCCATGGGCCTGTTGTTCACTGCCTACAGCCTGATGCACGACATGAAGGAGATGGGCGCCGTCGTTACCACCTGGACGCCGTTCCTGCTGCTGGGCGTGGCGTTGTTGATCGCGCTGGGTTTCGAGTTCGTCAACGGCTTCCACGACACCGCCAACGCGGTCGCAACGGTGATTTACACCAACTCGCTGCCGCCGCACTTTGCGGTGGTGTGGTCGGGTTTCTTCAACTTTCTCGGCGTGTTGCTTTCCAGCGGCGCGGTAGCGTTCGGCATCATTGCCCTGCTGCCGGTCGAGCTGATTCTGCAGGTGGGTTCCTCGGCCGGCTTTGCGATGATCTTCGCCCTGCTGATCGCCGCCATCCTGTGGAACCTCGGCACTTGGTGGCTGGGTTTGCCGGCGTCCTCTTCCCACACCCTGATTGGCTCGATCATCGGCGTCGGCGTGGCGAATGCCTTGATGCACGGGCGTGACGGCAGCAGCGGCGTGGATTGGGGCCAGGCGATCAAGATCGGTTACGCGCTGCTGCTTTCGCCACTGATCGGCTTCGGCTTTGCCGCCCTGCTGTTGCTGGCCCTGCGCGCCTTCGTCAAGAATCGCGCGCTGTACAAGGCGCCCAAGGGCGACGCCCCGCCGCCGTGGTGGATTCGCGGCCTGCTGATCGTCACCTGCACCGGCGTGTCGTTTGCCCACGGCTCCAACGACGGGCAGAAAGGCATGGGCCTGATCATGTTGATCCTGGTCGGTACCCTGCCGATGGCCTATGCCCTCAACCGCGCCATGCCCGTCGAACAGTCGTTGCAGTTCGCAGCGGTGGCCGAGGTGACCCAGGTGGCGCTGATGAAAAGCGCGCCGCAGACATTGCCCGGCGACCCGCGCCCGATCCTCTCCACCTACGTGCGCACCAAGGAGCCCACCGCAGACCTCGTGCCGGCACTGGCCGCCCTCACCGGCCACATCGGCGACGAAGTAAAAGGTTACGGTTCCCTCGCCAAAGTCCCCGCCGAAGCGGTCGGCAACGTGCGTAACGACATGTACCTGACCAGCGAAACCATTCGCCTGATGGACAAGGACAAGGTCGGCCACTTCGACGCCGACACCCAGGGCAAGCTGCAACTGTTCAAGCAGCAACTCGATAACTCCACGCGCTTTATCCCGCTGTGGGTGAAAATCGCCGTGGCCATCGCGCTGGGGCTGGGCACCATGGTCGGCTGGAAGCGCATCGTGGTGACAGTGGGCGAGAAGATCGGCAAGACCCACCTGACTTACGCCCAGGGTGCGTCGGCCGAAATGGTGGCGATGCTGACCATCGGCGCGGCGGATATGTACGGGTTGCCGGTGTCGACCACCCATGTGCTGTCATCGGGCGTGGCCGGTACGATGGTGGCCAACGGCGGCGGGTTGCAGATGCGCACCATCCGTAACCTGCTGATGGCCTGGGTGCTGACATTACCGGCGGCGATTCTGCTGTCGGGCAGCCTGTACTGGCTGTTCACCCAATTGTTCTGACCCGACACTGTTGAAACTGTGGGAGGGGGCTTGCTCCCTCCCACAGGGGTCTGCTGTTTTTTTCAGGACGTGAATAACGCGGCCATTATTTTGCGGCGCTTCTTGTAGACTCGCCGCGCCTCCAGCGCCTCTTCCAGGCTGACCGCCACAAACCCCGCCCGCTGGTTCGGCTGCATCTGCCCGATCAAATCCAGATCGGCACTGATCACGGTGCCGATCATGGCGTAGCCGCCGCCCGACACCGCGTCGCGGTGCAGCACAATCGGCTCCAGCCCCGCCGGTACCTGGATCGAGCCGATCGGGTAGCAGCTGTCGACAATGTTCGACGGATCGGAACCGGCGCCAAACGGCTGCTCGCGTGGTTGAAAGCTCAACGCGCTGCCGCCCTTGAAGCGATAGCCGATGCGGTCGGCCTCGGAGCCTACCGTCCAGGGTTCGGCAAAAAAGCTGCTTTTCGCGCCCGTGGTCAAACGGTCGTAATACAGCCCCGGCACCACGCGCAGGGTCACGTCGCCGCCCACCGAACGGCGCAGGGCCATCGGCAGGCTGTTGCCGGCACGGCCCGCGCCGCTGGGCTCGCCGATCGACAACACATCACCCTCCTGCAAGCGCCGACCCTGGAACCCGCCCAGTGCGCCCAGGGTGTAAGTGGAGCGACTGCCGAGCACCACCGGCACATCAATGCCACCCGCCACGGCCAGGTACGTGCGCGCGCCGGCCACCGGAAACGCGAAGCGCAGCACCTGCCCGGCACGCACCGCGAAGGCGGTGTCCTGGTGCACCACTTCGCCGTCCAGGCGCGGTGACATCAATGCACCGCTGAGTGCCACCAACGCGTCCTGCGTAAACTCAAGCTCAGGCCCGACCAGCGTGCATTCCAGCCCCGCCGCCCCCAGCGGGTTACCCACCAGATGGTTGGCCGCGCTCAGCGCGTATTGGTCCAGCGCACCCGACGGTGGAATGCCCAGGTGGTAATAGCCTTCGCGGCCCAGGTCCTGCACAGAGGTGGCCAGGCCAGGTTTGAGCACCTTGATCATGCCAGCGCCTCCTGCAGGGTTTTCGGATAGCCGACGGGGTCGGCGAGAAACGCGTCGAGGGAAAATTCCACCGGGCGGATGCGCAGATCGAAGCGCCCGGCGTCCACTTCAGCCACCGCCAGGTCATAGGCGTCACGGTCAATCGGCTTGAACTGCACGATGTCGCCGGGCCGAAAGAACACCATGTGTTCCTTGAGGTAGGCCAGCTGCTGCGCCGGGTCGTAGATCGGTGCCGGGGTCACGCCGAACATCTGGTAACCGCCGGCGCCGCGCACCGAGTAGATGCAGCCGAAGCAGCCGCCATGACCGAGGGTCAGTTTGGGCGTATCGGTGCGCGGGCGCAGGTACTTGGGCACCTGCAACTGCCGCGCACGCTCGACCATCTGGAACATGAACGGCAAGCCCGCCACAAAGCCGACCATCGACACAAACCACGGCGCACCGCTGTGGGCGTCGATGAACGCGTCCACATCGGCCAGGCCGTTGATGCGCGCGGCGTATTCCAGGTCGGTGCCGCCGGGGTCCTGGTGACGGTCGCGAAAACGCATCAGGGTTTCATGGGTCCAGGGGTCGTTGTAGAGCACCGGAATTTCGATGATGCGCGTGTGCAGTGTGCGCTCGGCCACCGCCTGGGCCTCAGCGCTTTGCACGGCATCGAGCAATACGTGGGGCGCGATACGATCGGGGTCGAAGCGGATCTGGAACGAGGCGTTGGCCAGGCAGATATCCAGCACGCCGTCCAACGCCAGGCGCTCCACCGCGCGGGTCACGGCCATGCCTGTGAAGAAGGCTTCCAGCGACATGCTGTCGCTGACCTCGGCGAACAGGTGTTCATCAGCGCCGAAGCTGTAGCGGATGGGCGACGTTTCAGCCATGTCTGTTCCTCTTGGAATCATTGTAGAAAGGCAGGCAAAAAAGTAAGGGGTCGATCTTATTGAGGGGTCCTGACGTCGATACCGGCGCGGTCCAGGGCTTCACGGGTGGCTTCCACCAGTTCCAGGGCGCCGGGGGTGTCGCTGTGCAGACAGATGGAATCGAATTCGATGGACAGGTCTTCGCCTTCCACCGTGCGCACCAACCCGCTCTGGCACGCACGCAGCACCCGCGCCGCCACGGTGGCCGGGTCGAGTGCGCGCACGTTGCGGGTGAACACGATGGAGCCGCTCAGATCGTACTCACGATCGGCGTAAAACTCGCGCACCACGGGCTGCCCCAGCTCCCTGGCGACGTGCCAGATCACCGAGTTGGGCATGCAGTACAGCCACAGTGTCGGCTCGATGATTTGCAGGTTTTGTACCAGCAGGCGCGCGGCTTCTTCATCGCGGGCCAGGTGCATGTACAGCGCGCCATGGGGCTTGATGTGTTGCAGGGTCACGCCCTGAGCACGGGCGATTTCGCGCAGGGCGCCGAGTTGGTAGAGCATGTCGTCCACCAGTTCCTGGGCCGGCGCGTTGATGTGGCGGCGGCCGAAACCGACCAGGTCGCGAAAGCCCGGATGCGCGCCGATGGCGACGCCCAGCTGTTTGGCACGCGCCACGGTACGGCGCATGGTGCCCGGGTCGCCAGCGTGAAAGCCGGTGGCGATATTGGCCGAGCTGATATAGGCCATCAACTCCGCGTCGACGCCATCGCCGATGGTCCAGGGACCGAAGCCTTCGCCCATGTCTGAATTGAAATCCACTGCCTGCATCGCGTGCGCTCCGTCAAAGGGGATGCAGGGAAAGTAGGCTGCCCCTTGACCCCTTGGGAAGATCTATTATCAGATGAGGCATCTTCTGAAAATCAGATAAAGCCATGTCCCTTACCTTGCGCCAGGTTCGCTACTTCGTCGCCACCGCCGAAATCGGTCAGATTTCCCAGGCGGCGATTCACTTGAACATCTCCCAATCGGCGGTCACCACCGCGATCAAGGAACTCGAAGCCATGCTCGGCGTGCAGTTGTTCATGCGCTCGGCTCAGGGCATGAACCTCACCGACGCAGGTCGACACTTTCTCAACCGCGCCTACGTGATCGTGCGCAGTGTCGACGACGCGCTGAACAGCC
The DNA here is from genome assembly GCF_001439785.1 of Pseudomonas poae. Classification (GTDB taxonomy): domain Bacteria; phylum Pseudomonadota; class Gammaproteobacteria; order Pseudomonadales; family Pseudomonadaceae; genus Aquipseudomonas; species Aquipseudomonas poae. The sequence goes on along the minus strand of NZ_JYLI01000015.1, from coordinate 83,156 downwards.
CCTTGCCGGACCACCGCGCCAGCGGCGTGCTGCGCGTGGCCGCCAGCTACACCGTGCTGGGCTATTTTTTACCGCACCACCTGCAGCGCATGGAGCACTGGCACCCGGACGTGACCATCGAGGTCTTCGAACAGGAGCGCCAAGCCATCGAACAGGGCCTGCTCGACGGCGGCTTCGACATGGCCGTGGTGCTCACCGCCAACCTCACACACCCGGCCATCGTCTCGGAAATCCTGTTCAATTCCGAACGCCGCCTGTGGCTGCCCAGCCATCACCCACTGTGCGAACGGGGTGCGGTGAGCCTGGCGGACGTGGCGCAGGAGCCGTACATCCTGCTCACCGTCGACGAGGCCGAACACAGCGCAATGCGCTACTGGGAACAGGCCGGGCAGACCCCCAACGTGCGACTGCGCACCAGTTCGGTGGAAGCAGTGCGCAGCATGGTCGCCAATGGCAGCGGCGTGGCGATCCTGTCCGACCTGGTGCACCGGCCCTGGTCCCTGGAAGGCAAGCGCATCGAAACCCTGACCGTCACCGACCCGGTAACGCCCATGAGCGTGGGCCTGGCCTGGCACCGCGAGCGCGCGTTCACCCCGGCGATGCAGGCATTCCGGGATTACTTCCACGACGCGTTCCTGGCGCCGCAGCAGTTGTCGGCGCGGCGTTAGAGCTGCGCTTGCAGCACACCGGCCAGCCAGTCCATGAACACCCGCACGCGCAACGGCAAATGCCGCTGCCCGGCGTACAGCAGCGACACGTCCAACGGCGGTGCCGGGTAGTCCGGCAAAACCGCCACCAGTTCACCGCTGGCCAGTTCAGCGCTGAGGCCCAGGGCCGGCACCTGGATAATCCCGAAACCGCCCAGGCATGCCGACTTGTACGCATCGGTGCTGTTGACCGTGACCCGCCCGGCCATGGGCAGGCGCTGCACCTTGTTGCCCTGCAAGTATTCGAAGCCCGCCGAGCGTGAGCCCAGTGGACGCACGTAATGCACCAGATGGTGGTTGGCCAAATCGCCGAGTGTATGCGGCGTGCCAAAGCGTTGCAGGTAGGTGGCGCTCACGCAGTTAAGCATCGGCAGGCTGCACAGCCAGCGGGCAACCACGCTCTGGTCCGGCTGCGCGCCCACACGCAGCACGCAGTCGAACCCTTCGGCGAGCAGGTCGACCTGGCGGTCGGTGGTGCTGATTTCCAGCTCGATCAGCGGGTGCGCGTGCATGAAGTCGGGCAGGCGCGGCAGGATCAGGTCCCGCGCCATCACGTTGGGCATGTCCACCCGAATGCGTCCCGCCAGTTGCGCTTCGTCCTGACGAAACAGCCCTTCGAGTTCTTCCATGTGCGCCAGCAGATCCTTGCTGCGCTCATACAGCACAAGGCCGTCCTGGGTCGCTTGCACCTTGCGCGTGGTGCGCTGCAACAAATGCGCGCCGAGCAGTTCCTCCAGCGCCTGCACGTGCTCGGACACGGTGGAGCGCGGCAGGCCAAGGCGTTCGCCCGCCTGGGTAAAACTCGACAGCTCAGTGACCCGTACAAAGGTGCGCAGCAGTTCAAGCTTGTTCATGGATTGTTCGCCTTACCCGGCCAGTGATTCCGGTATAGCGCTGTTTATCACGTTACGGTCGGACAAATACACTCATTCCACACCCACACGCAGAGGTACTCACCATGACTCGTAAAATCGCATTGATCACCGGCACCAGCCGTGGCCTGGGCAAAAACGCCGCCCTGCACCTGGCTGCGCAGGGCGTCGACATCATCGGCACCTATCACAGCAAGGCCGACGAGGCGCAGGCCTTGGTGACGCAGGTTGAGCAACTGGGCGGCCGCGCGGCGATGCTGCAGCTGGATGTGGGCCAGAGCGCCACCTTCGACGCGTTCGCTAGCGACGTTGCCCGCGTGCTCAAGGATGTTTTCGCACAGGATCACTTCGATTTTCTGGTCAACAACGCAGGGATCGGCATTCACGCAAGCTTTACCGAGACCACCGAAGCGCAGTTCGATCAGTTGCTGGCGATTCAATTCAAGGGGCCATTTTTTCTGACCCAGAAGCTGTTGCAATTGATCCGCGACGGCGGACGCATTCTCAACGTGTCCAGCGGACTGGCGCGCTTCAGCCTGCCCGGTTACGCCGCCTACGCAGCGATGAAAGGCGCGATGGAAGTGCTCACGCGCTACCAGGCCAAGGAACTCGGCGCCCGTGGCATCAGCGTCAACATCCTTGCCCCCGGTGCCATTGAGACCGACTTCGGCGGCGGCGCCGTGCGCGACAACGCCGACCTCAACGCCATGGTCGCCAGCAACACCGCCCTGGGCCGCGTCGGCTTACCGGATGATATCGGCGGCGCCATCGCCAGCCTGCTGGCCGACGGCAGCGCATGGATCACCGGGCAACGTATCGAGGCGTCGGGCGGCATGTTTTTGTAGAAACCTGTCGCGCAGCACGTCGTAGCCCCAGTGATAGACATAGGTATACGGCAGAAAAAACAGCAGCACGCCAATGTCGAGCATCAGGGCCTGCAGCAGGCTGATCTGCATCCACGCGGCAATCAAAGGCACGGCCACGATGATCAGCCCGCCTTCGAACATCAGCGCGTGGAGCACCCGTGTCCAGGCGCCGCCGCAGAGTTGCAGGCGCACCGTGAGACGGTCGAACAGGCTGTTGAAAATGACGTTCCAGGTCAGCGCCAGCAGGCTCATGCCCAGGGTCACCGCGCCCATTTCCAGGGCCGGCCTGCCGGTGATCCACACCAGTAACGGCGTGCAGATCAACAAGGCCAGGCCCTCGAAACCGAGGGCCTGGCAAACGCGTTCAGAGATCGACTTGGTAGGGTTCATGCCCTGGCTCCGTGATGGCGACGGTTGCCATGCTCACCCGTCACACCGATACTTCATAATCAATAACCATCGACCAGAGCGATACTTATGGCGTCTCACGAAGTGCTGCAGGCATTTGTCCAGGCCGCCACCCAAGGCTCGTTCTCGGCGGCGGCGCGCAAGCTGGGCAAAAGCCAGTCGACCATCAGTGCGGCGGTGGCAAGCCTTGAGATTGACCTGGATGTGGTGCTGTTCGACCGCAGTAGCCGCAAGCCGACGCTGACCCCTGCTGGGCATGTGCTGCTGCAACGGGCAGAACAGGTACTGGAGGCCAGCAGCCGCCTGGAACTGGCGGCGAGCCAGTTGGCACAGGGCCTGGAGCCAAGGGTGACAATTGCCATGTCGGACACCTACCAGTCGCCGCGCTTCGAAACCGCGATCCTCGCCTTTTCCCAACGTTACCCGGACCTGGAGCTGGAATGGCTGATTGCCGAATGCGATGACCTGGTCGACCTGGTGCAAAGCGGCCGGGCGCACATGGCGTTTATCGAGCAGCAGGACGTCTACCCGCCCGACCTCACCAGTTCGCCGGTGCAGGAGCGCACCGAAACCGCGTTGTTCGTATCACCGCAGCATGCCTTGGCAAGCCTTGCGCAGGTAGACCCACAGCACTTGAAACTACACCGCGAATTGCGCCTGGCGAGCATCGTCAAACCCTACGACAACCGCGCGGCCGGGCGCGTATGGTCGGCCGCCAGTTACCTGATGCTGATGGAAATGGCGCAACTGAGCTTCGGCTGGGCGCCCCTGCCCCGTTGGCTGGTGGAGCGCTTCGGCAATGCCAGCCTGATTGAACTCAAGGCGCGCGGCTGGCCACGTTCGGTGGCGATGGATGCGTTGTGGTCGCGACAACGACCACCGGGGCCGGCGGGGAGCTGGTTACTGGGGCAGATGCTTGACTGAGCGCTTGCGTGTGACCAGCAGGCTTGTTGTGGTTGTGGCGAGCAGGTTTGTCCTAATGCCGTTCAGTTAAAGCGCAGATTCCCTGTGGCGAGCAGGCTTGTCCTGCGTTGGGCTGCGCAGCAGCCTCAAAACCAGGCGCTGAGCCGTATCAGGTATACCGCGTTTTGCTGGGTTGGGGGTGCTTCGCACCCCAACGCGGGGCAAGCCCGCTCGCCACAACAAGCCCACTTGCCACAGGGCGTGGGATGCCTGAAGCGATCTTCGTTGTCTGGGTGATCAGGGAAGGCGTTAAACTGCTTTCTCCACTGCGCCGTTCGGTTTTCCCTATGCAAACCCGCCTTGTTTCCTACGAAGCGCTGAGCGCTGTTCAACAACAGCAACTGAGCGCCATCGAAGTTCACCCCGAGCAACTGCCGTTTTCCGGCGACATGTACTGCGCCCTCAATACACTGCTCGCCAAACCCAGCCCTGGCGTGAAGGGCTTTGCCCTGCTGGCCGATGAGATTCCGGTCGCCTTCCTGCTGCTCAAGCGCCCGCCCTGCCTGCCCCACTGGGCTGACGAGCACAGCGCGACCCTGCACGCGTTGCAGGTGGACCGGCGCCAGCAAGGGCGAGGGTTTGGCAAGGCTTGCCTGCTGGCGCTGCCCGCCGTGGCCATTGAAACCTGGCCGCAGATAAAGGCGCTTGAATTATCGGTGGACAGTGACAACGCGGCCGCAATGGGCCTGTACCTGCGGGCGGGTTGGGTCGACAGCGGGGAGGCGTACAAAGGGCGGATCGGGTATGAGCGCAGGTTGCGCCGAGCGTTTGATTGATGACGGTAAATGTCACGTAAACATGACGTTCAGAGACGAATGTCATGTTTACGTGACGTCGGCTGCTGGCTCAGGCCTTCTGCCCAACCGGCAACCAGATCTCCACCGTGCCGGTGCCCTTGCGCCCGTCAAAGTCCGCGCTGTAGCGCTCGAAATTGGCCCCCACAACCTTGTAGCCCGAGTGCGGCAGCCATTCGAACATGATGCGCTCGAAGGTCTGCTCCATCGCCTGCACCGGCCCGTGATGGGTGAACACGGCGTAGTTGAGCGGGGCGATGTCGATGGATTCGAAGTTGCCCGGCACGTCGCTTCGGGACGGGACTTCGACGCCCGCCAGGTAGTCGAACTCATCCTGTTTGGGGTTATGGCAAACCCCATAGGTCACCCCACCGACGCGCTGTTTGATGTCCTTGATGCAGGTGTCGAACAACTCCCACAGGCGGGGAATATCGCCGACGGTAGCTTTTGAATAACGGCCCTTGACGCCTGCAATCACCATGGCCCTGCCCGCCTCCATGCGTGGCTCCAACGGTTGTCTTGTCTGCTGATCCATACGAACAGTCTCCTTCTTATGAGGGAACAAACCCGCGTCGAGTATAGGGGCATATCGGCGCCCTACTCCATGCAGAATTTTTTCCCACGCGTATGGACAACTGGCCATCATCGACCGTATCGTCTGTCGCAGGCCACCGCAGTGGCCAACGTCGCTCGGACGGTTCCGGGCGCTTACGTACTTCGAGGCAACAATGGCCGACCAAGGTTTGCCGCGCCGCTTTGCGCGCATCGATCGACTCCCCCCTTACGTGTTCAATATCACTGCCGAGCTGAAGATGGCTGCGCGTCGGCGCGGCGAAGACATCATCGACTTGAGCATGGGTAATCCCGACGGCCCCACTCCACCGCACATCGTGGAAAAAATGGTCACCGTCGCCCAGCGTGAAGACACCCACGGCTACTCCACTTCCAAAGGTATTCCGCGCCTGCGCCGGGCGATTTCGCGCTGGTACAAAGACCGCTATGAAGTGGACATCGACCCCGAGTCGGAAGCCATCGTCACCATCGGCTCCAAGGAGGGGCTGGCGCACCTGATGCTGGCCACCCTGGATCAGGGCGACACCGTACTGGTGCCCAACCCGAGCTACCCGATTCACATCTACGGTGCCGTGATTGCCGGCGCCCAGGTGCGTTCGGTGCCACTGATTCCGGGCGTGGATTTTTTCGACGAGCTGGAGCGGGCAATCCGTGGCTCGATCCCCAAGCCGAAAATGATGATCCTCGGCTTTCCGTCCAACCCGACCGCGCAATGCGTGGAGCTGGACTTCTTCGAACGGGTGATCGCCCTGGCCAAGCAATACGACGTGCTGGTGGTGCATGACCTGGCCTACGCCGATATCGTCTACGACGGCTGGAAAGCCCCGTCGATCATGCAGGTGCCCGGCGCCAAGGACATTGCGGTGGAGTTTTTCACCCTGTCCAAGAGCTACAACATGGCCGGCTGGCGCATCGGTTTCATGGTGGGCAATCCGGAACTGGTCAACGCCCTGGCGCGGATCAAGAGTTACCACGACTACGGCACCTTCACCCCGCTGCAAGTGGCGGCGATTGCCGCGCTCGAAGGCGACCAGCAGTGCGTGAAGGACATCGCCGAGCAGTACCGCCAGCGCCGCAATGTGCTGGTCAAGGGCCTGCACGAACTGGGCTGGATGGTCGAGAATCCCAAGGCATCGATGTACGTGTGGGCGAAGATCCCCGAAGCGTACGCCGCCATGGGCTCGCTGGAATTTGCCAAGAAACTGCTGCTGGAGGCCAAGGTGTGCGTTTCGCCGGGCATCGGCTTTGGCGAGTATGGCGATGACCATGTGCGCTTTGCGCTGATCGAGAACCAGGACCGGATCCGTCAGGCGGTGCGCGGGATTCGCGGGATGTTCCGGGCGGAGGGGTTGGTTACCAAGGCCTGAATTCAATGCTGTAACAACTGTGGAAGGGGGCTTGCTCCCGATGGCGATGGGTCAGTCACCAGATGCAGTGACTGACACTCTGACATCGGGAGCAAGCCCCCTCCCACATTGGATTGGGTTCACACCGTTGTTTTGCGGTGTGGCTTACACCACCAGCGACAGCAACATGATGAAGATCAACGCCACCACCGAGAGGATGGTCTCCATCGCCGTCCAGGTCTTGAACGTCTCGACCACGGTCATGTTGAAGTACTGCTTGACCAGCCAGAACCCCGCATCGTTGACGTGAGACAAAATCAACGAACCCGCCCCCGTTGCCAACACCAGCAGTTCACGGTTGACCCCGGGGATCATGCCCACCACCGGCACCACGATGCCCGCGCCAGTAATGGTCGCCACGGTCGCAGAACCTGTGGCCACACGAATCACCGCCGCCACTAGCCACGCCAGCAGGATCGGGTTGATCTGCGCGCTCACCGCCATATGACCGATCACATCGCCCACGCCGCTGGTCACCAGCATCTGTTTGAAGCCGCCGCCGGCGCCGATGATCAGGATGATCGCGGCGGTCGGTGCAAGGCTGGCGTCGAGCAGCTTGAGGATCTGTTTGGCGTGGATGCCCTGGCGATGGCCAAAGGTGTACAGCGACAGCAGCAACGCCAGCAACAGCGCGGTGATCGGGTGACCGATCATGTCCATCCAGTTGCGCACCACGTGGCCGTCCGGCAAGCCAATGTCGGCGAAGGTCTTGAGCAGCATCAGGAACACCGGCAGCAGTACAGTGACCAGCGTGATGCCAAAGCTCGGCAGGGCTTTCGCTTCCGGCTCGCGGGCCAGTTGGTCCACCAGTTCCTGGGACGGGTTGCCCGGAATGTATTTGGAAATGAACGTACCGAAGATCGGCCCGGCGATGATGGCCGTTGGCAGCGCGACGATCAGGCCGTACAGGATGGTCTTGCCGATGTCCGCACCGAACACGCCAATGGCCAGCAGCGGGCCGGGGTGCGGAGGCACCAGGCCGTGCACCGCCGAGAGGCCGGCGAGCAGCGGGATACCGATCTTGATCAGCGACACACCGGTGCGCCGCGCGACAATGAAGACCAGCGGGATCAGCAGCACAAAGCCGATCTCGAAAAACAGCGGGATGCCCACCAGGAACGCGGCGAACATCATTGCCCATTGCACCTTCTCCTTGCCGAAGGCGCGGATCAGGGTCTGGGCGATCTGATCGGCGCCGCCGGATTCGGCCATCATCTTGCCGAGCATGGTGCCCAGCGCAAGGATGATGCCGACAAAGCCGAGCACCCCGCCGAAACCGTCCTGGAAGGCCTTGATGATCTTGTCCACGGGCATGCCCGAGGTCAGGCCGAGAAAGCCGGCCGCAATGATCAGTGCAATGAACGGGTGCACCTTGAATTGGGTGATCAGCACGATCAACCCGATGATAGTGACCACTGCATCGAGCAGCAGGTAGGACTCGTGGGACATGCCAAACATGGGGGGGTCTCTCCTGTTTGTTGTTGTTATTGAAGCGGGTGTTTAATTTTCTGCCGGGGATAGCGCTATCTCTTCCGGCAAAAAATCACTGAGTAGGTTCAAAACCGTGCTTGAGCCACCAGGCATTGGTTTGCTCGGCCAAGTCCTCGACGCTGTCTTCGCTGGCGTTGAGGGCCAGGGTCAGCGGCTCGCCTTTGGGCGATTCAAGGGTGGCGAACTGGCTGTCGATCAGGCTGGCCGGCATGAAATGACCGGGGCGATGGGACACGCGGTCGGCGGCCACTGCACGGGTCAGCTCCAGAAACACGAAACCCAGGCCCGGCGCGGCTTCGCGCAGGTGGTCGCGGTATTTTTTCTTGAGGGCCGAACAGGTGAGCACGGGATGCTCGCCGGCCTCGAGCGAACGGCGCAGTTCATCACAGAGGATGTCGAGCCAGCCGGCGCGGTCGTCGTCGTTGAGGGGGTGGCCGGCGCTCATCTTTTCGATGTTCGCGGCAGGGTGAAAGCTGTCGCCTTCGATGGCGGTGGCGCCGTTCAGGCGGCACAGGGCCTCGCTGACACTGGACTTGCCACAGCCGGAAACACCCATGATGACCAGGGCGGTAACAGGTTGACTCATGAAACACCTCAGGACGCAGATAGCGCTACCTTTGCACGCCGTAAGGTTAGTGCAAAAACAGGCTTTTCCCGCGCCGTCTTGTCTTCTTTTATGGAGTGACGCGTGCATCCGTTCCAACTGGCTTGCTTCACGAACTGAACCGGATCAGGCAACCCTAAGTTCTTCATTTGCAGCCCTTTGGAGACAGCGCTACCTTAGTGCCTCGATTTTTGTTTGGCAAGCCGCCTGATGACCTCCAAGAACGATAAGAATACGCGCACCACGGGTCGCCCGACCCTCAACGAAGTCGCCCGCCTGGCCGGCGTCAGCCCGATCACCGCCTCGCGTGCCTTGCGCGGCATCAGCAGCGTGGCCGCAGAACTGGCCGAAAAAGTGCGGCAGGCCGCCGCCGAGCTCAACTACGTGGTCAACCCTGCCGCCCGCGCACTGGCGTCGGCCCAGAGCCACTCAGTGGTGGTGCTGGTGCCGTCGTTGTCCAACCTTCTGTTTATCGAAACCCTCGAGGCTATCCACCAGGTGCTGCGGCCCAAGGGCTTCGAAGTGCTGATCGGCAACTCCCACTACTCGCGCGACGAAGAAGAAAACCTGCTGCGCAACTACATGGCCTACCAGCCGCGTGGCCTGCTGCTGACAGGTTTTGACCGCACCGAAAGCGCGCGAAGAATGGTCGAGTCGAGCAACGTGCCTTGCGTATACATGATGGACTTGGACCCCAACGCGGGGGTGAACTGCGTGGGGTTCTCGCAACTGGCGGCGGGCGAGACGGCTGCCGCACACCTGCTCTCTCGTGGGCGCAAACGCCTGGCCTATATCGGCGCACAGCTGGACCAGCGCACCCTGCTGCGCGGCGAAGGTTTTCGCCGCGCCCTGCAACAGGCTGGCCTGTACGACCCGGCGCTGGAAGTGCTGACACCGCGCCCCTCTTCCGTGGGCCTGGGTGGCGAACTGTTCCTGCAGTTGCTGGCAGCGCACCCCGACGTGGACGCGGTGTTCTTCGGCAACGACGACCTGGCCCACGGCGCACTGCTCGAAGCCATGCGCCACGGCATCCAGGTGCCGGAGCGAGTGGCGGTGCTGGGGTTCAACGATTTGCCTGCGTCCTCGTTCATGGTGCCGCGCCTGAGCAGCATCAGCACGCCACGCGAAGCCATTGGCCGAAGGGCAGCGGAGCATTTGTTGACGATCATGGCGGGTAACCGGATTGCCAAACCGGTGGTGGATATGGGGTTTGAGTTGCAGGTGAGGGAGAGTACGTAGGAGGTCCGTAGGAAGAGACTGACATTGCGGTAAGCGTCTTGCTCCGTTGCCTACGCTTACGTCAGAATCCGCCGGCTTGTGCGCCAAGGTCGGTCTCTCTAAGGTTTGTCGGTCGCCGAATTTCTCGGTGATCGGGTTTAGTAGCCTGACTTCTGGCCACTCCTAGTGCATGAGCCTCATCTGTGTTCGATGGCGGTTGTGCGCAGGGCATCTTCGGGTGCGCCGGCGTTGAGTGTCCACCGGTCTACTAACCTGCGTACAGCTGCCACCCTTGTTTACTAGCGATACGGCGGCTCATTTGCAGGATGCTCAAATGATCAAAGCAATAGAAAAAACGCCAACCACCCTCTTCACCGTTGTACCCGATACTCCCCTTGAATCCCTGCTGACCAACAGTTACGAAACCGTTTGCTCCGTCAGCACCCTGCTGCTCGACCTGTCCGATAACCTCACCGGCAAACACCGCGATGTAGCGCTCGCCATTCATCAATTAAGTGAGCTGAGCGTCTTGCTGGTAGGCAAAGCGATGGACCAACACACGCCCCGCACTTGAAAAGCCGGCCCCAACTCATGCTTATTGTGGCGAGCCCTAACGCCGTTCAGTTAGGCGCAGACTCCCTGTGGCGAGCAGGCTTGTCCTGCGTTGGGCTGCGCAGCAGCCCCAAAACCAGGCGCTGAGCCGTATCAGGTACACCGCGTTTTGCTGGAGTGGGGGCGCTTCGCACCCCAACGCGGGGCAAGCCCGCTCGCCACAAATTACCGACGGGGCGAGCCCGGAATTCCAATGCGCAGGTACCGGTGATGATCGACGACCACGGCGTGCTGTGGGAGAGGCTGTCCCAGCACGCGGGCTTCCACACCTTTGCTCTGGAAGGTCACAACTGAAAAAACAGAGCGGCACGCGTTAAGCTGTAAGCAAATGTGTTTAGCTTGACGCTGAACGCTATTCCTTACTGCTGACCAGAAGGTCTCTCATGTCGACACTCACCGCCTCTGCTACCGATAGCATCGATCCGGTCCGGGCCGCCCATATCAGTGCGCGCATCGACCGCCTTCCTCCCGTTGCGACTATCTGGCGCCTGGTGGCGTTGCTGTCGATTGGCGGCTTTTTCGAGTTGTATGACCTGTTCCAGACCGCCTACATCAGCCCGGGCCTGATCAGCGCCGGGCTGTTCCACATCGGCAGTGAAGGCGTGTTCGGTTTCTCCGACCAGGCCGCCTTCGCTGCGGCGACCTTTCTCGGCCTGTTTTTCGGCGCCAGCCTGCTCAGCCCCATCGCCGACCGCTTCGGGCGCCGCGCGATCTTTACCTTCGCGCTGGTCTGGTACACCGTCGCCACGGTGTTGATGGGCCTGCAGACCTCCGCTCTGGGCATCATCTGCATGCGCTTTCTGGTGGGCATCGGCCTGGGAATCGAGCTGGTGACCATCGACGCCTACCTCTCGGAGCTGGTGCCCAAGCGCATGCGCAGCTCGGCGTTTGCCTTTGCGTTTTTCATCCAGTTCCTGTCGGTGCCGACCGTGGCGCTGATGTCGTGGTGGCTGGTGCCCCAGGCGCCGTTCGGCATTGCCGGGTGGCGCTGGGTGGTGCTGAGTAGTGCGGTGTTTGCGCTGTTTATCTGGCAACTGCGCAAGCGCTTGCCGGAGTCGCCGCGCTGGCTGGCGCAGCAAGGTCGTTTCGACGAAGCCGGCGCCATCATGGACACCCTTGAAGCACGCTGCCGCAAGGATCACGGTAAACCGCTGGATGAACCGCAACCGGAGGCGGTCAGTGTGCAGGGCAATGGCCGGTTCGCCGATATCTGGCAACCGCCCTATCGCCGCCGCGCGCTGATGCTGATCGTGTTTCATGTGTTCCAGGCCATCGGGTTCTTCGGTTTTGGCAACTGGCTGCCGGCGCTGCTGTCGGGCCAGGGCGTCAGTGTGACCCACAGTTTGCTGTACGCGTTCGTCATCACCCTCGCCTACCCGCTGGCGCCGCTGCTGTTCGTGAAGGTGGCCAACCGCTTTGAAAACAAGTGGCAGATCGTCGGATCGGCCATGGGCGCGATGATCTTCGGCAGCCTGTTCGCTTTGCAGACCACCGCGGTGGGGCTGATCTTTTGCGGCGTGATGATCACCTTCTGCAACGCCTGGCTGAGCTACAGCTATCACTCCTATCAGGCCGAACTGTTCCCGACCAATATTCGCGCGCGGGCGGTCGGCTTCTGCTATTCGTTCAGCCGTTTGTCGACGGTGTTCAGCAGCCTGTTGATCGGTTTTATCCTTGAACAGCTGGGCACGCCGGGAGTGCTGGCATTTATCGCCAGCAGCATGCTGATCGTGATGATCACCATCAGCTGGTTCGGGCCGCGTACCCGCAACCTGGCACTGGAAAACATCGCCCATTGACGGCAAGGGTTGGCCGTCGACTGGCCATCGGTTGCCGCGACGGCGACCCGTGGCCCAATAAAACCGGGCACGGCGCACGCGGCACGCTATTTGCTCCAGTGCTTGCACTGAACATTTGCGCAGGTGACCGATCATGCTGGTTAACAACAACACCCAGGCCGTATCGAACGTCCAACAGGTCAACCGGCCCGACATGGACCCGGCCAATGCTGCCGCCAGTACGCTCTACAGCGGCGTGCTGGCGGCAGCACAACCTACCCTGACCCTGCCGGCCGCGCAGAAGGATCTGGACAAGGCGAGCGGGCGTATTGACGAGGCGTTCGCCAAGACCCGCGTGCAACTTCAGGCCTCCGCGCCCGCCTCTGGCACGCGTGCGGAGCTCACCGAGTACATGAGCAAATCCCCGGGCGAGCGCATTCGTGAGCAGTTACTCAAGGAGCAGGGTTTGACCGAGGAGCAGGCGCAGGCGCTGCCGCAGGAAAAACAGGATGCGATTGCCAGGGAAGTGGCTGCAAGGTTGAAGGAACAGCAGCAGGTGGCGGCGACGACCGCGCCGAAGGCTGAACCGGTACAACAGGCGCTGGCGGCCATCTAACCAGGCCTTGACGCGATTCAACTGTGGGAGGGGGCTTGCTGCCGATTGCAGTGTGTCAGTCAATTGATCGGTGACTGACACACCGCTACCGGGAGCAGCCCCCTCCCACATTGGAGTCTGTTTCACACAGGATCGCCGTTCACACAGGTTTTCATGTGTGAGTGAGTTACTGCAGTTGCAACGTCGAGTTGAACTGACTGATTGCGTCCACCACATGCCGTGAGCCTTCCTGGATTTCCAGGATCACCTGCCCCGCTTCGTTGGCCAGTTCCACCCCGAGCCCCGTGCGGCTCAAGCTCGACTGCATGCTCGATACCGCGCTCGCCGACAGGTCGTGGTTCTTGCGCACCACCTCGACAATTTCCAGCGTCGCCTGGCTGGTGCGCGCGGCGAGGCTGCGCACTTCGTCGGCCACCACCGCAAAACCGCGTCCATGCTCACCGGCGCGGGCGGCCTCGATGGCAGCGTTGAGCGCCAGCATGTTGGTTTGCTCGGCGATGCTGCGGATGGTCTGCACGATGGTGCCGATGATCTCCGACTGCTTGTTCACCGCGTCGATGCTCACGGCGGCCTGGTTCAGGTCGTGGGAAATGTCTTCGATGATCTGCACCGTTTGCTGCACCACCTGCGAGCCCTTGCGCGCGCAGACGTCGTTTTGCACCGAGGTGGCGTGAGCCGAATCGGCAGCGGTGCGCAGGCTGGTGACCTGGTCGGTAATATCGCTGGCGAATTTCACCACTTTGTACAGCCGGCCGCTGGTGTCGAAGATCGGGTTATAGGAGGCCTCCAGAAACAGCGTCTTGCCGTACTTGTTTTTGCGCTCAAAACGGTGCGAGTGATATTCGCCACGGTTGAGCGAAGCCCAGAACGCCTTGTAGGCCGGCGACTCGACCTCCTCGCGGTGACAAAACAGGCTGTGGTGCTGGCCGACGATTTCATCCAGCGAGTACTGCACCGTTCGCAGGAAGTTCGCATTGGCGTTGAGGATCTGCCCTTGGGGCGTGAACTCGATTACCGCCATGGAGCGGCCAATCGCATCGATCAGGCTCTGGTTTTCGTGTTCGTGGTGGACTCGCGCGGAAATATCCGACGCCACTTTGATCACGCTGAGCACCCGCTGCTCCTCGTCCAGCACCGGCATGTAGCTGGCCTCCAGCCAAACCTCCTCGCCGCGTTTGTTCAGGCGCATGAAGGTGCCGCTGATGGATTCGCCCCGCGCCAGGTCGCGCCAGAGCGTGGCATAGGCCTCGGTGTGGGTGTAGGCCTCCTCGCAGAACAGCCGGTGATGCTGGCCGCGAATATCTTCCACGCTGTAGCCCATGACTTTGCAGAAGTTGTCATTGGCATCGAGGATCACCCCCGCAGGATCGAACTCGATCATGGCCATGGAGCGACCGATAGCGGCGAGTTTGGCGTTGGATTCGGTGAGGGCGCAGGAGAAACGCTGGATCTCGAGCAGGTCGGCTTTGTGATGGAGGCTGAACATGGTCGGATCTCCCTGATGCCCGGCGCTGAGCGCGCATTCCATTCGCATGAGCATAGCCACGGCGCGGCGCTATGCAAGGCGACAGTGCCGGGAGGAGCTCTCAGGGCGCTTTGAAGACTGCCTGCTGAACGTCGACCTTTTTCGGAATCAGTCGGTTGGCGAAAAACAGATCGGCAGTGCCTTGCTGAGTGGCAATGTCGGCGGCTGTCAGCGCACGGATCGGCGTGGGTGAGCGGTGTTCGAAGTAACTTTTCACCACGGCAGGCGGCAGGCCCAGAGTCTTGGCCATCAGCGCGATACTCTCCTGGGGCTGGTCCAGGGACAGGCGCTGCGCTTTACCCAGCGTCTGAATGATCGTGGCAATGGCGTGCGGGTGCTGTTTGGCGAACCGGCTGCTGACCACGAAGAAACTGCCCGCCGGGTTGAGCCCCTGCCCGTCGCCCAGTACTCGGGCAGAACCGTCGACCACGGCGGCCGAGTAGTACGGGTCCCACACCACCCAGGCATCCACCTTGCCTTGTTCAAACGCCGCACGTCCGTCTGACGGCGACAGGTACACAACGTTCACGTCCTGCCATTGCAACCCGGCCCGCAAGATACTCTTGAGGAACAGGTTGTGGGCACTGGAGCCCTTGAGCAATGCAACGCGCTTGCCCTTGAGCTCGGCCACGCTGTGCAGCGTGCTGGCCTTGGGCACCAGAATCGCTTCGGTCTTGCCGTCATTGGGCTCGACCGCGATGTATTGCAGGTCGATGCCGGCGGCCTGGGCGAAGATCGGCGGGATGTCGCCGATATTGCCAATATCCAGGCTGCCGGCATTGAGCGCTTCCATCAGTGGCGGGCCACCGAGGAATTCGACCCATTGCACCTGGGTGCCCGGCAGCGCCGCCTCAAAAAGCCTGTGCTCGCGGGCCAGCACCATGCTCACCGAGCCTTTTTGATAGCCGACACGCAAGGTCTCGGGTTCGCCAGCCAGCGCCGTCCGGGCCAGCAACGTCAGCGCCAGCAACGAGCCCGCCAGCAGGTATTTGAGTGGTTTCATGGGTAGCCTCTTGATGATCCGTTGAAGCGATCCTAACAAGCAGGCTTATTCTTTAATAATATTTAAAACTAACCGATATATGATAAAAAAGAATATATAAGCCCCGGCTGATTAATCAGTCACCAAGCGTGCTTATAATCCTCGCCCCCTGGTCACATGCACCTGAACACCATGCCCGAATTATCCATCCAATTGCTGAGCGAGCCGCTCTGGCCGCTGCTGAACAAGTTTTACCGCGCCCACGGTTCCTCGATGAAAGCACTCAAGGGCGGTCGTTTGTGGGTGGCGCGTGACGCCGAGATCGTGGCCGGGCTGTGTTTGACACCGGTACTGGGCGGGCAGTGGCTGACGGGGCTGTTCGTCGACCCGGCCTATCGTGGGCAAGGATTGGCGGCGCGGTTGGTGTCCTGTGGAGTGCAACAGGTTGAGGGCACCGTTTGGCTGTTTTGCCACCCGGACCTGCAAGGCTTGTATGAACGGATGGGCTTCACGCAGGAAACGCACTTGCCGCAGTCACTCAGCGAGCGGCTGGTGCGCTATAAACGCAACAAGCCGCTGATCGCGATGGGCTTGGAAATTTGAAATGCAGGCCTATGTGGCAGGGAGCAAGCCCCCTCCCATCGTTTCAAGCGGTGTGTTGTCAGAGGGCTATTCTTCTACCGCCGGATCCAGCGCAGGGAACAGCACATCGGTAAACCCGAATTTGCTGAAGTCGGTAATGCGCGATGGGTACAGCCGGCCAATCAGGTGATCGCACTCATGCTGCACCACCCGCGCATGGAAGCCGTCGGCAAAACGCACAATCGGTTCGCCCTTGGGGTCGAAACCCTCGTAGCGAATCTGCTGGTAACGGTTGACCGCCCCGCGCAGGCCGGGCACCGACAGGCAGCCTTCGTAGTCCTCTTCCACCACCGGGCTGAGTGGCGTGATGAGCGGGTTGATCAGGATGGTCTGCGGCACCGGCGGTGCGTCCGGGTAGCGTTCGCTGGCCTCGAAACCGAAGATCACCAGTTGCAGGTCGACGCCTATCTGCGGCGCGGCCAGGCCGACACCGCCGACGTGTTCCATGGTCTGGAACATGTCATCGATCAATTGCCACAGCTCGGGGCTGTCGAACATTTCCGGCGGTACGGGCGCGGCGATGCGCAGCAGGCGCTCGTCGCCCATTTTCAGGATGTCACGGATCATCGATCAGGCTCTACGGGAGTGGGCTTGGAATGGTCTCGGCCTAAGCCTGAGACATGCTGTTTCTCATCAGTGTGGCCGGGCTCATCAAACTCCTTTGCGCCCGCGTCCTTGCCCTCGGCAGACATGTGTTCGATCACGGCGTTCATCTCCGCACCGAGCAGCAGCACGGCGGCAGAAATATAGAAATACAGAAGCAGCACGATGATCGCACCGATACTGCCATACATGGCGTTGTAGTCGGCGAAGGTTTTAACGTAGTAACCAAAGCCCAGGGACGCGACGATCCACACCACCACGGCCAGCACGGAGCCCGGGGTGATGAAGCGAAACTTCTGTTCCACGTCCGGCATCACGTAATACATGAGGGCCACGGCAAACATCAGCAGGATGACGATCAATGGCCAGCGCACGATGGTCCACAGCGTAACGACGAATTCCTGCATGCCGATCTGCCCCGCCAGCCACTCCATCACTTGCGGGCCCAGCACCATCAGTGCCGCGGCCGCCAGCAGCATGCCGGCGATGCCGATGGTGTAGAAAATCGACAGCGGGAAACGCTTCCAGATCGGCCGGCCTTCCACCACGTCGTAGGCGGCATTCATCGCACTCATCATCAAACGCACGCCGGCCGAGGCCGTCCACAGCGCGATGACGATACCGACCGAAAGCAGCCCGCCCTTGGATTGCTGCAACTGGTCGATCACCGGGTTGACCTGTTCCAGCGCCTGAGGCGGCAACACCAGCTCGGATTGCAGGCGCAACCAGCTGAAGAAGTCCGGCAGGTGCAGGAAACCGATCAGGGCAATGAGGAACAGCAGGAAGGGAAACAGCGAAAACAGCATCTGATAGGCCAGTGCCGAGGCGTAGGTGGGCATCTCATCATCGATGAACTCGGTGACGGTGCGCATCAGCACCTTATGCAGCTTGAGGCCTTGTAGTACCGGAAAGATCATAGCGTCTCCTTTCGCCGCAATAAGGTCATATTCATGGGCGACTCAGGGGCCGTTTTCTACATCAAAGTAGCCCATTTGGCGACTTTGAAACAATTTCCAAAGTTTAGTTGCAACAGCTGACACAAAAACGGCCATCCGTGGATGGCCGCAGGTCTGCGCAAACGCAATGCCGGGTCAGGCTTTGTCGACGGTATTCTTGACCGCGTCCTTGGTTTTGCCAACCGCTTGCTGGGCTTCACCCTTCAGTTCCTGAGCCTTGCCTTCAGCACGCAGTTTGTCGTTATCCGTGGCTTTGCCGACGCCTTGCTTGACGTTGCCGACGGCTTCGTTAGCCATGCCTTTTACCTTATCGGAAGTGCTGCCCATGGTATTACTCCTGATAACAATCAAATGGTTTTTAATGACGACGTAAAGATTGACCCGGGGCCGTTCCGTAGAGTTTCAATTATTTTCAGCCGGCATTTGATCGCCCTATAAAGGTTTGGCTTTATGTTTTGCAGCCAACCCACGAGAATGCCGGGCAGATTCAGGCTCAAATGCTGAATAACAGATCCCGTAGGAAGTTTATGAAACTCGATAAGACACAGGCCATCGCCCGCAGAAACCAGGCCTTGGGCGGCGCCGTACTCGGCGTCAACAACTGCCACTTCACCGACCTGGACCGCAAGCGCAACATCTGGTGGTTCGACCTGCCGCTGGTGCGCATTGGCGTGGGCCAGTACGAGTGGATCCACTTGTTGATGCACAACGCCGAGACCGACCAGTTGCTGCACCTGAAGGTGCCCACGCTGTTCCTGCGTGAGAACCTCGAAGGGCTGGTGGTGCGCAATGCGGGCAAGCGCAAGCCCGAGATCACCCTGGAGTTGAGTGCGGACAAGGATTCGTACCTCAAGGATGTGCGCCCGGCGGGTGCTGGGATCAGCTTCGCGCAATTCGCCCTGTAAAAAATGTGCAGGCCATAAAAAACCCCGCATTGGCGGGGTTTTTTATTGAGTTACTTTTTCAGGCCCAGCTTCTTCAGTTCTTCATCGCGCAATTCACGCCGCAGGATCTTGCCTACATTGGTGGTGGGCAACACATCGCGGAACTCCACCGCCTTGGGCACTTTGTAGGCGGTGACGTTGGCGCGCATGTGCTCCATCACCTGATCCTTGGTCAGGGTTGCGCCTGGCTTGACCACGATGAACAGCTTGATGATTTCCCCGGATTTTTCGTCCGGTACGCCGATGGCGGCGCACTGCAGCACACCCGGCAGGCCGGCCAGCACGTCTTCCAGTTCGTTGGGATAGACGTTGAAGCCGGACACCAGAATCATGTCCTTCTTGCGGTCGACAATGCGCAGGTAGCCGTCAGGCTGGATGATCGCGATGTCACCGGTCTTCAACCAGCCTTCGCTGTCGAGCATCTCGGCGGTGGCGTCCTCGCGCTGCCAGTAGCCCTTCATTACTTGCGGGCCTTTCACGCACAGCTCGCCGGTCTCGCCCAGCGCCAGTTCGGTGCCGTCGTCGGCGATGACCTTGCACACCGTGGACGGCACCGGGATGCCGATGGTGCCAATCTGGATGTGCTGGATCGGGTTGACCGTGGCCACCGGGCTGGTCTCGGTCATGCCGTAACCTTCACAGATGCCACAACCGGTCACGGCCTTCCAACGCTCGGCCGCTGCCAGTTGCAGGGCCATGCCACCGGACAGGGTGACCTTGAGCGCCGAGAAGTCCAGCTTGCGGAAACCCTCGTTATTGCACAGCGCCACGAACAGGGTGTTGAGGCCGACAAAACCGCTGAACTTCCACTTCGACAGTTCCTTGACCATCGCCGGCAAGTCGCGCGGGTTGCTGATCAGGATGTTGTGGTTGCCGATCAGCATCATCGCCATGCAATGAAAGGTGAACGCGTAGATGTGGTAAAGCGGCAACGGCGTGATGAGGATCTCGCAGCCTTCATTTAGGTTGGAGCCCATCAGCGCCTTGCACTGCAGCATGTTGGCGACGAGGTTGCGGTGGGTGAGCATCGCGCCCTTGGCCACGCCAGTGGTGCCGCCGGTGTATTGCAGCACCGCCACATCATCGCTGGCCGGGCTCACTTCGTTGACGGTCCGGCCATGGCCCCTGGCAAGCACGTCGTTGAACTTGATCGCCTTGGGCAGGTGGTAGGCCGGGACCATTTTCTTGACGTACTTGATGACGCTGTTGATCAGCAGACGCTTGAGCGGCGGCAGCAGGTCGGCCACTTCGGTGACGATCACGTGCTTGATGGCGGTCTTGGGCACGACCTTTTCCGCCAGATGGGCCATGTTGGCCAGGCACACCAGGGCCTTGGCCCCGGAGTCGTTGAATTGGTGTTCCATTTCCCGCGCGGTGTACAGCGGGTTGGTGTTGACCACTATCAGCCCGGCACGGATGGCGCCGAACACGGCGACCGGGTATTGCAGGACGTTGGGCAGTTGCACCGCAATGCGGTCGCCGGGCTGCAGGTCGGTGTGCTGCTGAAGGTAGGCGGCGAAGGCGCCGGACAATTCGTACAGCTCACCGTAGGTGAGGGTCTTGCCCAGGTTGCTGAAAGCCGGCTTGTTGGCGAAGCGCTGGCAGGACTGCTTCAATACCGCCTGAATATTCGGATACTCGTCTGGATTGATTTGTGCAGCAATCCCGGCGGGGTACTTATCCTTCCAAAAGTCTTCATTCATGGAAGCCCACTCCTCAGCGACGCGAATTCATCATCGCATTTGATGCGATTATTATTGGTGTATGTCTTTTGTACGGTGAATCCGGCGCTTCAAAGCATGCCGAGACGTCACAAAGCGCGCCGAGAGTAGCAGCTTTGCCAAGGGCCGCCTAGAGCCAAACGAGGGCCCCACAGTCATAATCACGACTGTCCTACAATATCTGGTCACACTTTAAACGCTTGTCGAATACCCCAGCAAAGCGCTCTGGAACAGGCTCTCCAGCGCAACACGAGACAAATGTGGGAGGGGGCCTGCTCCCGATGGCGGTGTATCAGTCACCGGATAAGTGACTGAACCGCTGCCATCGGGAGCAAGCCCCCTCCCACACTTTTAGTAGCTGGCAATTCAAGGGTCAGGCGATGTCGCGCAGCTCCCGTCGCAGGATTTTCCCTACCGGCGTCATCGGCAACGAGTCGCGCAGCACGATCTGCTTGGGCACCTTGTACCCGGTGAAGTTGGCCTTGCAGTACGCCTTCAGTTCCTCAACGCTCACGCCCTGGGCACGCGCCACCACGAACAGCTTCACCGCCTCCCCCGTGCGCTCGTCCGGCACGCCGATGACTGCGCAATTGGCCACGGCCGGGTGCGCCATCACCACGTCTTCGATCTCGTTGGGGTACACGTTGAAACCCGAGACGATGATCAGGTCTTTCTTGCGATCGACAATGCGTATGAAACCGTCCTCGTCGATCACGGCGATATCGCCGGTCTTGAACCAGCCTTCGGTGTCCAGCGCTTCGGCAGTGGCTGCCGGTTGCTGCCAGTAGCCCTTCATCACCTGCGGGCCCTTGATGCACAGCTCGCCACGCTCGCCCAGCGGCAGCTCGACACCTTCGTCGTCGATCACCTTCATTGCCGTGGCTGGCACGGGAATGCCCACCGTACCCAGCCGCGACTTATCGCCGTATGGGTTTGCACTGGCAACCGGAGAGGTTTCGGTCAGGCCGTACCCCTCGCCGATCGCGCAGCCGGTGAGCTGCTGCCAGCGTTCCGCGGTGGCCTTGATCAGCGCGGTGCCGCCCGAGTTGGTGGTTTTGAGGTGAGAGAAATCCAGCTGCTTGAACTCCGGATGATCCATCAGCGCGACAAACAGCGTGTTGAGCCCCAACAACCCGGTGAAGCGCCACTTTTTCAGCTCCTTGATGAAGCCGCCAATGTCCCGTGGGTTGGTGATCAGCACGTTGTGGTTGCCCGAGACCATCATGCACATGCAGTTCGCGGTGAAGGCATAGATGTGGTACAGCGGCAGCGGCGCGATCATCACCTCTTGCCCTTCCTTGATCAGCGGCTGGCCGTCGTCGCCGGTCTGCGACATGCAGGCGCGCACCTGCTGCATGTTCGCCACCAGGTTGCGGTGGGTGAGCATCGCGCCCTTGGCCAGCCCGGTAGTGCCGCCGGTATATTGCAACACAGCGATATCATCCAGGCTCACGGGATGGCGTGTCACCCCCAGCCCTGCCCCCATGCGCAGGGCGCGCTTGAATGGCACCGCGCGTGGCAGATGGTAGGCCGGCACCATTTTCTTCACCTTGTCGACCAGGGTATTGACCAGCCAGCCCTTGGCGGCGGGCATGAAGTCGCCCATTCGGGCTTCGATCAGGTAGTCGATGGCCGTGTCGGTGCACACTTCCTGCACACGCGACCCGAACAGGTTGAGGTAGACCAGCGCACGCACGCCGGCATCCTTGAACTGGTGGCGCATTTCGCGCGGGGTATAAAGGGGGTTGGTGTTGACCACGATGAGCCCGGCGCGCAGGGCGCCGAACACGGCGATCGGGTAATGCAGCACATTGGGCATCTGCACCGCGATGCGCTCGCCGGGCTTGAGGTCGGTGTGCTGCTGCAGGTAACCGGCGAACGCCGCACTTTGGCGCTCAAGCTCGGCGTAGGTCAGGGTGATCCCCATGTTGCTGAATGCCGGACGGTCGGCGAAAGTCTTGCACGAGCGCTCGAATACTTCGATCACCGAGCTGTAGGTGGTGAGGTCGATGGTGTTGGGAACGCCGGGCGCGCGTTTGTCATTCCAGAAATCAGGTTGCATTATTCTTGTCCTCTTACCTGAGTGTGTCCGGCCGCTGCTGTAAAAAGCGGAGCTTGGGGGACGTTAGCAGCTATGGCCAAACTGGCAAATACGCTAAATCGTGTCATTGATTGTATGAATCTTGCCGCTGAGGCGTCGGCAGATACCTGGTGCGCGATACACTGCACCCATCCCGAGCAAAGGAAGCGCCATGAACCACAGCACCTTCTGGCTGACCGCGACCGACCACAGCCGCCTGTACGTCAATCAATGGCTGCCGGAGGGCCCCGCCAGGGCCGTGGTGATGCTGTCCCATGGCATGGCCGAGCACAGCGGGCGCTATGGGCGCCTGGCCGCAGCCTTGTGTGCCGGCGGCTATGGCGTGTATGCGCTGGACCAGCGTGGCCACGGCCGTACCGCCGATTCAGGCACCCTGGGCCTGTACGCCGAGCAAGACGGCTGGAACAAGGTGGTAGGCGACCTCGCCAGCCTCCACCAACACATCGGCCAGCATCAGCCGGGGTTACCGATCATTCTGCTGGGTCACAGCATGGGCAGCTACATTGCTCAGGCCTACCTGCTGCACCACAGCGCCAGCCTGCATGGGGCGATTCTCAGCGGTTCGAACTTCCAGCCGGTGGCCCTGTATCGCGCCGCACGGGTGATAGCGCGTGTCGAACGCGCTCGACAGGGCCTGCGCGGGCTCAGCGCGTTGATCGAGTGGCTGTCGTTCGGCTCATTCAACAAGGCGTTCAAACCGACGCGCACGGCGTTTGACTGGCTCAGCCGCGACCCCGACGAAGTCGACCGCTACATCAACGACCCGCTGTGTGGTTTTCGTTGCACCAACCAGCTGTGGATCGACCTGCTGGGCGGCTTGCAGCACATCAGCAAGGCGTCCAATCTCGCGCAGATCGATCCCGGACTGCCGATTCTGGTGGTGGGCGGCGAATGTGATCCGGTAAGCGACGGCAAGCGTCTCAACAGCCTGGCCCAGGCTATACGCGAGGCCGGCTGCCAACACGTTCAACTGACTGTCTACCCGCAGGCGCGGCATGAAGTGTTCAACGAAACCAACCGTGACGATGTGACGGCGGATCTACTGCACTGGCTCGACCAGGCCCTGACCCTGCGCAGGCCGGCGCACTGCGAATAACGCTTGCAGAACCGGCCATTAAATTACCGACCAGCCACAGGATGCATTTTTAGATGACCCAGGTAACCAACACTCCTTACGAAGCCCTCGAAGTCGGCCAGACCGCCAGCTACAGCAAGACCGTCGAAGAGCGCGATATCCAGCTGTTCGCCGCCATGTCCGGTGACCACAACCCGGTGCACCTGGATGCCGAATACGCCAAGACCACCATGTTCAAGGAGCGCATCGCCCACGGCATGTTCAGCGGCGCACTGATCAGCGCGGCCGTGGCCTGCGAGTTGCCTGGGCCGGGCACCATCTATGTGGGCCAGCAAATGAGTTTTCAAAAGCCGGTAAAGATCGGCGACACGCTGACGGTGCGCCTGGAGATTCTGGAGAAACTGCCGAAGTTTCGCGTACGCATAGCCACCCGCGTATTCAACCAGCACGACGAACTGGTGGTGGATGGCGAAGCGGAGATCATCGCGCCCCGCAAGCAGCTTGAATTAACACTGACCCCATTGCCGCCGATCAGCATTGGCTGAGTGCAAATCCAACGCAAAAAAATGCGGGAGGGGGCAAGCCCCTCCCGCATCGGGTTACAGCGCAGTGCTTACGACTGGGCGCGAGCCTGGTTACGCAGGGCTTTCACCTGGTCGTGGTTGCGTTGCACGCCGTGGTACTGACGCTCAACCAGGTCACGAATGCCCAGCAGGTTGTGCTTGTTGATCTTCTCGATCGCTTCGCGGTAGGCCTTCAGGGCGTGGTCTTCACCGCGCTCGGCTTCGTTCAGTACCGCTTCTTCGTCTTTACCAGTGACCATCGACTTCACGTCGACCCAGCCACGGTGCAGAGCGCCAGCGACGCTGCCGGAATCTTCCGGATCACCGCCCAGAGCACGTACGGCGGTTTTCAGCTCTGCGGCAGAGGTGGCGCAATCAGCGGAACGCTTGGCGAACAGCGCCTTCAGCTCCGGGTGCTTGATGTCTTCAGCGCACTCTTTAAAACCTTTCTGACCGTCAATGCTGGTCTCGATCAGGTCGTTCAGTACGGAGATGGATTCTTTATTGATGTCAGTCATTTTTCAATTCCTTATGGCAGGTTTAAAAGGATGCAAGGGTAATTGCAGTGTCCGTGCCAGCTTTTTGAAAAATATATTTCACTTTAAAATCAAGGCGTTATGAATTATTGAACCATCTGTGTCTATGTTATTTGCATGATCTGTCCTTTGGCCTTCATGCAGAATGCCTGTATTTTCACTGTCATTGTCTGGACCGTCCAAGATCGCCATGAACCCGGAAAAACTCGAACTGCTGATCACCCGTCAAATGCCCTTCGGCAAATACAAGGGCCGGATCATCGCCGACCTCCCTGGCCCCTATCTCAACTGGTTCGCCCGCGAAGGCTTCCCCCATGGCGAGCTGGGCGGCCTGCTGGCATTGATGCAGGAAATCGACAGCAACGGCCTGGCCGACCTGCTGGAACCGCTACGCGCCAAACACGGCAAACCCGCCCCTCGCCATTAGGAGTTTCGCCATGCCAGGGAATGCAAACAACGAACACTACTGGCACAGCATCGCTCAGCGCTATGAGCAGGAGCCCGGCCCCATCAATCTGGAGAACGGCTACTTCGGGCGCATGAGCCGCGCAGTGCAGGCGCAGTATCTGGAGCATGTGGCGTTCATCAACCGCAGCAACTCGCTGCATGTGCGCCAACGCTTCGAGCGCGGTGACAACGACGCCATCCGCCGCCAATTGGCCGACTCGATCAACGCCGACCCGCAGGCGATAGCGTTTACCCGCAACGCCACCGAAGCGCTGCAATCTCTGATCCGCAATTACAACCGCCTGCAACCGGGCGATCAGGTGCTGATCAGCGACCTTGAATACGACACGGTCAAGGGTGCGATGCGCTGGCTGGCGGGCTACCGGGGCGTGGAGGTGATCGAAATCACCCACTTTCATCCGGCCAGTTTCGACAGTTTGGTGCACACCTATGGCGAGGCATTTGTGCAGTATCCGCGCGTAAAGCTCATGGCGTTGACCCATGTCACCCACCGTACCGGCCTGGTGATGCCCGTCGAAACCATCGCCAGGGCCGCGCAGGCGCACGGCGTGGATGTAATCCTGGACGGTGCCCACGCACTGGGCCAGATCGACTTCAACCTCGCCGAACTGGGCATCAGCTTTGCCGGCTTCAACCTGCACAAGTGGATCGGCGCGCCACTGACCCTGGGCTTCCTCTATATCGCCCCCGAGCGCCTGGCCGATATCGACCCGGACATGGGCGAGTGTCACTACCCCGCCACTGACGTGCGTGCACGCACGCCCTACAGCACACCCAACTTTCCTGCGCTGATGACCCTGCCGCTGGTGCTGGAAGAACATCACGGGCTGGGTGGCGCGGCGGCCAAAGGTGCGCGGGTCAATTACCTGAGGGACATGTGGGTGAGTCAGGTGCGGTCGCTGCCCGGAATCGAGGTGCTCACGCCGGACGATCCGCGTCTGTATTGCGGTATCACCGCGTTCAAGTTTATCGGGCGAGATCAACAGGTGATGGTGGAGCGTCTGCTCAAGGAGCACGGCCTGTTTACCACGACCCGCGTAGGTACGGCGTTTGGCACGTGTATTCGGGTGACGCCGGGGGTGGTGACCTGCGCTGAAGACATCACTGTCCTGATCAACGCGATCACTCAACTAGCCACGGACTGAAATGTGGGAGGGAGCAAGCCCCCTCCCACACTAGCCCTCTTGCACATCAGGCATGTGTGACCTTGAGGTTTTTTACAGGCAAAAAAAAGCGGCACACCGACCAAGTGCGCCGCAAAAATGCCGTTAAGCACAGCAACAACGATTCTTTACATCCGATCAGTCCAGCAGGGCCAGCGCTTGTGCGGTGACTTCCTGAATACGTGCCCAGTCGCCGTTCCTGATCCACTCCGGGTCAAGCATCCAGCTACCGCCCACGCACATCACGTTTTTCAACGCCATGTAGCTCTTGATATTGGCCGGACCCACACCGCCGGTAGGGCAGAACTTCACTTCGCCGAACGGGCCGCCCAGCGCCTTGATTGCCGCCACACCGCCGCTGACTTCGGCGGGGAACAGCTTGAAGCGGCGATAACCCAGGGCATAGCCTTCCATGATGCCGGACGCATTGCTGATGCCTGGCAGCAGCGGGATCGGACTGTGCACCGAGGCTTCCAGCAGATCACGGGTGATGCCGGGGGTGACGATGAATTGCGAACCGGCCACTTCGGCCGCGTCGAGCATCTGACGGTCGAGCACAGTGCCAGCACCGGTGCACAGTTCAGGACGTTGCTCGCGCAGCACCTGAATGGCCTTGAGGCCGAACTCGGAACGCAGGGTCACTTCCAGTGCGGTCAAACCACCGGCTGCCAAGGCATCGGCCAGCGGCAGGATGTCCTGCTCGCGGGCGATGGTGATCACCGGCAGGATCCGCGCCTTGGCGCAGAGGCTGTCGATCAGGGCAACTTTGTCCGCCATGGAAACGGTCGGTTGAGGGCTTTTCATAGCGGCTGATCCTTGGCTCATGGGCACCAGTAAATCTCTAATGTAGGTTGCAAAAACGCGCGAATCGGCATGGCAGCAACGTCGTCACTGGCCAGCGCGGCGCTCAAGGTGGTCAATTTGGAGCTGCCGGAAATCGACAGCACGGTGTAGTTCGCCGTGGCAAGCAGCGCGCGACTCATGGTCAGGCGCTGATGGGGCACGGTCGGCGCCAGCATTGGCCAGCAACGGCGGGTACCGTCCGGCGCCAGCGCGTCGTGCAGGTTCGGACTGTCGGGGAACAGCGAGGCGGTGTGACCGTCATCGCCCATGCCGAGCACCAGCACATCAATGCCGGGCAATTCGCCCAACAGACGGTCGGCCTGCTCGGCAGCGTCTTCAAGATTGGCCGCAGCGCTGTAGAGGCTCAGAAACTTGGCCTTGGCGGCCGGGCCCTGCAACAGGTGCTGCTTGAGCAGGCCGGCGTTACTGTCGGCATGCTCCACCGGCACCCAGCGTTCGTCCGCCAGGGTGATGGTAACCCTGGACCAGTCCAGCCCCTGCTTGGCCAACTGCTGGAAAAACGCCACCGGGCTGCGGCCACCGGACACCACCAGGGTGGCCTCGCCACGGGCACTGATGGCCGTGCGCAGTTGTTCGGCCACGTCATTGGCCAGGCCGTCCGCCAGCAGCGCCGGCGTGCGGTACTCATGGGCCGTTACGCCCTGAGGCAGTTTCAATTCAGATATCGCCATACCACGACCTCCCATCCCGCGTGATCAGTGCAATCGAGCTCATCGGCCCCCAGGAACCCGCCGCGTACGGCTTGGGCGCATCACCGGATTTTTTCCACCCGGCGATCAACTGGTCACACCACGTCCACGCGGCTTCGATTTCATCTTTACGGACAAACAGGTTCTGATTGCCGTTCATCACTTCCAGCAGCAACCGCTCGTAGGCATCGGGAATCCGTGCGCTGCGGTAGGTGTCGGAAAAATTCAGCTGCAGCGGGCCGCTGCGCAGTTGCATGCCCTTGTCCAGGCCCTGCTCCTTGGTCATCACGCGCAAGGAAATGCCCTCGTCCGGCTGCAGGCGGATGATCAACTTGTTGCTGATCTGCAGGCGCTGCTCGGGGGCGAAGATGTAGTGGGACGGCTCCTTGAAGTGGATGACGATCTGCGACAGCTTTTGCGGCATGCGCTTGCCAGTGCGCAGGTAGAACGGCACCCCGGCCCAACGCCAGTTACGGATATCGGCACGCAGGGCGACGAAGGTTTCGGTGTCACTCTGGGTGTTGGAGTTCTCTTCTTCCAGGTAACCCGGTACTGGCTTGCCGGCGCTGTAGCCGGCGATGTATTGGCCGCGCACCACCTGAGTGGTCAGGCCTTCCGGGCTGATCGGCGCCAGGGCCTTGAGCACCTTGACCTTCTCGTCGCGGATGCTGTCGGCGGACAGGTCGGCCGGCGGGTCCATGGCGATCAGGCACAGCAGCTGCAGCAGGTGGTTCTGGATCATGTCGCGCAGTTGGCCGGCCTTGTCGAAATAGCCCCAGCGCCCCTCGATACCGACCTGCTCGGCCACGGTGATTTCCACGTGGGAGATGTAGTTCTGGTTCCACTGGGTTTCAAACAGGCTGTTGGCGAACCGCAGCGCGATCAGGTTCTGGACGGTCTCTTTGCCCAGGTAGTGGTCGATGCGGTAGGTGCGGTTCTCCGGAAAGAACTGCGCCACGGCATCGTTGACCTTGCGCGAGGATTCCAGGTCCGAACCGATGGGTTTTTCCAGGACCACGCGGGTGTTGTCCGCCAGGCCGACCCTGGACAGGTTCTCGCAGATCGCGCCATACACCGCCGCCGGGGTGGCGAAGTAGGCGATCAGGCGTTGCTCGCTGCCGACCTTTTCGGCCAGGGCCACGTAGTCGTCGGCCTTCATGAAGTCGACATGCAGGTAGGTCAGGCGCGCCAGGAAACGCTGGGCCACGTTCTCATCCAGCGCCTTGCCGACGTACTTGCGCAATTCTGTTTCGATATGGGCCAGATGCTGCTGCTCGGAACCGGCCTCACGGGCCAGGGCCAGGATGCGCGTGTCGTCGTGCAGCAGATCGGCGCCGTCGAGGTGATAGAGGGCAGGAAATAACTTGCGAAGCGCCAGATCACCCAAGGCGCCAAACAGGGCAAAGGTGCAGGGTTCTACGGTTATCGAAGGCATGATGTTTGTTCTTTTATCAAGTTAAGCTACAAATACCTTTTTTCAAGGTATCACTCAAGGAAAAATGTAGTAATAACCACAACATTTTCCCGAATTACGCATTCCGAGTGGTGGTGTTCAGCTACCCTCAGTAGGATAGGCCACCGCGAAAAGCCACTCATCGATTGGTTACCGCTTTTTTATTTGCATCGTCGCCCGAAGGAAAGACTGAATGGACCGCGTGCGAAATCTTCTGGAACAGATCCGGAACCGCCTCGAAGAATTGAACAAGGCCGAGAAAAAAGTCGCCGAGGTCATCCTGCTCAACCCGCAGCAGGCGACCCGCTTCTCCATCGCCGCCCTTGCCCAGGCCGCCTCGGTCAGTGAACCGACGGTCAACCGCTTCTGCCGTTCGTTCGGCGTCAGTGGTTACCCTGAACTTAAATTGCAGCTGGCGCAAAGCCTGGCGAGCGGCGCGGCCTATGTCAGCCGCGCGGTGGAAGCCGATGATAACCCGGAGGCCTACACGCAGAAGATTTTTGGCAGCGCCATTGCGTCGCTGGACAGCGCCTGTCAGGCCCTTGACCCGGCTCTGATCAGCAAGGCCGTGGATTTGCTGATTCAGGCGCGGCAGATTCACTTCTTTGGCCTGGGCGCTTCGGCACCAGTGGCCATGGACGCCCTGCACAAGTTTTTCCGTTTCAATCTGTCGGTCACCGCCCACGCCGACGTGCTGATGCAGCGCATGATCGCGTCGGTGGCGCACACGGGCGAGCTGTTCGTGATTATTTCCTACACCGGGCGTACCCGTGAGCTGGTGGAAGTGGCGCGTATCGCTCGCGGAAACGGCGCCTCGGTGCTGGGAGTGACCGCCGAGAACTCGCCGCTGGCCAAGGCCAGCACGGTGAGCCTGAACATCCCGTTGCCGGAAGACACGGACATCTACATGCCGATGACGTCGCGGATCATCCAGTTGACGGTGCTGGATGTACTGGCGACCGGCATGACATTACGGCGCGGGGTGGATTTTCAGCCGCATCTGCGCAAGATCAAAGAGAGTTTGAATGACAGCCGGTATCCGGTGGGGGATGAGTTCAACTAAGCAGAGATCTCTACCGGCAGTACCGGCGTCATCGCAGGCAAGCCAGCTCCCACAAGGGAGATGCATTCCAACTGTGGGAGCTGGCTTGCCTGCGATGGCGCCATAAGAAACAACGCTAAACCCCAGCCCGAGCCTGCAAACTCAAATGCGCCCTCTCCCCCGGCGCCAGGCAGGCCGCCGCCATCGCTGACTCCACACACACAAACCCGGAAGCCTCGTTAAAACTGACGCCCAGCAGCGGCCGGCTGCCCGGGTGCCACACCACCGTATCGGCGCTCTCGCCCGTGTCGATGCACAACTCGCGTTGCCAGGCGTGGTCTTTGAGCTGCAATTCACCTTCGTGCTGGAACACCCGCTGACAGCCGCCGTCCACCCGCAGCTCACCTTCCTGCTGGCAAACCTGACGATTGAGCTGGTCATAGCCTTGCGCGCCATCGAGCCCAGACAGCGCTACCTCATCAACGTGACCAATACGCCAGTAAGCGTGCAACGCATGGCTCAACTGGCACGGCAACTCGTCCTGATGCTCGGTGCTCAGGCGCAGTTCCAGGGTATCGCCCAGATGGGCGTGCAGGTCCACCTGCCAGTCGCACAGCTGTAATTGCCAGTGCAGGCGCACGCCATCTTCGGCGCTGCTGCTCTCGAGCAGTTTCCAGTCGATCAGCCGCGCCCAGCCATGGGACGGCCACGCGTTTTCACTCGGATGCCGGCCATACCACGGCCAACACACCGGCACGCCGCCACGAATGGCGCCGACCTGCGGCCACTTGGCCGCGCACCACAGCCAGGGCTTTTGCCCGGCGGGTTGAAAATGCAGCAATTGCGCGCCCTGACGACTGAACACTGCCTGGCACAGCGGATGGTCGATCACCAATACATCGCGCATCTGAAAGCGCTCCCAGGCGAACACCGGACGTTCGCGCAGGGATTTGAAAAAGCGTTGCAGCGGATGCTCATGCATGTGCCACGGTCCTGAATTTCACAGTGCAACCCAAAAAAAAGCGGATAGCCATGGCTACCCGCAAAATGCGCACAGAGAGAGGAGCTTATCGCAGCAGGGTTAGAACACCGACTGAATTTTCAGGCCGGCGACTACCGCGTTGTCGACTTTATCCACGCCACCTGGGTGAGTGACGTATTGCAGGTTGGGACGCACGGTCAGCCAGTTGGTAACGTGGAAGCCGTAGTTGATTTCGTAGTTGTATTCGGTAGAACGCAGTGGCGCGAAGCCTGCCTGGTCGTAGTCAGTGAAACCGTTGGAGGCGTTGACCAGTTCAGCGTTCTTGCGCACGTCGTCGTTGACGTGCAGACGCGCAGCGCCGATGCCGATGTCGTCTTTAGGACGTGCATCGAATGGGCCCTTGTACACCAGCATGATCGACTGATAGTTGTCGACCAGGTTGGTTTCCTTGTCGTGGAACGTGGCGTTGGCCGCGATGTTCAGACCACGGGAAGCGTCACCGTTGTGGGTAGTCAGTTGCTGTTGCGCAACGAACCAGTAGCCCTTCTTGCTGCTGTGGGTACGGAAGGCAGCGCCGGTGGTGCCCGCGTCATTGCCGTTCACGTCTTCACGAACGTCGGCTGCATCGGCCGCGCTCTTGTAGTAGCCCACACGGTATTCGCCCGGCAGGTTGTTGACCTTCGGCGACCAGACCAATTCCACCGGAATCACGGTGCCCTTGGTGCCGCTGCCGCTGAGCTTGAAGCCGTTGCCGTGCTCCAACTGCGACGGGTTCTGGTTGTAGGCGCCGATCTGCGCATACAGCTCAGGCGTGATGTTGTATTTCACACGGATGGCCGCCTGGCTGACTGGCCAGTTGTACCAGGTGCTCACGTAGTTACCCACTTGCGAGCCGCAGAACGACAGGTTCTGGAAGTCACACGGGAAGGTGTTGAAGTCTTCGCCTTCGCCGAAGTAACCGAGTTTTACGTCCAGCTTGTTGTCGAACATCTGGTGCTGGATCCAGAACTGGGTCAGACGCACCATGTGGCCACGGCCGTAGACTTCCATGGACGAACTCAGCGTGCCGGCACGCGGGTCACCAATGCGGTCGTTGGAGATGTTCTGGCCATTACGGTTGGTCAGCTGGATCTTGGCCTGGGTGTTGTCCCAGCCCCACAGCTTTTGCAGATCCAGCGCAACGCCCAGACCGAACTGGTCGGAGTAGCGACCGGTCTTGTCGTCGTTGAAGCCGCCGTGGGCGTTGTAGCCCATCTCGCCCACGTAGTCAGCCTTGATGTCGATACCTTGCTCGATCAGCTTGGTACGCTCGCCACCCCAATCGCCGGTCATCCACTTGGAATCGGCACTGAATGCATCGGCCGCCATCGCATTGGCGGACAATACCAGGGCTGCTGCTGCGGACAGTTGGCAGAGCAGTCGAGTGTTGTTGTGTTGCTTTTTCATCCCTACATCCTCGTCTTTATTGTTATTAAACTGTTTTTATCTAACGCGGGTTACATTTTTTCAATCAAAACAACAGGTTAACCGCTTCAGCGACCTTTGAATTGGGCCACATTGTCGGCATGCCCCTGTGCGGGCAATGAAGAAGCGGTGCCCAAGCGCTCGCCGGTGTTGGCGTCGAACAACAAGACCTTGGCCGGGTCGAATTGCAGGGTCAGCGTCTCCCCCACTTGGGGTGCCACGTCCGGTGCAAGACGGCAGCACACCTTGGTGTCATTGAGTTGCACGAACACCAGGGTGTCCGGGCCAGTGGGCTCGGTGACCTGGACTTCGGCACGAATGCTCGACACCCCATTGCCCTCACCCGTCGCCAGCACGATTTGCTCCGGGCGCAGGCCCAGGATCACATCGCGGTCTTCCAGACCCGTGTCGTTCATGCTCAGCGGCAATTCGCAGCGGGCCTGGCCGCTGTCGAGCAGCGCAACCAAGTGACCGTCTTTGCGTTTTAGGCGCATGGGAACGAAGTTCATGGGTGGTGAACCGATAAAGCTTGCCACAAATAGGTTAGCAGGGTCGTTGTAAATTTCTTTCGGCGTGCCGAATTGTTGGATGATGCCGTCCTTCATCACCGCGACCTTGTCGCCCAGGGTCATCGCTTCGATCTGGTCGTGGGTGACGTACACGGTGGTGGTTTTCAGGCGCTGGTGCATCAGCTTCATTTCGGTACGCATCTCGACGCGCAGCTTGGCGTCGAGGTTGGACAACGGTTCGTCGAACAGGTAGATCTTCGGGCGACGCGCCAGCGCACGACCCATGGCCACACGCTGTTGCTGACCACCGGAGAGCTGGCCCGGCTTGCGGTTGAGCAGGTGCTCGATCTGCAGCAGCTTGGCCACGCGCGCCACTTCGGCGTCGATATCGGCCTGGGGCATCTTGCGGATCTTGAGGCCGAACTCGATGTTCTCGCGCACGCTCATGGTCGGGTACAGCGCGTAGGACTGAAACACCATGGCGATGTCGCGGTCCTTGGGGCTCATGCCGCTGACGTCCTGGTCACCGATCATGATCGCGCCGCCGGTGATGGTCTCCAGGCCCGCGATGCAGTTCATCAGGGTGGATTTACCGCACCCTGAAGGGCCGACCAGAATCAGGAATTCGCCTTCCTTGATCGACAGTTCGATGTTCTTCAAGGTGTCGGGCAGGCCGGCGCCATAGGTCTTGTTTACATTGCGAAGTTCAAGCGTAGCCATGATTACCCCTTGACCGCGCCGGCCGTGAGGCCGCGCACGAAATACTTGCCTGCGATCACATAGACCAGCAGGGTCGGCAGCCCGGCGATCATCGCCGCCGCCATATCCACGTTATATTCCTTGGCCCCGGTGCTCGTGTTGACCAGGTTGTTCAACGCCACCGTGATGGGCTGGGAGTCACCGCTGGAGAACACCACACCGAACAGGAAGTCGTTCCAGATTTGGGTGAACTGCCAGATCAGGCAGACCATGATGATCGGCGTCGACATTGGCAGAATGATCTGACGGAAGATAGTGAAGAAACCGGCACCGTCCAGGCGGGCGGCCTTGATCAGCGCGTCCGGAATGCTCACGTAGTAGTTACGGAAGAACAGGGTGGTAAACGCCAGGCCATAGACCACATGCACGAACACCAGGCCCGTGGTGGTGCTGGCCAGACCCATCTTGCCGAGGGTAAACGAGGCCGGCAGCAGGACGGTCTGGAACGGCAGGAAGCAGCCGAACAGCAGCAGGCCGAAAAACAACTGCGAGCCTTTGAAGCGCCAGAACGACAGCACATAGCCGTTCAGTGCGCCAATCGCCGTGGAGATCAGTACGGCCGGAACGGTGATCTTCAGCGAGTTCCAGAAGTAGCCATCCACCGTGGCCCAGGCCTTGACCCAGCCGATGCCGGTGACCACGGTGGGCCAGCTCAGCAGGTTGCCGGTGCTGATGTCTTCCGGGGTCTTGAAGCTGGTCAGCAGCATCACCACCAACGGCACCAGGTAGAGCAATACAGCGAGGATCAACACCGCATAGATGGCGATGCGACTCAGGCTGATCGCCGGTTTGTTAGCGAGACTAGTCATTACGCTTGGTCCTCAGCTCGGAGTAGAGGTAAGGCACGATGATCGCGAGGATCGCACCGAGCATCAGGATTGCACTGGCAGAGCCCATGCCCATCTGGCCACGGCTGAAAGTGAACGAATACATGAACATTGCGGGCAGGTCGGACGAGTAGCCGGGACCGCCGGCGGTCATGGCCGCGACCAGGTCGAAGCTCTTGATCGCGATGTGCGCGAGAATCATCACGGCACTGAAGAACACTGGGCGCAGGCTGGGCAGCACCACGCTCCAGTAGATGCGCGGCAAACTGGCGCCGTCAATCTGCGCGGCGCGGATGATCGACTGGTCGACACCCCGCAGGCCCGCGAGGAACATCGCCATGATAAAGCCCGAGGCTTGCCACACGGCGGCGATCACCAGGCAATAGACCACGCGGTCGGGGTCGATCAGCCAGTCCAGGCGGAAGCCTTCCCAGCCCCAGTCACGCAGCAGTTTGTCCAGGCCCATGCCCGGGTTGAGCAGCCATTTCCAGGCAGTACCGGTGACGATCATCGAGAGCGCCATCGGGTACAGATAAATAGTGCGGATGAACCCTTCGCGGCGGATTTTCTGGTCGAGAAAAATCGCCAGGGTTACGCCGATTACCAGGGTGATACCGATGAACATGCCACCAAACAGCGCCAGGTTCTTGCTTGCGACCCACCAGCGATCGTTGTCGAACAACCGCTCGTACTGCGCAAGACCCGCCCATTTGTAGTTGGGCAGAAACGTGGACGTGGTGAACGAAAGAA
Source organism: Pseudomonas poae (assembly GCF_001439785.1). Classification (GTDB taxonomy): domain Bacteria; phylum Pseudomonadota; class Gammaproteobacteria; order Pseudomonadales; family Pseudomonadaceae; genus Aquipseudomonas; species Aquipseudomonas poae. The sequence goes on along the minus strand of NZ_JYLI01000015.1, from coordinate 47,630 downwards.
CAAACGTCCACAGGATATAGCCGTAGAAGCCCACCAGAACGATGAACATGCTCGGCGCCAGCACCAGTTTGGGTAGCCAGCGCTGCAGAGCATCGAACGGCGAGGCCTTGCTGAACACAGCAACAGAACTCATGGGAAAATCCAATAGAAGAATAAAGGCAGCTGCAAGTTAGAAGCTACAAGCGGCAAGACACCACGTGCAGCTGTTAACTTGCAGCGTGCAGCTTACTTGGCCGACTTGATCGCAGCACCCAGCTTCTTGGCCGTGTCGGCCGGATCAGCTTTCGGGTCGTTGATGTAGTTGGTCACGACGTCAAAGAACGCACCCTGCACCGCGAGCGTGGTCGCCATGTTGTGCGCCATGCTTGGCTGCAGGCCGCCGGACTTGGCGTCTGTCAGGAAGTCCTTGGCGGCGGTCTGGGCGCAGGAGTCGAAGCCCAGCTTGTCCATTTGCGTCAGCATGTCGGTGCGCACAGGGATCGAACCCTTGTTGATGCTGAACACTTTCTGGAAGTTTTCACCCAGTACGACTTTGGCGATGTCCTGCTGACCAGCCGCAGTGCCTTTGTCTTTCTGTTTGAACACCGCTAGGGAGTCGATGTTGTAAGTGAAGGCCTTGTCGGTGCCCGGGAAGGCTACGCACTCGTAGTCCTTGCCGGCGACTTTCTTGGCGGCGGTCCATTCGGACTTGGCCCAGTCACCCATGATCTGCATGCCAGCCTTGCCGTTGATGACCTTGCCCGCTTCCAGGTTCCAGTCCTGGCCTTTGCCGTCGACGTCCATGTAGGTCGCGACTTTCTTCAGCTCGGTAAGCGACTTGATCATTTCCGGACCGGTCAGCGCCGCGTTGTCGAGGTCAACCAAAGCCTTCTTGTAGCCGTCGGCGCCCATCACCGACAGGACCACGGCTTCGAATACGGTGCTGTCCTGCCAAGGCTGGCCACCGTGGGCGAGCGGAATGAAGCCCGCAGCTTTCAGCTTGTCGCCGGCTGCGTAGAATTCTTCGAGAGTGGTAGGGTTTTTGGTGATGCCGGCTTTCTTGAAGACTTCCGGGTTGATCCACAGCCAGTTCACACGGTGTATGTTCACCGGGACGGCCACGTAGTCACCGTCGTACTTCACGGTATCGGAGACTTTCTTGTCGAGCAGGGAATCCCACTTCTCTTCCTTGGCCACGTCCTTGAGGACGTCGGTGTCGAGCAAGCCGGTGGATGCCCATTCCTGGATGTCTGGGCCTTTGATCTGGGCAACGCCTGGCGGGTTGCCGGCTACCGCGCGGCTTTTCAGCACGGTCATGGCAGTGGCGCCACCGCCACCTGCGACGGCGCCGTCTTTCCAGGTGAAGCCGTCTTTCTCGACTTGGGCCTTCAAGACATCCACAGCCGCTTTTTCACCACCCGAGGTCCACCAATGCACGACTTCAACCGTACCTTTGGAGTCGGCGGCAAATGCACTGAGGGGAAACAACGAGGCAACGGAAATAGCTAGGGCGAGGCGATTAATCGCGTTCATCTGAATACCTTTTCTTGTTGTTATGCATGCAAGTCTAGAGCTTGCGCTGCACGGAGTTTAAACATCGATTTTGCAAGCGCAGGTAACAAAGGGATGCACAAATGTCACCACCTTGTGACATAGCACCCGGTGTTCAATGCGGTCGTCATGCTCGGTGCCAACGGCAGTGCAGGCAGCACCACCGCTTGCCAGGCATGGTAGAGGTCCGGTTTGCCACCCCAGATCCTGCTGCTGGGCTGGTTATGCGGGCTCAGTTCATGGTGCCAGCTGCCGTGGACACGGTCGATGAACTGAGTTTCGCAGAACTCCCAAAGGCGTCTATACCAAATTTCGTAATGCAACTCACCGGTACGCTTGAGCAGGGCCTGGGCAGCGGCACTTGCTTCGGCATGGGTCCAGTGCAGGCGCTCGCGCACTACCGGACGGTGGTTCCAATCCAACGTGTAGACGATGCCCGGCGCACCATCCACGGCCCAGGCGTATTCGCAGGCGCTGGCGAACAGACCTTTAGCGTCGCTCACCAGCCAGTCCGGCGTGGCCAGCCCGGCCTGCAGGCGCGCGGCCTCCAGATGCAACAGCAGCCGCGCCCACTCGAACCCGTGGCCCGGCGTGATGCCGTAGGGACGAAAGCCGTCGGCGGGGTTGTCTTCGTTATAGGCAGGCAGTGGTTTCCAGTGAGCGTCGAAATGCTCGATCACCATGAACTGTTTGCCGGCCGCAAAGGTGTGGATCAGCCGTTCGACAATGCGCAGCGCGCGGTCCAGCCAGCGCGTGTCGCCGGTGACATCGGCCAGGGCAAGAAAGGCTTCGGTAGCGTGCATGTTGCTGTTGGCGCCGCGATAGGCTTCAACGCCGCTCCAGTCCCGGGCGAAGGACTCGAGCATCACGCCCTCCTCTTCACTCCAGAAGAACTGATCGATGATGTGGATCGCGTCGTTGAGCAGGTTCTGCGCGCCGGGCGCACCGACCACGGTGGCCGAGCTGGCTGCGAGCGCGACGAAGGCGTGCAGATAGGCAGCCTTGCCGCTATCGCCATCGCAGGCATCGGGCGCAGCAAACCAGCCACCGTGCTCGCTGTCGCGCAGCGGGCCACTCAGGGCGGCCACGCCGTGAGCCACCAGCTCTGCATAGCCGGGCAACCCCATGGCATGGGCCATGGCGAAGCTGTGGGTCATGCGGGCGGTGTTCATGGTTTCGGCGCGGGCGTCGGCCGGCAGTTGGCCTTTGTCATCGAGGTTGCCAAAACCGTCAGGCAGGCGTGAGGCCTTGGCGAATGAAAGCAGGCGCTGACCTTCGGCGGCAAGCCAGGCGTGATGGGCAGGCGCGTTCAGCCAACTGCTGGCAGGCAGTGGTTGCGTGGTCATGGGTGGCCCTTATTATTTTTTGTGGGATAACCGGAGTCTAAACAAGGGCGCGAAAGGGGCAAGTAACGAAGCGGAAGGTAAATGTCACAGGCTGGTGACATTTATGAATCTGGCCGCAATCCAGAGAAGGAGCAAGCCTACTCCCACACTGTGTACAGCGTTCGGCAAACCATACCGGCCGGCTCCAAGGCCGCCGCGCTCTTGATCTCGATCTGGGGCGCCCCGTCAAACACGCTGCAAAGCCGGAGTGGGCATGCCGAGCCTAGGCGAGGCACCGAGTGTTGGGGCGAGGACCTTTTGATTACTTTTGGCTGGGCCGACGCCTTCGCAGGCAAGCCCTAAAGCGCAGATTCCCTGTGGCGAGCGGGCTTGTCCTGCGTTGGGCTGCGCAGCAGCCCCAAAACCAGGCCCTGAGCCGTATCAGGTACACCGCGTTTTGCTGGAGTGGGGGCGCTTGGCACCCCAACGCGGGGCAAGCCCGCTCGCCACAACAGGCCAGTTGATCCGGTTCAGGTCACTGGCCGGCTCGCGGCGCGTTGAGCTGCTGACTCAGGGTCTGCACCTGGCTCTGCAGGGTGGTGATATTGCGCGTGGTCTGGATACGGAATACGTCGAACTCTTTATTGGTCGGCGCATCCACGTTGGCAGGCTGGGTTTCCTGTGCGCTTTTGAGCACCACCATGTCCTGCTCAAGGCGGGCAATGGCGGCCGTCGGGTTGCCCTGCTTTTTCAACGCAGCCACATCGGCAGCCAGTTCCTTGAGCTCGGCATCGCGCTTGCCGGCATCACCCTGCGCCGCCTTAAGGGTCGCCACGGCATCCGTGAGCGCCTGAACCTGACCCTGCAAGGCGGCATTGGCGCTGGACAGTTCAGTCGTGCTGGCAGTCATCTGCGCCAGGCGCTTGTCCAACTCGGTGGCCTGGCCCGCCACACCAACCTGTTGCTTGCCCTGCTCCAGCAGTTGGGTTTCCAGCTGCTTGATCTGCTGCTTCAGCGCTTCGCTGCCGGTGTTGACGTTGGCTTCACTGGCCACCACCTTGCCGGAAATATCCTGCAGACGCCCCGCCGCTTCTTCGCTGATGCGCGCGAAACTTTCCTGGGTTGCCACCAGTTGCTGGCCCATCAGGGAGATCTGTTGGAAACTCCACCAGGCAAGGCCGGCAAACGCGATCAGCAGCGCGCCGACCAGCGCCCACAAAGGCCCGGTGCTGGCGCTCCTGACCTTGACCACGGGCGTGGGCCGCGAGCGTACGGACGTGGCGGGCGTCGGCACGAAATCATCGTCGTCCCCGGCGTCGGCCCGCAGGCTGGGAACATTGTCGAAATCGTCGTTGGCATCGTTACGCATGAATCAACCCTGAATCGGTGAGATGGCTGGCAAGCCGAGCGACGCGAGTATAAACCGTGCGCCCGCCGCACTGATCGACCCGGAACCGTAAATTCGGTTCCCGATGTGTTGCTGGTTGTGAGCTTATTTGAGCCCCGGATCCTGGGCTTTCCACCAACTGCAGAACTCGTCGAGGGCGGTCCACAGGCTGACCTTGGGCTCATAGTCGAGATAATGCCTCGCCCGGCTGATGTCCAGCGTGAAATCTTTGTTCATCACTTGCATGCCCAAGCGCGACAGCGCCGGCTCCGGGCGCCCTGGCCACATCGCGCAGAAGGCTTCGTTGAGTGCCGCTACGCTGTAGGACAAGCCGTAGGACCGATACCGGGTCACCTGGGGCATTTCCATCTGGCGCATCACGTAGTTGACCACATCCCATACCGGCACCGGCGTGCCGTTGCTGATGTTGTAGGCCTTGCCCAGCGCGGAACCGGTAGCCAGCAAACTGCTGAGCAAGGCTTCATTGAGGTTGTGAATACTGGTGAAGTCGACCTTGTTCAGGCCATCGCCCACGATCGCCAGGCGGTTCTTGCGCTGCATTTTCAGCAGACGCGGGAAGATGCTCATGTCGCCCGCGCCGGTGACGAATCGCGGACGCAGAGCCAGCACGTCAAGGCCGAATTCCTGGGCGCCGAAGACTTTCTGCTCGGCCAGGTACTTGGTGGCAACGTACGGATGCTTGAAGCGCTTGGGCACCTGCTCTTCGGTAAGGCCCAGGTGGTCGCGCCCGTCAAAATAGATCGATGGCGAAGACAGGTGCACCAGGCGCCCGACCCGCTGCTTGAGGCAGGCTTCGACGACATTTTCGGTCACCAGCACATTGCCTTGATGAAATGCCTGGTACTTGCCCCACACGCCCACGGCGCCGGCGCAATGCACCACGGCTTCGACGTCACGGCATAGATGGCGTACCAGTTCGGCATCACTCAGATCGCCCTGGATAAACTCGGCGCCGCGCCGTACCAGGTGCTCCACGCTTTCGGCGCGCCGCCCGTTGACCCGCACGTCCAGGCCCTGCTCCAGGGCGAAGCGTGCAAAACGCCCGCCGATGAAGCCGCTTGCGCCGGTGACCAGAATCTTCATGTATTACTCCGTGTTCTTTCGTTTTTCATCGCTGCTACCTTGACGCCCGTCATCCCTCCAACGACACCAGCCATTGCCCGCACGACCGGGCCAGATGCTCGGTCAGCAAGCCCAACAGTTGCCCGCCGCTGCGCCAATGATGCCAGTACAACGGCACATCGATGGGCTTATCAGGCAACAACTCGACCAACTGGCCACCCAGCAACTGGTCGCGCACCTGCAGTTCCGGCACCAGGCCCCAGCCCAGGCCGGCTTCGGTGAGACGGATAAACCCTTCAGACGACGGGCATAAATGATGTTCGAAACCGCCATCCACCCCGAGGGATGCCAGGTAACGGTGTTGCAGGAAATCATCCGGACCAAACACCAGGGCCGGTGTGCGCGCCAGTTGCTCGGCCTTTACCCCGGCGGGAAAGTGTCGAGCGATAAAGGCAGGGCTGGCCAGCGCGCGATAGCGCATGGCGCCGAGCAACAGGCTACGCGCGCCGGCCACCGGGCGCTCACTCGCGCAGATGCAGGCTGCCACCTCACCGGCGCGCATGCGCTTGAGGCCCACGTTCTGGTCTTCCACCACCAGGTCGAGCAACAGATGCTGTTCGGCGCAAAAATCGCTGATGGCCTCGGCCCACCACGTGGCCAGGCTGTCGGCATTCAGGGCGATACGCAGGCGCTCGGGCATGCCCTCCTCGTCCAGGGCGGGCACCTGGCCCTGAAGGTCGCGTTCCAGCAGCCGCACCTGCTGCACATGGTTGAGCAGTCTTCGGCCAATCTCGGTAGGTGTAGGCGGCGTGGCCCGCACCAGCACCGGCTGGCCGACGCGCGCCTCGAGCAGCTTGATGCGCTGGGAAATGGCCGACTGCGACAGCCCCAACACCTGAGCGGCACGCTCGAAGCCGGCCTGCTCTACCACAGCTGCGAGGGCGGACAGCAATTTATAGTCGAACATCAGTTTCTCTAATGAGCGATCAGCAATATTGGTTTTTCTTATATAACCCATCCGATGAAAATAGCCAGCATTGCCTCTCTATAAAGGACCTTCAAATGGCTGGCGAAACCGCCCTCACGACCCTGCTGCGCAGCATGAGCCCTCATCTGAATGATGGCGAATACGTGTTCTGCACAGTCCCCGATAACCACATCCCTGCCGGCTGCGAAGTGATCGGCAGCTTTCGCGAGCAGGAGGGCCTGACCCTGATCGTGGAGCGCCAGCAAGCCGAACGGGCCGGGCTGGCCTTCGACTACGTGGCCGCGTGGATCACCCTGAACGTGCACTCGGCGCTCGAAGCGGTGGGCTTGACCGCCGCCTTCGCCAGCGCATTGGGCCGGGCCGGGATCAGCTGCAATGTAATCGCCGGTTATTACCACGACCACCTGTTCGTCGGATGCGCCGATGCGCAACGCGCCCTGCAGGTGCTGCGGAAATTGGCGGCGGACGCGGAGTAAATCCTATGTGGCAAAGCTATGTGAACGGGCTGTTGATCGCCCTCGGCCTGATCATGGCCATCGGCACCCAGAACGCTTTCGTGCTGGCGCAAAGCCTGCGCCGTGAACATCACCTGCCGGTGGCGGCGCTGTGCATCGTGTGCGATGCGATTCTGGTTGCAGCCGGGGTGTTCGGCCTGGCCACGGTGCTGGCACAGAACCCGCTGCTGCTGGCGATTGCACGCTGGGGCGGCGCGGCGTTTCTGTTGTGGTACGGCGCCCTCGCCTTGCGTCGCACGTTTTCGAAGCAGAGCCTGGACCAGGACGAAGGCTTCAAGGCGCGCTCATTGCGCGCGGTGATGCTCAGCGCGTTGGCGGTCACGCTGCTCAACCCCCACGTCTACCTCGACACGGTGTTGCTGATCGGCTCATTGGGCGCACAACAGGCTGCACCCGCAGCGTTTGTGGCCGGGGCCGCGAGCGCGTCATTCCTGTGGTTCGCCGCCCTGGCGCTAGGTGCCGCGTGGCTGGCGCCCTGGCTTGCACGCCCGGCAACCTGGCGGCTGCTGGACCTCTTGGTGGCGGTGATGATGTTCAGCGTGGCCTACCAATTAATAAGCACGCCCTGAACTTATTCCAAAAGGCTTTGGAACCTCTATCCCACACAGTTGTTGCGTGGTTTTGCCGCACCCCCGGTGCTATGATCCTGCCCCTGCGCCGCAAAGAGTACAAACTCCCCGGCGCTTGTTTGGCCGCCCGTGATCGGCCTTGCGCTCACCGCAACTGACCTGATTAGGAGAATCATCATGGCTTTCGAATTGCCGCCGCTGCCCTACGCACACGATGCCCTGCAGCCGCATATCTCCAAGGAAACCCTGGAGTACCACCACGACAAGCACCACAACACCTATGTCGTGAACCTGAACAACCTGGTGCCTGGCACCGAGTTCGAAGGCAAGACCCTGGAAGAAATCGTCACTTCTTCTTCGGGCGGCATCTTCAACAACGCCGCTCAGGTCTGGAACCACACCTTCTACTGGAACTGCCTGGCGCCAAACGCCGGCGGCCAACCGACCGGCGCACTGGCTGAAGCCATCAACGCAGCCTTCGGTTCCTTCGACAAATTCAAGGAAGAGTTCACCAAGACGTCCGTCGGCACCTTCGGTTCCGGTTGGGGCTGGCTGGTGAAAAAGGCTGACGGTTCCCTGGCCCTGGCCAGCACCATCGGCGCCGGCAACCCGCTGACCAGCGGCGATACCCCGCTGCTGACCTGCGACGTGTGGGAACACGCCTACTACATCGACTACCGCAACGTGCGTCCAAAGTATGTGGAAGCGTTCTGGAACCTGATCAACTGGAAGTTCGTGGCCGAGCAGTTCGAAGGCAAGACCTTCACTGCCTGAGTAACGCTTGCAGGATAAAGAGCCCGGCGATTGCCGGGCTTTTTTGTGGGCGACACCCGGAGCATGATGCAGGACGGATGGAACTCGGCAGGAGGCATTTACCACACAGGCAGAGAGAGAAATAACTCTCTCATTTCATGCAGGAGCGTTCGCAATGGATCCTATCTCGATGGGTATGTCGGCTATGTCAGCAATCATGCCGATGCTGGAAAAAGGCATGGACATGATGAGCAAAATGATGGACCAGCAAAACCAGGATCAGGAGCAAGGCAAAATCGGCGCAGACACGCACAAGGCCAACTCCGTGCAGATTACGTACTCGTAACAAGCACTCGTCTCACGCCCAAGCGCAGTATCAGAGAGCGGCGGATGCCATCCGCCCTCTTCCCCTCCCCCCTCCTTCTAACACTTCCGCTTATCCCGGCCCGAATGTTCCTTTGACTGCCATGCGTGGATTGCCAATACTCATGGCATATTGAAGGCCACCCGCATGAGACAAGGAATGCCCCTTTGAAGCTGGAACTCAAAAACAGCTTGTCGGTGAAGTTGCTACGGGTAGTGCTGCTGTCGGCGTTGATCGTGGGCGTGGCGCTGAGCGTGGCGCAAATCGTTTTCGATGCCTACAAGACGCGCCAGGCCGTCGCCGGCGATGCCCAGCGCATCCTCGACATGTTTCGCGACCCCTCCACCCAAGCCGTCTACAGCCTGGACCGCGAGATGGGCATGCAGGTGATCGAAGGACTCTTTCAGGACGAAGCGGTGCGCACAGCCTCCATCGGCCACCCCAACGAGACCATGCTCGCGGAAAAAAGCCGCCCCCTGGAGCAATCCGCCAGCCGCTGGTTGACCGACCTGATTCTGGGTCAGGAACGCTCATTCACCACATCACTGGTCGGCAAAGGCCCCTACAGCGAGTATTACGGTGACCTGAGTATCACCCTCGACACCGCCACCTATGGCGAAGGGTTTCTGGTCAGCTCGGTGATCATCTTCATTTCCGGCGTGCTGCGTGCGCTGGCCATGGGGCTGGTGCTGTACCTGGTGTATCACTGGATGCTGACCCGACCGCTGTCACGGATCATCGAGCACCTGACCTCGATCAACCCCGACAGGCCCAGCGAGCACAAGATCCCGCAACTCAAGGGCCATGAACGCAACGAACTGGGGCTATGGATCACCACCGCCAACCAGTTGCTCGAATCCATCGAGCGCAACACCCACCTGCGCCACGAAGCCGAGTCCAGCTTGCTGCGCATGGCCCAGTACGACTTTCTCACCGGCCTGCCCAACCGCCAGAAGCTGCAGGAGCAACTGGACAAGATCCTGATCGATGCCGGCCGCCGGCAACGCTGCGTGGCCGTGTTGTGCGTGGGGCTGGACGACTTTAAAAGTGTCAATGAGCAGTTCACCTACCAGACCGGCGACCGCTTGCTGCTAGCCCTGGCCGACCGCCTGCGTGCCCACAGCGGTCGGCTCGGCACCCTGGCGCGCCTGGGCGGTGACCAGTTTGCGCTGGTGCAGGCCGACATCGAACAACCCTACGAAGCCGCCGAACTGGCGCAGAGCATCCTTGATGACCTGGAAGCGGAGTTTGCCCTCGAACACGAACACATCCGCCTGCGCGCAACCATCGGCATCACCCTGTTCCCGGAAGACGGGGACAGCACCGAGAAGCTGTTGCAGAAAGCCGAACAGACCATGACCCTGGCCAAAAGCCGCTCGCGCAACCGCTACCAGTTCTATATCGCCAGCGTCGACAGCGAAATTCGTCGCCGCCGCGAGCTGGAAAAGGACCTGCGCGAGGCCCTGGGCCGCGAGCAGTTTCACCTGGTGTATCAGCCACAGATCAGCTATCGCGACCACCGCGTGGTCGGCGTTGAAGCGCTGATCCGCTGGCAGCATCCGGAACACGGCATGGTACCGCCGGACCTGTTTATCCCGCTGGCGGAGCAGAACGGCACCATTATTGCGATTGGCGAGTGGGTGCTGGACCAGGCGTGTCGGCAACTGCGCGAATGGCATGACCTGGGCTTCACCGCGCTACGCATGGCGGTCAACCTGTCCACTGTGCAGTTGCACCACAGCGAGTTGCCGCGAATGGTCAACAACCTGATGCAGGTCTACCGTCTGCCGCCGGGCAGCCTTGAGCTGGAAGTGACCGAAACCGGCCTGATGGAAGACATCAGCACCGCTGCCCAGCACCTGCTGAGCCTGCGCCGCTCCGGCGCACTGATCGCCATCGATGACTTCGGCACCGGCTATTCATCCTTGAGTTACCTCAAGAGCCTGCCGCTGGACAAGATCAAGATCGACAAGAGTTTCGTGCAGGACCTGCTGGACGACGATGACGACGCCACCATCGTGCGCGCCATTATCCAACTGGGCAAAAGCCTGGGCATGCAGGTGATCGCCGAAGGTGTGGAAACCTTGGAACAGGAGGCTTACATCATTTCCGAAGGTTGCCATGAAGGTCAGGGCTACCACTACAGCAAGCCGCTGCAGGCGCGGGAGCTGGTGGCGTACCTGAAGCAATCGGAGCGCGATCACGCCACGATTCTTTAAATCGACACGGCGATACTTGATATTTCCCGCGTATAACCCTTTACACAAAATGCAAATCTTTCGCATTATGTCGCAGTTTTTGCGCGCCCCCGCGCGCCCTATCAACACTCGAAGCAGGATGTTCGCCATGATTCGTATGCCCCTGGCCACCGCCAGTCTGCTGGCCATTGCCATTTCTCTCGCCGGTTGCGGAGAAGGTAAAGACAAGGCCGCAGCACCCCAGGCGCCGACCCCGGCTGCCAGCACCACCGCTCCAGCGGCTGCCACACCGGCAGGCAACGTCGACGAAGCTGCCGTCAAAGCGGTGGTCGCACATTACGCTGACATGGTGTTCGCGGTGTACAGCGATGCCGAGTCCACTGCAAAAACCCTGCAGACCGCCGTCGACACCTTCCTCGCCAACCCGAACGAGCAAACCCTGAAAGCCGCACGCACCGCCTGGATCGCCGCGCGCGTGCCGTACCTGCAGAGTGAAGTGTTCCGCTTTGGCAACACCATCATCGACGACTGGGAAGGCCAGGTGAACGCCTGGCCCCTGGACGAAGGCCTGATCGACTACACCGACAAATCCTACGAGCACGCGCTGGGCAACCCGGGCGCTACCGCCAACATCATCGCCAACAACGAGATCCAGGTCGGCGAAGACAAGGTCGACGTCAAAGACATCACCCCGGAAAAACTCGCCAGCCTCAATGAGCTGGGCGGTTCCGAAGCCAACGTCGCCACCGGCTACCACGCCATCGAATTCCTGCTGTGGGGCCAGGACCTCAACGGCACCGGCCCGGGCGCGGGCAACCGTCCTGCTTCGGACTACCTGACAGGTGACGGTGCCACCGGCGGCCACAACGAACGCCGTCGCACCTACCTGCGTTCGGTGACGCAACTGCTGGTCAGCGACCTTGAAGAAATGGTCGGCAACTGGAAGCCCAACGTCGAAGACAACTACCGCGCCACCCTGGAGAGCGAACCCGCCACCGACGGTCTGCGCAAAATGCTGTTCGGCATGGGCAGCCTGTCCCTGGGCGAGCTGGCCGGTGAGCGCATGAAGGTGTCCCTGGAGGCCAACTCGCCGGAAGACGAGCAGGACTGCTTCAGCGACAACACCCACAACTCGCACTTCTACGACGCCAAGGGCATCCGTAACGTCTACTTGGGCGAATACACCCGCGTCGACGGCACTCAGATGACCGGTGCCAGCCTCTCGTCCCTGGTGGCCAAGGCCGACCCCGCTGCCGACGCGGCACTCAAGGCAGACCTGGCGGCGACCGAAGCCAAGATCCAGGTCATGGTCGACCACGCAGGCAAAGGTGAGCATTACGACCAGTTGATCGCCGCCGGTAACGACGCGGGCAACCAGATCGTGCGTGACGCCATTGCCGCACTGGTCAAGCAGACCGGCTCGATCGAAACCGCAGCGGGCAAGTTGGGCATCAGCGACCTGAACCCCGACAGCGCCGATCACGAGTTCTGATCAAGGCGGGATGATGGTTGCACCGCACTGAAAATGCCCCGACTGGCTCGGGGCATTTTTTTGCGCGCGAGCCTGCCGAGTCAGATGCGGATCACGTAGATGAGCGTGGCACCGCCCTCGAAGCTCAACTGAATGCCGCCAATCAGCGGCACCAGCGGGGCGCTGCGCGTCTGCGCACTCATGAGCGAAGCTCTGGGCGCGACCTGGCTTGCGCGGTTGCCCACGGCGTATCCAAACGCACTGTGCACCTGCATCCAGTACACCGTGGCATGCCCTGGATGCTTGAACAGCAGCTCGCCGACCTGATCGTAACCGGGGACCAGTTGATAACGATTGCGGCGAAGCACGTCGGCCATCAATGCCTTGAGTGCTTCCTGGCTGCGGTTGGTCACCGCGTCCTGGAACAGGCTGTGAACCTGATCCGTACGGAAGGTAAGTTGTGTGTACTGCCCTGGCTGGCGAGATAGAGGCCATTCGCCGCTAACCGATCGCGGGGTCACAGGCAGCAACAGCAGCGGGTCGCCCAGCGTCGCCTCGACCACCGTGCGCTCTCGGCGCCAATGCCTCAGGATTCTCTGCAGTGTGGCGACGCCTACGACGTTAAGGCCATTCCTGTTGACCCTGTTGAACAGGCTACGGGCGACGTCAGCCTGGCTGGAGACTGACAACATCGGCCAGGCGTCACCTACATAGGCGGCCAGGGTTTTCTGGAACGGCAGGTCGATATCGTTGACCCAGCGACCGTCTGCCCTTGCGAAGGTAGCGGCACGCGGCTGGTTATAGAGGTCCGTCCTGAGCATCGTTTCAAATTGGTCGTAGGTGCCGATCGGGATGTCAGGGTCGTGCATCAGAACAGTGGCGGCCCGCGTGGTAGCGGCTCTGCCATCAGGCAGGATGGGAAAGTAGCGCTCGTCGATTTTAAGGTATTCGGTGCCCCGCAGCGCAGGGTCCCCACCCACTCGCTGATAAACCCCATAGTTCGCATCTTTCAACAGCATCTCGCCCGCATCGATGGATCGTCCCCAATCGGCAATGCGTTCAGACGCCGGCCTGGCTGGTCGCGCCTGGCTGGTACTTGGTACCGGCTCGACGGACGTGAGCGACAGACCCGGGACTTCGCCCCCCCGCACACGCACCGAAAACCGCTGAGGGGTCACGCTTAAATATTGATAGAAGGCGTCAAGTAACGTGCCCGACCTGAGGTGGTGGACCACGCTCAATTGAAGTTCCAGTTCGCGCCCGCGCGGAAAATTGAACGACTCGAACACCAGGCGAGCCTGGCCTTCGCTGAGGTTCGGATAGAGCGCCCTTAACGCCTCAACCGGTGAAAGACCTCCACGCAATCCTCGATCGGGATGCGAGCCCACTTCCCAGCGCCCCTTGGCGTCCAGGCGGATCGGATCATGGTGATAACGGTAAGGCTTGCGCGCATCCTTGACGCGCCAGGCCTTTTCGCCGCCCTCGTCGAGGATCGAAAACCAGCGGTTCTGCTCATTGAGGAAATAGTGACGGCGGCCCTCAGCGCCGGCAGCCTTGTAATAAATGCCCTTGCCTTCCCAACCGTCGAGTACCTGCACGTCGCCAGGTTTTTTCTTAAGGGCCATCAACGGGTTCAGCCCGCCGGACGCGGATGCAGAGGTGCGCACGCCAGCCAGGCCGGCGACGGCACCGTCGATCAAGGCGCCGGTAAACTCACCCAGCGCACGCACCAGGTGGTGGGCCGTCTCGGCGCGGTCGCCCAGCGCGGCGGCGTCTACCGCCCTGAACACCGAGAACAGACTGCGGGCCAAGCCGATGGGCAGCATGATTTTGATCGGTAACACCAGGGTGATGAGATCGAACGCTGCCGTGCCCACCGATATTGCGGTCTCAAGGTCGGTTTCGCCGGTTGTGGTCGATTTCGCCCCTGCATCGTTGATGGCGAAGCTGGCCTCGATCTCGTAGGCCTCCTCGAACAGGTTGTCGGCAATCCTGGGCATGTACACCATGGTCGCGGAGCCGCGGCCGCGTAAAATGCCGCGGATCCTTTTGCGCTGGGCCAGTTCGACGCGGCTCACCAGATAGTCACGCCAGGAACTGTTGAAGACGAAGTCGTTCAACAAACGCTCATCGTGAAACTCATGAAACATCCGACCGCCTGGCGCTTGCGGTGTGTAGACCACGGTGGAGGCGACCGCCGAGGAGGTCGTGCGAAACAGCCACACGCCTCGCACCCGCGCGCCGCGCAGCATCAAGCTTTGCACCATGATCCGATGGGCTTCGACGGTCTGGCGGCGGTCACTGTCTACAGGCTCATCCAGTACCACCTGTACCCAGTTGAAGCCGCGACTGGCGTGATCCGGCAGAAAATCACCGGCGATTTTTGCCTCGATGGCGTCCATCCGTACCTGCAACGCCAGGTACCGGGCGAAATTGCTTTTGCGGGCGATGGCCTCGGGCGAGGTGATCAGCCGATCCTTTAAAAACACGTCATAGCGGTTACCGATATTGGCCGTGCGCACCAGGTCCTTCACCTGCTCGACGGTCAGGGCGGTGTAGGCCTGCTTCTTTTTATCGGTCAGATGGGAAAAGTTGGTGAAGTTGAAGTCCAGGCCGCCCACGTTTTCAAGCGCCAACTCACTGAGGCTGCGTTGGCGATACGTGTACAGCGGCGCGCCGGGCTCCCGCGGTGACGATGCGGGAGCCCCCGGCACGAAAGGCACGGTGGGCACATCAGGCGCTCGCGTATGCACCTGAAGCTCATCCGGGTCAACCTGCAAGCCCAATTGCGACTCGATCAACGCAGTCAGTTGAGCCTTGCTGTAGGCGCACATGGCGGCTTTGTCACTGAACTGGGCAAGCGAGGGCAGCCCCTCGGACTCAGGCAGGCTTTTGAGCCCATCGCAGTAAGACTGCATGGCTGCTCGCCAGGCCTGTTTGTCGGCGTCGGTCGCCCCCTCAAGAAAGATTTTAAGCTGAGCCTGCGCACGTTTTTGAATGCGCGCCACCAGCACCCGCTGCGCATCCAGAGCGCGCGCACTGTCCGTGACACGGTCCAGGCTTTCGGCCAACCGAGCGCTCTCGGTCTGCGTAGCAGGCGCCTGATAGAGGGCCACGGTGGCGGTGAAGTCCTCATGAAGCTTGAGGCGTTGATCTTCAAGTGAACGGCTGAAGGGAGAGTCAAGCCACTCGAGGTACGCCAATTGACCGCTTGTCTTGGCCTCGCGGTGCAGGGCCAGGCCGTGGGGCTGGTGTTTTTCCGCCATCAAGGCCAACAAATGGGTGAATTGCACCGGGTGGTTCAGGCGCTGGTGCAGTTCGTGATCAAGACTGGACAGGGAGTCGAACTCTTCGAGGCCGTTGCCCGGGCTGTACAGCAGAACAAGGCCAAGATTGCTGGAAGGGTCGACAGGACGTACCTGCGGGGCCGCCTGCGTGTCCGTCTCCCAGCCCACCTCGGCGTCCTGCGGGTCACGGGCGGTCAGGATAAACGCTCCGTGGAGCAGCGGATTGACAGCGTCCTTGCCCTTGAGCGCCACACCATACACGCACGGTTTGTAGGCCTTGAGCGTACGACGCGACAGCGCATCGGGCAGGCGCACCACCATCTCGAACAACGCCTCGCCCGCCGTGCTAAGCACGCCATCATTTTTTAGCAGGGCCACTTCGCTGCGCAGTTGCGCGATTCGACCGTCAAGCACCCGTAGCCAGCGGCTACGTGCATCGGTCGCGCGTTGCTCGTCCCAATAGCGTTGGATAAAGGTTTGGTAGTGGCCATCCAGCCCCGTGGCCAGGTCTTCAAGAAATTCATCGACGGCCTGGCCCGTCAACTCGGGGATACGTTGCGGTTCGCCGCCCTCCTCGGACGCGCGCAAAAACTCGGTGTCACGGCTGGCGAAGGTCGATGCCTGGCCCGTCACGATGCGCTGTATCACCGCATCCATCAACGTGGGCAGCGGGGCCTTGAGCTCCAGCGTTTCATCCACCGTGGTTGGCGCGGGTACCAAGGAGGCTGGCTGGCGGTCGCGGCTCTGCACAAAGACACTGTGCACCTGCGCCGCTGGCTTGATGCTCAAGCGCTGTTCGAAGCGCCATTGTACAAAGTCGCCAAACCTGGGCTGAGGCGCCAGATCCTGCATGAGTTGGGTATTGAGCGCGGACAGCTTTTTTACCAGGGCCATCTGCGAGGGGGTGTCATTGGCATTCAAGCGCCGTATCAACGGCGTGTCGGTTAACGATTCGTACGGCATGGAAAGTCTCTGGAAACACTGAAGAAGCCCTCATGCTGAACAAGCGCACCGCCACGCGTGCTTTATACATGTGTCGGTTTACATGCCCTGCACCGCAGGTAGAATGGCGCCTTCCGCGACCATCCGAGCAGACTTCATGGCGTTGCCGACCCTACGCATCATCGGTTTCATCATCGGCATCTTCCTGATCACCCTGGCGATCGCGATGGTCGTGCCAATGGCCACTCTGGTCATCTTCGACCGCACCGGCGATCTGCCCTCGTTCCTCTGGGCCAGCCTGATCACCTTTATCGCCGGCCTGGCCCTGGTGATTCCGGGCCGCCCCGAGCATGTGCACCTGCGTCCGCGGGACATGTACCTGCTCACCGTCACAAGCTGGGTGGTGGTGTGTGTATTCGCCGCGCTGCCGTTTTTGCTGACCCAGCACATCAGCTACACCGACTCGTTTTTCGAAAGCATGTCCGGCATAACCGCCACCGGCTCCACGGTGCTGAGCGGGCTGGACAGCATGTCGCCGGGCATCCTGATGTGGCGCTCGCTGCTGCACTGGCTCGGAGGTATCGGCTTTATCGGCATGGCGGTGGCGATCCTGCCATTGCTGCGCATTGGTGGCATGCGCCTGTTCCAGACCGAATCCTCGGACCGCTCGGAAAAGGTCATGCCGCGCTCGCACATGGTGGCGCGCCTGATCGTGGCGGCCTACGTCGGCATCACCATCCTCGGCAGTCTGGCGTTCTGGTGGGCCGGCATGGGCCTGTTCGATGCGATCAACCACGCGATGTCGGCGATTTCCACCGGCGGGTTCTCCACTTCCGATGAGTCCCTGGCGCACTGGAAACAACCGGCCGTGCACTGGGTAGCGGTGGTGGTGATGATCCTCGGCAGCTTGCCGTTCACCCTGTATGTGGCCACGTTACGCGGCAACCGCCGGGCACTGCTCAAGGATCAACAGGTGCAGGGCCTGCTCGGTTTGCTGGTGGTCACCTGGCTGGTGCTGGGCACCTGGTACTGGTGGACCACCAACCTGCATTGGCTGGAGGCGCTGCGCCATGTGGCGTTGAACGTCACCTCAGTGGTGACCACTACCGGCTTTGCCCTGGGGGACTACAGCCTGTGGGGCAATTTCTCACTGATGCTGTTTTTCTACCTGGGCTTTATCGGCGGCTGCTCGGGCTCGACTGCCGGCGGGATCAAGATTTTCCGCTTCCAGGTCGCCTACATCCTGCTCAAGGCCAACTTGAACCAGTTGATTCACCCGCGCGCAGTGATCAAGCAAAAGTACAACGGCCACCGCCTCGACGAAGAAATCGTGCGGTCGATCCTGACCTTTTCGTTTTTCTTCGCCATCACCATCTGCGCCATCGCTCTGGCCTTGTCGTTGCTGGGCCTGGACTGGATGACCGCGCTGACCGGCGCCGCCAGTACCGTGTCCGGTGTAGGCCCAGGCCTTGGCGAAACCATTGGGCCGGCCGGCAACTTTTCCAGCCTGCCGGATGCGGCCAAGTGGATCCTGTCGCTGGGGATGCTGCTGGGCCGGCTGGAAATCATTACGGTCTTTGTTCTATGCATTCCGGCGTTCTGGCGTCACTGACCGTCGACGTCTGCAGCAGCCGCGCCCGGTACTCGCCGGGGGTGGCATCGAACCAGCGGCGAAACGCGCGAAAGAAGTTGCTCGGGTCGGCAAAGCCCAGCAGGTAGGCGATCTCCAGCAAGGTCATGCTCGGCTGCGCCAGATACTGCTCGGCCAGTTCACGGCGGGTGTCGTCGAGCAGCGCCTGGAAACTGGTGCCCTCCTCCTGCAAGCGGCGTTGCAAGGTGCGCTGTGACAAATGCAGGGTGTGGGCCACCACTTCGCGCTTGGGTTCGCCCTGGGGCAACAGGCGACACAGCACCTGGCGTGCCTTGTGGGTCACGCGGCTCTCGGAAAACCGCGCCAGGTACTCACCGGCAAAGCGGTCGTGCAGCAGCGCCATGGCCTCGTTGGCCGTGGGCAGCGGCGCGTCCATGTCGGCGCGTTCAAAGATCAGCGCGTCATAGGGCGCATCGAATTCCAGGGGGGCGTGGAACGCTTGCCGGTAGGGCGCAAGGTCCGCTGGCTGCGCGCCCTGCAACAGCACCTTGCGCGGTTGCAGGGTGCGCCCGGTCAACCAGCCGCACAGCGCCAATGCACTGGCCAGTGACGCTTCGGCGCTTTGCCGGGTGGGAGGGAGGTGGTCGCCATGCACAGTCAGAATCAGCGCATACCCTTCGGGTAAAAGCCTGAAACTCAAGTCGGCGCTTTCGGCGATGATGCGCTGGTAACGCACCAGGCGCATGAAGCCTTCGGCCAGGGTGTTGCTGGACATCAGCGCATACCCGGCCACATGAAATGACGCCGGGCGCACGACTTTACCCATGTTCAGGCCAATCGCCGGGTTGCCCGACAGTTCCACCGCGCGCTGCCAAAGGCGGGTCATCGAATCCTGTGGGAAACGTGCGTCGGGGTCGCTGAGCGCGGCGTAGTCCAGACCCAGTTGCCTGAACAAGGCACGGCAGTCCAGACCGTCCATTTCCAATGCCTTCACTATCCCCATCGCCCAGCTTGCAGAAGTTGTTCGTTCGCTCATGGCGTCTTCTTAATTAGGCTGGCTTGAACGGCAGCCAGGAAGCCAAGGATACTAAAGTGGCATCTATTGTCACTGGCTGTTACCACTGATCACTCTAGACTCAATTAAGCTCCCCGCCGAACATCTGTTGGGCGGCACAACAATCAAAGGGCCGCCAATCTTGGAAAATGTCAGGAAATTCAACAGTTTCGCCGAATTTTATCCGTATTATCTGAGTGAACATGGCAACAGCACCTGCCGGCGCCTGCATTTTATCGGCACCACGCTGGTGATCGGAGTTCTGGCGTATGCCATCGCAAGAGGCTCATTGCCGCTACTGATCGCCGTGCCGATTGCCGGCTATGGCTTTGCCTGGATTGGCCACTTCTTCTTCGAAAAGAACCGTCCGGCGACCTTCCAGCATCCGTTCTACAGCTTGCTGGGGGACTTTGTGATGTACCGCGACATGATTCTGGGCAAGGTGCCCTTCTAGCAGCACGCCGATTTAATAGTCTGTTTGTCATTTACAGTGCTGTATCCTGCCAAGGCTTTTTGAGCGCGCGCAATTACCTGCGATTGAACAAACAGACTTTGCAAGGAGCGACGACGATGCACGAGATACCTAATCTCCCCTTCCCAAGCCTGCACGAAACTGAGCAGCCAACCCCGCAACAGGCCAGCGAGAAGCAGCCTGAAGCCCAACAAGCACAACCAGTCGCCAGCGAAAGCCAGGACTGACGCCGCACCAGACCGTGTGGAAAGCGCAATGTGAGCGCTTTCCACACTGCCTGAACCGTGAGATATCCGCCATGTCCGACCAGTCCACCACTACCGCCCCCGACGACGCCGTACTCGACGCTGCCTTGCAGATGGTCGAGGTGTGGAACCGCCTCAGCGAACACAAGCAAGCGCTATTGCTCAAGCGTTTCGGCACCCAGGAAAACGCACTCGCTGCCCTGGTCACCACGCAACTGCTGGCCCCTGCCCAGCCCTGATCCCGGATTTTTTCTTTTTGCCGCCCTGCACAGGCGCAAGCATCGGTATCATTAGCAGCCTATCTTTACCTGCTGCGACAGTGGATCCTCTCCCATGCCTGATACCCAGCGCCCCATGGCGGTTACGCTGCAAGTTGTTTCCATCGTGCTGTTCACCTTTATCGGCTACCTGAACATCGGCATTCCTCTGGCCGTGCTGCCAGGCTATGTCCACAGCGAACTGGGGTATGGCGCGGTCATCGCAGGGCTGGTGATCAGTGTGCAATACCTGGCCACCCTGCTGAGCCGACCCTATGCCGGACGCATGATCGACACCCTGGGCTGCAAGCGCGCGGTGCTGATCGGCATGGCCGGTTGTGGCCTGAGCGGTGTGTTCATGCTGCTCGCGGCGTGGCTCGCGAGCTTTCCGGCGCTCAGTCTGACCAGCCTGTTTATCGGCAGACTCGTGCTGGGCAGCGCCGAGAGCCTGGTAGGCTCGGGCGCCATCGGCTGGGGCATCGGCCGTGTGGGTGCGGCGAACACCGCCAAAGTCATCTCGTGGAACGGCATCGCCAGCTACGGCGCACTGGCCATCGGCGCGCCACTGGGTGTGGTGCTGGTCAGCCAGTTGGGGTTGTGGAGCATGGGCGTGAGCATCATTTTGCTGGCGGTGATGGGCGTGGCGCTCGGCTGGCGCAAAGAGGCGGTGCCGATTGTGGCCGGTGTGCGACTGCCGTTCATGAATGTGTTGGGCCGGGTTTTCCCCCATGGGTGCGCACTGGCGTTGGGCTCGATCGGCTTTGGCACCATCGCCACCTTTATCACCTTGTATTACACCACCCAGCACTGGGATAACGCGGTGTGGGCCCTGAGCCTGTTCGGTGCCAGCTTTATCGGCGCGAGATTGTTGTTCGGTAACCTGATCAACCGCATCGGCGGCTTTCGGGTAGCCATCGCCTGCCTGTCGGTGGAAATACTCGGCCTGCTGCTGTTATGGCTGGCGCCGGAGGCTCACCTGGCACTGGCCGGCGCGGCGTTGAGCGGCTTCGGATTCTCCCTGGTGTTTCCAGCGCTGGGCGTGGAAGCGGTCAACCTGGTGCCGGCCTCCAGCCGTGGCTCGGCGGTGGGGGCCTACTCGCTCTTTATCGACTTGTCACTGGGGGTCACCGGGCCATTGGCCGGGGCGGTGGCGGCGGGGTTCGGTTTTGCGTCGATCTTCCTGTTCGCCGCGCTTGCAGCCTTGGGTGGCATGCTGCTCTGTCTGTACCTTTACAGCCAGGCACCCAAGGCCCGCGAAACGCGCAACGCCTAGAAGTCGACTTTGCCGCGCCCGGCCTTGATGCTGCCGCGCTTGGTCTTGGATTCCAGCCGACGCTTTTTCGAACCCAGCGTGGGCTTGGTGGGCCGGCGCTTCTTCTCGACCTTGGTGGCGCTCTGGATCAACTCCACGAGACGCTCCAGCGCATCGGCACGGTTCTGTTCCTGGGTCCGGTATTGCTGGGCCTTGAGCACCAGCACACCATCACCGGTAATCCGACTGTCGCGCAGCGCCAGCAGGCGCTCCTTGTAGAACTCCGGCAACGACGACCCTGGAATATCAAAGCGCAGGTGCACCGCACTCGACACCTTGTTGACGTTCTGCCCCCCCGCGCCCTGCGCGCGAATGGCGGTCAGCTCGATCTCGGCGTCGGGGAGGTGGACGGTGTTGGAAATGACCAGCATGACAAGCCCGACTCCACATTCAGGGGTTTAATACGATCACGGCTTCAGGGCTGCGGCCGCCGCCCGCTTGTTCTTGATGCCATAGCACAGCCCCATAAATGCCACCCACACCGGAATCGCATACACCGACACCTGAATCCCCGGAATCATCAGCATGATCATCAGGATAAACACCACAAACGCCAGGCAGATGTAATTGCCGTACGGATACCACAGCGCCTTGAACAACGGCACCTGGCCAATGCGATCCATATGCTGGCGGAACTTGAGGTGGGAATAGCTGATCATCGCCCAGTTGATCACCAACGTGGCAACCACCAGCGACATCAGCAATTCCAGGGCGTGTTGCGGGATGAAGTAGTTCATCAGCACCGCCACCAGGGTGACCGCCGCCGAGGCGAGGATGGCGCGCACCGGCACGCCGCGTTTGTCGATCTTCGCCAGGGCCTTGGGCGCGTCGCCCTGTTCGGCCATGCCCAACAACATGCGGCTGTTGCAGTAGGTGCCGCTGTTGTACACCGACAACGCGGCGGTCAGCACCACGAAGTTAAGAATGTGCGCCGCCGTATTGCTGCCCAGCATCGAGAACACCTGTACGAACGGGCTGCCGCTGTAGGGGTCGCCGGACGCGTTGAGGGTCGCGAGCAGGCTGTCCCAGGGTGTCAGCGACAACAGCACCACCAGCGCGCCAATGTAGAAAATCAGAATGCGGTAAATCACCTGGTTGATGGCCTTGGGGATCACGGTGCGCGGCTGGTCGGCTTCGGCGGCGGTAAAGCCGAGCATTTCCAGGCCTCCAAAAGAGAACATGATGATCGCCATCGCCATCACCAGCCCGCCCACGCCATGGGGGAAGAAACCGCCGTGTTCCCACAGGTTGCTCACCGAGGCTTGCGGGCCGCCGCTGCCGCTGACCAGCAGGTAGCTGCCCAGGGCGATCATGCCGACAATCGCCACCACCTTGATGATCGCGAACCAGAACTCGGCCTCTCCAAAGACTTTGACGTTGGCCAGGTTGATCAGGTTGATCAGCACGAAGAATGCCGCCGCCGAGACCCAGGTCGGGATCTCCGGCCACCAGTAGTGCACGTACTTGCCAACGGCCGTCAGCTCCGACATGCCCACCAGAATGTACAGAATCCAGCAGTTCCAGCCCGACAGGAAACCGGCAAAACCGCCCCAGTACGTGTGGGCAAAGTGGCTGAAGGAGCCGGCGACCGGCTCTTCGACGATCATTTCGCCCAGTTGGCGCATGATCATGAAGGCGATGAAGCCGCAGATGGCATAACCCAGGATCATCGACGGGCCAGCGGACTTGAGCACGCCGGCCGAGCCCAGGAACAGCCCGGTGCCGATGGCGCCACCGAGGGCGATCAACTGGATATGGCGATTTTTCAGGCCGCGTTTCAGCTCGCCTGAAGGGGAATGGGGTTCACTCATGAATAGGCTCTCACGCAAGGTTTGATGATGTTGAATGCAGGTTGCTGCCTTGAATTACCGACTCAAGCAGCGCCGCTCAAACCCCAGCGCAGGCACCAGGAGTACAGCGTCGTTCTAACGGTCATGCGTCACCTGTTTGTTTTTATCTGTGACGAAATCGAACCCGCCTGGCTCGTGGCCGGGCGGAGTGATCGAGGTGGGTGAACCCCGGTTCTGGGCCTTGTGCGTGATATACGCGAGGCGGTCACAGTAAAACGCGGGGCATTGTACACCGCTCGACCGCTTCGGCACGCCCCAGGACGGTGCGCGCGACAATCTGTCAGCCAATCCTTACAGCTCAGGCACACGCCTGAAAGACCGGCCACAACCGTAAAACTATCGTTACAAGCCGGAAAGTGTGCGTTACGGCGGGGTTTTTTGGCAGTTTACGAAAAATTGTCGGTGGCAAACTTCTGAAGAATCGGTTCAGCCAATTGCCTGTTTTCTCTGCATAAATTTTTTTTCGAAAAAAACCGAAGAAAAAATCCAAATGAAACCGTGTCAATAAATATTTTGCATTTTGAAACACTCTCTCCTAGGTTCATCCCACTTGCCAGCGAAGCCCGTTGGCAAGCGTTCTCAAACAACGTCCTCTAGGAGATACACCATGCAAGCACTGGAAAAAGACCTGGAAACTGAACTGCAACTTGACGATTGGTTTGAAGCGCCGACCCATGAGGCCGCCGTTGAAATGATGCAAGCCGACGCCGTTGTGCCGTTCGGCACCGCGATGTGGCCGTTCTAACACCCGGCAGGCATTCGGCAGGTGCTGTGCACGGCACCTGCCCCCTTACCCAAGGCACAGAAGGACACACGTCATGGACAAGGCCCGCGCCGTCGAACACTTTCTCTACTACCTCGCGCACCATCCGGCCCTTGAAGGCCTGCGCTGCCCTACCGTGCTACTGGGCCACACCGAGCGCTACGACGCCATCGCCCAGGCCATCACCCAAGGCAACAATGCCCGTTTCAACTTCCAGGTGCAGCGCCTGGACCTGGCCGCCAGCGACGCCCTGGCCGAAGCCATCGAAGCCTGCGACCTGTACCTGTTTCTCTATGATTCCTCGACCTTGCCCAACCCGCGCGCCGAAGGCCCGGACTTCATCCGCGCCTTGCAGGGCGTGATGGCTGAGCACTGGAAAAAATCCCTGCTGTTCAAGGACTATGGCGACTACTTCTACGACACGTTCAGCGTCGCGCCACAGCGCATTGCCGACCTCAACGCCACGCTGATCCGGCGCATGAGCCAGGCCAACGTGCTGAGCTTCACCGACAAGCACGGTTCACGTATTGAGGCGCCGATGAGCAGCATCAAGAAGTGGACCAATATCAACGGGGTCGGCAACCACGACCTGGCCCCCGGCGAGATCGCCACCCACAGTGAAGCCATCAATGGTCAGGTGCGCTTTGTCGGCACCTTTCTGAGCACCATCCCGTTTGCCCGCAAGTACGGCGTGCTGGAGTCCCCGCTGGAGCTGTGGATCGAGAACTCGACCATCTGCAGCGTGGCCAGCGAGGTGCCGGGGCTGGCAGAAGACTTCAACAAATACCTGAATGCCAACCCGTCCAATCGTCGCGTCGAAGAGCTGGGGATTGGCACCAATGAAGGGGTCAAGGACTTGTATGCACGCAATGCCGGTTTTGAGGAGCGCCACTGCGGTTTGCACTTGGGACTGGGCGGGGGACAGAAAGGCAGCCACCACCTGGACCTGATCTTTGCCAGCGGCGTGTTGGCGCTGGATGACAAGCCGGTGTTTGATGGCACATTTGCGTTTTAACAGAACGTCAGGATGACGCAGGTCCGTGTGGGAGCCGGGCTTGCCCGCAAAAGCGGTGGGTCAGTCAACATCAATGTTTGCTGGACTACCGCCTTCGCAGGCAAGCCAGCTCCCACAGTGGAATGCATTGCAAATTCAGATCGAAAAAAAGCCAACCCTGAGGTTGGCTTTTTTATGCGCGGCTTAACGCATCACTGCGGCTTCTTGCGACCAAACCCAGGACGCTGTCCCGAACCAGCCGGGGCGCCACGGCGCTTGCCCGATGGCTCGTCGGCAACCAGTTTCGGGCCGGGCCGTTTGTTCGCCGCCGGCTTGGCCGGGCGCTTGGTGCTGGCGTTGTCGGCCGGACGGTCCGCTTCACCACGGTTACTGCGACCGCCGCTCGGCGCTTCGCCACGAGCTGGACGCGGGGTGCGGGGTGCACGCTCGCCTTCCTGACGCGACGGCGCGGTAGGACGACGCTCACCTTCGATGTGCGGCTGACGGGAGATACGCCCGCCGGTGGCCGGTGCATCCAGCGCCGGACGCAGGGTGCGTGCCACGCGTTCGGTGCGGGGCACCGGGCGCGACGACTTGCGCTGCATGCGCTCAAGCTTGTCTTTGCTCTTGGCGTTCATTTGCGGCATGGCGACCGGCGCCAGGCCGACTTCGGCGCTGAGGATGTCGACTTCGTACTGGCTCATTTCGCGCCAGCGGCCCATCGGCAGGTCGGAGTTGAGGAACACCGGGCCAAAACGCACGCGCTTCAGGCGGCTGACCACCAGGCCCTGGGATTCCCACAGGCGACGCACTTCACGGTTACGGCCTTCCATCACCACGCAGTGGTACCAGTGGTTGAAACCTTCGCCGCCGGGCGCCTGCTTGATGTCGGTGAACTTGGCCGGGCCGTCCTCGAGCACCACGCCCGCCTTGAGGCGTTCGATCATCTCGTCGTCGACTTCACCACGTACGCGCACCGCGTATTCGCGGTCCATCTCGTAGGACGGGTGCATCAGGCGGTTGGCCAGCTCACCGTCGGTGGTGAACATCAGCAAGCCGGTGGTGTTGATGTCCAGGCGGCCGATGTTGATCCAGCGGCCTTCCTTGGGCTTGGGCATCTTGTCGAACACGGTTGGACGGCCTTCAGGGTCGTCACGGGTGCAGATCTCGCCGTCGGGTTTGTTGTACATGATCACCCGGCGCACCGATTCGGCGGCCTCTTCACGCTTGATGACCTTGCCATCGATGGTGATTGCGTCGTGCAGATCGACGCGCTGGCCGAGGGTTGCCTCGACGCCGTTGACCTTGATGCGCTTCTGGGTGATCCAGGCTTCGACGTCGCGGCGCGAGCCCACGCCGATACGCGCCAGCACCTTTTGCAGTTTTTCGCCTGCTGGGCCGATTTCCTGGCTGTCGTTCTGGTCTTTGTCGTTCATCTTAAGCACCTCCCGGTGGGTCGATTCAGGCCTGGCCTGAAGAGTGTTGAAAGCGGGGCTTTGCGCGACTGCATCGGCAAAGGGTCGCGAATCATACGCGTATGGCGAGTGTTGCGCATCACAGAGTAGTCGATAAGGACCCGGTCATTTGCTTTTCCGCCGACCGGTGGCGCCCAGCGCGAGCAGACGCAGCTCGGCTTCGGCCAGCACCGTGCGCTTGTCGACCTTGTCGAGTTTCTTCCAGGCCCGGATTTCGCGCTTGCTGCGGCCACAGCCGACGCAGATGTCGTCGCTGAATTTGCAGACACTGATGCAGGGGTCTTTGGTTGAACTCATGGGCAATCCTCCGTGAGCGCTGGCGGCATTCTTGCGCCAGCGACTACCACAGGAGGCACCTTACCCTAGATCACGGCAGAGGTTTGACACTGAATAGTTTGCCGGTCTTCGAGAGTTTGGCTTGCCAGGGCTTTCCATTGCAGTCGAGTTTGACCAGGACAGGGATAGTCGTGCCGTCGTCGTCCTTGAAATCCGTGGGTTTGCACCCAGCCGGCAGCGTGTTGCTGGCCCCAATGAATAACGCATCAGACGAACCCGGGCGGAAATACACGGGGCGCTCCACTCCGGTTGGCCCGGTACTCAAACCAACAGCGCCAGTGGGAGCGGCCCCGGCGATGATCTTGACGCTGACATCACCACCGAGCGGGTTATAGGTCGCCGCAAGCGCTTGAGCAGAAATCAATGCATCCAGGCCCATTAACGCTATCGCGCCCAATGACGCCACGAAGTATCGACGAGTGCTTTTCATAATGGATCATCCTTATCAAAAGAGAGGGACTGCCACCACCGCAGATGAAAAGGCACAAGCGCAATGGCGTTTGCCAAGTAAACGCCGGGCACCGGGCTGGAACAACTGTCAGAACTAACAGGTAAGAAGACGGGAAAATCAGGGCTCGAAAGAATGGCGCTCGTTTTCAATCGCTTCAGCCAAGGCCTGAGCTTCGGCCTCTTCGTCGCTCAATTGAGGGGGTTCCAGCGCCGCGACGGCGGCCAGAAGCTGTTCCCGAGCGGCGGCGACGCCGAGACTGTCTTCTTCGGCTTGTGCCTGGACTTGAGGCTCAGTGCTCGGCGGGAATTCAGGCTCAACGGCCCCCTCTCGCAACAGGTCATCGAAATCGGTCTTGATGCCCTGCTCCATATCGTCCAGCTCCAGAAGCAAGGTATGGAAACTGGTTTCGTCCTTGGGCTCTTCGGGCTCCGCCGTGGCATCGGCCAGTTCCTGCAAGCTCGCCGGAACCGGCGCGTCGTCGAAATCGAGCACCGGCTCGGCTTCCATCTCGCGCAATTCGGCCAGCGGCGGTAGGTCGTCGAGGTTTTTCAGGTTGAAATGGTCGAGGAACACCTTGGTGGTGGCGAACATCGCCGGTTTACCGGGCACGTCGCGGTAGCCGACGATGCGGATCCATTCCCGCTCCAGCAACGTTTTAACGATATGGCTGTTCACCGCCACGCCGCGCACATCCTCGATCTCGCCTCGGGTGATCGGCTGGCGATAGGCGATCAGCGCCATGGTTTCCAGCATCGCCCGTGAATAGCGTTGCGGGCGCTCCTCCCACAGACGGCCGACCCACGGGGAAAACTTCTCACGGATCTGCAGGCGATAACCCGACGCCACTTCGCGCAGTTCAAAAGCGCGGCCGTCGCAAGACTTGCGCAGGATCTCCAGCGCCTTCTTGAACACCGGCGGCTCAGGGCGTTCAGCCTCTTCAAATAATTCGAACAGGCGCTCAAGCGATTGCGGCTTGCCCGAAGCCAGGAGGAAGGCCTCCAGCAGCGGCGCCAGTTCACGGGGTTCAGTCAGATTCATCGATTCAGCTCTTTATTCGGCTCGCGCCCGCACGTGGATAGCCGCAAAAGGCTCATTTTGCACCAGCTCAACCAGCGATTCCTTGACCAGTTCCAGGATCGCCATAAACGTGACCACCACCCCCAGGCGCCCTTCCTCGGCGGTAAACAGCTCGACAAACGGCACAAATCCGCCGCCCTTGAGGCGCTCGAGCACATCGCTCATGCGCTCGCGGGTCGACAGTGCCTCACGGCTGACCTGGTGGCTTTCAAACATGTCGCCTCGGCGCAGCACTTCGGCCATGGACATCAGCAATTCCTCCAGGCTCACGTCCGGCAGCAGCTTGCGCGCGCGGGCCTCGGGCGCGTCCAGTTTGGGCACCACCACGTCGCGGCCCACGCGACTAAGGCCGTCGATGCCTTCGGCGGCCGCCTTGAAGCGTTCGTACTCCTGCAGGCGCCGGATCAGCTCGGCGCGCGGATCGTCTTCCTCGGCCTCGACGGTTTCGGAGCGCGGCAGCAGCATGCGCGATTTGATCTCGGCGAGCATGGCGGCCATCACCAGGTACTCGGCAGCCAGCTCCAGGCGTACCGACTGCATCAGCTCGACATAGCCCATGTACTGGCGAGTAATTTCCGCCACGGGGATGTCGAGGATGTTGATGTTCTGCTTGCGGATCAGGTACAGCAGCAAGTCCAGCGGGCCCTCGAAGGCTTCAAGGAAGACTTCCAGGGCGTCCGGCGGGATGTACAGGTCCAGCGGCATTTCCATGACGGCCTGGCCGTAGACCATGGCAAAGGGCAGTTCCTGCTGAGCGCCTGCCTGGGGATCGGCGGTTTCCACGGCCGACATTCAGGCCTCGACCATGAAGGGCGTGGGGTCGCCGCAACCGACGCGCACCACCTGCGGCTCACCGTCAGCCAGGTTGATCACGGTGGAGGCCTTGCCGCCGCCGAAGCCGCCGTCGATGATCAGGTCGACCTGCTTTTCCAGAAGCTGACGCATTTCATAAGGGTCTTCCAGCGGTTCAGTGTCGCCGGGCATGATCAACGACACGCTCATCAACGGCTCGCCCAGCTCGGCCAGCAACGCCAGGGCAATCGGGTGCTCGGGCACACGCAGGCCGATGGTGCGCTTCTTCGGGTGCAGCAGCAGGCGCGGCACTTCGCGGGTGGCATTGAGAATAAAGGTGTAGGGCCCGGGCAGGTGGGCCTTGAGCAGGCGAAAAGTGCCGGTGTCGACCTTGGCGAACAGGCCCAACTGGGACAGGTCGCTGCAGATCAGCGCAAAGTTGTGGTTCTTGTCCAGGTCACGCAGGCGTCGTACACGTTCGACCGCGCTCTTGTCGCCGATCTGGCAACCGATAGCGTAGGACGAGTCCGTGGGGTAGATCACCACGCCGCCGGCGCGGATGATCTCGACTGCCTGCTTGATCAGGCGCGCCTGGGGGTTTTCCGGATGAATCTGGAAGAATTGACTCACGTGCTCTACCTGTTCAGACGGTGGCAATAATGGGGTCATGCTTGAATCGCCCCCACAACAGCGGCAAATCTTCCGGGATGGCACGGTACTCGCCAATCTCGGACCAGCCGCCTGGGCCATGAAAATCACTGCCGGCACTGACCAGCAGACCAAACTCGCGGGCAAGGATCGCCAGGCTGCCCACCTGATCGGCGGGTTGATGCCCGTTGACCACTTCAATCGCGTGGCCGCCGGCACTTATATAGTCACCAATCAGCTTGCGACGCTTGCTGCGCGTGAAATCGTAATGCCAGGGATGCGCCAGGCTGACCCAGGCCCCGGCGGCCCGCAGGGTCTGCACGGTGTCTTCCAGGGTCGGCCAATGTTGCTTCACATCGCCCAGCTTGCCGGCGCCCAGCCATTTGCGGAACGCTTCGGCGCGGTCCTTCACGAAGCCCTCGCGCACCATCCAGTCGGCGAAGTGCGGCCGGGCCGGCGCATTGCCGCTGTCGCCCAGTTCCTGCTGAATGGCGCGGGCGCCGTCGAGGGCGCCGGGCATGCCCTTGAGGCTCAACTTGCGGCTTATTTCTTCGGACCGCAGCCAGCGGCCATCGTGCAATTGGGCGATGGCGGCGACCAGAGCCGGCGCGTTCTGGTCGAAACCGTAGCCCAGCACATGAATGGTGGCGCCGCCCCAGGTGCACGACAACTCCACGCCATTGACCAGTTGCATGCCCAGGCCCTGGGCTGTCGCGCGGGCCTCGTCGAGGCCTTCGACGGTATCGTGGTCGGTCAACGCCAGGACTCGCACGCCTTTTTCAAACGCACGCGCAACCAGTACCGCAGGCGCCAGGGCGCCGTCGGAGGCCGTGCTGTGGCAGTGCAAATCAACATTCACGGGGGTCTGTAACCTCAAGTCAGCTGGCGCTATCGCAACCAAGGATGTTTGTTATTATGCCGCCACATCCAGCTTCTGGCTCTTACTGTGAAACAATTCATCGACTTCATCCCGCTGTTGCTGTTTTTCATCGTTTACAAACTCGACCCTCGGGTCGTCGATCTGGCCGGCCACGAGCTCACCTTTGGCGGCATCTACAGCGCCACTGCTGTGCTGATCATCAGCTCTGTCGTGGTCTACGGCGCCATCTTCATCTCCCAGCGCAAACTGGAAAAAAGCCAATGGCTGACCCTGATCGCCTGCCTTGTCTTCGGCAGCCTGACCCTGGCCTTCCACAGCGAAACCTTCCTTAAATGGAAAGCCCCGGTGGTGAACTGGCTGTTCGCCCTGGCGTTTATCGGCAGCCACTTCATCGGCGATCGCCTGCTGATCAAGCGGATCATGGGCCACGCACTGACCCTGCCGGAGCCCGTGTGGACTCGCCTGAACGTGGCCTGGATTGTGTTTTTCCTGTTCTGCGGTGCCGCCAACCTGTTCGTCGCGTTCACGTTCCAGGACTACTGGGTCGACTTCAAAGTCTTCGGCAGCCTGGGCATGACCGTGCTGTTCCTGGTCGCCCAGGGCATCTACCTGTCGCGCCATCTGCATGACACCGACCCCACCACGCCGAAAACCGAGGACTGACATGCTCTACGCCATCATTGCCACCGACGTCGCCCACTCGCTGGAAAAACGCCTGTCCGTGCGCCCGGCCCATGTCGAGCGCTTGAAAGTGCTGCAAGCCGAAGGCCGGATCGTACTGGCCGGCCCGCACCCGGCGGTGGACAGCAATGACCCGGGCGACGCCGGTTTCACCGGCAGCCTGATCGTTGCCGAGTTCGCTTCACTGGCCGACGCCCAGGCCTGGGCCGACGCTGACCCGTACGTCACGGCGGGCGTGTATGCGAACGTCAACGTCAAACCATTCAAACAAGTCCTGCCTTGATTCAGGTGACGCCGAGCCTTATCGGTTCGGCGCGCTCCTAATTGCTCATTATTCCCGGTAACCTGCCGACAACTTTCTGAATATTCGTGTGGAATCAGGAGTTCCGATGCGCTTACCTCAGTTGTGTCTGTTGGCAGTGATCATGGCCGGGGCCACGGCCCACGCTGAAGAAACCTCGAACAATGGCAGCTCCACGCCGCTGTCCCTGAGTGCCGCCAGCCAGGTCAGCGAGTTGCAGCAGCGTTTGAAAGAAAGCGAACGGCTGCGTGAAGAATTGAGCAGACAACTGCAAACCGCGGACGCCAACCGCGAAAGCGCGCAACTGAGCCGTTTACGCCAGGAGAACCAACGCCTGGCCCAGCAGCTCAAAGAAACACAGGGCGGGGCCTTGAGCCGCTGGCTCACCGAGCAGCAGCAGTGGTTTGTCACGGGCGCCGCCGTCGCCCTGATCGCCCTGCTGTGCGGGATCTTTGCCAGCGGTGGGCACCGTCGCCGTCGACAATGGCTAAATTGAGTGAGTCATGAGCGAGCTGTTACTGATAGACGATGACCAGGAGCTCTGTGAGCTGCTGACCAGTTGGTTAAGCCAGGAAGGTTTTCAGGTGCGCGCCTGCCACGATGGCTTGAGCGCCCGTAAAGCCTTGGCCGACAGCGCGCCCGCCGCCGTGGTGCTTGACGTGATGCTGCCCGACGGCAGCGGCCTGGAGCTGCTCAAGCAACTGCGCAACGACCACCCGGAGCTGCCGGTGCTGATGCTCTCGGCCCGGGGCGAACCGCTGGACCGCATCCTCGGCCTGGAACTGGGCGCGGATGATTACCTGGCCAAGCCCTGCGACCCCCGCGAACTCACCGCCCGCCTGCGCGCGGTGCTGCGCCGCAGCCACCCGGCCGCCGTGTCCACCCAACTCGAACTCGGCGACCTGTGCTTCAGCCCGATACGCGGCGTGGTCAGCATCGACGAACAGGAATTTGCCCTCACCGTCTCCGAAAGCCGCCTGCTGGAAGCCTTGCTGCGCCAGCCCGGCGAACCGCTGGACAAGCAGGAGCTGGCGCAGATCGCCCTGGGCCGCAAGCTGACGCTGTACGATCGCAGCCTGGACATGCACGTCAGTAACCTGCGCAAAAAAATCGGTCCGCACCCGGATGGTCGGCCACGGATCGTGGCGTTGCGCAGCCGTGGTTACTACTACAGCCTCTAAATGCAACGCCGGTCTCTGTGAATCAGCGAATACCTCTGTGGCGAGCAGGCTTGTCCTGCGTTGGGCTGCGCAGCAGCCCCAAAACCAGGCGCTGAGCCGTATCAGGTACACCGCGTTTTGCTGGATTGGGGGCGCTTCGCACCCCAACGCGGGGCAAGCCCGCTCGCCACAATAAGCCTACAAACTTTCCTTAACTGAGCGGCATCAGGGCAAGCCCGCTCGCCACAGGACAAGCCCCACCGCCACGAAACTGCCTCTCGCGCCATTCGCCGTGGCAGTTTTGTCAGGCGCCCGCCAAACTGTCTTTACCGAAGCCTTACCCTGCGCTGACAGCGGCTGACCTTGATCGCCGTACTCTACTCACATCCGGACTCACCGGAATAGAGACAGGAGAATCACCATGCGCAAGACCCTTATCGCTCTGATGTTCGCCACTGCCCTGCCCGCCGTTGCCATGGCTGCCATGCCCGAAGGTCCAGGCCCAGGCGCCGGCCCGATGGGCGGCCCTGAAGGTCGCATGATGGGCGGCCCAGGCCCTGGTGCCGATCATGGCCCACGTGGCCGCGGCGGTCCGTTGCGCGAACTGGACCTGACCCCCGAACAGCATCAGCAGATCGACCGCCTGATGCGCGAGCAGAGGGAAGGCCGTCGTGAGCTGGTTGAGAAGTACCTCGACAAAATGCCGGCCGCCGACCAGAAAGCCATGCAGGATGAGAAGGACGCCAGCCGCAAGAAAACCCAGAGCAGCATTCGCGCCGTGCTGACGCCCGAGCAGCAAAAGCAGTTCGACGAGATCGTCAAAAAGCAGGACCAGCGTCGTGCCGAATGGCGAGAGTTCAAAGCCTGGAAAGCGCAACAGCCGCAAAAAGCGCAATAATGCCCTAGTGTTACACCCCCCCAGCCCAGCGGCCGTGCGCCGCTGGGCTTTTCCTGTTTGAGGGTTTCCTGTGCGTTCATTGTTCTGGCGCATCCTGGCCAGTTTCTGGCTGGCCATCGCGTTGGTTGCCGGGTTGTCGCTGCTGCTTGGGCACATGCTCAATCAGGACGCCTGGATTCTCAGCCGTCATCCCGGCGTCAGCAACCTGGCCGAAGAGTGGACTCAACTGTACGAAGCCCAGGGCGAGGATGCCGCGCAGCAACTGCTGCAACAGCGCAAGCGTCAGTACCACATCGACGTGCAAGTGCTCAACGAAAGCGGCGAAGCGGTGGTGCGTGGCACCTTTCCAAAACGGGCCGCTGCGTTTGAAGCGCGCCAGACCGACGGACAGGTTGGCCCCCTGCCCTGGCGGCGCCTGACCGCCGAGTACACCAGCGAAAAGACCGGCGACACCTACCTCTTCATCTACCGTATTCCGCACCCCGAACTCGACCAATGGCACCGCAGTAGCCTGGCGTGGCCATTGAGCGCGCTGGCGATTGCCCTGGTGGTGCTGACCCTGTTCAGCCTGTTCGTGACGCTGTCCATCACGCGCCCGTTAAGCCGGCTGCGCGGCGCGGTGCATGACCTGGGCCAGGCCACCTATCAGCAGAACAGCCTGGCGCGCCTGGCCAACCGCCGCGATGAGTTCGGCGTGCTCGCCACCGACTTCAACCGTATGGGGGCCCGCCTGCAAAGCCTGATCGGCAGCCAGCGCCAACTGCTGCGCGATGTGTCCCACGAACTGCGCTCGCCGCTCGCGCGCCTGCGTATCGCCCTGGCCCTGGCCGAACGTGCCGGCAGCGAAGAACGGGAAAAACTCTGGCCGCGCCTGACCCGCGAATGCGACCGCCTGGAAGCGCTGATCAGCGAGATTCTGGTACTGGCGCGGGTGGACGCCGACAACGCCAGCGTCGAGGACATCGACCTCACCCTGCTGCTCAAGACCCTGCAAAAAGACGCCCAACTGAGCGCGCCGGAACAAACAGTGCAGCTCACCGCCGCCGCCGACCTGCACCTCAAGGGCTGGCCGACCATGATTGAGCGCGCGGTGGATAACCTGCTGCGCAACGCCCAGCGCTTCAACCCGCCCGGACAACCCATCGAGTTGCAGGCACAGCTTCAGGGCGAGCGCATCCTGATCAGCGTGCGCGACCACGGCCAGGGCGTCGACGCCGCGCACCTGAGCCAGCTCGGCGAGCCGTTCTACCGCGCGCCCGGCCAGACCGCCCAGGGCCACGGCCTGGGCCTGGCGATTGCGCGCCGTGCCGCCGAGCGTCATGGCGGAAACCTGATCCTGGCCAACCATGCCGATGGCGGGTTTATAGCGAGCATCGACCTGCCGTTGGTGCCCGGGGTTGTCACAGCGGTGTGATGATCTTCTATAGTGGCCCTTCTCTTACGGAGGGCCCTTGATGACTGACCTGCTCAACACCATCCAAGCCGCACTCGCACTGCCCGCCACCGCGCCGACCTTCAACGGGGCCGGCGCCCTGCCCTCGGCGTTCGCCGTCACTGACCTGGCCAGCGCCAGCATCGCCGCCGCAGGCCAGGCCATGGCCCGGTTGATCGAGCAACAGACCGGGCGCCTGCCCGGCGTGAGTGTCGATCGACGCCTGGCGTCCTTCTGGTTCGCGTCCTCGATCCGCCCGCAGGGCTGGCAGGTGCCGCCATTGTGGGATGCGGTCGCTGGCGACTACGCCAGCGCCGATGGCTGGATTCGCCTGCACACCAATGCGCCCCATCATCGCGCGGCGGCCGAACGGGTACTCGGCAAGGTGGCTGACCGCGCCGGCATGGCCGCGAACGTCGCCCGCTGGAATGCCGCCGAGTTGGAAGAGGCGATTGTGCAGGCCGACGGTTGCGCCGCGCAGATGCGTTCCGTGCAGGACTGGCAACGTCACCCCCAGGGGTTGGCGGTTAACAGCGAGCCACTGGTACAGCGTCAGACCTTCGCCACTGCCCGCGAAACGCCATGGCTCGGCTCCATCGCGCGGCCGCTGGCCGGCATCAAGGTGCTGGACCTGACCCGGGTATTGGCCGGCCCTGTGGCCAGCCGCTTTCTCGCCGGCCTGGGCGCTGATGTGTTGCGCATCGACTCACCCACCTGGAACGAGCCGGGCGTGGTGCCGGAAATGACCCTGGGCAAACGCTGCGCCCGGCTGGACCTCAAACGCAGCGACGATCGCCAGGCGTTCGAAGGTTTGCTCAAGGACGCCGATATCCTGTTCCACGGCTACCGCGCCGATGCCCTGGAGCATTTGGGCTACACGACGGCTGAGTTGCAGACACTGGCCCCCGGCCTGATTGACGTCAGCCTCAACGCCTACGGCTGGAGCGGCCCGTGGCGCAATAGGCGTGGGTTCGACAGCCTGGTGCAGATGAGCTGCGGGATTGCCCAGGCGGGCATGGCCTGGAAACAGGCCGACACACCGCTACCGCTGCCGGTGCAGGCGCTGGATCACGCGACCGGTTACCTGATGGCAGCCAGTGCCCTGCAGGCCTTGAGCGAGCGCTTGCGATCCGGGCGTGGCGGTTCGGCACGCTTGTCGCTGGCACGAACGGCGAAGTGTTTACTGGAAGCGGGGCAAGTACCGGAGCAACCGGCGTTGCGCGCCGAAGAGCCCGGCGATCAAGGCCTGGTGGTGGAGCAGACCGCCTGGGGCCCGGCGCATCGGCTGCTGGCGCCGTTGAACATCAGCGGCACACCGTTGCAATGGGATTTGCCGGCGCAGGAATTGGGCTCGCACCGGGCGCAGTGGTAAATCAGGATCTGCTCCTATCGAATATCGACTGCGCATGAGTTATTTCAGGCAACCACATCCCTGTGACGAGCAGGCTTGTCCTGCGTCGGGCTGCGCAGCAGCCCCAAAACCAGGCGCGCCGTATCAGGTACACCGCGTTTTGCTGGATTGGGGCGCTTCGCACCCCAACGCGGGGCAAGCCCGCTCACCACAGTCTCTCTGTTTGGCGCGCGACAGCGTTAAGTCCAAATTTAGCGGAGACTCCCACCGTCGGATCGCATTTCAATGGCCGTACGCGGTCACAACTGTGGGAGCGGTTCACCTATCTATGACATAGAGGAGAGATGCCAATGGCTACCTTTGAACCCGGACACTTGCATGTCGAGCGCCATGCGCTCAACCAGGACGACTACAGCTACAACCTGCATATCGAATACACCGTCAGTCAGGACCCCAAGGAAGGCACGGGCATGCTGTTCAAGCTGCACGGTTCGGTGCAGGGCAAGGACCTCAACGAGGAATTCTTCCTGCCCAAAGACCAGGCCTTCGATTTTGCCCGGCACGCCATGCACATTACATACAAGTACGGCATGCCGAAAACGGCGGTCCTGAATGGCACGATGCATAAGCAATACGACCAGATGTTCGAGGATGTGCGCCATCAACTGGACGTGAAATCCGGTGACCCGGTCAAGCCCGAACACTTGGAGTAAGCACACCGCCGCTCCCACATTTTGATCTCCATCATCTGCAAGGCATACTTGCCGCCTCCCGCTCTCAAGAATTACTAGCGCCCCATGCGTATCCACGTCAGCTTTATCGACCGCGTCGGTATCACCCAGGAAGTCCTGGCCCTGCTCGGTGGGCGCAATCTCAATCTGGACGCGGTAGAGATGGTGCCGCCCAACGTGTATATCGACGCACCGACCCTCAGCGCCGCGGTGCTGGAAGAGTTGCGCGACGCGCTGTTCAGCGTGCAGGGCGTGCAGGCCGTGACGGTGGTCGACATCCTTCCCGGCCAGCGTCGGCATCTGCAGCTCGATGCCTTGCTGGCCGCCATGACCGACCCGGTGCTGGCTCTGGACAGCGCGGGCAAGATCCTGCTGGCCAACCCGGCGTTGATCGCGCTGTATGGACGCGAACCCGCCGGCGATAGCATCAGTGAGCTGTTCAATGACCCTGCGCTGCTCGACACCTTGCTCGAACACGGCTTTCGCCTGCCTTTGCGCGAGATCAGCGTGAACGGCCAGACCCTGCTGCTGGACGCCACGCCGATCACCGATGCGGGCGCGCTGCTGACCCTTTACCAGCCCAACCGCATCGGCGAGCAACTGTCGGCGCTGCACCATGACCATGCCGAAGGGTTCGATGCCCTGCTGGGCGAATCCCCAGTGATCCGCACCCTGAAGGCGCGGGCGCAACGGGTGGCGGCGCTGGATGCACCGCTGCTGATCCAGGGCGAAACCGGCACCGGCAAGGAGCTGGTGGCCCGTGCCTGCCATGCGATCAGTGCGCGGCACAGTGCGCCGTTCCTGGCACTCAACTGCGCGGCGCTGCCGGAGAACCTCGCCGAAAGCGAGCTGTTCGGCTACGCCCCCGGTGCCTTCACCGGCGCCCAGCGCGGTGGCAAACCAGGGCTGATGGAGCTGGCGAACCAGGGCACGGTATTTCTCGATGAGATCGGCGAAATGTCGCCGTATCTGCAGGCCAAGTTGCTGCGTTTTCTCAATGACGGCAGCTTTCGCCGGGTGGGCGGTGATCGCGAAGTGAAGGTCAATGTGCGCATCCTCAGCGCCACGCACCGCGACCTGGAAAAAATGGTCGGCGAGGGCACCTTTCGCGAAGACCTGTTCTACCGCCTCAATGTACTCAACGTCGAAGTGCCGCCGTTGCGTGAGCGCGGCCAGGACATCCTGCTGCTGGCGCGCTACTTCATGCAGCAGGCCTGCGCGCAGATCCAGCGCCCGATGTGTCGCCTGGCGCCCGGCACCTACCCGGCCCTGCTCGACAACCGCTGGCCGGGTAACGTCAGGCAATTGCAGAACGTGATCTTTCGCGCTGCGGCCATTTGCGAAAGCAGCCTGGTGGACATCGGCGACCTGGATATCGCCGGCACGTCCGTGGCACGCCAGAGCGACGGCGAGGTGGAGAGCCTGGAACAGGCGGTGGAAGATTTCGAGCGCGACCTGCTGGACAAGCTGTACAGCCGCTACCCCTCGACCCGCCAACTGGCGAGCCGGTTGCAGACCTCCCACACGGCTATCGCCCATCGCCTGCGCAAGTACGGCATTCCCAACAAACCCTGAAACCGCGCACCGATCAAACGGTGGGCGCTGTCAGTGCACTTGGCGCTTCAATTTTTGGTCCAGGAACGACATCCAGTGTACTGAAAGCGCTACAGCGGAACGATATCGCTACAGCCATCGCTTAAACGCGCCCTGCAAGGCTTTGATCCACATAGGCTTTTTTTCACGGGCCGAGCCGTAACGATATCGCTACACACGCACCCTCTAACGTTATATCCATATTTATCAAGCCATTGATTTATATGGACTTATTAACATTGGCCGCAATATTGCTAATCAACGCTCATCATTCCGATTCTGGCCCCAGGAGTTTCCATGAGCGAGTTGCGTTTCACTGAAGATCACGAATGGCTGCGCGCCGAAGCCGACGGCAGCGTCACCGTGGGTATCACCGCGTTCGCGCAGAACGCGCTGGGTGATGTGGTTTTCGTGCAACTGCCGGAGTTGCAGGCCTACGCCAAAGGCGCTGAAGCCTCTACCGTGGAGTCGGTAAAAGCGGCGAGCGGCGTGTACATGCCGCTGGACGGCGAAGTGCTACAAGTCAACGACCAGCTCGATGGCAGCCCGGAGCTGGTCAACGAAGACCCGATGGGTGAAGGTTGGTTCTTCCGCTTCAAACCGGCCGATGCCGAAGCGGTCGCCAAATTGCTCGATCAGGACGCGTACGATCGCCTGATCAAAGCCAACGCTGAAGCTTGAGGAGCGCACCATGACCATCACTCTCGGCACTGCCAACGAATTCATCGCCCGCCATATCGGCCCGCGCCCGCAAGACGAGCAGCACATGCTCGCCAGCCTCGGTTTTGATTCCCTTGAAGCCCTGAGCGCCAGCGTGATCCCGGAAAGCATCAAGGGCACCAGCGTGCTCGGCCTGGAAGACGGCCTGAGCGAAGCCGAGGCCCTGGCCAGGATCAAGGCCATCGCCGGCAAGAACCAGCTGTTCAAGACTTACATCGGTCAGGGCTACTACAACTGCCACACGCCGTCGCCGATCCTGCGCAACCTGCTGGAAAACCCGGCCTGGTACACCGCCTACACCCCTTACCAGCCGGAGATTTCCCAGGGCCGCCTGGAAGCGCTGCTGAACTTCCAGACCCTGATCAGCGACCTCACCGGCCTGCCGATCGCCAACGCCTCCCTCCTCGACGAAGCCACCGCCGCCGCCGAGGCCATGACGTTCTGCAAGCGCCTGAGCAAGAACAAGGGCAGCAACGCCTTCTTCGCCTCGATCCACAGCCACCCGCAAACCCTGGATGTGCTGCGCACCCGTGCCGAGCCACTGGGCATCGACGTGGTGGTGGGCGATGAGCGCGAGCTGAGCGACGTCAGCGCCTTCTTCGGCGCGTTGCTGCAATACCCCGCCAGCAACGGCGATGTGTTCGATTACCGTGAGCTGACCGAGCGCTTCCACGCCGCCAATGCGTTGGTGGCCGTAGCCGCCGACCTGCTGGCGCTGACCCTGCTGACCCCGCCGGGCGAGTTCGGCGCCGACGTCGCCATCGGCAGCGCGCAGCGCTTTGGCGTACCGCTGGGCTTTGGCGGCCCGCACGCGGCGTACTTCTCTACCAAGGATGCGTTCAAGCGCGACATGCCAGGCCGTCTGGTGGGTGTTTCCGTCGACCGCTTCGGCAAGCCGGCCCTGCGCCTGGCCATGCAGACCCGCGAGCAACATATTCGTCGCGAGAAAGCCACCAGCAACATCTGCACCGCCCAGGTGCTGCTGGCCAACATCGCCAGCATGTACGCCGTGTACCACGGGCCCAAAGGCCTGACCCAAATCGCCCAGCGCATTCATCACCTCACCGCGATTCTCGCCAAAGGCCTGACCGCCCTGGGCCTGACGGTGGAGCAGCAACACTTCTTCGACACCCTCACCCTCCGCACCGGCGCCAACACTGCCGCCCTGCACGACAAGGCGCACGCGCAGCGCATCAACCTGCGGTGGGTGGATGCCGAGCGTGTGGGCATTTCGGTCGACGAAACCACCACCCAGGCCGATATCGAAACCCTGTGGTCGCTCTTCGCCGACGGCAAGGACCTGCCGGTTTTCGCCCAGGCTCAAAGCACCCTGCCAGCGGCCTTGCTGCGCCAGTCACCGATCCTCAGCCATCCAGTGTTCAACCGTTATCACTCGGAAACCGAGCTGATGCGCTACCTGCGTAAACTGGCCGACAAGGACCTGGCACTGGACCGCACCATGATCCCGCTGGGCTCGTGCACCATGAAGCTCAACGCCGCCAGCGAAATGATCCCGGTGACCTGGGCCGAATTCGGTGCGCTGCACCCGTTCGCCCCGGCCGAGCAAAGCGCCGGCTATCTGGAGTTGACCTCCGACCTGGAAGCCATGCTCTGCGCGGCCACCGGCTACGACGCGATTTCGCTGCAACCGAACGCCGGTTCCCAGGGCGAATACGCAGGCCTGCTGGCCATTCGTGCCTATCACCAGAGCCGTGGCGATGAACGCCGCGACATCTGCCTGATCCCCTCGTCCGCCCACGGCACCAACCCCGCCACCGCCAACATGGCCGGCATGCGCGTGGTGGTCACCGCCTGCGACGCGCGCGGCAACGTCGATATCGACGACCTGCGCGCCAAGGCCATCGAACACCGCGAGCACCTCGCCGCGCTGATGATCACCTACCCGTCCACCCACGGCGTGTTCGAGGAAGGCATCCGCGAAATCTGCGGCGTCATTCATGACAACGGCGGCCAGGTGTACATCGACGGCGCCAACATGAACGCGATGGTCGGCCTCTGCGCGCCGGGCAAATTCGGTGGCGACGTGTCCCACCTGAACCTGCACAAGACGTTCTGCATCCCCCACGGCGGCGGCGGTCCGGGCGTTGGCCC
The DNA here is from genome assembly GCF_001439785.1 of Pseudomonas poae. Taxonomy (GTDB): domain Bacteria; phylum Pseudomonadota; class Gammaproteobacteria; order Pseudomonadales; family Pseudomonadaceae; genus Aquipseudomonas; species Aquipseudomonas poae. Next base: position 6,042 of record NZ_JYLI01000015.1, on the reverse strand, counting down.
GATTGGCGTCAAGTCGCACCTGGCGCCGTTTTTGCCGGGCCACGCGGCCATGGCGCGCAAGGAAGGCGCGGTGTGCGCGGCGCCGTTCGGCAGCGCGAGCATTTTGCCGATCACCTGGATGTACATCAGCATGATGGGTGGCGCAGGCCTCAAGCGGGCTTCGCAGCTGGCGATCCTGAATGCCAACTACATTTCCCGTCGCCTCGAAGAGCACTATCCGGTGCTCTACACCGGCAGCAACGGCCTGGTGGCCCACGAATGCATCCTTGACCTGCGCCCACTCAAGGACAGCAGCGGCATTAGCGTGGATGACGTGGCCAAGCGCCTGATCGACTTTGGCTTCCATGCGCCAACCATGTCGTTCCCGGTGGCGGGCACGTTGATGATCGAACCGACCGAAAGCGAATCACGGGAAGAACTGGACCGTTTCTGCGAGGCCATGATCGCCATCCGTGAAGAAATTCGCGCGGTGGAAAACGGCACGCTCGACAAGGACGACAACCCCCTGAAAAACGCCCCGCACACAGCGGCGGAGCTGGTTGGCGAATGGACCCACCCGTACGGCCGCGAACAGGCGGTGTACCCGGTTGCGTCGCTGATCGATGGCAAATACTGGCCGCCAGTTGGGCGCGTGGACAACGTGTTCGGCGATCGCAACCTCGTGTGCGCCTGCCCGTCAATCGAAAGCTACGCCTGAGCTGGGAGGGAGCTTGCTCCCTCTCACACTTCGCCCTTTTTCAGGAGCTGAACATGTCCACTGACACTCTATTGAAAACCCCTTTGCACGCCCTGCACCTCGAACTTGGCGCGCGCATGGTGCCTTTCGCCGGCTACGACATGCCGGTGCAATACCCGCTGGGCGTGATGAAGGAACACCTGCACACCCGCGAACACGCCGGGTTGTTTGACGTGTCCCACATGGGCCAGATCCGCCTCAGCGGCGCCAATGCCGCCAAGGCCCTCGAAAGCCTGGTGCCGGTCGACATTATCGACCTGCCGGTGGGGATGCAGCGCTACGCGATGTTCACCAACGAACAGGGCGGCATTCTTGACGACCTGATGGTGGCCAACCTGGGCAATGACGAATTGTTCCTGGTGGTCAACGCCGCGTGCAAGGATCAGGACCTGGCACACCTGCGCAAACACATCGGTGAGCAATGCAGCATCGAGCCTCTGTTCGAAGCGCGCGCGCTGCTGGCCCTGCAAGGCCCGGCGGCGGTAAAGGTACTGGCACGCCTGGCGCCGGAAGTCACTCGGATGACGTTCATGCAGTTCGCCAGCGTTCGCCTGTTGGGGGTTGACTGCTATGTAAGCCGCTCGGGGTACACCGGTGAGGATGGGTTTGAGATCTCCGTACCCGCCGCCAATGCCGAAAGCCTCGCGCGCAGTCTGCTGGCCGAAACCGAAGTGCAGCCGATTGGCCTCGGCGCCCGCGACTCCCTGCGCCTGGAAGCCGGCCTGTGCCTTTATGGCCATGACATGAACACCGAGACCACGCCGATTGAAGCGAGCCTGCTATGGGCCATCTCCAAGGCACGTCGTAGCGACGGCGCACGCGCCGGCGGCTTCCCGGGCGCCGAGAAAATCTTCAGCCAGCAACAAACTGGCGTGACCCGCAAGCGTGTCGGCCTGCTGCCCCAGGAACGTACACCCGTGCGTGAAGGTGCAGAGGTTGTCGACGAACAGGGCACCGTTATCGGCACCATCTGCAGCGGCGGCTTTGGGCCGAGCCTCGGTGGCCCGCTGGCAATGGGTTACCTGGACAGCGCGTTCACCGCACTGGATACCGAGGTGTCTGCCTTGGTGCGTGGGAAAAAGGTGCCATTACGTGTAAGTAAAATGCCATTCGTACCACAGCGTTACTACCGTGGCTGACTGGCTGTTTCTATAAGTAACGCGGCTGCGTTAACGTGCACTAAACTGTCACGCAGCCGCCATAAAACAGTGCATTACTGATAGGCTTTTTTATAGGCAAGCGCTTATAACAAGTGAACTTATCTATCGAATAAGACGGCAATACGTGGCGGGTCAAAGTGCCACGAAGCCGAGTAAACGCTGGGGGTTTTGCAGGGCTTGTTTTTTCTGCGTTAGTTGGCGTAGAGTCTGTCCACTGTGTTTGCATGGGTCGCTTGGAACCTGGACCTGGGCAGTAGCTGAGGTAGTTTGCTACAACCCGTTCGACGTCTCTTACTTTCCTGCAACCCAGCCCAGTGCTCTTTCATGTGAAAGGGGCTGTCATTAATTTTTAGCGTCAAAGGAAAGAAGAAATGTCCACACGTCAGAGCGGTACCGTCAAGTGGTTCAATGACGAAAAAGGGTTTGGTTTTATCACACCAGAAAGCGGTCCGGATCTGTTCGTGCATTTCCGCGCTATCCAGGGCAACGGCTTCAAGAGCCTGAAAGAAGGCCAGAAAGTGACCTTCGTTGCCGTGCAGGGCCAGAAGGGCATGCAGGCTGACGAAGTACAAGCGGAAGGCTGATCCTTCCTGCAACAAAAAGCCCCTGATATTACATCAGGGGCTTTTTTATGGTTCTTCACGGATTACCGGGAAAGACGTTCTTGATCTTCATGAAAAAGAATTCGCTATCCCGGTAACCGTACGCCATCCGCTTGATGACCTTTATTCGATTGTTTATTCCTTCCAACTGACCCGTATGCATCGGCCAGCGAACCCGGCTGACGATGCCCCGCCAGTAACCCTTTAGCCGTTTGGCAAACTGGATCAGAGGTGGTATCTCGCTTTCATGAGCATGACGCAGCCATTGCTGCCAGGCTGATCGCCAGCCCCAGGCGCTGCTAGGTGCCCAAAGCGTTTTGAGTTCAGCCTTCATTAGATAGACTGTCATCAATGCTTGGTTGGCCGCCAGCAGGTCCTTTAAACGCACCTGTTGCTCCGGCGTTTTCAGGTTCTGCGGGTTGCGTAGCAACAGCCATCGCGCTTGCTTGATGACCTTTCGGGCAGGCTTGTCATGACGTAGCCGATTAGCTTCATCGACGCGGACCCGATCAATCACCTCTCGGCCATATTTGGCCACCACATGAAAGAGGTCGTACACCACTCGCGCTTTCGGGCAGTGCTGACGAACCTCCAGGTCAAAAGCGGTATTCATGTCCATCGCCACCGCTTGGATTCGAGCACATCCCTCCGGCTGGGAAATTGCAACCCATTTGACCAGCCATTTGCATTCGACTTGACCAGTCGTTTGCATCGGAAGTGACCAGGCATTTGCATTGGACTTGACCACTCGCCTAGCGAGTCATTTGAAAGGCTAAAGCAGCGGTACTGGTGGCACTGTCTGTGGCGCGCCATCGATGATGCACATCCATCCCCAAGTTCTCAGTGCCGACGTCTTCTTAAACTCCTCGACCAGCTCGGCCGCAATTTCCCCTATGTCCGTCCGCAACTCGAACTGAGGGCGCATTGCGTGCAAAACGTCAATTCCCATGTCCCCGGCAAGCAGCTTGCACATCAGCTTATTACGAAGCTTCCAAGGTAGGGCTTTTCCGCGCCTTTCCGGATGCTGGTAAACCATGGTGTTCAAATGCGCCGACGCGTGGATGTAGTCAGCGCTGCTCATCCAGATATGCAGATGGGCAGGCACTCCAAGGGGTAGGACGTTGAACACGAGCCAATCGATTAGGCCAACGGCAACACCGCGCGCTTGAAGCTCCATTGCCAGCATCAGAAGTACTTTGTGCAAGGTGCCTGCTGCCTTGATAGCAACGGTTTTTCGACCTAGGAGATCTGCTTCGACCACTATCGCGATCAACGCAGCGAGGGCATCCAAGCTTGCCCTGCGTTCGAGTTTTTCGAGTAGAACTTGAGTGATTGGTTCGCGCTGAACACTGTCCCAAATCATGTTGCTGGTGCTGCGATAAAGCACCAGTTGGACATCGGTATTTAACGCACGGAAGTAGCTGTCGAAGCTGATTTTCTGTTGCCGGGAGATCAGCTTCATCAAAGTCCATATGGGATGATTCAGGTCGCGGGACGATCCAGGTGCTAGCAGTTCCACCCTACTCAAGGTCTTGGCCTTGGGGGAGATCATTTTCTGTTCGTACCTAGACCACTTGCTTCGGTAATGCCGGATCGTGCCATTCGTATTTCTTCGAAATGACTCTTTTTCGAAATACAGCTCAAGGGCATAGGCAGTTTTGAGGCCTGTCCGCTGCCTCAGTCCTTCGAACCAGTAGCCCACTGCGAGCATTTCCACTGTGTTGCTTCGGGGGCGGCTATTTTCCGGAATTTGTTCGCGCAAGCTGCCTGCGAACTCCGAATAAATGTTTGCAATTCTCTTAAAATCAGACACTTAAAAATCCCCGAACGATCTTTGTACCGTAAAAAATGTAGAAGTCTTACGGCTGGAGCGCAAGGGGGCGGTTTATTACTATCAACTGTGACCAAACCGGACATTAAGTGCGATGCGCGAGCCCCTTGAAATCCAATTTCTGTCATTCGAATTAGAGCTCGACCTCAAACAGCGATATGGCCTGATGGTGGGTGGCAGCGCGCTGTGGAGAGAGTTGGGTTACACATCGTACGACGCGTTTCGTAAAGCTAAACAGCGAGGGACAATTGAGGTGCCGCTATTTGAAGTGCCTAATCGTCGGGGGTTCTTTGCTCTGTCCAAAGAGGTCGCTTGGTGGATTGCTACGCAGCGCTGCGCACGGCAGCAGGCCGTATGAACTAAGCATATGAGGAGTATCACAATGAGATCAGGATAGGAGCTAGCCGGTGGATTTGGAGCACAAAAAAGCCCAGGGGTGGAGCCCTAGGCTTTTTTGATGGTGTTAGGTTTCAGCCCTACGCGCCGTCATTCTGTGTTCCCTCGCGTTCGGCGTCAAGTCGATCACATTCCGTTTGTCTGCAATTTTCACACGGCGCGACCTGTGAGGTGTTCACACACCTGTCGCGAGGAGAACATATGAGGCTGCCAATAAGTACGCAGCGCGAGGTGCTACGCCTTACGAGCGACCCCAAGCTGTCGAATAGGGCTATTGGCCTATTAGCCAAAGTGTCCCATAACACTGTTCGCACCATTCGGGATCAGTTGGCACAGTGTGGACAAAGCTGGGAAGAACTGAAGCACCTTGACGACAAAGCGCTGGCGGAGCGTCTGCATACCCAGCCAAAAGTCTCATCTCAAAGGAAGGCTTACCCGTCATGGCCTGCCATCCATGAACAGCTAAAACTTCCTGACATCACCTTGGAACTCCTATGGCAAGAGTTTCGTACAAGCGAGCCAGAAGGCGTGTCTTATGCTCAGTTCACACGGATTTATCGTGAATGGGTCAATAGGCAAAAGCTGAGCATGCGACAGACTCACCTCCCCGGAGACAAGTGCTTCGTGGACTTTTGTGGCAGGACAATGCCTGTGACCAACCCGGATACTGGAGCAATCAGCCAAGCTCAGGTGTTCGTGGCAACGCTAGGTGCCTCGGGATACATTTTTGCCACCGCCGTGAGAAGTCAAACGATCCCAGACTGGCTCAGATGCAACATTCTGGCCCTGGAGTTCTTCGACGGGGTTCCACGGTTCGTTGTGCCTGATAATTTGAAGTCAGCAGTGACGAAAAACACGAGAGATGTGGTGACCCTAAATCGTGCCTACGCCGAGTTTTCTGAGCACTACGGATTTCAAATTTACCCCGCCAGACCGCGTAAACCGCAAGACAAGTCGCTAGGTGAGATTGCTGTTCAACTGGTACAAAGATTCGTTCTCGCAAGGCTGAGAGCGAGCACCTTTTTTTCCTTAGAAGAGCTCAACGAGAAAATCAGCTACTGGGTTGATGAGCTAAACAGTCGAATCACTCGAACGTACCCTAAGAGCCGAACCAGCCGCTTCCTTGAGCTTGACTATCCAGCCCTCAAGCCGCTCCCAGAACATAAGTACAGCTACAGCAAGTGGGTGTATGTAGTGGTCTAATGAAACCGGACACCCATTTAGGCGAGAATGCTCGCCAGATCGAGGTGTCAGATGACCAAACAACGCCGCTCCTTTACTCCTGAATTCAAACGCGAGGCTGCCGACCTCGTGCTC
>NZ_JYLI01000014.1 GCF_001439785.1 Pseudomonas poae | reverse complement strand
TGGTCGATCAGCTCTTGGGGAATGGATGGAAGGTCTCGCGGGGCCTCACGGGCCGGTTTCTTTTTGGTCGGCATACATGCACCTCTATCAACATGTTATGCCCGAACACAAAATTTATGACAGTCCCAGGCGACCCCGTTAACCACGCTGGCCGAACGAAGGCTTGAATCCGTGGGTAACCCGGCAGGACACCGGGTTAGCGCACTGGCCCAGTGCGGCGATATATATCCAACCAATCCAACCTGGCCCAACTCTTGCTTTATCTCCACAACTGCATCCCATGACCCCCATGCAGTTGGAGACCCTACTTATGCCAGTCGCCCCCAACGCCCTCCTTCAGGCTGCCCCTGCGGCCAAGCCTCAAGCGCCCGTCGCCGTTTCACCTTCAGTGGCGGCGGCCCCCCGGGATAAAGGCCCTGGCTTCGCTCAAGTGTTCGCCAACCAAGCGTCAAAACCTGCCGCAAAACCCGACGCCAGCCCGGCCAAACCCACGCGCGACAAGCCTGTCGAAAGCCCGGCCAAGCCGGTTGCCGACAGCGACAAACCTGCCGCCAGCACGCCGGCGGTTGCCGATAGCGGCAAACCCTTGCCTGCCACGCCGCCAGCCAAGTCCGACGACAGCGCCAGCAGTGACGACGACAAACCCACCGACCCGGCCCTGGCGCAACAGCCGCCGGCCGATCCGGTAGTCGACCCGGCCCTGGTGGCCACGCTCACGCCAGTGGCTTTGCCGGTACCGCCGGAAACGCCGGCCCCGGTTGCCGCCAAGCCCGACAAGGCTGACAAGACGCAACCTGCGGTCGCAGCGCCTGTCGCGGCAACCGATGCAGCCAAGCCTGCCTTCGACCCCGCCGCCGACCCGCTGGACGATATGCCCGCCGTGCGTTTGGCGATGGAACAGGGCGGTCACGTGTCCGCCAGCAGCCAGGCGCCGCAGAAGGCCGCACCGACCACCGCCACCCAGGATCAGCCAACCGCCGCGCAGACATTTGCCGCCGGCATCGCCACCCTGGTGGACCAGCAAGCCGCCAAGGACAGCACCCATCAGGGCGGCGAGAAGGCGTTCGGCGCGTTGATCGATGACGGTCTCAAGGACCTGAAAAACGCCGGCAGCGATACCCGCGTCGATAACTTCGCCGATCGCCTGGCCGCGCTGACCCAGGCCGCCACGCCGAAAACCGCCAATGCGCTGCCGCCGGTAGCCAACGCACCGTTGGCGATGCACCAGAGCGGCTGGACCGAAGAGGTGGTCAACCGCGTGATGTACCTCTCCAGCGCCAGCCTCAAGTCGGCCGAGATTCAGTTGCAGCCGGCCGAGCTGGGGCGTCTGGACATCAAGGTCAACATGACACCGGATCAGCAGGCTCAGGTGACGTTCATGAGCGGTCACGCCGTGGTGCGTGAAGCGTTGGAAAGCCAGTCCGGCCGCCTGCGCGAGATGTTCGCTCAGCAGGGCATGGGCCAGGTGGACGTGAACGTGTCCGACCAGTCCCGTGGCCAGGAGCAGCAACAGCAACAGCAGAACCAGATGCGCGGCGTGAGTGGCGGCGCACGGGGTGGCAGGGCCGACAGTGCTGACCACGCGGAAGTCACCGCTGCCACAGCGCCGGTAACGACCAGCGTGATCGGCTCCAGCGCCGTCGATTACTACGCCTGATTAAATGTGGGAGGGGGCTTGCTCCCTCCCACATGGATATGTGCCTGTCTACCAGACAATTCTGGCATAACACTTGCTCTTGCCTTTCCGTAGATCTATGAATCCCAAAATAGTGACGGATTATTGGCATGGCGAAGAGCGAAGACGCAGCACAAGCACCCGAAGGCAAGGTCAAGGGGAAGGGCAAACTCAAGCTTATCCTGATGATCGTCCTGGGTCTGCTCCTGGCCATTGGTGCTTCAGTGGGCGGCACCTGGTACATCATGCACAGCAGTGCCAGCAAACCGGCCCCCGTCGCCGAGGCCGCCACCAACGCCAAGCAACCGGCTATCTTCGAGCCGATGCTGCCGGCCTTTGTCGCCAACTACAATCAGAACGGCCGTCAACGCTACCTGCAGGTGAGCATGACGCTGTTGGCGCGTAATCAGGCGGACCTGGATGCGCTCAAGGTGCATATGCCGGTGATCCGCAACAACCTGGTGATGCTGTTATCCGCACAGGGCTTCGACAGCCTGGTGACCCCGGTTGGCCAGGAAATGCTGCGCCAGAAAGTCACCGCCAGCGTGCAGGAAGTGTCCCAGAAGGAACTCGGTAAAGTCGCCGTCGAGCAAGTGCTCTTCACTAATTTCGTATTGCAGTAGGATCACGACATGGCCGTGCAGGACCTGCTGTCCCAGGATGAAATCGATGCGCTGCTGCATGGCGTGGACGATGGTCTGGTACAGACCGAAATGGTTGCCGAGCCCGGCAGCGTCAAAAGTTATGACCTGACCAGCCAGGATCGCATCGTCCGTGGGCGCATGCCGACCCTGGAGATGATCAACGAACGTTTCGCCCGCTACACCCGCATCAGCATGTTCAACATGCTGCGTCGCTCTGCCGACGTGGCGGTGGGCGGCGTGCAGGTGATGAAGTTCGGCGAGTACGTGCATTCGCTGTACGTGCCCACCAGCCTCAATCTGGTCAAGATCAAGCCGCTGCGCGGCACCGCGCTGTTCATCCTCGACGCCAAGCTGGTGTTCAAGCTGGTGGACAACTTCTTCGGTGGCGACGGTCGCCATGCCAAGATCGAAGGCCGCGAATTCACCCCTACCGAATTGCGTGTGGTGCGCATGGTGCTGGAGCAGGCCTTCATCGACTTGAAGGAAGCCTGGCAGGCCGTCATGGAGGTCAATTTCGAGTACATCAACTCGGAAGTGAACCCGGCCATGGCCAACATCGTCGGACCGAGCGAGGCTATTGTGGTGTCGACGTTCCACATCGAACTCGATGGCGGCGGCGGCGATCTGCACGTGACCATGCCGTACGCGATGATCGAACCGGTGCGCGAGATGCTCGACGCCGGCTTCCAGTCCGACGTTGACGACCAGGACGAACGTTGGGTCAAGGCCCTGCGCGAAGACCTGCTCGACGTCGACGTACCGCTGAGCGCCACCGTGGCCCGTCGCCAGTTGCGCCTGCGCGATATTCTGCACATGCAGCCCGGCGACGTGATTCCGGTCGAATTGCCGGAAGAAATGATCATGCGCGCCAACGGCGTGCCGTCGTTCAAGGTCAAGCTCGGTTCCCACAAGGGCAACCTGGCGCTGCAGGTGATCGAGCCGATCAACCGGCGCTGATCCCCCTCTTTTTATGAATGTTTGCTTCGCCGAGGACATGTAATGGCTACCGAACACGAAAACACTTCCGCCGAAGACCAGGCTCTGGCTGACGAATGGGCAGCGGCCCTGGAAGAAACCGGCGATGTCGGCCAGGACGATATCGACGCGCTGCTGGCCGCCGATGCCGCCACCGCGCCCGCCGGCAAGCGCCTGGCGATGGAAGAATTCGGCAGCATGCCGAAGAACAATGACCCGGTGAGCCTCGACGGTCCCAACCTGGACGTGATCCTCGACATTCCGGTGTCGATCTCCATGGAAGTGGGCAGCACCGAAATCAACATCCGCAACCTGCTGCAGCTCAACCAGGGCTCGGTGATCGAGCTGGACCGCCTGGCCGGTGAGCCGCTGGATGTGCTGGTCAACGGCACGCTGATCGCCCACGGCGAAGTGGTGGTGGTCAACGAAAAGTTCGGCATCCGCCTGACGGACGTGATCAGCCCGAGCGAACGCATCAAGAAGTTGCGCTGACATGAAGTATTCACTGGCGGGACTGTGTCTGGCGCTGCCATTGAGCGCCCTCGCGGCCGAACCTGTGGCGAAGGCGGCCGCGCCCTTGGTCGGCGGCAGTGTCGGCGGGCAACTGACCCAGCTGGTGCTGGGGTTGCTGCTGGTGGTAGGGCTGATCTTCGTGCTGGCCTGGGTGATGCGCCGCATGCAGCGTATCGGCCCCGGCAATGGCCAGGTGATCGAGATGATCGGCGCGCGTGCGCTGGGGCCGCGTGACCGGCTGGTGCTGGTGCAGGTGGGCGGCGAACAGATCTTGCTGGGCATCACGCCGGGCCGTATCACCCCGCTGCACGTGCTCAAGAACCCGGTGAACGTGGACACGTCCACGCCTGCCACGCCGGAATTCGCTCAGCGCCTGATGGAGTTGCTGGGCAAGGATCAGAAGGATAAGAAGTAATGCGCGTTTTATTGACGCTCATGCTGTTGCTGGTCGCGCCACTGGCGCTGGGCGCCGACCCGTTGTCGATCCCGGCGATCACCCTGGGCACCAACGCAGCCGGCGCGCAGGAGTATTCGGTCAGCCTGCAGATTTTGCTGATCATGACCGCGCTGAGTTTTATCCCGGCGTTCGTCATGCTGATGACCAGCTTTACGCGGATCATCATCGTGTTCTCGATCCTGCGCCAGGCCCTGGGCCTGCAGCAGACGCCGTCGAACCAGATCCTCACTGGCATGGCGCTGTTTTTGACCATGTTCATCATGGCGCCGGTGTTCGACAAGGTGAACCAGCAAGCCCTGCAACCCTATCTGGCCGAGACCATCACGCCCCAGGTCGCAATCGACAGGGCCCAGGGTCCGATCAAGGACTTCATGCTGTCGCAGACGCGCTCCAGCGACCTTGAGCTGTTCGTGCGCCTGTCCAAGCGCACCGACATTGCCACCCCGGATCAGGCGCCGCTGACCATCCTGGTGCCGGCGTTCGTCACCTCGGAGCTCAAGACCGCGTTTCAAATCGGCTTCATGATCTTCATCCCGTTCCTGATCATCGACCTGGTGGTGGCGAGCGTGTTGATGGCCATGGGCATGATGATGCTGTCGCCGCTGATCATCTCGTTGCCGTTCAAGATCATGCTGTTTGTGCTGGTGGACGGTTGGGCGCTGATAATCGGCACCCTGGCCGGCAGCTTCGGAGGGGTATGAGGCCATGACGCCAGAAGTAGCGGTCGACCTGTTCCGTGAAGCGCTGTGGCTGACCACCATGATGGTCGCCGTGCTGGTGGTGCCGAGCCTGTTGGTGGGCCTGCTGGTGGCGATGTTCCAGGCCGCGACCCAGATCAACGAACAGACCTTGAGCTTTTTGCCGCGCCTGCTGGTGATGCTGATCACGCTGATCGTCGCCGGCCCGTGGCTGGTGCAAACCTTCATGGAATACATCCTGCAGCTGTACGGCAGTATTCCGCAGTTGATCGGCTGAGCCCATGCAATCGCTGCTGGCGTTGACCGACACCCAGATCAGTACGTGGGTGGCCTCGTTCATCCTGCCGCTGTTTCGCGTCACAGCGATGCTGATGGCGATGCCGGTGTTCGGTACCACCCTGGTGCCCCGGCGTGTGCGTCTGTATTTTGCGGTGGCTATCACGGTGGTGATCGTGCCCGGTCTGCCGCCGATGCCGCCGGTCAACGCGCTCGACCTCAGTGCCTTGCTGCTGATCGCCGAGCAGGTGCTGATCGGTGCCATGCTGGGTTTTTCCCTGACCCTGTTCTTCCAGGCCTTCGTGGTCGCCGGGCAAATCATTTCGGTGCAGATGGGCATGGGCTTCGCGTCCATGGTCGACCCTACCAACGGCGTCTCGGCAGCAGTGATCGGGCAGTTTTTGACGATGCTGGTGACCTTGCTGTTTCTGGCCATGAACGGCCACCTGGTGGCGTTCGAGGTGCTGACCGAAAGCTTCACCACCTTGCCGGTGGGATCGGGGCTGGTGGTCAATCATTTCTGGGAAGTGGTGGGGCGCCTTGGCTGGGTGCTGGGCGCCTCGCTGTTGCTGGTGCTGCCGGCCATCACCGCGTTGCTGGTGGTGAACATCGCGTTCGGCGTGATGACGCGCGCGGCGCCGCAGTTGAACATTTTCTCCATCGGTTTCCCGCTGACCCTTGTAATGGGCATGGTCATCTTTTGGGTCGGCCTGGCTGACATTCTCAATCAGTATCAACCGCTGGCGACCGACGCCCTGCAGTTTTTACGTGACCTGGCACGGGCGCGCTGAGCCATGGCCGAGAGCGAGAGTGGTCAGGACAAGACAGAAGACCCCACGGAGAAACGTAAAAAGGACTCCCGGGAAAAGGGTGAGATCGCCCGCTCCAAGGAACTCAACACCGTCGCGACCATGATGGCCGGTTCCGGCGCGCTGCTGATCTATGGTGGCGGCCTGGCCCTGGATTTGCTGGAGTTGATGAAATACAACTTCAGCCTGCCGCGCGAGGTGCTGCTCAATCCCGACGCCATGGGCCATTACCTGATGCATTCGGGCAATATCGCGCTGTTGGCGGTGCTGCCGATCCTGATCACCTTGTTGCTGGCTGCGTTGATCGGCCCAGTGGCGCTGGGAGGCTGGCTGTTCGCCGCCAGCAGTATGGCGCCCAAGTTCAGCCGCATGAACCCGGGGGCAGGGCTCAAACGCATGTTCTCCGCCAAGGCGCTGGTGGAGCTGCTCAAGGCCCTGGCCAAATTCATCCTGATTCTGTTCGTGGCGCTGGCGGTGTTGTCGTCGGATATCGACGACCTGCTGCGCATCGCCCACGAGCCGTTGGAGTCGGCGATCATCCACAGCTTGCAGTTGGTGGGCTGGAGCGCGCTGTGGATGTCTGCGGGGTTGATCATCATTGCGGCGGTGGACGCACCGATCCAACTGTGGGAGAGCCACAAGAAACTGCTGATGACCAAGCAGGAGGTGCGTGACGAGCACAAGGACCAGGAAGGGCGGCCGGAGGTCAAGCAGCGCATCCGTCAGCTGCAGCGTGAAATGTCCCAGCGCAAGATGATGTCCTCGGTGCCCGACGCCGATGTGATCATCACCAACCCGACCCACTACGCCGTGGCCCTCAAGTACGATCCCGAGAAAGGCGGCGCGCCAATGCTGCTGGCCAAGGGCAGCGACTTTACCGCGCTGAAAATCCGTGAAATTGCCGTGGCCAACGACATCCTGTTGCTGGAATCGGCGGCGCTCGCGCGCTCGATCTTCTATTCCACCGACCTGGACCAGGAAATTCCCGCCGGTCTGTACCTGGCCGTGGCGCAGGTTCTGGCCTATGTCTACCAGATCCGCCAGTACCGCGCGGGTAAAGGCAAACGGCCGGACCCGCTCAAGGACCTGCCGATTCCGCCGGAGCTGCGGCGCGATTCCTGACGCGGTGTGGCTTCACAGTGGCCCATTTTTACATCTCTAACACTCGTTGTTGTGCAGCGTCTACCTGTCAACTTTGACAGTAGCCAGCAATACCTGTGCGCGGTTCCATTGCATTGAAAACGTGACGCAGGTTTTGAGCTAGATGCGGGGAGAGCGGTGTTGAAGGTGTATAGCGGGGCTGTCAAATCCTACGATCGGATCAGGGAAGAGTGGGTGATTTGGTCTGATGACTGGAAAGATGAAGTATTTGTCGACAAGAGAGATTGGGGCAAGACCAGGTTTTCGGTCGGCCGGAAACTGGCCTTTCAATTGATCCATCGACCCAAAGGCCCGTACGCGCTGCCGCCGATCAAATCAGCCACCCCCAAGCCTTGATGACACAACGAGACAAAAAATATGGGAGGGGGCAAGCCCCCTCCCATATTTTTTTGATCCTGATACCAAAACCAAAGTTGGACAGCTTCTTGCAATACCGCCTGCAAGTCGCCTCTTGGCGTCAAAAGTTTGCTTTACGTTACGAGGAATACCGGTGGTGGATCGCTCTCAAATGTTCGGTACGGCCCGTACGACCCTGACTGACCTCTCGCGGGGCAATCTGGGTGTGCCGTTGTTGTTGCTGGTGATGCTGGCAATGATGATGTTGCCGATGCCGCCGTTTCTGCTCGACGTGTTCTTCACCTTCAACATTGCCCTGTCCGTCGTGGTCCTGCTGGTCTGCGTGTACGCGCTGCGGCCGCTGGATTTTGCGGTGTTTCCCACCATCCTGCTGGTGGCCACCCTGCTGCGGCTGGCCCTGAACGTCGCGTCCACCCGCGTGGTGATGCTGCACGGCCAGGACGGCCACGCCGCCGCCGGCAAGGTGATCCAGGCGTTCGGTGAGGTGGTGATCGGCGGTAACTACGTGGTTGGTATCGTGGTGTTCGCGATCTTGATGATCATCAACTTCGTGGTGGTGACCAAGGGCGCCGGGCGGATTTCCGAGGTGAGCGCGCGCTTTACCCTCGACGCCATGCCCGGCAAACAGATGGCCATCGACGCCGATCTCAACGCCGGCCTGATCGACCAGAACCAGGCCAAGAGCCGCCGCCTGGAAGTGGCTCAGGAAGCCGAGTTCTATGGTTCCATGGACGGTGCGAGCAAGTTTGTGCGTGGCGACGCCATCGCCGGTCTGCTGATTCTGTTCATCAACCTCATCGGCGGCATGGCCGTGGGCATCTTCCAGCATGGCATGACCTTCGGCGACGCCGGCAAGGTGTACGCCCTGCTGACCATCGGTGACGGTTTAGTGGCGCAATTGCCATCACTGTTGTTATCCACAGCAGCGGCCATCATGGTGACCCGTGCTTCAGGCTCTGAAGACATGGGCAAGCAGATCAGTCGGCAGATGTTCGCCTCGCCCAAAGCCCTGGCCGTGGCGGCGGGCATCATGGCGATCATGGGTATCGTGCCGGGCATGCCCCACGTGTCGTTCCTGACCATGGCGGCCCTGGCTGGCGGCGGTGCTTATCTGTTCTGGAAAAAACAGAACGCGGTCAAGGTGCAGGCCCTGCAGGAAGTGGCGCGCCAGCAGGAATTGCTGCCATCCCCGGCCCGCGCCCAGGAAACCAAGGAGCTGGGCTGGGACGACGTGACCCCAATCGACATGATCGGCCTGGAGGTCGGCTACCGCCTGATTCCACTGGTGGACCGCAACCAGGGTGGCCAGTTGCTCGCGCGGATCAAGGGTGTGCGCAAGAAACTGTCCCAGGACCTGGGCTTCCTCATGCCCACTGTGCACATTCGCGACAACCTCGACCTGGCTCCCAGTGCCTATCGCCTGACCCTGATGGGCGTGATCCTCGCCGAAGCCGAGATCTACCCGGATCGGGAACTGGCGATCAACCCAGGCCAGGTGTTCGGCAGCCTCAACGGCATTACCGCCAAAGATCCGGCTTTTGGCCTGGAAGCGGTGTGGATCGAAGTCAGCCAGCGCAGCCAGGCGCAATCACTCGGTTACACCGTGGTGGACGCCAGCACCGTGGTCGCCACCCACCTCAACCAGATCCTCTACAAGCACTCCCACGAGCTGATCGGGCACGAGGAAGTCCAGCAATTGATGGGTTTGCTCGCCAAGGCCTCGCCAAAGCTCGCCGAGGAGCTGGTGCCGGGCGTGCTCTCGCTGTCGCAGTTGCTCAAGGTGCTGCAGGCGCTGCTGGCCGAACAGGTGCCGGTGCGCGACATTCGCAGCATTGCCGAGGCTATCGCCAACAACGCCGCCAAGAGTCAAGATACCGCCGCGTTGGTGGCTTCGGTGCGCGTTGGATTGTCCCGCGCAATCGTGCAAAGCATTGTAGGGCTTGACTCCGAGCTGCCTGTTATCACCCTGGAGCCAAGGTTGGAACAGATCTTGCTCAATAGTATTCAGAAGGCAGGATTAGGCCAGGAAGAGGGCGTTCTGCTGGAGCCAAGCATGGCTGAAAAACTGCAGCGTTCGTTGATCGACGCCGCACAGCGCCAGGAAATGCAGGGCCAACCGGTGATTCTGCTGGTGGCAGGCCCGGTCCGAGCGATGTTGTCGCGGTTTGGACGTCTGGCAGTACCGAATTTGCACGTGTTGGCTTACCAGGAAATTCCTGACAATAAGCAAGTGACTATCGTCGCGACAGTAGGGCCCAACGGCTGAGGTAGTGGGTTATGCAAGTGAAGCGTTTTTTCGCCGCCGATATGCGTCAGGCCATGAAACTGGTGCGTGATGAGCTGGGCGCCGATGCCGCCATTATCGGTAACCGCCGCATCGCCGGCGGTGTGGAGCTGACGGCTGCCCTGGATTACACCCCTCAGGCCCTGGCGCCACGCGTGCCGAACATGGAACTCGAAGACGAGCTGCGCAAGACCGCCTCGCGCATTGTGTCGGCCCAGGCCGAACTGAGCATGCGCGGCGACAGCGACACCACCACCAATCGCCAGCTGTTTGCCGGCCTGCCGCTGACCGCTGCCGAGCCGCTGGTGGAGCCGACCTTTGTCGAACCGCCGCGTCCTGCCGCACCGGCCCCGGCCGCCAGCGTCGACCAGCGCGTATTCGATTCGATGCGCTTTGAACTCAACGGCCTGCGTGAACTGCTCGAAGTGCAACTGGGCTCGCTGGCCTGGAACCAATTGCAAGGCAGCAAGCCGCAACAGGCCAATCTGTGGCGCCGTCTGCAACGCATTGGCCTGTCCGGCCCGCTGTCGCGCGACCTGCTGGCGCTGACCGGCAGCATCGAAGAGCCCCGCCAGGCCTGGCGCATGCTGCTGGCGCACCTGGCTCGGATGATCGCCACCCCGGAAATCGAACCCCTGGAAGAGGGCGGTGTGATCGCCATGGTCGGCCCTGCCGGCATGGGCAAGACCACCACCCTGGCCAAGCTGGCCGCCCGTTACGTGCTCAAGTACGGCGCCAACAACATCGCGCTGGTGAGCATGGACAGCTACCGTATCGGCGCCCAGGAGCAGCTCAAGACCCTCGGCCGCATTCTCAATGTGCCGGTGACCCACGTCGACCCGGGCCAGTCCCTGGCCAACGCCCTCGACCCACTGCTGCGCAAGCGCGTGGTGCTGATCGATACCGCCGGCCTGCAAGCCAGCGACCCGGCGTTGCGCATGCAGCTGGAAAGCCTGGCGGGCCGCGGGATCAAGTCGAAAAATTACCTGGTGCTTGCAACCACCAGCCAGAAACAGGTTCTTACCGCTGCGTATCATAGTTACAAGCGCTGCGGGCTGGCCGGCTGCATCCTCACCAAGCTCGACGAAACCGCGAGCCTGGGCGAGGTGCTGAGCCTGGCAATCAGCCATGAATTACCGGTCGCCTACCTGACCGACGGCCCGCGGATCCCGGATGATCTGCATCTGCCGCGTCGTCATCAGTTGGTCAGCCGTGCCGTGAGTGTGCAAATGCAAGACGAGCCTAGCGAGGAAGCAATGGCTGATATGTTCGCCGACCTTTACCACAACCCGGCAAAACGGGTCGGTTGAGGCAGGATGAACGCCGTGAAATGTACCTACATCGATGGTCTGCAAGCGATTCAAGCGGCCAAGCCATGTAGCCTGCGTCTAAGCAAGACAAGGTAAAGAAATAAAATGGGCAGCATGCATCCCGTACAGGTGATCGCGGTGACCGGCGGCAAAGGTGGCGTCGGGAAAACTAACGTGTCAGTGAATTTGTCCCTGGCCCTGGCAGAGCTTGGCCGTCGCGTCATGCTGCTGGACGCTGACCTGGGCCTGGCGAACGTGGACGTTCTGCTGGGGCTGACCCCCAAACATACGCTCGCCGATGTGATCGAGGGGCGCTGTGAGCTGCGCGATGTGCTGCTGCAGGGGCCTGGCGGGATCCGCATCGTGCCGGCTGCCTCTGGCACCCAGAGCATGGTGCACCTGAGCCCGGCGCAGCATGCCGGCCTGATCCAGGCGTTCAGCGACATTGGCGACAACCTCGACGTGCTGGTGATCGATACCGCCGCCGGCATTGGCGAGTCCGTGGTCAGCTTTGTACGCGCTGCGCAGGAAGTGCTGCTGGTGGTGTGCGACGAGCCCACCTCGATCACCGACGCCTACGCCCTGATCAAACTGCTTAACCGTGACTACGGCATGAATCGCTTCCGCGTGCTGGCCAATATGGCCCAGAGCCCGCAGGAAGGGCGCAACCTGTTCGCCAAGCTGACCAAGGTCACGGATCGTTTTCTTGATGTCGCCCTGCAATACGTTGGCGCGGTTCCCTACGACGAATGCGTGCGCAAGGCTGTGCAAAAACAGCGTGCGGTCTACGAAGCATTCCCGCGTTCCAAATGCGCGCTGGCATTCAAGGCGATTGCCCAGAAGGTCGATACCTGGCCGCTGCCCGCCAACCCGCGCGGACATCTGGAGTTCTTCGTCGAGCGATTGGTGCATCAGACAAGCGCGGGTCCTGTGCTATGACATCCAGCGGCTACAACCTCTATAAAAAATCGGCACGTGACAGCCAGGGCGAATTGATCGAGCGCTATGCGCCGCTGGTCAAGCGCATCGCCTATCACCTGCTGGCACGCCTGCCGGCCAGCGTGCAGGTCGAAGACCTGATCCAGGCCGGCATGATCGGTCTGCTCGAAGTGTCGACCAAGTACGACGCGAGCAAGGGCGCCAGTTTCGAGACGTATGCGGGTATTCGTATCCGTGGCGCCATGCTCGATGAAGTGCGTAAAGGGGATTGGGCGCCGCGTTCGGTGCACCGCAATACGCGGATGGTCAGTGACGCAATTCGCTCAATTGAAGCAAAAACCGGTCGCGACGCTAAAGATCACGAAGTTGCGGCCGAACTCCAATTGAGTCTCGATGATTATTACGGGATTTTGAACGATACCTTGGGCAGCCGCCTGTTCAGTTTCGACGACCTGTTGCAGGACGGCGAACACGAAGGGCTGCACGAGGACGGCGCGAGTGCGCATATGGAGCCGTCACGCGACCTGGAAGATGAACGTTTTCAGGGCGCACTGGCGGACGCCATTGCCAACTTGCCGGAGCGTGAGCGCCTGGTCCTGGCGCTGTACTACGACGAAGAGCTGAACCTCAAGGAAATCGGTGAGGTCCTGGGGGTCAGCGAATCGCGTGTCAGCCAGTTGCATAGCCAGTGCGCAGCCCGTTTGCGGGGGCGTTTGGGAGAGTGGCGCGCGCGCTGACAGGCAGTGTGGGGACACTGCAGACGATACCGCGAAGGTCACTACTTTCGCGGGTTCGACCCGTGGTGGACCCGGCAGTCCTTTTTGTGTAACGCCTGTTGATTGAAATGGCGCGTCCAGGTGCTGGGCGCGTTTAAGACTGCTTGGAGGTCGAATTGGACAAGAACATGAAAATCCTCATCGTTGATGACTTCTCAACGATGCGGCGGATCATAAAAAACCTGTTGCGTGACCTTGGGTTCACAAACACGGTCGAGGCGGATGACGGTATTACCGCGATTCCAATCCTCAACAGCGGCAGCATCGACTTTCTGGTAACCGACTGGAACATGCCGGGCATGACCGGCATCGACCTGTTGCGCCATGTGCGCGCCGACGAGAAGCTGCGCAGCCTGCCTGTGCTGATGGTGACCGCCGAAGCCAAGCGTGAACAGATCATCGAAGCCGCCCAAGCCGGGGTAAACGGTTACGTGGTCAAGCCATTCACGGCATTGGCGCTAAAAGAGAAGATCGAAAAAATCTTCGAACGCATCCAAGGCTAATGCCATCGCGGGGGAGCTATGGAGCAGAAAGAAACAACATTGGGCGATTTTGAGTCGACCCTGAAAAAGCATGCTCACGAGTTGGTCGAGAGCCTTGAAAAAGGTCATTTCGGCGACGCGGTGCAGTTGATCCATGAGCTTAACCAGACCCGTGACCGCGGCCTGTACCAGGAAGTGGGCAAGCTCACGCGCGAGCTGCACAGTGCGATCGTCAATTTTCAGATTGATCCGCACATGCCCCAGGCCGAAGAAATTTCGCAGATCACCGATGCCACTGAACGCCTGTCCTATGTGGTCAAGCTGACCGAGGCAGCGGCCAACCGCACCATGGACCTGGTGGAAAACGCCACGCCGCTGGTCAATGGCATGGCCACCGAAGCCCAGGCGCTCAGTCACGACTGGGGCCGCTTCATGCGTCGCGAAGTGGGTGCTGAAGAGTTTCGTGAGCTGGCCCGTCGGGTCGACGGTTTTCTGTCGCGTAGCGAACAGGAAAACCGCACCGTGGCGAGCAACCTCAACGATATTCTGCTGGCCCAGGATTACCAGGACCTCACCGGTCAAGTGATCAAGCGCGTGACCCAACTGGTCACCGAAGTGGAAAGCAACCTGCTCAAACTGGTGCTCATGGCCGGGCAGGTCGATCGTTTTGCCGGCATCGAACATGACCGTGCGGCGATCCTTTCGGAAAAAGATCCACAAAAACATCTCGCCAAGGGTGAAGGTCCGCAGATTCATGCCGATAAACGTGAAGACGTTGTGTCAGGTCAGGATGATGTCGATGACCTGTTATCCAGTTTAGGCTTCTAAGGAGCACCCACATGAGCTTCGGCGCCGATGAAGAAATCCTTCAGGATTTCCTTGTAGAGGCCGGCGAAATTTTAGAGCAACTGTCCGAACAACTGGTCGAGCTGGAAAGCCGACCGGATGATGCGAACCTGCTCAATGCAATTTTTCGCGGTTTTCACACTGTAAAAGGGGGCGCCGGCTTCCTCCAGCTCCATGAGCTGGTGGAGTGCTGCCACATCGCCGAGAACGTGTTCGACATCCTGCGCAAGGGTGAGCGAAAGGTCGACTCGGAGTTGATGGACGTGATTCTCGAAGCACTGGATGCGGTCAACGGCATGTTCAGCGAAGTGCGCGAACGTGCCCCGATCACCGCCGCCACCCCGGAACTGCTGGCCGCCCTGGCGCGCCTGGCAGAGCCAGCTGACGAGGCGGTCGCCGTGCAAGCTGCGCCTGCGCCGGTGGCCGAGCCTGAGCCTGAGCCGGATGTCACCGACAGCGAGTTCGAACAACTGCTCGATTCGCTCAACGCTGTGAAGGCCGAGGCCGAAGCACCGCAAGCGCCACAGCCACCGGCTGCGGCACCTGCCGCGCCGACCAGCGAAGACATCACCGACGCCGAATTCGAATCCCTGCTCGACCAGTTGCATGGCAAAGGTCAGTTCGCTGCCGACGCCGTGGCACCGGTGGCCGCGCCGCCCGCAGCCGCAGCCAGCGCCAGCACCGATATCACCGACGACGAATTCGAAGCCTTGCTCGACCAACTGCACGGCAAGGGCACGTTCGCTGCCGATGCCTTGCCGGAAGTCGCCGCGACGGCGCCAGCCGCTGCTGCCGCCAGCGCAGCACCGGCCGGTGACGGGTTGATCAGCGATCACGAATTCGAAGCCTTGCTCGACGAACTGCATGGCAAGGGCAAGTTCGCCGAAGTGGCCCCGGCCGCAGCGGCGACTGCGGCGCCTGTGGCCGCCAAGCCAGCACCTGCACCGGTCGCCAAGCCCGCGCCGGCACCGGCCGCAGCACCTGCGCGTGCCCCGGCTGCCGCCGTGGCCGAAAAACCGGTCACCACCGAAGCCGAAACCACCGTACGGGTAGACACCGCACGCCTGGACGACATCATGAACATGGTGGGCGAGTTGGTGCTGGTGCGTAACCGTCTGGTGCGCCTGGGCCTGAGCAGTGGCGATGAAGCCATGCAAAAGGCCGTGTCGAACCTCGACGTGGTCACCGCCGACCTGCAGACCGCGGTGATGAAAACCCGCATGCAGCCGATCAAGAAAGTCTTCGGCCGCTTCCCGCGTCTGGTTCGCGACCTGGCACGCCAGCTCAAGAAAGAAATCAACCTGGAACTGGTGGGCGAAGAAACCGACCTCGACAAGAACCTTGTCGAGGCCCTGGCCGACCCGTTGGTCCACTTGGTGCGCAACGCTGTCGACCACGGCGTGGAAACTCCCGAAGAGCGTGAAGCGGCGGGCAAGTCGCGCAACGGCAAGGTGATTCTGGCGGCCGAGCAGGAAGGCGACCATATCCTGCTGTCGATCACCGACGATGGCAAAGGCATGGACCCGGCGATCCTGCGCAATATCGCCGTCAAGCGTGGCGTGATGGACAAGGACGCCGCCGACCGTCTTACCGACACCGAGTGCTACAACCTGATCTTCGCCCCGGGCTTCTCGACCAAGACCGAGATTTCCGATGTGTCCGGCCGTGGCGTCGGCATGGACGTGGTGAAGACCAAGATCAGCCAGCTCAACGGCTCGATCAACATCTACTCGACCAAGGGCCAGGGCTCCAAGATCGTCATCAAGGTGCCGCTGACCCTGGCGATCATGCCGACCCTGATGGTGATGCTGGGCAACCAGGCGTTCGCCTTCCCGTTGGTCAACGTCAACGAGATCTTCCACCTCGACCTGTCGCGCACCAACGTGGTCGACGGCCAGGAAGTGGTGATCGTGCGCGACAAGGCCTTGCCGCTGTTCTACCTCAAGCGCTGGCTGGTGGCATCGGCCAAGCATGAGGAACAACACGAAGGCCATGTGGTGATCCTGTCCGTGGGCACCCAGCGCATCGGCTTCGTGGTCGACCAACTGGTGGGCCAGGAAGAGGTGGTGATCAAGCCATTGGGCAAAATGCTGCAGGGGACCCCGGGCATGTCGGGTGCGACCATTACCGGTGACGGTCGGATCGCGCTGATTCTCGATGTTCCGAGCATGCTCAAGCGTTACGCCGCACGGCGTATTTGATTTTGGTGGGGCCCAGGCGGTAACGCCCGCCCCACCTAACGGAGTGTTTATGGCAGTCAAGGTCCTGGTGGTGGACGATTCGGGTTTCTTCCGCCGCCGCGTCTCGGAAATTCTTTCCGCCGATCCAAGCATCCAGGTGGTCGGCACGGCCACCAACGGCAAAGAGGCGATTGACCAGGCGATTGCGTTGAAGCCGGACGTGATCACCATGGACTACGAGATGCCGATGATGGATGGCATCACGGCCGTGCGCCATATCATGCAACGCTGCCCCACCGCGGTATTGATGTTCTCCTCGCTGACCCACGAAGGCGCCCGAGTGACCCTCGACGCGCTGGACGCCGGCGCGGTGGATTTTTTGCCGAAAAATTTCGAAGACATCTCGCGCAACCCCGAGAAGGTCAAGCAGATGCTGTGCGAGAAGGTGCACAGCATTGCGCGCAGTAACCGCCGCAGCCTGTCCAGCGCACCAGCGCCGGCAGCCGCACCGGTTGCGCCCGCAGGTTCCTCGTTCAACCGCCCGGCACCTGCGCCGACGACCCGGCCTGCACCCGCCGCGCCAGCCCGTAACCCGGCGCCCGGCGCCCATGCGCACACGCACTCATCGGCGCCCAAGCGCAAGGCTTACAAGCTGGTCGCCATTGGCACCTCCACCGGTGGCCCGGTAGCCCTGCAACGGGTGTTGACCCAACTGCCGGCCAACTTTCCGGCGCCCATCGTGCTGATCCAGCACATGCCCGCTGCGTTCACCAAGGCGTTCGCCGAGCGCCTGGACAAGCTGTGCCGCATCAGCGTCAAGGAAGCCGAGGATGGCGACATCCTGCGTCCTGGCCTGGCGCTGCTGGCACCGGGTGGCAAGCAGATGATGGTGGACGGGCGTGGCGCGATCAAAATCCTGCCGGGCGACGAGCGCCTCAACTACAAGCCGTGCGTGGACATCACCTTTGGCTCCGCCGCCAAGTCCTACGGCGACAAGGTTTTGGCGGTGGTGCTCACCGGCATGGGCGCCGACGGCCGTGAAGGCGCGCGCCTGCTCAAGCAGGGCGGCAGCGCCATCTGGGCCCAGGACGAAGCCAGCTGCGTGATCTATGGCATGCCCATGGCCATCGTCAAGGCTGACCTTGCCGACGCTGTCTACAGCCTGGACGACATCGGCCGGCATCTGGTGGAGGCCTGTCTCTGATGGATGTGTTGAGCCTGATCGGCATTACCCTGGCCTTTGTCGCGATCATTGGCGGCAACTACCTGGAGGGCGGCCACCTCGGCGCCCTGGCCAACGGTCCGGCTGCGTTGATCGTGATCGGCGGCACCGTGGGCGCGGCCTTGCTGCAGGCGCCCTTGAGTTCGTTCAAGCGCGCCATGCAGATTCTGGTGTGGATCATTTTCCCGCCGCGCGTGGACCTGGCCGGCGGCGTCGACCGCGTGGTCAATTGGAGCCTCACCGCACGCAAGGAAGGTCTGCTGGGTCTGGAAGGCGTGGCCGATGCCGAGCCCGACAGCTACGCCCGCAAAGGCCTGCAACTGCTGGTTGACGGCGCCGAACCGGAGGCGATCCGCAGCATCCTGGAAGTGGATTTCTACACCCAGGAAAGCCGCGATATCAATGCCGCCAAAGTCTTTGAAAGCATGGGCGGCTACGCGCCGACCATCGGCATCATCGGTGCGGTGATGGGCCTGATCCATGTGATGGGCAACCTCGCTGATCCGTCGCAACTGGGCAGCGGGATTGCCGTGGCGTTCGTCGCCACCATTTATGGTGTGGCCAGTGCCAACCTGGTGCTGCTGCCGGTGGCGAGCAAGCTCAAGTCGATTGCGCTGCGCCAGTCCCGTTATCGCGAAATGTTGCTCGAAGGCATCCTGTCGATTGCCGAGGGCGAGAACCCGCGTTCCATCGAATTGAAGCTCCAGGGCTTCATGGATTGATGGGGGGAGTTGCCAGTGAGCCGTCGCCGCCGCGAGCCTGAAGAACACGTCAATCATGAACGCTGGCTGGTGTCCTACGCGGACTTCATCACCTTGCTGTTCGCGTTTTTCGTGGTGATGTATTCGATCTCGTCCGTCAACGAAGGCAAGTACAAGATCATTTCCCAGGCGTTGGTGGGCGTGTTCAACGACACGGATCGCGCGCTCAAGCCGATTCCCATTGGCGACGAGCGGCCCAAGACCGTGACCCCGGCCAAGCCGCTGGTCAACGACAGCGACGAAACCGCTGCGGGAATAGGTGGCACCAGCGACCCGCTGAAAAGCATCGCGGATGACATCAGTGCGGCGTTCGGCGACCTGATCAACTCCAATCAGATGACTGTGCGCGGCAATGAGCTGTGGGTGGAGATCGAACTCAACTCCAGCCTGTTGTTCGCCAGTGCCGACGCCATCCCCAGCGACCAGGCGTTCAGCATCATCGACAAGGTGGCGGCGATCCTCAAGCCGTTTGAAAACCCGATCCATGTGGAAGGCTTTACCGATAACGTGCCGATCAGCACCGCGCAGTACCCGACCAACTGGGAGCTGTCGTCGGCGCGGGCGGCGAGCATCGTGCGCATGCTCGCCATGCAGGGTGTGAACCCCGGCCGCCTGGCGTCGGTGGGTTATGGCGAGTTTCAGCCGGTGGCCAACAATGCCACGGTGCAGGGCCGCGCGCGCAACCGCCGCGTGGTGCTGGTGGTATCACGCAACCTGGACGTACGCCGCAGCCTTACGGGCACCGGCACTGCAAATGCAACACCGGATGCCGCGTTGAAGCGCGCTGGCACACAAACTGCACCGCCAGCGGTTAAGCCGCCGGTTCGACAGGGCTCCGTCAATTCCCCGTCGCCGGCTCACTAATTTTATGCACTGTCTCGGTCGCGCCATTGCCTGCCGGGAGGAACCAACCGAATGAGAGTCTGGGCAGTTGCCAATCAAAAAGGTGGAGTCGGCAAGACCACCACCTCCATCGCTTTAGCCGGCTTGCTGGCCGAGGCGGGCAAGCGTGTGGTCGTGGTCGATCTGGACCCTCACGGCTCGATGACCAGCTATTTCGGCTACGACCCGGATGCCCTGGAACACAGCTGCTACGACCTGTTCCTGCACAAGGGCAGTGTGCCGGCCGACTTGCCGGGGCAGCTGCTGCTGCCCACCAGCAACGAAAGCATTTCCCTGCTGCCGTCCAGCACCGCGCTGGCCACCCTTGAGCGACAGTCTCCAGGGCAAAGCGGCCTGGGCCTGGTGATCGCCAAGACCCTGGCGCAACTGTGGCAGGAATTCGACTACGCAATCATCGACAGCCCGCCGTTGCTCGGTGTGCTGATGGTCAACGCCCTGGCGGCCAGCCAGCAGTTGGTGATCCCGGTGCAGACCGAACACCTCGCCGTCAAAGGCCTGGAGCGCATGGTCAGCACTCTGGCGATGATCAACCGCTCGCGCAAGCAGCCGTTGCCCTACAGCATCGTGCCGACCCTGTTCGACCGGCGTACCCAGGCATCGCTCGGCACCTTGCGCGTGCTGCGCGACGGCTACCCGGACGCGATCTGGAACGGCTACATCCCGGTCGACACGCGCCTGCGTGACGCCAGCCGCGCGGGGCTCACGCCGTCGCAGTTCGATGGCAAGAGCCGTGGCGTGCTGGCCTACCGTGCGTTGCTCAAGCACCTGTTGTCGCAGCAGCTTGTGGCGCAGGTGGCATGATGAACCGACCTGTCGACTTCAAGCTCAAGACCCGGCCGCAGCTGGCACTCGAATCCTATCTGGATGCCTTGCTGCAGGAAGCGACCGCCGAAGAATTGCCGGAGCCGATCCTCGTGCTCGAACCGGCCCAGGCGGCGCAAGCCCCGTTGGACGAGTTCCAGCTGGCGGTACTGGAAGAACAGGCGCGCGATGCGCAGGTGGTGGTGCCGATTGTTCCGCTGCCGGTGGTGGTTGCGCCGGCAGTGGTCGAGCCCGTGGTCGAAGTGCACATGCCACCGAGCATCACGCCGCCGCCGGTGCGTGGCGATGAACGTCCGGCCTGGGCCGCCGAGCCGTTCGAGTGCCTGCTGTTCGATGTCGCCGGCCTCACCTTGGCGGTGCCGCTGGTATGCCTGGGTTCGATCTATTCGCTCGAAGGCCAGGAGTTGACGCCGCTGTTCGGGCAACCAGAGTGGTTCCTCGGCATCCTGCCCAGCCAGGCCGGCAACCTCAAGGTGCTCGACACCGCGCGCTGGGTGATGCCCGATCGCTATCGCGACGACTTCCGCCAGGGCTTGCAATACGTGATCTCGGTGCAGGGCTACGAGTGGGGGCTGGCGGTGCATCAAGTCAGCCGTTCGTTGCGCCTGGACCCGAACGAAATCAAATGGCGCAGTCACCGTGGCCAACGGCCGTGGCTGGCGGGCACCGTGATCGAACACATGTGCGCGTTGCTTGATGTCGCCGAACTGGCCGAGTTGATCGCCAGCGGTGCAGTCAAGACGATGGCGCAGGTCAAACGCAGTTGAGTGAACAATAAGGGCTGCGCGCAAGTGCGGTCAGGCAAGTACACACGCCGTGTCTACGGTATTTGAAGGGGTCAGAGAAATGAACAAGTCAGCGTCCGCACAAGGTTTGGATGATCCGATCCTGCAATGGGTTACCTTCAAACTGGACAACGAGTCCTACGGCATCAACGTGATGCGCGTGCAGGAAGTCCTGCGTTACACCGAGATCGCGCCGGTCCCGGGTGCGCCCAGCTACGTGCTGGGTATCATCAACCTGCGCGGCAACGTGGTGACCGTGATCGACACCCGCCAGCGCTTTGGCCTGGTGCCGACCGAGGTCAACGACAACACGCGTATCGTCATCATCGAAGCCGACAAGCAAGTGGTCGGGATCATGGTCGACAGCGTGGCCGAAGTGGTCTATCTGCGCCAATCGGAAGTGGAAACCGCGCCGAACGTGGGTAACGAAGAATCCGCCAAATTCATCCAGGGCGTGTGCAACAAGAACGGCGAACTGCTGATTCTGGTTGAGCTGGACAAGATGATGAGCGAGGAAGAGTGGTCGGATCTGGAGAACATCTGATTTGTTCTTTGAAGCCTTGGTGATTGTCCTGGCCCTGCTGTGGGCCGGGACGGTGGCGTTCGTGCTGCGTTACATGCGCCAGCAACGGGAGTTGGCCCTGCAACAGGCCGAGCGGGATACGCTGCGTGAGCGGCGCATTCTCGATCTGGTCCGGCGGGTGGATCACTACCAGCAGAGTGCGGTGAAGGTGGGGGATGAGGTGCATGAACTGCGCGCGATTCTGGCGCCGATCCCGGACAAGCTGGAGCAGCTTGAGCAGCGTGATCCGGCGAATCTGTCGTTTGCCCAGGCGGCGAGGTTGGTCGGCATGGGGGCGACGGTGGATGAGCTGACGCAGTCGTGCGGGCTGACCCAGGCTGAGGCGCAGTTGATGAGCAAGTTGCACAAGAGCTAGGTGTGCGGTTGGAGCGCTTGGCTTTTGTGGGAGGGGGCCCACCACTCGGCACCTCGCTCAGGCTCGGTGTGCCCGCACGCAGGCTTGAATCCGAGGGTAACCCGGCAGGACGCCGGGTTACCCTCGGATTCAAGCCTGCGTTCGGCCAGCGTGGTTGACGGGGCGCCTGAGATCAATATCAAAAGCAAGATCAAAAGCCAAAGCAAAGCAGATCAAAAGCAGGGCAAAAGCATGATCTGTCCCCAATCCGCTTCTCTGTGGGAGCTGGCTTGCCTGCGATGCAGGCACCTCAATTCATCAGGAACACCCGGTCGATGCCTTCGCAGGCAAGCCAGCTCCCACATTTGATCGGGTTCACACCCCCATACCGGTCGACGCAAAGGCTGCCGCGATGTTGCTTTTGATCTGGAGCGCCGCGTTAAACACGCGGGTCGGAGTGAGTGCATGCCTAGCCTCACCCAAAGTCGCCATCATCAAAAAATCGCGCCAACCCCGGTAAACCAATCCCCCTCGGCAAAGGTCACATTGCTCATGCACCTTCAACTCCCGGAGTAACCCACCCATGACCACCCCCAAAGCCCTGTTGATCCTCCACGGCAAGCAAGCCCTCAACGAGGACGTGCGCAGCGCCGTGAACGCCAGGCGCGAGCTGGGCTGGGAGCTGGCGGTTCGGGTGACATGGGAGGGTGGGGATGCGCGGCGCCTGGTCGATGAAGCGCTGGGCAACGGCTACACCCATATCATCGCCGGTGGCGGCGATGGCACCTTGCGTGATGTGGCCGAAGCCATGGCCCAGTCCAAGGCTGATGCCAGCCTGGTGCTGATGCCCTTGGGCACCGCCAATGACTTCGCCAAGGCCGCCGGTGTGCCCCAGGAGCCGGCCCAGGCGCTGGCACTGCTGGATACGCCGGCCAGGGCGATTGACTTGGGCCAGGTGGGCGGGCAGATCTTCCTCAATATGGCCACCGGTGGCTTCGGCAGCCAGGTCACCGCCAACACTTCTGAAGACCTCAAAAAAGTCCTCGGTGGCGCCGCCTACCTGTTTACCGGTCTCACGCGCTTCAGCGAGTTGAAGGCTGCCTATGCCGAGCTGGACGGGCCGGATTTTCACTGGCAGGGCGAGCTGCTGGCGCTGGGGATTGGCAACGGTCGGCAGGCGGGTGGTGGGCATGAGCTGTGCCCTGAAGCGATGGCCGATGACGGCCTGCTCGACGTGAGTATCCTCCCGGCGCCCCAGGAAGTGGTCGGCACACTGCGCGAGCTGATGAACAATGGCTGGGGCCTGGACGCGATGTTTGTGCGGGCGCGCCTGCCGTGGGTGCAGATCAGGCAGGCAAGGGAGCTTTACATCAACCTCGACGGTGAGCCGCTCAACGGTGATGACCTGCGTTTCGAGGCCCTGCCCAAGGCCCTGCGCGTGCACCTGCCCGAGGGTTCGCCGCTAGTCGTCCAGGCTGATAATCTGCTCGCGCACGGCGAATAACACCAACCCCGCCACGTCGAAGATCTGCAGCCGCTTCATGATCTGCGAGCGATGCGCTTCGATGGTTTTGATGCTCAGGCCCAGGCCCTGGGCTATTTCGCGGGTGGACTTGCCGCGCACGATCAGGCGCAGGATTTCCAGTTGCCGCGCGGTGAGCGTGTGGCTCGGCACGGCAGCGCAAGTTGTGCCCTGGCTGCGCACCAGTGCCTGGTTGATCACGGTGTGGGCGATGGCCGGGCTCAGGTAGCGCTCGTTGTTGCGCAGTGCGCGCAAGGCGTGTTCCAGTTCGGTGGCGGTGGTGTCCTTGAGTAGATAGCCATGGGCGCCGCACTCCAGGGCGCGCATGATCATCTCCGGGTCGGTGTGCATCGACAGAATCAACACCTTGCTCCTGGGATACGCACCTTTGAGTTGCTGCAAGGCATCGAGGCCGCCGGTGTGTTTCATCGACAGGTCCAGCAGCACGATGTCCGGTTGCAGGGCGCCGAATCGTTCAAGCAACTGCGCGCCATCGCTGGCTTCGCCGATCACAGCGTAGTCGGGAATATCCATGATCATTGCGCGCACGCCGGCTCTGATCAGCGCGTGGTCGTCCACCAGGAGCACACTGCAGGTCACTCGATAACCTTCGTACGATTGGCGCGCTCGAGGGCGCGCGGTGCCCAGGGGAATAGTGCGTCGATGCAAGTGCCTTTGCCGGGCTGGCTGCTCACCACCAGGGTGCCCCCCAGCTGGTCGACCCGCTCGCACATCCCGGCCATGCCGCGTTGGCCTTCAAGCGCGGGGTTGCTGGCGGGGGAGAAGCCCTGGCCGTCGTCGTGGATCACCAGCGACAGGCCTTCGGGCAGGCGTTGCAGGCGCACCAGCAGATTGTGCGCCTGGGCGTGGCGCAGCATGTTGGTGACCGCTTCCTGGGTAATGCGAAAGGCCGCCACGGCCATTTCTTCCGGGATACCGGTCAGCCGCTGCTGGCATTCCAGGCTCCAGTGCACCGGGGTGTTCGCCAGTGTCTTGAGCAGATGCGCGCGCAGGCTGGCTTCCAGGCCCAGGCTGGACAATTGACGCGGGTTGAGAATGGCGGACACGTCGCGCACCTTGGCCAAGGTTTCAGTCAGGGTGTTGCACAGCACCGTGCAGTGACCCTGCAGGTCGTCCGGCAGGCGGCGCTGCAGCCATTCGCTTTGCAGCTTGGCGGCGGTGAGCAGTTGGCCGATATCGTCGTGCAGTTCGCGGCTGAGGCGGTGGCGTTCGTTTTCCTGCACCTGCAGCAGGCGCTCGGCCAGCTCCTGAGGCTGGAACCTGATGGCTGTGCGTGATTTCCACTGTTGCAGGCCGACCACCAGCAACATCGCCAGGTTGAGCAGCAGCACCGCCAGCGGCAGCGGGTTGGAGCGGGCGTACGCCCACAGACTCAGCAACAGCGAGCCAAGGCACAGGACAAGAACCATGCGGCGCGCATTGCTGCGCGAAACAGACCTTGTGATGAGTGACTTGAGGCTGGCGTACATAGCAGATGGAGCCAATGAAGTTGAGTCTTCGAGCGGCGCATAGTACCACCACTATTACCGTTGGTCGCCAGGCGCATGACGTCGCCCGGCCCGTTCAGGCCAATGGCCCGGGCGGCAGTTTTGGCAGTCAGAAAAGGGACGGTGCGGTATCCCGTCGCGTATGTATTGGCAGGGCGGTTTACAACCAATCGATATTTTTGCCGGCAAGTAAAGTTCAAACGGCGACGATTCGCGTCGTTAACGAATATATGCCCGCCTGCAACTCAGGCGCTGTGGTGCAAACGTTGCTGGGGTTTATAGCTGAAGTTCTTCTGCGGAATCTGCAGAGAGGCCGTCGCGATCAGCGTGGTTTGTTCAGTTTCGTCCAATTGCAGTCGGCCGGTACGGGCATCTATCAGCTCAAGTTGCCAGGCCAGTAAGGTCAGACAGTCGTGCAGGGCTGCCAGCGCCTGATCGTGCAGTTGCAAGGGGTTTTCGGCATTGGCGATGAGGTGCTGGATGTGCCGCGAAAACTCACCGATCCCCTGCAGGGCCAGGCTGTCGGCCTTTTCCGCCAGCGTGCTGAGGCTGCTCTGCATGCAGTCGATGGCGTCACTGTCGTTGCGAATCATCTGCAGGTGGCTCAGGCACTCTTCCGACTTGGCCAGCAGTTTTTCGGACTCCTGCTGAAATCGGGAAAGTGCAACTTGCCATTCGTTAGCGTCGTTCATCATGCAAGTCTCCACAACGTAAGGTCGGGTGGTGAGATGCCGCACTGGGTGAATGGCTTAAAACTAGCGCTGAAATATGACTGAGATCTGTAGGCAGCTTCCGATATTTTAGTAGGAAGTTTATTTAAAAGCGTCTGGCTGACCCGTGTGACACGTGCAGCCGGGTTCATTCGCACCGCTTCGGTTGCCGTCAGGTTTACGTCTTGAAGGCCTTTAGGCCGAGGGCTGGCGATGGCAAGCAAAAGCCTGACTCCATTCGTGCAATGAGAATGGCGTCACATTAATGGCTATTAGATATTGCGAATATCAGGTTGGGCCTGATTGCGCCTAGGGGAACCCCTTACACGACGGAACCCTGCGTCGTTTTGAAGGTCGCGTGGCGTCATGGCAATGCCGTATGGAAGCACCAACGAAGTAAAGCATGATATCAGTGTGACATCAACGCGTTTAAATGGCATTTTACAGGGGTCAAGGTCTGGCGCCCGCCGCCGATAAACAACCTTAAGCGAACAGCACAATCCCTCAGCGCACCAGGAGCTTTCAATGGCCGGCATTCTCGACACGGTAGATCAACGCACGCAACTGGTGGGTGAGAACCGCCTGGAGATCCTCATGTTTCGCCTGGCCGGGCGGCAACTGTTCGCGATCAACGTGTTCAAGGTGCAGGAAGTGCTGCAACTGCCCAAGCTGACCCTGATGCCCCAGCGTCACCCGTTCGTGTGCGGCGTGGTCAACCTGCGTGGCCAGACCCTGCCGGTCATCGACCTGTCCCAGGCGATCGGCATGCGCCCGCTGGTACCGGGTCCGAACAGCACCATCATCGTCACCGAGTACAACCGCTCGGTGCAGGCATTCCTGGTGGGCGGCGTCGACCGCATCGTCAACATGAACTGGGAAGCCATCCTGCCGCCGCCGACCAGCGCCGGGCGTCAGCACTACCTCACCGCCATCAGCAAGGTCGATGACCAGTTGGTGGAAATCATCGACGTGGAAAAAGTGCTGGCCGAAATCGTGCCGTACAACGCCAAGGTCTCCCGCGAAAAACTCGAAGACCCGGTGCTCGAGCGCGCCCGTGGCCGCGAAGTGCTGCTGGTGGACGACTCCAATGTCGCCCTTTCGCAATTGCGCGACACCCTGGGTCAGCTCGGCATGAAAATGCACATAGCCAGCGATGGCCTCAAGGCGCTCAACATGCTCAAGGGCTGGGCCGACAGCGGCCAGGTGATGACCGACAAACTGCTGATGATCTTCACCGACGCCGAAATGCCCGAGATGGATGGCTACCGCCTCACCACCGAGATCCGCAACGATCCGCGCCTGCGGCAGCTGTATGTGGTGCTGCACACCTCGTTGTCGGGCAGCTTCAACGACTCCATGGTGAAGAAGGTCGGCTGCGACAACTTCCTCTCCAAATTCCAGCCCGACAAGCTGGTGGATGTAGTACGTCAACGTCTGATGCTGGACGAAGCGTCGGCTTGACCTTAGGGTGACGGCTTTGCCCCTCAGGAAAGCAGGCCCATGCTTCGTCTCAGCGCGTTGTACCGTTACCCCTTGAAGTCCGGCAAGGCCGACACCTTGCAGCACATCGGCCTGGATAAACTCGGGCTGCAAGGGGATCGACGCTGGATGCTGGTGGACGAAGCCAGCGGGCGATTTCTCACACAGCGGGCAGTGGCGAAAATGAGCCAGCTGTCGGCGCTGTACAACCCTGCTGGCGGCCTCACGCTGAGCTCGCCGGGTTACGCCACGCTAGACGTGGCGTTGCCCGACAGCGCGGCCGAACTGCGCGGCATCACAATCTGGCGCGACACTCTGCGCGTGCCGGATGCGGGGGAAGCCGCCGCGCGCTGGGTCAGCGACTTCATCGGCAAGCCAACGCGCCTGGTGCACATGCCGCTGGAGCGTGCGCGTGCCACCGACGCAGGCTTTGGCAAGGACAGCGATCAAGTGGGCTTTGCCGACGGCTACCCGCTGCTGTTGATTGGCCAGGCGTCGCTCGACGATTTATCCGCGCGCATAGGGCGCCCCATGCCGATGTTGCGTTTTCGTCCCAACCTTGTGATCGAAGGTGCCGAAGCTTTCGCTGAGGATGGCTGGAAACGCCTGCGCATCGGCGATATCGAATTTCGCGTGGTCAAGCCCTGCTCACGCTGCATCCTTACCACCATCGACCCGCAGACCGGCGAGCGCAGCGCCGACCGCGAGCCTTTCGCGACGCTCGAAACCTATCGCAAGACCGAGAACGGTGCGATGTTCGGCCAGAACCTGGTCAACGACGGCATCGGTGAGTTGGCGGTCGGGATGCCGGTGACGGTGCTGGAATAAAAAATGCCCGTCTCGCAGGAGACGGGCATTTTTTCGCGCCGCAACGCTTAGCCGCGGTATTCGCAGAGGTAGGCGGTGTCGACGGCGACCTTGAGCTGGAACTTGCTGTTGGCCGGCACATTGAAGCGGCTGCCGGCGGCGAAGGTTTCCCAGTCGCTGGCGTCGGGCAGCTTGACGCTCAGGGCGCCGGACACCACGTGCATGATTTCGCGCTGGGCGGTGCCGAATTCATATTCACCCGGGGCCATGACGCCGATGGTCGCCGGACCTTCTGCGGTGCCGAAGGCGATCGACTTGACGGTGCCGTCGAAGTACTCGTTGACTTTGAACATGGGCGAATCCTCGCAAAAGGGTCTGGAAAGGTCGGCCAGTATGCCCAAGGCCGCTGTAACTGCCTAGACCGGCAAAATCAGTGGCAGCAGGCGCGCAGTGTTACGTGCATCCTCCAGCGCCCGGTGCTGTTGGCCGTGGAACTGCATGCCGGCCAATTGCAGGGCGCCGTTGAGCCCAAGCGGTTTGTCCAGGCGCCGGGCCTTGGCGAAGCGCTGCTTGAGGTTCACATGCAGTGTGTTTGCGAGCGCGCTGGTCAGGCCATGACGCTGCCATTCAAGCTCCAGCTGCGCGCGATCATAGTCGCCCCAACTGGCCCAGCCTTCCAGGCGTGATTGATGCTGGCCCAGCCAGCGTTCGAACAGCGGCCACACCTCGGTGATCGGCGCGGCGGCGTCGATATTCGCCTGGGTGATATGGGTGAGTTGACGGCAAAAGGGCGTCAGCAGTGGCCGACGCAACGGCCGTACAAAACGCTGGAAATGATCCAGCTCGCGGCCCTGGCGGTTCACCAGACTCGCGCCGATCTCGATGATTTCCATCTCCGTAACGGGCCAGCCGCCTTCATCCGTTGTGGCTTCAAGGTCAATAATCAGCCAATGAGGCATGGTGCAGGTTCCCGTACTTTTCCCGTCCTGATGGGGATAGAGCGTAGCCCGCGCCTGTAGTTCCGCGCCGCTTTTTGATCAGCGCCCGGGCTGAACGCCGATCGAGAGGCAAACTATTAATTTGCCAGTACAAAGTTGTCTCCGCAGACAAAAACGCCTAGCTTATCGCCATCAGAGAATCGAACGGTGTGTGCCTTGATGTTTTCGCCATGGCGGCTGGCTGCAGGACTGACTTTATGGGCACTGGGCACCGCAGGGTGGGCGCAGACCAATCCCGCGCAAGTGGTCAGGATCGGCGCCGCGCATTTTCCGCCTTACACCGTACGCCCCGAGCAGGGTGCCGACACCGGCCTGCTGCCGCAACTGATCGAAGCCCTGAATGCCACGCAGACCGACTACCGCTTTGTGCTGGTGCCCACCTCGATCCCCCGGCGCTTTCGCGACCTTGAGCAAGGCCGGATCGACATGGCCATTTTCGAGAATCCCGACTGGGGTTGGCAGGACATCCCCCACACCAGCGTCGACATGGGCCTGGAAGACGCCGAGGTGTTCGTCGCTCAGCGACAGCCCGGGCGCGACCAGGGCTATTTCGCCGACCTCAAGGGCAAGCGCCTGGCGGTGTTCAGCGGTTACCACTACGCCTTTGCCAACTTCAACCCCGACCCCAGGTTCATGGTCGAGCAGTTCAACGCGACGTTGACCTACTCCCACGACAGCAATCTGCTGATGGTCGCGCGCGGCAGGGCGGATATCGCGCTGGTGACGCGCTCGTACCTGAGTGATTTTCTGGTGCGCAATGCCGACATGGCCGAGCAATACCTGGTCTCCGACCGCGTTGACCAGGTGTATCACCACTACGCCCTGTTACGGCCGAACGCGCCGATCAGCGGCGAGGCGTTCGCCGGGTTGCTCAAGCGCCTGCGCGAAGACGGCCAGCTGTTGAAGATTTTCCAGCCGTATCGCATCGATGTGATGCCGGTGCACTGAAGCCAAAGATAATCAAAATGTGGGAGGGAGCACGCTCCCACCCACATGAATGTGTGCCGTGTGTCAGACCCTGCGCGCAAACGTATCGCTATGGCTGCCCGAGACCTTGCGGCAATGCACCAGCGCATCGCGGATCATGAAGTTCACCAGCGTCGGCGAAACCCCCAGTTCCTTGGCGATGTCCTTTTGCGGCACGCCGTGCAGGCGGTACATCTCGAACGCGTAGCGGGTGCGTTGGGGCAGTTCCGTCAGGGCGTCAGCGATGTTTTCCAGGGTACTGAAATTGATATGCGAGGTTTCCGGTGACGCGCCGTGAATCACCACATTCAGGCCTTCCTCTTCGGTTCCCGAATATTTGAGCTCCAACGCCTGCTTGCGATAGTGATCAATGGCCAGGTTGCGCACGATCTGGAACAGGTAACTCAACTGGGCCTTGAACGATGAAGTGATCGTCGGCGCCGATTGCAGCCGGAAGTAAGCGTCCTGCACCACGTCTTCGGCTCGGGAGCGGCACCCGGTGATGCGTGCCGCGATCTTCACCAGAATCAGCCGATTATCGACAAAGGCCTGCAGAAGGGGCGAGTCGCACCTGCCTGTGAATACTTGTTCCGTCATGGAAATCACCTGACTGCTGAATAGGTTAGGGGAGGGCTTCCTTGCTGAGGCCTCCTACACATCGGGCAACAAATTATGCTTAATGATAATGATTGTCAAATGAGAAGACGAACTAATCCTGGGTGCGCCTCCTTGCAGTGAGCGCTCTTGCTCGCCCTCGACGACTAATTATTTGCCGATGCCGTCCGTTCTTCTGGGTGACAGGCTCGTTGGAAAAACGGCCATGGACCAGCACCCGCAGGAGGACGCAATGGGTTTTTATCGCGCACGCAGCATGTCTTTGCCTGGAGTTCCGGCTCGATGAGTACGCCAACCCGGTTGCGGCTGTTTTGCCTGCCTTACTCAGGCGCCAGCGCCATGGTGTATGCGCGCTGGCGTCGATCCTTACCGGACTGGCTGCAAGTGTGCCCGCTGGAACTGCCTGGGCGCGGCATGCGCATGGACGAGCCCTTGCAGCGCGATATCAAGGCCCTGGCCGCGCAGCTTGCAGAGGAAATCAGCCGCGATTTGAACGGCCCCTACGCCTTGTTCGGCCACAGCCTCGGTGGGTTGCTGGCCTTCGAGCTGGTCCACGCCCTGCGCGCCCTCAACGTGCCCGCGCCGCTGGCGCTGTTTGCCTCCGGCACGGCTGGACCCGCAACCAGGGACGTCAGCGAATACGCCGTCGAAAAGACCGATGAACAACTGATCGCCCGCCTGCGCGAACTGCAGGGCACCGCCGAAGAAGCGCTGGCCAACCCCGAATTGATGCAATTGATGCTGCCGATTCTGCGCGCCGACTTCCTGCTGTGCGGCAGTTTCACCTACGGCCAGCGTGAGCCGCTGGGCCTGCCGATCCATGTGTTCGGCGGCAAGCAGGACAGCGTGCGCGCCGACCAGTTGCTCGACTGGCAACTCGACGCAGCCAGCGGGTTTTCTCTGGACATGTTCGACGGCCACCACTTCTTCCTCATGCAGCACGAAAGCGCCGTATTGCGCTGCCTGCGCCGCTACGCCGAGGAACACCTGGCCCGCTTTCGCAATGGCGCGGCGCGGCAACTGGCCGCCGGCTGACAGCCCCTATTTCCCGATTTCCCGCAAGCCGATTTCAGGCAGGAACCCCATGATGGACGCCTTCGAACTTCCCCGCACCCTGGTCCAGTCCCTTCAACGCCGTGCCGCGCAGACCCCGGAACAGGTCGCCCTGCGCTTCCTTGCCGAGTCGGCCGAGCACAACGTGGTGCTCAGTTACCGCGACCTCGACCTGCGCGCGCGCACCATTGCCGCGGCCCTGCAAGCCAGCGCCGCACAGGGTGACCGTGCGGTGTTGCTGTTCCCCAGCGGGCCGGACTATGTGGCGGCGTTCTTCGGCTGCCTGTACGCCGGGGTCATTGCGGTGCCGGCTTACCCGCCGGAGTCCACCAAACGCCATCATCAGGAGCGCCTGCTGTCGATCATCACAGATGCCGAACCGCGCCTGCTGCTGACCATCGCCAGCCTCGCCGAGGGCCTGGCACAGATTGAGAACGCGCCGCCGATCCTGAGCGTCGATACCGTGCAGGGTGTCGGCGAGTGGATCGCGCCCCAACTGCAGCCCGACGACATCGCGTTCCTGCAATACACCTCCGGCTCCACTGCGCTGCCCAAGGGCGTGCAGGTCAGCCACGGCAATCTGGTGGCCAACGAAGTGCTGATCCGCCGTGGCTTTGGCATTGATCTGAACCCGCATGACGTGATCGTCAGCTGGCTGCCGCTGTACCACGACATGGGCCTGATCGGCGGCCTGCTGCAACCGGTCTTCAGCGGCGTGCCTTGCGTGCTGATGTCGCCAGCCTACTTCCTTGGCCGGCCGTTGCGCTGGCTGGAAGCGATCAGCGAATACGGCGGCACTATCAGTGGCGGTCCGGATTTCGCCTACCGCCTGTGCAGCGAACGGGTCAGCGAGTCCGCACTGGAGCGCCTCGACCTGAGCCGGTGGCGCGTGGCCTATTCCGGTTCCGAACCGATCCGCCTCGATACCCTGGAACGCTTCGCCGAGAAGTTCGCCGTCTGCGGGTTCAGCGACAACAACTTTTTCGCCTCTTATGGCTTGGCCGAAGCGACCCTGTTTGTCGCCGGTGGGCGCCGTGGTCAGGGCATCCCGGCGCTGCGGGTGGATGACCAGGCGCTGGCCGCCAACCGTGCCGAGCCGGGGCAGGGCAGTGCGATCATGAGCTGCGGCACCGGTCAGCCCGACCATGCCGTACTGATCGTCGACCCGCATACCCTGAGCGAACTGGCGGACAACCACGTCGGCGAACTCTGGGCCAGTGGCCCAAGCATCGCCCACGGCTACTGGCGCAACCCTGAAGCCACCGCCAAAACGTTCGTGCAGCATGCCGGCCGCACCTGGTTGCGCACCGGGGACCTGGCCTTCATGCGCGACGGCGAGGTGTACATCACCGGTCGCTTGAAGGACCTGCTGATCGTGCGCGGCCACAACCTGTATCCCCAGGACATCGAACAGACCATCGAGCGCGAAGTGGAAGTGGTGCGCAAGGGGCGGGTCGCCGCGTTTGCGGTAAACGATGAGGGCCTGGAAGGCATCGGCATCGCCGCCGAAATCAGCCGCAGCGTGCAGAAAATCCTGCCGCCCGAAGCGCTGATCAAGGCTATCCGTCAGGCGGTGGCCGAGGCGTATCAACAGGCCCCGAGCGTGGTGGTGCTGCTCAATCCTGGCGCGCTGCCCAAAACCTCCAGTGGCAAGGTGCAGCGCTCAGCCTGCGCGCTTCGTCACGCCGATGGCAGCCTCGACAGCTACGCGCAGTTCCCCGGTTTGCCCGTGCAGACCCAGGATGCGGTGCTGGAATCCGAGCTGCAAAACCAGATCGCGGCGATCTGGTGCGAGCACTTGCACGTCAACCAAGTCGCTGCCGACGATCACTTCTTCCTGCTCGGCGGCAACTCCATCACCGCCACCCAGGTGGTCGCACGGCTGCGCGAAAGCCTGGGGTTGGAGCTGAACCTGCGCCTGCTGTTCGAAGCACCGACCCTGCAGGATTTTGCCGCCAGCGTTGCCCGTTTGCAGCAGGACGGCGGTGTCGCCCAGGGCGCGATTCAGGCCCTGTCGCGCCAGGCCGAACTGCCGCAATCCCTGGCACAGAATCGCCTGTGGATCACCTGGCAGCTGCAGCCCGACAGCAGTGCCTACACCATTCCCGGCGCGCTGCGCCTGCGCGGCGAGCTGGATGAAGACGCCGTGCGCGCAAGCTTCCAGTACCTGGTCCAGCGCCACGAAGCGCTGCGCACGCGCTTCTATGAGCGCGACGGCCAGGCCTTCCAGCGCATCGAGGCGAGCGGGGCGTTCGGGCTGCGCGTCATCGACCTCAGCGACCAGCCTGCCCATGAGCGTGACGCCCGCGCGCAGCAGATCCGCGAGGACGAAGCGCAGACCCGGTTCGATCTCGAAAAAGGCCCACTGTTGCAAGTGACCCTGGTGCGTCTGGACGATGAAGAGCACCAGTTGCTGGTGACCCTGCATCACATCATCGCCGACGGTTGGTCGCTGAATATCCTTATCGATGAATTCTCGCGCCTGTACGCCGCGGCCTCCCAGGGCCAGCCCCTGGAGCTGGCGCCGCTGGCGCTGCAGTACGCCGATTACGGCAGCTGGCAGCGCCAATGGTTGGCCGAAGGCGAAGGCCCGCGGCAACTGGCGTACTGGAAGGCCCGCCTTGGCGATGAGCATCCGGCCTTGAGCCTGGCCACCGACCACCCGCGCTCGGCCCATCACCGCCACACCGCCGCCCGCCACAGCGTGCGCCTGAGCGCCGACCTCTGCGAAGCGGTGCGCAAAGCGGCCCAGGCCCATGAGTCGACGCCGTTCATGCTGTTGCTCGCCGCGTTCCAGACCCTGCTCCATCGCTACACTGGCCAGCGCGATATCCGCATCGGCGTGCCTAACGCCAACCGCCCGCGCCAGGAAACCCAGGGGCTGGTCGGCTTCTTCATCAACACCCTGGTGTTGCGTGCCGAGCTGGACGGGCGCCAGCCATTCAATCAACTGCTGGCGGCAACGCGCCAGGCCGCACTCGGCGCCCAGGCCCATCAGGACCTGCCCTTCGAGCAACTGCTGGAAGCCTTCCCCCAGGCCCGCGAACTGGGCCTGTTCCAGGTCATGTTCAACCACCAGCAGCGCGACCTGAGTGCGTTGCGCCGCCTGCCCGGCCTGCTCGCCGATGAGCTGCCCTGGCACAGTCGCGAAGCCAAGTTCGACCTGCAACTGCACAGCGAAGAAGACCGTCATGGACGCCTGAGCCTGGCGTTCGACTACGCCGATGAGCTGTTCGATGGCGCAACCATCCAGCGTCTCGCCGAACACTACATTGCGCTGCTGCACGCCGCCTGCGCGCAGCCGCAACAGGCGATTGGCGACTTGCCGCTGATGCTTGAGGACGAGCAGCGCCAATGGAACACCACGCCGTGTGCGCCCGCCACCCAGTGGCTGCCCGAGTTGCTCAATCAGCACACCTCGCAGGCCACGGCGCTGGTGTGGGAGCACGGCAGCCTGAGCTTCGCCCAACTGCACACCCAGGCCAACCGCCTGGCCCATTACCTGCGCGACAAAGGCGTCGGCCCGGACGTTTGCGTGGCCATCGCCGCCGAGCGCTCGCCGCAGCTGCTGGTCGGCCTGCTGGCGATCATCAAGGCCGGCGGCGCCTATGTGCCGCTCGACCCGGATTACCCGGCCGAGCGCCTGGCCTACATGCTCGAGGACAGCGGCGTGCACCTGCTGCTCACCCAGACCTCACTGTTGGCGCAACTGCCCGGCGCTGAAGGGGTGTGCGTCATCGCCATGGACAGCCTGCACCTGGACAGCTGGCCCACCCAGCCGCCCGGCCTGCACCTGCACGGCGATAATCTCGCCTACGTGATCTACACCTCCGGCTCCACCGGCCAGCCCAAGGGCGTGGGCAACACCCATGCGGCCCTGGCCGAACGCTTGCAATGGATGCAGGCCACCTATCAGCTCGACGCCAACGACGTGCTGATGCAAAAGGCGCCGATCAGTTTCGACGTGTCGGTGTGGGAATGCTTCTGGCCATTGATCACCGGTTGCCGTCTGGTGCTGGCCGGGCCCGGTGAGCATCGCGATCCTCATCGCATTGCGCAGTTGGTGCAGGCGCATGGCGTGACCACGCTGCACTTCGTGCCGCCATTGTTGCAGTTGTTTATCGACGAACCGCTGGCGGCCGAGTGCACCAGCTTGCGTCGCCTGTTCTCGGGCGGCGAAGCCTTGCCCGCCGAGTTGCGCAACCGTGTGCTGGCGCAGTTGCCGGCGGTGCAGTTGCACAACCGCTATGGCCCGACGGAAACCGCGATCAACGTCACCCACTGGCAGTGCGCGGTGGTCGATGGCGAGCATTCGCCGATTGGCCGGCCGTTGGGCAACGTGATCTGCCGCGTGCTGGATGCGCAACTCAACCCGCTGCCGGCCGGTGTGCCGGGCGAGCTGTGCATCGGCGGCATCGGCCTGGCCCGGGGTTACCTGGGCCGGGCCGGGCTGACCGCCGAACGTTTTGTCGCCGACCCGCTGGGCGAGCCAGGCACGCGCCTGTACCGCACCGGTGACCGTGCGCGCTGGAGCATTCACGGCGTGCTCGAATACCTTGGCCGCCTGGATCAGCAAGTGAAGCTGCGCGGGTTCCGCGTGGAGCCGGAAGAAATCGAAGCGCGCCTGCTCGCCCAGGACGGCGTCGCCCAGGCCGTGGTGCTGGTGCGCGATGCGCAGTTGATCGGCTACTACACCGGCCATGCCGAGCTGGCCCCCCAGGCGCTGAAAGCCGCCCTGGCCGCCGAGCTGCCGGAATACATGGTGCCCGCCGTGCTGATGCGCCTGGACGCAATGCCGCTGAGCCCCAGCGGCAAACTCGACCGCCGCGCGTTGCCGGAACCGGTGTGGCACATCCGCGAACACGTCGAGCCGCAATCACCGCTGCAGCAGCAGATCGCCGCGATCTGGCGCGAAGTGCTCGGCTTGCCGCGTATCGGCCTGCACGACGACTTTTTTGCCCTCGGTGGCCACTCGTTGCTGGCCACGCAAATCATCTCGCGCACCCGTCAGGCCTGCGACGTCGAGCTGTCGTTGCGTACCTTGTTCGACGCCAGCGAACTGGGCGCGTTTGCAGCCCAAGTCGCGCTGATCCAGAACGCCGGCCAGCGCAATCAGCAAACCGCCATCGCCCGGGTCGACCGCAACCAGAAGGTGCCGCTGTCCTACTCCCAGCAACGCATGTGGTTCCTCTGGCAAATGGAACCCGACAGCCCGGCCTATAACGTCGGTGGCATGGCACGCTTGCGCGGCGTGCTGGACGTGGGCCGGTTCGAGGCGGCGTTGCAGGCCTTGATCATGCGCCACGAAACCCTGCGCACCACGTTCCCGAGCGTCGATGGCGTGGCGTATCAGCGGGTCGCGGCGCAAACCGGCCTGCGCATGGACTGGCAGGACTTCTCGGCGCTGAACGAGGCCGAGCGCCCGCAACGCATCCAGCAACTGGCCGACCACGAAGCCCACACCCCCTTCAACCTGGAAACCGGACCGTTACTGCGCGCGTGCCTGGTCAAGGCCGCCGAGCAGGACCATTACCTGGTGCTGACCCTGCACCACATCGTCACCGAAGGCTGGGCCATGGACATCTTTGCCCGTGAACTGAGCGCCCTGTACGAAGCCTTTATCGACGAGCGCGACTCGCCGCTGGCGCCGCTGCCTTTGCAATACCTGGATTACAGCGTGTGGCAACGCCAGTGGATGGAAGCCGGCGAGCGCCAGCGCCAGCTCGATTACTGGACCGCGCAACTTGGGCATGAGCACCCGTTGCTGGAACTGCCCGGTGACCGTCCACGGCCATCCGTGCAAAGCCACCGAGGCGAACTGTATCGCTTTGATCTGAGCGTTGATCTGGCGGCGCGCGTACGCGCGTTCAACGCCGAACGTGGCCTCACGCTGTTCATGACCATGACCGCGACACTGGCGGTGTTGCTCTACCGCTACAGCGGCCAGACCGACCTGCGCATCGGCGCGCCGGTGGCCAACCGCATTCGCCCGGAAAGCGAAGGGCTGATCGGCGCGTTCCTCAATACCCAGGTGCTGCGCTGCCGGCTCAACGGGCAGATGAGCGTCGGCGAGCTGTTCGAGCAGGTGCGCCACACGGTGATCGAGGGGCAGTCGCACCAGGATCTGCCGTTCGATCACCTGGTTGAAGCCTTGCAACCGCCGCGCAGTGCGGCGTACAACCCACTGTTCCAGGTGATGTGCAACGTGCAGCGCTGGGAGTTCCAGCAAAGCCGCCAACTGGCCGGCATGAGCGTCGAGTACCTGGCCAACGATGCGCGCGCCACCAAGTTCGACCTCAACCTGGAAGTCACCGACCTCGACCATCGCCTGGGTTGCTGCCTGACCTACAGCACCGACCTGTTCGATGAACCACGTATTGCACGCATGGCCGAGCATTGGCGCAACCTGCTGGAGGCGTTGATCGCCGATCCGCAGCAGCGCCTCAGCGAATTGCCGCTGCTTGCGGCGGCAGAGCAGCGTGCCTTGCAGGACAGCCTCGGGGTTGAAGCCGGTGAGTATCGCCTCGACCAGTGCATCCATTCGCTGTTCAGCCAGCAGGCGCTCAAGCGCGGTGACGCCCCCGCGCTGACCTTCGCCGGTGAAACCCTGACCTACGCCGAACTCGATGCACGCGCCAATCGCCTGGCCTGGGTGCTGCGCGAACGCGGTGTGGGTCCGCAGGTGCGGGTGGGCCTGGCGTTGCCGCGCTCACTGGAAATGGTCATCGGCTTGCTGGCGATCCT
This sequence comes from Pseudomonas poae, assembly GCF_001439785.1. Lineage (GTDB taxonomy): Bacteria > Pseudomonadota > Gammaproteobacteria > Pseudomonadales > Pseudomonadaceae > Aquipseudomonas > Aquipseudomonas poae. The sequence goes on along the minus strand of NZ_JYLI01000014.1, from coordinate 122,035 downwards.
CAAGGCCGGCGGCGCCTACGTACCGCTGGACCCGGAGTACCCGCTGGACCGCCTGCACTACATGATCGAAGACAGCGGCATCGGCCTGTTGCTCAGCGATGCGGCGATGTTCGAGGCCCTCGGCCCGCTGCCGGCGACCGTGGCCTGCTGGTGCCTGGAAAATGACCTGCCGTCGCTGGCGAACTACCCCGCCAGCGAGGTGCCATTTGTCAGCCTGGCGCAACATCAGGCGTACCTGATCTACACCTCGGGCTCCACCGGTAAACCCAAGGGCGTGGTGGTGTCCCATGGTGAAATCGCCATGCATTGCCAGGCGGTGATCGAGCGTTTCGGCATGCGCCCGGACGACTGCGAGCTGCATTTTTATTCGATCAATTTCGACGCCGCCACCGAGCGTTTGCTGGTGCCGCTGCTCAGCGGTGCGCAGGTGGTATTGCGTGCCCAGGGGCAGTGGGATGCCGAGCAAATCTGCGCGCTGATCCGTACCCATCGCATCAATATTCTCGGTTTCACCCCAAGCTATGGCAGCCAGTTGGCGCAGTGGCTGGCCACCCAGCAGCAGACGTTACCGGTGCGCATGTGCATCACCGGTGGCGAAGCGCTGACCGGTGAACATCTGCAGCGCATTCGCGCAGCGTTCCAGCCGCAAGTGTTTTTCAATGCCTATGGCCCGACCGAAACCGTGGTGATGCCGCTCGCCAGCCTGGCCCCGGAGCAGCTGGACGAGGGTGCCGCCAGCGTACCGATCGGCAGCCTCATCGGCGCGCGCGTCGCCTATATTCTCGACGCCGACCTGGCGCTGGTGCCGCAGGGCGCAACCGGCGAGCTCTACGTTGGCGGCGCCGGTCTGGCCCTGGGGTATCACCAACGGCCGGGCATGACGGCGGAGCGTTTTGTCGCGGACCCGTTTGCCCGCGAGGGCGGTCGTCTGTACCGCACCGGCGACCTGGTGCGCCAGCGTGCCGACGGGCTGGTCGAGTACCTGGGCCGCATCGACCATCAGGTCAAGATTCGTGGCTTTCGCATCGAGCTGGGCGAGATCGAAACCCGTCTGCTCGAACACCCGGCCGTGCGCGAAGCGGTGGTGCTGGCGCTGGAGGCGCCGAGCGGTAAACAGCTGGTGGCGTACCTGGTCAGCGATGCGGAGCACGGCGCGTTGCGCGACGCGCTCAAAGCGCACCTCAAGGCGCAGCTACCGGACTACATGGTGCCTGCGCACCTGATCGTGCTCGACAGCATGCCGCTCACCGCCAACGGCAAACTTGACCGCCGCGCCTTGCCGCAGCCCGACCCCGAGGCGAATCGTCAACAGTACGTGGCGCCACGCACCGCACTGCAAAGCACCCTGGCCGCCATCTGGTGCGCGGTGTTGAACGTGCAGCAGGTTGGCCTCGACGACAACTTCTTTGAGCTGGGCGGCGATTCGATCCTGTCGATCCAGGTGGTCAGTCGCGCGCGTCAGGCCGGGATTCATTTCAGCCCGCGCGACCTGTTTCAGCACCAGACCGTGCAGACCCTGGCCGCCGTCGCCACGCGCGCCGAGCAGGTCATTGCCGAGCAAGGCGTGCTCACGGGTGCCTCGGCGCTCACGCCGATCCAGCACTGGTTCTTCGACAGCGACATCCCGGCGCGCGAGCACTGGAACCAGTCGTTGCTGCTCAAGCCGCTGCAACTGCTTGACCCTCATCGCCTGGAGCAGGCGTTGCTGGCGGTACTGGAGCATCACGATGCGCTGCGTCTGAGCTTCACCCGGCGCGATGCCCAGTGGCATGCCGAACACTTGGGCGTGCCACACGGGGGGGCGCTGATGCAGGCGCAGGTGAAGGACATGGCGCAGTGCGCAGCGCTGTTCACCGAGACCCAGCGCAGCCTCGACCTGCAACACGGCCCGTTGCTGCGCGCGTTGCTGATCGATGGCCCCGAGGGGCAGCAGCGATTGCTGATCGCGATCCATCACCTAGTGGTCGATGGCGTGTCGTGGCGCGTGTTGCTCGAAGACCTGCAGAACGTTTATCGCCAACTGAGCGACGGCCGCTCCGTCAGCCTGCCGGCCAAGACCAGTGCGCTGCGCGAATGGGCGGCACGCTTGCAGGCGTATGCCCATAGCGAATCCCTGCGTGAAGAGTTGAGTCTGTGGCAACGCCAGTTGGCCGGGCCCCGCGTGCTGTTGCCGGTGGCGCGGCCTCAGGGCGCGTTGCGTAACCGCGATGCCGAGACGGTCAGCGTGCGCCTGGATGCCGAGCGCACCCGCCACCTGTTGCAGCAGGCGCCGAGCGCTTACCGCACCCAAGTCAACGACCTGCTGCTGACCGCCCTGGCACGGGTGGTGTGCCGCTGGAGCGGCCACGACTCGGCAGTGATCCAACTGGAGGGCCATGGCCGCGAAGCGCTGTTCGATGACATCGACCTGACCCGCAGCGTCGGCTGGTTCACCAGTGCCTATCCAGTGCGCCTGACGCCAGCGGCTGCCCAGGGCGATTCGATCAAGGCGATCAAGGAGCAACTGCGCGGTGTGCCGCACAAAGGCCTGGGCTACGGCGTACTGCGTTATCTGGCCGACGACCTGTGCAAACAGACCCTGATGGCCCTGCCGGATGCGCCCATTACCTTCAACTACCTCGGCCAGTTCGACCAGAGCTTTGGCAGTGACGCGCTGTTCCATCCGCTGGATGAGCCGGCCGGGCTGGCGCATGACCCGGACGCGCCGCTGCCCAATGAGCTGAGCGTCGACAGCCAGGTGTACGGCGGCGAGTTGGTGCTGCGCTGGACCTTCAGCCGCGAGCGCCATACACCGCAGACCATTCGCGCGTTGGCCGAGGGGTATCTGGCCGAGCTGCAGGGCCTGATCGCCCATTGCCTGGAAGACGAGGCTGTTGGCCTCACGCCGTCCGACTTCCCCCTGGCGCACCTGAACCAGGCGCAGCTCGACAGCCTGCCGGTGGCCGCCAGCCGGATCGAAGACGTCTACCCGCTGACGCCGATGCAGGAAGGCCTGCTGCTGCACACCCTGCTCGAACCGGGCACCGGCCTGTATTACATGCAGGACCGCTACCGCATCAACAGCGTGCTCGACCCCGAGCGTTTCGCCCAGGCCTGGCAAGCGGTGATCGCGCGCCACGAGGCCCTGCGTGCGTCGTTCTGCTGGAACGTCGGCGAAGACATGCTGCAAGTGATCCACAAACCCGGCAGCGCGCCGATCGAGTACCTGGACTGGAGCCGCGATCCCGAGGACGAGCAAGAGCCGCGCCTGCAAGCGTTGCTCAAGCAGGAGCGCGAAACCGGGTTCGATCTGCTCAACCAGGCGCCGTTCCACCTGCGCCTGATTCGCGTGGGCCAAGCGCGCTACTGGTTCATGATGAGCAACCACCACATCCTCATCGATGCCTGGTGCCGTTCGCTGTTGATGAACGACTTCTTCGAGATCTATCTCGCCCTGGGCGAAGGCCGCGCAGCGCAACTGGCCACGCCGCCACGTTATCGCGACTACATCGCCTGGCTGCAACGCCAGAACCTTAACGAAGCGCGCCAGTGGTGGCAGCGCAATCTGCAGGGGTTTGAACGCACCACGCCGATCCCCAGCGACCGGCCATTCCTGCGCGAACATGCAGGCCACAGCGGCGGCATGCTGGTGGGCGACTGCTACACCCGGCTGGATGCCTGCGACGGCGCGCAACTGCGCGAACTGGCCCAGGCCCATCAACTCACCGTCAATACCTTTGCCCAGGCGGCATGGGCGCTGGTATTGCGGCGTTTGAGCGGCGAGCGTGACGTGCTGTTCGGCGTCACCGTGGCCGGCCGCCCGGTGGACATGCCCGAGATGCAACGCACCGTTGGTCTGTTCATCAACAGCATCGCGCTGCGCGTGAAACTGCCCGAGGACGATCAGCCTTGCAGCGTGCGCCAGTGGTTGAACGGCCTGCTCGACAGCAACATGCAACTGCGCGAGTACGAATACCTGCCGCTGGTGACGATCCAGGAACACAGCGAACTGCCCAAGGGCCAGCCGCTGTTCGATAGCCTGTTCGTGTTCGAAAACGCCCCGGTGGACACCTCGGTGCTGGACCATGCGCAAAGCCTGAACGCCACCTCGGATTCCGGTCGCACCCACACCAACTTCCCGCTGACGGCGGTGTGCTATCCGGGCGATGACCTCGGTTTGCACCTGTCCTACGACCAGCGCTACTTCGATGAAACCACCGTGCAAGGCATGCTCGGCGAGTTCAAGCGTCTGCTGCTGGCGCTGATGCAGGGCTTTCATGGCGACATGGCCGACCTGCCGCTGATCGGCGATCAGGAGCGTGCGTTCCTGGTGGAAGGCTGTAACCAGAGTGCACAGCATTACCCGCTGGCGCGCAGCTATGTCGAATTGTTCGAAGAGCAGGTGGCGCAGCATCCGCAGCGCATTGCTGCCAGTTGCCTGGACCAGCGATGGACCTATGAGCAACTGAACCGTCGCAGCAACGGCCTGGGCCATGCGTTGATCAGCGCGGGTGTGGGCCTAGACCAGCCGGTGGCATTGCTGGCCGAGCGCAACCTCGACCTGCTGGGCATGATCATCGGCAGCTTCAAGGCCGGTGCCGGTTACCTGCCGCTCGACCCGGGCCTGCCCGCCCAGCGGCTGAGCCGCATCATTGAGTTGAGCCGCACGCCGTTGCTGGTGTGCAGCGAGGCGTGTCGCGAACAGGCCATCGAGTTACTCGAAGGCACCCAGTGCCAGTTGCTGGTGTGGGAAGAGGTGCCGGCCCGTGGCGAGAATCCTGGCATCTACAGCGCGGCGGACAATCTCGCCTACGTGATCTACACCTCGGGCTCCACCGGCCTGCCCAAAGGCGTGATGGTCGAACAGCGCGGCATGCTCAATAACCAGTTGAGCAAGGTGCCGTACCTGGAGCTATCGCCGGCAGACGTCATCGCGCAGACCGCTTCGCAGAGCTTCGATATTTCCGTGTGGCAATTTCTCGCGGCGCCGTTGTTCGGTGCGCGGGTGGATATCGTGCCGAATGCCATCGCCCATGACCCCCAGGGCTTGCTCGAACATGTGCAGGCGCAAGGCATTACCGTGCTGGAGAGCGTGCCGTCGCTGATCCAGGGCATGCTCGCCCACGACCGCATCAGCCTGGACGGGCTGCGCTGGATGCTGCCGACGGGTGAAGCGATGCCGCCGGAGCTGGCGCATCAATGGCTGCAACGCTATCCGCAGATTGGCCTGGTGAATGCCTACGGCCCTGCGGAATGCTCGGACGACGTGGCGTTCTTCCGCGTCGACCTGGCCTCGACTCGCGGCACGTACCTGCCGATTGGCACACCGACCGACAACAACCGTTTGTACCTGTTGGACGGTGCGCTGGACCTGGTGCCGCAAGGCGCGGTGGGTGAGTTGTGTGTTGCCGGCACCGGTGTCGGCCGTGGCTATGTCGGCGATCCGCTGCGCACCGCCCCGGTGTTTGTGCCCAACCCCTTTGGCGCGCCGGGCGAGCGTCTCTACCGCACCGGCGATCTGGCGCGCCAGCGCAGTGACGGGGTGCTGGAGTACGTCGGGCGCATCGACCATCAAGTGAAAATTCGCGGTTACCGCATCGAGCTGGGTGAGATCCAAGCGCGTCTGCACGAACAACCCGAAGTGCGCGACGCGGCGGTGGGCGTGCAAGAGGGCGTCAATGGCAAACACCTGGTGGGCTACCTGGTGGCCGCCGACGCGGCGCTTGACCCTGACGAGCGCCTGGACCGCATCAAGCAACGCCTGCGCGCTGAACTGCCGGAATACATGGTGCCGCTGCACTGGCTATGGCTTGATCGCCTGCCACTCAACGCCAACGGCAAGCTCGACCGCAACGCCTTGCCGGAACTGGAAATCGGCCAATTGCACCGTCAGGATTACCTGGCACCGCGCAACGAACTGGAAATCACGCTGGCTGCGATCTGGGCCCAGGTGCTGAAAGTCGAACGGGTAGGGGTGCGGGACAACTTCTTTGAATTGGGCGGCCACTCGTTGCTCGCCACACAGATCGCCTCGCGGGTGCAGAAAACCCTGCAACGCGATGTGCCGCTGCGGGCGATGTTCGAGTGCAGCACGGTGGCAGAGCTGGCGGAGTATATCGAGGGGTTGGTGGGCAACGAGATCAGCGTGGAGAAGGTGGATCGGTTGAGTGATTTGATGGCCGAGTTGGAGGGGCTTTAACGGGGGGCGGCCTTGCCGGCCGCTTGCCTGATGTACCTGTCAACTATGACAGTAGACAGCTTCTGGCGCTCGGACAGTAAATAGACCTTGTTTTAAGGATGACGACTATTTAGCCGGACCTGGAGGCTTACAGTGACTAATAAACAGTTAACGTCGAAAAGTGGCATCAAATGTGATCAGAAACCAGCGCAGCTGAATAGTCCTGAAATCACCAAAGTCATGACGATCAGAAGTACCGTGACCCGAGTTTGTGAAGTGATCACCGACCTTCACTTCAGTGTCCCGGTAGCGTTGTCGAGACCGGAAGTGCCCGAGGCCGTTGATGACGTGTTGACGTTGCGTGGCGATGAAGGGAGCGTCGCTGTCGTTGTGAAAAAATGGGACTTCCTGAAAGCAGGCCAGTCTGGGTGGCTTGAGGTCACAGGCCTCCTGGAAGATGGCACTGCCCATACTGTCAAGTTGATGGAAGGTGAGCCGCTTACGGACAGTGATGAAAAAGAGGGGGTTTCACGTCCACTTCTGCGTAAAGAGCTGAATAAATTTCCTAACAAGGCCGAGTTGACTGTTGTATTCAGAACCACGGTGGATGCCTGTTGTGAAGACGGGCCGGTGATTACGTTTCCGGAGTCGAAATACACGCTCCGCAAGTATTACCGAGACCTGACGGATTTCAATGACCGGACATTTGGACGGTGGGAAAGAGGCCCGGGGGCTCCGGACCCACGGGATCTCACTTTTGAATCATTGGGCGTAGCAAGCGATGGTAACGAGCAGTACTCCGTTAAAAACTTCACCCATACAGGTAAAAATCTCGGGGTGATTTTGCATCGGGAATTTGATGATTTGGAAAGCGGCACAACATATGCCTTTTCCGCGCGTGTTCGCCGGTATAACACTTCTGATCCAACGCCAAAGCTGTCGCTGAAAGCAGACAACGTAGCCATCACCAGTATAGAAGTGCTTACTGATCCCAATACGTGGGTGACGCTCGCTGGCACCTTTGTGGCGAGCAGCAATTTCGCGCTGCTGGTTCTCCATAGCCATGAGCGTGATCCCGGTATAGCGGGTAATGACTACCTTATTGATTACCTGCTCGTCGAGGAAGTTTAACGGAGGTCGCAAATAGAGTGCGCGCACCAAGCGAGCACTCCTTTTAACGACCTCGTCTTGTGGCAGGTGACTATTTGGCGGGTGCCGGAGGCTTATCGTGACTCAACAATTAACGTCGAAAAGTGCAGTTCAATGCGGTCATGCACCGCTGGAGTTAGACCGTCCTGAAATCACCAGAACGGTGACCACCAGAAGTACCGTGACCCGGGTCTGTGAAGTATTTACCGATCTAAACCTCAGGGTGCCCTCGACGTTGTCGACACCTGAAGTCTTCGAGGCCGTAGAAGGTGTATTGGACCTGTGCAAACTGACGGGTGACGCCACTGCCAAGGTAAAACAATGGAGTTTTATGGCGGCGGGGCAGAAGGGCTGGCTGGAATGCAAGGGCACCTTGAAAAATGGCTCTCCCTACACCATCACCTTGATGGCGGATGAGCCGATCACGGCGGACGACGTAGAAAAAGGGCTGTCGCGCGTTATCCCACGCACCGAGTTGGCGAAGTTGGCTGACAATAGCCAGTTGGTCGTCGTATTCAAGACCTCAGTGGATGCGTGTTGTGAAGAGGGGCCGGTGGTGGTTTTTCCTGAGTTGACGCTTATGGTCAAACTGCATCTGATAGAAATCGAGGAGCGATTTGAAGCGCAGACCCTAAGCACGTTTCCCGCCAAGGGCGTTGTGGATACACCGACGATGACGATTACCTTTGAGCACGGTGAAGAGACTGCAGGCATTGTTCAGTTTCATAAGGACCTCTCACTGGCGTCGGGTAACCACTACGGGATGGCGCTGGGTATGCACGAACTGCCCTCACCGCAAATCCATCGCTTCGTGTTTAAACATGCGTTGGTTTATTTGAAGTACGCATGGACATCCAAGCAACTGCTGGGCGCAGTAACTTATTTTGATGAGGATAATAATCTGCTTCAGCGCCTGGTGTATCCCGCAGATGACTTTGTAGGTATATGGCTTGAATATATTCCACCCCTTGGCAAAACGGTTTCTTCAATGGTAGTGGAAGTTCGCGATTGGTCGTTTTTTGATAACTTCACGATGCGCTATTACGGGTGACGATGAACTGATGCTAAAGGGTCGTTCCCTCGTACGGGGAACGACCGAATGCCTTATTTTGGCCCCAGTATCTTCACCAGCTTATCCGGCGAAGGTGCGCCTTGTTGTTGCTGCAGGCCGCCCTTGTCGTCCAGGTAGAAAATCGCTGGCGTCGCCGACAACTCCAGCGCTTGCATCAACTTCATGTTCCCATCGAGCTTGGCTTCGATAGCTGCCGGGATCTTGTCCAGCGGCTGCAACTTGCTGCCCTTGCCGGCGGCTTCGTGTTCTTCCAGGGCCTTTTGCGGGTCTTTGGCGGCAAACAGCGCGGCGGACTTGGCGGCGCTGTCCTCGCGGATGATGCCGACCATGATGTGGCGCAACTGCACTTTGCCGGCCTTCACCCAAGGACGCGCCTGCTCCCAGAACATGTTGCAGTAGGGGCAGTTGGGGTCGCTGAACAGGTAGACGATGCGTGGCGCGTTTGTGTCGCCGTCCTGTATCCAGCTGCTTTTTTCCATTTTGGCCCAGACTTCCTTGGCCATCGGCGCATACACCAGTTTTTCCAGGGGGGCGCTGCTCAGGTCGTTGCCCTGGGCGTCGTACAGGTTGCCGGCGATCACGCTCTTGCCGTCGGCTGTCAGGTACAGCGCCATGCCACGGTTCTGGTATTGCGCGGCATAGCCGGTGAGGCCGCTGGGGGCGTCGAATGTGCCGAGGATTTTGGCGCCCTTGGCTTCGATCTGCTTGATCGGTGCCGGCCAGTCCTCGGCCTGGGCCAGGGCGGCGGCGAGCGTCAACGGCAACAGGGTCAGCAGGTGGCGGAGGCTTGGCATGTGGGTTTCCTTTGTGGGGCGGTGTCGAAGGGTTCCAGGGCGCGGGCCAGGCTGGCCTGGGACAGTTCGCCGAGGTGGCTGTTGATCAGGCGTCCGTCGGCCTGGTAGAACAAGGTGGTCGGCAAGGCCATGGAGCCCACGGCCTGCCCGAGGCTGCCGCCAGCGTCGAACAGCACGTTGTCGAGGGTCAGGCCCTGAGTGGCGAGGTAGGTGCTGACGCTCTGCATGCTTTCGGCCTGGTTGACGAACAGGAATGTCACGTCGGGTCGTTGGTGTTGCGCGCGTTCCAGCACCGGCATTTCGCGGCGGCACGGCGGGCACCAGGTGGCCCACAGGTTGATCACCAGGGGGCCGCCCTTGTAATCGGCAAGTTGCACCTCCTGGCCATCGGCAGTGCGCAGGGTGATTGACGGCAGTTGCGAGCCCTTGTCGTAGAGGTTCAGCGACAGGCTGGTGATGCCCCAGAACAGCAGACCGGTGATGACGCCCGCGCTCAGCGGCTTGCGCAGGGGCGGGCGGCGCCAGCCGTACGCCAGAGCGGCGAGCACCAGCGCGATAATGCCGGGCCAGGCGAGAAAGCCGCCGTCGCGCAGGTCAATCACCTGCAGCCAGTCGTTGCGATAGTCACTCCAGTACATCAGCACGAAGCTCACCCGCGCCACGAACATGCCCAGCAGGAACAGGCTGAACAGCACAGACTCGGGGTTCTCACCGCCACGCTTGGCCACGCGCCAGCCCACCAGCGTGGCGAGAATCAGCGCGCTGATCAGCAGAATGTGATTCAGCGCGATGGCAAACGTGCCAATGGTCAGGGTCAGCATCAGCGGGCGTCCCGGGTCTGAGTCCAGCGTTGCAGGAAGGTGTCTGCATCCACCTCGCCGGTGATGCGTTGGGCGCGGCGCTCCTCACCGTCTGGGCCGATCCAGACGAAGCTGGGTGGCCCCGGCACTTTGTAGCGCCCGAGCAGTTCGCGGCTGGCGACGTTGTCGGCGGTGACGTCCAGGCGCAGCAGGCGCACGTCCTTGAGGGCTTGCATCACCTGCGGGTTACCGAATACCTGTTTTTCCATGATCTTGCACGACACGCACCAATCGGCGTAGTAGTCCACTAGCACCCACTGACCCTGAGCCTTGGCGCTGTCGAGCTGATCTTGCAGGGCCGCAGGGTCGTTGATCGTGGTGAAGGCGTCATGTGCGTCAGCGGTGGCGATACGCGAGCCGCTGTAGACCTTCAACGGCTGCCACAGCTCATCGCTGCCACCGGCTGCGCCCACCACCAGCACCGCGCCCCACAGGCCCAGCACCAGTGAACCGGCGCCAAATACCTTGGCGGCCAGGCCGTATTCACGGGCCAGGCCCCAGCCGCAGTACGCCATGACCAACGCCAGTGCGCCCCACAGGCCTAGCCACAGGCTGTCGCCAACCACCGGACGAATCATCAGCACGGCCGTGCCGAGGAACAGGAAACCGAAAACGCCCTTGAGCACATTCATCCAGGTGCCCGGCTTGGGCAGGAAGCGGTTGCCCACGGTCACCAGCAGCAACAGTGGTACGCCGATGCCGATGCCCATGGCGAACAGGATCAGACCACCGTGCAGCGCATTGCCGCTCTGGGCGATATACAGCAGCGCGCCGGCCAGCGGTGCGGTCATGCAGGGGCCCACCAGCAGGCCGGACAAGGCGCCGAGGATGCCTGCGCCCAGCAGGCTGCCGCCGCTTTGCTGGCGGCTGACGTTGTCCAGGCGGTCGCGCAGGAAGGTCGGCAGTTGCAGTTCGAAGAAGCCGAACATCGGCAGGGCGAGGACCACAAACAGAGCGGCGAAGCTACCGAGAATCCACGGGGTTTGCAGCAGCGCGGCGAGGTTGGCGCCGGCCAGGGCGGCCAGCACGCCCAGCGCGGCATACACCAGCGCCATGCACACTACGTAGCTGCCGGCCAGGGCCAGGCCGCGACGCGGGCTGGCGCCACTGCCCACCACCAGACCGGCGAGAATCGGTAGCATCGGCAATGAACACGGGGCAAATGCCAGCAGCAAACCCAGGCCGAAGAACACCAGCAAACTCCAGCCCAGGCTGCGCTGTTGCAGGCCGCTGGCCAGGTTCTGGTCCTGTGCCTGGGCGGTGGCGGCGGCCGGGCTGCCACCCAGGTCGACGGTGATCGATTGCGGCGGGTAGCACAGGCCCGCATCGGCGCAGCCCTGCCAGCCCAGCTTGAGCTGGCCGGTGGCACCGGCGGGGATCTTCACTTCCAGGCCCTGGCGATACACCTCCTGCTCGCCGAAGAACTCGTCGCTATGGGCCTCGCCCTTGGGCAGCGTTGGCTTTTCGGCCAGGCCCTCGAACTTCATGCGTTGCTGGTACAGGTAATAACCGTCGGCAATCTGCCAATACAGCTGCATCTCGCCACTTTCAAGACGTTCGGAGGTAAAGGTGAACGCTTTGCCCACCGGAAGAAAATCGGGTTTGGTGTCGAAAGGGTTGCCAGGCGCGGCCTGGGCGAATCCCGCGAGCATTACCAATAGAAAGGTAAACAGATGCCGCATGCTTCAAACCTTAATCCAGTACAAGTTGAGGCACACAATGTGTGGCGTTGATTAACCGATGATTAACCGGGCGCTATTCTAGAGTGTACGGATCAGCGGGTGTTGCGAACATTGGCGGCATAATGCGCGCTTAATCCCTGCATTCTCTAATCACGCCATCTTTCATGAAGGGTTCAGCATGCACGTACTGGTCTGTGAAGACGATGAACTGATCGCCAGCGGCATCGTGGCCGGCCTCACCGCCCAGGGCTTCACCGTGGAGCGCGTGGCGAGCGCCGGCGCGGCACGGGCGATGCTCAAGGCGGCGGCGTTCGACATCATGGTGCTCGACCTCGGCCTGCCCGACGAAGACGGCCTCAAGCTGCTGCAGCAACAGCGCAGCCAGGGCCTGGAAATCCCGGTGCTGATCCTCACCGCGCGGGATTCGGTAACCAACCGTGTCGACGGCCTGCAAGCCGGTGCCGACGACTACCTGCTCAAACCCTTCGACCTGCGCGAACTCGCCGCCCGCCTGCAAACCCTGCTGCGCCGGGTGGCGGGACGCAGCGTCAACCTGATCGAGCACGGCCGTCTGGCCTACGATCCCAGCAGCCGTGAGACCTTCCTCGGTGGCCAGCCGGTGGATCTGTCGCGTCGTGAGCAGGCGTTGTTGCAGGCTCTGCTGCACAACAAGGGCCGAGTACTCTCCAGCGAACAACTCAAGGACAGCGTCTACGGCTTCAGCGACGAACTGGAAAGCAACGCGCTCAATGTGCATATCCACCACCTGCGGCGCAAATTGGGCAATGGCATCGTCGAGACCGTACGCGGCCTCGGTTATCGCCTCGGCGCTGCCGATGAGGGTCGCCCTGATGAGGGAGAGAAGGCTTCGTGAAAAGCCTGCGCCTGCGCCTGACGTTCAAGCTGGGGGCCGCTTTCGTGCTGATCTGGGCGCTGGCGGCGACCTGGATGCTCAACGACCTGCGCAACCAGATGATGTTTTCCCTCGACCAGCGCCTGGTCGCGTCGGCGCGCATGGTGGCGGGGCTGATCGAACAGATGCCCGGGCTGGCCAGCGCCACCGGCGGTGCGCGTTTCAGCGACGAACACCTGCACGTGCCCGGTGGCATGGCCTGTCAGGTCAGCTCCTTGCGCGGGGAAGTCCTCGCGCGCAGCCACACCACCCCCGACGAAGGCCTGGAGTCGCACCAGAGCGGCTTTCGTGACCAGGTGATAGACGGCGTGGCCTGGCGCAGCTTTACCCTCAGCCGCGGCGACCTGTTGATCACCACCGCCGATCGCCATGCCGAACGCGAAGCCTTGAATACCTCGATTTTGCTGGCCGCCTCGGTGCCGGTAGGGGTGGCGATGCTGGGGTGCCTGTGCCTGTTGTGGCTGGGCATCGGTCAGAGCCTGCTGCCGCTCAATCGCATGCGCGATGCCTTGAAACGACGCAGTGCCGACTCCCTCGAACCGCTGCAGATTCATCCGCTGCCCAGCGAACTCAAACCGCTGCTCGACACACAGAACCAACTGTTGCAGCGCATTGCCAAGACCATCGAGCGCGAGCGCCGGCTCACCGGCGACGCCGCCCACGAGCTGCGCAGCCCGCTGACGGCGATCAAGACCCATCTGCAGGTGGCCCGCATGACTGACGGCGCGGCCCGCGACCAGTCGCTGGCCCATGCCGAGGCGGGTGCCGACCGCCTGCACCGCACCCTCGAGCAATTGCTGCTGCTGGCGCGGGTGGAGGGCAGCCTGTCGTTTGACGATGGCGTGCAGTCCAGTGCCGAAGACGTCGCCAGGCTGGCGATCCAGGATGCGAATGCCGGTGACAACAGTCGCATCGACCTGATCCTGCCGGACAACCTCTCGGCCGCACCGGTGGAAATGCCGGTGGGCCTGGCGGTCGCCGCGCTGCGCAACCTGCTCGACAATGCCCTGCGCCATACCCCGGCTGATACCCGTGTGGAACTCAGCGTGCTGACCGCCGCCGACCGCGTGATCTTCCGCGTGCGCGACCATGGCAAGCAGATCTCCAGCGAAGACCTGCAATACCTGACCCAGCGCTTCTGGCGCAATGGCAACAGCGAAGGCTGTGGCCTGGGCTTGGCAATCGTGCAGGCCATCGTGCAGCGTTGTTCCTGCTCATTGACATTCGACAGCCAGCCGGATGGTTTGCGCGTCGAACTGGGCATGCCGCTACGGCGCTGATTCTTTTCAGGTGCCAGATAGTTACCGCCATCCTGAGGTGCAAGTCTTCAGGATGGCGGTAATTTTTTTGTGCTTGAACGGGCTGAACGATTCGGCCTGTATTGAAAAGGACGGTTCTTATGTTGGTTATTGACAGCAGTTTTCCCGCTATGGGTTTCAACCAGCGCAACGGCGAGCAAGTACAGCAGGTGATCCTGCACTACACCGCCGCGCCGTTTGCATCCTCGTTGCGCACCCTTACCCGGGATGGGGTGAGTGCACACTACCTGTTGCCCGACCCGCATGAACCTGGCTATCGCGCTGCCGGGTATGACGAGCTGCGCGTGTTTCGTCTGGTGAAGGAAGACCAGCGTGCGTGGCATGCCGGGGTGAGTCAGTGGGGTGGGCGGGACAACCTCAACAGTCGTTCGATTGGCGTGGAGATCGTCAACCAGGCGCGTGATGACAAGGGCGTGTTCACATTTCCTGCCTATGCCCCGCAGCAGGTCGATGTATTGATTGCGTTGCTGCGCGATGTGCTTGGGCGGTACCCGCACGTGGGGCCGACCGACATTCTCGGGCATTCGGATGTGGCGTACTGGCGCAAGAGTGACCCGGGGCCGCAACTGCCGTGGCGGTGTCTGTTCGAGGCGGGGGTGGGGGCCTGGTTTGATGAGACGACCCGGATGATGTATCAGCGACGCTTTAGCCTGGGGTTGCCGCCGGAGGTCGAGGTGGAGCGGGCGTTTCAGCGGTATGGGTATAAGGCGGCGTCGAATCGGCGGACGTTTGAGCTTCGCACGCGAGCGTTTCAGATGCATTTTCGAAGGCGCGATTATGGTGGGGTTTTAGATGCCGAGACGTGTGCGATTTTGTATGCCCTGAATGAGAAATATCGGGGCCTTTGATTGGCCCTGGCGCAGCCCCGGATTATCTGCCCAACGCTGTACAACATGTGGGAGCAAGCCCCCTCCCACATTTTGATCTCCATTTGTCTGATGCGCGCACACCGAGCCTGAGCGAGGTGCCGAGTGGTGGGCAAGAGCCTTTGGTTACTGTGGGCTGGGCTGGCATTCCGGCTCTTTTCCAACGTGACCCGTTGTAAGGGCAAAACCGCCAGCCGCCGTTACCTGAATAACGGACAAGCACCCAACTAACCGACCACCTTCCCTAAATCCCCCCCACCCTCAAGCGTCTCCAGATGCAAGCAACCAAACAGCGTATTGAGGGATTCGAAAGATGTCAGTCGCTACCAGCCGTATCGAAACCACCCCGGCGCACACCGCCGAAACGCTCTACCAGTTCGACGAAACGCCACTGCTGGCCCGCCAGCGCCAGCAGGAATCCAACGCCCGCAGCTACCCCCGGCGCATCCCCCTGGCGCTCAAGCGGGCCAAGGGCATCTATGTGGAAGACGTCGAGGGCCGCAGCTTCATCGATTGCCTGGCTGGCGCCGGTACGCTGGCGTTGGGGCATAACCACCCGGTGGTGATCGAGGCGATCCAGCAGGTGCTGGCCGATGAGTTGCCATTGCACACCCTGGACCTCACCACGCCGGTCAAGGATCAGTTCGTGCAGGACCTGTTCGGCCTGTTGCCGCCCGAGCTGGCGCGGGAAGCGAAAATCCAGTTTTGCGGCCCCACCGGCACCGATGCGGTGGAAGCGGCGTTGAAGTTGGTGCGCACCGCCACCGGGCGCAGCACGGTGCTGTCATTCCAGGGCGGTTACCACGGCATGAGCCAGGGCGCGCTGAGCCTGATGGGCAGCCTGGGGCCGAAAAAACCCTTGGGTGCATTGCTCGGCAATGGCGTGCAATTTCTGCCTTATCCCTATGACTATCGTTGCCCGTTCGGACTGGGCGGCGCGCAGGGGGTGCAGGTCAACCTGCATTACCTGGAAAACCTGCTCAGCGATCCCGAAGCCGGGGTGCTGTTACCGGCGGCAGTGATTGTCGAAGTGGTGCAGGGCGAAGGCGGCGTGATTCCGGCCGATCTCGACTGGCTGCGTGGCCTGCGCCGCATCACTCAGCAGGCGGGTGTCGCGTTGATTGTCGATGAAATCCAGAGCGGTTTTGGCCGCACCGGCAAGATGTTCGCCTTTGAGCACGCAGGCATCATCCCCGACGTGGTGGTGCTGTCCAAGGCCATCGGCGGCAGCCTGCCGCTGGCGGTGGTGGTGTATCGCGACTGGCTCGACACTTGGCTGCCGGGTGCCCATGCCGGTACGTTTCGCGGCAATCAGATGGCCATGGCGGCGGGGTCGGCGGTGATGCGCTACCTCAAGGAACACGACCTGCCGGCCCACGCGACGGCCATGGGCGAGCGCCTCGGCGAACACCTGCGCATCCTGCAGCGTGATTACCCGCATCTGGGCGATATTCGCGGTCGCGGGCTGATGCTGGGGGTGGAATTGGTCGACCCGCACGGTGCGCTCGATAGCCAGGGTCACCCGCCGGTGCATCGCCAGTTGGCGCCGCTGGTGCAGCGCGAATGCCTCAAGCGCGGGCTGATCCTGGAGCTGGGCGGGCGCCATGGCAGCGTGGTGCGCTTTCTGCCGCCGCTGGTGATCACCGCCGCCGAAATCGACCGCGTAGCCGACATCTTCGGCCGTGCCCTGGCAGCAGCCGTCGCCGGCCTCTAATTTTTCCCGTGCGCGGTACGTTTCTACAGATATCAGCGCTGCGCGTGGTGCGCAGCCAGCCTTTGAGCGATGGAGAACAGCAATGACCTCAGTATTTGACCGCGACGACATCCTGTTTCAGGTAGTGGTCAACCACGAAGAACAGTATTCCATCTGGCCTGACTACAAAGCCGTACCGGAAGGCTGGCGCACCGTGGGCAAGAGCGGCTTCAAGAAAGAGTGCCTGGCCTACATCGAAGAAACCTGGACCGACATGCGTCCGTTGAGCCTGCGCCAGAAAATGGATGGCGTCGCGTCGGTCTAGGCACCCCGGGTCAACATGTGGGGGGGGCTTGCTCCGATAGCGGTGGGTCAGCAATGCATACAGCGGCTGACACTCAGCCATCGGGAGCAAGCCCCCTCCCACCCTTTAATTCGTGCTGCCTTCCGACGTGTCTTTTTCCAGTCCCGCCGTCACCACCTGCACGCTCAAACGCGGTGTCGCCAGATCCATGCCGGCCTCGTCCAGTTGACGCTTGAGCGCCAGGTTGAACGCCCGTGACACTTCCCATTGCTTGATCGGCGCGGTCTTGAAGCGAGCCCGCAGAATCGCGCTGCCCGACTCGAAACTCTCCACCCCCTGAATCTCCAGCGGCGACCAGATATTGCGCCGTTGCAGCGGGTCGTTGCGCATCTTCTGGCCGACATCGCGCATCAGCTTGATCGCGTCGTCGATTTCCATGTTGTAGGGGATCGCGACGCGGAAGATCGCATAGCCGAACTCCCGCGAGTAGTTCTTGATGCTCTTGATTTCGCTGAACGGAATGGTGTGCACGATGCCGTCGATGTCGCGCAGGCGCACGGTGCGGATGGTCAGACCTTCGACGGTGCCGAGGTGGCCGCCGACGTCCACGTAGTCATCGATGGCCAGGGAGTCTTCGATGATGATGAACAGGCCGGTGATCAGATCCGCCACCAGCGACTGCGCGCCAAAACCGATGGCCAGGCCGATCACGCCGGCACCGGCCAGCAGTGGTGTGACGTTCATGCCCATGTTCGCCAGGGCGACGATGGCGGCGATGATGAAGATGGTCACGAACAGCACGTTGCGGATCAACGGCATCATGGTCTGCGCACGTGCATTGGCCAGGCCCTTGCGCGAGCGGGTCAGAGCGTGGTGGATCGCGGTGTCGCTGAGGATCCAGATCAGCCAGGCAAACAGCAGCGTGCCACCCAGGCCGAACAGTTTGACGCTGATTTCATGGCCGTCGCCTTCGGTAAAGCGAATCAGCGACAAGCCCCACACCCGCAGGCCCAGTTCGATGAACACCAGCCACACGGCCAGGTGGGCCAGGGTGTAGAGGAAGTTTTTCAGGCGTTCTGAGTACAGCGCGTGGCGCTTGTGCCCACGCAGCGGCTTGAGGGCGTGACGGCGCACCAGCCCGTTGATGACCATGCACAACACCAGCAACACCGTGCACAGCAGTGATTGGCGCAGGGCGGTACTGGTGTCGCCGGCGGACAGGAACGTGGCGAACAGCGAGATGCCCACCAGCAGCAGTGCCGGGAGATACCAGAACGAGCCGATGATCGATAGGGTGTCGCTGATGGCGCGGCGATTGAGGCGGCGCGACAGCGGCTGGTTGCGGATCAGGTGCGCAATCGGCCGGCGAAAGCGCAGGATAAATACCCCGGTGGACAGTGCGGCCATCACATTGGCTACGGTCGCGGCGGTGTGTGCCAGATGCTGTCCGAGGGCCTGCATCATGCGCGGGTCGCTCAGGGCTTCGCCGAAGGCGGCGAAACTGCCGATCAGCCACAGCGGGCGAAACGCCTGGTGGCGCAGGATGTAGAGCGCGCGATGACGATGCGGGCCGTCGAGCAGGGAAAAGGCAATCACGCAGATCGCCGAGAAACAGGTGCCCACCACCAACGCATAGGCCAGCACCATCGCCAGGGATTTACCCAACGATGAGGGCAGCGCGTAGCTCAGGTACACGGTGATCACCAGCGCGATCAGCCAAGGGCCGAGCTTGCGCAGGGCGAAGCGCAGCATGTCCCAGGTGCGTGGGTGTTGCGGCAGTTCCTCGGGCAGGCCAAAACGCTCGCGCAACCGGTGGCTCAGCCAGATCAGTGCGGCAGCCAGCAGGCTCCACACCGCGAGAATCAAGGCAAAACCGAAGATGATCGGCAGCCATTCAGCGGCCGGCAGCATCAGGGCGCTCAATTCGTCCTTGGCCTGGTCGACTTCATTGGACCAGCGCCCCAGTGGGCTGTCGGCTCCGGAGAATTGTGATTCGAGGCCCGTCAACGTACTGCCGATCAAACCCAGCACGCCTTGCTCGGCCGCCGGCTGGGCCTTTTGCGTGGCGGCACGCAGCTTTTTCAGATCGCTCAGCAGTTGGGTGCGTTGCTGGTCGTTTTCCAGGGTCTTGATGACCTCGTCCAGCGACTGGCCCAACGGCACTTCTGCCTGGGGTTGGGTTTTGGTGCTGCTGCCCAGCAGGCCGGGCAGGCCCACGGCTTGCGCGGGTGAAAGCGGCAGCAGGGTGAGCAGGGCGATCAGCAGGTAGCAGGGCAGGGTAAGCAGGCGGGAAAGCACGAGGCGGTCAACCTTGAAAACGACGAGTGGACCGAGTGTACGGTTGCACGCCGCATTCGGCCAGTTGTGGGAGGGAGCAAGCCCCCTTCCACCTGTTTGATTGCCTGTGACGCAAAAATCAGGGCAGGTCGCGACTGGCGTAGAACGCGCCGAGTACCTTCACCAGATGCGCGAGGTCATGGCTGCCGCATAGCTCGCGGATCGAATGCATGGCGAACGTCGGCAGGCCGATGTCCACGGTGCGCACGCCCAGGTGGCTGGCGGTGATCGGGCCGATGGTCGAGCCGCAGCCCATGTCGCTGCGCACCACGAAGCTCTGCACCGGCACTTCCTGAGCCATGCACAGATGGCGGAAGAACCCCGCGGTTTCGCTGTTGGTGGCGTAGCGCTGGTTGCTGTTGACCTTGATCACCGGGCCGGCATTGAGCTTGGGACCGTGGTTGGCATCGTGCTTTTCCGCATAGTTGGGGTGCACGCCGTGGGCGTTGTCCGCAGACACCAGCAGGGATTTCTGGATGGTGCGCACGAACTCTTCGCCTTCAGGCAACAGGCGACGCAGGGTTTGTTCAAGCATCGGGCCATCGGCACCGCAGGCCGAGCAGGAGCCGACTTCTTCGTGGTCGTTGCACACCAGCACGCAGGTTTCGTCGCTGTCGCTGGTGAGCAGGGCCTGCAGGCCGGCGTAGCACGACAGCAGGTTGTCCAGGCGCGCGCCGGCGATGAAGTCACCGTGCAGGCCAATCACGGCCGCGCTTTGGGTGTCGTAGAAACTCAGCTCGTAGTCGAGTACTACATCGGCGTTCAACCCATGTTCGCGGGCCAGTTGATCGGTGAGTACGGCGCGGAAGTCGACACGCTCATCACCGGCAAACTGCGCAAGGATCGGCGGCAGTTCGGTCTGTGCATTGATCGCCCAACCCTGGTTGGCTTCACGGTTCAGGTGAATGGCCAGGTTGGGAATGATGGCAATCGGCAGTTTGAAGTCGATCAGTTGGCTTTCGACCTTGCCGTCGCGGCGGAAGGTCACGCGGCCGGCCAGCGACAGGTCGCGGTCGAACCACGGCGCCAGCAGTGCGCCGCCGTAGACTTCAACGCCCAGCTGCCAGAAGCCCTGGCGCTGCAGCTCGGGCTGAGGCTTGACACGCAGACACGGGCTGTCGGTGTGGGCGCCGACCATGCGGATACCGTCCTGCAGCGGCGACTGACGGCCGAGCTTGAAGGCGATGATCGAGGAGTCGTTACGGGTGACGTAGTAACGACCGTTGGCCTCGGTGGTCCAGGTGTCGCGCTCGTCGAGACGCTGGTAACCGGCCGCTTCCAGCCGCTGGGCGAGGGCGGCAGTGGCATGAAAGGGAGTAGGGGAGGCCTTGAGAAAGTCGATCAGGCCTTGATTCAACGCTTCGCGCATAAATAGCTCCAGACAGCAGTGCGCGGAGTTTACCGTATTGGTCACGTATTTGGAGCGAACCTGCATGGCTGAGAACAACACAACCCTCTGTGGGAGCTGGCTTGCCTGCGATAGCGGTCTGTCAGGAAAAAAATGTGGTGCTGATATACCGCTATCGCAGGCAAGCCAGCTCCCACATGTAGCGGTATTTGCAGTTCAGAACGGCGCCGCGCACTCGAAGCGCAGGCGCTCGCCGCTTTGCGGATGGGTAAAGCTCAACATGCTCGCATGCAGGCACAGGCGCGGCCAGGCGGCCAGGGCTTGTTCATGGGCATACAAACCGTCCCCCAACAGCGGATGACCAATGGACAGCATGTGCACGCGCAACTGATGCGAGCGTCCGGTGATTGGCGTCAGTTCCACCCGGCACCAGTCGCCGCAACGTTCCAGCACCTTCCAGAAGGTCAGCGCGTGCTTGCCGAATTCGTGGTCCACCACGTGGCGCGGCTTGGTCGGCGGGTCGTAGCGCAAGGGCAAATCGATACTGCCGCTGTCCAGTTCCGGCTGGCCCCAGGCCAGTGCGGTGTAGGCTTTTTCGGTTTCGCGGTCGTGAAACTGGCGGGACAGTTCGCGATGGGAGTCCGCGTCCCGCGCCAGCAGGATGATCCCCGAGGTCTCCCAGTCCAGGCGATGCACGATGCGTGCTTCGGGGTAGCCGTTTTCCTGCAGGCGGGTGATCAGGCAGTCCTTGTTGTCGTCGGCCCGACCGGGCACCGAGAGCAGCAGGGTCGGCTTGTTCACCACCAGAACGGCGGCGTCCTGATGCAGGATATGGATATTGGACAGCGGCATTAAACAGCCTCGTAACAAACGCCAACGGCGGCTCGGCCACCCGGTTCCCGCACAGGGATCAAGGTGAACGAGCCGCCGTGGCGGCCGCCTGTTCGATCAACGATCAGGCAGGGTGATATTGAGTTCCAGAATCGAGCAGCTGCCGTCATTTTCCAGGGCGACATGCACGTCATCGTTGCCGATATTGACGTACTTGCGGATCACTTCGACCAGTTCCTTCTGCAAGGCGGGCAGGTAATCCGGGGTGCTGCGTTGGCCGCGTTCGTGCGCCACGATGATCTGTAGACGCTCTTTCGCGACCGACGCGGTACTTGGCTTTTTGTTGGCGCGAAAGAAGTCGAGAAATTTCATTGTTCAATTGCCTCCAAAGATACGCTCGAAGAATCCCTTCTTCTTGACGTCGAGGAAGCGATGGTCAACGGTCTTGCCCAGCAGGCGATCAACCGCATCGCTGTAGGCCTGGCCGGCGTCGCTCTGGTCATCGAGAATCACCGGCACGCCCTGGTTGGAGGCCTTGAGCACCGCCTGGGATTCCGGGATCACACCCAGCAGGGTCACCGCGAGGATGTCCTTGACGTCTTCCACGCCGAGCATTTCGCCATTATTGACGCGCTCAGGGTTGTAGCGGGTGAGCAGCAGGTGTTCCTTGATCGGCTCTTCGCCTTTCTCGGCGCGCTGGGACTTGCTGGCCAGCAGGCCGAGCATGCGGTCCGAGTCACGTACCGACGACACTTCCGGGTTGGTGACGACAATGGCTTCATCGGCGAAGTACATCGCCAGGTGAGCACCGGTTTCGATACCGGCCGGGGAGTCGCACACCACGTATTCGAAGGTTTCCTTCAGTTCGGCGAGGACTTTGCCCACGCCTTCCTTGGTCAGCGCGTCCTTGTCACGGGTCTGGCTGGCGGCCAGCACGTACAGGTTCTCAAGACGCTTGTCCTTGATCAGGGCCTGCTGCAGGTTGGCTTCGCCGTTTACCACGTTGACGAAGTCGTACACCACGCGGCGCTCGCAACCCATGATCAGGTCAAGGTTACGCAAACCGACGTCGAAGTCGACGATGACTGTCTTGTGGCCGCGCAGTGCGAGGCCGGTACCGATAGCGGCGCTGGTGGTGGTCTTACCCACACCACCCTTGCCGGATGTAACCACGAGAATCTTGGCCAAGGTGTTTCACCCTTAAGGAAAAAGGACTTTTCAGCCCCTGAAAAACATCTCTTGAAACTCGCTGCAGGCGGACAGCCTGTGCAGGAAAAAGACTCGGTTTCCACGGGGGACGCCAACTTTCAGTTATTCCTACGCAAGTATTGCCGGTTTCGCTTTGCTATCAGAGTCTAGAGATGCTTGGAAAATGCGGCAGTATCCGTTAAAGACGGGTGATGTTCAACACATCGCCCGACAGGCTGACTTGGACCCCGGCCCCCCACAGCGGGTCGCGGCGTAAATCTTCGGCAACCTTGTACTGACCCGCGATGGAGACCAGCTCGGCGGTCAACTGCTGGCAGAAAATACGGGCCCTGGTATCACCCTTGATGCCGGCGAGTGCACGGCCGCGCATCGGACCGTATACATGGATATTGCCATCGGCGAGAAGTTCCGCACCGGGGCTGACCGAGGAGACCACCACCAGGTCGCCACCCTGGGCGTAAATCTGCTGACCGCCGCGTACGGGCGTGGTGATGATCTTTGTAGGCTTGATCAGCGGTTCCGCCGGTTTTTCCGGTTTTTTCTTCACCTCGCCTTCGCCTGGATCGATCGGACGCTCGCGCGCGCCGGACGGCGGTAGTACGGGCAGTTCGATTGCGATGGCTGCGGCAATGTCTTCGATCCGACTGGCGCGAATCGCCAAGGTGCGCAGGCCGTGGGAGCGGCACACGCGCATCAGGCCGGGCAGGTCGACGGCGCCCTGGCCGGCGGGTAATTTGTCCAGGGCCAGCACCAGCGGGGCATTGTTGAAGAAGTTCGGCGCGAGGGCGACCTTGGCGGCGAGCTGGCGGTCCAGGGCGTCGAGGTCGTTGCGGGCCAGTTCCAGCACGGTGATGGCGAGCATGCTGCCTTTCAGCTGGAACACGGGATCTTGGTCTAGCGGTTCGGTTTGGCTCATGGTCGGCAAAGCGGCTTGTCACGAAAAGTGTCGAGACTTATAACGAGAACATCCACTGGCCGCAAGCCGAGTCGAACCGTTGTAGAATGCGCGGCCCTGTCTTTACCGGAATCTGTAATGGATCGCCCGCGTTTTCGAGCTGCATTTTTTCATCCGCGTTTTTGGCTGTTATGGCTGGGGCTCGGCCTGCTGTGGCTGGTCACCCAATTGCCGTACCGCGCGCTGCTGACCATTGGTCGCCTGCTTGGCGCGGGCATGTACCGCGTGGCCGGCGAGCGTCGCCGTATCGCCGCGCGCAACCTCGAGCTGTGCTTCCCGCAGAAGAGCGCCCAGGAGCGCAAGCGCCTGCTCAAGGAAAACTTCGCCTCCACTGGCATCGCCTTCTTCGAAATGGCCATGAGCTGGTGGTGGTCGCGCCAGCGCCTGGCGCGCCTGGCGCACGTCGAAGGGCTTGAACACCTCAAGCAGGCGCAACTGGACGGCAAGGGCGTGATCCTCATGGCCCTGCACTTCACCACCCTGGAAATCGGCGCCGCCCTGCTTGGTCAGAAGCACACCATCGACGGCATGTACCGCGAGCACGGCAACCCGCTGTTCGACTATATCCAGCGCCGTGGCCGCGAGCGGCACAACCTCGACTCGCTGGCGGTTGAGCGAGAAGACGTGCGCGGCATGCTCAAGCTGCTGCGCGCCGGGCGCGCTATCTGGTACGCACCGGATCAGGACTATGGCGCCAAGCAGAGCGTTTTCGTGCCGCTGTTCGGCATCCAGGCCGCCACCGTCACCGCCACCAGCAAGTTCGCCAAACTCGGCAAGGCGCTGGTGGTGCCGTTCACCCAGCAGCGCCTGGCCGACGGCAGCGGCTATCGCCTGGTGATCCACGCGCCACTCACCGACTTCCCCGGCGAGAGCGATGAAGCCGACGGCCTGCGGATCAATCAGTGGGTCGAAGCTGCAGTGCGGGAATGCCCCGAGCAATATTTGTGGACCCACCGCCGCTTCAAGAGCCGGCCACCGGGCGAGCCCAAACTGTACGAAAAACGCCGTCGATAACCGCCGTTTTCCCCACATGGAGTGACGCAATGCGCCCAGCCGAACCGGTCACAGGCTTGATTCTTTCCGGCGGTGGAGCGCGAGCGGCCTATCAGGTGGGGGTACTGGCGGCGATTGCCGAGCTGTTGCCGCCCGGGGCGCCCAATCCGTTTCCGGTGATCGTCGGCACCTCGGCCGGGGCGATCAATGCCGTGAGCCTGGCCAGTGGTGCGATGGATTTTCGCGCGGCGATCCAACGGCTTACGGCGTTCTGGCAGGGTATTGGCAGCCATCAGGTGGTGCGCAGCGACTGGCCCGGGGTGATTCGCCAGGCCAGTCGGTTTTTCATCCACAGCCTGCTCGGCATTGGACGGCAATTTCCGGTGGCGCTGCTCGACAGCTTGCCTCTGCGCGATTTGTTGCAGGACAAACTGCACTTGCCGGGCATCGATGAGGCGATCCGCAACCAGCACCTGCATGCCGTCGCGGTCACAGCCTTTGGCTATGAATCCGGGCAGGCGGTGACCTTCTATCAGGGCGGCGGCACCATTGAGGCCTGGTTGCGCCATCGGCGCATCGGCGTCCCCACGCAACTGACCGTCGAGCACCTGTTGGCAAGCTCCGCGATCCCCTTGCTGTTCGCTCCGGTAAAGCTCGACGAGGAATACTTCGGCGACGGCGCGGTGCGTCAATCCGCCCCGATCAGTCCGGCGCTGCACCTGGGCGCCAGTCGGGTGCTGGTGGTCGGTGTCAGCGGCAATCCACGCCGTCATGAACCGTCGATGCCGCGCAGCTTTACCGGCCAGCAACCGACCCTGGCGCAGATCGGCGGGCATATGCTCAACAGCACGTTCATCGACAGCCTGGAGAGCGATATCGAGCTGCTGGAGCGTCTGAACACGTTCAGCCATTGCGCGCCCGGTGTTGCAGCGGTGGATGTGCTGGTGATCGCGCCCAGCCAGCCGCTCGATGAAATTGCCGCACGGCATCGCCAGGAGTTGCCGGCGGCGCTGCGGGTGTTTCTGAAGGGGCCGGGGGCGACGAAGACGAGCGGGGCGGGGGTGTTGAGTTACTTGTTGTTCGAGGCGGGGTATTGCGGCGAGTTGATTGAGTTGGGCAGGCGCGATGCATTGGCCAAGCGCGAGGAAATCACGCGCTTCCTCGGCCTGCCCTCAATCAGCGCTTAGAAGTGGTATTTGACCAAAAAGCTCGCCGTGTCCTGGGTGGTCTTGAACGCGCCGGAATCTTCGATACCGTACTTGTTCTTCCAGTAGTCATACTCGAAACCGACGTATAGCTGTTTCTCGCCCCAATGCAGCGCCTTGCCCAGGTCGTATTTAACCTGCGGGTTGAAGTGCAGGTTGGCGTGGTAAGTGCCACGGGCGTTACGGTCGTTGTCCACCACCCAGTCGATGAAACCATCGATCAGGATGTTCGAATTGCCCACCGGCAGGGTGTAGGCCCACACCGGCGTGATCTGCCACACACCGTCGCCCGGGCGATTGCCTTCGGTCTGGCGCTGGTAGAAGTTCAGCTGGAAATAGTCAAAACCGGGGATGTTCAAATCAAAGGCCGGGCCGAGCAGGTAGGACTCGTTATCGCCTTCGCCGAACTCGTAGGTGAAGGCGAGCAACACGTCCTTGATCGGGCCGAGCGACAGGTCCTTGTCCAGAATCTTGCCGAATGACAGGCGCGGGCTGAACTCGCCGTAGTACGTGTTCGGGCCGACGTTGCCGTCTTCCTTGCCGTTGTAGAAGATGCGATCGAGGAAAAAGAAGTTGTCGCCGTACTTCCAGGCGTCGGCATGTTCGAAGGTCACGGTTTGCTGGATCTGCGGATTGACCGTAAAGTTTTTGCCCCACAGGTACGTCAGGCTGTTGTTCTGCCACTGCAGCAAATCATCGGCCACGGCCTGGCCGCCGGCCAGCAGGGATCCTGCCAGCATCAGGCCTTTGAACATAGGTTTCATTCGGTGCTCCCGAGTTTAAGGTGGTGTTTTTCTTCTCATGGCGCTCTGGTGTGGCGCCTTTGGGTTCGCTGAAAAAATCGTCTGATCGGTCAGCTTTGATACTGATAGCAAGAGCCGCGCCAAGGCAGGCAGCGGCAATCAATTCGAGCGGGCGCGGAGAATACTGACTCCAGCACGCCGGCTCAAGTGCGCCGTTGCGGCGCACGGGTCACTCACTGCGCTTCATGAGCGAACACATCACTTTTCCCTGTGGAAGGGAGCAAGCTCCCTTCCACAATTGGATGTGCGTCAGCCCGTCAGTTGATGTGTGCGCCCTGGCTGATCCAGGTGCCGATCAAGTCCCGCTCCTGCTGGGTCATCTGGGTAATGTTGCCCAGCGGCATGATCGGGCTGGCAATGGCCTGTGCCTGGATGCGCGCGGCCTGCTGCTGGATCTGCGCCGGGGTGTCGAACATCACGCCGGCCGGCGCGGTGCTGAACAACGGGCTGGTAGGCTTGGCCGAATGGCACACGGTGCAGCGCTGTTCGATCACGCTGTGCACCTGGCCGAAATCGATGGCGGCCTGGGCCGGTGTGGGGTCGGCAGGCGGTGCGGCGGGAGCGGCGGGTTTCAAGCCGCCCCCCAGCGCGGTTTCCGGCAACGGCTGGTACTCGATGGCGGCCGGCGCCTTGGCCACATCCACCGGCTGCCTGGGCCCGGTCACGTACGCCAGGCAAATCATCGCCAAGGCGCCCACTGGTAAGGTCCATGCGTACTTCTGGCTGTTGTGTCGGGTGTTGAAGTAATGCCGCACCAGCACCGCCACCACCGCGATGCCCGCCAGGATCAGCCAGTTGTATTGGCTGCCGTAGGTACTCGGGAAGTGGTTGCTGATCATGATGAACAGCACCGGCAAGGTGAAGTAGTTATTGTGGCGTGAACGCAGCAAGCCCTTGGCCGGCAGCGAAGGATCCGGTGTGCGGTTTTCCGCGATGGCCGCCACCAGCGCACGCTGGGCCGGCATGATGATGCGGAACACGTTGCCCACCATGATCGTGCCGATCACCGCACCCACGTGCAGGTAGGCGCCACGGCCGCTGAACACCCTGCTGAAGCCGTAGGCTGCGGCAATCAACAGCACGAACAGGATCAGGCCGAGCAGGGCGGGGCGCTTTCCCAGGGCCGAGTCGCAGAGAAACGAGTAGATGAACCAGCCTGCAAACAGCGAGCCGATGCCCAGCAACACGCCTTCGGTGCCGCTGAGGCTGCTGCCCGGGGCCAGCAGGTACAAGGTGGGGTTCCAGTAGAACACCACGCACAGCAACGCAACGCCCGACATCCAGGTGAAGTAGGCCTCCCATTTGAACCAGTGCAGGTTGTCCGGCATGGTCGGCGGGGCCAGTTTGTATTTTTCCAGGTGATAGATGCCGCCACCGTGGATCGCCCACAAGTCACCGGCCAGGCCGCTTTTGGGGTTGACGCGGTTGAGGTTGTTTTCCAGCCAGACAAAGTAGAAAGAAGCGCCGATCCAGGCGACGCCGGTGATCATGTGAACCCAGCGCACGCTGAGGTTCAGCCATTCCAACAGATGTGCTTCCACAGTCTTTACCTCTCGCCTGTCACCCTTGTTGTCGGGTGATCCGGCCTTCTCTTATTGGTGGGGGGCGAGGATCAACCGCTCATCCTCTTTGAAAAAATGCTCATCGCAGTTATTGCCTGTGCCACTGCGATCAACCACCAGGAAGTCATCCCGCTTTTCGATCGTCAGCACCGGGTGGTGCCAGACGCCGCGATGGTAATTGATGCCCTGCCTGCCGTTGGTGACGAAGGCGCGGACCAAGCCTGATACCGGTGCATCGCCAAGTGGCGCGACCACGATCAGAAAGGGGTTGCCGAGCAGCGGAATGAAAGCCTGGCTGCCCAGCGGGTGTCGTTCCAGCATGCACACGGTCATGGGCATGTCCTGCGCGTCGGCGCGGAAGATGCTGATGATGGCGTGGTCTTCAGGCTGGGCGGTTTCTACCGTTGCCAGCTTGTGAAAGCGCATGGTCGACCCGTTGTTGATCATGAAGTGATCGCTGCCGTCGGTTTCGATCACGTCACCGAAAGGGGCGAAGGCTTCTTTGGTCAGGGGTTCGATCATCAGTGTGCGCATGGCTGTCTCTTATCCGGATTCTGTGTTGTTGGTTCTGGCGCTATCGCGGGCAAGCCCGGCTCCCACAGTTGCAATGCATTCCCCTGTGGGAGCTGGCTTGCCTGCGATGGGGTCACCGCTTACTTGGCGACCTTGCCCAGTACGCGCAGGCGACTCACCCCACCATCCGGGAACACATTCAAGCGGATATGGGTAATCGGCCCCAGCGCCTTGATCTGCTCGGCAAACGTATGCTCGGCGTGCATTTCCAGCTTCTGCGCCGGCAGCAGTTCGCGCCAGAACAGCGACTGGGTTTCGATCTGACTGTCAGTGCCGCCCTTCACGAAAGCACCCTGGATCGAGCAGGTGTCCGGGTAGTTGCCCTTGAAGTGCAGGGTGTCGACAACGATTTTTTCGACCACGCCGGCATGGCCCAGAGCGACGATCACCCAGTCATTGCCGGGCGTGCGGCGACGCGCGGTTTCCCAGCCATCGCCCATGTTGACGCCACGGCCCGGGTTGAGGATGTTGCTCATGCGTCCGAAATGTTCATCGGAGCAGGCCAGCGCACGACCGCCATTCAAGGCCGCGGCCAGGTCGAGCTGTTCGTTGTCGCCCACCGCCGACCAGTCGCGGAACGGCACGCCGTACACCCGCAGACGGGCCACGCCGCCATCCGGGTAGATATTGAAGCGCAGATGGCTGAACGCCTGGTCGTTGTTGATCTCGTGGAAGTGATGGCTGTTGCCCTGCAGCTCGACGGCCGACAGCACTTCAACCCACTGGGTGTCGTCATCCGGCTCGCCGCTTGCCAGGAAGCACGCTTCGAGGGACGCCGACGGCGGGTAGTTGCCGGTGAAGAATGAGGTGTCGATGTCCACGCCCTTGATCGAGCCGGGCACGCCCAACTGAATTACCGCGCTGTCGTAGCCTTCGAAGCGCTTGCGGCGCGATTCCCAGCCGTCCATCCACTTGCCGTTGTCATCGAACACGCCTTCCTTCCACACGGCCGGAGTCGGTTGGAACAGGCGGTTGGCGTCGGCGAACCAGTCATCTGTCACGGAGATGATCTTGGTGCCCAGGCGGGCATCGGCCAGGTTGACGAACTTCTCGAAAGGTGCGGCGTAAGCTTTCATTCTTCTTGTCTGCCTTGAGTTGAGTGGCTGGGGCGGGTCTTCAGAGGGTGAGTAAACGGAACAACGCGATCTTGTTGATCTCGTCCAGTGCGCATTTGAATTCGGTGTCGACCGAATGATGAATGCGCGTTTCGAACGCCTCGAGGATCTGGTGCCGGTTGCTGCCCTTTACCGCCATGATGAAGGGAAATTTGAATTTGGCCTTGTAGGCGTCGTTCAGCTTGGTGAAGCGCAAAAACTCTTCGGCCGTGCACTGGTGAATACCCGCGCCCGCTTGTTCATGGGTGCTGGCCTGGGTCAGTTGGCCCTGGACGGCGGCACGGCCTGCCAGGTCCGGGTGAGCATTGATCAGGGCCAACTGGCTTTGATAATCAGCGCTCAACAGGATATCGCTCATGCGCTGGTGCAGGGTTTCGATCTGGTCGATGGAAACATCCTGGCCCAGGTCGTAGGCCTTTTCGGCTACCCATGGTGAGTGTTCGTAAATATCGGCAAAGGCCTGGACGAAGGCGTCGCGGCTCAGGGTCGAGGGTTTCAGGGTTTGGAACGCAGTCATTTCGCCGCTCCCGTGCAGGGGTGGGTTTGGTGCCAGTGTCGCGCGATATCGACGCGACGGGTGAACCACACCTGTTCATGGCCTTTGGCGTACTCAATGAAGCGCTTGAGCGAGGCCAGGCGTGCCGGGCGGCCGATCAGGCGGCAATGCAGGCCGATCGAAAGCATCTTCGGTGCCTCGGCGCCTTCGGCGTAGAGCACGTCGAAGGCGTCCTTGAGGTATTCGAAAAAGTCATCGCCCTTGTTGAACCCTTGCACCTGGGTGAAGCGCATGTCGTTGGTGTCGAGAGTGTAGGGGATCACCAGGTGCGGTTTACCGTTGGGGGTGTTCGGTTCCCAGTAGGGCAGGTCATCGTCGTAGGTGTCGCAGTCGTACAGGAAACCGCCTTCTTCCATCACCAGCCGCCGGGTATTGGGGCCGGTACGGCCGGTGTACCAGCCCAGCGGTCGTTCGCCGGTCAGCTCGGTAAGGATGCGGATCGCTTCGCGCATGTGCTCGCGCTCCTGGGCCTCGTCCATGTACTGATAGTCGATCCAGCGGTAGCCGTGGCTGCAGATTTCGTGGCCGGCGTCGACCATCGCACGGATCACGTCCGGGTGGCGCTGGGCGGCCATGGCCACGGCGAAGACGGTCAGCGGGATATCGAACTGCTTGAACAACTTGAGGATGCGCCACACACCGGCACGGCTGCCGTATTCGTACAGCGACTCCATGCTCATGTTGCGCGCGCCCTGCAGCGGCTGGGCCGAGACCATCTCCGAAAGGAAGGCTTCGGACTCTTTATCGCCGTGCAGAAGGTTGCGCTCGCCACCTTCTTCGTAGTTGAGCACGAACGACAGCGCGATACGTGCCTCGCCCGGCCAATGGGGGTGAGGCGGGTTACTGCCGTAACCGATCAGGTCGCGTGGGTAGTCAGCGCTCACTGCAGTCTTCCTTCTTTGTGCGTGGTAGCAGGTGTGTGGCGGCCAGGGCCGTGAAAACGCGGGCGGCGTCACGGCAATAAGTGATTGTATACAACTTGCCGCGAAATTTGTAAGCCTGCGTTTCTGCATTTTTTCCTGGGTAAATCACTGCAAGAAACTTGCCTGACTGGTCAGCTAATCCACAAAAATGCTAGGGCAGAAGAGCGCTTGCTGGCGAAGATCTCCACTGCGCCACTTTTAAACTGAAAGAGCGCGTTATCGCTGAGGTTTTTCGCGAGCAAGCTCGCTGCTGCAAGGGGCGGCGCATGTTGAAATTATTGTGTACAGTTTTTTTAAAAAGTGTCTTAATCGGTCATCGCCGACTTTTTGCTGCCCTGAAAAAGTGCGGCCCCTTCTTTCACTGACTTCGGGAGGCGCACACCGCCATGGGACGCTTGACCACGCACGTTTTGGACGCCGCACACGGCTGCCCCGGCAGCCATATTCAGGTCGAGCTGTACCGCGTCGAGGGTGCGCAACTGGTGCGGGTGGCCACGGCGCTGACCAACAGCGACGGACGTTGCGACGCGCCACTGCTGCAGGGCGACGACTATCGCAGCGGCGTGTACCAGTTGCAGTTCAGTGCCGGCGATTACTATCGCGCACGGGGTGTGCAGTTGCCCGAGCCGGCTTTTCTGGATGTGGTGGTGCTACGTTTTGGTATCAGTGCCGAACAGGATCACTACCATGTTCCCTTGTTGATTTCGCCTTACAGCTACTCCACCTATCGCGGCAGCTGAGCCCCACGCCTGGTTATTTAATTAACGCCTGAACCCCTTGCTGGCTATCTACCCTGCTTTTTTCAAGCAAAAAAGTGGATGTAGATATGGAATCCGGACATCAGGTAGCGGCCGACGAGCACACGCCACGGCAACGAGGGGGTGAGCAAGGCAGCAGCCTGATGCTTGACCATCTCATGGCCATCCCCAGATCCAGCCGGCAGCTCAATGAGCTTTACCTGGCCAACTCCCGTTGCGAGCGTCATATCCATTTGCTGCAGCAGGCGCAGCGGGTTTCGCCGAGGATCAGCCGGCTGATCCGCCAGACCCTGCGCGACACATTCCAAATGGACCCCGACGCCTTGCTGCTCAATGTGCCGCTGTCTCCCGATGCGCCCCGGTGGAACCGCAATTTGACCGATACGGTGATGAGGCTGCTGGCTGAGCGTGCGTGCATCAGCAAGGGCCAATTGAGCGAGCAGGCGTGCCAGGCCAGGCAACTGGCCGATGATGTTCTGGGGCGTGTACTGGATGTGGATCTGCTGAAGCGCATCGAATCCTCGGTGCCGGCCGCGTGGCAAGCGCTGTCCAGCAGCGGCTTCATTTCCCGCAGGGACCGCTGGTGTGAGTTGCATGGGTTGTTCATCGCTGACCAGGCTGTGCTGGTGCATGGCTTGAATCAGTTATCCGATGCTGGATTGGCGATGATCATGGCGATGGTTGAAGCGCCGACCCCTGCGCAGCGCGCACGCGCAGGCG
The DNA here is from genome assembly GCF_001439785.1 of Pseudomonas poae. Lineage (GTDB taxonomy): Bacteria > Pseudomonadota > Gammaproteobacteria > Pseudomonadales > Pseudomonadaceae > Aquipseudomonas > Aquipseudomonas poae. The sequence continues at coordinate 89,338 of NZ_JYLI01000014.1, read as the reverse complement.
GCGAATGGGCCCATTTACGCGTTGCACAGGTCGTCTGTCCGGGCCAGTTGCAGGGCTCGATTCCCTTCAGTGGCGCCCTGCATCTTTACTACGACAAGGCGCAGGACGATGCGCGCCAGGTGCTGTTTTTGCCGGGCCTGACGCCGGTGTTTTACGAGTTCGAAACACGGGCGCAGTGGCAGCAGCAATTTCCCGCGCTGGTGAGTGCTCACGTGCAGACATTGTGGCCGTTGCTGGCGTTGCGCAGGCGCCATGAGCTGCCCGATGTGACGGCATCGTCATTGCTGCCTTTCGTGGCGGGGCAGGTGGGCCCGTTGATCGTCGAAGACGCCATCAAGCACAGCGCCACGGCGCTTTTGGACGTGCAATGGGATAACGAACTGGCGGCCTTGATGGATATCAACATCGCGTTTCTGTTTCCCGGCAATGCGATCAAGGGGGCTTATATGAGCCCCTCGCAGCGGTTGCTGGTGGTGGAGCGAGGGCGCAGCCAGATCGGCGTCACCCCCGGCTTGAAGTCGGCGCTGGCGCAGCTACTGGTGCTGGATCAAAAACAGCGACATCTGGAAATCAGCTTCGCCAGCCTCTCCAGGCATCTGCCATTGCGCATCCGTGAAATGAAGCAGCGCCTGTATGAAAGGGCATTGGGAGCCTTGCTCGACCCGCACAAACCCGAGGTGCAAAACGCGGACTATGTGGCCTTCACCGCCGAGCACAGTCAATGGCTGGCGTTGCGTGCCCAGGGATCGGCCTTGCTTGAAGGCAGCGAGGACAGCCTGCATGACCAGGCATTCTGGGACGGTAATGGCGCCGACCAGGCGAGCCTTCAACGGCGTCTGCTATCGATCCGGGGCGCCGCGCTCATCAAAGAGGCCCAACTGCAGTATCGATTGCAGTTCATCGACAAAATGCTGCTGGATTGGCTCAGCCTGCTGGTTGATAAACCCCTGCAATGGCGCAATTGCGGCTTCAGGGTGTTGTCGATCACCGTGGGCGCCGAGAGGCAGCCGCGCTACCGATTGCAGGCTGCGTTCGTGCTGGCCAGTGATGCGGTTCCCTCAACCATAAACACTCGTCAGGCGGTCGTGCTTTACGTACCCGGGGTGGCAGGCGGACTGCAGCGGTTCAGGACCCTGGCGCTATTGGAGCGCTGCGTGCAGGCCAGTTTCAAATCCGCCGAACCAGGGGGGCTGTGGCAATGCATGGGGCGCAGCGAGCGTAACGCTGCGCGAGCCTGGGCCCGAGGGCTCAAGGCGGACGAGCCGATGGTGCTGACCTTTGAAGACATTGAAGGCGAGGTGTTGCTGAGCGGATTGAATGAACAGATCAACGGTTTCACTGATGCCCGGCAGAAAGTGCAGCAGGGCGCGCAGGTATTTACCGAGATCACAGACGCTGCCCTGGCGACAACCCTCTTGTCGGCCGAGTTCGTGCAAAGCCTGCAGGTGCCGGCCAGCGAGGCCAGGGAGGTGGCGTTGGCCCAGGTGCAGACGGTGATGATCGCCGCAGGGCTCGCAACCAAACTGCCGGCGTGGCATACCCGTTTGCCGGCGTCCAAGCGCAGAAGCTACCAGCGGCACATGCGTCATCTGCACCGCAGTGAACTCAATTTGCAGCGTTACCTGATCACCCAACTGGGGGACGTGGAAACCTTCGCTCGTCCCTTGCTGATCCGGCAGTTGACCGCCGACGGTTTTTATCCCGAATTGGATATCGACAAACCTCTGTTCGACATTCCAGATGATGTGAGCAGCGTGTGGGCCAGTCACCCTGAGCGCACTGCAGGTGAGTCGGGTCCTAAAATCGTGGTCAGCAAGGAGCGCAGCACGTTCAGCTTTATGCAGCTTGCATTGAGCAACCTCGACCCGCAGGCACCCTGGACGCGGTGGCGGCTGAATCACACGCGCTACCTCGATCCGGCCTGGAGCACGCGTTTGAACGTGGACTACCTGATCAAGACGATTTCGGCGTTGGACATAGGGGGGCAGTATGATCGCAAGGTGCTCAGCGTTTGCTACGGTGAGGGCGATGTCGAGGCGACTGCGCGCACCGCGCCGCTGCTGCACGAACTGCTGCGCAGGCCTGTTCAGCGGCAAACCAGGCTGGATCTGATCAGTGCCGAGCACCTGAACCTGAGCGAATATGGCGTGCTGCTGTTCAAGCGCGCGGTGAAGGCGAAAAAGGCTTTGCGCTTGTGTTTCCTGAGGCTTGAGGCGCTGACCGTGCCGTGGGCGCGGCATGTTGCCGGGATTGTGGCGATTCAGGACCGCGAGGGTGAGCAATGCCTTCTTTATTGGCCAGGCCAGTCCGATTACCCGGCGTTGTCGGAATACCCCAACCGCGACGCGCTGCTGGCAGCGCTGATGATGCACCTGCAGCCACCGGAAAAAGCCGTCGAGCTGGCCAGACACATCGCGCCCGATTCCGAGTTCAAGGCACTTGCCGGTTATCCGGGCGGGCTCACGCCGGTGGTTGAGCCGCAGGGACGCTGGCGCAGCACACTGGAGCAGTTGAACCTCTTTGCATTGCACTCGTTTGAAGGCGCGCGCGCAGTGTTATCGGCCAGGCGTCTCTACCGATGGTTTGAATCGCACCGCGTGTTTCCGGCGACGGCATTGCCTGAGATTCAAGCGGAGATCCTTGAGCAGCAGAAGGTTGCGCCCTCTGGATGGCTGGCGCTGACCGAAACCGACGCCGGCAATATGGTGGGCGCGTTGGCGCACGCGCAGGTCATGCAGGTGCAGCGCCAGGGCCGTGCAGAATCCAATGCCCAGGCCTATCTGGACGCTTATCGTGAGTGGCGATTGGGCGAGCAGGCAGATCGCAGGGTCAGAGGTTTTTTGTCGCTGATACCCTTCGTGTCTATCGGCGTGCTGTCCTACGAAGCGCTGCTCGCCGCTCGGCGTCTTTATCACAGTGGCACTGCCGAAAATGCGTTGGACTTGGTGATTACCCTGCATCAAGTCCTCCTGGAAATGGCCATGACGTTCATGTCCGCAAAGTCTGCGCAGCCGGGCAAGGTCGGGGCACAGGCCTCTGCAAGTTTGCTGAACAAGGGCCTCAGGCAGTTGCGACGCCATCATCGACGCCAGGGTGAAGGGGCCGTGCGACGGCCCTCGTCACCCATGACCGGCAAAGGGTTGGAGCCTTACAGGATTTCCGGTGCCGTCAGCGATGCAATCGAGCTGAAAAGGCCACACCATAAAGGCTCGCTGATCAAAAACGCAGAACAGTTTGTGGTCGACGCCAAGGGCGCGCGTTACGGTGTGTATCAGCGTAAAGGGGAGCAACAGCTTCGCTTGAAAAACAGGCAAACCCCTGGGGAGAACGAGCTGTTTTTGTTCATTGAGGAACCACGGGAATGGTTGTTGGAGGCTGATGCCCCGGAGCCGACGCCCGGTCCAAGTTCCCGCAGCACTCCTCTCTGGCAAGCGCCGCCCACCCCGCTGGCGACTCCCGTCAGTTGGAGCGCGCCACCCGCCGCTTCGGCCATACAGCTGGCCAGAAGGGCGCGACACCCGACGAGTGCCTGGCGCGAATGGGGTCGAGTGCTCGATGTGGATAACGCAACGCCGGTATCCCCAGGCAGCAAACTCTACAACGTCCAGGGTGCTGCCAATCCGAGCCTGAAAATAGGCGAGCGTTTTTATGAAACCCTTCCGTCCGGTTCACAGGCCCACCCCAATGTGGTGTTCATCAATCCGCCGGGATCACTTTTTGACAGTGTAGAGGGTGTTGGTTTGCGCCTGGGCGATACGACCGTTGCGCAACCGGTACTGTTTACCTTCAGCGAAGACTTGCGGTGGACCTCGCGGGCACCGCTGTTCAGTGAGCCGTTGTCCACGTCCATAAAAACCGGTTTCCCGGACATGACGAGTTTCAGCGCTCAACAGGCAGCCTACAGGCTGGTGGAATTGGCCGATTCAGGCCGTCAGCCCCTGACGACCACGCGCTTGTTGAACATACGCGCCGCGCTGGACAGGTGGACGCCCGTGGCTGCGGGGCTCATGGCACAGACTGATGATTTACTGAAAATGCTTCGACCAATGCGTCCGCGGCGCATGAGCAGTCTGTACGTTGGGGTGGACGGTGAGGCTGGCGGTTTTGAGCGCATTGATTTTTACCTGCCCCAGGCCCTCGATGCATCCTTGTTCAGCAAGCCAAAAGGCCGGAGCACCCTCACACTTGGGCGCTCCAATGCGTCGGCAGACGCGGCCAAGCGCGTTCTGCAGAGCATGGGCTTTCAGGTTGAGCCTCTGGACTTCACCTATACGCCTAAATTTCCCCAGTTGCTGGCTACACACCCCTCATCCACACACCTGTACTACATCGTACCCAAATGGATGGATGCCAGGACCCTGACCATGAAGTACGGTAGAGAACGATTACTCTCCGATGCCTGGTTGCAGGACAAGAGCGCTATATACCCCCGCCTGCTAAGGCCGGTCATGGCGGCTTTGAAAGAGGGGCGCCTGGTCAAATTGTTTGCGGGTATTCAAAGTACTGACCCGGCTACTGTGTATTTCCTGCGGCCGGCAGATCTGTGATGAATCTGCCGCCACCTGCAAGCTGCGGCTACCGACTGATCAACGAGGCCGCGCCTGCGCAGGAAAACAGGGCGGCACTGACTTTGTTGAACCAGCTCTGGCCGGCACCGCTGCGCAGGTAGCGCGCCGCGCCATGGGCGCCCAGGCCGTAGGCCAGCTTGCATAGCAGGTCGAGTACTGTCCAGGTCGCGATCATGATCAGCAGTTGCGGCAGGAACGGTTGCTGAGCGCTGAGAAACTGCGGCAGGAAAGCGGCGAAAAACAGGATGTCCTTGGGGTTGCTCGCGCCCAGCACGAAGGCGCGGCCAAACAACGCACGAAAGCGCGGCACGGCCGGCGCCTGTGGCACATTGGCCGCCTGGGCCGGCAGGCGCGACTGCTGCCAGCTTTGCCAGGCGAGGTAGAAGAGGTACAGCGCACCGACGATTTTCAGCGCGTTGAACACCTGCTCCGACGCCAATAACAACGCGCCCAGGCCCAGCGCCGAAGCACTCAACAGGCAGATCGAAGCGAACACCCCGCCGAGAAACGCCGGGTACGAGCGCCGCAAGCCGTAGTTGAGGCTGTTGCTGATCATCAGCAGCGACAGCGGGCCGGGAATCAGGATCACGATCAAGGCGGCGCCGCTGAACAGCAGCCAGGTTTCAAGCGTCATTTCATTGCTCCAGAGTTTGGCGACTGCACGTTTTCATAACCACACGAACTTGGCGATAAAGATCGCACACAGCACCCACAGGCTGACCGAAATCTCCCGGGACTTGCCGGTGCCGGCCTTGAGCGCCACGTACGTAATAAAACCCAGGGCAATCCCGTCGGCAACCGAAAACGTCAGCGGCATCATGATCGCGGTGACAATCGCCGGAATGCTGTCGGTGGCCTCGTCCCAATTGATATGGGCCATGCTGCCCATCATCAGCATCGCCACGTAGATCAGCGCGCCGGCGGTGGCATACGCCGGGATCATGCCCGCCAATGGCGCAAAAAACATCGCCGCCACGAACAGGATACCCACGGTCACCGCCGTCAGCCCGGTGCGCCCGCCCGCCGCGACGCCCGCAGCGCTTTCCACATAACTGGTGACCGGCGGCACGCCGACCATGGCGCCGAACACGCTGGATGCGCTGTCGGCCTTCAGGGCGCGGGACAGGTTGTCGATCCTGCCGTCGGCTTTCACCAGGCCTGCCCGTTGCGCAACGCCCATCAGTGTACCGGCAGTGTCGAACATGTGTACAAACAGAAAGGCAAATACCACGCTGATCATGCTCACATTGAACACACCCATCACGTCCATTGCCATCCAGGTCGGTGCCAGGCTTGGTGGGGCGGCGAGAATGCCGTTGTAGTGCACCAGGCCCAGGCCCCAGCCGGCCAGGGTTACGGCGATGATGCTGATCAGGATCGCGCCGAACACCCGGTGATAGCTCAGGATCGCAATCAGCAGGAAGCACACCGCCGCCAGCAGCGGCGCCGGCTCATGCAGCGAGCCGAGTCTGATCAGGGTGGCCGGGCTGTCGACGATAATGCCGGCGGTTTTCAGGCCGATCACCCCGAGGAACAGGCCAACTCCAGCGCCCATCGCGTGGCGCAGGCTCACTGGAATGCTGTTGAGCAGCCATTCCCGGATGCGCGACAAGGTGAGAATCATGAACAGCACGCCGGAAACGAACACCGCGCCGAGTGCGGTTTCCCAGCTGTAGCCCATGGTACCGACCACGGTGTAGGTGAAGAACGCATTGAGCCCCATGCCGGGCGCCAGGCCCACCGGCCAGTTGGCGTACAGGCCCATCAGCAGGCAGCCCAGCGCGGCGGCGATGCAGGTGGCGACGAAGGCCGCGCCGTGATCGATGCCGGCGTCGGCCATGATGTTGGGGTTGACGAAGATAATGTAGGCCATGGTGATGAAGGTGGTCAGGCCGGCGAGCAATTCGGTCTTCACCGTGGTGCGATGCACGCGCAGTTTGAACAGGCGTTCCAGCAAGCCGCCTCGCGGCGCGGCGAGGTCGAGCGTAGAAGCGTCGGGTTTGCGGCTATCCACTGCGTGTACTCCTCAAGCGTTTTATTGTTATGTCCAGCGCTGCATGCCTGAAGGGGCTGGAGCGCAGTGAGGGAGTGACGAGTTTGTTGACCGTTTAGTCAGGAACTCGCACGAAATGGATTATGCTTTTGTATACAAATAAAGCAAACAGTGTTTTCTATTTTGCGCTCGCCTGTCGTGTCCGGGGTTTATTCGTTCCGCCGTCTTGAAACAACTGCTCGACACCCGCACCTTGTTGGCGCCAGCATTGGCTCAGCACGCGTCATCGGCACAAGGGGAGTTCCATGTACAAGGTTTATGGCGATTACAAGTCGGGCAACTGCTACAAGGTCAAATTGATGCTCAGCCTGCTGGGCATCCCGTATCAATGGATCGATGTGGATATTCTCAACGGCGACACCGAGACCCCCGAGTTTCTGGCGAAGAACCCCAATGGCAAGATCCCCGTGCTGGAACTCGAAGACGGCACTTGCCTGTGGGAATCCAACGCGATCCTCAACTTCCTTGCCGACGGCAGCGAGTTCCTGCCCAGCGAGCCGCGCCTGCGTACCCAGGTGTTGCAGTGGCAATTTTTCGAGCAATACAGCCACGAGCCTTACATTGCGGTGGCGCGGTTTATCCAGTTTTACCTGGGGCTGCCCCAGGACCGTCAAGAGGAATACAAGAAGTTGCACAAAGGCGGGTACAAGGCGCTCAAGGTGATGGAACGCCAACTGCAACTGACGCCATACCTGGTGGGAGAGCAGTTCTCGATTGCCGATGTGGCGTTGTATGCCTACACCCACGTGGCCAATGAGGGCGGGTTTGAGCTGGACGCCTATCCGGGCGTGCAGGCTTGGCTGGCGCGCGTGGCCGGCCACCCCGGGCATGTGGCAATGCTGGATTGATCGATGCGCTCGTTCCTGCATTCAGTTCGAGCGTGATTCAGATAACTGGTCATGCAGCAGTTCGAAGCAGCGCTGTGCCGCCGGGCTTAATGCGATTCCTGTGCGGCTGATCAATCCGATCTCCCGGTTGACGCCGGGATGATCGATATCAACGCGCTGTAATCCCTCCAGGCTGTCCGCCGCCGACTCTGGCAATACGCTGATCCCCAACCCCTGGCGCACCAGTGCCAGCACCGTCGACATGTAGTTGGCCTCAATTCCCGCGTTCATCGTCAACCGCGTCTCATCGAACAGCCTGTCCACTTGCTCGCGCACGCTGCTGTCGCGCCCGGTGAGGATGATCGGATGCTCCGCCAGTTGCGCCAGCGTCACCCGACGATGGCGACTGAGGCAGTGATCCAGCGGCACGAACGCGCACAGTCGGTCATTGAGCACTGGCACGAAATCCAGGCCATGGCTGAGCCTGGCGCGCACGCCGATACCGAAGTCCACCACGCCGGCGCGGACCTCGGCGTGAATGCGCTGGGCCACCAGGTCATGCAGGCGCACTTCAATGCCGGCGAAGCGCTCGCGAAACAGGCGCAGGGCCGGGGGCAGGGTGTCGGCGCACACCGAGGGCAGGGCGGCGAGGGTGACCACGCCCCGGCGCAGCGCCGCGAGATCGCGCGAGCCGGTGACAATGTTGTCCAGGTCCAGCAGCAGTTTTTCCATGGGAACACGCGCCTCCCGGCCCGCAGCGGTGAGGCTCAAGTGGCGCGGGCTGCGGTCGAGGAGGGCGACGCCCAGCCAGTCCTCCAGTTGTTGCACCTGCACGGTGAGGGCCGAGGGCGACAGGTTCAGTTCGTTGGCGGCCTTGACGAAGCTGCCCAGGCGCGCCACGGCGAGGAAGGCCTGGATATGCTGGACTGAGTTTTTCATTTTGTTTTTCCGAACATACGGGGCTGAATATTCCAATTTACAAAGGTAGGCGTGCTTTTGATACTCCGGGTAAAACAATAACCGGCCACCAAGGCCGCTCTGGAGTAACCCATGCTCGCCACCCTGGGTGTCATCACCATTCTGTGCCTGCTCGCTGCCGTCATGAGCAAACGCCTCTCGCCCCTTGTCGCCCTGATCGCATTGCCGATCATCGCCGCGCTGCTCGGCGGGTTCGGTCTGCAAACCAGCGCTTTTATCATCACGGGTATCAAGAACGTCGCCCCCGTGGTGGGCATGTTTGTGTTCGCGATTCTGTTTTTCGGGATCATGACCGATGCCGGCATGCTCGACCCCATCATCGATCGCATCCTGCGCACGGTCGGCACGCGTCCTACGCGCATTGTGGTGGGCACCGCGACCCTGGCGCTGCTGGTGCATCTGGACGGCTCCGGCGCGGTGACGTTCCTGGTGACGGTGCCGGCAATGCTGCCGTTGTATACCCGCCTGGGCATCGACAAGCGCATCCTGGCGTGCGTATGCGCCATGGCCGCCGGTGTCAACTTTCTGCCCTGGACCGGCCCCGTGCTGCGCTCGTCGGCGGCGCTGCATGTGCCGGTGGCAGACCTGTTCCAGCCGCTGATCCCGGTGCAACTCGTCGGCCTGATGTTTGTGTTCGCCTGCGCCTGGTGGCTGGGCCGGCGTGAAGAAAAACGCCTGGGCCTGGGCGCCGGCTCCACGGTGGATGCGGTGCCGCAACGGGTGCTCAGCGACGACGACCTCAAGCTGCGCCGCCCCCGGCTGTTCTGGGTCAACCTGGTGCTGACCCTCGCGGTCATGGTTGTGATGATCGCCGGTTGGGTCGATCCGGTGGTGATGTTCATGCTCGGCACGGTGGTGGCGCTGTGTATCAACTACCCCAACGTCGATGCCCAGCGCGCGCGCATCGACGCACATGCCAAGACGGCCCTGACCATGGCCAGTATCCTGCTCGCCGCCGGGGTATTCACCGGCATCATGCAAGGCACCGGCATGCTCAAGGCGATTGCCGAAGTGGCGGTGGCGCAGATTCCGGCCGGTCACGGCAAGCTGATTCCAGCGGTGGTGGGCTTTATCTCCATGCCGTTGAGCATGCTGTTCGACCCCGACTCCTATTACTTCGGCGTGATGCCGGTGATCGCTGAAGTCGGCAAGGCTCTGGGCGTCGACCCGTTGCAAGTGGCCCAGGCCTCGTTGCTCGGCGTACACACCACCGGTTTTCCGGTGAGCCCGCTGACTCCGGCGACCTTCCTGCTGGTGGGTCTGTGCAAGATCGAACTGGCCGATCACCAGCGTTTCACCATTCCTTTTCTGTTTGCCGCGTCGGTGTTGATGACCCTGACCGCGTTGCTCCTGGGAGTTATCTGAGATGAAAACCTTGCGCATTGGCTCCGGCGCCGGCTATTCCGGCGACCGTATCGAACCGGCCGTGGAATTGGCCGAACAGGGCGATTTGGATTACCTGGTATTCGAATGCCTGGCCGAACGCACCATCGCCCTGGCTCAGCAGGCGCGCATCGATGACCCGGCGGGCGGTTACGACCCATTGTTGGCCGAACGCATGCGCCGAGTGTTGCCGTTTGTCGGCCATCACCGGGGCAAGCGCCGCCTGCGCGTGATCACCAACATGGGCGCGGCCAACCCCGTGTCGGCGGCCGCCGAAGTGCGGCGCATCGCCAGTGAGTTGGGCCTGAACTGCAAGGTCGTTGCCGTGGTGGGGGATGATGTACTTGCGCAACTGGGTCCCGAACATGTGCTGGATAACGGCCAGACACTCGGCTCGCTGGGAACGCGGCTGGTTTCGGCAAATGCCTACCTGGGCGTCGATGGCATTCTTGACGCCCTGCGCGAGGATGCTGATGTGGTGATCACCGGGCGGGTGGCCGACCCTTCGTTGTTTTTGGCGCCACAGATGTTTGAATTCGGCTGGGCAGCGAGCGATTGGACGCTGCTGGGGCGCGGCACCCTGGTCGGGCATCTGCTTGAATGTGCGGGGCAGGTCAGCGGTGGCTACTTCGCCGAGCCTGGTTTGAAGGATGTGGATGACTTGGCGCGGCTGGGCTTTCCGCTGGCCGAGATCGATGCGGACGGCGCCGCGGTGATCACCAAAGTGGCAGGCTCGGGTGGTCTCGTCAGCCCCGCCACCTGCACCGAACAGTTGATCTACGAAGTGCATGACCCGGCGGCGTATCTGACCCCGGACGTGACGGCGGACTTTTCCCGGGTGGCATTTACCCAAGAGGGCGCCGACCGGGTACGCGCCAAGGGGGCGGCGGGTCGGGCGCGGCCGGAGCAACTGAAAGTCAGCGTCGGTTATCTGGATGGCTGGATCGGCGAGGGGCAAATGTCTTACGGCGGGCCGGGAGCGGTTGCGCGCGCGCAATTGGCGCGGGACATCGTACTCAAGCGCCTGGCGTTGACGGGCGTAAAGCTGCAGGAGGTGCGCGCCGAGTTGATCGGCATGGACGCGCTGCACGGCCCGCGCAGCAGCGTCGAACCGTGGGAAGTACGCCTGCGCGTGGCGGCGCGCTGTGACGAGCGCAGCGACGCGGTGCGCATCGGCAATGAAGTGGAGACCCTTTACACCAACGGCCCGGCCGGCGGCGGCGGTGCGAGCAAAAGCGTACGCCAGGTGGTGGCGGTGGCCTCGTTGATGCTGCCCCGTGACCAGGTCAACGCGAGGATCCAAGCATGAAACTGCATGAACTGGCCCACGCCCGTACCGGGGACAAGGGCGACACGTCGAACATCTCGATCATTGCCTACCGCGCCGAGGATTACCCATTGTTGGCCGAACAGCTGACCGCCGAACGCGTGGCGCAGTTTTTCGAGGGTTTGCGCGAACCGGGCGCTGCGCCAGTGCGGCGCTATGAACTGCCCAACGTGCAGGCGCTGAACTTCGTGCTGCCGGGAATTCTGCGTGGCGGCGTGACCCGTTCGCTGGCGCTGGACGCGCACGGCAAGTGCCTGGGTTCGGCGTTGTTGGAGCTAACAATATTTGAATGAAGGTGACCCAATCTTCGAACAGTGGCGAGCGGGCATGTTGTGGCGAGCGGGCTTGCCCCGCGTTGGGGTGCGAAGCGCCCCCAATCCAGCAAAACGCGGTGTACCTGATACGCAGCGCCTGGTTTTGGGGCTGCTGCGCAGCCCAACGCAGGACAAGCCTGCTCGCCACAGGGATCGCAGGTCTGTCAGATAGAAGCAAACCGCTTGTCGAGGTAGTCGATGATCACCTTGGAGTCATACATCCAGGTGGTCTGACCATTCTCTTCGATGCGCAGGCACGGCACCTTGATCCTGCCGCCTTGCTCCAGCAGCGTCTGGCGGTCGTGTTCGTTGTTCTTCGCGTCCTTCAAGGCCACCGGCACATTGAGGCGGTGCAGGGTGCGACGGGTTTTCACGCAGAACGGGCAGGCGTGGAACTGGTACAGGGTCAGGTCCCTGGCCGCCGCATTCACCTTGGCCTGTTGCTCGGCGGGGCGCTGTTTCTTGCGCGGGCGGGTAACAAAGTCGCCCGCGATGATGAGTTGGCCCAGGCCCACTCGAAGTGCTTTGACGAACATGGCTGAAACCTCTTGCCCTAAACGTAAGGGGTGGCAGCTTACCTGAATTCTGCAGGCGAAAAAAAACCGGCGATGAACGCCGGCTTTTATCGAAGCAGCCCGTTACTTGATCAAGCTGAGAAATTCGCTGCGGGTGGCCGCGTTTTCGCGGAACTCACCGAGCATCACCGAAGTGATCATCGACGAATTCTGTTTCTCCACGCCGCGCATCATCATGCACATGTGCTTGGCTTCGATCACAACCGCCACGCCCAGCGCACCGGTCACTTGCAGTACCGCGTCGGCGATCTGACGGCTGAGGTTTTCCTGGATTTGCAGGCGGCGCGCATACATGTCGACAATCCGCGCAACCTTCGATAGGCCCAGCACCTTGCCACTCGGGATATAGGCGACATGCGCCTTGCCGATAAAGGGCAGCAGGTGGTGTTCGCACAACGAGTACAGCTCGATGTCCTTGACCAGCACCATTTCGCTGTTGTCGGAGCTGAACAAGGCACCGTTGGTGACTTCTTCAAGTGTCTGTTCATAACCGCGGCAAAGGTACTGCATCGCCTTGGCGGCACGCTTGGGCGTGTCGAGCAGACCCTCACGGGAGACGTCCTCGCCGATCTGGCCGAGGATCGCGGTGTAATTCTGTTCCAGGGACATGAAACTACCTGTTGGATTTTCGCAAAGCGCAAGGTTACGGGGGCGGACACATCGCTGCAAGCCTGACGATGGCACTTGTTACTCGTCGCGGCCTTCCATCATGGTGCGCTTGAGCATCACATACACGGCACCGGCACCGCCGTGGCGGGCCTGGCAGGAGGTAAAGCCGAGCACCTGGGTGTGCTGGCGCAGCCAGGTGTTGACGTGGCTCTTGATCATCGGCCGCTTGCCGTCCAGGCGCACCGCCTTGCCGTGAGTGACGCGCACGCAGCGGATTTCGAATTTCGTGGCTTCGGCAAGAAAGGCCCACAGGGTTTCCCGGGCTTTCTCCACGTTCATGCCATGCAGGTCGAGGCTGCCTTCGAAGGGGATTTGGCCGAGCTTGAGCTTGCGCATCTGGCTTTCCTGCACGCCGTCGCGGGCCCACATCAACTCGTCCTCGGGGCCTACATCGATCACGAACTGGTCTGACAGGCCATCCACGGTGGTGGCATCGGTGCGCACGGTGGCGGCCTGGCGCAGTTTGGCGATCTGCGCGCGGTCAGCCTTGGGTTTGCCCGTGTCGGCGCGGTCATGCTTGATCGGCTTGACGCCGCGCAGCTCGTTTTTGAACAGGGAAAAGTCGTCGTCTTGCATGTCAGCCTCCGCGAAGGGCGGGCAGTTTACCTAATCGCGGCGGCCAGGGCGCAGGAAACGCTATCCAGGCGCCATCAGTCGTGCTTTTTCATCAGGTGCGAGGCGATATTCAATGACGATGTCTGGCGCATTTTCCGACGGCTGCGGCGCCACAACCATACGCCCAACCACAGCACCAACAGGCCGCTGACCAACAGAATCGCCGAGCCACCGGGGCTGGCGTTCAGTTCGCCAAGGGCCGGTGAGTGGCCAAACAAACCGGCGCCACCAGCGCCGGCCAACAACAGACCACACATCGTCAGCAGCGCGGCAAAACACGCCACCAGACGCAGACGCCAGTTGCTCGGGCCCTTGGGGCGCAAGCGACGAGCATCAAAACCATCGGATATCTTCATTCCGACCTTTCCTCCAGGGTATCGGCCCTTCGACCGGAAGATACACAGGTTGTTCCGGGTAGAGGGGTAAATGCGCCAAATGAAAGGACTTTGCGGATGAGTGGGGTTTAAACACGCCGCTCACCCGCAGGTCGATCAGACCAGATCTTTGGTCAGTGCGAGGGTCGCAAAGTTGTCGGCCATGATGGCCATTTCGGTCTGCTGCACGTGCTCGGCACTCAGGACCCCGCTTTTGCAAGGCAAGTCGCGGGTGGCGCAGGCGTCCTCCACCAGCGTGCAGCGAAAGCCCAGGTTCTTGGCGGCGCGCACGGTGGTGCTGACGCTGGAATGGCTCATGAAACCGCAGACGATCAGGTCCAGCGAGCCCAGGTCCTGCAGGTGTTTTTCCAGGCCGGTGCCGTGGAAGGCGCTTGGCAACAGCTTGCCGATGATGGTTTCGTCACCCTCAGGCTCAAGGCCGGGGATGAACTCGCCGCGCTCGCCCTGGGGGTCAAACAGGCCGCCGACGGTGCCGAGGTGACGCACATGCACAATCGGGCGGCCGGCATTGCGCGCCGATGTCACCAGTTGCCTGATGTTGGCGACGGCTGCGTCCATGCCCGAAAGGGCGAGCGGGCCGCTGAGGTATTCCTTCTGGGCGTCGATGATCACGAGGGTCGCATGGGCAAGGTTCGCTGCTGCGTAACCACGACCGCTGAGTTGAAACATCGTCTTTGGAACGGACATTCTGGGGCTCCTGTCAGGGGGGCGTTTGCGACATTGTCCACTGGCAGAGCGGTTCTGTGAATCGCTACCATCGCAAGCTGCGTCGTTGCTGGGGTGCAGCCCTGTCAAGGGACTGCCTTGTTTAACCTGGGGGCAGCCATTTGGATGAAATCCGACAGGTGGCGCAAGCTCTGCACGCATCGTCGGTGCCGGCGAAGGCTGTTAGAATCGCCAGTCGTTTTTTCCAGGAGCTTGCCCCGTGATCACTTCCCGCCTGCGCACTTTGCGCGACCATATCCGTTGTGCTGTCAGCCGTTTCCACGGGGAAGACCTGTTTTTTGGCCACGGCACCGACAATGCCTGGGACGAAGCCCGGCAACTGGTGCTTGGCGCCCTGCATCTGCCTTGGGAAATTGCCGACAGCTACCTGGACTGCAACCTCGAAGAAGAGGAAGTCTCCCACGTGCAGCGTTTGCTGCATCGCCGCATCCATGAGCGGGTGCCCACGGCGTACCTGTTGAAGGAAGCCTGGTTCTGCGGCCTGTCGTTTATCGTCGACGAGCGCGTGCTGATCCCGCGTTCACCGATTGGCGAACTCATCGAAAATCGCTTCGAACCCTGGCTGGCCCAGCCGCCTGCGCGCATTCTCGACCTGTGCACCGGCTCCGGTTGCATCGGCATTGCCTGCGCCTACGAGTTCCAGGAGGCCGAAGTGGTGCTGGGTGACGTGTCCTTCGAAGCGCTGGAAGTGGCCAACCAGAACATCGAGCGCCACGGCGTGGACCAGCGCGTGTACACCGTGCAGGGCGATGGCTTCGATGGCCTGCCGGGTCAGCGTTTTGACCTGATCGTGTCCAATCCGCCCTACGTCGATGCCGAAGACTTTGCCGACATGCCCGACGAATATCAGCACGAGCCGGAGCTGGGCCTGGCTTGTGGCGACGACGGCTTGAACCTGGTGCGGCGCATGCTCGCCGAGGCGGCGGATCACTTGACCGAGAAGGGCTTGCTGATCGTTGAGGTGGGTAACAGCCAGGTGCATGTCGAGGCGCTGTACCCGGAAGTGGATTTTGCCTGGCTGGACTTCCAGCGCGGCGGGCATGGTGTGTTCATGCTCACGGCTGAACAGTGCCGCGAGCATCAGGCTGTCTTTGCTGCCCGGGTCTGACTGAAGAAATAAGATAAATGTGGGAGGGGGCTTGCTCCCCCTCCCACATTTTGCTTGCGTTGCAATTGATCAGCGGTGCGTGGCAATCCAGATCAACAGCCCCGCCTGAAACACCGTAAACGCCACCAGACAGGTAATGGTAAAGCGCAATCCGCTGTCCTCGCGCTTGAATTTGGTGACCTTTTCTTCCTCCTTGCGCAGCTTTATTTCCTGCTCCAGCAGGTTCTGCTCGGCCTGTTGCAGCATCTGCGCCGCTTCCAGAATCTGCACAAACTGCACCTTCTCGGTGTTCCAGCTGTCCAGTACGCCGCTGGCCGTGCCCGGCTGCACATTGCCTTTCAAATGCTGCACGTCGGCGTAGGCCACATCAAAGCCCTGGATGCGCAGGAAGTGATCACGGCGCAGGCGCGTGGCTTCGTTGAGCGCATCCTTGTTGGCCAGGCTCACGCCGTCGACGCGGTAGTGTGACCACTTCTTTTTCGTCCAGGCGGCGGCCTGTGCCACCAGAAAGCGGCCGAGGCCACGGTTGACCGGTTCGATCTCCAGGCTGTTGCCCGGACCGAAGTGCACGCGGTGTGTATCGTGGTCCACCCAGACATCGAGCTGGTTCTGTTCACGCCGCACGCGCTGGCCCGGCAATTCGATGACCATGCGCAACAGGCTGCGATGCGGGTCATGCCGCTCGGCGTAGCCGAACTGCACAAAGCGCAAGGGTCGGGCTCCGGTGGCTCGGTCGATGGCCAGCGGCGCCAGGCGCAGCATCTTGAAATGTTCGGCCTGCACGTCCGCCCACGGCAGGGCCGCGGCCTCGACAGCCTCGGGTGCGTCGGCCGGGGTGTCGGTGGTCGGTTCCGGTGTTGCTTCAGTGATTGTCATGCGGCGCGATCCTGTCCAAGCCGTGCGAGCCGACAGTCTTTTTACCGTCGACCCTGGGCTATCGGCCGTTTTTGCCAGGACTGGAGGCCAATATGCGCTTAACGCGCTCGCAGACCGTCGATAAAGCGCACCAGGCGCTCGCCCAGCTCGGCGGCCAGCGGCAGTTTCGGGTCGTTGTAGGAGGCCAGTTGTTGCTTGACGTTATTGGGCACGATGCGCATCACGTGGTTCATGCCTTCGATAATGGTCAACTGCGCGTCGGGCTTGGCCTGTTGCAGTTGCCGCGCATCGCCCACACCGACCTGGATGTCGTTGGTGCCCTGGATGATCAGTGCCGGCATACGCAGTTTGGCAAAGGCGGCCGATGGGTCGGCGCGAAACAGGCTGATCAGGTAAGGCTGCACGCTGGGTCGGAAAATCCCTTCCAGGGGAGTTGGCACATCGGCATCCACCTGGCCGGCCTTGAGGTGGTCGAGGATTTCATTGCTGCGCAGCAACAGGGCAGGAGGCAGATGGTCGGCCAGTTGCTGGCGGATCACTTGGTCGACCGGGCGCGCGCTGCCGGAGAGCGACACCACCCCGGCCGGGTCCAGTTGCGGCGCTGCGAGGGCGGCGACCAAGGCGCCTTCACTGTGGCCCAGCACAATCAGCGGGCCCATGCGTTTATCTGCCTTGAGCAGCTTGCCCCAGGCCACGGCGTCGGCCACATAGGCGTCGAGGGTGAGATTGCGTTCGTCGGGCGTGGCTGCAAGGCTTGCGGCCACGCCTCGCTTGTCGTAGCGCACGCTGGCGATGTTATGCCGCGCGAGCACCCAGGCCAGACGTTTGAGGCTGTCGTTGCGTGCGCCGTCGGCACTGTTGCCGTTGCGGTCGGTTGGGCCGGAGCCGGCGATGATCAGCACCACCGGCACCGGTTTGTCCGATTGCGGCAACAACAGCGAGCCAAACAGCTCGCCGCTGCCGGTGTCCAGGCTGACAGGGCGTTGCAGCACCACTGCAGAGGCGGCATGGGCCAGGCTTGTAAAGAGGGTAAGGGCTAACAGCAGAACTCGAAGCATCATCGCGCCATCATGGGAAGGTGCCGGTTGGACCCGTGTCTACCGGTAAGGTTTCGAGGATGAACTAGTCGGTTAGCCTGCGTATACTGGCCGCCTTAAGTTATTACGGTTGACTTGATTCAACTGATTTCACGGAGCGCCCTGCATGTCCGGCAATACCTTCGGCAAGCTGTTCACTGTCACCACCGCGGGCGAAAGCCATGGCCCGGCGTTGGTCGCCATTGTCGACGGCTGTCCGCCCGGCCTTGAGCTGTCCCTGGACGACCTGCAGCGTGACCTCGACCGTCGCAAGCCCGGCACCAGTCGTCACACCACCCAGCGCCAGGAGCCCGACGAAGTCGAGATCCTCTCCGGCGTATTCGAAGGCCGCACCACCGGGTGCGCCATTGGCCTGCTGATCCGCAACACCGACCAGAAGTCCAAGGACTACTCGGCGATCAAGGACCTGTTCCGCCCGGCCCATGCCGACTACACCTACCATCACAAATACGGTGAACGCGACTACCGTGGCGGCGGCCGCAGCTCGGCCCGCGAGACCGCGATGCGCGTGGCTGCTGGCGCCATCGCCAAGAAATACCTGGCAACCCAGGGCATCGTGATCCGCGGCTACATGAGCCAACTGGGTCCCATCGACATCCCCTTCAAGACCTGGGACAGCGTCGAAGACAACGCCTTCTTCTGCCCCGACCCGGACAAGGTGCCGGAACTGGAAGCCTACATGGACCAGTTGCGCCGCGACCAGGACTCGGTCGGCGCGCGCATCACCGTGGTGGCCGAAGGGGTCAAGCCTGGCCTGGGCGAGCCGATCTTCGACCGCCTGGACGCCGAACTGGCGCACGCGCTGATGAGCATCAACGCGGTGAAGGGCGTGGAAATCGGTGCGGGTTTCGCTTGCGTGTCCCAGCGCGGCACCGAGCACCGTGACGAGATGACCCCGCAGGGTTTCCTCAGCAACAATGCAGGCGGCATCCTCGGGGGCATCTCCTCGGGCCAGCCCATCGTGGCGCACCTGGCGCTCAAGGCCACGTCCAGCATCACCACGCCGGGCCGCTCGATCGACGTGCACGGCAACCCGGTGGACATCATCACCAAGGGCCGCCATGACCCGTGCGTGGGCATTCGCGCCACACCGATTGCCGAAGCGATGATGGCCATCGTGCTGATGGACCACCTGTTGCGCCATCGTGGGCAGAACGCCGATGTGCAGGTGAACACACCGGTGCTGGGCCAGCTGTGACGGTCTGTTGTGGCGAGCGGGTCTGCTGTGGCGAGCGAGCTTGCTCGAGTTGGGCTGTGAAGCGGCCCCTGTAATCCATGACTTCAACGCTCCCATACTGGCGCCTCTCCAGCTTCTACCTGTTCTACTTCGCCCTGCTGGGGGCCACCGCGCCGTTCCTGGCGCTGTACTTCGATCATCTGGGCTTCTCCAGCGCGCGCATCGGCGAACTGGTGGCCATCCCCATGCTGATGCGCTGCATCGCGCCCAACCTGTGGGGCTGGCTCGGCGATTACACCGGCCGGCGCCTGGCTATCGTGCGCATCGGCGCGGTGTGCACCCTGGCCAGTTTTGCACTGATTTTCGTGAGCAAAACCTACGCCTGGCTGGCGCTGGTCATGGCCCTGCATGCGTTCTTCTGGCACGCGGTATTGCCACAGTTCGAGGTCATCACCCTGGCGCACCTGCGCGAGCAGACCGCACGCTACAGCCAGCTGCGGTTGTGGGGTTCCATCGGCTTTATGCTTACCGTGGTGCTCATGGGGCGCCTGTTCGACTGGCTCAGCCTGGACATCTACCCGGTGGTAGTCGTGGTGATCATGGCCGGGATCATCGTCGCCAGCCTGTGGGTGCCGAACGCGCAACCCGCCGGCCATGGCAATCGCCTGGCCGGCGACGGTTTCCTCAAACAGCTGCGCCGCCCCGGCGTGCTGGCTTTTTATGGCTGTGTGGCGCTGATGCAATTGAGCCACGGCCCGTATTACACCTTTCTCACCTTGCACCTCGAACACCTGGGCTACAGCCGGGGCGTGATCGGCCTTTTGTGGGCCCTGGGCGTGGTGGCCGAGGTGCTGATGTTTTTGGCGATGAGCCGCATCCTCGCGCGCTTTTCGTTGCACCGAGTGCTGCTGGCCAGTTTCCTGTTGGCGGCGCTGCGCTGGCTGCTGCTGGGCACCTTTGCCGAATTCTTCTGGGTGCTGCTGTTGTCGCAAGTGATGCACGCCGCGACCTTCGGCAGCTTTCACGCCGCAGCGATTGCCTTTGTGCAACGCAGCTTCGGCGATAAACAACAAGGCCAGGGCCAGGCGCTGTACGCCGCGCTGGCCGGCATCGGTGGCACCCTCGGCGCCCTGTATTCGGGCTACAGCTGGAACCTGCTGGGCCCGCCCCTCACGTTCGGCATCGCCAGCGCCGCCGCCCTGGCCGCCGCCGTCATCATCGGCCTTCACTTGCACGAGCAGAACCAAGGAACCGTCCCATGAGCCATGTCGCCGTCTACGCCCTAGCCACACTGGATACCCCGAACAAAGTCCTCACCCACGCCGAAGACATCGCGTCGATCCTGGCCGAGCACGGCGTGCGTTTCGAACGCTGGCAGCCCGGCCCGCTGGAGAAGGGCGCCAGCGAGGCGCAGATGATTGCCGCGAGCCAGACGCAGATCGACGCCCTGGGCTACAGCGCGGTCGAGGTGTTCAGCGTCGGCAGCGATCAGCCGCACAAGGATGAGTTACGCGCCATGCACCAGAAGATGCGGCGCTACAGCGAAGATCACGCGCGCTTGTTCATCGCAGGGCAGGGCTTGTACACCCTGCAGGTGGGTGACTACCTGTATGCCGTGCGTTGTGAAAAAAACGACCTGCTGGTGATCCCGGCAGGCTTGTCACACGGGTTCGACATCGGCGAGAACCCTTACTGCGTGACGTTGTGCCTGTCCAATAGTGTGCGGGGACTGACGCCTGAGTGCGTCGCAGGCGGCGCAGGCTTTCCGGGATTGGATGATTGATCCGTAGGCGTTGATCAAGCCGCAAGCGACCTTTGCGGCTCCATCAGCTCAGGCGCAGAGCCCCTCGTTCACGGCGGTGCCTGAACGCAGCGCGCTGAACGAGGTGATATATCCCGTGACCGCACTGGCAACCACGGTGGGGGGGCTGGCCAGCCACACTTGGCCTGGCCCCGATCGCCCGGGGAAATTGCGGTTGATGGCGCTGACGGTCACCTGCTGCGTGTCCACCGACGACCCGGGTCCGCAGTTGGCGCAGGCACCGCAGGCGGGCTGCAGCAGCTCTGCGCCAAACGCGCGAAACGCCGGCAGGTAATTCATGCGTTCGCAATATTCGCGCACATCGACCGTGCCGAACTGCAGGAATAACTGCACCCTCGGATGGCATTTCAATCCCTGATCCAACGCCCAACGAATCACGCTGAAATAGTGGTCGAAATCATCGCGCTTACCGGCGGTGCACGAGCCGCCGTAGGCGATGTCGATGATGACGCGCTCGCTCAGGTCTGTGAGGCTTTGTCCATTGCCTGGGTCGCCTGGCGCAGCGATCATGGGTGCGACAAGGCTGCAGTCCAGCTCAAGGGTGTGGGCATATACCGCGCCCTCATCGCTGCACATCCATGCATCGAGCCGCAAGTCATGACCACGACGTTCCTTGATGAATCGCACGGTTTCTTCGTCAGGTACGACAATTCCGGTAAAGCCTCCCAGCTCTGCGGTCATATTGGTCAACGTGGTGCGTTCATCGGTTGACAGGTGCGCCAAGGCGGGGCCGCCGAATTCAAAGATCTTGCCCACACCCAGACCGGCCTTGATCTGACTATTGGCGAGCAGTGCCAGCACCAGGTCCTTGGCGGTCACCCCAGGCGCCAATTGCCCCAGCAGAGAGATCTTCAGGCTTTCGGGGTATGCGGCCCGCACCGAGCCGGTCATGAACGCATTGGCCATGTCGGTGGTGCCCACGCCAAATGCCAGGCAACCCAGTGCGCCGCTGTGCGGAGTGTGTGAATCGGTGCCGATGACAATCTGGCCGGGCAGTGCGTAGGACTCGGCCATCATGGCGTGGGAGATGCCCTCGCTGCCTTCGTCCGGCAGGTAACCATGGTTTTTCAGCCCATGGTGTTGCGCGAACCCGCGGTGCGCTTGAGACAAGGCGTCAAGTTCTCCCACCAGGTTCTGGCCCAGGTGCGCCGGGCTGCGGCGCTTGTAGGAGAGGTGATCTTCAAAGGCCAGGATCGAGTGCGGTTGATGCAGCGCGTAAGAGGGGCCGAAGCAGTCGTCCAGCAAGTGTGCGCACAGGCCGGTGTAATACTCGTGGATAAACCGCCAATCGGTACGCATCAAGATGCCGGCGCCGTAGTCCACGCGTTCGGCTCCCGGCGCAGTGAGCAAATGCCGATGGATGATTTTTTCGGCAAAGGTCAGCGGTCGGCTCGGCAAATCCCTGGCGCCGTGGTCGACCGGTTGGGTGGCGTGGCTCAGATGCTCGCGGCCGTAATGCAGCAGGCCGCCGCTTTTCAGGATGGCAGTAGACAGCGCGTCACGGCTGCCAATCAGCTCATCGAGCGTGATCACCTCGCCGGCCTGCAAGCGAGGTACCAATGAAAGGTCGGTGGAGGTGAGCAAGCCGATATTGTCGGCATTTTGCCGGTAGATGCGCTCGAAGCTCTCGGCAATCACCAGGCGAACCCCCGCTTTCTTTTCCGCCAGTGGGCTGTGTTCGCGCGAAGAACCTTTTCCGTAGCGCTTGCCGGCCACCGTCACCTGATACCCACGCGAGACCACATCGTCCTTGCCAATGGGCAGCACGGCGCCTGTCTTCAGGCCTACATAAGGGTAGGAGGCCAGGCGATCATCGAAATACGCGAGGACTGGAATCGGTGTTATCTCGTCCGTGGAAATATCCTCGCGCAGCGGTGAGGCCTGTTCCAGGGTAAGGCGCTCTCCACCCAACTGTCGGGCTATGCTCAGCGGATCCTGGCTCAGGAACAGCAAGCCACCGGCTTTCAACGGTTCATTCATACCAGGTGCCTGCCATCATAGAAGCTGTTGTTATATTCCGGCGCAGTTGACACGTGCTGCATGAGGTCCTGCTGCGAAGTCACCGTACCGCCCCAGGTCGCGTAAATCAGCGCACCGGTTGATGATTTCCAGGCGTGGGTGCTGCCCGGCGGATAAATCACCAGGTCGCCCTTATGGTAAAGGCCATTTTCGTCTTCGAAGTCACCGTCCAGGATCAGGAAAGTCTCATGACCGTTGTGATGATGAGCCGCAGCGCTGGCGCCGGCGTCGCAGCGGATCAAGGCGATACGCTGGGCACTCTCGGTGCATTCGAACAGCGTATGGATGCGCGCGCCGTTGCGGTTGAGCTGGGTGTGCGCCGACCAGTCGATCGAGTCCGGCTGGTTTGCAACATTCAATAGGTTGAAAACGGTAGGGGTCATGGTCGCGGCCTTAATACATGGATGAAGCAAGAAAGTCGGAGGTAGAGCGGATGTCGGCCGTGCGCGAAATTCTTTCGATTGCCGCGAGATGGCGTTCCTGGCTGACGGCGCAGCAGGCGTCCTCGAGCACGGTGACAGCCAGGTCACGGTCGTGAGCGTCCAGCGTCGTGGCGAGTATCACGTGTTCGGTGGATACGCCGGTCAGCACCACTTCCTGCACGCCCAGGTCGCGCAAAATGGCGTCAAGGTGGGTCCGGTAAAACGGACTGACGCGGCTTTTGGCGATGACGATTTCTCCCTCGCGTGGGGCGAGCGAGGCGTGTACCTGGGTTGACCAGGTATCGAGCTTAAGCACGCCGTGTTCGCGCGCCGGGGCGAACACCCGCGAATGTTCGGGAAACCCGTCGTATTGGGCGTTGAATCCGACCACGACGAAGATGATGGGCAACTGCTGCGCCCGCGCGTGTTCGAGCGCTGCGCCCGCTCGTTCAAGCACCGCGCGCGCTGGCTTGCCGATGGTAACCCTCTCGTGCATACACGCCGTCGGGGTGGACGATTTCATTGATGAAGTCCATCACCATCAAGGCTTTTTTGGCAGACATTGTTTCTTCCTTAAAATGCGGTGTTCAGGCCGTTTCGGCGAGCGGGACGGCGACGGTGATCCAGGCCGGCTGGATGGCATGGTGAGCCACGTGATGAGCGTCTTGGGCGAAGTCCGTCCAGAAGCCGGGCCGACTGCTTCCGGCCTGCATGAACCAGCGAGTGTGTTCGGAAGGCAGGCCGAGCACATATAGATGCTGCAAAGGCTGGCCGTGCTGGTCGATCGGATGGTAAGGACCGGGGGTGACGTTGACACCGCCCGTGACAAAACGCTCGGTGGCGTTCTGGTTGACGTACGGGTTCCAGTACCCGCGCCGCACCAGGTTGCGTGTCAATACTGAAGGATCCCTGAGCAGGTCGGGGGAGGGGATGCGTCCATCGATGACCACATCGAGCAATTGTCGCGACTGACTGACGCGAGGTGACTCGATCGTCAGCTTCTGCTGCTCGGCGTCGGTGCCATAAATGGTCTCGGGGCCGACCAGCGTCAGCACGCCCGCTGTCATCAGCGCACGTATTTGTTCGGTGCGATAGAGCGGCGGCCCGGCAGTCAGGAACAGGCTGGTGGGGGCATACGCCTGCAGAAAATCTTTGCGGTGGGTACCCGGGGTGAGCCTGCCGAAATCCACCACGCTTCTTATCAGCGCGCGAGTGTCACGAATGGTGTCGAGTGCGGCCTTGAGCGGGTTATTTACGTTGCCTTCGAGTGCGTTATGCAGGTCATCAAGCAGCACGCGATCAAGGGCCTGGGCAAAGGCTGCAGGGCTTTCGAACGTCTGTGATTGGAACGGGCGGGCTAGGCGATCAAGGTCCAATACCGGCAGGTTGCTTACGCCGAACTGCTCGGCCTGAGCGATCAGTGCCGGCAGCGAGAACGCCTGCAACTGGCTCACGCGGGCCTTGAACTGCGCCGCGGCGGTCGGGCCGCTCTGCAGGCCGATGGCCGTGGCGAAATACACGATATTGATTTCGACCAGCAACAGCGGCAGCACTTCAGCGGCAAAGTCGATCTCGCCACGTTGTTGCAGTGCGTCGATTTTTTCGCGGGTGATGCACAGCGGCTGGTACTGGAAGTTGGGTTCCTTCTGGTTGCGCCCACGTGCGGGAATCAACATGCCGCTACGTGAGCCAGCGTACAGCCTCGGCTCTCGGTTTGATGCAAGGTAAACGGTGACGCCATCGACCTCGGTAAATCTGCCGCCGCGTCCCACTGTCAAGGCCGCGACAATGTCGTGGAACGCCAGGCCCAGGCCAACGATGCCCACATGATGGTGCGCTTTAATCCGCTCCAGCGGCATGTCTGCTGCGGAGTCGCCGCGGATAAACGCCAGGCCCTGGGTCTGGTCGGCGAATTGTTGCAGTTGTTTTTCCCAGCCGGTCAGCTCAGGGGTCGGATGCCCGGTTGCAATGACGACTTTGTCCACATTCAGTGACTGGCCGTTGTCCAGAGCCAGGGTTCGCGTGTGTGGGGTGTCGATCAGGTCCAGCACCTGGGCACTGATGCGCTGCAACGAGATACCCGGACTGAAGCTTTCTTCAATAGTGGAGAGCACGAACTGCATGTACTGGCCATGTATGGCGCGCGGCGCGTACGCGTTCGCCCCAGGGTAGCCAGAGTCTACCGCGCTCCACCATTGCGCCAGCGACGGACCGGCACCGGGCCTGGGCGGGCCGCCATCCAGAGGGCCGGAGAAGGACGAGACTTCTTCCGCCACGGTGTTCATTACATAGTGGTGCGGCTGGTCGGTTCGCCAGATTCGGCCGGTGCCGATCGGTGCGCTGTCGATCAGATGAATGACCACCTTGCGCGCCGGCGGCTGTGCGAGCATCAGTGCGGCCAGACGTTCGAGCACCGACAAGCCGCGAGGGCCGCTGCCAATGATCGCAATGCGATGTGGGGAGCAAACAGGTGCAGTTTTCATGGGGGGCATACTCAATCCTGTGGGTATGTGTGAAACCGTCGAAATAATCGAGCTTTTACTGGAACGCGTAGTGCAGTCGTCTAATTGCTTCGTCGATGTCTTCGTCACTGCCCGCAAAGGACAGCCGCACATAGCCTTCGCCGCCTTCGCCGAACGCGGTGCCAGGTGTGACGGCGACCTTCACCGTTTCCAGTAGCCAGCGTGTGAAGGCCATGGAGTTTTCGAACCCGAGATCCGAGATTGAGGCGAACACATACAAAGCGCCTTCGGGTGCCCTGCAGGTGATGCCTGGAATATGTTCGAGCCCGCTGATGAGCCTGTCGCGACGCCGTTTATAGGCCACCACCATTTCAGCGATCCGCTGCTGACAACCTTCAAGCGCCGCGACGCCGCCGCGCTGGATAAAGGAACCGGCGCAGCCGACCGTGTGCTGCTGCACCTTGAGCAACTGTCCGCAGATGTCTTCGCTGCCGACCACATAACCCAGGCGCCAACCTGTCATCGCGTAGGCCTTGGAAAACCCGCTGATCGTCACGGTAATCGGCGCAGCGCCTTCGAGGCTGGCCATGCTGATATGGCGTGACTGGTCGTAGAGGACCTTTTCGTAGATTTCATCGCTGACGATATACAGGCCATGCTTCAGCGCGACCTGGACCACGCCCTGTGCTTCTTCACGGCTCAGTACGCGGCCGGTGGGGTTGTTCGGGTTATTGATCAAAATAGCCTTGGTACGCGGCGTGATCGCCCGTTCCAGTTGCTCGGGCTCCAGTCGGAAACCTGTTGCGCCGTCCAGCGGCACGGCCTTGACGGTAGCGCCGGCCATCGCCGCCATGGCTTTATAACTGACCCAACTGGGCGTGGGGACTATTAACTCATCGCCGTCATCGAGCAAAGTCATCAGTGTGATGAACAGGGCATGTTTGGCTGAGGGCGTAATAATGATGTTTCGGTTGGCGTCCAGATCGAGTCCGTGCTCTTTTTTATATTTATGGGCTACGGCTTCAAGTAACGCTTGGGTTCCGCGGCTGGCGGTGTAGTGTGTCTCGCCTTCTGCGAGCGCATTCACGGCAGCGTGGACTATATGGTCAGGTGTCCTGAAGTCAGGTTCACCACCGCCGAGATCGACGACGTCTTCACCCTGTTGCCGCAATTTACGCACGGTGTCCAAAATCGCATATGTTTCCGAAAGTTCTAATTGTTGAACCCGTTTGGAGAGTGCGCGTAAACGCATTTAAATCACCTTGATAGAGTTGTGTGTAACTTGTCATCAATGAGGAGGTGTGGTGCGCAGTGTTCAGTCGATGACGCAGCCGGTGCGGTTGTTGGACCAGAACGGCTTGAAACTTTCGGCGGTCGGCGAATCCTTGAACGCATAGGTTTTGAGCAACCAGCGCGAGGCGGCGCTGTGTGGGTTGAGAATGTCGATTTTTTCGCGGTTATGTAGTCCGTCCTGATTAGCAAAGGTCAATAGATCGCCCGTGAGAATCCGGTGTCGTTTGCACTGGGAACGAGTCATGGCATTTTTAAAGGCAATGAACGCATCCCGCGCCTCGACGGGCGCTTCGGATGCCACATAGGTCATGGTGTCCAAGTAACGGATGGAGTGTGTGTTGCTGAGAATCGGATGTTTCTCCGAAGTGCTCAGTTGTTTGTTCATGTCTCGGGAGAACACATCGAACGTGGTCAGGAAGTGCGGGTGGCGCAAGTAATCAGCGTGCACCGGGTCCAGGTTGTTGACGATATCCACTCCGTCGATATAACCGGTATAGATGAGGTCGTCATCCGGGCAGCGCAGTCCAAGCAGGGTGATGTAATCAGCCCTGACTTTATGCGCGGTGCGATCATTGTGGAACACCAGTTCACTGTCGCTGAAACCGGTCAATTGACCACTGTATTTCTTGATGGCGATGACATCGGTAAAGAAGTCGCCCTGGTTTCTGGTTTCATAGGACAACAGGGGCGTTACCGTCAGTTGGGCAAATAATTCAAGAAACGCTTCGCTGATGAATCGGGTTTTCTTAAGGTATTTATCGCGCACCGGATCGTCAGGATCGAGCTCCGGAATCACGAGGTCCATCGGGCAGTTGCGAATCACGTGGATGCGTTGCTGCTGGGTCGCACGTTCATGACGAATATCCTGGCACAGCTTGATAAAACGCGGCGGCACCAGGTGAAGCAGTTCGTTTATCTCTTGGGAGAACGCGGGATAGTGGGTGTAGGGTGAAGTACTTGAGCGTTCCAGCAATTGGAATAGCTGAGTCTTTTCATCAGGCGCAAAGATAAATCGAGGTGTCATGGTTTCCTCCAATGGAATGATGTAAGTCCAGGTGAATCAGGGCCGAACGAGTCGGCCCTGATTCAGGTTGCTGCGACGGGTACTACGATTTTTCTTCGGGGCAAAAAGGGTTCACTGGCGGTTCAGACTGAGCCAAGTTCCAGGGCGAAGTGCTTTTCTACCCGTGGAAACAACGGTACGGTCAGCAGCGCGCAGAAGGCCGCGGCCAGCCATACCGTGCCCCAGGAGAAGTGAGTCATCAGTGCGGACGCCGCGATGGGGGTGGCGAACAACACGACGAACACGCAGGTATTACCCATTGCCAGTGCCGTGCCGGCGCGGCTGGCGCCCGCCATTGTGGCCAGCTCGGTGTAGGCCACGCCGTGCCATGCCGATACGCTGATGCCGGCGATCACCATCGCTGCAATGATCAGGCCGCTGGCCAGCGGGGTTGCGTTGATCCCGTATGCACTGGCAAGCGAGACGGTGACTCCCAGCAGCAGGAAGGTCACGGTACTTAGCCATGCGCAGCCTTTGAGATAGCTGCGCCGATTTTTGTTTTTGTCGGTCCAGCGCCCGCTCCAGATGCGGCTGACGATGGCGCCGACCTGGATCACCGCCAGTGTTGCGGAAACCAGGGTGATATCCAGGTGGCTGAAGTCGTGGAAGAACACCGCGGCGTACGTGAGAATCGCAAACTGCGGGGCACAGAGCAGGCCGATGGCCAGTACGATGCGCCATACCCGCAGATCGCTCAGCGGGCTGTTGCTGGGCGTGGCGTTGTGCTTCTTGGCGGCTGTCCCATCGAAGTCCGGCTCATACAACCACATCCAGGCGAAGAAGCTGGCTATCAGGCAGAACAGCGCGCTGGCGCCAAATACCTGGACGAAGCCATAGCTGTGGGCCAAGTAGGGCAGTATCAATGCGCCGAGGGCGTAGCCACCTGGCACGGCGGTTTGCCGAATGCTCATGGCCAGACCTCGCTCGCCCTCCTTGAACCAAGCCATGATGGCTCGGCCGCTGGCACCGTTGACGCTGCTGCCGAGCAGGCCGACAACGAACAGGCCGATGGCCAGCAATATCAGCGTGGGTGCGTAAAGTGCCAGCATCGCCAATACCAATAGGGCGATGCCGGAGCTCAGCAGCCCGGTCAGCAATACCGGGCGGTCGCCCCACCGGTCAGTCAGCAGCCCCCAAGGGATTTCACTGATGGCGATGCCCAGGCCCAGCACGCCCAGCACCAGGCCCAACTGCGTGTTGTCGAGCTGGTAGGTGGCGCGCATGTACACAGCTGTCGCGGGCAGCCCCCCAACGACGGCGGAAAAGCTGGCGTTGGCGGCGACGCCTACCCCCAGCACTTTCCAGCGGTGACCATTATCCACGGGCATAAGCACTCCAAAAAAAGTTCAATATTTGTTGGCAAAAGGCTCTCATGGGCGCATCGTTTCGAATATCAAATAATTTAGCGTGTTAGTCCCAAAAAACAGGATGATTATGCGGCCGGTTAATTTTGATCTGGATGTGATGCGCAGCTTTGTGACAGGCGTGGAAATGGGCAGCTTTGCCAAGGCCGCGCAGAAACTCGCGCGCTCCACGTCGGCAATCAGCGCTCAACTGAAAAAGCTTGAGGCGCAGGCGGGTTCGCCGCTGTTCACCAAGGCTGGAAGACGGCTGGCTCTCACGGACACAGGGGAGGTGCTGCTCAACTACTCAAAGCGCTTGCTCAGTCTGAACGACGAAACGATCGCCGCGGTCTCCGAGCTCAAGCTCAAGGGCTGGGTGCGCCTAGGGTTGCAGGAGGACTTGAGCGGTTTTCTGCCGACGGTGTTGGGCCGGTTTGCCAGGGCCCATCCGGACGTGCGGGTGGAGGCGAGGATCGCGCGCAACGCTGACCTGCTCAGCCGCATCGATAACGGTTCGCTCGACCTGGCGGTGGTGTGGGGCAGCGGCCACAGGGCCGGGTACCAGGAACTCGTGGCAGAGCTGCCGATGCAATGGATCGGATCAAGCCACGAGTATTTGAACTGGAATGCGGTTTCCGGCGAGCCGCTGCCGATCATCGCGTTTGATGCGCCGTGCCCGTTTCATTCGATGGCCACTCAGGCGCTCAGCGAAAAGGGCATTGCATGGCTGTTGTCATTTACCAGCTCCAGTCTCAACGGTCTTTCTGCTGCGACGGAGGCGGGCTTGGGCTATACCATCCGCACCTCGCTGGGCATGCAGACGGGTACTGCGGTGCTCGCGGCCGAAGAGCGAGGCTTGCCTGCGCTGCCCAGCATTGCGCTGACGCTGCATCGTCGGGAGGCCAGCCCTGATCAGTTGACCGAGCGCCTGGCGAGCATCGTGACCCAAGCCATCCGCAGTGAAGTAGTGAATTAGGCGGGTGGTGATCCTGAGTGCTGGAAATTTTTGTAGGAATAACCGTATTAGTGCGTAGGTCATGACTATTTATGTTGGGTCTGGGGGGATGGCTCAGCGGGTTGTGTAACGCTCTCGTGCTTCGGTGTGTATGCCGCCTGTCAATGGGAGAAATCCGAAGATCGGTATGGGCATTCGCCAAGCGCAAATAAAAAGGAGAGCGACACATGAGCGGCCCAGATGAGTTGTATCAAGCACCTTGCGACCCGCCCCGAGTGGTGCGACGTCGCTTAAGCCTGTCCGGCAAACCCTTGACCCCGACGGAGCTGGAAATCCTGCGCTGGGCCTCGGAGGGCAAGACCGTCTGGGAAATCAGTAAAATTCGCGCGACCTCCCAGGCGGCGGTCAAATTTCATCTGCGCAATATCTACGGCAAGCTTCAGGTGAGCAATCGCGTGCAGGCGGTCAATGAGGCGGTGCGCCAGCGCCTGTATTGAACACACGAAAAAGGGCCGCGACGTTCAACGACGTCGCGGCCCTTTTTGTGAAATTCGTTGCTTAAGCCGAGTGGTAGGTCGGCAGGGCGAAGCGGTTTTGGCTTTGCAGCATCGAAATCTGCGGCAGATCACTGGCTTGTTCGGCGAGGTCGCGGCGGATCGCGCTGATGACCCAAGTCAGTTGGTCGGCAGTGTGCAACTGCTGATAAGAGATCGAGCGTTTGACCTGTTTGCCTTCGCCGTTGCGCAGGGTCAACAGGATGCCACCGTCCGGACGGGGCTGAGTGGTGACGTCGTACTGGGAGAATACTGAAGCGAATTTATCTTGGATCAGGCTCATGTCTATCAGCTCCGTTGGCTCAAGTTGGCAAGCATGGAGTGATAGGTGCAGTGATTGTGCCAGCTATTGGCTATTGAAAATATCCTTATAAATCAATAAGTTGAATTTATGTGACATTTTCGGTTTCGTGCAAATTGCATGAAGGGTCGTCGTGCACCCCTGCATTTTGCGCTGTCTGGTCGGCGGCGGCTGCAAGGGCCTTAAGCTAAAAGACTCGAAACATACGGTTAAATTCCCTTTGGTCAGTGCAACCTGTCTGAACCATTGATTGAGTGTGGCTATGACGGCTTTTGACAAAAAAGCCATGACAGGCGGGAACTCCCTCGCAACACTGGCGCCTATTCACTACCGATCAAGGAGCCCCCTATGTCAGACCAACCCAAACAGATGACCGACGACGAAGCCGCTGAATTTGCCGAGCAGGTCTTCGATGTTGCCCGCAAAGGCGACGCCGCCATGCTTGCCGCGCTGCTCGCCAAGGGGTTGCCCGCCAACTTTCGCAATCACAATGGCGACACCCTGCTGATGCTTGCCGCCTACCACGGCCACGCCGAAGCGGTAAAAGTGCTGCTCGAATTCAAGGCCGACCCACTGATTGCCAACGACAAGAACCAGTTGCCAATCGCCGGCGCGGCGTTCAAGGGCCACATGGCCGTGGTCAAGGCGCTCATCGAGGGCGGCACGCCAGTGGAGGCTGCATCCTCCGATGGCCGTACCGCATTGATGATGGCCGCGATGTTCAACCGTCTCGAAATGCTCGACTACCTGCTGGAGCAGGGCGCCAACCCCAAGGTGACCGATGCCCAGGGCGCGACGGCGCTGGCGGCCGCGCAGACCATGGGCGCGGTGGACGCGGCGGCGAAGTTGCAGAAACTGGTGTAGGCTTTGCGCCCTCGAAAACCCGCCCGCCACAGGATTGCCTCATGAAAACCGCCCTCGTCGAACTCATCAGCCACATCAGCGCCGGCGTCATGGGCGAAGACGAGGTGGCGCGCATCGCCGATGAAGCCGCCCAGGCGTATGCCGACCCGGCAGCGTTTTTGGCGGCGAACCCGGACATCAACTACGACGACAGCTTTACGATCCCGTTGGGCGAGTGGGTGGTGGTCGGCAGCCTGCCGGACACTGTGCTGTTCCAGGCGGACACTTACGGCGACCTCTTCGCGCAGATCGTTGCCTCGTTCGGCCCGGGCGTGGCGTTCAACCTCAAGCCCAAGCAACTGGCCAAGGCCGACGACCTCACGGCGCTCAATCGCATCCAGATCCAGATGAGCGCGTTGAGCGCCGAAGACGGTGGCTATGTGCTGGTGAATTTCAGCCAGTTGCTCGATGACGCCATTCAGGTGGTGCTGGTGCATGGCAATCACCTGCCGGGCCTGTTGCAACGCTGCGCCGAGGTCGGCATCCAGGCCGAACCCGCCCTGGAAGCGCTGCGTGTGGCGGTGCACGTCTGAATTAAAACGGAACGATGGCCGGTCACGCCTATCCTAAGCAGGCATGACCTCACTTAAGGAGCGACACCATGGGTTCCACCTTTAATGGCCTGATTGGCCTGATCATCCTGGCGTTGGATATCTGGGCGATCATCAACGTGTTCAAAAGCGGCGCAAGTACCGGCGCCAAAGTGTTGTGGATCCTGTTGATCCTGCTGCTGCCAGTGCTTGGCCTGATCATCTGGGCAATCGCCGGGCCACGGGGCAACGTGCGGATCTGACACCCTCTATATAGAGTGGGTACGGTAATTGTGGGAGGGGGCTTGCTCCCGATAGCGGTGTATCAGCCAGTCAATCTGGTACTGAAACTGCGCTATCGGGAGCAGGCCCCCTCCCACATTTGCATGACGGCACCTGGGGATATTTGTGTGTCGAAATATTCGCTGCACAGAATTTTCACATTTCATTTAAGAGAATTCGCCGGCTTTAATCTCTCGGCCAAGGGTCTGCCTTGGGCGCCTTTAAAGGCGGGGTAGCGGTACTCGTTCAGTAATTAATAGCCTTGCCGGCACTGATCGGGCACCATTCGCGCCACTGCAATGCTTCGTCACTTAACTTCCAATGGGTCCTGAAAACGACATGGCAAACCCGGACGCCCTGAGTCAGCAGCGAGCTTCGAATCGCCTGCTGCAACCGACCGTCAAATCCCATCTGGCTTACACGCTGCTCTGTGCACTGGTCATGATGGTGATGTTCTCCCTGCTGCGCCTGGCGCTGCTGGTCTACAACCGCGAGATGATCCTCGACACACCGGCCGCGACCTTCCTCGAAGCGTTCGCCAATGGCCTGCGTCTGGATCTGCGCCTGGTGGTGTACCTGCTGATTCCGCTGTTGCTGGCGTTGTTCAGCGTGCGAGCCATGGCGGCGCGCGGGTTCTTCCGTTTCTGGCTCACCGTTGCGTCGAGCATCGCGCTGTTCCTGGGCCTGATGGAGATGGACTTCTACCGCGAGTTCCACCAGCGCCTCAACGGTCTGGTGTTCCAGTACGTAAAGGAAGACCCCAAGACCGTAGTCAGCATGCTCTGGTACGGTTTTCCGGTGGTGCGCTACCTGCTGGCCTGGGCTGTGGGCACGCTGGTCCTGAGCATGGCGTTCAAGGGCGCCGACCGCGCCACGCGTCCACGCGGCCCGTTCAGCGGCGGCAGTATCGGCACCCGCCAGGTGGCGCCATGGTACAGCCGCATCGCCGTATTCGTGGTGTGCCTGTTGATCGCCGTGGTTGCCGCCCGTGGCACCCTGCGTCAGGGCCCGCCGCTGCGCTGGGGTGACGTGTACACCACCGATTCCAACTTCGCCAACCAGTTGGGCCTCAACGGTACGCTGTCGTTGATCGGCGCGGCCAAGGCACGTTTTTCCGAGCACCGCGATAACGTGTGGAAGGCCACCCTGGAACAACCGCTGGCCACCCAGACCGTTCGCGACATGCTGGTGCTGCCAAGCGAAAAACTGGTGGATACCGACACCGCCGCCGTGCGCCGCGACTACACGCCACCGGCCGAGAAGACCCTGCCGATCAAGAACGTCGTGGTGATCCTGATGGAAAGCTTCGCCGGTCACTCGGTGGGTGCACTGGGCCGTCCGGGCAACATCACGCCGTACTTTGACAAGCTGTCCAAGGAAGGCCTGCTGTTCGACCGCTTCTTCTCCAACGGCACCCACACCCACCAGGGCATGTTCGCCACCATGGCCTGCTTCCCGAACCTGCCGGGCTTCGAATACCTGATGCAGACCCCGGAAGGCAGCCACAAACTGTCGGGCCTGCCGCAGTTGCTCAGCGCGCGTGACTTCAACGACGTGTATGTCTACAACGGCGATTTCGCCTGGGACAACCAGTCGGGCTTCTTCAGCAACCAGGGCATGACCAACTTCATCGGGCGCAACGACTTCGTCAACCCGGTGTTCTCCGACCCGACCTGGGGCGTGTCTGACCAGGACATGTTCAACCGTGGTCTGGAAGAGCTCAAAGCCCGTGAAGGCGGCAAGCCGTTCTATGCGCTGCTGCAAACCCTGTCCAACCACACGCCGTACGCGTTGCCCAACCCTCTGCCCGTGGACAGAGTCACCGGCCGTGGCAGCCTCGACGAGCATCTCACGGCAATGCGTTACTCCGATTGGGCGCTGGGCCAGTTCTTCGAGAAGGCGCGCAAGGAGCCTTACTTCAAGGAAACCCTGTTCGTGATCGTGGGTGACCACGGGTTTGGCAACGAGCAGCAGATCACCGAAATGGACCTGGGCCGTTTCAACGTGCCGATGCTGATGATCGCACCCGGCATGCAGGAAAAGTTCGGCGAGCGCGATCACACCGTGGGCACCCAGATCGACATCGTGCCGACCATCATGGGCCGCCTCGGTGGCGACACCCTGCACCAGTGCTGGGGCCGCGACCTGCTGAACCTGCCGGAAGGCGACAAGGGCTTTGGCGTGATCAAGCCTTCGGGCAGCGACCAGACCGTGGCCCTGCTCACCGGCGACCGCGTGCTGGTATTGCCCAAGGAGATGCCGCCGAAGTTGTGGCAATACGAACTGGGCGCCAACCCCACCGGCAAAGTGATCTCTGAATCGCCGGACGAAGCCGCACTGAAGCAGAAACTTGAATCGTTCCTGCAAACGGCCACCAAGAGCCTGTTGGATAACACCGCCGGCGTAGTGGACGGCAAGCCCGACTAATTGACGGGCAATAAAAAAGAGGCCTTTTAAAAGGCCTCTTTTTTTGTCCGGCTTTTAGATGCGGCCGAGCAACAACAACACCACCAGCACTACCAGCACAACGCCGAGGATGCCCGACGGGCCGTAACCCCAGTTACGCGAGTGCGGGAACACTGGCAGACCGCCGACCAGCAGCAGAATCAGGATAATGATCAGAATGAGGCTCATGGTTTTATTTCCTTATAGGCCTTCAGCGAGACCGGTTATTTAACAATAGGCTCGCACCTTTAATTGCGTACGCCTTAACAACTCGGACTAGAGGGTGTGAGAAAAAATTCAGAAATTTTTTAAAGTATTTCGATCAGTCGCTTATTTCTTTTTTACTGCACAAAGTCCCTTCCCGTTAGTTGAAAAAATGACCTTTGAACGTTAGATCGGCGCCCGACCGAGCCGAGGGTTTGCCTGGGGCATTCATCACCCTGATGGTGCGTGGTTGGCGCAAAATCCTTCGCTACACTGCCGCTCACTTCTTCTGTGAACCACAAGGCAGCTCTCCTATGCAAAATCGCATGATGATCACTGGCGCCGGGTCCGGCCTGGGTCGTGAAATCGCTCTGCGCTGGGCCCGTGAGGGATGGCAGCTGGCCTTGTCGGATGTCAGCGAGTCGGGCCTGCAGGAAACCCTGAAAAAGGTGCGCGAGGCGGGCGGTGACGGCTTTACCCAGCGCTGCGACGTGCGCGACTACAGTCAGCTCACCGCTTTCGCCCAGGCGTGCGAGGTCAAGCTGGGTGGCATCGATGTGATCGTCAACAATGCCGGCGTGGCCTCGGGTGGCTTCTTCGCCGAGCTGTCTCTGGAAGACTGGGACTGGCAGATCGCGATCAATCTCATGGGCGTGGTCAAGGGCTGCAAGGCGTTCCTGCCGCTACTGGAAAAGAGCAAGGGCCGCATCATCAATATCGCGTCCATGGCCGCCTTGATGCAGGGCCCGGCCATGAGCAACTACAACGTGGCCAAGGCCGGCGTGGTGGCGCTGTCGGAAAGCCTGCTGGTGGAGCTCAAGCAGCAGGAAGTGGGGGTGCATGTGGTATGCCCGTCGTTTTTCCAGACCAACCTGCTGGATTCGTTCCGTGGGCCGACCCCGGCGATGAAAGCGCAGGTCGGCAAGTTGCTCGAAAGCTCACCGATTTCGGCGGCGGACATCGCCGACTACATCTATCAGCGCGTGGCCGCAGGCGAGTTCATGATCCTGCCCCATGAGCAGGGGCGCATGGCCTGGGCGTTGAAGCAAAAAAATCCCCAGTTGCTGTATGACGAAATGACCACCATGGCCGACAAGATGCGCGCCAAGGCGCAAGCCGTTAAAGGCTGATTTGAGCGCGGTCTGTCAGGCAAATTACCCGCCGATGTAGGTAAAGCCTGATTTGGTCGCGCGCCATTGTCGCAACACCACCCAAGCGCGCATGGTCGAGGCCCTGTCATTCGAAAAGGACAACCGACATGCTGGTATTAAGCCGCGCTGTGGGCGAAATCATTGCCATCGGCGATGACATCGCCCTGCACATTCTTGAACTCAATGGAAGCCAGGTGAAGTTTGGCGTCGCGGCGCCGGCAGGCGTCAACGTCCATCGCGCCGAGGTCTACCAGAAAATCCTGCGCAGCCAGGACGCCAACACCCATCCGGTGCCGGTGCCCAATCCCTGATTGCGCGGTGTCAGTCAAACAGATGCTTGGGCACATCGTGCTTGAGCATCAACTGGCATTGCTCGCTGTCGGGGTCGAACACGATCAGCGCCTGGCCCTTGGTCAGCGCCTGGCGCACGCGCAATACGCGGGTTTCCAGGGGCGTGTCGTCACCGTTGTCGGTGCCGTCGCGGGTCACGAAATCTTCGATGAGGCGGGTCAGGGTGTCGACTTCAAGTGCATCGTAAGGAATCAGCATACAAGCCTCAGGTAGCGGGTCCCGGCGATGCTACTGTGCCGGGCCCCGAGTTGCCAGTATCAGGCCTTGTTCCCGACCAGACTGTCCACCGACGGCACGCGCGTGTCGCTCTCCATCTGCGTTTCATGCTCGATCTGATGACTGAACCGGTCCAGTGAACCCTGGGCCGGTTGCGCATCGCTGGCGAACACCGGCGGGCTGAGAATGTAAGCGCCCAGCAGACGGCTCAGCGCGGCCAGGCTGTCGATGTGGGTGCGCTCATAACCGTGGGTCGCGTCGCAACCAAACGCCAGCAAAGCGGTACGAATGTCGTGGCCGGCGGTGACCGCCGAGTGCGCATCGCTGAAGTAATAGCGGAACAGGTCGCGGCGTACCGGCAGGTCGTTGTCCGCCGCCAGGCGCAGCAGGTGACGCGACAGGTGATAGTCATACGGCCCGCCGGAATCCTGCATCGCCACGCTCACCGCGTGCTCGCTGGAGTGCTGCCCGGGCGCGACCGGGGCGATATCGATGCCGACGAACTCACTCACGTCCCACGGCAGGGCAGCGGCGGCACCGCTGCCGGTTTCCTCGGTGATGGTGAACAGCGGGTGGCAATCGATCAGCAACGGCTCGCCGCTGTCGATGATCGCCTTGAGTGCCGCGAGCAGGGCGGCCACGCCAGCCTTGTCGTCCAGGTGTCGCGCGCTGATATGCCCGCTCTCGGTGAACTCGGGCAGCGGATCGAAGGCCACGTAGTCGCCCACGCTGATGCCCAGCGAATCGCAATCGGCGCGGGTTGCGCAGTAGGCATCCAGGCGCAGTTCCACGTGGTCCCAGCTCACCGGCATTTCGTCGACGGCGGTGTTGAACGCGTGCCCGGAGGCCATCAACGGCAACACGCTGCCACGGATCACGCCGTTATCGGTGAACAGGCTGACACGGCTGCCTTCGGCGAATCGGCTCGACCAGCAGCCCACCGGGGCCAGGGTCAGGCGGCCGTTGTCCTTGATCGCCCGCACGGCGGCGCCGATGGTGTCCAGGTGCGCGGAGACCGCGCGGTCGGGGCTGTTTTTCTGGCCCTTGAGGGTGGCGCGAATAGTGCCGCGCCGGGTCATCTCAAACGGAATGCCGAGTTCTTCCAGGCGCTCGGCGACGTAGCGCACGATGGTGTCGGTAAAGCCGGTGGGGCTGGGAATGGCGAGCATTTCCAGCAGCACTTTCTGCAGGTACGCGAGATCCGGTTCGGGAATGGTTCGGGTCATGGAAACTCCTGATGAGTTGAGGGCATCGATGGTTTCGATGAGGGGCTCGAGCGTCTTCGCCTGGCCCGGCCTCATCGCGGGCAAGCCCGGCTCCCACATTGGAATGCGGCCAACTGTGGGAGTCCGGCATGCCCGCGATAGCGCCGGTACAGGCGACACATCACTTAAGTCGCCGGCTGACTGTGCGGAAACAACAAATCCACAAACTTCTCAGCCGTGGGTTGCGGTTCATGGTTGGCCAGGCCAGCCCTTTCGTTGGCTTCGATAAACACATACTCCGGCTGATCGGCCGCAGGCACCATCAGGTCCAGGCCGACCATGGGGATATCCAGGGCACGGGCCGCACGCACGGCTGCGTCCACCAGTGTCGGGTGCAGGATCGCCGTGACATCTTCCAGGCATCCCCCGGTGTGCAGGTTGGCGGTGCGGCGCACGGCTAGGGTCTGGCCGCGTGGCAGGATGCTGCCGTAGTCGTAACCGGCAGCGTGCAGGGTGCGTTCGGTTTCCGCATCCACGGGGATCTTGCTTTCGCCATCGGTAGCCGCCTGACGCCGCCGGCTCTGCGCTTCGATCAGCGCACCGATGGAATGCTGACCATCGCCGGTGACTTCGGCAGGGCGGCGGATCGCTGCGGCCACCACTTCAAAACCGATCACCAGGATGCGCAGGTCCAGGCCTTCGTGAAAGCTTTCGAGCAGCACGCGGCTGTCGAACGCGCGTGCCGCTTCGATGGCCTGCTGCACCTCCTCGATGGTGCGCAGGTCCACCGCCACGCCGTGGCCCTGTTCGCCGTCCAGCGGCTTGACCACGATGCGCTGGTGCTCATCGAGAAACTCCAGGTTGTCATCGGCACTGCCCGCCAGTTGTTGCGAGGGCACGTTCAGGCCTGCGGCGTTGAGCACCTTGTGGGTCAGGCTCTTGTCCTGGCACAGGGTCATGCTGATGGCGCTGGTCAGGTCGCTCAGCGATTCGCGGCAACGCACGCGGCGCCCGCCGTGGCTGAGGGTGAACAGGCCGGCATCGGCGTCGTCCACCTGCACATCGATACCGCGCCTATGCGCCTCTTCGACAATGATCCGCGCATAAGGGTTGAACCCCGCCTGCGGGCCCGGGCCGAGAAACAGCGGCTGGTTGATGCCGTTTTTGTGCTTGATCGCAAAAGTGGTCAGCGCACGAAAGCCCAGCTTGGCGTACAGGCTCTTGGCCTGGCGGTTATCGTGCAGCACCGACAGGTCGAGGTAGCTCAGGCCACGGCTCATGAAGTGCTCCACCAGGTGGCGCACCAGCACCTCGCCCACGCCTGGCCGCGTGCACTGCGGGTCGACCGCCAGGCACCACAGGCTGCAACCGTTCTCCGGGTCGTTGAAGGCTTTCTGGTGATTGAGGCCCATGACGCTGCCGATCACCGCGCCGCTGTCTTCGTCCTCGGCCAGCCAGTACACCGGGCCGCCCTGATGGCGCGGCGTCAGGCGTTCGGTATCGACCGGCAACATGCCGCGCCCCTGATACAGGCGGTTGATCGCCTGCCAGTCCGCCTCGCTCTGCACCCGACGAATGCGAAAGCCGCGAAACACCCGAGTGGCCGGGCGATAGTCGCTGAACCACAGGCGCAAGGTGTCAGATGGGTCGAGGAACAACTGCTGTGGATCAATCCCGAGGATCTGCTGGGGCGCGGCCACATACAGCGCAATATCGCGCTCACCGGCTTGTTCGTTGAGCAGCTCTTCGGCCAGGCTCGCCGGGTCCGGGAAGGTATGGCCGATCAACAGCCGCCCCCAGCCGCAATGCACCGCGATACGGCCGGGGCTCTGCGGGTTGCCGTCCTCGGCCAGTCGGGCCTGCAGGCGCTCGTAGGTCGGCGCCTGGCCCTTGAGCAAGCGTTGGCTGTAAGCCGCGGCATTCTGTTTCATCAATCAGATTCCTTGTTCGCTGAGCCACAGGTTCAGCGCCGCCAGTTGCCACAGCTTGGAGCCGCGCAGCGGGGTCAGTTGGCCTTGCGGGTCAGTCAGCAGGCGGTCGAGCATGGCCGGGTTGAACAGGCCGCGATCCTGGCTCGGGTCCAGCAGCAGTTCGCGCACCCAGTTCAGGGTGTCGCCCTGCAAATGCTTGAGGCCCGGCACCGGGAAATAGCCTTTCTTGCGGTCGATCACTTCGCTCGGGATCACCCGGCGCGCCGCCTCTTTCAACACCTGCTTGCCGCCGTCGGGCAGCTTGAATTTGCCTGGCACCCGTGCCGACAGCTCCACCAGGCGGTAGTCCAGAAACGGCGTGCGCGCTTCCAGGCCCCAGGCCATGGTCATGTTGTCGACGCGCTTGACCGGGTCGTCCACCAGCATCACCGTGCTGTCCAGGCGCAGGGCCTTGTCCACGGCGGCATCGGCACCGGGCATGGCAAAGTGTTCACGCACAAAATCTCCGGCGGCGTCGTTGGCGGTCAGCCATTTCGGCGCGACGGTGGCGGCGTAGTCGTCGTAGCTGCGGTCGAAGAACGCATCGCGATAGGCCGCATACGGGTCGCTGGCGCCGTCGACCTGCGGGTACCAGTGGTAACCGGCAAACAGTTCGTCTGCGCCCTGGCCGCTCTGCACCACCTTGCAATGCTTGGCCACTTCCCGCGACAGCAGGTAGAAGGCGATGCAATCGTGGCTGACCATCGGCTCGCTCATGGCGCGGAAGGCGGCCGGCAATTGTTCGATGATCTCGCGTTCGGCAATGCGCAATTGATGGTGTTGGGTGCCGTAATGCTTGGCGATCAGGTCGGAGTACTGGAACTCGTTGCCAGTCTCGCCACCGGCGTCTTCAAAACCGATGGAGAAGGTCGACAGGTCCTGCACGCCCACTTCGCGCAGCAGGCCGACGAGCATGCTCGAGTCGACCCCGCCGGAGAGCAGCACGCCGACATCCACCGCCGCCCGTTGACGAATGGCGACGGCTTCGCGGGTGCTGTCGAGCACGCGGTCGGTCCAGTCCTGCAGTGTCAGGTTTTTCTCATCGTCATGGGGACCGTAGGGCAGGGTCCACCAGGTTTTCTGTTCGGTGTTGCCGTTGGCGTCGATGCGCATCCAGCTTGCCGGCGGCAGTTTTTCGATGCCCGCCAGCAAGGTACGCGGCGCAGGCACCACCGCGTGGAAGTTAAGGTAATGGTTCAGCGCCACGGGATCGAGAATCGGGTTGATATCGCCGCCTTTGAGCAGCGCCGGCAAGGCCGACGCAAAGCGCAGGCGCTGGCCGGTGCGCGACAGGTACAGCGGCTTGACGCCGAGACGGTCACGGGCGATGAACAGGCGCTGGGCGTCACGCTCCCAGATGGCGAAGGCGAACATGCCGTTGAGCTTGGGCAGCAAGGCTTCGCCCCAGGCGTGATAGCCCTTGAGCAGCACCTCGGTGTCACCGCCGGAATAAAAGGCGTAGCCCAGGGCTTCCAGCTCTTTTCGCAATTCCGGAAAGTTGTAGATCGCGCCGTTGAACGCCAGGGACAACCCCAGTTGGGCGTCGATCATCGGCTGTGCCGAGCCGTCCGACAGGTCCATGATCTTCAGGCGGCGATGGCCCAGCGCAACCGGCCCCTGGGCATGAAAGCCCCAGGCGTCGGGGCCACGCGGGGCCAGGTGATGGGTGATGCGCTCAATCGCTGCCAGGTCGGCAGGTTGGGCATCGAAACGTAATTCTCCAGCTAATCCGCACATAAATTCCTTACCGGTTTTTCCGTTGGGGAGGGTCAACACTCAATACGCCCGGGAGGGCGCGTACCCAGAAACTGACCCGGTGCTATACGTGGAGTTTTAGAACAATAAGTTATAAGGCAAAACGCCGCTAGCGTGAAAACCGCAAGCCTTGCCCGGCGTGGCCTGTGCCTGCGGGGGCTTAGATAAGTGCACGAAACATGGGAATAACCACTGATTCCGACGGGTAACTCCACGGATATTCGAATCCGTTTCTGCGCCGACGCGCCTTATCGTGGATGGTTATTTCCAAGCATCAAGGAGTGATGTCAATGACCCAAACCCTCGATTTGATTGAAGTCGTCGTACCGCTCACCGAAACCCAACTACAGGCAGGCCTGCTGGATTTAAGCGGTGACCTGGATAAAGCCGCCGTGCTGCGCACGCAGTTGCCGCCGTGGATGGTGACGGCTGACGCCGATGTGCTCGCGGCACTGGAGCAGGCTCATCGGGCCAGTGAGCGGCCCCGTGCCCGACTCAACGCACTGCTCGAGCGCCTGCGGCCACTGGATGAATACTGCGCCGAGCGCCTGCACGCGTACCTGGCGAGCAAGGGCGTGGACTGCGTCGACGTGCAGCATGATGTGCTCGAAGTGTCCAGGTACGCCTTCAGAAGCGTCATGCCGGATCTGACCTGGGCGCAAAAGCAAACCCCCAGCGTGCACAAGGCCACGTTGCTGCAGGCCGCCATGCAGAACTTTCCCGCGTCCCAGGCCACCGTGGGCGGCGTGCCGGAGTCGGCGCTGATTCGCTCCGCCGCCAGCGGCAAACCGCTGCAGGACCTCAGCGTGCTCGACTTCGTCACCTATTGCCGCGAGCTGGACCTGGGCCAGGCCTATCAGCGGCACCTGTGCGAGGTGTTCAAGTTGCCGGCACGCACCGATCACACCCAGGAGCAGAGCCTGAGCGCGAACTCGGCGGCGATGACGGTCGGCACGGCCAAATGCCTGGACATGGAAGTCGACTTGCACCTGGCCCGCGCCCGGCAGCACATCAGCACGGCGAGTTACACCCGCGTGCTCGAGCTGATCCGTACGGATTGGCCGGCCAGTGAAGTGGAGCATCTGGCGCCCGAGGACGCCGCGATGATCTGGCAAAGCCTGGAGATCGACGGGGCGACGCTGTGGAGCGTGCTCCTGCTGTCGACAGACACGCCCGGCAGCCTGCCCGGCGGTGCGTTTTTGCTGTACATGCCCAATGAGCCGGAGCGGGCCTGGTACGAGTATTCATCCTTGCAGGATTTCCAGCAGTACCTGACGCGCAAACTGCAAGAGAGCGAGTACCGCAGGTTTTTCCAGCGCTATCTGGACGAGGAACAGCGCCCGGGGTTTCTCGCGCGGTTCGACAAGGCGCAGGCGCTGGGCAGTCTGGCGACCGTGGTGGTCAAGGTGCGGTTCTCGGCGTTTTTTTTCCACGCCTGTCTCAGCAAGATCCAGCGTGACGCTCAAGTGTTGGCGGTGCCGGTGGCCGAGGTGGACGCGCAAGCCAGCGAGGAACGTCTGCAAACGTACCTGTCGGCGGGCCTGACGCTGTTGAATGTCGCCGGTTTTGTGGTGCCGGTACTTGGTCAACTGATGGCGGGCGTGGCCGTCGGGCAACTGCTCGGCGAAGTCTTCGACGGCGTGGAGGACTGGGCGCACCACCGGACGGCCGATGCGCTCAAGCACCTGAGCAATGTCGGGCAAAGTCTCGCCTCGATGGCGGCGTTTGCCGTGGGAGGGCGCGTCGTCGGTGCGCTCTGGCGCGGCGCGCGGTCATCGGACTTTTTCGATCAGGTCGAAGCGGTCACCCGCCAGAATGGCCAGCCCGGCCTGTGGCGGCGGAGCCTGGGGCCCTACAGACAAACGTCGAGCCTCGATGACAAGTGGGTGACCAATCCCTACGGTATCTACCAGGCCCAGGGCCAGTCCTATATCAGGATCGACGGCGAGGCGTACGCCATTGGCTTCGATCCTGCGCTCGGCAAGTGGCGGATCAACCACCCGACACGTCCGACGGCGTTTCGCCCGCCCCTGGAACATAACAAGCGCGGCGGCTGGCTGCACATTTACGAGCAGCCCGAGCAGTGGCAGGACCTGCGCTACACCCTGAATCGTCTGGACCCCAGCCTCAGGGCGCTGGAGCATGAGCAAGTGGAGTCGATTGCCGCGGTCAGCGATATGTCTTTGCCCAAGGCTCAGCGTCTGGCGCTGGACCACCAGCCTTTGCCGGCGCGCTTCAATGACAGCGTGCTGCGCTTCAAGCAACAGCAGAAAATTGTCGACCTGATCGCCCAAATGGAGCGGCAACAACCCTCCACCCCGCAGACCGCTTACACCCAGCTACTCGCGCTGCCGCTGGTGCCGGGTTGGCCCAAGGGGCGCTTCTTTGAGTTGCTGGATGAGCAGGGCGACGTGCTGGAGAGCCATCCGGACCTGGCGCCTTTCGATTACGAAGACCAGAGTATCCACATCACCCGCCAGCAGCTCGATGACGGACAACTGATGGAGACACTGCTGGAGGAACTGGATGAGCAGGAGCAAGCCTCGCTGCTGGGACAAGCGGCCCGGCCTGCGCAGGCCAAAGCCCTGTTGCAACAGCGCTTGCTGGACTCGCTCAAGGCGAACCCGCGCCCGGTGTATGAGCAGCTTTACCTGAGCCAGGAATACCAGGGCGCCGTCGCGCAGATGCCGCTCAAGCGAGCGTTTCCCGAGATGCCGTCGCCGCTGGTGCGCGAACTGATGGCCCAGGCCACGGATGCCGAGCGTCGGCTGCTCGCCCAGACCGGTCGCGTGCCCCTGACCCTGGCCCAGCGTGCACGCGAGACCCTCGATGA
Organism: Pseudomonas poae; assembly: GCF_001439785.1. Classification (GTDB taxonomy): domain Bacteria; phylum Pseudomonadota; class Gammaproteobacteria; order Pseudomonadales; family Pseudomonadaceae; genus Aquipseudomonas; species Aquipseudomonas poae. The sequence goes on along the minus strand of NZ_JYLI01000014.1, from coordinate 44,571 downwards.
GCTGGCGCAGGACCAGGCAGTGATGGGCCTGCACGCGCCGGAACTGGCCACCGACGCCAGCCACCGTGTTGCGCTTGGCGTGATGCGACGACTGCCCGGATGGCCCCGGGAGCTGTTGCTGTACCTGCGTGAAGGCCGTGCAGGCGAACAAGTCTCGGCCCCGCCGGGTGAGCCTGCCGTGCAGCGCACCGTGCTCAAGACGGCGGCGGGCTATCAGGCACTCGATGCGCAAGGCCAGTCCCTGGGTGCCACGGCGACGGGGCCTGAAGGGTTCTATACCGCAGTGCTCAATGCATTGTCCGCGCGTCAGCGTGCGGCGTTGAACCTGGATGGGCCGTCGGGCGCCGCACGTTTGCGCGCCCTGACACCGGCGGCAGCGCGCGAAGAGCGGCCGCGTTTGGCGGGCTATCTGTGGCCGGAGCGGGCCAAGGTCGCCAGCGAGGAGCATTTTTGTGTACAAGCTGCGCCCCCGAGCCTCACCTCCTTTGCACGCGAATTGGTGCGCAAGCTGCGCAAACTCTATCCGTCATTGACCGACGTTCAGCTCTCCACTCTGTTGGAGGAGGCCGGCACGGACCACCTGTCCCGGGCCAAGGCGGTGCAGGCGCTTGAACAGCAATTTGACAGCCTGCACCGAGCCTTGAAAACCTGGCGCAACGACCTCTCGGCCTACAACCTCATGCTGGGCACGCGTCAGGACTTTCGCTTGAGCCGCGCGCAGGTGGCCACGGCGCTGGAGCGCTGCTGGCGGCGCATGACGGTGTTGCCGAACAAGGCCCGGGTCAACGTGCCGGGCCTGTCGCTCAACGGCATGTTGCGCGCGCCCTTGCCGATGCTGCCGGCGGGCGTCAGCTTTGCCCATGTCGAACAGTTGACCTTGCGCAACACCGGGCAGACCGATGACGTCGCCTATTTTCTCAAACACTTTCCCGGCCTGCACGCCGTGGACCTGGCTGACAACCAGATCAGCCGCCTGCCCGAGGTGCTGTCGAAAATACCTCGGCTGGAGGAGCTGTGCCTGGCCAACAACAACCTGCAATTGACCGAATACACGCGCAAGACCCTGGGCGCAATGCGCACTCTGCACACCCTCAACCTGAGCCAGAACCCGCTGCGCGACCCGCCTGATGTGGGGAGCCTGTTCGATTTGCGCGAGTTGTTGCTGCGCGATTGCCGGCTCACCAGCATTCCCCCGGGCGCCGCCCGCCTGCCTTATCTCCACTACGTCGACCTGCGCGAAAACGATATAAAAGTGCTGCCCGGCTGGCTGTTTCAATTGCCGCGTGCGTCTGCCCAGGCCTTCAACCTGCGGCATAACCCGCTGGATACGAGCAGCCGGCAGACGCTGCGCAATTACCGTAACGACAAGGGCCTGGGCATGGGCTACCTGGAAGATGACATTGCCCGCCTGACCGAGCAAAAGGCCCGCGAACTCTGGCTGGCCGATGACCGGGTAAACCGTTACACCGAGAAACTGCGGTTGTGGAACGGATTCAAGGATGAACCGACTTCGGATGGCCTGTTCAATCTGCTCGCCGAATTGGGCGGCACGGCGGATGCCGCCCTGGTGCGCGAAGACATGGACCGCCGCGTGTGGCGGGTGCTGGAGGCGGTCGGCAACGACGCGCAACTGCGTGAACAGGTTTACGAGCGTGCCGCCACGCCGCTTAACTGCGACGACGCGGCGGCCGTCAGTTTCAGCAACCTGGAAGTGCTGGTGGAAATTCGTGAAGCCGAGCGTCTGGTCGAGGACGGCAAGCTGACCGCCAAGCCGTTGTTGGACCTTGCCAAAAGCCTGTTTCGCCTCGATCAACTGGAGCGCCTGGCGTACAACCACAGCCTCGCGCATCCGGCGGCCGATCCGTTGGAGGTCAGCCTGGCGTTTCGTTCCGGGCTGGCCAATACCCTGCAATTGCCAGGGCAGCCCCGGCACATGCGCTTTGCCAGCCTGGCTGGCGTCACCCCCAGTGATCTAACCGATGCGGCGAACGCGGTGCGCACCGCCGAACTGTCGCCCAAGCTGTTGCAGTACCTGGTGGAACTGCCGTTCTGGAGCGCCTATCTCAAGCGCACCTTTGCCGGGCGCTTCGAGCGGATCAACCAGCCCTTCGACAGGCGCCTGCAGCGCGTGTTCGACACGCGCGAGACCCTGGATGACGCCGCCTACCATAAGCAGGTGTCCACCATCCACAAGGAGCAGGCCCAGGCAGAACAGGCCGAGCTGGAAACCCAGACCCAGAGCGCGTTGAAGTACGCCGAGGTGGGCGGTTGTCTGGAGGTGCCCCTCGACTGACGGCCTGCGTCAGGGCTTGCGCGTAGTGCTGCGGATCAGGTTGCGCAGGGCAAAGCGATTGGGGTGGCAGGCTTCGGCGACGTTGCGCGGCAGTGGCAAGGGCTCGTTGTCCAGCCAGGCGGCGAGCAGCTCGGCGGACAAGGGCGCGGTGATCAGGCCGCGCGAGCCATGGCCGCTGTTGACGTACAAACCGTCGAGCCAGGGGCAGGCGACGTCAGGCACCTGGCGCGCATCCTTGCGCAAGCTGGCGTATGCCTGGTCAAACCGTGCCGCATCGGCCAGTGGTCCGACGATCGGCAGGTAGTCCGGGCTGGTGCAGCGAAAGGCCGCACGGCCCTGCACCGTCGCCGGGTCGAGGCTGTCGACGTGCAGGCGCTGAGCCAGGTCCACGGAAATACCCTTGAGCAGTTCCAGGTTGCCGGCGTGTTCGGCGGCGGTGGGTGTGAGGTCATCGCTCTTGAAGTCAAAGCTGGCGCCGAGGGTGTGCTCACCCAGGCGGGGCGGGGCGACGTAGCCTTCGGCGCACACCACCGTCGCCAGGGACTGGCTCTCGGCGGTTTGGGCAAGGGACGTGATCTGCCCACGGATGCGCTTGAGTGGCAGGTCGGCGAAGCGTTGCACCTCGGCGGCACCGGCCAGGACGACCACCTGCGCCTCGTCGAGCAGGCGTTCGCCTGCCCAGGCTTGCCAGCGTCCGTCGACCTGGCGCAGGTCCAGCACCTCGTGATGGGTCAGTACGCTGACCCCTTCGCGCCGTGCCTGCCAGGCGCACAAGGCCGGCGGGTGCACCCAGCCGCCCGCCGGGAAAAACAGCCCGCCATGGGCCAGTGCGACACCGGCGCGAGCCTGGGCCTGTTCACGGCTGAGCAGGTGCAGCAAGCCTGGGTCAAAGGCCTCGGCCAGTTGTGCCTGGCGCTCGGTTTCCCTGGCATCGAAGGCCAACTGCAGCACGCCGCAGCCGTCCCATGCCACGCCACGCTGAAGGTGCTCAAGCACACGTCGCGTGTAGCCGAACCCGGCCAGAATCATCTGTGACAGCGCCGTGCCATGAGCTGAAAGTTTGAGGTACAGCACCCCTTGTGGATTGCCCGAGGCTTCCTGGGCCAGGGCATCATGACGCTCCAGCAGGCTCACCTGCCAACCCCGCGCCGCGAGGCTCGCGGCCGTGGCGCAGCCGGCCAGGCCGGCGCCGATCACCAGGGCCTTGCGCTCACCGAGCACGGGAGCAGGGCGCGCGAACCAGGGCTTGATGCCGGGCGCCGCCGGGGTTTCCAACGGCCAGCCAAGAAACTCGCCGCGCAGGATTTCCCATTTGTGGCCGATGCCCGGCGTGCGTTTCATCTTGAACCCGGCGGCATTGATCAGCCGGCGCACCCAGCCGGTGCTGGTAAAGGTGCTGATGGTCGACCCCGGCGCGGCCAGGCGTGCCAGTTCGGCGAACAGCTCGGCGGTCCACATGTCGGGGTTTTTCGCCGGGGCAAACCCGTCGAGAAACCACGCATCGATCTGCGCATCCAGTTGCGGCAATTGCTCCAGCGCGTCGCCGATCAACAGGGTCAGGGTCACGCGACCGTTGTCCAGCACCAGGCGCTGGAAACCCTGATGGATAGCAACGTAGTGCGCCAGCAGTTGTTCGGCGAACGGCGCCAGTTGCGGCCAGAGGGCGAGGGCGCGTTGCAGGTCGGCGTGGCTCAGCGGGTATTTCTCGACGCTGACAAAGTGCAGGCGCGCGCCAGCCACGGCGTGCTGTTCGAACAGTTGCCAGGCGCATAGAAAATTCAGCCCGGTGCCGAAGCCGGTCTCGCCGATCACCAGCCGCCCGCCCGCGGGCAAGGCGGCAAAGCGCTCCTGCAAACGGTTCTGCTCAAGGAACACATAGCGGGTTTCTTCAAGACCCGACTGGTCGGAGAAGTACACGTCGTCGAAGACCCGCGAGTGCGGGCGACCTTGATCGTCCCAGTCGAGCTGGGCGTGGGTTACGGGGTTCATGGGCGACTCGGCAAGGGCAAGGCGGCCATTCTAGCTGATCGACCGGCAATGATTGGTCCCATGACAGACGCCTGTGGAATTTCCTCCCGCGTGGCGTTGCCCAATCCGCTAGTCTTGAGCCATCTTGAAATGGAGCTGCCCATGTTCGAATCCGCCGAAATCGGTCACGCCATCGACAAAGACACCTACGAGGCAGAGGTTCCCGCGCTGCGTGAAGCGCTGCTGGAGGTGCAGTACGAGCTGCATCAGCAGAAGCGCTTCCCGGTGATCATCCTCATCAACGGCATCGAAGGCGCCGGCAAGGGCGAAACCGTCAAGCTGCTCAACGAATGGATGGATCCGCGCCTGATCGAGGTGCGCACCTTCGACCAGCAGACCGATGAAGAACTGGCCCGCCCGCCGGCCTGGCGTTATTGGCGCCAGCTGCCGGCCAAGGGCCGCATGGGTATTTTCTTCGGCAACTGGTACAGCCAGATGTTGCAGAATCGGGTGCACGGGCGCATCAAGGATGCACGCCTGGACCAGGCCATTGCCGGTGCCGAGCGTCTGGAGCAGATGCTCTGCGACGAAGGCGCGCTGATCTTCAAGTTCTGGTTTCACCTGTCCAAAAAACAAATGAAGGCGCGGCTCAAGTCGCTGGCCGACGACCCGCTGCACAGCTGGCGCATCAGCCCGCTGGACTGGCAGCAGTCCAAAACCTACGACAAGTTCGTGCATTTTGGTGAGCGCATTCTGCGTCGCACCAGTCGCGACTATGCGCCGTGGCATGTGATCGAAGGGGTCGACGCGCACTATCGCAGCCTCACCGTGGGCAAGATCCTGCTCGACGGTCTGCAAAATGCCCTGAAACTGCCCAAGGCGAAAACCAGCGGCATGAACCCGGCGCCGCTGCCGGCCTCGGTCGATCAGAAGAGCCTGCTCGACAGCCTCGACATGACGCTGCACCTGGACAAGGACGACTACGAAGAACAGCTGATTACCGAGCAGGCACGCTTCTCGGGCCTGATGCGCGACAAGCGCATGCGCAGGCACGCCCTGGTCACCGTGTTCGAAGGCAATGACGCGGCGGGCAAGGGCGGCGCCATCCGCCGGGTCGCCGCCGCGCTGGACCCGCGCCAGTACCACATCGTGCCGATCGCCGCGCCCAGCGAAGACGAGCGTGCCCAGCCATACCTGTGGCGGTTCTGGCAGAAAATTCCGGCGCGCGGCATGTTCACCGTGTTCGACCGTTCGTGGTACGGGCGTGTACTGGTGGAGCGGGTCGAAGGGTTCTGCACCCCCGCCGACTGGATGCGTGCCTATGGCGAGATCAATGACTTCGAAGAGCAACTGCGCGACGCAGGCGTGATCGTGGTCAAGTTCTGGCTGGCCATCGACAAGCAGACCCAGCTCGAACGCTTCCAGGCGCGCGAGGACATTCCGTTCAAGCGCTTCAAGATCACCGAAGACGACTGGCGCAACCGCGACAAATGGGACGCCTACCGCACCGCCGTCGGCGACATGGTCGACCGCACCAGCACCGACGTCGCGTCATGGACGCTGGTAGAGGCCAACGACAAGCGCTGGGCGCGGGTCAAGGTGCTGCGCACCATCAACCGCGCGCTGGAAGAGGCGTTCGATCGCTCCGGCAAGCGCGAGAAGAAGAAATAAACGGTCGCCGCGTTTTTTGTGGCAAGCCTCAATGCCGTTCATTCAAGCGCAGATTCCCTGTGGCGAGCAGGCTTGTCCTGCGTTGAGCTGCGCAGCAGCCCAAAACCATGCTCTGCGCAGTGTCAGGTACGCCGCGTTTTGCTTGAATTGAGGGCGCTTCGCACCCCAACGCGGGGCAAGCCCGCTCGCCACGATTAAAAGCCTGCTGTCATCACAGGACTGCTTGCTGCTTAAGCGCTTGCTTGCCATCGGGCGCCTTGCCAATGGCAGTCCGATCACCATGTTTTTGTATAGGCCGGGTGAATGATCATCGCGGGTGGGCCGGGTTGAATCTATGCTCGCTCGATCTTCCAACAACAAGATCGAGGTAGCCCATGCGTGAAGTTGTGATCGTCGACAGCGTGCGAACCGGCCTGGCCAAGTCGTTTCGCGGCAAGTTCAACCAGACCCGACCGGATGACATGGCGGCTCACTGCGTCAATGCGCTGCTCACCCGCAACGGCATTGACCCGGCGACGGTGGAGGATTGCATCGTCGGTGCCGCCTCCAACGAAGGTGCCCAGGGTCAGAACATCGGGCGCAATGTGGCGGTGCTGTCGCAGTTGGGCACCGGTACGGCGGGGATGACGCTCAACCGCTTCTGTTCATCGGGCCTGCAGGCGATTGCCATGGCGGCCAACCAGATTGCCTCGGGCTGCAGCGATATCATTGTCGCCGGCGGCGTCGAGTCCATCAGTCTGACGTTGAAGAGCATCAACACCGATCACCTGATCAACCCCTTGCTCAAGGAGCAGGTGCCGGGCATCTATTTCCCCATGGGCCAGACCGCCGAAATCGTCGCGCGCCGTTACCACGTCAGCCGTCAGGCGCAGGACGCGTATGCGCTGCAGAGCCAGCAGCGCACCGCGCAGGCGCAGGCGGCTGGCCTGTTCGATGATGAAATTGTGCCCATGGCGGTCAAGTACCGCGTTGAGGACAAAGACACGGGCACCGTGCAGATGCTCGACGGTGTGGTCGACCGCGACGATTGCAACCGCCCCGACACCACCCTGGCCAGCCTCAGCAGCCTGAAACCGGTGTTTGCCGAGGACGGCTCGGTGACGGCGGGCAACGCCTCGCAGTTGTCCGATGGCGCCTCGATGACGCTGGTGATGAGCCTGGAAAAAGCGCTGGCCCTGGGGCTCAAGCCCAAGGCGTTTTTTCGTGGCTTTACGGTGGCCGGGTGCGAGCCCGACGAGATGGGCATCGGGCCGGTGTTTTCGGTGCCCAAACTGCTCAAGGCAAAGGGCTTGCAGGTGGCGGATATCGACCTGTGGGAACTCAACGAGGCATTCGCGTCCCAGTGCCTGTATGCGCGTGACCGGCTGGAGATCGACAATGCCAGGTACAACGTCAACGGCGGCGCTATCGCTATCGGTCACCCGTTCGGCATGACCGGTTCGAGGCAGGTGGGGCACCTGGTGCGCGAGCTGCAACGGCGCAATCTGCGCTACGGCATCGTGACCATGTGCGTGGGCGGCGGCATGGGTGCGAGCGGACTCTTTGAAGCCGTGCGCTGAAGCCATGCGGGAGGCTCCGCCAAGTCTTCGACTTAGCGCTGTCGCGCAGCAAACTGGAGCCTCTGTGGCGAGCGGGCTTGCCCCGCGTTGGGGTGCGAAGCGCCCCCAATTCAGCAAAACGCGGTGTACCTGATACGGCAGCGCCTGGTTTTGGGGCTGCTGCGCAGTCCAACGCAGGACAAGCCTGCTCGCCACAGGGGATCTGCGCTTGACTGAACGGCATTAGTGCATAGCCCGATCTGTTTGCTTGCCCCTAGAATGCAGGCTCTTCTATCTCAGGCATTCGGGGCTCCTCATGCACATCTCTTCCGGTCGCTGGGTCTACGGTTTTCTCCTGACCCTGTTGACCGCGCTGCTCTGGGGCATTCTCCCGGTCAAGCTCAAACAGGTATTGCAGGTGATGGACCCGATCACCGTCACCTGGTTTCGCCTGACGGTGGCCGGCGGTTGCCTGTTCGTCTATCTGGCGACGACCCGGCGTTTGCCCAGTTTGAAAGTGCTGGGCCCCAGGGGGGCCGGGTTGGTGGCGATGGCCGTCTGTGGACTGGTGGGCAACTACGTGCTGTACCTGGTGGGCTTGAAGATGCTCAGCCCCGGCACCGCGCAACTGGTGGTGCAGATGGGGCCGATCTTTTTGATGGTCACCAGTGTGTTTGTGTTCAAGGAGCGCTTCAGCCTGGGGCAGGGCCTGGGGTTGGTGGTGTTGATTGTGGGCTTTGGGTTGTTCTTCAACCAGCGCCTGGCTGAACTGCTGACTTCCATGGGCGCCTACACGGCCGGGGTCTTGACGGTGCTGCTGGCGACCACGATCTGGGTGTTTTACGCGTTGGGACAGAAGCAGCTGCTGACGGTGTGGAATTCGCTGCAGGTGATGATGGTGATTTATCTGTTTTGCGCGGCGTTATTGACGCCGTGGGCGCAGCCGCTGGAGGCATTGGCGTTGAGTCCGTTGCAGGGGTGGTTATTGCTGGCGTGTTGCATGAATACGTTGGTGGCGTATGGGGCGTTTGCGGAGGCGCTGGCGCACTGGGAGGCTTCGCGGGTGAGTGCGACGCTGGCGTTGACGCCGTTGGTGACTTTTGTGGCGGTGGCGCTGGCGGCGTGGTGGTGGCCTGGGTTTGTGCAGGCTGAGGAGATTAATGCGTTGGGTTATTTTGGGGCGTTGGTGGTGGTGATGGGGTCGGCGATGGTCGCCTTGGCGCCTTCGTTGATTGCGGGGCTCAGGGCTCGTCGGGTGCGACTGGCTTCTTAGGGCTTACGCGGTTCAAATGTGGGAGGGGGCTTGCTCCCGATGGTGGTTTTGGTTGTGTACATATCCGTTGCTGCGGTTATGGCGGCTATTGGTTCCGCCCTTACGGCGGGTCACTTTTTGAAGAGCGCAAAAAGTAACCAAAAACGCTTCGCCCCACCACTCGGCACCTCGCTTGGGCTCGGTGTTCCCGAACACAGGCTTGAATCCGTGGGCCGCCGCGATGGGCCATCCTTGGCCCAGCGCGGCTAACCCGGCGTCCTGCCGGGTTGCCCACGGATTCAAGCCTGCGTTCGGCCAGCGTGGTTGACGGGGCGCCTGAGATCAAGATCAAGATCAAGATCAAGAGCAAGATCAAAAGCAGATCAAGCGCTTTTTAATGGCCGGCTTCCAGCATGTTTTCAGGGCGTACCCATTTGTCGAATTCTTCGTCGGTGAGGTAGCCCAGGTCCAGTGCGGCCTGCCGCAGCGTCAGGCCTTCGGCATAGGCTTTTTTTGCGATCTGCGCAGACTTGTCGTAGCCGATGTGCGGATTCAGCGCCGTCACCAGCATCAGGCCGCGTTCGAGGTGCTCGGCCATTTGGTCGGCGTCCGGTTCCAGACCTGCGATGCAGTGCTCCTGGAAGTTGTTGCAGCCGTCGGCCAGCAGGCGGATGGATTCGAGCAGGTTGTGGATGATCACCGGTTTGTACACGTTGAGCTGCAGGTGGCCCTGGCTGGCGGCGATGCCGATGGTGACGTCGTTGCCCAGCACCTGGCAGGCCAGCATCGACAGGGCTTCGCACTGGGTGGGGTTGACCTTGCCGGGCATGATCGAACTGCCCGGTTCGTTGGCCGGCAGTTTGACTTCGGCCAGGCCTGCGCGCGGGCCGGAGCCGAGCAGGCGCAGGTCGTTGGCGATTTTCATCAGGGCCACGGCCAGGGTTTTGAGTGCGCCGTGCAAGGTGACCAGCGGTTCGTGGCCGGAGAGGGCGGCGAATTTGTTCGGGGCGGTCACGAACGGCAAGCCGGAAAGGGCCGCCAGTTCGGCGGCGATCGCTTCGCCAAAACCGTGCGGCGAGTTGAGCCCGGTGCCCACGGCGGTGCCGCCCTGGGCCAGCTCGCACACGGCCGGCAGGGCGCTGCGGATGGCGCGCTCGGCATAATCGAGCTGGGCGATGAAGGCCGACACTTCCTGGCCGAAGGTAATCGGCGTGGCGTCCATCATGTGGGTGCGGCCGGTCTTGACCAGCTTCATGTGCCGCGCCGCCAGCTCGGCCAGGCCGCCGGACAACACGGTGATTGCCGGCAGCAACTGCTCGTGCACAGCCTTTACCGTGGCGATGCTCATGGCAGTGGGGAAGCAGTCGTTGGAACTCTGGGATCGGTTCACATGGTCGTTGGGATGCACCGGGCTCTTGCCGCCACGGTTGTTGCCCGCCAGTTCGTTGGCACGCCCGGCGATCACTTCGTTGGCGTTCATGTTGCTCTGGGTGCCGCTGCCGGTCTGCCACACCACCAGTGGGAACTGGTCGTCGTGGGTGCCGTCGAGCACTTCGTCGGCGGCCTGTTCGATCAGGCGGGCGATGTCGGCGGGCAAGTCGCCGTTGCGGTCGTTGACCCGCGCGGCGGCCTTTTTGATCAGGGCCAGGGCATGCAACACCGCCAGCGGCATGCGTTGCTCGCCGATGGCGAAATTAACCAGCGAACGTTGGGTCTGGGCGCCCCAGTACGCGTCATCCGGGACGTGGACGTCTCCCAGGCTGTCGGTTTCGATACGGCTCATTCGGGCACTCTCCTTGAAGTCAGTCAGCGCAGTTTAGGCCGTGATGGGCCAGGGGGGTTCCATAAAAGACTTTTCATCGGATTAACGCGGCGCTGAACCTTGTCCGACAAGGCCTGGGGTTGAGCCGCGAGGTTTTTTAGGCGCAGAATGGTCGCCCTTGGGGTTTTACCTCGCCTGTAGAAAAGGAAACTCGATGACTCGTCTTCGTGCCATCTGTACCGCGGTTGCTCTGGTTTGCGCCAGCGGCCAGGTTTTTGCCGATACCGCCAGCCACAACGCCAGTGCCGAAGCCTTCCTTACCCTGGCCCATGCCGACAAGCTGGGAACCCCGGTGTACATGCAAGTGCAGCAAATGTTTGCCCAGCGCTTCGAACAAACCAAGGCGCCGGCCGCCAAGCAGTCCGTACTGGACAGCTACCAGGCCAAGGCCAACGCCGCGCTCGACCAGGCCATTGGCTGGCCGAAGCTGAAGCCGGACATGGTCAAGCTTTACACCACCAACTTCAGCGAGTCGGAGCTCAAGGACCTGGTTGCGTTCTACCAGTCCCCGCTGGGCAAGAAGGTCCTGGAAAAAATGCCGCAGCTGACCCAGCAATCGGCCCAGATGACCCAGGCCAAACTGGAAAGCGCCGTGCCGGTGGTCAACAAGCTGTTGGAAGACATGACCAACGAGCTGACGCCCAAAGCCGCCGCACCGGCCAAGAAGAAGTAAGCAGCGATGACCATGCAACCGCGTATCGAAACGGCGCTTGGCGCCTTGAGCCCGGAACACTTGAGCGTGCTGGATGAAAGCCACATGCACAGCCGTGGGTTGCAGACCCACTTCAAGGCCGTGCTGGTCAGCCAGCAGTTCGAGGGGCTCAACCGCGTCAAGCGCCACCAGAAGGTCTACGCCGCTTTGGGTGACCTGATGACCGAGTTTCATGCGTTGGCGCTGCATACCTACACGCCGCAGGAATGGGCGACCATCGACGCAGCCCCGGCTTCGCCGACCTGCGCCGGCGGGCACTGAGCCTGACCGACACCCGCAGGCGCAATGCCTGCGGATGTCGGTGCGCATTTTGAGAATCCGGTTACATTAAACCGAGGTGCATTACCCCCTCCCTCACTATCACCCCCCCTAGTCTTTTTTGACCTTAGTGCAAAACAGGTCAACGCTCATGTCTGCTGCTCTTCATCGAAACACGCCCACTTTGACCGCTGTCGACCCACGTGGATTGGCGGTACGCACCGTGCAATATTTGCGCACCCAGCCGACGGACCCGCCGCAGCCACGGGTCAATCGCCAGGTGTTTGGCGCCAGTGGCCTGCTGCTTGAACAATGGGATCCCCGCCAGTTTGCCCGTGGCGAGAGCGGGGTGGCTGCGCAATCCAATCTCTATAGCTTGTCCGGCGAAACCGTGCGCACCGAAACCGGGGATGCCGGCTGGCGACTGGTCCTGCGTGGCACTGCGGGGCAACGGCTGCATGATTGGGATTCGCGCGGTGCACAGCAGTCGTTTCATTACGACCGCCTGCTGCGCCCGACTGCGGTGTTCGAGCAATCGGCAGGCGATGCTTCGCCTCGTTGTGTCGAGCGCATGCAGTACGCGGCCGCGAGCCCCTCCGACGCAGTCGCCAGACGCTGCGGTCGGTTGATTCGTCATACGGACCCGGCCGGCGTGCTGCAGATAGAGGCGTACTCGATCGAACAACAGGTGATCAGACAAACCCGGCAATTTCGTACTGACCTCTCGCCTGTCGATTGGCCACAAAGCGATGCCGCTCAATACGCTCAGGTGGAAAGCCACGCCTATACCACCACTTGGCGCTACGACGCGCTGGGTGCCTTGCTGGAGCAGGTCGACGCCAGGGGCAACGCTCAACATCGGCGCTACGGGCAACAGGGACGGCTGCTGGAAATGGCGTTGACCCTCAAGGACGAGAACCGCCAGGTATTGATGGATCAGCGGGTGTACAACGCCAGTGGCCAGGTCATGTCCGAGCGGGCGGGCAATGGTGTGATCAAGGTGGCCGACTATTCCGAACGCGATGGTCGTCTGGTGCAACTGAAAGCCTATCGTCAAGGCGAGGCTGGCACGCCGCTGCAGCAGCTTGCTTATCAATATGACCCGGTGGGCAATATTCTCAGCATCAGCGACCTGGCCCAGCCGACGCGGTGGCACAGCAATGCGCGGATCGAGGCGGTCAGCACGTACCGGTATGACACGTTGTATCGGTTGATCCAGGCCAGCGGCAGGGAGAGCGCCGTCGCCACAGGTGGCCCGGCACTCCCGCCAGCCGTGCAATTGGGTGCAACGGAGCAAGGGCTATGGCGCAATTACACTCAGCACTATGAGCACGATGAGGCCGGCAATCTGACGCGGCTCCAACATCTGCCTTCCCGCGGCACGGGCTATACCCGAGAGCTGCAGATCGCTGCGCTGAGCAACCGCGCCTTGCCTGCCGCTCAAGACAGGTCGGCTCGACTGGCAGACGCCTTCGATGCCAATGGCAATCTACAGTCACTGGGTTCCGGCAAACTGACGGTCTGGAATGTGCGCAACCAGCTGGTGCAGGTGCAACGTCAGAGCGGTGATTCCGATGGGGAAAGCTACGTGTATGACAGTCAAGGTCAGCGGGCCCTGAAACTTCGCAGCAAAGGCGAGGGTGACGCAAAGGAGACACGATTGACGTATTACCTGCCCGGTCTGCAAGTCCACAAGCAAAGAGGCAAGCGCTTCAATCTGCTGGATATCGACACGGGCGGTGGGCGAGTCACCGTGGTGCAATGGCACTCTGGCAAACCCGCTTACCTGGACACGCACCCACTGCATTTCTGCCTCCAGGATCACCTCAAGAGTTGTTCGCTCACGTTGGACGAACAGGCTCGGCTATTGAGTCAGGAGCACTACTATCCCTATGGCGCCACAGCGTGGTGGGCCGTGCAAAATACTGTGCGCGGCTACCACAAGGTGCGTCGTTATTCGGACAAGGAGCGCGACGCGACGGGTCTTTACTACTACGGGGCGCGCTATTACGCGCCGTGGTTGCAACGCTGGATCAGCCCGGACCCGCTGGGCGACGTGGACGGTTTGAACCTGTATGCAATGGCCCGAGGCAATCCATTGCGGTTCAGGGATGCCGACGGCGGGCAGGCCACCTTTGGCGAGCAATTCCAGCCGGGGCGAGGGGATATTATTTTTGGCTTGTCCGCGACCGTTTTTACCTACAGGAGCTGGTGGTCGCTGCTAAGCGGGAGAGGCGACACGATGGCGGCTTACTTCTCGGGTTCGCAGTTGCAAGCCTGGACTGCCGGTCTGGCGTCCCAGGTCAGAGCCTTTAGCAGCTTCAGACAAGTGGCGCCTGAGCACTTCCGGAACCTGCTAACGCCGGTCCGTCATGAAGACCCTGTCTATACCCGTCTCAAGCGCGAGCTCATTGGGGAAATATCCACCAGTGTCCAACCGTTTTACGAGGGCGTTGTGTCGCGGTATTCCGGATGTGCGGCCACGGCATGCAACCAGCAGTTTGCCAGAGCCTTTGTCAGGGACCTCAAGGCAGGTGCCTATTCACTCGAGGCGACGGCTATTCACTACATCGGCAGCGGCCTCTCGGATATCCAGAAAAAAATGGTCAGTCGCAGCAGCAAATCCGCGTTGCGCACCTTGACCGGTGAGCAGAGCAGCGCAGTGGTTCATTTTGCCCTCGATGATCTGGACATAGAGGCGGTGGTCGACAAGTCGCGCTCATCGATCACCGCATCGGAGTTGCGCTGGCTATATCGGCACCGAACGCAACTGGCCGGCAGGGTGAACTTCTATCAAGGCCAGATCAGGGTTGATGCGCCTTGGGAGACTGACGCAGGCCTGTGGCGCCGTTATACGCCCAGAAGCACGCGCGTGGCCGGTGTGCGGGCGCGCCGGTAAGTGAGTGAATCACCGTGGCGGTGCCAGCGCCGCCACGGTGGCGCCACGTCTCACGCCGGGGGCAATGGTGGCGTCGGCTCCGGCGACCCGGTGTCGTTTTCATCCTCGCTGATGGTGTACCAGGTCCAGTAAGTGGTTTGTCGTACCGTTGCGTTGGCGGTCAGGGTGCGTACAGGTCGGCCCAGAGGGTCGTACAGCTGGGTGTCGCTGTGCCAAAGCTTACGCAAGGGTTCAGCGTTGACGAAGTGATGGCGATCGCTGAAGAACGGCCGGTAAATACGCACGATACGGCCTTCGAGGCTGTAGTCGGTGCGTTCACTGACGCACCAGCGCGGGTCGGCGTGTGCGGTTTGCAGCGCACTGTTTTGAATCGCCGGGTCGCCATTGTCCGCCATCACATACGCGGGCCCGGGCTCGGCTTTTTGCGTGCGCTGCAAGGTGCGGCCAGCACCGTCCTGGAACGCCAGCGTCATGTGGATGATTCGCGCCTCGTCGCCCGGGTAACGGTCCGCTGCCAGTTCCAGGCTGTGCACCGGCGTGCGGCGCGCTTGCTTGATCAACGCCGATAAGGCCCGCTCGGACTCGGTCAACTGGCGCGACCTGGCTTTGAGGTAAGGGCGGGCGGCGCTGCGGATGTGCCCATCGGGCAGCAAGTAACGCCGCTTGATCCACTCGGGGCGTATCTGCTGCCTGGCGATGCTGCCCATCCAACAGAACACTGCGTAACAGGCGGCGCGGGCTGCGTGGCCCAGTACGGTTTCAGGCCTCTGGATAGCGTCTTCGACAGAGGTGTGCAAAGCCGCGTCGGGGGCCGTCAATGCGCCGAAGCCGACCTGCGTGCCAGACTCATTGCCCATGATGCTTCTGGCAATCACGCGTCCGAACGCATCCAGCAGCGCTTGCTGCACTGTGCCGTTGGCGTCGGTCAGCTTGACCGGTTGCAACAGGCGATAGTCATGGTGCAGTTGCGTCACGCAGCCGTCGGCCTGTTTGACTTCAATGACCTGACAGTCGTAAGGGTCGTGGGTCACGCTGGTCTCATCCTCGGCCTGGGTCAGGCGCCAGGCGTGCAGGCGATAAAAATGCTTGGCGTTGCGATAGCGGGGGAACTGTCGGCGGATGGACCAGAGGGTGGGCGGCGTTTGGCGTTCCTCATCATTGGCGCAAAAAAACACCGTCATGGCCTGATAGCCGATTTCCTTCAAGCGCTGCGGCAGGTCCCAGGCGAGTTGGCCCGGCATGCGAGGGATGGCTTGCAGAGCCTGCAACGCGGCGGCGTCCAGTTCAGCGGTTTCCAGGTAACTGGTCAGTGCCTGGAACGTGGCCACGCCTGGTTCAAGCACCTGGCCTTTGCCGCCAGGCTCGCGGTAGTGCTGCACCGACAAGCCGCTCAGTTGCCGGGGCGCCCGCGGCCCCATTGGCCCTGATTGCGCCTGGATAAACCCTTCATAGCTGATGGCCTGAGTGTTCAAGCCTGACGGTGGCAGGCCCTTGGGCAATGTCCAGGCATTACTGCGTTGCCGGTAGGGCAGGGCCAGCTGCCATTGATCCTCCTGGGTATGGTGAATCCACTGCGCCAGGGTTTCGCTCAGGTAATACTGTTGTTGCGCCGTGTCGTGGGTATCGCGCCACCATTGCTGCGGGTGGGCGTCGGTCAGCACATCAGGCGGCGGATCGTCCGGTGTCTTGCGGCGGGCATGATGGACCGTGACGCCATGCACCAGGCTGCCATAGGCATCCCAGCGCAAATTGAGCCGATGCTCGCAAACCGGATCGTCTGCGACCTGTTCATAGAGAGATGTCACCGTTTCCACTTCAAGGGGCAGCATGCGCGCCCGTTGCAGCGCGCCGGATACCGGTGCCAATTGACGCACCAGGTAACGATGGTGTTGCACGGAGTACGGCACGGCGCCTGGCGGATCGAGGGCGAATACTTCCACTCGCAATGGCAAACCTCTGAGGGCGCGGGTTGCGTCACGCACGGCCTGGGATGAAGGGCGGGTGATCAAGCGGTCGTGATGAGCGGTGGGCTCGGCCGCTCCGGCGCCGGCCTCATAGCTTGCCAACAGCGTGGGCCCCAAGGTGACGCTGTGCCGGTCGTGGGCGCTGTAGCCGTCACCGGGGCTGTCAAGGAACTGGCCGGTGTGAAACCAGCGCTTGCTCAACAGGCTACGCGTGTGACTTGCGTGGTAGGCGGTTTCGCGATCGCTTTGCAGCAAAAGGCCGAAGCCGTTAAAGGTTCGCTCGTCAGGGTCGTAATACGCCCGTCGGTACTGATACCGCTGGATCAGCGCACCGCCGGTGGTCTCGTCGCGCTGTTCATGGGTTTTCACCAGGTCGAGTGCGAACGGCAGTCGGCTGACGGCAGGTTTGCCCTGGTGAAGAAGTTCCTGTTTTTCGTCGAGCCATTCCTGGGCACTGCTGCGGTAGGTGATGCGGGCTTTTGCGCCGAGGTTGTTGTAGAGGTAGCGAAGCAAGCCGGGTCTTTTATTGAAAAAGTCGTAGCGCCAATGCTGTGGGCGTGGATGCATGACACTGATGATCAGGCTGACCAGGCCCTGCCCGCGTATATCCACCACACTGACCTGACACAAAGCGTCATACGCCACACCGGATGGCCAGGGCAATTTCAACGGGTTGCCGGCAAAGCCCTTGCTGCCCTTGTTGAGGTAGATGCTGAGCGCGTCGTGAGACAGGTAAAGAAGGTCGGCGCCGCCGTAGCCGTTCAGGTCGGCCAGCACGATATTGGCCGCGTTGAACGTTGCTTCGCGAAAGGGCAGGGACGTCAGCACTCGCCCTTTGCCGAACCTGCCGCGCCCCAGATTGGGCCAATACTTGATCTCGTCATGGCGGATGCGCACCAGGTGTTGCTGACCACTGCCCAGTATGTCGCTGAAACCGACCCAGTCACGCGCAGACGATGTCACGGTGGGCAAATCGTCACCGTCGATGCGGTGTGGCAGGTCGATGCCTGCGGCAAACCCGCCCGCCTGTTGATTGGCATACAAACGCACGCTGCGCGGGCCTACCAGGGCCATGTCGGCAAAGCCGCTGCCCAACAGGTCGGCAAACATCGCGTCCGCGTGCAAGTACTCTGCTGGAAACGCGTCAAACGGCACGAAGCCGGCGGCGTCCGATTGCGCGCCCAACCTGAAAAAGCCACTCAGGCCGGGTCGCGCCAAGACCCACTCCAGCCGGCCATCGCCGTCCACATCCAGCAGGGTCTGATAGACGGGCCGCAGCATGTCGGCCATGGCGCTGATGGGTATCGCCTCAGGCGGCGCGTAGGTGATTTCGTCTGCGTTTGCGCGGTTTTCATCTCGTTGCGGGGCGCGGTAAAACCAGGCGTTATCGCCCCGGTAAAACAGCCCCGGTAACCCTTCGCCGTACAGGTCCACCACTTGATAGCGTTGCCCGTCATTGAGACCTGGGAAATCCTCAAGGCGTTGATAGCGACCTTTGTTCAGCTTCAGCCGGGCACTTTGATAATGAAACTCCTGGGGCGGCAAGGACGCGAGCTGGCCCTGGCTATCGACGGCTTGCTCGTGTACGGCAATCAGTCGGCAGGGGGCGGCGGGTTGATGCTCGAGCAACAGTCGCTTGACCAGCACCGGGGCCGGGCCCATGGCCGATTCGGCGGGAAAGCAGTGGAACATCAGGATTTGCCGACACAGGCGTTGGGTGCGCAGTTCAAAGCCGTAGGCGTAGCTGGAAAATGCATCCTGGCGTACAGGCCAGAGACCGGGCGAGGCGTAGGGCGGCACCTGATCCATGGCCGTGCTGCGTTGCCCGTAGTCGAGCAGCAGGTGAAAGTGCCAGTCCTGACGTGAGAGGTCATCGGCATGCAGCAGATACAGCGTCTCCTTTTCCCTGGCCTTGACGTTGCCGTAATACACCGCGTGCAGGTAGTGCTGCGCCCGGCAATCGTAGGGAAAGGTGTGAGCCTCGGTTTCGCGCAGGTAGTGGTAGCCGATATGTTCGCCGTGGCGATTGAGACTTTCCTCCAGCGACCATTGCGCCACTTGATCGGGCGCATCGGGATTGGCAATGCGTGCCGAGGCCGTCTTGCCATACACATGCTGACTGCCATCGCGCGCCTGTATCAGCCAGAAACCCACGGCGTCAGCGGCTGTGCGCCAGTGTTCGATGCGCGCGAAGTCGCTTTCGACTGCGGGGAAGTAGCGGGTGACGGTGCAGGGCGCAGGCAGCGGTAATTGGTTGAAGCGCTCGCGCCGGCGCTGCAGTGGCGTGCCGTTGGCGTCGCATTCGGGCATCCAGGTCTGCGCGTCGGGTCCCAGGATGCTATCGGCTGCGGTATAGCTCGGCACGCCGCGCCGGGTGCAGCGGGTGATGGCGCCCAGGTTCAGCTCCCAACCGAACCCGTACGGGCTGTTGCCTGCGCCGCTGCGGTAGCGCAAGGCCAACGTCGGCGCATAACCCCTGCCGGCGGAAACGGGCAGGGGGATTGCCAGGGTTGCCGTACCGTTGGCGCCGACAGAACCCCAGTCGCTGCTTCTGGCTTTGACAGCGCTGCCGGCGTCGGGCAGCGACGGCACGCTGAGGGGCGACGGGGTCGCCTCTGGTGTCTTCATGGCGTGCTCCTGCCGGGACGTGCGGTGTAGCGCACATGGAGGATGATGTCGCTGATCGATTCCAACAGGCGCTTTTGTAGTGCGGGTTGGGGGAAACTCAGGCTCCAGGACGACACCGCACCGGTGTATTCAAAGGGCAGGTAGCGCGGGTCGTTATCGAAATTGAGGGTCAGCAGGCCGTTGTCATCCAGGCCCCGTGACAAGGCGATTTGCTGGTGCGCCCGCCAGTCTTTCCTGAAGCTTCCATCGGGCATGTGCAGTTCGTTGCTGGTCTGGGTCAGCATCGCCTTGATGTCTTCATAAGGGCCGAGGGTCGCGGGCAGCGACACACTGATGTGCTTGATGCGGCGCAGTGTGTGGCCTGGGTAGTCCTCGTCGAACAGGGCAGGGGTGAGATCAAAGTACAAGGTGCCGTTGGCGACCAATGTTGCCTTGTGATCTGCCCAGGTTTTGCCCGAAGGCGGTTGTTTTTCGGCATCGTCAGGGCTGGCCGCCGTCTCGATCAGGCGGTGACGCAGCGATACGGTCTTGCTGATTTCCAGTTCCCGTGGGGTGTGTTGCAGGTACGCCGTGCTCATGCGTACCAGATTCAATTTCAGCGATTCTGCGCTCAGCAGTCCGCGGGAGGCGTGGTGCCAGCTATCGCCCTTGAAAAACTGTCGGTTGTCAGCGGTCTCATATTGCCAGCAGGCCTCGGCGGCCAGACACAGTGATTGCACGCTGTCGTAAAGCGCGTAATAGAAAGTGCCCAACCGAGCATTGAGCCATTGATAAAGCTGGGCCTGGGAAAAACGTCGGCCGAGCGCCTGGTAGGTCGTCCTGGCCTGTGCCAGTGCGCTGCGGGCACTGCGCAATTGCAGGCGGGTGGCTTTTTCCTGTTCTGCCTGGGTCTGTAGCAGGGCATCGATCTGAGCCAATTCCAGCTGCGCCTGTTGCTCGGCGTGGCTCCACTCCTGGGCGCGGCGATTGAATTGCTCGGCACGGTCCAGATCATTGCCGATGGCGCGCGCAGCGTTGGCCTCACCCTGAGCGAAGGCCTGGAAGGCATGAAACGCGCCTTCCCAGCGCATGCCGCCGCTCGAGGTGCCGAAGATATTCGGCGCCAGCATCGCTGCGCCGGCGCCTACGCCGGCAATGGCGACTTTTCGTTCCCACGCGGCGCTGTCCAGATAATGCTGGCCAGCGGCGGTTTCGCCAGCGCTGATGCCGTCGTGCAGCCTCAGCGTCAGGAAGTCCAGGCGCGCCTTGATCACCTCGCGGCTGCGGCGCAATGCTTCGCGGTTTTTCTCATCAATGGCCAGCGCCTGGATTTGCTGGGTCACGACCCCTTCTGCGAGTTCCCAGGCGTGCTGCTGTTGCAGCTCGAGCAATTGCGCCTGCTCCTTGCGTTCGATCAGCGTGAGCAAGGTACTGCCGAACTGCGCCAGGCTGTCTACCGCGCTCTGGGCATGGCTTGCCAGGGTCTGGAAACGGTAGTGACCGACTTCCGGGCGCAGCAGTTGCAGGGTGCTGTCGCCAGCGGCGCCACTCTGCGCATGTCGCGCCAACAATGCTGCGGGGTCCAGCGGCGGGGCAAACAGCGACTGGCGTATGGGCTTGCCGTTGATGTCCAGGTGATTGCGCAGCCCGTGCAGGCGACTTTCGAGGGCGTCCCAGCGGGTAACCAGGTGTGTGTTCAGAGGACGGTAGAGGTGCGGGCTGTCTTTGAGCCAAGTGCGCTGGCCCGGTGTTTTGCAGTGTGGGAGAAGCGTCTTGGTGTGGGCCGGGTCACGTTCAAGCGCACGTAGTGTCTTTGAGGCGGCGCTGGCCAGTTCATCCAGTGAAAGTGGGGTCCAGGTATCGGCACGGGTAACAGTTGCGCGCATGCCCATCAGGTTGCTGGCCTGCCTGTACCAGAGCCTGGCTTCGACCAGATGGTCAGGACTCAATTGTCGATAGGCGGCGTCGCCGCGGTTGAGCAGTATGTCCACATGGAGCAGGCTCAGGGCCTTGCGCAGGTACAACGGGAAACTGAGCGCCTTGTAATGTGCACTGTCGGGGTGCTGGCAGGTGTAGCTCAGTTCAGGCGGCTGGCTGTTCAGCCCGTGCAGCGTGCCGGCTTGGGGATGGCTGGGATCGAGCAGGTAATGCAGCCATGTTCGTGCGTGCGCGTATTGCTGTTGCTGGTTGAAGTAATGGGCGATGGTCCAGGGCAGGTAGATAAACAGTTCACGAAAGTATTTGCCGTGTGCACCCTGCAAGTCCAGGGGGTGGGGCGCAAGGTCTGCAGACAGCGGCGGTTCTGTCCAGGCGGCGAGGGGCTTGGAAAACAGCGGATCAAGGCTCGGCGTGGCCGACTCGACCAACTGTCGCGCAAAGCAGGTGTTGAGCCGGATCGCCGGGATCCTCGGGCTGGTGCGCGCGGGAAACTCCAGGAACTCGATGTTGCCGGCACCCAGGCTTTGCTGGCGACGAATGCCGGGTGCCTGCGGCGGCTCGGAGTCGGCATGGACGGTGCTCAACGTGCAGGTGACGGCCTTGAGTGCGTAGCCAAGCACTGTCATCCCGTTGCCGGCACTCTCCAGCGTGATGACGCCATGGATAACCGTGACGGATGACAGGTCTCTCCCGTTGGGTAGTTTTATCCGCGCCGTTGCACTGTGTCCGGGCGGCAATTCCGGTGCGGAGTCCGCCTCGCTTTCATGTTCGCTGTTGGAGAGATTGAGGATAAGGGCGGTGTTGTTGTTAATGGCTTCGGGCGCCGGGATATCAGCCAGCTTGGACTGCAGAATGACGTGTTTGTAGGCGCGAGTATTGGACCTTGCCGATTCGAACTCGACCCTCAGGTCACTCATGAAGTGCAGCTTCTTAATCGCCTTGTCATCGCCGGGCAGGTGATAACCGCTATAGCGGTCAAGAACCATCAGGAACTTTTCCTGAGGGTGGTCATATAAGTAAATGAACAGGTTTCGGTTAAGGCGCTTGCCTTCCAGAGCGTATTCAAAGACGTTGACGGTGGCGTTTGCATCGTGCCCGGGTCTTGGGTCCGGTATCTGTTTGGACTGATGGGTAAGGGTCAACAGGACCGAGCCACTGTCATAAAGCGCGTTGGAAAAGCTCTTGCCCGTCCTGATGGATTTAAAAAACATTGCATGGTGCGTTACGGCTTCGGCGCTCGCCACCTCAGCCTGCAGGGTCAGGTGCGAGCCTCTGGCCAGTTCAATTTCGGTGGTGGCTGGATCGTGCAATGCCGAGTTGGTGACCAGGGTAATGCTTGCTTGACCGGATTCTTGTTTGAAGGTGAGCGTGTAAGTCTGCTGAAAGCTGGTTGACGTTTTTGAAGTAAACACAATCTCGCCGGTGCTGGCGTCATACGTGGTGCCGGTGGTATCTGCAGGCGCTATCGCCTGGCTCCTGGTTTCAAAGTCCCAGCTTTGCATGGTGCCGGGCGGATGCAGCACGGGTGCCAGATTGATTACCTTGTTATCTTGCTCGCCCGCAGGCTGCACCTGGAACTGCAGGTTGTGTTTGTTGATGTCCAGAAACAACGTGAAGTACCGACTGGCAAACGGGGGCAACACGGTGCTTGAAAAGATATTGTCCTTGTCAGGCCCCCCCAGCAAGGCCGTCTGCAAGGGGTTTTTTACCGAGGCGTCAAACGCTTCCAGCAGGCGTATGGTTTCCCGTGCAACCGCCGAGCCCGGCACTAGTGTGTATCTGTCCGGGCTGGCGCCGGAGGCGACGGTCTGGATGTTCAGGGACTGATCCACGGAAATGGCCTGGAAGAATGCCCCCAGGAGCGAGGCACCGTCATTGCGGGAACTGGCTTGTATACCGAGAAACAATGAAGGCGGGGAGCGACTGTCCATCACCGCCACGGTGTGCGTGATGTGCTTGAGTTGCGTGAGGGACAGCGCATTGATGTCCTGGGTCACGCAGTGTGTTTCCAGACCCGTGTGCGGAAGACTCCAACTGCCGTCGAGTTTTTTGTAGGAAAAGCAAAGACGGAATTTCACGAACCGGCTGTTCAGCCACTCCGCCATGCGGTGTTTTTCGCCCTCATCCTGAGCGTCGGGATCCACGTCATCAGCGGTCTGGAATGCATTATGGGGCGCAGGTTTTACGCACTCGGCCCACACGATGAACAGGCGTTTATCGCACAGCACCGGGCGAATGCTGTGAGTGGGCGTGTCGGCGGAAAACGTCAGGTTGATTTTTTCCCAGTCGCTCCAGGCCAGGGGCGAGGGTGCCTTCGGGTTGATGCTGGAGCGTTGCGACAGGTCCAGTGAGCGCCAGTAATAGAGGTCATCCGTGGCGGCCTTGCCGACGAAGTAATAAGTGCTGGCTTCCAGGGCCCGTGTGTCCCCGTCAATGTAACCGTTGAGGGTCTGGATACTGGCGATGCGCTCAAAGCGCGACAGGTAGTTTTGTACCGCATTGCGCACGGTGTCGGGCTGCATTCGGTTCTGGTTGAGGTCATTCTCCAGTTGTTCGAAGCTCGCGCTTTTGTCCTCGCGCAGCGTGGGGTCCAGGAAGTTGTGCGGGTGATAACGCAACTGCTGCCTGGCGCTCCAAACGGGGTAAGTACTCAGGGACTCCTGCCAGTCGCGGGCTTCGTCGGGCGACATGCCCTGGGTTTCATAACCGGGTTCAAGGCCCAGGTGAATCCGATTGATGTACTGCTGCAGGCTCGCTATGGCACTGGCCACCGGACTGCTTGGCACCGCCTGGCTGACCTGCACATCCAGCAGCCAATAGTCGTGCAGGTCGTTGAGGGTGCGCAGTGAGTTTTTCAGCGGCGCGCTGATGCAGCGAGTCAGGTAGTAACTGAGCATGGCATCGCGGCGGGCCTCATTGAGGTGTGATTGGATCTCGGACATAGTCATTCCCTGAATATGCAGGTTGAAAAAACATCATTGGCGTGCGCCGATCACGGCTTCGCCCACGGACTTCCACTGGCTGAATGGACTGGCAATGTTCAGTTCGCAGGCGTCGAGCAGTGTCTGGCTGGAGAGCCGAGTGCGCGCACAGGCTTGTCGGCAACGCATGATCCAATCCAGTTCATCCATGGACCGGACCATGCCGTGGGGGAGGGTCATGGCGAGCGCTTCCAGTTCTGTTTCGCTCCAGCCCAGCCAATGGCTCAATTGGGCTGTAAGCGACGGAGTGCGCGCACCGGCGGCTTTGGCATTGGCGTGCCGGAAGTATTCCAGAAGCGTCTCTTGCGCCAGGTCATGGTTGTCGCAGAAGTCCCTGAAACGCCGTAGAAAATAGACGGTGCCGAGGTTCAACTCGATTACGCCGTTGGGTGGATTTTTGCTGTCAAGCCAGCGCGGATTGAGCAGCAACGCATGCAAGGTGGCGTTGCTCACCGGTAACGCCAACAGGCTGGCGATATCCTTGCCCAGCAGGATCAAGTGGTGGAGCGTGAGACGCTGCAGGGGAGCCGCGGCGGTGATCTTCAAAAAGCTGGAGTACATCAGAAACAGTGCGTGGGCATCGCGCGCTGGCACCGGGCTTGTCTGCAGTTGTATCCACTGCTCGGTCGTTGGGCTATCGCCGTCGGTCGGTGGCAGCTTACTGAGCGAGGCCTGCAGCGAGTCGGTCAACCGCGCCAGCGTCGGGTTGTCAATGATCGGCTCCGCCAGCAGTTGTTGACGCAATTGCGGCACGCTGATGTGGTTGTCCTTGAGCCAGGTGACCGCCCAGTCCAACTGCATGAGTACGTCGAGCACGTCTATCGACGCTTCACCGTTCGCACGCAATCTGGGGGTGGTCAGCAGGCTCCAGGTGGCAGGTCCGAGCAGATCGGCCAGTTGTTTGCAATGCAGCGCAGACAAGCCGAAAACCTTCGGGATATGGGCTTGCCGGTAGATAGAGGAGTAAGTGGCAAGGTCTCTTCTGGGAGGGGCCGCACCCAACAACAATTCCAGGGAATCCGGCGTATCGGTTAATCCCAGCGCCTGGCAAAGATGCTGGCGCGTCGGTGCATCGAAGGGCTTGCCATCCAGCGGCAGCGGCTGCTCGGCCACCGGATTGCGGTTGAACACTTGATCGAACAAGGGCTGTTCGTTGGCGCTGGCCTGCACCGGCAACTGATCCAGCCATGCG
Source organism: Pseudomonas poae (assembly GCF_001439785.1). Taxonomy (GTDB): domain Bacteria; phylum Pseudomonadota; class Gammaproteobacteria; order Pseudomonadales; family Pseudomonadaceae; genus Aquipseudomonas; species Aquipseudomonas poae. The sequence continues at coordinate 19,476 of NZ_JYLI01000014.1, read as the reverse complement.
CAGAATTCCAGCGGCGACAGGCTGTAGCGTCGGCTGAGGTAGCGATAGACGCCCAGCACACGCAGGGTGTTGTGGTTGAGTGACGATGGGTTTGCGGTATTTGCTTCACAGGTCCTGGCGCTGACGATCAGGGTGTCCAGTTCGCAGAAAGACAGACCGCACCCGTTGTGCAGTCGGATCATCCGTTGCATGCGATCGAACCGTTCGGCTGACCCATGCAGCAGCGTCGTGACGTTGTCGACGGTGGCGACGGCCATCGGGATAGCGCCGCTGCCGTTGATGTAGCGGGCGCCAAAGTTCGCCAGGGTCTGACCCTTGGCCGAAGGGGAGGCGTGGGGGGCGAAGCTGTTCTGGGCCAGAAGCGCTTGCAACTGAACGCTGTCCAAGCCCGTGCAGCGCAGGAGTGGGTCGATCCGGGTGGGAAAAATCGTCTCGCCGGCCCCGGGTGGCTGTGACCAGTTGAAGTGCGTGGCGAGCAGTGCCACAGCGTCGAGCGGAGGTTGCCGCAACAAGCTCTGTTGTGTCGGGTTCAATTCGCTCAGCAGGCACTGCGCGTCATCGTTACGGCTGACGACATCGGCTTGGATCGCGCTGTCGGCTGCATTGAGCGGCGCTCGTTTGCCGATTCGATGGTTCAATTCTCCCGGCCCATAACCGGTGCCCGACAGGCCGAGGCGGCATTGATAGTGATGATGGTGATAGGGCTGCGTCAGCGGGTAGTGCTGCTCGCTAAGCAGCAGGTGCAGGTCCTGCCCAGGCTGATGCTGGCGGATCTGCTCGCGTAGCACGTCATCGATAATCGACAGCATCGGGCGCTGGCGAAACGTTGCGTCGTGGTCGATGAGCAGGTTTTGCAGATCCGGGCGCCGCACGCCCAGGGGGATTCTCTTCTCGTTTGGGGCGCCCTTGTTCTCCAGATGTATCGCGAACAGGTACAGGGTGCGCAAGTAGGCCACCGGCGAGTCGACGGCGGCGATGGCGTGCGGGTCGCAAACATCTTCCCAGTTCTCTTCCAACAGGCTGGAATAGGGCGACCCAAGCTCGCGTTTACTGCGTTTAAGCGCGGGGTCGACGGTGAATTGCTGTTGGTCGCACAGCCACTGCAACTGCGTGGTGAAGGACAGCGCTTTGTCGTAAGCCTGAGCGCCATCGTCATCATTGAACCTGGCCAGTTCCTTGATGAATTGGGCTTTGGGTAAAGCAGCGATTGCAACGACATCGGTAATGTTGAGGCGCTTCAAGGCGGTGATGAAGTCGAGCCTGCCTGGGCCAGGTGTGACGGGCTTTTCCATCAGCCTGTCCAGTAAGGGACTGTTCGAAGTTTCCATGTCGACGATCTTCCAGTAAGCCCAAAAGTGGATCCATTGGGCGACGCAAGACGCTATCACTGCGATTGTTCGCAACGAGGTCGGCCAGTGCCGACAGGGCGCAGGAGAATTGTCAGCGGTTGAGTGTCGATGCGGTGACGCTGCGGTTTTGTTAGACTGCGCGCCGCGCCGGTCACCGGCGTCCTTTTGCATCCGGTTCACCCCTTACGAGGGTAGCCACCTGGAGAGAACATCCATGACCCAACCGATTGTCGTGGCGGCACTGTACAAGTTCGTCACCCTCGAAGATTACGTCGCTCTGCGCGAGCCACTGCTGCAGGCAATGGTCGACAACGGCATCAAGGGCACCCTGCTGATTGCCGAAGAAGGCATCAACGGCACCGTGTCTGGCAGCCGCGAAGGGATCGACGGCCTGATCGCCTGGCTGAAAAAGGACCCGCGCATGGTCGACATTGACCACAAGGAGTCCTACTGCGACGACCAGCCGTTCTACCGCACCAAGGTCAAGCTCAAGAAAGAGATCGTGACCCTGGGTGTCGAAGGCGTCGACCCGAACAAAAAGGTCGGCACCTACGTTGAACCGCAGGACTGGAACGCGCTGATCAGCGACCCCGAAGTACTGTTGATCGACACCCGCAACGATTACGAAGTGTCCATCGGTACCTTCGAAGGCGCGATTGACCCGAAGACCACCAGCTTTCGCGAGTTTCCCGACTACATCAAGGCCCACTTCGACCCGGCGATACACAAGAAGGTCGCCATGTTCTGCACCGGCGGCATTCGCTGCGAGAAGGCCTCAAGCTTCATGCTCAGCGAGGGCTTCGATGAGGTCTATCACCTCAAGGGCGGCATCCTCAAGTACCTCGAAGAGGTGCCGCAGGCAGAGACCAAATGGCAGGGCGACTGCTTTGTGTTCGACAACCGGGTGACCGTGCGCCACGACTTGAGCGAGGGCGACTACGATCAGTGTCACGCCTGCCGCACACCGGTCAGCGTTGAAGACCGCGCATCCGAACACTACGTGGCCGGCATCAGTTGTCCACATTGCTGGGATAAGCTGCCGGAGAAAACCCGTCGCAGTGCCATCGACCGGCAGAAGCAGATCGAGCTGGCCAAGGCCCGCAACCTGCCGCACCCGATTGGCTTCAACTACAAGCAAACCCCTTCCGAGGCCTGACCCATGTCCGCGCGCCTGCTCTATGTGATGGACCCGATGTGTTCCTGGTGCTGGGGCTTTGCGCCGGTGGCGCAGGCGCTGGTTGAGCAGGCCCAGGCGGCCGGCGTGGATGTGCACCTGGTGGTGGGCGGGCTGCGCACCGGCAGTGGCGCGGCGCTGGAGCCGACCACCCGGCGCTACATCCTTGAACACTGGCAGGCCGTCACCGACGCCACCGGCCAGCCGTTCAAGCGCGAAGGCGCGTTGCCCGATGGCTTTGTCTACGACACCGAACCCGCTTGCCGCGCCATCGTCACCGCGCGCAGCCTGGCGGCCGATTGCGCGTGGACCCTGCTGGGGCTGATCCAGCGCGCGTTTTATGTCGAGGGCCGCGATGTGACCCTTGCCAGCGTGCTGGTGGAGTTGGCCGAGCAGGCGGGCATCCCGCGCATCGAATTTGCCGGTGCCTTCGACCGCGCCGAGCAGCATGCGGCGACGGCAGCGGATTTCAGTTGGGTGCAAGACCTGGGCATCGCCGGTTTCCCGACGCTGCTGGCCGAGCGCGACGGTCAACTGGCCTTGCTGACCAACGGCTACCAGCCGTTGTCCGAGCTTTCGCCGTTGTTGAGCCGATGGCTTGAGCGAGCCGCCAGTGCCTGAGCTGTCTGCCCGCATCGACCGCCTGACCTGGGCGGAAATCCGCCGCCTGGCCCTGCGTCACAAGAAATCCCTGTGGATCGCCAATGGCGTCGCTGTGCTGGCGACCCTGTGCAGCGTGCCGATTCCCTTGCTGCTGCCGCTGCTGGTGGACGAAGTGCTGCTGGGCAGCGGCGATGCCGCACTCAAGGTGATGAACCACGCATTGCCTTTGGGTTGGCAAAAAGCGGCAGGCTACATCGGCCTGATGCTGCTGGTGACCCTGACCCTGCGCTGCGGCGCACTGGTGTTCAACGTGGTGCAGGCGCGCCTGTTTGCGCGGTTGGCCAAGGACATCGTGTACCGCATCCGCGTGCGCCTGATCGAACGGCTCAAGCGCATCTCCCTCGGTGAGTATGAAAGCCTGGGCAGCGGCACCGTGACCACGCACCTGGTCACCGATCTGGATACGCTGGACAAATTTGTCGGCGAAACCCTCAGCCGCTTTCTGGTGGCCATGCTGACGCTGGTGGGCACTTCGGCGATCCTGGTGTGGATGCATTGGCAACTGGCGCTGTTGATCCTGCTGTTCAACCCGCTGGTGATCTACTTCACGGTGCAGTTGGGCAAGCGCGTCAAGCATCTCAAGAAGCTGGAAAACGACAGCACCTCGCGCTTCACCCAGGCGCTGACCGAAACCCTGGATGCCATCCAGGAAGTGCGCGCCGGCAATCGCCAGGGCTTCTTCCTTGGGCGCCTGGGCCAGCGTGCCCGGGAAGTGCGTGACTACGCGATCCACTCGCAATGGAAAACTGATGCCTCCAGCCGCGCCAGTGGCCTGTTGTTCCAGTTCGGCATCGATATTTTCCGCGCAGCGGCGATGCTCACGGTGCTGTTTTCCGACCTGTCCATCGGCCAGATGCTGGCGGTGTTCAGCTACCTGTGGTTCATGATCGGCCCGGTGGAACAGTTGCTGAACCTGCAATACGCCTACTATGCGGCGGGCGGTGCGCTGACGCGGATCAACGAGTTGCTGGCGCGTGCCGACGAGCCGCAGTATGCCGGTGGCGAAGACCCGTTCAGCGGGCGCGAGACGGTCGGTATCGAGGTGCGCGACCTTGATTTTGGCTATGGCGAAGACCTTGTGTTGAACCAGTTGAACCTGACCATCGCACCCGGTGAAAAAGTCGCGATTGTCGGCGCCAGCGGCGGCGGTAAAAGCACCCTGGTGCAACTGCTGCTCGGGCTCTATACGGCGCAGGCCGGCAGTATCCGATTCGGCGGTGCAGCCCAGCAGGCCATTGGCCTTGAAACCATCCGCGAAAACGTCGCAGTGGTGCTGCAGCATCCGGCACTGTTCAACGATACGGTGCGCGCCAACCTGACCATGGGCCGCGAGCGCAGCGATGAGGCCTGCTGGCAGGCCCTGGAAATTGCTCAACTGGACGTGACCGTCAAGGCGCTGCCCCTGGGCCTGGACAGTGTGGTGGGGCGCTCTGGCGTGCGCTTTTCCGGCGGGCAGCGCCAGCGGCTGGCAATCGCGCGCATGGTGCTGGCCGAACCCAAGGTGGTGATACTCGACGAGGCCACCTCGGCGCTGGACGCGGCGACCGAGTACAACCTGCATCAGGCGCTGGCGCGGTTTCTCAGCGGGCGTACTACACTGATCATCGCCCACCGTCTGTCGGCGGTGAAACAAGCTGATCGAGTATTGGTCTTTGATGGCGGTCACATTGCCGAAGATGGCGACCACCAGCAACTGATCGCTGATGGCGGGCTTTACGCCAAACTTTACGGGCACCTGCAACAAGTGCGTTGAATTGGCCTAGGCTGAGCTATCGGAAGCGAATTTTCGCGTGCTTACCCAGCAGTGCATGTGCAAGGGACTTCATGAAGCAAAAGCGGACTTTAGGAACGCCACGGCTATTGGGCATCGTCTGGCCCTTCATCGCCGTTGTACTGTTTCAGGCACTGTTAGGCTGTCTCAGTCTGTATGTGCTGTCGGCGGTGCGTGGCTATGTGGCAGGTGAAAGCTTGTGGTCCAAGGGCCAGAAGGACGCCATCTATTACCTGACGCTCTACGCCGATAACCGTGACGCAGCCACCTACCTCAAATATCAGCAAGCCTTTGCCGTGCCTCAAGGCGGGCATGAACTGCGCATCGCGCTCGACCAGCCCGTGCCGGACGTCGAGGCTGCCCGCCAGGGTATCCTCAAGGGTGGCAATCACCCGGATGACGTGTCCAGCCTGATATGGCTGTACCTCAACTTTCGTCATTTCAGCTACCTGGAAAAAGCCATCGAGCTGTGGACGGTGGGCGATGGCTACCTGCTGCAGTTGGATGATCTGGCCCGCTCGATGCACGGCGCGATCAGCAGCGGCCAGGTCAGCGAGGACGATGTGCGGCGCTGGAAGGCGCATATTTTTGCGATCAACGATGGTGTGACGCCAGCGGCCATGGCCTTCAGTGATGCCTTGGGCGAAGGGTCGCGGATGATCCTGCGGCTGCTGTTGATCACCAACCTGGCCACGGCCCTGGTATTGATCGCGCTGGCGCTGCTGCGCACGCACAAGCTGCTGACCCAGCGTCACGCGTTCGCCGATGCGCTGCAACTGGAAAGGGAGCGCGCGCAGATCACCTTGGAGTCGATCGGCGACGGCGTCATCACCACCGATGTCGATGGCGCGATCACCTACCTCAATCCGGCTGCCGAAGCACTCACTCACTGGACCTCGGCCAAGGCCCAGGGCTTGCCGCTGGCGGCGTTGTTCAAGCTGCTGGATGAAAATCCGGAGCCAGATGGTTTTACCTTGATCGAACACATCATCAAGGGCCAGCTCAGTGGCGGCAGTGATCATTCCACCTTGATCCAGCGCCTGGACGGCAGCACTGTTTCGGTGACTCTGGTGGGGGCGCCGATCCGTAGCGCCGGCAAAGTCAGTGGCGCGGTGCTGGTGCTGCACGACATGACCCAGGAGCGCCAATACATCGCCAACCTGTCGTGGCAGGCGACCCACGATGCCTTGACCGGCCTGGCCAACCGCCGCGAGTTCGAGTACCGCCTGGAGCAGGTGTTGCAGCAATCGGGGCGCCAACCCCATGCACGGCATGCCCTGATGTTCCTCGACCTGGACCAGTTCAAGCTGGTCAACGACACCTGCGGGCATGCGGCCGGCGACGAACTGCTGCGGCATATCTGCGCGTTGCTGCAATCGGACCTGCGTGAAGAGGACACCCTGGCGCGACTGGGTGGCGACGAGTTCGGCATCCTGCTGGAGAACTGCCCGGCACCGGTGGCGGAAAAAATCGCCGAAAGCCTGCGTCACACCGTGCAAAGTCTGCATTTCGTGTGGAAGGGCCGGCCTTTCATGACCACCGTGAGCATCGGCCTGGTGCACATCACCAGCACGCCCACCACCCTGGAGACCTCGTTGCGCACTGCCGACATGGCTTGCTACATGGCCAAGGAAAAAGGCCGCAACCGCGTGCAGGTCTACCACGCCGACGACTCCGAGCTGTCCATGCGCTTTGGTGAAATGGCCTGGGTGCAGCGTCTGCATATGGCCCTGGAAGAGGATCGCTTTTGCCTGTATGCCCAGGAAATCGCGCCGCTGGGTCAGACGGAGGGTGGCAGCGGCCACATCGAAATCCTGCTGCGCCTGCACGATGAAACCGGTCGCATCATCCTGCCGGACAGTTTCATTCCGGCGGCAGAACGTTACGGGCTCATGACGTCCCTGGACCGTTGGGTGGTGGAAAACGTGTTCAAGATTATCGCCCGCTGCCTGCATGAGCGCCCGGGCCGGCCCATGGCGATGTGTGCGATCAATCTGTCAGGCATTACCATTGGCGATGATGATTTTCTCGGCTTTTTACGTGAGAAATTCAACACTTACAGTGTTCCACCGGAAATGATTTGTTTTGAAATAACCGAGACCAGCGCTATCGCCAATTTGGGCAGTGCCATCCGCTTTATTAATGAACTCAAAGCCTTAGGTTGCCACTTTTCCCTGGACGACTTTTGCGCCGGAATGTCCTCATTCGCTTATCTGAAACATTTACCTGTAGACTTCCTGAAGATCGATGGAAGTTTCGTAAAGGATATGCTGGACGACCCGATTAACCGTGCCATGGTCGAAGTGATCAACCATATTGGCCATGTCATGGGTAAGCGCACAATTGCCGAGTTTGTGGAGACACCCCAGATCGAACAGGCGTTACTGGAGATTGGTGTGGATTACGCTCAGGGCTACCTGATTGAACGCCCGCAATTGTTTACCTTCGATAGCTTGCAGTGCCGACCCGCGCGGCCGCAGCCACTGTTATTCAAGGCGCCCGGCACATTCCGCTGAAACATTTGCTGGTCTGTACAATCACACTTAAAAAGGAGCCCTACAGTGATCGACACATTCAACCGAACCGGCCCGCTTATGGAAGCCTCAAGTTACCCCGCCTGGGCGCAACAACTGATCCAGGACTGTAGCGAGAGCAAGCGCCGGGTTGTCGAACACGAACTGTATCAGCGCATGCGCGACAATACGCTCAGCGCCAAAACCATGCGTCACTACCTGATTGGTGGCTGGCCCGTGGTGGAACAGTTTGCCTTGTACATGGCACAAAACCTCACCAAAACCAAGTTCGCGCGCCATCCTGGGGAGGATATGGCGCGACGTTGGCTGATGCGCAATATTCGTGTGGAGCTTAACCACGCCGACTATTGGGTTCACTGGGCGCGTGCCCATGGCGTCAGTCTTGAAGAGCTGCAGGCGCAAAACGTACCGCCGGAGTTGCACGCACTGAGCCATTGGTGCTGGCACACCAGTTCCTCCGACGCGTTGATCGTCGCGATTGCCGCCACCAACTATGCGATCGAGGGGGCGACCGGGGAGTGGTCCGCTGTGGTGTGTTCAACCGGCGTCTATGCGGCGGCCTTCCCTGAGGAAGACCGCAAGCGGGCGATGAAGTGGCTGAAGATGCATGCCCAGTACGACGATGCTCACCCATGGGAAGCGCTCGAAATCATCTGCACCCTGGCCGGCATGAACCCGACCAGGGCGCTGCAGGAAGAGCTGCGCCAGGCGGTGTGCAAGAGCTACGACTACATGTACCTGTTCCTGGAAAGCTGCATGCGCCTGGAGCAGGAAACAGCGCCGGTAGTCGCCCGCGAACGCCCGGTACGCGTGGCCAGCCAGGCCTGATGTAAATCGCGGTGGCGGGGGACTTACCCCGCCATTGCCAGACGATTGCGACCTTCGCGTTTGGCCACGTACAAGGCGTTGTCGGCGCGACGCAGCAGGCTTTCGGGCGATTCTGCCGTCAGCAGCGTGGAGCAACCCAGGCTCACCGTTAGCTCGATTCGCGTGTCGTCCGCCCAGTAATCCTCAGCCTGTGCCGCCTGGCGCAGTCGCTCACCGACCATTTGCGCCGCCTCCCGGCTGGTGTTGGAGAGCAGGATCAGAAACTCTTCCCCGCCATACCTGAACACCATGTCCACATTACGCAACTGGCCCTTTATCGAGGCCGCCACGGCACGCAGCACTTTGTCGCCAGCGCTGTGGCCGTGGGTGTCGTTGATGTGCTTGAAATGATCGATGTCCAGCATCAGCAGCGACAAAGGATGCAGATGCCGGCGCGCCATGTCGATTTCGCGTTGCAGGGTCTGGTCCATGGCGATGCGGTTACCCGTCTCGGTCAGCGGGTCGCGCAGTGCACTGCGGGTGGCGGCGCGGTAGAGCAGGGCGTTGCGCATCGGGTAGAGCAGGGTGGACAGCAGCGATTCGAGCTGCCCCAGCTCTTCCTCGGCCAGGCGTTGGTTGCGGCGCAACACCAGTTCGCCCAGCGGCTCGCCCTCATGGCTGAGGCTATAACTCACCGAGTGATGCCCGCGTTGGCCGAACTCCAGACGAAGATCGCTGGCTTGATGGCTGTAGACCATCGCATCGAGGGGCACCAGACGCTGAATCTCGCGAAAGAACAGACCCAGGATGCGCTCCGGCTCCAGGCTGGTTTGCAGATGCTGCCCCAGTTGCTGGCGCAGTTGCGCCAGGGTCACGGGGCGATGCGGCAGTGCCGAAGATTGACCGAAGCCCAGGCGTTGCAGTTTGGCGCTGTCGAAGTCGATTGCGTGGGTCTTGTCAGGTGTCTTCATCAGCAATCGGCCTCTGTGCGCTTGAACATCGTACGGGCTAAGCCAGCGTGGCGAGTGCCATTACTTGACCTGCTTGGGGAGTGTTAGAGCGAGATTCATGCCAATTCGTTTAATTAAAAAAAACGTCTTACAAATCAATGGGGGCTGCTACAGGCGAAAACACCCGCCTAACTATCACGCCGGTTATTTGGCTGATGCACGAGAATGCTGTGATCAATCTGCTCAATCGACGTCACGCCGGTCAGCGTCATGGCCACGCGCATTTCCCTGGCGAAGATATCCAGCAGGTTTTCCACGCCCTGCTGACCAGCGGCGGCCAGCGCATAGGCAGTGGCACGCCCCAGCAGACAGGCCTTGGCACCCAATGCCAGCATGCGCACCACGTCAAGCCCGGAGCGAATGCCCGAGTCCACCAGCACGGTCAGCTCATCGCCCACCGCGTCGGCAATCGGTGGCAGCGCCCTGGCGGTGGACAGCACGCCATCGAGCTGGCGCCCGCCATGGTTGGACACCACGATGCCGTCCGCGCCGAAACTCACCGCGTCTCTGGCATCCTGCGGCTCGAGGATGCCCTTGATGATCATCGGGCCCTTCCAGAAATCGCGGATCCACTCCAGGTCTTTCCAACTGATCGACGGGTCGAAGTTGTTGGCCAACCAGCCAATGTAATCCTCCAGGTGCGTGGGTTTGCCCAGGTATCTGGAGATGTTGCCCAGGTCGTGGGGGCGGCCCATCAACCCCACATCGAAGGCCCACTGCGGCCTGGTGATGGCTTGCAGCATCCTGCGCTGAGCGGCGTATGGCCCGGACATGCCCGAGTGCGCGTCACGGTAGCGGGCACCGGGTGTCGGCATGTCGACGGTAAACACCAGGGTCGTCACACCGGCAGCCTGCGCACGCTCCAGAGCATTGCGCATGAAGCCACGGTCCTTGAGCACATACAGTTGAAACCAGATGGGCTGCGCGCTTTGCGACGCCACTTCCTCGATCGAACACACCGACACCGTCGACAGGCAGAAGGGAATGCCCTTGTTGGCCGCCGCGCTGGCCGCTTGTACCTCACCGCGCCGCGCGAACATGCCGGTCAGCCCCACCGGGCTCAAGATCACCGGCAGGGCATGTGTCTGGCCGAACAACGAGGTGGTGAGGCTCAGGTTGTCGACATTGCGCAGCACCCGCTGACGCAGGCCGATTTCGGTCAAGTCCGAGCAGTTGGCACGCAGTGTGTGTTCGGCGTACGCACCGCCGTCGATGTAGTCGAACAGAAAGCGCGGCAACTTTCGCTTGGCGGCGGTGCGGTAATCGGAAGCGGACGAGATGATCATGGGCAATGTCTCCGGCAGGATGAGATAACCATAGGCAAAGATCTGGCATGATAAAAACAACTTTTATCACTACATCCAAGTCGCAAAAGGAATGCTGATGAACCTGCGCACACTGCGGGCTTTTGTTGAAGTGGTGCGCCAGGGAGGGTTCTCCCAGGCGGCCGAGGTGGTGTCCCTTACCCAGTCCACGGTGAGCAAGGCGGTCAGGACCCTGGAAGAGGAGTTGGGCATGCCGCTGCTCAACAGGCTCGGTCACAGGAACGAACTCACCGCCGCCGGCGAAATGACCTACCGTCACGCGCTGGTGCTGCTCGCCGAGCACGCCAACCTCGTGGCCGAGATTCACGACCTGCGCGGCCTCAAGCGCGGCCTATTGCGTATCGGCTTGCCGCCGGTGGGCTGCGGCCTGCTGTTTGCGAGCATGTTCGCGATTTACCGCAGTCGCTACCCGGACATCGAGATTGAGCTGACCGAATACGGCAGCAAAAAGCTGCGCGAATGCCTGCAGGCCGGTGAAGTCGACCTCGCGGCCCTGCTGTTGCCCGTGGATGAAGGCTTCGACTATCAGCCGGTGCGCAATGAACCCCTGATCGCCGTCTTGCCGGTCGGCCACCCCCTGGCGCTGCGCCAGCGCCTCGATTTCACGGATCTGGCCGACTCACCGTTCATCCTCTTTGAAGCCGGTTTCGCGCTGAACGCCAAGATCCTCGCTGCCTGCGAGCACAAAGGCGTGACACCCAAGGTCACCGCGCGCAGCGGCCAGATCGACTTCATCGTTGACCTGGTAGCGGCCGGGCTCGGTGTTGCCTTCCTTCCACGCATGCTCGCGCGCAAGCACCAGCACGCCGGCATTGCCCTGGTCCACCTCGACGAACCGCTCACGGACTGGCACATCGCCCTGGCCTGGCGCACCAGCGCACACCTGCCGCCGGCGGCGCGGGCCTGGCTGGATCTGGCCGAGGAACAGCAGCTTTGTAAAGGCCACTCGCTGCAAACCTGGCAGTCAGCAGGGCAGGGTTGACTTCTTCTTTTTAATCAGTAACATACGGCGCATTCCGCGATAGCTCAGTTGGTAGAGCAAATGACTGTTAATCATTGGGTCCCTGGTTCGAGTCCAGGTCGTGGAGCCAGATAAAGAAAAGCCTGCAGCGATGCAGGCTTTTTTTCGCCCGGGATTTGCCGTCGTTAACTGATCAGACCGGGCAGGCACTAAAGTGAAAAAGGGCGGTCAACAGGCCCCCACTTTCAAGATATGAAACATGCACTTACGTATTATTGCCGTCGCCCTCTCTGCCCTGGTTTTTCTCGCGCCTGTCACCCAGGCCCGCAACCTGTCAGCCCTCTACTCGAACGACGAGAAGCGCCTGTCCTTTGACAGCTGCGCCGATCTGTTCCCCGCCGCACCGATCAACACCGCCACCGTACCCGCCAGCCTGAAACCGCTGGCGCTGTGTTCCGACAACTTTGCCGTGCTCTACTCGCAAACCAGCAAGACGCCGCTGGTGGTGGTCGAACGCCTCAACGCCGCGTTGTTGAAAGATGCGAAAGGCGAAGAGCGTACCAACCAGTTCTACGCCGACCCGCGCATCCCCAAAGACGGTCGTGCGGAACTGAGCGACTACCATGCCCAGCACCCAGCGGTGGACCGTGGCCACCAGTCCCCGGCCGCCGACGCGCCAAACGCGCATGCCATGGCGCAGTCGTTCGCGCTATCGAACATGGTGCCGCAAGACCCCACCAACAATCGCAAGATCTGGAGCAAAGTCGAGTCCGACGTGCGCAAGTTCGCCGCACGCGCGGGCGGCGATGTGTTCGTGTTCACCGGGCCATTGTTCGACGCGGGCTACGCCACCATTGGCCGCAATAAGGTGTGGGTGCCGACGCGGCTGTTCAAACTGGTGTACGACGCCTCTTCCAAACGTGCCTGGGCCTATGTGCTGCCCAATACGGAAACCCGCATTCAACGGCCGATGGATTACGACAGCTTCGTGAAAACCACCGGGCTGAAGTTGTTGGGTAACCTGCCGGTGAGCGGTTCGATAGGCCGTGGCTGATCGACCGCCCCACTGTAGGAGCGAGTGAGCCGGCTGCTACGAAAAACGGCATACTTGCCGTCCTGCAATCAATGCCAAACGAGATCCCCATGAGCACCTCCCTTTCTCTCACGCCCACGCGCAAGCCCGTGGCGCCGTTGCTGGCCTTTATCCTGCTGATCGCCGGCGCGCTGTTCCTGCAAAACACGGTTGGCGCGCGCCAGGTGCTGTTGCTGGTGGTCGGCGCCGCCCTGGGCCTGACCCTCTACCACGCCGCCTTCGGTTTCACCTCAGCCTGGCGCGTGTTCATCAAGGACCGGCGCGGTGCCGGACTGCGCGCGCAGATGGTGATGCTCGCGGTGGCGGTGCTGCTGTTTTTCCCGGCCCTGGGGGCGGGCACGCTGTTCGGCGAGCCAGTGGTGGGACTGGTGGCGCCGGCTGGGGTGTCGGTGGTGTTTGGCGCTTTTATCTTCGGCATCGGCATGCAACTGGGGGGCGGCTGTGCATCAGGCACCTTGTTCACCGTGGGCGGCGGCAATGCGCGCATGCTGGTGACGCTGCTGTTCTTTATCTGCGGTTCGCTGATCGCCACGCACCATGTGGATTGGTGGTTTGCGCTGCCGGCGTTGCCGGCGGTGTCCATCGTCAAGCATTTTGGCGTGGTCCCGGCATTGGTCCTGAGCCTGGGGGTGTTTGCGGCCATTGCGTTGCTGACTGTGCGCCTGGAAAAAGCCCGCCACGGCCAGCTTGAAAAAGGTGTGACCAGCGAGCACCAGGGGCTGCGCCGCTTTCTGCGCGGGCCGTGGCCGCTGGTGTGGGGAGCGATTGGCCTGGCGCTGCTCAACTACGCGACCCTGGCCCTGGCCGGCCGACCCTGGGGCATCACCTCGGCGTTCGCGCTGTGGGGCGCCAAGGTGGCGAGCGGGCTGGGTGTGGACGTGTCCAGCTGGGCGTTCTGGCAGATGCCGGGCAATGCCAAGGCCCTGGCCGCGCCAGTGTGGGAAGACATCACCAGCGTGATGGACATCGGCATTGTCCTCGGCGCGCTGCTGGCCGCAGGCCTGGCCGGACGTTTCGCCCCCAGCCTGAAAATCCCCACGCGTTCGCTGATAGCCGCAGTGATCGGCGGGCTGCTGCTCGGCTACGGCTCGCGCCTGGCCTACGGTTGCAACATCGGCGCGTACTTCAGTGGCATCGCCTCAGGCAGCCTGCATGGCTGGGTGTGGCTGGTGGCGGCGTTTATCGGCAACGGCGTCGGTGTGCGCCTGCGGCCGTTTTTCTTCGCAGGTGAAAGACCGCAGGTGGCGTTGAACGGTTGCTGAGTCAGCTCTGTGGGGAAGCGTCGGGTGTTTGAGCCGCTTCGTTCGCCAGCCTTTCCCGCTCGGCCTTGCTGATGTATTTGTCTTTGCTTTTGGGCGCCAATTTCGCGTTGGCTTTCTTGGCCTTGGCCTTGAAGAGTTGCTGCAGTTTCTTTTGACGGTTCATGGTTTCCAGCCCGGATGTGTGCAGGCGCGGATGATAGCAGTTGGCGTGACCGCTGACGGCAGTGCTGATGAAGGCGCTATGAGACTGTCCAGAAATTGATGGCGACGCTGAGCGTCGAGCTGACGGTGCGGCCAATGGCTGCGCCTGCCAGTCAAAAAACCGCAGGGGCCAAACGCGCCGTTGCTGGCGATTCATGATTCGAAGGATCCACAGTTGAACGAACACACATTATCCCGACGCCTTGAGCGCGTGGCGGCGCAGGTTCCGGCCGGGGCGCGCCTGGCGGATATCGGTTCCGATCACGGTTACCTGCCGGTGGCGCTGGTGCGCCGCGGGGTGATCACGGCGGCGGTGGCGGGGGAGGTGGCCGAGACGCCGTTTCGGGCGGCCACGCGCAGCGTGCGTGAGAATGGTCTGCAGCACCTGATCAGGGTGCGCCTGGCCAGCGGGTTGGCGGCTATCGAACCAGACGACGGGATAACCGCCATCAGCGTGTGCGGCATGGGCGGGGAGACGATTCGCGACATTCTTGAGGCTGGCAAGGCGCGTCTGTCCGGCCAGGAACGCCTGATCCTGCAGCCCAACGGCGGTGAGCAACCGCTGCGTCAGTGGCTGATGGACAACGGCTACCGCATTCTTCATGAGGAGCTGTTACACGAGAACCGTTTCTACTACGAAATCATCGTGGCCGAACGCACCGGGCCGTTTACTTATACGCCCGAGCAACTGTACTTCGGCCCGCTGAACCTGCAGGTGCGCAGCCCGGTGTTTTTTGCCAAGTGGCAGCGCCTGTTGCGCCTGAAGCAGCGTACCCTGGCAGGCTTCGAACGAGCGTTGCAAGGGGGGCCTGAAGATCGGCTGCGAGGACTCCAGCGGCAGGTTGGCTGGATCACCGCTTTGCTGGAGTAATACCTGGCCACTAAGAGCGGATCTCTACAGGGCACTGCACCGATTGGGTGCCCGGTTACAGTTTGCGCCACACACTGAGTGCTTTTGCCCCATTTTTACGCACCGCCCACTGCACAGCGTCTCGCCGCATCGCCAATTACGGGCCTGTAGCCAACGGCCCATATCTTGCTTGTGCCAGGCTAATCAATGACATGGCATTTTGCCGTTAGTCGTTTCAAGGCTTCGCCTCGCCGTGCACGGTGTGGGTTGTTCCAGGAGTTGTCGGCAATGCACAGTCTGTTATCACCCGGTATGCGCCTGCTCGGGCGCTTCGGTTTCGCGCGCAAGTTCCAGATTCTGTTCCTCCTGTTCATGCTGCCGCTGGTCGGCAGCCTGTGGATGATCGCGGCGGACTATCGCGAGAAAAGTGCGGTCATCTCCAGCGAAAAGTCCGGCGTTCAGCAACTGTTGGCCATGGACTCCCTCGACAGCCAGCTCACCGCCCAGCGTAACCTCGCCGCGCGATGGAAGGCAGTGGACCTGCTGCGCGAACCGACGCCCGCGGCCAAGGCGGCGATGGACAAGGTCGACGCCTTGAACCCCATGATCCAGCAAAGCCTGCAAGCCCTGGGCGACACGCTCGCTGCCCAGCAGGCCAGCGCCGAAACCCTGGCCCGTTTTACGGCGTTGCAGGCGACGGTCAAGGGCATGGACACGCAATCGCTGCGCACCGTCGGCTGGTGGCCGGACGGCTACGACCGCTTCACCTCGGCGCTGACCGCGATGCAGGGCCTGCGCGAGCAAATCGCCCTCGACACCGGCCTGATTCTCGACCCGTGGCTGGAAACCTACCTGCTGATGCAGATTTCCACCCAGCAGACGCCGGACCTGATCGAACGAGTGGGGCGCATGGCCAGCGTGGGTCAGTCGTCCATCGCATCCGGGCAGTTCACCCTGCAAAGCCGCTTGCAGATGCGCGACCTGCGTAGCCGCATCGGCGACGCGCGGGATCAGTTGATCAAGGCCGCCGCCTCGCTCAAGGCCAAGCCGTATCCGGGCCTGGAATCCTGGAGCGCGCAGTACGACAACAGCCTGCAACTGCTCGACAGTGAGCTCAAGATCCTCGACGACGGCGTGTTCGGCGGCACCATCAAGCTCGACAGCGCCGCCTTCGACCGCAGCGTTGACGCCATGCTTGGCAGCCTGGGGGCGCTGCGCAACCAGTCGCTCAACTCGCTGGACGCACGCCTGAGCTATTACCACGCCCGCTCCCTGGAGCAATTCGTGCCGGTGGCAGCCACGTTCAGCCTGCTGGCCCTGGCGGCGCTGTACCTGTTCATGTGCCTGCAGGCCGCGATTCAACGCAGTGCCAGCGGCATCACCACGCTGGCCGAGTCGTTGCGCGACGGCAACCTGTGCGTGGAAGTGTCGGTGCAAGGCCGTGACGAACTGGCCGCCATCAGCGCTGCGCTCAACGTTGCCGTGGCGCAGTTGCGCACCAGCCTGCTCGGGGTCAACCACGAGACTGAGCAGCTCGGTTCGGCCGTGCTCACCCTCAATACCCAGTCGGGCAGCACCCTCAACGAGGTTGAAGACCAGCAGCACCAGATCAGCCAGATCGCCGCCGCCGCCACCCAGCTGGCGGCCACCTCGATGGGCGTGGCCAGAAGCTGCGAACAGGCGTCCGGCAGTGCCCAGCACACCCGGCGCATTGCCGAAGACAGCAGCCGCGACAGCCAGCGCACAACGGCCAGCATTCAGCAGCTCAACCAGCGTCTCACCGACACCGCCAACGCGCTGGAACAGGTGAGCCAGCAGGGCCAGCAGATTCAGTCGGTGGTCGATACCATTCGTGGCATCGCCGAACAGACCAATCTGCTGGCGCTCAACGCCGCCATCGAAGCCGCCCGCGCGGGCGAGCAGGGCAGGGGCTTTGCCGTGGTGGCCGACGAAGTGCGCAGCCTGTCGCAACGCACCCAGGCCTCCACCGCGCAAATCGCGAGCACGGTGGACAGCCTGCGCGCCACGGTCAGCCAAGCCGTCAGCCTGATGGGCGCCGCCTGCGAGCAGGCACTCACCGACGCTGAGTCGGTTACCGGCCTGGGCGCGCGCCTGGGCGAGATTGCAGGTGCCGTGCAGAACGTCACCGACACCCTGGCGCAGATTGCGGCCGCGGTGGAAGAACAAGCCACCACCGCGGATGAAGTGAGCGGCAATATCCAGCAGGTGGACCAGGCCGCCGGGCGCTTGCTCGACGGCGCACGGGCGGTGAACCAGGCGGCGGATACCTTGAGCAGAGGCAGCCGCGCCTTGAGCGACAACACCGCGCGGTTCCGTCTGGGCTGAGCCTGCGGATGAACCTTCGGGGGTTACGGGGCTCACTTGTTAAGTCGCCCTGTGCCCTTGCCGAAAGGAATCCGCATGCCTTCAACCCCGCCCACATCCCCGCTGCACGGCCCCGTCGAACGTGAACTCAGCCCGCGTGCGGTCATCACCGGGGTGGTGCTCGGCATCCTGTTGACCCCCTCCAATGTCTACGCCGGCCTGAAGATCGGCTGGTCATTCAACATGTCGATCATCGCCTTGCTGGTCGGTTACGCGATCTGGCAAGGCCTCGCCAGGCGCTCCACCACCCAACTGCCGTGGACATTGCACGAGAGCAACATCAACCAGACCGTCGCTTCGGCGGCGGCGTCGATCATTTCCGGCGGGCTGGTGGCACCGATCCCGGCCTACACCTTGTTGACCGGCCACCAGTTGGACCCGATCCCGATGATCGCCTGGGTGTTTTCGGTGAGTTTTCTCGGCATCTGGATCGCCTGGTACCTGCGGCCCTCGCTGCTCAATGACAAGGCGCTGAAATTTCCCGAAGGCATGGCCACCCTGGAGACGTTGTTGCACATCTACAACCATGGCCGCGAAGCCGCGACGCGCTTGCAAGTGTTGCTCGGCGCCGCGTTGCTGTCCGGGCTGGTCAAGTGGGTGGACACTTTCCTGTGGGCGTTCCCGCGCTGGTCGCCAAGCGCGCAGCTCGAACGTCTCACCTTTACCGCCGACCCGTCGCTGTTGCTGCTCGGCTTTGGCGGCATCATCGGCCTGCGCGTGGGCCTGACGCTGTTGCTCGGTGCGCTGCTCGCCTGGGGCGGGCTGGGGCCTTGGCTGCTGGCGCAGCATCTGGTGAGCCTGCCCGAAGGCAGCAGCGGCCCGCAGTTCGCCGCGCTGGTGGAATGGCTGCTGTGGCCGGGGGTGAGCCTGATGGTGTGCTCGACCCTGGCTTCGCTGGCGATCCGTCTGTGGGCGTTGCACGCTTCGACCAAAGCTGGCGGCGGCACGCCCTGGACCTTGCCCAAGCCTGGGCCGGCCGCGGGTTTCGCGCTGTCGATCATCCTTGTGGTGAGCCTGCAGGCGCTGCTGTTCGGCATCAATCTGGGCATGGCCCTGCTGACCATCCCTCTGGCGATCTGCCTGGCTGCCGTGGCGGCGCGGGTAGTGGGCGCCACCGGCATTCCGCCGATCGGGGCCATCGGGCAATTGTCCCAGTTGAGTTTCGGCATCGTCGCGCCGGGGCAGGTGCCGATCAACCTGATGAGCGCCAACACCGCCGGCGGTTCGGCCGGGCAGTGCACCGACCTGATGAACGACTTCAAGGTGGGCAAAGCGATTGGGGCGACGCCACGCAAGCAGATGATTGCGCAGATCCTGGGGATTTTTGTCGGCAGCATCGTCGGGGTGTTCGCCTACCTTGCGCTGATCCCCGACCCGCAAGGCATGCTGCTGACCGAGGAGTGGCCGGCACCGGCCGTGGCCACCTGGAAAGCCGTGGCGCAAACCCTCACCCTCGGCCTGGATTCATTGTCGCCGAGTATTCGCTGGGCCATTGGCATCGCGGGCCTGATCGGCGTGTTGCTGGGCGTGCTGGACAGCACCTTGCCGGCCCATCGCGCGCGCTACCTGCCGAGTGCGGCCGCTCTGGGCCTGGCATTTGTGCTGCCGGCCTCGGTGTCACTGATGATGGCGCTGGGCGCGGTGCTCACCTGGCTCGTCAGCCTGCGCTGGCCGAGCGTGACGCAGCGCTTTGCGATCACGGCGGCGGCAGGGTTGATAGCCGGTGAGAGCATCACCGGCGTGGGTGCGTCGTTGTGGCAGATGTTTCGGTAAGCCGGCAGATCCGATGTGGAAGTGAGCTATTTCAGCCAATCCCATTCCTGTGGCGAGCGGGCAAGCCCTAATGCCGTTCAGTCAAGGAAAATGTGTGGGCTTATTGTGGCGAGCGGGCTTGCCCCGCGTTGGGGTGCGAAGCGCCCCCAATCCAGCAAAACGCGGTTTGCCTGATACGGCTCAGCGCCTGGTTTTGGGGCTGCTGCGCAGCCCAACGCGGGGCAAGCCCGCTCGCCACAGAGAATCTGCGCTTAAGTGAACGGCGTCGTGGTTTCGCCTTCGGCAGCGTGGCAGCCCCAATAAATTCAACCTGGTCTG
>NZ_JYLI01000013.1 GCF_001439785.1 Pseudomonas poae | reverse complement strand
AAAAAGGAAGGAAAGTATTAATATCGCGCATAAGAACGCCGGTTTGGTAGATGTGTTTGCTCGCACGAACATCATCAATCAAATCGGCGTTCTTGTTTCTGTGTTTCCCGGGATTCCGTGAAGAACCAATAAAAAGCCCCTGGCACCGATGAGGTGCCAGGGGCTTTTTATTGGTCGGTCTGTCAGGCTCGGTCGCGCGCCAGCAACGGTTTCAAATAATAACCGGTGTGTGACTGCGACATCTCGGAGACTTGTTCCGGCGTACCCACCGCAATGATCTGACCACCCTTGGAGCCACCTTCCGGCCCCAGGTCCACCAGCCAGTCGGCGGTCTTGATCACATCAAGGTTATGCTCGATCACCACCACGGTGTTGCCGTGATCGCGCAGGCGATGCAACACATCCAGCAACTGTTGGATATCCGCAAAGTGAAGGCCGGTGGTCGGCTCATCGAGGATATACAGGGTTTTACCCGTATCGCGCTTGGACAGCTCGCGAGACAGCTTCACCCGTTGCGCCTCACCACCAGAAAGCGTGGTCGCCGACTGGCCCAGCTTGATATATGACAGCCCCACATCCATCAGCGTCTGCAGCTTGCGCGCCAGCGCCGGAACTGCGTCGAAGAACTCCCGCGCTTCCTCGATTGTCATTTCCAGGGTTTCGTGGATGTTCTTGCCCTTGTATTTGACCTCAAGGGTTTCGCGGTTATAGCGCTTGCTCTTGCACACATCGCATGGCACGTAGATGTCCGGCAGGAAGTGCATCTCCACTTTGATCAGGCCGTCGCCCTGGCAGGCCTCGCAGCGACCACCCTTGACGTTGAACGAGAAACGCCCCGGCCCATAGCCCCGCGAGCGGGATTCCGGCACGCCGGCGAACAATTCGCGAATCGGCGTGAACAGCCCGGTATAGGTCGCCGGGTTGGAGCGTGGCGTACGGCCAATCGGGCTTTGATCGATATCGACCACCTTGTCCAGATGCTCCAGGCCCTTGATGCTGTCGTGTGCCGCGGCTTCCAGTGTGGTCGCGCCATTCAGGGCGGTGGCGCTCAGCGGGAACAGCGTGTTGTTGATCAGCGTGGACTTGCCTGAGCCGGATACACCGGTCACGCAGGTCAGCAGGCCCAGCGGAATTTCCAGGTCGACATTGCGCAGGTTGTTGCCACGCGCGCCCTTGAGGTGCAGCGCCATCTTCTTGTTACGCGGCGTGCGCTTGGCCGGCACCTGTATTTTCACGCGGCCAGACAGGTATTTGCCGGTCAGCGAATCCGGGTGAGCCATCACTTCGGCAGGGGTGCCTTCGGCGACAATATGCCCGCCATGCACGCCGGCGCCCGGGCCGATATCGACCACATAGTCCGCCAGACGGATTGCATCTTCATCGTGCTCGACCACGATCACCGTATTGCCAATATCGCGCAGGTGTTTCAACGTTCCCAGCAGACGATCGTTGTCGCGCTGGTGCAAGCCAATGGACGGCTCATCAAGAATGTACAACACGCCGACCAGGCCTGCGCCAATCTGACTGGCCAGACGAATCCGCTGGGCCTCACCACCCGACAGCGTATCGGCGCTGCGATCCAGCGACAGGTAGTCCAGACCCACGTTGACCAGAAACTGCAGACGCTCGCGAATTTCCTTGAGAATCTTGTCGGCAATTTCCCCGCGGCGGCCGGTCAGCTTGAGACCGCCAAAGTACTCGCAGGCATCACCGATCGGCAGGCCGGTCACTGCCGGCAAGGTTTTTTCACCGACCCATACATGGCGCGCTTCGCGACGCAGGCGAGTGCCACGGCAATCCGGGCACGGCTGGGTGCTGAGAAACTTCGCCAGCTCTTCGCGCACGCTTGCGGACTCGGTCTCACGGTAGCGACGTTCAAGGTTCGGTACGATGCCCTCGAACGGGTGCGAGCGCTTAACGATATCGCCCCGGTCGTTGAGGTATTTGAAATCGACGTTCTGCGAACCGCTGCCGGTGAGGATTACCTTCTGCTGGTCCGCCGGCAGTTGGTTGAACGGCACTTCCAGGCTGAACTTGTAGTGCGATGCCAACGAGCCGAGCATCTGGAAGTAATAGACGTTACGCCGGTCCCAGCCGCGTATCGCCCCCTCTGCCAGTGTCAGTTCGCCATTGACCAGCCGCTTGATGTCGAAAAATTGCTTCACCCCCAGGCCGTCACAGGTCGGGCAGGCGCCAGCCGGGTTGTTGAAGGAAAACAGCTTGGGTTCCAGCTCACTGATGGCATGCCCGCAGACCGGGCAGGCGAAGCGTGCCGAGAAGATGATCTCTTCGCCTGGTTCGTCGTCCATGGGCGCTACCAGGGCGATACCGTCCGCCAGCTTCAGCGCTGTCTCGAAAGACTCTGCCAGGCGCTGCTGCAGGTCGGCGCGTACCTTGAAGCGGTCGACCACCACATCGATGGAGTGCTTCTTCTGCTTGTCGAGCTTCGGCGCTTCGTCCAGCTCATAGAGCTTTCCGTTGATCCGCGCGCGTACGAAACCTTGGGCTCGCAGCTCTTCGAATACGGAAAGATGCTCACCCTTGCGCTCGCGAATCACCGGCGCCAGCAGCATCAGCTTGGCGCCTTCCGGCAGGGCCAGCACCAGGTCGACCATCTGGCTGACGGTCTGGGCTTCCAGCGGAATGTCGTGATCCGGGCAGCGGGGAATGCCCACCCGTGCGTAGAGCAGACGCAGGTAGTCGTAAATTTCAGTGATGGTGCCCACGGTGGAGCGCGGGTTGTGGGAGGTCGATTTCTGCTCGATGGAAATCGCCGGCGACAAGCCTTCAATGGTGTCGACGTCGGGTTTTTCCATCATCGACAGGAACTGGCGGGCATAGGCCGACAGCGATTCCACATAGCGACGCTGGCCTTCGGCATACAGCGTGTCGAACGCCAGGGACGATTTGCCCGAGCCGGACAGGCCGGTGATGACGATCAGTTTGTCCCGGGGCAGGGTCAGGTCAATGTTCTTCAGGTTGTGGGTTCTAGCCCCACGAATCAGGATCTTGTCCAAGATGGCCTCGCACGGCGGGCGTAAATAATGCCGGAGTATACGGCTAAAGACTGGATGAATATACACTGTCAAAAGGCCGCTTGCAGCCTTGCATGAAAGCTGCGCGGCAAAGCGCCGCATATACCCTCTCAATCGATGGGACTGGTAGAATCGCCGCCGGTTCACACGAGGTTTTTCCATGCACGATCCCCACAGCGAACGCATGAGTAGCGGCGAGACCCGAGCAGCAAGCGGTCTGGCCCTGGTGTTCGCCTTCCGTATGCTTGGCATGTTTATGGTGTTGCCGGTGCTGGCGACCTATGGAATGGATCTCGCAGGAGCGACCCCCGCACTCATCGGTTTGGCGATTGGCGCCTATGGCCTGACCCAGGCCATTTTTCAGATTCCGTTCGGGATCATCTCCGACCGCATCGGCCGCCGTCCCGTGATCTACCTCGGCCTGATCGTCTTCGCGCTCGGCAGCGTGCTCGCGGCCCAGGCCGATTCGATCTGGGGCGTGATCGCCGGTCGCATCCTGCAGGGTGCCGGCGCGATTTCAGCGGCGGTCATGGCGCTGCTCTCGGACCTGACCCGCGAACAGCATCGCACCAAGGCCATGGCGATGATCGGCATGACCATCGGCCTGTCATTCGCCGTGGCCATGGTGGTCGGCCCGCTGCTGACCAGCGCGTTCGGCCTGCATGGGCTATTCCTGGCCACCGGCGGCATGGCGCTGATCGGCATCGTCATCGTCGCGTTCATGGTGCCGAGTTCCACCGGCACCTTGCAGCACCGTGAATCCGGCGTGGCGCGCAAGGCGTTGTTGCCGACGCTCAAGCATCCGGACCTGCTGCGCCTGGATTTGGGTATCTTCGTATTACACGCCATGCTGATGTGCAGCTTCGTCGCCTTGCCTCTGGCGCTGGTTGAAAAAGCCGGCCTGCCCAAGGAGCAGCACTGGTGGGTCTACCTCACCGCGTTGTTGATTTCGTTCTTCGCCATGATCCCGTTCATCATCTATGGCGAGAAGAAACGCAAAATGAAACGAGTTTTGCTCGGCGCCGTCGCGACATTGATGCTCACTGAACTATTCTTCTGGCAGTTCGGCGACAGCCTGCGGGCGCTGGTGATCGGTACGGTGGTGTTCTTCACCGCGTTCAACCTGCTGGAGGCGTCATTGCCTTCGCTGATCAGCAAGGTTTCGCCGGCCGGTGGCAAGGGCACGGCGATGGGGGTGTATTCCACCAGCCAGTTCCTCGGTTCTGCGTTGGGCGGCATCATGGGCGGTTGGATGTTTCAGCATGGCGGTCTGTCGGTTGTGTTCCTTGGATGCGCCGGGCTGGCTGCACTTTGGCTGGCCTTTGCTGTTACCATGCGCGAACCTCCCTACGTCACCAGCCTGCGTGTACCGCTGTCGCCCGAGGCGATGCGCGAAGCCGGTCTGGCAGAGCGCCTGAAGGCCGTCGTTGGAGTAACGGATGCAGTAGTGGTCGCTGAAGAGGCGGCCATTTACATTAAATTGGACACCGAATTATTGGATCGCGCGACGCTCGAGCAACTGGTCAACCCAGTGCCGACAGCGCGCCCAGCCTAGGAGAACGTTATGGCCCGTGGGGTTAACAAAGTCATATTGGTCGGTACATGCGGCCAGGATCCCGAAGTTCGCTACCTGCCTAACGGTAACGCCGTGACTAACCTGAGTCTGGCGACCAGCGAACAGTGGACCGACAAGCAGACCGGTCAAAAGGTCGAGAAAACCGAATGGCACCGTGTGTCGATGTTCGGCAAGGTCGCCGAGATCGCCGGTGAATACCTGCGCAAAGGTTCGCAGGTCTACATCGAAGGCAAACTGCAGACCCGCGAGTGGGAAAAGGACGGTATCAAGCGTTACACCACTGAAATCGTGGTCGACATGCAAGGCACCATGCAACTGCTGGGCGGCCGTCCACAGGGCGACCAACAGGGCCAGGGCGGCATGTCCAACTCGGCACCGCGCCCACAGCAGTCGCGTCCACAGCCAAGCCAGCAGCCACAGCGTGAGTCGCGTCCAGCGCCACAACAGGCCGCGCCACAGCCGGCTCCGGATTTCGATAGCTTTGATGACGATATTCCGTTCTGATCAACGCCAGCGCTGACACCCAGCGCTCAAGCTGATCTCCAACGCCCCTGCGGATTGCAAAATCCCAGGGGCGTTTTCATGTGCGCTCAATAACCAGCCGCCCCCTTCAAGTGATATCGGCGCGACATCACTCTCCTTGGCGCGTTCCATACTTGTACAAAAATATATAAATGTACAACTTTCCTTAAAGTTCTGAATCTCAACGCCGACACCATGGATGAAACGTTTAGTTACCTACAAAGCGTGATTAGCCAAATGTGCCGGACAGAGCCAGGCATTTGAGAGAAAACGGACAGTTCTCACCTATAAAACCCTCCACAAACTGTCCCATTCCGGGCTGTGAGAACTGAATGAATATCCTTGCTCCTGCCGTACACCTGGCCAGCCGTTTACGTTTCCCCACCAAATTCGGCGTGCTGGCAATCATCGTGCTGATCCCTCTGGTACTGCTTGGCTCCCGTATCGTCCACCAGATCAACGACAGTCTCGACGTCATCCGCTCCGAACAATCGGGCCAACGCTATCTGTTGGACGTGACCCCTGTGCTGCGCTTGTCGATGTTGCAACGTGCACTCACCAACCGCCTGCTCAGCGGTGACAAAAGTGCCCAGCCCGATCTCTCCGCCAACCAGGCAAAGCTGGAAGATGCTTTTTCTAAACTGGCCACCACCGACCGACAGTTCAACGCCCAGCTCGAAACCGGTGACCGCGTGCAGCGCCTGCACGCCGGGGCGCAGCGCTTGATTGAATTGGCCAAGGGCGATGCCAGCCAGAGCGCTACCTTCGACGAGTGGAACGATCAACTCACCGAAACCCTGAACTTCGTTTATTACGTATCGGCCACCTCGGGCATGGTGCTCGATGAAGACTTTGCCTCGCTGTTCATGATCGACCAGAGCACCTTGCGGTTACCACGCCAGATCAATATCGTCGGCCAATTGCGCGGTCTGGCCAGCGGGCTGCATGACGGCCAAGTATTGAGTCCGGGCACGCGTGGCGTGATCAGGGCGATGCTCAAGAACGAGGTGATGATCCACAAGGAGCTCCAGCAGAGCCTGGACCTTCTGCGCCGTCGCGAGCCGGCCCTGGCTGACCGTATTCAGGCACCGATCACCAGTGCCTTTGCGAGCCTGGATGGTTTTCGCGCCGATCTTGACCTGCTGATAGGCTCCACAACCGACACCATCAGCGGCGTACAAAACCTGCCGGCCAAGGGCAACGCGGTAGTCGCCGAGTTGTACAAGGCGCAGGACACCCTGCAAGACGCACTGATGAAGACACTGGAGCGCCGCGTTCAGGAAAAAAGCGCGGAGCGTCTGCTTATCCTCGGCATGCTTGGTGGCCTTGGCCTGTTGCTGGTGTACGCCTTCAGCGGGATCTACAGCGCCATGCGCCGCACCCTCAACGATGTGTTGAGTGCCACGCAGCTGATTGCCCAGGGCGACCTGAGCACGCGTATTCCGGTGCGCGGCAACGACGAAATGGCCGATGTGGGCAATGCCCTCAACGCGATGGTGCAGGCCTTCAGTGCCTCGCTGACGCAGGTTGAACGCAGTTCGCAATCGGTGTCCGAGGCGGCCATGCGCATGGGCGTGTCCATCGACCTGGCTAAACGCTCGATGAACGTGCAGCAAAGCGAAACCGAACAAGTCGCCACGGCCATCAACGAGATGACCGCCAGCGTTGCCGATGTGGCGCAGAACACCGAGGGCGCCGCCCATGCCGCCGGGCATGCCAGCCAGTCCTCGGTCGCAGGTCTTGCGAAGATGCAGGAAACCCGCGTCACCATCGAAGCCCTGGCCGAAGAAGTGGAGCGCAGCGCGCAGAAAGTCTCCGCGCTGGCCCAGCACAGCCAGCAGATCGGCGGGGTCATTGAAGTGATCCGCAACATCGCCGATCAAACCAACCTGTTGGCATTGAACGCCGCCATCGAGGCTGCGCGTGCCGGTGAGCAGGGTCGTGGCTTTGCCGTGGTGGCGGACGAGGTCCGAACCCTGGCCTCGCGCACCCAGAACTCAACCGAAGAAATCCGCACCATCATTCAGGAGCTGCAACTGGCGACGTCCGCCGCCGTGGAGCAAATGAAGTCAGGCAAATTGCGCGCACAGGCCTGTCTTGAGTCCGCTCAAGAAGCCTCGACCAGCCTGGATGCAATCAATGATGGCGTTGAGCAGATCGTCGGCATGAACACGCAGATCGCCAGCGCGGCGGTCCAGCAACATGCCGTGTCCGAAGACATCAACCGCAACGTGACCGAAATCCGCAACGGCAGTATCACGTTGATGGAAGGTATCGAAGACAACGCAGCCACGGCGCAGGAGCTGTCGTTGCTGGCGGGTGAGCTGCGTACAGTGGTTTCGCGGTTCAAACTGTAGGGCAGGTGATCCATACGCCAATCACCCCGGCAGTTCTGGCAGACTGACCGGGGTTTTTTATTGGATAAGAAGGACACCGCGATGACCTGGTCTGCCAAGCAATACACCATGTTCGAGCAACAACGTACCCGTCCCGTGCGCGACCTGGTCGCAGCCATCCCGAATGTCGACGTGCACACCGCCGTCGACCTGGGCTGTGGCCCCGGTAATTCAACGCAAGTGTTGGCCGAGCGCTATCCACAGGCGCAGATCACCGGTATGGACAGCTCCGACGACATGTTGCTCGATGCGCGCCAGCGTCTGCCCGCCCTTGATTTCGAGTTGGCGGATATCGGCGCCTGGAACCCGGCGCGGCAGTTCGATGTGATTCTGGCCAACGCTTCCCTGCAATGGCTGCCCGACCACGCCACGCTTTACCCGCATCTGGTCAGTCACCTGACGCCGGGCGGGACGCTGGCGGTGCAAACGCCGGACAACCTGGACGAGCCTGCCCACCAACTGGCCCGCGACCTGGCGGCTCAGGGGCCATGGGCGGCGAAGATCGGCGCGGTCAAGCACAATCCACGTCACACCGCGAGCCAGTATTACGAGTTGCTGAGCCAGCACTGCAGTACCGTTGACGTGTGGCGCACCATCTACCAGCACCCGCTGGCCGACCATGCGGCGGTGGTGGAATGGTTCAAGGGGTCGGCGTTGCGGCCGTTTCTTGCGCCTCTGAGCGATGACGAAAAGGCCGCGTTCCTGCAGCAATACCACGCGCGGATTACCCAGGCCTACCCAGCCCTGAACGACGGCACCGTGCTGTTGCCGTTTCCGCGCCTGTTCATCATCGCCACTCGCTGACGCTGCACATGGCGATCACACGGCCGCCGTCTGCGCCTTCAGGTACTCATCCGCCGACACCACGCCCGCGTAACCGAACGCCAGCGCCGCCATGTACGCGTCATGCACCTGCGCCGCCGGGATGACCTTGCCATTGAATTCAAGATCCCGGGTGGCGCATGCATCATGGATCACCGTGACCTTGTAGCCCAGGTCAGCCGCCGCGCGCACCACTGCATCGATACACATATGGCTCATGCTGCCGACCACCACCACCTCGGTGATGCTGCGTTGCTCCAGCAGGGCGCGAAGATGGGTTTCGCGAAACGCATTCACGAAATGTTTAAGCACCACCGGCTCGCTGCCTTCATTGAGTGCCTTGGGGTGCAGCTGCGCACCGTCCGAGCCTGGCGTGAAGAAGGGCGCATCCTCGGCGGTGAACTCATGGCGCACATGAATCACCGCATCGCCCGCCTGGCGAAACGCCTGCAGCACCTGCGCCGCCTTGTCCGCCGCCGCCTCCACGCCGGCGAGCGGCCACTTGCCCTGGGGAAAGTAGTCGTTCTGGATATCGATCAGGATGAGCGCTTGCTTGGCCATGGTAGTGCCTCGTGATGAGTTGAGCAGCCCGGTATCTTAGCTGGCGCACTGGCCTTTCGCCCACCGGATTGGCGCGCTCGGTGTGGCTGCAATCGTGCAGAACACCATCCCCCGCAGGTGGCGTCGTGCAAAATAAAACAGGCCAAATGCTACTGCGCATTCGGCAACTGATTGATTTTAAAACCTGCTGGCTCAACTGCGCCTTGGCCTGATCCGTGCAACCTCCCGTTTACATACCTGGCAGGAAGCAAGGGGGCCGCATGACCGCGACTCAACGCAATAAACTGGTGGTCGCCCACTCCACAAGAGCAGGCGCGCCGCAGCACGAAGTCGAAACCAACCGCGCACTGGCCCGTTGGCTGGCGCAGATACTGGGGCTCAAGTTCGGCGGCAGCTTCGACCCGCAAGCCCACGCCGGGCGTGACCTGTACGTGCTTCCCACGCAGACACTGGTGGGACCGGCCCAGGCCCGCGCGCTCAACATCCGGGGCCCCGAAGACCTGTGGGGCGGCTATGTCGATCATGACTTCATCTGCACCAAAGCCATCAGCCATGGCCTGCTTGGGCCCGACGCAGCCGCGCCGCAGGGCTGGTCGCCGTTGTTCTGCGAGCTTGTCAGGCCCGTCGTGCTCGACGGCCTCAGCGTATTCGCCGTGCAGGATGCCCGGGCCGCCGCCGAGCGCCTGCTCTACAGCGGGCCGATCCGCCTGAAGCCGGTGCATGCCTGCGCCGGTCGCGGCCAGGAGGTCATTCGCAGCCTGGATGAATTCGACGCGCTGCTCAAACGCGATGGCGCCGAGCAATTGTTTCGCGATGGCGCGGTGCTTGAACAGGACCTGCACGAGGTGATCACCCACAGCGTGGGCCAGAGTTTTATTGGCGAGCATGTGTTCAGCTACTGCGGCGAGCAATATCTTACTCACGACGCAAACGGTGACGAGGTGTACGGCGGCTCCGACCTGCTGGTGGTGCCCGGCGATTACGACGACCTGCTCGCTCTTGGTCTGCCCGTCGACGTGCGCGAGGCCATCGAGCAAGCCCAGATTTTCGACAGCGCCGCCGATGAGGCCTACCCTGCTTTCTATGCGTCACGGCGTAACTACGACATCGCCCAGGGCCTGGACAGCGACGGCCAGCGCCGCAGCGGCGTGCTCGAACAGTCCTGGCGCATGGGCGGGGCCAGCAGCGCGGAAGTCGCGGCGCTGCAAAGCTTCATCAACCACCCGGGCCTGCAAGCCATCCGTGTGTCATCGGTGGAAACCTACGAGGACCAACCGCTCCCGGCAGATGCCATCGAGGTGTATCGCGGCCCGGCCGAAAACAGCGACTTTCTTCTCAAGTACGTAACGGTTAAATCTTATGACGGCTAGAAGCGAAAGCATTGCGATCGAAATAGACGACGAACAGATGAGCGGGACGTTTCTCAGTCCCAAATCCAAAGTCCCCGGCGTGCTGTTTGTGCACGGCTGGGGCGGCAGTCAGGAGCGCGACCTCGAACGCGCCAAAGGCATCGCAGGGTTGGGCTGCGTGTGCCTGACCTTCGACCTGCGCGGCCACGCTGGCGCCGGCATTCCCCTGGCCCGCGTGACCCGCGAAGACAACCTGCGCGACCTGCTGGCGGCTTACGACCGGCTGCTCGCCCACCCGGCCATCGACACTTCGGCCGTGGCAGTGGTGGGCACCAGCTATGGCGGTTACCTGGCGGCGATTCTGACCTCACTGCGCCCGGTGCGCTGGCTGGCGCTGCGGGTGCCGGCGCTGTACCGCGACGAAGAATGGCTCAAGCCCAAGCGTGACCTGAACAAGATGGACCTGATGGATTACCGCAGCACCCTGGTGCGTGCCGACACCAACCGTGCCTTGCACGCGTGTTCGGCGTTTACAGGCGATGTGCTCATCGTCGAGTCGGAAACCGACGACCACGTGCCCCATGCCACCATCATGAGCTACCGCGCGGCGTGCCAGCAGACCCACTCTCTGACGCACCGCATCATCGATGGCGCCGACCACTCGCTGAGCGATCCGGTGTCGCAGCAGGCCTACACCTCGATCCTGGTGGACTGGATTACCGAGATGGTGGTGGGTGAGCGGTTGAGCATCATCCAGGCTCGTTAATGGCGTGCCCGTTGTAATGCCATCGCGGGCAAGCCCGCGATGGCATTACATCAATCACCCACAATCAAGCCGGTGTCTTCTTCACCCGCAATGCCTTGGCCTTCGCCTCCACCCCCAAATACATCACCAACGCAATCAGCAGCGGGCAAATAAAATAAATCGCCCGATACGCAATCAACCCCGCCAGCAAGCTGCCCCGTGACGCTTCATGCTGCAGCAGGCCGATAAACACCGCTTCGAGCACCCCGAGCCCGGCCGGGATATGCGTCAACACCCCGGCGATCGCGCTGATCAGCAACACGCCCAGCACCAATGGGTAATCCAGCTTCGCCGGCAGCAGGGTGAAGATCACCGCCGCCATCAGTGACCAATTCAACGCGCCCAGCGCCAATTGCAGGCACGCCATGCGCAGCGAGGGCAGGTTGATCTCGATGCCGCGAATCGACCAGGCGCGTTTTTTCGAAAACTGGCAGGCCGCCAGGTAGCCCAGGCTGGCCAGCACCAATAGCGCGCCAATCCCCTGCAATGCCGTGGTGCTGACCTTCCACCCCGGCGGCATGGTCACCAGCCCGCTGCTGAACACCACCCCGGCGAGGGCCATGTAGCCGAACCAGTTGGTCGCCAGGCTCAGCCCAAGGATCTTGGCGATATTGCCGGTGCTCACCCCCAGCCGCGAATACAGCCGGTAACGCATGGCGATGCCGCCGACCCACGCACTCAGGTTCAGGTTGAACGCGTAGCTGATAAAACCCACCGGCAGGATCTGCTTCCAGCGCAGCGGCTGGCCGATGTAGGTGCGCCCGATCAAGTCGAAACACGCGTACACAAGGAAACTGCACAGGGTCAGCCCGGCCGCGATCAGCAGCGTGCGCACTTTAAAATCGCCCAGCGTCTGGATGACTTCGCTCCAGTCGATCCGCCGCGCGAGCATGGTGAACAGCACAATCAACAGCAGGAAGAAGGCGATGGTCAGGGGCTTTTTCCAGCGCTTGAAGCGCGAGCCTGTGTTCTCAGTCATGGGCCTGGCTCTCGAAAGGTTTCAAGCGGGGTTTGTGCGCCGGCAGCCAGCCGGTCAGCGCCGGGAAGTGGCGCATCACATGGAACACCAGGAAGCCGACAGTCAGCCGCCACAGCCACAGGCGCGGTTTGTCCTTTGCCGGGATCACCTGGCAGTGGTTTTTGCTCAGGGTCGCTAGGCTGTCGTACAGCTGCTGGTTGAACGCGCGATCGCGAATCAGCACGTTGGCTTCCAGGTTCAGCGCCAGGCTCAAGGGGTCGAGGTTGCTCGAACCCACGGTGCTCCAGTCGTCGTCCACCAGCGCCACCTTGCCGTGCAGCGGGCGCTGGCAGTATTCGTGGATCACCACGCCGTCCTTGAGCAAGTAGTCGTAGAGCATGCGCGCCGCCAGCTTGGCCAGCAGCACATCGGGCTGGCCCTGCATGATCAACTGCACCTGCACGCCGCGCCGCGCCGCGTTGCGAATTTCGCGCAGCAAACGGTAACCGGGGAAGAAATACGCGTTGGCGATCACCGCGCGTTTTTTCGCTTTGCTCAGGGCGTGGATATACGCCTCTTCGATGTCATCGCGATGCTGCAGGTTGTCGCGATAAATCAGCCGCACCAGGCCCTCACCGCTGTCGGTGGCCCACGGCGACGGTCGCTGCTGGCGGCGACGCCAGCCACGCCGCGTGCGCACCTGACGACCGCTTTGGGCCAGGGCAAAGTGATGCAGGTCAGCCACCGCCGGGCCCGTCACCTGCACCGAATAATCCTGCTTGGCCTCAGGGCCAAAATCGCCCAAGTGATCGGCCGAAAAGTTGATCCCGCCAATGAACGCGACTTCGGCGTCCACCACCACGATCTTGCGGTGCAGGCGTCGAAACCAGTTGGTGCGAATACCCAGGGTCTTGGACGCCGGGTCGAACATCTGCACCATCACCCCGGCGTCCGCCAGCGTCTTGAGAAACGCCGCGCTCAGCTCGCCGCAGCCGAAGCCATCAAGGCTCACCACCACCTTCACGCCACGTTGGGCCGCCTCGATCAGAATGCCTTGCAGCTCATGGCCGACCTTGTCCTCAAACAGGATAAACGTCTCCAGCAGGATCTCCCGCTGCGCTGCGCGCATGGCGTCGAACACCCTGGGGAAGTACGCCTCGCCGTTTTCCAGCAATTCAATCTGGTTGCCGCTTTGCCAACCGTAATCCAGGTCGCGGGCCTTGGCTTCGTCCGGCGGCTGATCGGTCGCGATATGCTCCACCGCACTGTTCATAGCTCAATCTCCACCGACAGCGGCACATGGTCTGACAGATGGGACCAGGGCCGGGTATTCAGCACGCGCGGGTTATGCACCTTCACGTTGCGCACGTAGATGCGGTCCAGCGCCAGCAACGGCAAGCGCGCAGGAAAGGTGCGCGCATGTTTGCCCGTGGCCTGCATGAACACTTCCTGCAGGCCGCTCTGGCTGAGGTCGGCACGCTGGCGCCAATCGTTGAAGTCGCCGGCGACCACCAGCGGCGCGTCGGCGGGAATCTCGCTGATGCGTTGCTCGAGCAGGCGCAGTTGCTGCTGGCGATGCACTTCGCGCAGGCCCAGGTGCATGCAAATCGCATGCACCTCCCTCCCGCTGCCGGGCAGGCGCAGCACGCAATGCAGCAGGCCACGGTTTTCATGACCGCTCTGGGATATGTCGAGGTTCTCGTAGTGCACGATCTGGAATTTCGACAGCAGCGCATTGCCATGGTCGCCATGGGGGTAGACCGCATTGCGGCCATAGGCAAATTGCGGCCAGATGCTGTCGGCGAGGAATTCGTACTGCGGCATGTTTGGCCAGTCGCTGTAGCGCTGGGGATGCTGCTCGTGGGTGCCGTGGATTTCCTGCAGGAACACCATGTCGGCACCGACACTGCGTACCGCTTCGCGCAGCTCGGGCAGGATGAAACGCCGGTTCAGGGCGGTGAACCCCTTGTGGATATTCACTGTGAGCACCGTAAGACGGGGGACGGCCACGTCTGCTGTCACCCGCGGGATCGGTTCTGGATGGGTCATGCCAGCACCCCGGGTTCAGGCAGCTGTCCGGGCGCTGTGGTCAGATGCTGATCCAGGCCAAAACGCTGCAGCAACTGGCGCGCGTCGAAAGGCGCGCGCACCTTGATGTCATTGTCGAAAAAACAGTACACATCACGTTGTTTGCGGGCGCGGGGTTTGTGCTGCGGGTCTACCAAGTGTGCATCCTCCGGTTGTTTGCCACAGGCCCACCGCTCAATGCGATCGCCCCAGCGTTCAAGGGCTTCAGGGGTGTAGCCGCTGGCGTAGAGCTCTTTGTCGCCGTGCAGGCGCAGGTACACGAAGTTGGCGGTGACGTCTTCGATATACGGCCACTTGCCAGCGGTGTCCGCCACCACCAGCGCCACGCCATATTTTTCGAGCATCTTTACGAACGCTGGTACCGCAAAGCTTTTATGGCGAATTTCCACCGCGTGGCGCAGGGCTCTCTTGCCATGGGCCTGCAGGCTCGCCTTGCCGTTCAGGCGTGGCTCATGCTGGCGGGCGAGGGCGGCGGCCTGTTGCGTGTCGCCGGGCAGTTGTTGCAGGAAGGCTTCGAGCAGCGCCGCATCGAATTTAAAGCTGGGCGGGAATTGCCACAGGATCGGCCCCAGCTTCTCCTTCAGTTCCAGCACGCCGGACGCAAAGAAATTCGCCAGCGGCGCATGCACGTCCTTGAGCCGCAGGATGTGGGTGATATAGCGCGGCGCCTTGACGCTGAACATGAAGCCATCTGGCGTATCGGCGTACCACTCGGCGTAGCGCTTTGGCGTTTGCAGGGCGTAGAACGAGCCGTTGATTTCGATGCTGTTGACGGCCCGTGAGGCAAACTGCAACTCGCGTTTCTGGGTCAGCCCCTCGGGATAGAAGTCCCCGCGCCAGGGCGTATAGCGCCAGCCGGATATGCCGATATGAATCGCCGCCATGGTTGGGTCCGTAGGAAAGAGTGCGTGGTTGGATGACTGTGACTTTTGTCGGAAAGTTTCCCGATTTCTACAAACGGCATGCTTCCAAGGAAGCAGATTCAGTGTGGGAGGGGGCAAGCCCCCTCTTACAGGGAACGATCAGGGCGCAAACCCGTCAGTT
This sequence comes from Pseudomonas poae, assembly GCF_001439785.1. GTDB lineage: Bacteria > Pseudomonadota > Gammaproteobacteria > Pseudomonadales > Pseudomonadaceae > Aquipseudomonas > Aquipseudomonas poae. The sequence continues at coordinate 178,640 of NZ_JYLI01000013.1, read as the reverse complement.
CCTTACAGACCCTTTCCCAGGAGCCCGGTGTTTTGCTGAATCTAAAGACTGTATGGCTGCTCGGCGCACTGCTGTTTTGCGGCAGCGGCGCACTCCAGGCGGCGGCGACCGCACCCGCCGCCACACCCGCCGCCGAGGCCCCGGCCAAGCCGGAGCTGCTGGTGGAAGGCGGACTGCTCGGCGCGATCAGTTCCAGCATTGACGACGTGCAGCAGAAGCTCGACCTCAATCAGAACTTCATTGACGAATGGCGCCTGCGCGCCGACCGCGCGGCCAACGAAGTCGGACGCCTGGTCAATCAGACGTCAGCCCGCTCACCGTGGAGCGTGGCCGGGGATTTCCTGCTGTTGTCCGGCGTATGGGTCGGCGCCTTTACCCTGCTGACCTTATTGGGCCGGATGATCGTGCGGCGCCTGGGCCAGCGCGCGTTTTTCGAAAGGCGCGGGCGGCTGCTGGCAGTGCTGGGCTACGTAGTGCCCTATACGATCCCGGCCCTCATCTGCCTGCCGCTCACCCTGTACGTCAGCCATTTTCTCGCCACCTCGGTGGGCCGCGCACTGGCGCTGTGTCTGGCCTACGCCACCAGCAGCGGCATCTTTTCCACTTCGATGCTGCTGTGCGTCATCGTCATGTTCAACGTGGGTCACAAGCGCCCGGCGGTGCAGATCATTCGCGACTACTGCCCCAAGCCGCTGTTCCTGATCGGCTTTCTCGCCGCCCTCAGCGATGCCTTGACCAGCCCGCAGATTGCCCGCCAATTGGGCGGCAATATCACCAGCAGCATCGCAGTGTTTACCGGGCTGTTCGCTACCGTGATCTTCGGCGTGCTGGTGGTGCGCCTGCGCCGCCCGGTTGCCCACTTGATTCGCAATCGGCCTCTGGCTCAGCGCCTCAAGCACCCGGCGTTGCAGCAATCGCTGCGCATCTTCTCGGGCCTGTGGTACTGGCCAATCCTGCTGATGGTGCTGGTCTCGGCGATCAACCTGATCGGCGCCGGCGACGATAATCAGAAGGCACTGCGTTGTGCGCTGTTCACCACGATCCTGCTGATTGGCACGGTGTTTCTCAGCACGGTGCTGCAACACCTGTTCAAGTCGCGCAGCCAGGTGGCGATCCAGCGCAGCAGCGCCTACAAGGAGCGCTTCCTCAGTTTGCTGCATGCGATCCTGCGCATCGTGATGGCCGTGGCCTTTATCGAAGTGCTTGGGCGTATCTGGGGCGTGTCGTTGTTCGAATTCGCCGAGCGCAACTCGATCGGGCGCGCTATCAGCGACTCGCTGAGCAGCATCGGCCTGATCCTGCTGATGACGTGGCTGTTCTGGGTGGTGCTCGACACGGCGATTCAGGAAGCGCTCAAACCCCCGGTCAATAAACGCTCCAGTCGCCAGCCCAGCACGCGGGTCAAGACCATCCTGCCGCTGCTGCGCAATGCGGTGAAGATCATCCTGGTGGTGATCTGCGCCATTACCACCATGGCCAACCTGGGCATCAACGTCGCTCCGCTGCTGGCGGGTGCCGGGGTGGTGGGCCTGGCCATCGGTTTCGGCTCCCAGCAACTGGTGCAGGACGTGATCACTGGCCTGTTCATTATCATCGAAGACACGCTGTCGATCGGCGACTGGGTGGTGCTCGACTCCGGCCACGCCGGCACTGTCGAAGGCCTGACCATCCGCACCCTGCGCCTGCGCGACGGCAAGGGCTTCGTGCATTCGGTGCCGTTCGGGCAGATCAAGGCGGTCACCAACCAGTCGCGACAATTTGCCTACGCGTTCTTCTCGGTGCAGTTCACTTACGACACCGATGTGGACAAGGCCGTGGAGCTGATTCAGGAAGCGGGGCAGTCGATCCGCGACGACGCGTTCCTCAAGTACAACCTGCAAGGCCCGCTGGAAGTGTTCGGCGTCGACAGGATGGACCTCAACGGCGTCGTGCTCACCTCACAGTTTCGCACCGTGTCGGGCGGGCAATATGCAGTCAGCCGCGCGTTCAACCAGCGGTTGAAAAAGCTTGTGGATAACTGTGACGAAGTGCATTTCGCGCAAACTTATCCACAGCAGGTCTTGTTGCCCAAGCGGGTGGGGCAGGCTGAAGAGGCGGTGGCGATAACCGAGCAGCCGCGTAGCCAGTAGAGTTTATATCGCCTGTGCTGGACTCTTCGCGGGCAAGCCCGCTCCCACATTGGATCGGTTCACCTATCGAACTATGTGAACCCAGTCCAGTGTGGGAGCTGGCTTGCCTGCGATGAGGCCCTCAACTTCACCGCAGGATCAACTTCTCCTGCACCGCCCGCTGATCCACCTCAACCAGCACCTGCTGCTTGCCGCCGACCCTAACCGCCGCAGGCAGCCCATCGCGATACACAATCCGATTGCCACTCACCGCCGGCACTTTGCTCCCCGGTAACAGTGTGCCCACCAGGTTCAGCGGATCCGCCCCACACACCGCCACCAGACTCCCATCGTGCGCGCGCCGCCGTACCTCGCGCAGCAGGGGAATCGCCTCGGGCAAGGCAAACTGCTCCCCGGCCAAGCCGCTCACAAATCGCCCGCCGCGAATCTCCCCGCGTGCTTCCAGGCGATGAAAGGTGCGCAGCAACTCGCGCCAGCTCGGCAACCAGTCCGCCTCGCGCTCAAGCAGACGCCAGAACACCACGCCGTAGCGGCGCAGCAGGGTCATCGCCACATGTTCTACCGTCTCTGCCGAATGCGGACCGGCAGCGCCGGGCGGGCGGCGGATCAATGCCCAGCGGCCGGCATCGTCCATGCCGCCGATAAACGCACCGCGCCCGCGCCGGCTGCTGCGCGCCTGCCGCTTGCTGGCCGGCGTGGTCAGGGCGCGCAGCCCGGCAAAACTATCGGCGTTCACCAGGCCCGCGCCCACCAGTTCCTGCAACGCAGTTTCCAGCTCGCTGCGCAGCAGATGGGCTTCGTGCACCAGCTCATCAAAAAACAGCGCGCCGTGTTCACGCAGGGCCAGGTGGACTTTCTGTGCCTTGGGCGACAGCGCGGTGCTGTCGACGGGTTCAGTCAGCCCGCTCCACAACCCCACCTGACTGCGCGGCAACAGCACCACCGGGGTGCTGCGCAGTGCCATGGCGCCGGCCTTGTCGCTCAGGCGCATCCACACCAGCTTGCCGCTGCGGCACAGCTCATCGAGCCAGGTGGAGGAATAGCCCTTGATGCGCGCGCTGAGCAGGTCATTGTCCCAGGCCGAGGTGGCGGCAGCAAAGCCTTCGAACTGGCCGATGATCTGCGGCAGCACCGCGCTGCCCTGGCCACGGGTGGCGTCGGACAGGTGCTGCCAGTCGAACAGAAAGCGCATGAAATCCTGCAGCGCCACCGGCTCGATTTCGCGGCGCAGGCGCTTGACCGTGTAGCGATGAATACGCGCCAGCAGGTGCCGTTCGCACCATTGCTCTGCGCTGGCGCCCGGGCTGAAATGCCCACGCAACACGTAGCCTTCCTGTTCCAGCCGTGCCAGCGCCTGGGTCACGGCGGCCACCGGCAGCCCAAGGGGGGCGGCAATCTCGCTCACGCTCAACGGGCCAAAACCACCGAGGCGCGCGCGCAGCACTTCGAGCACCGCGTCCTCGAAGGTCCAGGGCTCATCGAAGCCGGGCAATAACGGCAGGTCGTGGGGATAAATCGCCTGCCAGCAGCTCAGCCGTTCCACGGCTACCCACAGCCCGTTGGGCAACAGATACGCGCGCCCGGCCTTGGCCAGCGCCTGCAGCCACTGCGCCCATGGCGGCGTGACTTCGCTTGCGGCGATGCACGCCAGGCTCATCAGCGCTTCGTGCATTTCATCCGGGCCATGGGGCGTAGGCCAGGCTTCCTCGCGCACGCCGGCAATCGCCTCGGCGTCCAGGGCGCCGAGGTCGTCGGTGCTTTGCGGGTCGCTCCAGCGCCGGTTGAGCACGGCCTGGGTGCGGCGTTCTTCCAGTGGCGCATCGTCGAGAAAGGTGTAGGGCCGCGCGCTGAGAATTTCCGCCGCCATGGGCGAGGGCGCCGGCAGGTCGCGGCTGATCAGGCGCACCTCGCCGCGTTCCATGCGCCGCAGCAGGGCCAGCCAGGCGTCGCTGTCCATGGCTTCGTGCAGGCAGTCGTCGAGGGTCTGTTCCACCAGCGGGTGTTCAGGCACTTCGCGTTCGCCGGCAAGGTTTTCCAGGCAGGCGATCTGGTCGGGAAACACGCTGGCGATCAGGTCTTCGCTTTTCATGCGCTGGATCTGCGGCGCCACCTTGCGCCCGCCGGTGAAACGCGGCAGGGCCAGCGCCACCCCGGCATTCCAGCGCCAGCGCACGCCGAACAACGGCGCGTCCAGCACCGCCTGGATCAGGATATGTTCGGCGCTGTGGCTGTTGAGGTAACGCCACACCTCATCGAGTTCAAAGCTGTGGCTGGTGGACAGCGACAGCACAATCGCGTTTTCACTGGCCGCCGCTTGCAGCTCGAAATTGAACGTGCGGCAAAAGCGCTTGCGCAACGCCAGGCCCCAGGCGCGATTCAGGCGGCTGCCGAACGGCGTGTGGATGATCAACTGGGTGCCGCCGGAGGCATCGAAAAACCGCTCCATGATCAGCGTGTCGCGGGACGGCAATGCGCTCAGGGCCAGACGCGCGCGGGCCAGGTAATCGAGGATCTGCTCGGCGCTGGCGCGGTTCAGGCCCAGGGTGCCGGTGAGCCAGTCCTGCGCCGGTTGCAGGTCGCCGGGGCTGGCGCCGAGCAGGCGGTCCAACTCGCCTTGCAAGCGCGCCACGGCGGCGGACAGCTCGTTGCTGCGCCCGGGCATTTCGCCGAGCCAGAACGGAATGGTCGGCGGCTGGCCATGGGCATCCTCGACGCGCACCTTGCCGGCTTCGACCCGCAGGATGCGGTAGGAGGTATTGCCCAGCTGGAAGATGTCCCCGGCGATGCTTTCCACCGCAAAGTCTTCGTTGACGCTGCCGATGTTCAGGCTCTGGGGTTCGAGCAAAACGCTGTAGTCGGCGTTGTCGGGGATGGTGCCGCCGCTGGTCACGGCGGTCAGCCTGGCGCCCCGGCGGCCGCGCAGGGTGCGGGTCAGGGCGTCGCGGTGCAGGTAGGCGCTGCGGATGCCCTGGCGCCCGTTGTAGCCCTCGGCGAGCATCTGCAGCAGCGCCTGGTAGTGGCGTTCATCCAGCGCGGCGTAGGGCGTGGCGCGGTGGATCAGTGCCAGCAAGTCCTGCTCCGGCCATTCGCGGGCGCTGACTTCGGCGATGATCTGCTGGGCCAGCACGTCCAGCGGCGCGACCGGGATGTGCAAGGTGTCCAGCTCGCCACGGCGCACGCAGTCGAGCAGGGCGGCGCATTCAATCAGGTCGTCGCGGGTGGTCGCGAACAGGCGCCCCTTGGGCGTGCCGCCGACCTGATGGCCGGAGCGTCCAACTCTTTGCAAAAAACCGTTGATGGAACCGGGCGAGCCGATCTGGCACACCAGGTCCACCTCGCCAATATCGATCCCCAGCTCCAGCGACGCGGTGGCGATCAGCACTTGCAGCGCGCCGGCCTTGAGCCGTTGCTCGGCGTCCAGGCGCAGTTCCTTGGCGAGGCTGCCGTGGTGCGCGGCCACAGCGGCCTTGCCCAGGCGCTCGCTCAGGTGACGGGCCAGACGTTCGGCCAAGCGCCGGGTGTTGACGAAAATCAGCGTGGTGCGGTGTTCGCGAGCCAGTGCCGCGAGGCGGTCGTAAACCAGCTCCCAGACGTCATTGGCCATGACCGCCGAGAGCGGCACCGGCGGCACTTCGATACCCAGGTCGCGTGGGCGGGCGTGGCCGATATCGACGATCGCGCACTCGCGCGCGGTACCCACCAGAAACCGCGACACCGCTTCGATGGGCTTTTGCGTGGCCGACAAACCAATGCGCGTCAGCGGCTCGGCGCACACGCCTTGCAGGCGCTCCAGGCTCAGCGCCAGGTGGCTGCCGCGCTTGCCGGCGGCGATGGCGTGGATCTCGTCGACGATGACTGTGCGCGTGCTGGCGAGCATCTGCCTGCCGGAGTCCGAGCCGAGCAGCACGTACAGCGATTCGGGGGTGGTCACCAGGATATGCGGCGCGCGTTTGCGCATCAGCGCGCGGTCCTTTTGCGGGGTGTCGCCGGTGCGCACGGCGGTGCGGATCTCCAGCGGCGCCAGACCCTGGCTCTGCAACTGCGCGCTGATCCCGGCCAGCGGGTTTTGCAGGTTGATCTGGATGTCGTTGGACAGCGCCTTGAGCGGCGACACGTACACCACCTGCGTCGCGTCCGGCAGGTTGCCGCCGTAGGCCAGGCCCTGTTGGACCAGGTCGTCGAGCACCGCGAGGAAGGCCGTGAGGGTCTTGCCCGAGCCGGTCGGTGCGGCGATCAGCGTCGAGCGACGCTGGCGGATCAGCGGCCATGCCAGGGCCTGGGCGCCGGTCACCGCGGGGAAGGTGCTGCGAAACCAGGCGCTGACGGCGGGGTGAAAACCGTCCAATGCCCTGTCCGTTGATTCAGGAAGGTTCATGCAATGATTGATGCCACCGGCTCCAACAAGTTGCAAACGCTTACTTTATCCGTGACGGTTGCGCTACAAACCCGCAAAATGCAACGATTCCGGCTACACCCCACGGTATGGCATACACGTCTGCCGACACTAACCATCGTTCCAAACAGACCGGGCCTGCTCAATCTATGCGAATGCGCCTTATGTTACTGGGCGGCGGGAATGCCCTCGGGCAGGCGCTGATTCGCCTCGGTGCAGAGGAAGACATCGGGTTCCTCTCCCCCAAACCGCCCCAAGACGGCTGGGATGCCGCGAGCCTCACCCAATTGCTCGACGACACCCGTCCCGATGCACTGATCAACCTCGCCTACTATTTCGACTGGTTCCAGGCTGAAGCCGTCAGCGAAACCCGTCTGGCGGCTCAGGAATACGCCATCGAGCGCCTGGCCGAACTGTGTCAGCACCACAGCATCACCTTGCTGCAACCGTCCAGCTACCGCGTATTCGATGGCTCGCGCGCCACTGCCTACAGTGAAAAGGACGATCCGGTGCCGCTGGGCCTGCGCGGCCAGGCGCTGTGGCGCATCGAGCAAAGCGTGCGCGCCACCTGCCCGCAACATGTGCTGCTGCGTTTTGGCTGGCTGCTGGATGACAGCGCCGATGGCACCCTCGGGCGCTTTCTGGCCCAGGCCGAACAACCAGGTGAAATACCGATGGCCGATGATCGACGCGGCAACCCGACGCCGGTGGACGATGCCGCGCGGGTGATCATTTCGGTGCTCAAGCAACTCGATTGCGCAGCGCCCTTGTGGGGCACCTACCACTACGCCGGCCACGAGGCGACCACGCCGCTGGCGCTGGGCCAGGCGATCCTCAGCGAGGCGCGCAGCTTTCGTGCGCTGGCCATCGAGTCCCCCACCGCCCAGGCCCACGCGGCCCGGCCAGATGCGGCGGACGAACCGCAGCACGCGGTGCTGGCCTGCAAGAAAATCCTCCACACCTTCGGCATCAAGCCCCGGGCATGGCGGGCGGGATTGCCGGCGTTGCTGGACCGGTTCTACCGCCATACCTGACACACAAACCAACCCAATGTGGGAGCAGACCTCTGTGGGAGCTGGCTTGCCTGCGATAGCACCACCTCGGTATCACTGATGCACCGAGTTGCTGCTATCGCAGGCAAGCCAGCTCCCACATTGGTGTGTAGAGTCGGTCAGAGCGGCCTTAGAACTTGTAACCAATCCCCACCATATACACCATCGGGTCGACATCCACATTGACCTTGGCCCGGGTGCCCTGGCCCAGCGCGTTGTTATCCACTGTCGCTTTGGTGCTGATGTCGATGTAGCGCGCCTGGGCGTTGATCATCCACTTGTCGTTGATCATGTAATCGGCGCCGATCTGCGCGGACCAGCCCCACGAGTTTTCCGCCTTGAAGTTGCTGAAGCCGGCGTTGGAGGCACGGCTGCCGACATGCTCATCGTAGATCCAGGTGTAGTTGATGCCCGCGCCGACATAGGGTTGGAACGCGGACTGATTGTCCAGCGGGTAATACACCACGCTCAGGGTCGGCGGCAGGTGCTTGAGGGTACCGAGCTTGCCATTGGCGGCGCCGAGGGCGGTGTTCTTGATTTTTACGTCATGCTCGAATGGCGTGGCGGCCAGCAGTTCAAGGCCGACGTGATCGGTGAGCATGTAGGCGAAGTTCAGACCCAACTGGGTATCGCTGCTCATGGTCGCCTTGCCGCCCAGGTTGGCGCCGGCCAAGGGGCCTTGATCCACCTTGACGCTGCTGCTGTCGGCCTTCGGATTCACGGTGATCGCACCGGCGCGAATCAGGATGTCGCCCGCTTGGTGAGCCTGGGCGAGCGGGGCGGCGAGGGCCAGCGCGAAGAGCGACGCGCCGAGCAGAGACTTGTTCATGGGAGCTCCAAAAGGACGTTAAAAGGTGTACGTCCAATGGTAAAGATCGTACCGCTCGATCTTTTGACTCAGCTCAATGAAAGGTTATTCCTGCAGTTCGTACATGTAGATTTTCTCGGCATCCATCTGGTAACCGGCATCGGCCAACTCACTGGACGATGGCTTGACCTGCATCGCGCCCTCGATCCAGTACGGCTGGTACAGCTCATCGAGCTTCACGCCGACTTCGCTTTTCACATGCACGATCTGGTTCGACGGCGGCGGCGGCACGTGGATGCACGCGCCGAAATACGGCACCAGCAAGAACTCGGTGGTGCGGCCTTCTTCGCTGACTTCCAGCGGCACGATATAGCCCGGCAGGCGAATGTGCTTGCCGTCCAGGCTCTGCACTACCGGCGCGTTGGGCAGGTCCTGTTTGGCGGCGGGCGCGGCCTCGACGGACAGGGCATCGGCCATGTTCGACAGGTCGTGCAGCGGTTTCATATTGGGGATTTCCGGCGGCGCGTCCGGCGGGATCATCTCCTGCCAGGACAGATCCCTGGGCTGATCTTGCGCCCAGGCGGGCACGATTATCAGCAGCAGGAACGCAAACAGGGCACGACGCATGGAGACTCCTCAGTGAATAGCTACTAGCCGCAAGCTACACGTAAAAGCCGACTCGCTTGCAGCTTAACGCTTGAAACTTGCAGCTGCGGTTCTACAGCCGTATGGACAGACCATCGGCCAAGGATTGTCGGTAGGCGCGCCAGGCCGGCACGCTGCCCATCAACAACGCTGCGGCGAGAATACCCGCCAGCAGTGTCCATTCATATTCGCTTGGCCATGACATCGGCAGATCCAGGCCATAGTTGGCCTGCAAATAACCGCGCGATGCGGCGATGCACACGTACAACAAGCCTACGCCGGCCACCACGCCGGCGAGCGCCAGGGCGAACGCTTCGAAAATCAGCAGGCTTGCGATATGCCACGGTCGTGCTCCCACCGAACGCAGAATTGCCATTTCGCGGCGGCGCTCGTTGAGACTGGTGAGAATCGCCGTGAGCATGCCGATCAAACCGGTCAGCACCACGAACAGCGAGATCACGAACAGCGCCTTCTCGGCGGTGCCCATCATGCTCCACAGCTCTTGCAGCGCCACGCCGGGCAGGATCGCCAGCATCGGCTCGCCACGGAACTCGTTGATTTCCCGCTGCAGGGCGAAAGTGGAAATCTTGTTGTTCAGGCCCAGCATGAACGCGGTGATCGCCTGCGGGGTGAGGTCCATATTGCGCGCCTGATCGGCGCTGATGCGGCCTTTGCCCTGGGCCGGCACGCCGTTGTGCCAGTCGATGTGGATCGCTTCCATGCCGCCCAGGCTGATGTGCAGCGTGCGGTCGACGGGCGTGGCGGTGCGCTTGAGAATGCCGACTACGGTGAACGGTTTGTCGTCGTGCTTGACCAGGCTGACCACTGCCACGCCGTGGGCCAGCACCAGTTTGTCGCCCAGCTTGTAATGCAGTGCGTCAGCCACTTCAGCGCCCAGCACCACTTCGAAAGGGTCAGTGGCGAAGGCGCGGCCGCTGGCCAGTTCGAGGTTTTGCTTGCGCCCGTACTGGTAGTGCTCGAAATAGGACTGGTTGGTGCCCATCACGCGGTAGCCACGATGGGAGTCGCCGAGGGAAATCGGGATCGCCCATTTCACCTGCGGGCTGGCGGCGAAGTGCTCGAAGCTGTCCCAGCGGATGTTGTTGGTGGCGTTGCCGATGCGAAACACCGAATACAGCAACAGGTTCACCGAACCCGAGCGGGCGCCGACGATCAGGTCGGTGCCACTGATGGTGCTGGCGAAGCTGTTGCGCGCCTCGACCCGCACGCGCTCCACGGCCAGCAGCAGGCACACGGAAAGCGCGATGGCGAAGGCGGTGAGCGTCGCGGTGAAGCGGCGGTTAGCCAGGCTGGCCATGGCTAGACGGAACAGATACATCTCAAACCTCTGCGGGCGTGGCGGCGCGATTGAGTTCGGCCAGCGACAGGTTGCGGTCGAACAGCGCTGCCAGGCTCTGGTCGTGGCTGACGAACAGCAGGCTGGCGCCGGCGTCGCGGCATTCGGCGAACAACAGCTGAAGGAAAGCCTCGCGGGCGTCGTAGTCCAGGGCCGAGGTGGGTTCGTCGGCGATCACCAGCTCCGGCTGGCCGATCAGCGCCCGGGCGGCGGCCACCCGTTGCTGCTGGCCGATGGACAGCGCGTCGGCGCGGCGTTCCAGCAGGTCTTTATCCTTGAGGCCCAGGTGCGCGAGCAGGGCGGCGGCGGCTTTGTCCACACTGCCGTGGCGCTGCCTGGCCCGCTGCGCGCGCACGTTGGAAAAGTGGCAGGGCAGTTCGACGTTTTCGCGCACCGACAAAAACGGCAGCAGGTTGAATTGCTGGAATATGTAGCCGGTGTGATCAACGCGAAAGCGGTCGCGGGCGCCGGCCGAGAGTTCGGTGAGTTCCTGGCCGAGCAGGCGAATGCTGCCCCGGCTGGGCTTGTGCACACCGCCCAGCAGCCCCAGTAGGGTGGTCTTGCCACTGCCGCTGGGGCCTTTGAGAAACAGGGTTTCGCCGCGTTCCAGACGGAACGCGGGAATGTCCAGCAACTGCGGGTGACCGGGCCAGTTGAAGCCCAGGTCAGACAGTTCGATCAAGGCTTGGGTCATGGGCAATCAGAACTTCAGGGTGGCAGCTGTGGCCGTTGCGTCGACACCTTGCTGGCCGCTCGGGCCAATCAGTTGTACCTGAATTTTCTTGGTGGCGGGGAAGGTCTTGAACACCTGGGTCAGGTCCAGGTTGCTCAGCGCAGTCGGCGTGGCGCAGGTGAACTGGTAATGCGCGTGGATTTCGCTGTGGTCGTGATGATGTTCGTGGGCCGCTGCGCCCTTGCCGTCGGTGGCATGGTCGTCAGCATCATCGTCATCGTCGTGATCGGCTTCAGGCTTGTCGCCAAACAACGGGCTGTTGAGTTCCTGGGTGCTCACCACGCAGCCGGCCGCCTTGGGCAGGTTGAACAGGGCCAATGGGTTTTCCAGTTGCTTGCGCGCGGCGGCGACCTTGGCCTTGTCAGCGGCGGTGGTGGCCAGGTGTTCGAAACCCACCAGGTTCATGGCCGGGCTTTCCAGCTCAAGCTCCAGGGTCTGACCATCGAGCACGGCGTTGAGGCGGCCTACGCCATGTTCGTGGGCTCCGAGGCTGCCGTGTTCGTGGTCGTGATCTTCATGGGCATGGGCCACAGCCAGTGGCAGCAGGGCAAACGGCAAAGCGAGCAGCAGACGGCGCATGGGAAGGCTCCAGAACATGAAAGGTTTGTTATGTGATCTTATAACAATAATGGCGAGAGTTTGACCGCGCGCTTGGCGTTGCGCAAGCCGCATGGGAGCATGCCCGTCAGAAAAAATGCAGGAGAAAAGACGATGTTGCGAATTCGTGGAACCGTCGGCGACCTGCCGGTGGACTTGACCCTGGAGCTGGACGACGGCGACTGGGCCAAGCTGGGCGCGCAGTTGCAGGCTGCTCCGGCGCCGAGTACACCAGCTGCTGCGCCGGTTAGGCAGGATGACGACCTGTGGCAGAACGCCCAGGCGCTGTTGCGCAACGCCGGGCAGTTAAGCGGCCTGGAGTTGCTTGATCAGTTGGAAGGGGTGGCCGGTGATGCGGCGACGGGCAAGCGCCTGCTGGTGCGCCTGCGCCATAGCGCCAAGGTCAAGGTGAGCAGCGGCGGGGATACGCCGCTGTACAGTTGGGTCGGCGATTAATACAACGCGGCGAACAACTTGCGGCGGTACACGGTCACCAGCGGGTGTTCATTGCCCAGCAACTCGAACACCTGCAGCAGGGTCTTGTGCGGCAGACCTTCGCTGTAGCTGCGGTTGCGGATGAACAGCTTGAGCAGGCCTTCGAGCGCCGCGTCGTATTGCTGGCGCGCCAGTTGCTGAATGCTCAACTGGTAGGCTGCTTCGTCGTCCTGCGGGTTCTGCGCCAGACGGCTTTTCAGGTCGGCGGCGTCCGGCAGGTCGGCGGCCTGGCGCAGGAAGGTGATCTGCGCCTTGGCGCCGGCGAGGGCGGCTTTGTGAGCGTCGCCGCTGACCGCGTCCAGCACGGCCTGGGCTTCGCCCAATTCACCGCGTTCGGCCAGGCAGCGCGCATACAGGATCAGCGCGGCGGCGTTGGTATTGTCTTCACCGAGCAGCGTCACCAGCAGCGCCTCGGCATCGCTGATTCGACCTTCGGCAAACAGCGTCTGGGCCTGCTCCAGCGGGTCGGCCGCCGCCGGTGGCGGCATCTGCACGTGGGGCTCGAGCATCGCGCGCACCGCCGATTCCGGCTGCGCGCCGGCAAATCCGTCCACCGGCTGGCCATCCTTGAACAGCACCACCGTCGGCAGGCTTTGAATGCCGAAACGCGCGACGATGTCCGATTCCGCTTCGCAGTCGACCTTGGCCAGCAACAACTCACCCTGATAACTCTCGGCAATTTGCGCCAGCATCGGCATCAACGCCTTGCACGGCGCACACCACTCGGCCCAGAAATCCACCAGCACGGGTTTTTCGAAAGAGTTCTGAATCACCGCCTGTTCGAAGTTGGCGGTGGTGACGTCGAAGATGTACGGCGTGGGTTCACTCATGGGGCGTCTCTAATAGAGCGGGAATGGGGGCAACTATAAGGGCTGGCGCCATTGGCTGAAAGCGCAGTGCAGGCAAGATCGCTATCGCAGGCAAGCCAGCTCCCACAAAAAAAACGCGGCCACATGTGGGCGCGGGCTTGCCCGCGATGCCCTCAAGCGCGCCGCGCATGGTACAGGCTCGCTTTGCGAAACTCCCAAGGCTCGGCCAGGTCCGGCAGCGTCAAGCCATCAAGGATCTCCAGGCGTCGATAATCGGCGTGCTGAAAATCCCGCACCCGCGAATCCGCCACCAATGCCTCGCGGCCTCGGGTGAGGAAGTGGTCCAGCAGCGGCAGGTTGGCGCGGTCGTACAGCACATCGGCGACGAGGATCAGATCGAAACGGTCGGCTTCGGCAAAAAAATCCGCCGAATAGCCCAACTGCACGCCATTGAGTTCGGCATTTGCCCGGCAGGCCGCCAGTGCCAGCGGGTCCAGGTCGCACGCCACCACTTCCAGCGCGCCTGCTTTGGCCGCCGCAATTGCGGCCACGCCGGAACCGGCGCCAAAGTCCAGCACCCGCTTGCCGGCCACCCACTGCGGGTTCGCCGCCAGATAGCGCGCTAGCGCCAGGCCGCTGGCCCAGCAGAAACTCCAATACGGCGGCTCATGGAGGATGCGCCGGGTTTCTTCCTGGCTGAATGCACGGTTCATGTTGTCGGCGTTCAGCAGCCACAGCGAAAGCGCAGTGCCCGGCAGCGCGCAAGGCAGCAATTGCGCGTCGCCGATCAGTTGGCTCAAGGCGCGTTGCAGGTCCAGCGGTGGCGTCATGGCGCCTTGACGAGCTGCAGGGGGCCGGTGGTTTGTGTGATCGCCTGGGTGATGCGCACGGCGGGCAGGTGCAGGATCAACTGGCCGGACTGGCTGGCGCGGCCACGCAATTCAACCCGTGCACCAGCCGGGAAGGCCTCGGGGTTGAAGCGCAGGCGAAACGCCAGGGGCTTGCCGTTGCCGGTCAGCACGCTGCTGGCGAGCAGTTGTTGTGGGCGCGAGCGTTCGTCGATCACCAACAGGGCCATCTCGACTTCGGCACCGGCCGGTACGTTGGTCAGGTTGCCGCTGATTTCACGCTGATAGGCGGGCAGGGGGCCGACCTCTTCAATGCCCGGCACTTTTTTCTCCTGCGCGGGGGCAGGCACCGGTGCGGCGGGCTTGGGGGCTTCGCTGCTGCAGGCGACCAGAAAACCGAGCAGAGTGAGCAAAACAAGTGGTCGTAACTGCATGTACAGCTCCAGGAAGGACTAAATCCGTGAAGTGAAAGGTAACAAACATATAAGCCTGCCTATATACCGTAAAGGCTATGGCTTGTCTTGCCACGGGGATGCGCTACCATGGCCCTCCCATTTTTTGTTGCCTGCCCACCATGCACTGTCCCTTCTGCGGTGCCAACGACACCAAGGTCATTGATTCGCGTCTGGTCGCCGAGGGCGATCAAGTGCGTCGTCGGCGCGAATGCCTGGCGTCTGGCTGCGGTGAACGTTTCACCACCTTCGAAACCGCCGAACTGGTATTGCCCCGTCTGATCAAGTCCGACGGCAGCCGCCAGCCTTTCGACGAAGACAAACTGCGCGCCGGTATGCAGCGCGCCCTGGAAAAACGCCCGGTGAGTGTCGAGCGCCTGGAAGCGGCGCTGGTGCACATCAAGCACAAGCTGCGCGCGACCGGCGAGCGCGAGGTCAAAAGCCTGGTGGTGGGCGAGCTGGTGATGGGCGAGCTGCAAAAGCTCGACGAAGTCGCCTATATCCGTTTCGCTTCCGTGTATCGACGCTTCCAGGACCTCAACGAGTTCCGCGAAGAGATCGACCGCCTGGCGCGTGAGCCGTCCAAGCAATGAGCCCTGAACAGGCGGTACTCGACGCCCACTACATGGCCCGCGCCCTGGAACTGGCGCGCAAGGGCCTGTACACCACCCATCCCAACCCGCGCGTGGGCTGCGTGATCGTGCGTGACGGGCAAATTGTCGGCGAAGGCTGGCATGAGCGCACCGGCGAACCCCATGCCGAGCCCAACGCCCTGCGCGCTGCAGGTAGCAAGGCGCGCGGCGCCACGGTGTACGTGACCCTCGAACCCTGCAGCCACCATGGCCGCACGCCGCCCTGCGCCGATGCGCTGGTGACGGCCGGTGTCGCGCGGGTGGTGGCCGGCATGCAGGATCCCAACCCGGAAGTGGCCGGGCGCGGTATGCAACGCCTGGCCCAGGCCGGTATCGAGGTGCGCAGCGGCGTGCTGGAAACCGAAGCGCGGGCGCTTAACCCCGGCTTTCTCAAGCGCATGGAACATGGCCTGCCGTTCGTGCGGGTCAAGTTGGCGATGAGCCTGGACGGGCGCACCGCGATGGCCAGCGGCGAAAGCCAATGGATCACCGGCCCCGCCGCCCGCGCCGCCGTGCAGCGCCTGCGTGCTCAAGCCAGCGTGGTATTGACTGGCGCCGACACCGTGCTGGCCGACGGTGCGCGCCTGACCGTGCGCGCCGCCGAACTCGGTCTCGATCCCGAAACCACCGCCCTGGCCATGTCGCGCCCGCCGCTGCGCGTGCTGATCGACGGCCGTCTGCGCGTGCCGCTCAACGCGCCATTTTTCAAGGCCGGTCCGGCGCTGGTGATCACCTGCGTCACCGCGCAAAACCAGTTCCCCCGTGGCCCCGAATGCCTGGTGGTGCCAGGCGTTGAGGGTCAGGTTGACCTGCGCGCGGCGCTGGTGGCGCTGGCAGCGCGTGGCGTCAACGAGGTGCTGGTGGAAGCCGGCCCGAGCCTGGCCGGTGCATTTGCCCAGCAGGGCCTGGTGGACGAATACGTGATTTTCGTCGCCGGCAAGTTTCTGGGCTCCGCCGCCCGGCCGTTGCTGGACTGGCCGCTTGAGAAGCTGGCCGATGCCCCCCAACTCAAGATCACTGACCTGCGCGCTGTGGGCGACGACTGGCGAGTCACTGCCATCCCTGTGCCAGCAGCGAGCGTATAATTCTGACCGGGCTCAGGCGCCCGTCCCCCGTTTTCAGGAGAACGACATGTTCACCGGCATCATCGAATCCATCGGCAGCATCCGGGCAATGACCCCCAAAGGCGGTGATATCCGCCTGCTGGTTGAAACCGGCAAGCTCGATCTGGGCGACGTCAAACTGGGCGACAGCATTGCGGTGAGTGGCGTATGCCTCACCGTCGTTGAATTACCGGGCAACGGTTTTGCCGCCGATGTGAGCCGCGAAACCCTGGACTGCACCGCGATGAGCGACCTCAAGGCCGGCAGTCCGGTCAACCTGGAAAAAGCCCTCACGCCGACCACGCGCCTGGGCGGCCACCTGGTCAGCGGCCACGTCGACGGTGTCGGCGAAGTGGTCGCGCGCAGCGAAAACGCCCGGGCCGTGGAGTTTCGCATCCGCGCACCCAAAGAGCTGGCCAAGTACATCGCCCACAAAGGTTCGGTCACCGTGGACGGCACCAGCCTGACCGTGAACGCCGTGAATGGCGCCGAATTCGAGCTGACCATCATTCCCCACACCCTCAGCGAAACCATCATGGCGTCCTACCAGCCGGGTCGCCGTGTGAATCTGGAAGTGGACTTGCTGGCCCGTTACCTGGAGCGCCTGTTGATGGGCGATAAGGCCGCAGAGCCAACATCCGGGAACATCACCGAAAGTTTTTTGGCCGCCAACGGCTACCTTAAATCCTGACCAAGGGGGTGCCGCGTGGCGCTCAACAGCATCGAAGAACTGGTTGAAGACATCCGCCAAGGCAAGATGGTCATCCTCATGGATGACGAAGACCGCGAGAACGAAGGCGACATCATCATGGCCGCCGAGGCCTGCAAGGCCGAGCACATCAACTTCATGGCCAAGCACGCCCGCGGGCTGATATGCATGCCCATGAGCCGCGAGCGCTGCGAACTGCTCAAGTTGCCGTTGATGGCGCCGCGCAACGGTTCGGGGTTCGGCACCAAGTTCACCGTGTCCATCGAAGCCTCCACCGGCGTCACCACCGGCATCTCCGCCGCTGACCGCGCGCGCACCGTGCAGGCTGCTGCCGCGCGTGATGCCAAGGCCGAAGACATCGTCAGCCCCGGCCATATCTTCCCGCTGATGGCCCAACCGGGCGGCACCCTGGCGCGTGCCGGCCACACCGAGGCAGCCTGCGACCTGGCGCGCATGGCCGGGTTCGAGCCCAGCGGCGTAATCTGCGAAGTGATGAACGACGACGGCACCATGGCCCGTCGCAGTGAACTCGAGACCTTTGCGGCCGAACACAACCTCAAGATCGGCACCATCGCCGACCTGATCCACTACCGCATGATCCACGAACGTACCGTTCAGCGGATTGCCGAGCAGCCGCTGGACAGCGAACTGGGCCAGTTCAATCTGGTGACCTACCGCGATTCGGTGGAAGGCGATGTGCACATGGCCCTCACCCTGGGCAGCATCAGCGCCGACGAACCGACCCTGGTGCGGGTGCACAACATGGATCCGCTGCGCGACCTGCTGATGGTCAAGCAACCGGGTCGCTGGAGCCTGCGCGCCGCCATGGCGGCGGTGTCCGAGGCCGGCAGCGGCGTGGTGCTGTTGCTCGGCAACCCGGTGGATGGTGATGTTCTGCTTGCGCATATTCGTGAAACCGCCGAGCACTCGCAGATCAAGACGCCGACCACCTACAGCATCGTTGGTGCCGGTTCGCAGATCCTGCGCGACCTGGGCGTGCGCAAAATGCGCCTGATGAGCGCGCCGATGAAATTTAATGCGATATCCGGATTCGACCTGGAAGTTGTAGAATACGTGCCCTCCGAATAAAGCCCGGCGATTTTTGCCCCTTGTTCGCGGTTAACACATCACTGAGGGACGCATTTTTCGCGTCCCTGCTCTTTAAGAGATTTGTCGAATGACCCTGAAGACCATCGAAGGTACCTTCATCGCCCCCAAAGGCCGCTACGCCCTGGTGGTTGGCCGCTTCAACAGCTTCGTGGTTGAAAGCCTGGTGAGCGGTGCCGTGGACGCCCTGGTTCGCCACGGTGTGAGCGAAAGCGATATCACCCTGATCCGTGCCCCTGGCGCCTTCGAAATTCCACTGGTTGCGCAAAAAGTTGCTCAGCAAGGTGAATACGCGGCGATCATCGCCCTGGGCGCTGTGATTCGTGGCGGTACTCCGCACTTCGAATACGTTGCCGGTGAATGCACCAAGGGCCTGGCCCAGGTGTCCATGGAGTTCGGCGTGCCCGTCGCGTTCGGCGTGCTGACCGTGGATTCCATCGAGCAGGCCATCGAGCGTTCCGGCACCAAAGCCGGTAACAAAGGCGCAGAAGCCGCCTTGTCCGCCCTGGAAATGGTCAGCCTGCTGTCGCAGTTGGAGGCCAA
Source organism: Pseudomonas poae (assembly GCF_001439785.1). Taxonomy (GTDB): domain Bacteria; phylum Pseudomonadota; class Gammaproteobacteria; order Pseudomonadales; family Pseudomonadaceae; genus Aquipseudomonas; species Aquipseudomonas poae. The sequence continues at coordinate 160,228 of NZ_JYLI01000013.1, read as the reverse complement.
GTGATTTCCGACGACGGCGACAACTTCAACCCACGCGACCCGCGCCCCGCGGACGCCGGCAAGCCCTCGAAAAACGAAAAGCGCCGTGCTGCGCGCCAGCTGGCCACCCAGGCGCTGTACCAGCGTCAGATGGCAGGCACCTCGTTGACCGAAATCGAAGCGCAGTTTCGCGTCGATAACGACTTCACGTTCGCGGACCTGCCGTACTTCCACGACATTCTGCACGGTGTGCACGCCAACCTGAGCGAGATCGACGCGGCCCTGGCCCCGTGCCTGGACCTGACCATCGAAGAGCTCGATCCGGTTGAGCTGTGCGTCATGCGCCTGTCCGCCTGGGAACTGCTCAAGCGCGTCGACGTACCGTACCGTGTGGTGATCAACGAAGGCATCGAACTGGCGAAAGTCTATGGTTCGACCGACGGCCACAAGTTCGTCAACGGCGTGCTCGACAAGCTGGCCCCGCGCCTGCGTGAAGCCGAAGTAAAGGCCTACAAGCGCTGATGTGCGCTTGAGTCCGGCATGGGCGAGTTCGAGCTGATCCGCAATTACTTCGCCGCCGCGCCCTGTGCGCAGGGCGGCGAAGGCATCGCTCTTGGGATCGGCGATGACTGCGCCTTGCTGGCGTTGCCTCCCGGCGAACAACTGGCGGTTTCCACCGATACGCTGGTGGCCGGTGTACATTTTGCCGACCCCTGTGACCCGTTTCTGCTCGGCCAGCGCTCGTTGGCCGTGGCGGTGAGCGACCTGGCTGCCATGGGCGCCAATCCCCTTGCATTCACCCTTGCCCTGACTACTCCGACCGTCGATGCCAATTGGCTGCAACGCTATGCCCAGGGTTTGAACGCCATGGCGCAACGCTGCGGCGTAGGGTTAGTGGGAGGCGACACCACGCGCGGCCCGCTGAGCCTGACCCTGACTGTATTTGGTCGTGTACCGGCCGGCCAGGCGTTGACCCGCAGCGGCGCGCAGCCGGGTGATCTGCTCTGTGTGGGTGGCGAGCTGGGCAATGCCGCCGGCGCCTTGCCGTTGGTGTTGGGCCAGCGCACGGCGGATGCGACCATTGCCGAACCCTTGCTGGCCCATTACTGGTCGCCGCAACCGCAACTGGCCCTGGGGGTGGCGCTGCGCGGCAAGGCGACCTCGGCCATGGACATCTCCGACGGCCTGCTGGCCGACTGCGGGCATATCGCCAGAGCATCGGCGGTCAGCCTGCTGATCGAGCGACAGGCGCTGCCGTTGTCTGCAGCCTTGCTGGCGTTTGTCGGCGACAACGAGGCCCGCGTGGCCGCGTTGAGTGGCGGCGATGACTATGTGCTGGTGTTCACATTGCCGGCAGCCACGCTGGCGCCGTTGCTGGCCGGTGGCTGGCCGATCCATGTGATCGGCCGGGTCGCGGCGGGGCAGGGCGTGACGCTGCACGATGCCCATGGGCGCGACGTTACGCCGGTGGTTCGTGGCTATCAGCATTTTCACGACGCGCCCTAGTCCGGCGTCCTGCGCTACCCTTTAACCGATTATTACCCTGCGGGAGACCGTCACCATGGATGTGCGCCCCTGGCTGTTGATCCTCCTGTGCGTTGTCGCGTCCTGGGTGCAGGCGCACGAACCGCCAGTGCCGGGCAAGATCATGCTGGCCAGTGAGGAGTGGGACAACTACACCAACCGCGATGGCAGCGGTCTTGGCTGGGAAGTGTTGCGCCAGGTGTTCGAGCCCGCCGGCATCGCCCTGCAAACCCGCAGCGTGCCGTATACCCGTGCGGTCGGCCTGACCCGGCGTGGCGAAGTGGACGGTTGGGTCGGCTCCTATCGCGACGAGACCGAAGGCGTGTTGTACCCGGATTTGCCCTTTGACGCCGATCACGTCTACGCCCTGGGGCTTTCGACGACGCCTGCGCCAACCCCAGCAACGTTGGGGCATTACCGCCTGGCCTGGGTGCGCGGCTATAAATACGAGGATTACCTGACCAATGTGCACCGCTTCAACCAGATTCAGCGGCGCGACGGGATCCTGCCGATGCTGGAGCATGGTCGCGCCGACTTCTACATCGACTCGCTCAACGAAGCCCGATACGTCCTCGGCCAGGCGGCCGACCCCGGGAAATTCAGGCTCACCCCCATCATCGAATTGCCGCTCTACGTGGGCTTTGCCGATAACGAGCGGGGGCGTGCATTGATGGCGGTGTACGACCAGCGCATGGCTGCGCTGGTCAAAAGCGGGGAGCTGAAGCCGATCTTCCAGCGCTGGAAGCTGCCCTATCCGTTCTGACGTGCATAGAACCGCGGCGAAGGCCAATCGAACCGATTGATCTTGATCAGCGCTCATTGAGCTTAAGCGTCTACCGGAACCTGCTGTACAATGCCCGCCTCTGTGAAATCTGAAATCAGGAGCACACGGTGCCCGTCGTTTTCGTCGCCGCTTCCAAGCTGCCTACCCCTTTTGCCACGTTCACCATGAACGGCTTTCTTGAAGAAGCCACCGGGCGCGAGCACGTTGTGCTGAGCCTGGGCGATATCGCTGATGGCGAGCCGGTATTGGGCCGTGTGCATTCCGAGTGCCTTACCGGCGATGCCTTGTTCAGCCAGCGTTGCGACTGCGGTTCGCAACTGGAAGCGGCGCTGCAGGCCATCGCCCGCGAAGGCCGTGGCGTGTTGCTGTATCTGCGCCAGGAGGGCCGTGGTATTGGCCTGATGAACAAGATCCGCGCCTATGAGCTGCAAGATGGCGGCGCCGATACCGTTGAGGCCAACGAACGGCTGGGCTTTGCCGCCGACCAGCGTGACTATGGGATCTGCCTGCCGATGCTGGAGCACCTGGGCGTGAAATCCCTGCGCTTGATGACCAACAACCCGCGCAAGGTCAAGGCCCTCACCGAGATGGGCATCACCGTCGCCGAGCGCGTGCCGCTGCACACCGGGCACAATCCTCACAACAAGCTTTACCTGGCCACCAAGGCCAGCAAGCTCGACCACATGATGGGCAACGAGCACCAGGGCGAGGTCGACCGCGCGTGACTCGCGGCCAGGTGAAACGGCGACTGTCCGTCAACTGGTGGCAGTACCTGGCCCTGGCGTTGCTGCCTTTGTTCGTGATCAACCTGGTGTTCGGTCGCGCCCAATCCCTGCTTCCGATGCTGGCCATGCCGTTCTTCATTGCCGGCGTGGCCTCGATGTTTCTCAGCCTGCGCTATTTCAATGGCTATAAACACGCGCTGATCGCCACCTCCAAAGCCCTTGATACCCCCGAAGAACCCGCCGCCTGGATCACCCTCGCGGCTCGCCGCCGCACTGCTTTGATGGTGGCGGCGTTGCCTGCCTGGATCGGCGCATTGGCGGTATTCGTCGGCCTGGAGGCGGTGCCGTTGTTCCTGCTGGCGCTGTCGACGACGGTATTGTTCTATCTCTACCGCATCCCGCGTCAATTGGGATGAAACGCTATTGGCTGGCGCTGCTGCTGGCGTTCAGTGCCCAGGTATTGGCCGCCGAGCGGGTCGTCAGCCTGGCACCGTCACTCTCTGAAATCATGCTGGAAGTGGGCGCTGCTGATTTACTGGTGGGCTTGCTCGATGGCGGTGAGCGTCCGCCGGCGTTGGTGAACGTGCCCTCGGTCGGGCGTTACGGACAGCTGGACATGGAGCGCCTGCTGAGCCTGCAACCCGACCTGATCCTGCTGTGGCCCGGCAGCGTCGGCCCGGCCCAGCGTGAACAGCTGCAACGCCTGAAAATCCCCGTGTACGTCGCTGAACCCCACAGCCTTGAGCAACTGGCCAGTCAGGTGCAGGCCATTGCCGAGCAGGTGGGCCGGGCCGATGCAGGTCGTCAGCTCGCCACCCGGCTGCGCCAGCGCTTGCTTGAATTGCGCCAGCGCTACCAGCGCGCCGAACCGGTGCGGGTGTTTTATCAGGTGTGGAATCAGCCGCTGTATACCGTGGGCGGTGGGCAGATCATCAGTGACGCGCTGGCGGTATGCGGGGCCCGCAACGTGTTCGACGACCTCACGCTGCCGGCGCCGCAGGTCAGCGTCGAGTCGGTGCTGCAGCGCAACCCCGAGGTGATCCTGGCGGGAGATGAGCGTCAACTGGACGCCTGGAAGGCCTGGCCGCAGATCGCCGCAGTGGCGCAAGGGCGCTTGCTGCGGGTGCCCGACAAAGGCCTGGAGCGGCCCAGCGGGCAAATGGTCGACGCGGTGGCCAAACTCTGCGAGTTGATTGGGCAGCAACGTGAGCCGGCGCGGTAAACCTTTTCCTACCTCCTGTTGAGATTTGTCGGTCGGGTGATTTCGGCGGCGCGACGCTAGGCTGCTGCTGCGCGCGATGCGTACTGCATGGCGATTGTTCACTAACAGGAGGTGACCATGCGACGTTTGATCATGGGGAGTTGCGCTGCCGTTTTACTGGCCGGGTGCAGCACATTCGAAGGTATTTCTACGATCATGAATTTCAACGACCACGCTATTCCCACGAGGATCTACGCAGGGGGGGCCACGAAGCAGGACATGCTTGCGATCCAGCAGCCCAAGCGCGTTATCGCGGCGCGCACGGGTCTTTTAGAGTGCCTTGACTACCAATTGGAAAACAACGGCAAGAAACAGGACTTTTACGTCGGCATTACCGACGCGGGCCGGGTTGGTGCATATGGCTTCATAGGCTGTGAGCAGGCAATCAAGGAAGGTTACCTGGATGTCAGCAAGGCGTCTGTCCGGTAGCGGTTGCCGGGTCGCTACAGCTGAGGTGTCCAGCTCAGGCCCAGCCTCCAGGTGCGGCCTTCTTCGCGGTAGTCCTGATTATTGGAGAAGTCTGCCGCGTTGAAGCTGTAGCGGGCACGGGCGTATTGGCGGTCCAGCAGGTTGTCGACGTTGAGCGAAACACTGACTTCCCGCGTGACCGCCCACCTGCTGCGCAACCCGAGCAGCGCATAGCCGCCCAGGCGGTTCTGATTGTCTTGAGCGTCGTAGCTGTTGCTGATCGCCTGCCAACTGGCGCCCAAGCCCAATGTGTCAAATTGCCGGTCCAGATCCAGGCTCAACGTGCGGCGCGCACGTCGGGCCAGGGTGTGGCCGGTATCGCGATCACGCGGGTCGATGATTGAGACGCCCAGGTTGCCCTGCCAACCGAACAATTCCTGCTTGAGCGTCGCTTCAACGCCATTGATGCGGGCCGAAGCGACATTTTGCGGCTTGCTGGTGCTGTCCAGAATGATTGCATCGCTCAAGTCCGTGCGGTACAGCGACGCTTCCAGACGGGTCTGGTCAGTCAGTTGGCTGCGCCATTGCAGCTCGTAGCTCTTTGAGGTTTCGGGCAGCAGGTTGGGGTTGCTGTACTGCGTGTCTGGGTAGTAGAGGTCGTTGAAGGTCGGCGCGCGGAAGCCTTCGCTGTAGCTCAAGAGCAGCTCGTTGTCGGGATTGATCGGTAGGCTGAGGGTCCCGCTCCAGCTGTTCTGGCTGCCGAACTGCTGGTTCCGGTCGCGGCGCAGGCCCAGCTCGGTGGAAAACCACTCGCCGTGAAAACGATGCTGCACAAAGGCCGCGCGGTTCCAGCGGCTGTTTTCGCTGAAGGTGGTGGAGCCGTGGAAGCGGTCTTCGTACCAGTCGCCGCCGAGGATCAGGCTGTTGCGGTCGTCCAGCGTCAGGTCGTTCTGCCAGTTGACCGAGTCGCGGTAGGTGTTGAACACGCTGAAGTCATCACTGAGCGTATCGCGCTTGGTGTCGCGGTTTTCGCTGTGGCCCAGCTCCAGGCGTGATTGCCAGCCCTCGCTGAGCCTGGCATCCACGTAGCCGCTGGCGCTGCTCACGGTGTAATCGGTGTAGGGCTTTTGCCCGACGCTCTGGCTGGTGGCGACGTCATAGCGGCCGAAGCTGTTGTCGTATTCCGACTTGCCACGGTTGTCCAACAGGTTGAAACCCGCCGCCCATTCATCGCTGAACGAATGGCTTAGGTTCAGGCTGATGGACTGGTTGCGGTAGGCGTCGCGGTCGCCGTCGCTGGGGAACGACGCGTGAGTTGAGTCGATGCCGGCGGTGTCATCCAGGCTCGCGCCGAGGTTGAAGCGCGTACGCTCATCGCCACCGGACAGGCCGAGGCTGCGCTCCCAGGTCTGATGGCTGCCAACGCCCAGCGTCAGGCGCGGTTGCAACCCTTGTTCGGCATTACGCCGGGTAAACACCTGGATAACCCCACCCATCGCATCGCTGCCGTAGATCACCGAGCGTGAGCCGCGCAGCACTTCCACCCGTTCAATCTGGTCGACGTTCAGGTACTGCAGGCCACTGTCGCCCGACGTGGCGTTGGCAATGCGCTGACCGTCCACCAGCACCAGGCTTTGCGCGGACGTCGTGCCACGCAGATAGACCCCCGGCAAACTGCCACGGCCTCCAGTGGGAGCGATTTGCACGCCCGGAACGCGCTTGAGCAGATCGGTGAGACTGGTGGGTTGCAGGCGGTCGATGTCGTCGCGGGTGAATACGGTGTTGGCGGCGCTGCTGTCGTTGCGGGCCTGCACTTGGCGGTTGGCGCTGATCACCACGTCGGGAAGATTGAGGGCATCGTCATGGCTGGCGGCGAGCAGGTCCGAGGCAGGCAGCAGCAGCAGGGCAAGGCGAAGATGTTTCATGGCTGTCCGTAGCATTGAAAGTTGACCCAAAACCAATGTGGGAGGGGGCTTGCTCCCGATTGCGGTGGGTCAGTTACAGATACTGAGACTGACACACTGCAATCGGGGGCAAGCCCCCTCCCACATTTTTGATCCCTGTTTTTACAGGGAGAGCAGCGCCATGCGCGCGCGAACCGATGTCTCGATGCCAGCCTCATCCAGCCCGCATTCCGCCAGCATCTGCGCCGGCTTGGCATGTTCCACGTACACATCAGGCAAGCCCAGGTGCAGCACCGACTTGAGAATATTCTCCCGCGCCAGGAACTCGCTCACCGCCGCACCGGCACCGCCCATGATGGCGTTTTCTTCGACGGTCACCAGCAGCTCATGGCTGCCGGCAATCTCGCGCACCAAGGCTTCATCCAGGGGTTTGACGAAACGCATGTCGACCACGGTGGCGTCGATCTTCTCTGCCACTTTGAGCGCTTCGGCCAGTTGCACGCCGAATACTAGGAACGCGACGTTGCTGCCTTGGCGGCGCACGATGCCCTTGCCGATCTCGATGGGCTCCAGGTCTTTTTCGATCACTGCATTCGGGCCGGTGCCGCGCGGGTAGCGCACGGCGGCGGGGCCGTTGTACAGGTGGCCGGTGCTGAGCATCTTGCGCAGTTCGTTCTCGTCGCTCGGTGTCATCACCAGCATGCCGGGGATGCAGCGCAGGTAGGACAGGTCGAAACTGCCGGCGTGGGTCGGGCCGTCTTCGCCCACCAGGCCCGCGCGATCGATGGCAAACAGCACGTCGAGGTTCTGCACCGCCACGTCGTGAACCAACTGATCATAACCGCGCTGCAGGAACGTGGAGTAGATCGCCACAACCGGCTTGGCACCTTCACAGGCCATGCCGGCGGCAAAGGTCACCGCGTGTTGCTCGGCAATTGCCACGTCGAAGTAGCGCAGCGGGAAACGCTCGCTGAACGCCACCAGGTCGGAGCCTTCCTTCATCGCCGGGGTAACCCCTACCAGGCGTGGGTCGGCGGCGGCCATGTCGCACAGCCATTCGCCAAACACCCCGGAATACTTGGGCCCGCTGGCTTTTTTCGGCGCGGCGGCAGGGGCGTCCAGGGGGTCGAGCTTGGTGATGGCGTGATAGCCGATCGGGTCGACCTCCGCCGGCGCGAAGCCTTTGCCCTTCTTGGTGACGATATGCAGGAACTGTGGGCCCTTGAGGTCGCGCATGTTGCGCAACGTGGCAATCAGGGTCGGCAGGTCATGGCCGTCGATGGGGCCGATGTAGTTCCAGCCCAACTCTTCGAACAGCGTGCCGGGCACCAGCATGCCCTTGGCATATTCTTCGGTGCGGCGGGCAATTTCCCACGCGCCGGGCAGACGCGAGAGCACCTTCTTGCTGCCCTCGCGCATGCTGGCGTAGGTGCGGCTGGAGAGGATTTTTGCCAGGTAATTGGACAGGCCGCCGACGTTGCGCGAGATCGACATGTCGTTGTCGTTGAGGATCACCAACATGTTGGCGTCCACTTCCGGCGCATGGTTGAGCGCTTCGAACGCCATGCCGGCGGTCAGCGCGCCGTCACCGATCACCGCAATCGCCTTGCGCTCGCTGCCTTGCAGACGGGCGGCAATCGCCATGCCCAGCGCGGCACTGATGGAGGTGCTGGAGTGGCCGACCCCAAAGGTGTCGTACTCGCTCTCGGCGCGACGCGGGAAGGCGGCGATGCCGTCCTTCTGGCGCAGGCTGTTCATGCGCTCGCGGCGGCCGGTGAGGATTTTATGCGGGTACGCCTGGTGGCCCACGTCCCACACCAGCCGGTCATCCGGGGTGTCGAAGACGTAGTGCAGCGCGATAGTCAGCTCGATGACGCCCAAGCCGGCGCCGAAATGCCCACCGGTCTGGCCGACCGTGTAGAGCAATTCCAGGCGCAGTTCATCGGCCAGGGTTTCCAGCTCGGCTTCAGCCAGTCGACGCAGGCCGTCCGGCGTGGCGGCACGGTCGAGTAGCGGCGTGGACGGGCGTATGCGGGGAATCTCTTGAAACGTCGTGGGCATCAGGCGAATCGTTATAGGTATAGAAGAGGCGGCAGTTTACCTCAAGCATCGCAAACTGCCCACGCGGAGCGCCGAAGTTGGCCGATAGGCGGTGCAAATGGCCGCCGTTGATCAGTGGCGACGTTCGACGATATACCGCGCCAGGTCGCGCAAGGGCGCGGCTGCCGCGTCGAAAGGTTGCAGGGCTGCCAGGGCCTGATCGCGCAGCTCCAGGGCGTACGTCTTGGCCGCATCGAGCCCGAGCAGCGCAGGATAAGTCGGTTTGTCCCGTGCGATATCGGCGCCCTGGCGTTTGCCGAGGGTGGCGGTATCACTTTCCACGTCGAGAATGTCGTCCTGCACCTGGAAGGCCAGGCCGATGGCCCGCGAGTAGGTTTGCAACGCCGCCAGTTGTGCGGGCTCGGCGCGCCCGCTAGCCAGGGCGCCGAGGTGCACCGCCGCCTCGATCAGCGCGCCGGTCTTGTGGCGATGCATGTGTTCCAGCGCAGCCTGGTCCAGCTTGAGGCTGACCGAGCCCATATCGATGGCCTGCCCGCCGACCATCCCCGCCGGGCCTGCCGCCAGCGCCAGGGCGGTGACCATGCGCAGGCGCGTCGACGCATCGACGCAGCTCAGCGCCGGGTCCAGCAATGCGCTGAACGCCAGACTCTGCAGGCCGTCACCGGCGAGAATCGCATAGGCTTCATCAAAGGCTTTGTGGGTGGTCGGCTGGCCGCGACGCAGATCGTCGTCGTCCATCGCCGGCAAATCGTCGTGCACCAGGGAGTAGGCGTGAATCAGCTCCACCGCACAGGCCGCGCCGTTGGCCTGCTCGGCCGGCGCGCCCAGTGCCTCGCACGCGGCATAGGCCAGCAACGGACGCACACGCTTGCCGCCGTTCATCACGCTGTAGCGCATGGCGTCATAAAGACGGTTGAGCTCAGGGCCCGGCGCAACAAACAAGGGCGCAAGCGCCGCATTGACTCGGGCTTGGCTACTGGCCTGGTACGCATCGATCATTCGGGTTGTTCCGCATCGAAAGGTTCTTCGGCCAACTCCCCGTCACGTTCCAGCAACACCTGCACCTTCTGCTCAGCCTGCGCCAGCGCGCTCTGGCAATCACGGGTCAGGCCGATGCCTTGCTCAAACGCCGTCAACGAGTCCTCCAGCGACAACTCGCCGTTCTCCAGACGCTCGACCAGGGTTTGCAGGTCGGCGAGGGATTGTTCGAAATCGAGTGCAACTTTTTTGCGGGCCATGGCGGCTATTCCGGTAGACGGTAAACCGGCGCGACACTAGCAGACATGGGGGATGGGGGCAAATGAGAGGGGGCTGTCATTCGCCCTTGTTGCTGACTTGATAACGCGTGTTGCGCCCGCCGCCGGGGAGGCGGACCAGGCAGTTTTTTTCCAGCAGATCGGCCAGATGCCGCGTGGCTGTCGCCTTGGAAACCCTGGCGACTGCCTGGTATTGCGCGGCGCTGATGCCATGCTCGAAACCTTTTTCGCCGCCATCGAGTAGCCGGTTGAGAACCTTGAGCTGTTCGGCGGATAACGCTGTGTCATGGTGGCGTTGCCAGAATCGAGTCTTATCCAGCACCCGGTCAATCCGCGTTATTGCCTGTTGCATGCTTCGCAGCAGGGTCTGTAGGAACCACAGCAGCCAGTCAGTGATATCCAGCGTGGCCTTCTGGCTGGACTCCAGTGCATTGTAGTAACCAGCGCGGTCTTCGAGGATGCTGGCCGACATGGCGTAAAAACGGATGGACTGATGCTCACCTTGGGCCAGGGCCATGTCTGTGATGGCGCGTGTCAGGCGGCCATTGCCGTCATCGAAGGGATGCAGCGTGACAAACCAGAAATGCGCAATGCCGGCGCGCAGCAGCGGGTCCAGCTCAGGCTGATGGCGGCTGGTTTCGAACCATTTGAGAAATCCGTTCAGCGCCTGCTCAAGACCCAGGCGCGGTGGCGCCTCGAAGTGGACGGTCGGCCGGTCAAGCCGCCCCGACACCACCTGCATCGGCTCCTCGCCCCTCAAACTCGCGACCTTGACCGGACGCGTGGCAAGGCTTTCCTCCTCGAACGGGAACAACAAGTGGTGCCAATTAAATAAACGGGCGAGGGTGAATGGCTGGGCGAAGTGCTCGGTGGCATCCATCATCAGCTCTGCCAGCCCTTCACTGCGACGGCTGACATGGCCGTCCTCCATCGCCTGCAAGCCCATTCGGCGCGCGAGGGAGGAGCGTACCGAGCCGACATTCAACTGCTCGCCCTCAATAGCCGAAGAGGTCAGGATGTTTTGCAACAGCGTGTCCAGTTCGTTCTGCGCACTGACGGCCTGGGTGACGGAACCGAGCATGCCCAGCAGACGGCCTTGGGCCTGTGCGCACTCGCGAAGAAGCACCGCCAGGCGACCGGGTTGCCAGTGGAAGTGGGGCCAATCGGCGTGTTGCCAGATCCAGTGTGGGTGATCCATCGTGGAATGCCTGGGTACGTGAGCCGAATAGAAAGGTTATTCGGCTCATTTAGTGAGCCGATTGTGCGGTTTATTCAGCTCACCGTCCAGACCAATAGAGAAGAGCCTCACCGTATTCTGATGTGGCATGTTGAGTCATAGTTTCTGAGCTTCATAGCTTCCGGCAACTACCTGAAAAATTACTTCTCCACCATTGCTCGCTGTAAAACAGAAGGTTTTCCCTATTTCACTGGGCTCTGATTTGATGGCCTCTTGTAAGAGGGTTGAGTTTTCCTCTTCATACATATCGCATATATCGGCCCCAACGGCACCAATGCCTTGAAAGGCAACCAGTTCGTTGAACGTAATTTTCCAGGATCTTTCTTGCCAGTCTCTAAAATCCATGACCAACGCATTTCTTGTGCAAGTTACTTTTTCAATTGTTCCATCTGAAACGGGAAATTTCGTCATGTCAGATTCCTGGATGCTTTTCGCCTGGTAAAAAGCCGGTGCCGTGCCCCTCTTCATATTTTCCTGGCTGCACCTTGATGGTTAAGTTGTTTCTTTCCGTTTGCTTCCAACTCAGATTGCTTGGTTTTAGCTCTATATGGTAGTGCTCGCCATGATGTCTCGGTACGAATGGGCCCTCGTCGCCCGGATGGCTCTCAAACCTGATTCGGGTATCGCTGTTGGGCCTCCATTCCATTCGTCGAGTATCGTGTCTAGTCATAGATACTTTGGGGTTAACGCCTAAAACATCGGTTAAGTCATTTGGGTCTTTTGGGAAATGAGTGCGAGCATCGGGCTGCGTCGGGGCGCCCTCATTCTGTAGATGTCGTATGGCAGGCTCTTCAACACCATAAGATGGATTACATCCATCTCCACCTGGGCATGTGCTTAACCCCAGTGGATCGACCCACCTCGTAGGATTCGGCACGTACTGGTACGCATTGATCCCGCCCGCCAGCTTCACCGGGTCTGGCGTCAGATAGCGTCCAACATCCGGATTGTAGTAGCGATGACGGTTGTAGTGCAGGCCGCTTTCCTGATCGAAGTATTGACCTTGAAAGCGCAGCGGGTTGTCGATTTTGTCGACGTCGAGGCGGCTGATGTGGCCGTAGGCGCGGTAGTGGGCGGACCAGACGATTTCGCCATCTGGGGCGGTGAGTTCCTGTGGCGTGCCGAGGTGGTCGAGTTGGTAGTGGTAGGGTTTAGTGGCGTCGGGGCCGAAGCCTTCCAGCAGGGCTAAAGGGCGGAAGCTGTCGGGTTCGTAGACGTAGCTGCGGTGGCGGTCGGCGTGGTGTTCGGCGATCAGTTTGTCGCCTTGCCAGAAAAACTCCGTGGTTTTGTCATCCACGATTTTGCTGATGCGCCGGCCAAAGGGGTCGTAGCGATAGCGGGCGGTTTGGCCATTGGGTTTTTTGACGGCGATCAGTCGATGCTGGCAGTCGTAGCGGTATTCGGTGACCACTGCCTGGCCTTTTCCCCGGCGTTCGCGAATCAGGTTGCCGAAGGCGTCGTGGTCGTAATGCCGGTCGCCCTGGATCATCAGGCGATTGCCGGCGACGATGTCCGGGCCGGGGCGGTCATGCATCAGCAGGTTGCCGGCCGGGTTGTGGCCGAAGCGTTCCTGTAAGTCCTGCGAGTGATCGGCGCGGGTCAGGCGGTGGAGCGGGTCGTAGGCGTAGTGATGTTCGCCTTTGCGGGTATCGAGAATGCGGGCGAGGTTGCCGGATTTGTCGTAGTCGTATTGGCGGCGGTAGTGGCGGTTTTCCTGTTGCGTGATGGCGTGGGCGTGGAGGCGGTGTTGGTTGTCGTAGTGGTAATGGCTGAGCAGTTGGCCTTGCTGTCGTTGCTGCTCCTTGCCCGCTTTGAACAGGTGCGAAGTGAGCACTTCACCGTTGAGTTCGACGGTGCCGAGGTGGCCGCCTTTATCGTGGTTAAACGTGACGCGGTTGTTATCCGGCAGGCGCAGGCGCTGCAGTTGACCGCAAGCGTCATAGCCATAACGCAAGGTGCCCCAGCCTTGATGCTCGGCGGTGAGGCGGTTTTGTCGATCGTATTCGTAGGCCAGCGCCCAGTGGCCGTCTTCGACGCTGAGGAGGTTGCCCTGGCGGTCGTAGGCGTAATCCACCTTATTGCCGTCTGGCAGGGTTTTTCTGACAAGGCGTCCGGCGTGGTCACGCGCGTAGCGGGTAACCAACTGACTGCCATCGTCGCCATGTTCGGTCTTTTCCTGCAGATGGCCGTTGAGGTCATAAACGTAGGCGGTGCGCTGGCCGTCAAAGCCGATTTCCTGCTGGATCAACCCGTTGGGATGGTAGGCAAGCCGGTACGTCTCGCCCACCTCGTTTTCAATCTCAGTCAGCAATAACCGCGCGTTGTCGTAGCGATACTGGACCTGCGTGCCATCAGCATTGAGTCGCCGACTGATCAAGTGCAGCCCGTCGGCATACTCGTAGCGCGTAACGTTGCCCAGTTCATCGCGTTCAGCGGTGATTTTTCCGTAAGCGTTGTAGCTGTATTCCCTGCATGCACCGCCCGGCAATATCAGGCGAGTCAGGCGGCCCACGCTGTCCCATTGGTATTGGGTCAGCGCGCCATGCTCATCCTCAAGGGCAATCTGCCGCCCCAGGTCGTCATAGCGATAGCGCCTGATCCCGCCATTGGGCAACTGCTCCTCAACCCGTTGCCCGCGCTCATTCCACACCAACCGTTGGCAGCTGTGATCGGGATACCACACCCCAATCAGTTGCCCCTGTTTGTTGTAGCTGTAGTCGGTGACATGGCCGTCAGGATCGGTCTTGCGCGTTACGTCGCCTTGTTCATTACGCTCGTATTTCCAAACCGCCTCACCCCGGCGCACCACTCGTACGAACCCGTTGTCATGCTCGTAGGACGTCGGCTCATCGTCCCCGGGAAACAGCGCCACCAACCGCCCCGCGTTGTCGTACTGATACGCCGTCACCGCGCCCAACGGGTCCTGCTCAACCGTCAGCCGGCCTTGTTCATCGTAGGATTTGAAGTGTTGAGCGCCATCCGGATCCACCCGCTGCACCAGCCGTGCCCGCTGATCGTGGACGTACACTTCCTGGCTGCCATCGGCGTTATGCACGGTGACGCGCCCGTCATCGCCCCACACATAGCGCGTGTCCATCTGCGCAAAACTGGCCCAGTGCCGCACACAGCGCGCCGCCTTGCCGGACCGTTCCCACGCCCAGAAGAAACTCGCGCCACCGGCCAGCCCACGCTCCAGAATCACGTGCTGCTCGTCGTACCGGTAAACCTCGCATTCACCTACGGCATTGGTCGCCGACACCAGTCGGCCTGCGTCGTCGTAGGCGTAGGACACCACCGTCTGTTCAGTCACCCACTCGTAAGGCTCACGGTCCTTGGCGCGATGAACCTGGTAGTCCACCGCGCTAATCCGGCCCTGCGCATAACGCAACCACAGCGAGCGTCCGGCGCCATTGTCCAGCCGCTCAATGCGCCCCAGCACGTCGCGGGAAATGCGCAGCCGGTTGTCGTACGCATCGCTGATCGCCACCAGCACGCCATCGCGAAAGTGATAAAACCGCGACGCCTGGGCCAGCACCAGCTCATCCGGCAAGTCCCCCAAAAAGATCGCTGCTTCCGCCAGGCTGTTGGTGATTGCCGGTCGCGAAACGGTCGGCAAGGGCAGGGTGGTCGAACGATTTTCATGGTCCGTCCACATCACCGAATCGCCGGACATCTCCAGCCGCTGGGCCAGGGCATGGCTCCAGCCAAACCCCAGCCCGATATCGATTTCCACCGCACTGGTGCGATACACACGCGTCCACTCGAATGGCAAAATCCCATCCAGGATGCCGTCGGTGAGGGTGAGCAATTCCTCTCCGGTGACCATCGACACCGGGCAGCCATTGGTGACGGTTTTATCGGAAGAGGCGGCCGCATCCCCCGCCGGGTTCTTCGCCGAAACCGGCACGTCATTCACGGCCTCTTTCTGCCTCAACACGGCGTTCTGCTGCGCCCGCCAGCGCATCTGCAGCGTGCCTTGCCTTAACCCGCCAACCACACCGCGAATCGCCACCGCCTTGTAACGATCCACCGCCCGCATGAACGTGCTCAGAATCGCTAGTACGTGCTTAACAAAGCCAACCGCCGCATCAAGAATCTGCTCGCCGTACTTGACTAGCCGCCCACTCAAATACGCCACACCCGCCGCAGGCAAGGCGAGGGTCAGTACCGCGCCGATCACCAGGTCGATCAGCAACGACACCACAAACCCCGCCGCAACTTCGGCCATCTGGCCGGGCGGCAATGCGTCCAGCCACAGCATCGCCGTCCGCACCAACAGAAACAGCGCCGCCTCATCACTGGCCAGCAGCATTGCCTGTTCCATGACTTTGGGCGCATCGGTGGCGAGCTGCGCCAGGCGGGTCGCTTGCGCACCCAGCTGTTCGACGTACTTCAGCGGGTCTTCAAGAATGGCCTGCACCCGCTTGATGCCCTCCCATGCCTCGCGGATCGCCGCCCAACTACCGGCCAGCACACCGCTGCCAATCGCACTGGCCGTGGATTGCTGCCAATAAGGCTTGAGGCCTTCCCACTGCTTGCGCAGCCATTGCTCCAGGTCCGCCGTCAGCCCGGCGTAGGAAGCGAACAACGCATCCACCTGTTGCGCCGAAACACCGCCCTGCACCCGCACCTGATAACGCCCGCCCGCCGCGCAAACATGTGATCCCTTGCCGTGCTCATCCAGCTGAATCAACGTGGAACTGCCGTCATCCAGCCCGATCACTTCAACCGCAATGTCGCCAATCGGCACGTCATATACCGACTCGAACGTGCTCTCGATCTTCAGCACGCCGCCCGCAGGGCAGCGGGCCACGGTGGAAAAGTCGGCGTCGGAAATGCTTACGGAGCGTTGGGTGTCGCCCACCCGCACCACCCGGTCCATCCCCAGCAACGACGGCATGTCCAATCCATCGCTCATCGAATCCAGCGCGCGCGCGTACCAGGCGCCCATCTGCTGGCGATAAATCCCCAGGCTTTGATGAAAGCCATTGAGCTCATGTTCAATAAAGGCGATGTGGGCAGCGTGGGTCATCCGTGACGTCTCGGCAGGGGGCAAGGCGTCGGATTCTGCCCCGGCGAAATAGGGCTGGATGAACGGTTCGCAAAATCAGAATGGGCTTACGACAGCAGCGCAAAAGTCAGCGGTAACTCATGCTGAACGGCTACTTCAGATAGCGATCTTGCTCATTGACTGGCATCACCACCGCAGTGCCGAACGGGGGTCAAGGAACGATTGCCGGAGGGGTGCCTCTAACCACCGCAGCGCATGCCTGCGGGTATGCGCTGAGGCGTCAGGAAAACAGCGACCAGTCGCTGCTGCTACCAAGAGACAGACGGGCACAAGATTTCCTTTTGTTTACCTTGCCGGGCCGCAATGCCCCGCGCATCCTTTTCTTTCACGGACTGATCGCGACGTATGCAGATGCCTCATCTTCCTGCCCCGCCTCCTGCCAACGAGCATGAGCGCATCCAGTCCCTGGAGCACCTGGGCATTCTGGACAGCGTGCCTGAGCAAGGTTTCGACGACATTGTGTTGTTGGCGACGGGCCTGTGCGATGTGCCGATTGCACTGGTCTCGCTGGTGGATAACGAGCGTCAGTGGTTCAAGGCCTGCGTCGGCCTGGACGTGCGCGAGACCCATCGTGACCTGGCGTTCTGCGCCCATGCCATCCTGGCGCCCGATGAGGTGCTGGTGGTGGAAGATGCTCAGAGTGACCCGCGTTTCGAGCACAGCGCTCTGGTGCTGGGCCCACCGTATATCCGTTTTTACGCAGGCGCCCCGATCCGTGATGACCGAGGTTTTGCCCTGGGCACCGTCTGCGTCATCGATACGCGCCCGCGCACGCTGACCGTGGTGCAACACAACGCGCTGCAGGCCTTGGCCCGTCAAACAGCCTCGTTGCTGCAATTGCGCGTGCTCAGCGAACAACGCGAACAACGCGCGCGCAGCCTGGAGAGCGAACTCGCCCAGGCGCAAGCGCTGGGCCGCGAGGCCGAACAGTTTCTTCATCATGCCAAGCGCGTTTCGTCCCTGGGCATGGTGGCCGCCAGCATCGCCCATGACTTCAATAACTTGCTCCAGGCCCTGAGCGCCAGCCTGCAAATGATCCGCCTGCGTGCACGCAGGCCGGCGGATGTCGAACGCTTCAGCGATGCCGGCATGCAAGCGGTGGATCAAGGCCGATTGCTGGTCAACCACCTGCTGACCAGCGTGCGCCACGACAGCCCCAACCTGATGTGCATCGACGTGAACGAGCGTCTGGAGAGCATGCGCGACGGGCTGTTGCGCACCGCTTCGGACGGTGTCGAGTTTTCAATGGCATTGGCGGCGCCGGGCACCGGCGTATTGTGCGAAGAAGCGCAGTTGAGCGCGGCGGTTATCAACCTGCTGACCAACGCCCGGGACGCTTTGGGCGGCAAAGGCCGTATCCACATCACTTCGCGTCTGGTCAGCTTGACCCAGGACGAAGCACTGGCCGCGGGTAACTACCTGCTGCTCAGCGTCAGCGACAACGGCCCGGGCATCCCTGAAGCCCTCGCCGCGCAGATTTTTGAGCCCTTTTTCACCACCAAGTCCGCCGGCAAAGGCACCGGGCTGGGGCTGTCCCAAGTGATGGAATTCGCGCAGCGCGCGGGTGGCACGGTGAAAGTCCAGACGGGATTGGGCGAGGGCACCACCATGAACCTGTATATGCGGGCTCTGGGGCGTATCGATCCCAATTTGCTTGTCGATTGAGACGTGAAAAAACCTGCTTTTAAGGGCAGGCCTTGCGCAAGGCATACATCCGTCGGAAAAAGCCTTGGCTATAATTTCAAGGGTTTAATATCTTATATATAAATACCCTTATGGTTGTTTATTTGTTATGAAAATAAACCATCTGCTATCGGATTGGTCATCGGGCACCGTTGCCACGCAAGCGTGGCTTAGCGAACGTGGAGTTGGCCCAAGTCTTATTCAGAAATACCATCACACTGGCTGGGTAGAGCGTGTTGGCCATGGCGCATGGAAGCGCAATGGCGACACCGTTGACTGGCAGGGCGGGGTGTTGGCACTGCAACAGCACGACAGCCTTCAGGTTTGGCCGGGCGGCGCAATCGCGTTGAGCTTGGCTGGCTATGACCATTACATGGTATTGGGCAAGCAGACGGTTGACCTGTTCGGCGTAGCAGGTGCCGTCCTGCCAGCCTGGTTCCGCCAGTACGCCTGGGAGGTCGACATAGGCTTTTATCCCGGTGGGCTTTTCGCGCAGATGGAAGACGTCGCGTTACAAGTTTTTCAAGTGCCCTACCGGCAATTTGAGTTAAAAATCTCCACCCCGGAGCGTGCGATGCTCGAGCTTATCCACCAGAGCGCCGACGAGATGCTGTTCAGCGGTGTGGCCGATGTGCTTAACGGCCTGGCCACGCTGAGTCCCAGGCGGCTGCAGTCTCTGCTTGAAGCGTGTAAGTCCTTTCGTGTCAAACGCGTGTTCCTTTTGCTTGCACGCAATGCAAACCATGCGTGGTATGCGCGGCTGGATCTTTCCAAGATTGGTTTGGGAAAGGGCAAGCGACAGATCATCCGGGGCGGTCGACTCGATAAAGAGTTCCTCATTACCGTTCCGGAGAGTTTTCTCGGTGCCACTTGATTCGCGTTACGCTGCTCAAGTTCGTTTGTTGGTACAGGTCATTCCCCATGTTGCAGCCGAGCGATGCTTTGCACTGAAGGGTGGGACGGCTATCAACCTGTTTGTGCGCGACTTGCCGCGGTTATCTGTTGATATCGATCTTGCGTATCTGCCCAGCTCTGAACGTCAACAGGCCTTGAGCGATGCTCGCACTGCTCTGCAGCGAATCGCGAATGCCATAAGGAGAGCGAGCCCTCAAACGGTTGCGTCTGTTCAAGGCAATCGCGACGACGAGCTTCGGGTTCTGGTGAGGAACGCTCGGGCGCAGATCAAAATTGAGGTGTCGCCAGTATTGCGAGGTACTGTCCATCAGCCGCAGGCCCGTGATGTGGTACCGAGAGTTGAAGAGAACTTCGGGTTTGCCTCAATGGCAGTGGTTTCCTTGCCCGACCTGTACGGCGGAAAAGTCTGCGCCGCTTTGGATCGACAGCATCCCCGAGACCTTTTTGACGTGATGTTAATGCTCCGAGAAGAGGGGCTGACACGCGAGATATTTGAAGGTTTTCTGGTCTATCTCATCAGTCATCGTCGACCCATGGCTGAGCTGCTTGCTCCCCGATGGAAGCCACTGGCAGGCATATTTCAAGCGGAGTTCGCTGGCATGACTCGTGAGTCGGTCAAGCTCGAGCAATTAGAATCGGCCAGAGAGACATTGCTTGCTGCATTACGGCAACAATTCTGCGAGCGGGACGCAGGCTTTTTGCTCTCGCTCAAGCAAGGGGAGCCTGATTGGACGATGCTGAACCTGAGCGGCATTGAGCAATTACCTGCGGTGCAATGGAAGTTGCGCAATCTGCGGGATATGTCTGCGGCGAAGCGGGCGGAGGCAGTGACGAAACTCGAGATTGTCGTTGAGCAATTATTGGCGACCTATTAAGGCCGAAAGCCTGCTTTTCAGGGCAGGCCTTGCGGATCACTTACTTCTGCTGGGCTGTCAGCGCCGCGTAACCATTCATCAAGTTGCGATAGTTGGGAATGCGCTGGGACAACAGATTCCCCAGGCCTTCGATATCGTTGCGCCAGTCGCGGTGCAGCTCACACGCCACCGAGAACCAATTCATCAATTGCGCACCGGCCTGTGTCATCCGGCTCCAGGCCGCCTGCTGTACCGTGGTATTGAAAGTGCCCGACGCATCCGTCACCACAAACACCTCAAACCCTTCTGCCAGCGCCGACAGAGTCGGGAATGCCACGCACACATCCGTGACCACACCGGCAATGATGATCTGCTTGCGGCCGGTGGCTTTGATTGCCTTGACGAAGTCTTCGTTGTCCCACGCGTTGATCTGACCGGGGCGTGCGATGTACGGCGCATCCGGGAACATCTCTTTCAACTCCGGCACCAGCGGGCCGTTGGGGCCTTGCTCGAAGCTGGTGGTGAGGATGGTCGGCAGGTTGAAGAACTTGGCAAGGTCGGCCAGGGCCAGCACGTTGTTTTTGAACTCGTTGGGGGAGAAGTCCTGCACCAGCGAGATGAGGCCGGTCTGGTGGTCGACCAGCAGAACGATGGCGTCGTCTTTGTTCAAGCGGCTGTAGGTTGGAGTGCTCATGGTTGAAGTCCTTTTTGGTTGGTTGGATGTTTTGTTCAACATGGGCATAGGTTAAAGCGTGGGGGGGTGGGGGATAAATCGGGTGGCGGGAGTCTTACTGTCAACTTGAAGGAGACAGTAGGGGGGGCAGCTTCTTCGCGTATTGAATAGCCGGCAGGTCCGATTCTTTTCATTTGCAGGACGTTTTCTAGAGAATCCCAGCGGCTTGCGCCAGTGAAATCCCGCGACTAGGCTGCGGTCCGTCACTGCATATTCAGTGATCGGGTTTAGTCGCCCGGATTCGATTGGCGCATAAGCAACTCATGAGTCAGGCACCCCTTCGCCTGCATCTTATGGCAGCTGTGCGCAGGGCACCCTCGGGTGCGCCGGGTTCCCAATCGACCGGTCGACTAACCTGCGTACAGCTGCCGCCTTTCGTTTAGTCGCGCGAAGTGGCAGCTCCACATTATCGATTGGCGTTTTGCTATGGATAACGTTCGTTCGGATTCGCTGCCATCGATTTCAACTAACCCATTCACTGTCAATGAAGAACTGAGCTTTGAAGATGCCTGGGTGCGGGTAGCCGAGCTGCTGCACTGTGCGGTGGCGACTTCGCAGGTGCTCGCAGAGCCGGTAGCTGCGCCGCAGAGGGCGGTGATGCATCTGGTGGGCATGGCGAAGATGGTGGCGGAGCGGGCTGTGGAGTGCATGCGGCCGGCTTGACGCAACGGTTGGAGCGAGACTTTTACAGGCATTAAAAAGCCGGCTTGTGGCCGGCTTCTCGCTGACTGCTTCGGCTTGCTTCTGACAAACCTCACCAGCCTTCAAATCGCTCAGCCCACATCACGTCGGGCTGAATAGTAGGGGCATCCGCGGGAACTCCTCCGCATCGCCTGGCAGGATGGATAGCTCAAAGCCACCCCCTGCCAAATGTGCCGCGGATGATACCCACATTCACCTCAATTGCCCACCTCCGGATCCGATTTAGAACCTTCCCAGCCCAATAAGTGATCGTCCAGCGGTACCGGCGGGCGGCGGTTATTCAAGGTGGACCACCAGAACACCCACCCCACGATCAGGAAGTTTTGTTCGAAGCGCTCATCGTAGGTGAGGTATTCATCGGGATGTTCGGTGGCGTTGTGACTACGCATCCGCAATCCGCCACCGGGACGGTTGTAGAGGTATTTGATGCGCAGCATGCCGTCATGCTCGACGGCGTAGATTTCGCCGTCGATGATTTGTGTACGGCCTCGGTCGATGGCGAGGGTGGCGCCTTGCTGGATGATGTCGATCATGCTGTTGTCGACCATGTAGGCGCCTACCGCGCGGTCGGGGCTTACGTTGAGGGTATCAAGGGTGTGCAGGGAGACGCGGATTCGCTCGGTGGAGGTGAGCGTGGGGTGGAGAGGGAGCTCCACGTCGAGCTTTTCCGGGAGGCAGGCTGGGCCTGTGAGGTATTTGCCGCTTTCCTCGCGGACGTAGGTGAGTCCTTTCGTGGCTCCCGGGCCTTCGAGCAGGAAGTTGGCCGGTGGGTGTTTGGGGCCCAGGCCAGTGCGCAGCCAACGGCTGGAGACGCATAACAGCTCTGCGATCTCGTTGAGCCGGCCCATGGGTACGCCGCGTTTGAACCAGTTGTTCACGTGCTGGGGCGTGACACCACGGTTCTTGGCGAAGTCTGAGGCGGAAAGATGAACTTCCCTTAATAGTGCTTTTAAACGATCACCTGATGTATTCATAAACGCAGAGTTTACTGGCCGGGAAAACTAATCAAATAAACCATGCGTTGATTTGCGCGTGTAGGCTTTTGCTTAGTTGTGGCCTGATTTTTCAACTTCAGCGAACTTCTAAACTCTGATTGTTGTTAGTTGAACTTGGCGTTTAGTTACGCCCATAAAAAAGCCCCGAGTGATCGGGGCTTTTTATGTTCGAGGCAAGCAAGCGGGGATCAGCCTTTGTAGGCAGCCACCGACTTCATGATCTCTGCGCGGGCGGCATCTGCATTGCCCCAGCCTTCGATCTTCACCCATTTGCCTTTTTCGAGGTCTTTGTAGTTCTCGAAGAAGTGTTTGATCTGCTCCAGCAACAGAGGCGGCAGGTCGGTGTATTCCTTCACGTCCACGTACAGCTGGGACAGCTTGTCGTGTGGCACTGCGATGACTTTGGCATCGCCGCCGCCGTCATCGGTCATGTTCAGGATGCCGACCGGACGGGCGCGGATAACCGAGCCTGGGGTCACCGGGTAAGGGGTCACGACCAGCACGTCGAGGGGGTCACCGTCGTCGGCCAGGGTGTTGGGGATGAAACCGTAGTTGGCCGGGTAGAACATCGGGGTGGCCATGAAACGGTCAACGAACAGGCAATCGCTGTCTTTGTCGATTTCGTATTTGATCGGCGCGTGGTTGGCCGGAATTTCGATGGCGACGTAGATGTCGTTCGGCAGGTCTTTGCCAGCCGGAATCTTGCTGTAGCTCATTGGGCGTTGCCCCCGTAGTTGGCCATTGAACATGGCCGGATTGGCCTAAAAGTGGCGGCGATTATAGGCATATTCTGACGACGATGCCATGCGCCAGACGTCGTACGGTCATTCAGCCGGCGGCTGGTAGCGCGGGTCGTGGGCTTGCAGCTGGTGCAGGCGGGCCAGGGGATCCTGGCGATAAAAGCGGCTGAGTTGGGCGTACACCTGTGGATAACTGTCGACCAGCAAATCCGGGGCACTGAAAAAATATTCGCTGGTGACGGCAAAAAATTCCGCCGGGTTTTCTGCCGCGTAGGGGTCGATGAGCGTCTCGACGTCGGGGTCGGCATCCAGTTGGCGATTGAGGTCATCGAAGGCGTCTTGCATCACGCTCGCCCATTCCTGCACGCGCATGTCGCTGTGCAGTGGCGGCAGGCCGTTGACATCGCCGGTGAGCATATCCAGCTTGTGGGCGAGCTCGTGGATCACCAGGTTGTAGCCTTCCCAATTGCCGCTGGCCAGCACCCCGGGCCAGGCGAGAATCACCGGGCCCTGTTGCCAGGCTTCGCCGCTGTGTTCGCCGTCCCACTCGT
Organism: Pseudomonas poae; assembly: GCF_001439785.1. Classification (GTDB taxonomy): domain Bacteria; phylum Pseudomonadota; class Gammaproteobacteria; order Pseudomonadales; family Pseudomonadaceae; genus Aquipseudomonas; species Aquipseudomonas poae. The sequence goes on along the minus strand of NZ_JYLI01000013.1, from coordinate 136,845 downwards.
GCTCCACGCCGCTGGCATCGCGATGGCGCTGGGGGCTGAGGAAGTCGTCGGGGTACAGCACGATTTCATGAAAGCCTTGATACCAGTCCAGATCGCCCAGGTTCATCAGCGGTAATTGCGCTTGGGCGGCGAGCAGCAGGCGTTGTTCCTGGTGCAGGTCGACGCCGGGCAGGGCGGTGAGGTGTTTGTCGGCAAGAAAGATGATGCAGGCTTCGCGCAGCCACTGATCCTGCTCGGGCGTGAGGCCGTCGAGGAAGGTCAGGTGGCTGCGTACCCGCTGCCAGGTGTCATCGGCAATCGGGTGCCGGGCCAGCAGGCGCCGGCGACGCCAGGCGCTGAGGGACCACATACTCGGTTACTGCGGCTTGGCTTCGGAGGACGCGCGACCGAAACGGCTGCGGAATACGCCAATGATCATCGGCACCAGCGACAGCAGGATAATGAACACCACCAGCAGCGACAGGTTCTTCTTGATAAACGGCACGTTGCCGAAGAAGTAGCCCAGGGTGACCAGGCCACCGACCCAGAGGATGGTGCCCAGCACGCTGAAGCCGAAGAAGCGCGGGTAGGGCATTTTGGCGATGCCGGCCACGAACGGCGCAAAGGTGCGCAGGATGGGCAGGAAGCGCGCCAGCGTCACGGTCTTGCCGCCGTGCTTGTCGTAGAAGTCATGGGTTTTTTGCAGGTAGTCGCGGCGGAAAATCTTCGAATTCGGGTTGCTGAACAAGCGTTCTCCGGCGGTTCGTCCGATGACATAGTTGGTGCTGTCGCCGAGGATCGCGGCCAGCATCAACAGGCCACCGAGCAGTACCGGGTCCATGCCGCCACCTGCGGCGACGGCGCCGGCGATAAACAGCAGGGAATCACCCGGCAGGAAGGGCATGACCACCAGGCCCGTTTCGCAAAAAATGACCAGGAACAGAATGGCGTAGATCCACGGACCGTAGTTGGTTACCAGCATGTCGAGGTAAACGTCGAGATGCAGGATCAGGTCAAGCGGGTTGAAATCCATGGATGGCACCTGTGTGAACGGCCCGACTCGGCAGGCCTGTGCGGAGGCTCGGGCAATAAGGCTACAAGTGACTGTCGCATTTCTTACAACCCTGGAAAGGTCCGCATTATACGGATTGAACGCTGAAAAGCGTGCGGCTTTTGTAGCGGGGCGTGTCGTGGTTGCCAATGTGGGATAGGCACCCACATTGGAGCTGCGAGAGGCTTTGGCGTCAGTCTACGTTGATCGGCAGAACGTAATTCTTGAATTCAGTGTCTTCGCGAAAGCCGATCGACTCATAGGTCTTCTGCGCCACTTCATTGTCGATGCTGGTCGACACCCGCAGCCGCACCGCGTGGGTTTCCCTGGCCATTTTCTTTGCGGTGCGCATCAGGTTGTCGGCCACCAGTTGCCGACGCGCATCTTCGGCTACATAGATATCGTTGAGGATCCACACCCGCTTGAGCGACAACGAGGAATAGCTCGGGTAAAGCTGGCAGAACCCCAGCAGCCGCTTGTCGTCGTCATCGGCCAGTGCCAGGTAAATCACCGACTCTTTACGGCGCAGGCGTTTTTCCAGAAAGGCCCGCGACGAATCCGGAAACGGCAACGCGCCGTAGAATTCGCGGTATTTGACGAACAGCGGGGTCAACAAATCCAGATGTTCCAGGGTCGCTTGAGTAATCCGCATGCCAGGCCTCAACTTCCAAAGGATATGACCACAGCAGCGGCCGTGACCTGATGCTGCCTAAAGACGCGAAAAAGCGCAATCGTGCCGCGATCAGCCCGTGGGCGGGCTGAGCAGGAAGTTTCCTTTGATCAGGTCGGGATCGTCGGATTCGAGGGTTTGCACCTGCGCTTCGTCCTTGAGGTTGACCCCCGACAGCTGTCGGCGGCACGCCTCCCGCATCAAGTACAGCAGGCGATGGGCCGCCATGCCATAGCTCAGGCCTTCGAGGCGCACATTGGAAATGCAGTTGCGATTGGCATCGTTGAGTCCAACCCTGGGGTTGTAGGTGAAATACAGCCCCAGGCTGTCCGGCGAACTGAGCCCCGGCCGCTCGCCGATCAGAATCACCGTCATCCTGGCGCCGAGCAGTTCGCCGATCTCATCCGCCACGGCCACGCGGCCCTGTTCCACCAGGATAACGGGCGACAGGGACCACCCCTCGGCCTGGGTCTGTTCTTCCATGCGTGTCAGAAACGGCAACGTATGTTTATGCACCGCCAGCGCCGACAAGCCATCGGCCACCACCACCGCCAGGTCCACGCCGCCGGGGTTGGCCGCAGCGTAGTCGCGCAGATGTTGGGCCGACTCGTCACTTAAGCGTCGGCCCAGGTCCGGCCGTTGCAGGTAGCTGTGGCGGTCGCTGGCGGCGCTGTGCAGCAGCAGGCTGTCGCGGCCGCGCTCGGCCAGCTGACTGCTCAAGCCTGCGTGATCGAACGGCAGATGCACCGCATCCCGCGCTTGGGCATGGGCGAATTGAAAGTCCAGCTGCGCTTGGGTGGGCAGGCTGGTGCCGGTGCGGCCCAGGGCGATGCGCGCCGGGGTGAGGCGGCGCAATTGCAGCCACGGGTTTTCAGGGAGATCGAGTGACACCGGCGGCTCCTTCATCCGAGTTGCGCCAAGGCGTGGCGAAACGCCGGTGGCAGGCTGTTACCAAACTGCACCTTGCCATCGGCCTGGGTAAAGATGCCCATTTTGGCCAGCCATTGCTCGAATTCCGGGGCTGGCTTTAAACCTAATGTTTGGCGCGCGTACAAGGCATCGTGGAACGAGGTGGTCTGGTAGTTGAGCATAATGTCGTCGGAGCCGGGGATGCCCATGATGAAGTTGATCCCGGCCACGCCCAGCAGGGTCAACAGGGTGTCCATGTCGTCCTGATCGGCTTCGGCGTGGTTGGTGTAGCAGATGTCGCAGCCCATGGGCACGCCGAGCAACTTGCCGCAGAAGTGGTCTTCAAGGCCGGCGCGGATGATCTGTTTGCCGTTGTACAGGTATTCGGGGCCGATAAAGCCGACCACGGTGTTGACCAGAAACGGCTTGAAATGCCGTGCCACCGCATAAGCGCGGGTTTCGCAGGTTTGCTGGTCGACGCCAAAGTGCGCATTGGCGGACAAGGCGCTGCCCTGGCCGGTTTCGAAATACATCAGGTTCTGCCCCAAGTTGCCGCGCTTGAGGCTCAAGCCCGCGTCATAGCCTTCCTGCAGCACGCTCAGGCTGATGCCGAAGCTGGCATTGGCTGCCTCGGTGCCGGCAATCGACTGAAACACAAGATCCAGTGGCACGCCCCGGTTGATTGCCTCGATGGAGGTGGTGACGTGGGTCAGCACGCAGGCCTGGGTGGGAATTTCGTAGCGCTGGATGATGGCGTCGAGCATTTCCAGCATGGCGCAGATCGAGGCGGTGCTGTCGGTGGCCGGGTTGATGCCGATCATGGCGTCGCCGTTTCCGTAGAGCAGGCCATCGAGGATGCTTGCGGCAATGCCCGCCGGTTCGTCGGTAGGGTGGTTGGGCTGCAGACGCGTCGACAGGCGCCCGCGCAGGCCCATGGTGCCGCGAAAGCGGGTGACCACGCGGATCTTCTGCGCCACCAGCACCAGGTCCTGCACACGCATGATCTTGGACACGGCGGCGGCCATTTCGGGTGTCAGCCCGGGCGCCAGGGCGCGCAGGGAGTGTTCATCGGCGGCATCGCTGAGCAGCCAGTCACGCAGGCCGCCCACGGTCAGATGGCTGACGATGGCGAAAGCCTGTTTGTCATGGGTGTCGATGATCAGCCGCGTGACTTCGTCGCTTTCATAGGGGATCAGCGCTTCTTCGAGGAAGTGCTTGAGCGGGATGTTCGCCAGCGCCATTTGCGCCGCGACCCGTTCACCGTCGTTCTGCGCGGCGACCCCGGCGAGCAAGTCACCGGAACGGGCCGGGCTGGCCTTGGCCATTACATCCTTGAGGCTGTCGAAGCGGTAGGTGTGCGCACCCACCGCGTGGGAAAAGCTTGCCATACAGTGTCTCCTTGGCGACGCAGGCAGTGCCCGCGTCGAGGTTTACGGCAGTTCAGTGCAAGGCGGCCTCTGCGGCCTGGATCGCCGCGAATTCTTCTTCGGGCGTGCCTGCTACCAAGTGATGCCGGCTGTAGAAAGCAAAGTAAGCAATTAATACTCCATAGATGATCGCGGCGCCAATGACCACTCGTGGATCCACCAGAAAGCCCGCCACCACGGCCACGCAGGCCAGTACCAGCGCCACGCCCGAGGTGAAGATGCCGCCCGGCGTGCGATACGGACGGTCCATTTTGGGGCGGCGAATGCGCAGGGTGATGTGTGCGGCCATCATCAGCACGTAGGAAATGGTCGCACCGAACACCGCCACCAGGATCAGCAAGTCGCCCTGGCCGGTCAGCGACAGACCAAAGCCGATGATGCCGGGGATCACCAGGGCCAGCACCGGCGCCTTGCTTTTGTTGGTCTCGGACAACTTGCGTGGCAGGTAGCCGGCACGTGACAAGGCAAAAATCTGTCGGGAATAGGCATAAATGATCGAGAAAAAGCTCGCGATCAGCCCCGCCAGGCCCACCAGGTTGACGAAGCTGCCCATCCACGTCGAACCGCCGTACGCCGATGCCAGCGCCTCAACCAGCGGGTTGCCGGACTTGACCAGCGCATAGGTGCCGGCACCGCCCGGTGCAATTACCAGGATCAGCAGGGCAAAGCTGGTGAGCACCACAATGGCGCCGATCAGCCCGCGCGGCAGGTCGCGCTTGGGATTGCGGGTTTCCTCGGCGGCCAGCGGCACGCCTTCCACTGCAAGGAAAAACCAGATGGCATAAGGGATGGCGGCCCACACGCCGACGTAGCCGAAGGGCAGGAAGGCGCTGGCGCCTCGTGCTTCGGTTACCGGCATGTCCAGCAGGTTGGCGACGCTGAAGTGCGGCACCATCGACACCAGAAACACGCCCAGAGCAATGGCGGCGACGGCGGTGATTACAAACATCAGTTTCAGGGCTTCGCCGACGCCAAAAATGTGGATACCAATAAAGAGGATGTAGAACGCCAGATAGATCATCCAGCCGCCAATGCCGAACAGCGACTCGCAATAAGCGCCGATAAACACCGCGATGGCGGCGGGGGCGATAGCGTATTCGATGAGGATGGCGGTGCCGGTAAGGAATCCGCCCCAAGGACCGAAAGCGCTGCGGGCAAAGCCGTAGCCGCCGCCGGCGGTAGGAATCATGGAGGACAGTTCGGCCAGGGAAAAACACATGCACAGGTACATGGTGGCCATCAGCAATGTGGCGAGGAACATGCCGCCCCAGCCACCTTGGGCCAGGCCGAAATTCCAGCCGGCGTAGTCGCCGGAAATCACGTAGGCAACGCCCAGGCCGACCAGCAGCACCCAGCCGGCGGCGCCTTTTTTCAGTTCGCGTTGTTGGAAGTAGTCGCTGTCGACGTTTTCGAAGTCGACAGAAGAGCCAGTGGGTTCGCTAGGCATGGGGAAGTACCTTCCATTCTTATTGTTTTTAACTCGCCCTATATAGGCCGAATACACATAGCAAGTACCTGTGGAGATCCAAGTGTGGGAGGAGGCTTGCTCCCGATAGCGGTGGGTCAGTGGCATACATATTGGCTGACACGCTGCAATCAGGAGCGAGCCCCTCCCACAGGGGCTTGCACTGCAGTCAGAAAATCAGAAGAACCCCAACGGATTGATGTCGTAGCTCACCAGCAAGTTTTTGGTCTGCTGGTAGTGATCCAACATCATCTTGTGCGTCTCACGCCCCACGCCGGACTTTTTGTAACCACCGAACGCCGCATGCGCCGGGTACAGGTGGTAGCAGTTGGTCCACACGCGGCCCGCCTTGATCGCGCGGCCCATGCGATACGCGCGGTTGATATCGCGGGTCCACAGGCCGGCGCCCAGGCCGAACTCGGTGTCGTTGGCAATCGCCAGGGCTTCGGCTTCATCCTTGAAGGTGGTGATGCTCACCACCGGGCCGAAGATTTCTTCCTGGAACACACGCATCTTGTTGGTGCCCTTGAGCAGCGTCGGCTGGATGTAATAGCCGCCGGCCATGTCACCTGCCAGTTTCTCCACCTTGCCACCGGTCAGCAGCTCGGCGCCTTCGCCCTTGGCGATTTCCAGATAGGAGAGAATCTTGTCGAACTGTTGCTCGGACGCCTGGGCGCCAACCATGGTGTCAGTGTCCAGCGGGTCGCCACGTTTGATCGACTCGACCTTTTTCATCACCACTTTCATGAAGTCGTCGTAGATCGACTCTTCCACCAGCGCGCGCGATGGGCAGGTGCACACTTCGCCCTGGTTGAAGAACGCCAGTACCAGGCCTTCAGCGGCTTTCTCGATGAACTGCGGCTCGGCCTTCATGATGTCGGCAAAGAAGATGTTCGGCGACTTGCCGCCCAGCTCGACGGTAGACGGAATGATGTTCTCGGCCGCCGCATGCATGATGTGCGAGCCCACCGGCGTGGAGCCGGTAAAGGCGATCTTGGCGATGCGCTTGCTGGTGGCCAGGGCTTCGCCGGCTTCCTTGCCGAATCCGTGCACCACGTTCAGCACGCCCGGTGGCAGCAGGTCGCCGATCAGCTCCATCAGCACGTTGATGCCCAGCGGCGTCTGCTCGGCGGGCTTGAGCACCACGCAGTTACCGGCGGCCAGGGCCGGCGCGAGTTTCCAGGCGGCCATCAGCAGCGGGAAGTTCCACGGGATGATCTGCCCGACCACGCCCAATGGCTCATGGAAGTGGTAGGCGGCGGTGTGCTCGTTGATTTCGGCGCTGCTACCTTCCTGGGCGCGGATGCAGCCGGCGAAGTAGCGGAAGTGGTCGGCGGCCAGCGGGATGTCGGCGTTGAGGGTTTCACGCACGGCTTTGCCGTTGTCCCAGGTTTCGGTGACGGCCAGCAATTCGAGGTTCTGTTCGATGCGGTCGGCGATTTTCAGCAGCACCAGCGAGCGGTCCTGGGCCGAGGTCTTGCCCCAGGCGTCAGCGGCGGCGTGGGCGGCGTCCAGCGCCTTGTCGATGTCTTTGCCGGTGGAGCGCGGGAAATCGGCGATTGGCTTGCCGTTGACCGGCGAGGTGGTAGTGAAATAGTTGCCATCGACCGGCGCGACGAATTCGCCGCCGATGTAGTTGCCGTACTTGGCCTTGAACGAAACGATAGCGCCTTCAGTGCCGGGGTGTGCGTAACGCATGGTGGGTATCTCCTGACTTTTATGTTTATTGGAGTACAGCGATGTTGCGCGTGATAAAGCGTAGAGCAAAGGCCGGGCCAGCGCGTGCTGGGTCAGGTAAATCAAGGGGTTGATGGTTGTTGCAATCCGTTGTTGTCACGCGCTCGGTACAGTCCGGGTGACAGTTTGTGCCATGGGTGGTACAGCGCGGTCGGACGGGATTGCATTGGTGGGAGGGCTGGGGGATGCTGGCCGTTCTCACGCAGGGAGAATAATAAGAAATGCACAACGACCATTTCAGTCGCCATGCCCGGCAAGTCCTCACTGTGGCGCGTGGCCAGGACCCGTCCAGTGATCCCTCCATCGCGCGCTCCTGGCTGCGCTGCCTGGAGGATTACCACCTCGACCCTGCGCAGACCATCGCCCCCACCGTGCTTGAACACGGCCGGCTGCAGGAAAGTCGCGAGCGCCTGCAGCACGTATTGCACATCGCTGGCAGCGAGATGCACAGCCTGCATCAGCAGCTCTCGGGCGCCGGTCATGCGGTGCTGCTGACTGACGCCCGCGGGGTGATCCTCAATTGTGTCACCGCGCCGTCCGAGCGCAGGATTTTCGAGCGCGCCGGGCTGTGGCTGGGTGCCGATTGGAGCGAGGCATGCGAAGGCACCAATGGCATCGGCACTTGCCTGGTGGAGCGTCAGTCCGTGACCATTCACCGCGATGAGCATTTTCGCGGCCGCCACACCGGGCTGACCTGCTCGGCGAGCCCGGTGTTCGACCCTCATGGCGAGTTGCTCGCCGTGCTGGACGTGTCCTCGGCGCGTGAAGCGGTGTCGCGCCAGAGCCAGTTTCACACGATGGCGCTGGTGAACCTGTCGGCCAAGATGATCGAGAGCTGTTACTTCCTGCGTCATTTTGAACATCACTGGCTGCTGCGTTTTCACCTGCAGGCCGAATCGGTGGGCTTGTTCAGCGAAGGGCTGCTGGCGTTCGACGGCGATGGGCGTATCTGCGCGGCCAATCAAAGCGCCTTGAACCTGCTGGGGCGAGCGCGCGGCGGTTTGCTCGGGCAGCCGGTAGAAGCGCTGTTCGACTGCACGCTTGATCAATTGCTCGGCCGCGCAAGCGCCAATGCCACGGCCAGTTGGCCGCTGCATACCCGTGACGGCCGGCGGTTATTTGCCGCATTGCGCGGCCAGGCCCGCATCCAGCCGGTTGCGCTGGCCGAGCCCGAGGCGCCCCGCCTGCCAGGTATCTGCCTGGGCGACCCTGCGCTACAGAGCGATTTTCGTAAGGCATTGCGAGTGTTCGAGCGTGATCTGCCGCTGCTGATCAACGGCGAAACAGGCTCCGGCAAAGAGGCCTTCGCCAAGGCGGTACACCACGCCAGCCAGCGCGCCGACAAGGCTTTCGTTGCCCTGAACTGTGCCGCCATCCCGGAAAGCCTGATCGAAAGCGAATTGTTCGGCTATCGCGGCGGCAGCTTTACCGGCGCGCGCAAGGAAGGTATGCAGGGCAAGTTGCAGCAGGCTGACGGCGGCACGCTGTTCCTCGACGAAATCGGCGACATGCCGCTGGCGCTGCAAACCCGTCTGTTAAGAGTGCTGGACGATCGCATGGTGGTGCCCATCGGCGGCGAGCCGCAGGCGGTCGATGTGCGTATCATCAGTGCGACCCATCGGGATTTGCTGGCTCGAATTGCCAATGGCACCTTCCGTGAAGATCTCTACTATCGCCTCAATGGCCTTGAGATCGCCTTGCCGCCGTTGCGCGAGCGCAAGGACAAACCACAGCTGCTGGACTTTCTGCTGGCTCGGGAGGCGGCGCAACAAGAAGTCATGTTGGATATTGCAGCCCGCGAAGCGCTATTGGCATACACCTGGCCGGGCAATGTACGGCAGTTAAGTACGGTGTTACGCGCGTTGGTGGCACTCTGCGACGGCGGGCGAGTGGGATTGGAAGATTTGCCCGTGGCTATTCGCCAGCTCGCGCCGCACTCGGTATCACCTGATAACACAGCGTATCCGCCTCTATGCGATGCCGAGCGTCTTACGCTGCTTAATGCCCTGGAGCTACAGCGGTGGCACATAAGTCACACGGCGAAATATCTGGGCATAAGTCGTAATACATTGTATCGAAAACTGCATAAGTATGGATTGGCAAGGCATGTGCTAGCCTGAGTTTTAAAGGCTTGCGTTTGATTTTAAATCAGCTGTTTGGTTTAACTAATTATGTGATTTTCCTGGTGTGTAGTCATTGTTTGGGACGGGTTGCTATGCGGTTGGCGAAAGCGTTCTTAACCCTCGTGGGAAATAGGCTAAAAGCTGGAAGTCTCATGGAACTCTATGCTGGTCAGTGTCCACTCAATAGTCGAGAACAGGGAGATCTCTTAATGAAAACTTGAATTTTATATAGAGGTGGTTTTAATGGCTAGAGTCAATGCGTCTGTACCCATGATTATCCCGGCATATGTTCCGCGACCTGCTGCCGCTCCGGCTGCACCTACGAGGAGCGTTAGTTTTTCGGGTCAGCCCACTGTTGGCAGACCTGTAACTAAATCACGCAGTATGAGTGTCAACCAGGGGCATTCAAGGCCGGCGGTTAAAAAAAATTCGCTCGGGCAAACACTTAACGCGCAGGGCAAGCCGATTAATGCCTCGGGGCATTTGATTAATGAGTTTAATCAGCGCATTAATCCCCAGGGTTATGCTATCAATGATCAGCATCACTTGATCGACAAGCAAAACAGGCTGGTTAACAAAGACCAGTATCTCGTAGATTCCGTGGGTCGGCCTCTCGACAAGAAGGGCAACGTTGCCAGGAGTATGGAAACTGCGGTGAAGGGTGATGTCGCTCTTCCAGTGGGTCGGGTGGTTGCTTCAGCCAATCATGCGTTCGCCAAGTGGAACAAAAAAGCTGCAGTCGGCAAAACGTCTGAGAAGTCGGAAGTGCCTCCGATTAAGAACTTAGCCGAATTAACCCAGCGCATGATGGACGCGGAAAAATTGATCAAGGCCGGCGTGATTCCCAAGTCGCCTGGCATAAAGAATGTTGCAGCGGAAGCAGCCACCAACGCTGCGATCAGCGGCTTGGTTTCGGCGCCTATCAGCGTCGGTGCCTATGGTGCTTCTACCTCGTGGGGCGAGAGTATCAAAGCGTCCTACCTGCCTCTTCCGCTTTTGCCACAAGCGCCAGGGACCAAGTCGATCGTTGACCCTTCCTTGGCCAAGACCCAGAAGGAGGCATCAACCACCAAAGAGTTGGGTGCAGAAACCAAAGAGCTGGATGCAGAAACCAAAGCGCTGTACAGCAAAATGGACGGCTTGCAAGTCTCAGCATTTACTTCGACGAATACGGCAATGGCTTTGCAACTCGGGACCTTTGAAAAGGGCTGGCTTCCTTCTCCTGACTGGTCAGCCGACCCTCTCAAACGAATGACCCAGCTTGAGGAGTTGCTGGATCGCAATGAGGCCTTGACCTGTGAGTTGGCCGAAAATTGCGAAGTTTTCTTTAAAGCGTACTTGCCGTTGAAGGATGCACCCAAGGGGGTCGCGGGGCTCTCTCAGCGAGTCGACACGGCCCAGCGAAGAATGCATGTAATCGATAGATCCCAATCGAGTATTGTGGATGCTTTCAGGGCTCGCTCCGAAGGACAGTAAGCGGCGTTGCTTTTGCTTATCTAATACTTAAGTGTCGTGCTTGGCGCAGGAGGCGTTTTATGCCCGACGTTGGGTGCTCTGCTGAGCGATACCTTAGTATTTGATTAGCAACTAAGCGTTTTCTGGTGGGGCAAGTTGCGCTGCCAGAAAACGCTTTTCCGTTGATGGGTTAGATCAGCTATAACAACCGAAGGAAATATTCCGTATGAACAATCACTCAAGTCTTGCTGATGGGCGAGCCGTGGCGTCGTCAATACAGGTGAACCCTTCAGTTGTTGATTGGCAGGCTTCTCAATTGGCGGGTGATGCACAGTTGGCTAAAGCACTTGGGCGCCAGTTGGCAACAGGCGGAAGAGTTCAAGTGCCTGCGCACTCTACGCTGGGCCGTTGGATCAACGTATTGAAGTCAGCTGTCCATTCTTCTGCCGCGCGGCGGTTGGAAGCAATAGCAGGTGGTTCCGTTGATGAAATTCGAATCAATACTCGAACCGGTGAAGTCACCTATTATTTTAACGCTCGAATTAAAAGACCGAGTGTGCTGCTGACAGATCTTTTAGGTGGCCGTGAGATAGAGAATGCCTTGTTGCATATCGCCAATGTGCTCGCCCCCAATGACGAGTTGCGTATTCCGGCGTTTTATCAGGGCGGTACGGTAGCGTTGAGCGATGTGCAGAATTTTTACGGTGAGCATCAGCATGCGTTGCCCCACCCGTCGTTAATGGAGCCGGTGCAGCAAGCGGTAGGTGAAGCGGATACCCTCTATAACATGCTCGCCGCGATGAGGGCTGTCCTTGCCAAACCAGGCCCTGCTTTCGACCTCGCGCTGCGGCAGGTAGAAGTGGCCCCTTATTCTCAACACTGGAGTCAAGAGCAGCACCAACCTGTGATGGTCAGTCTCAAGCAGTTGATTCTTGACAATGGCTGGCTCGTCCCAGAGAACAAGGATGAACTATTCAATCTCCTTCTGGCACTGGGGGCGCAAACCTATAGCAGCGAGAGCAAAAACAGCGCAGGCGGACTGCTCACCAAGGATGTGTCAATGAGTGCGCCGGATCAGTCCGCAGTCACCCGCGTTGTTGAAACATGGATTGCCCAACAGAAAAAACAGCAACCTGAGGGGCGGCGTAGCGCTGAGAGTTTGATCGAATACTTGAGCCGCTCAATTCCCGAATCTAATAGTCCGCAAGCCTTTCTAAAGAACCTCGTCAACGCTCCAGAAGCACAGACACTGGGTAAGCGAATACAAATGGCGATAGGTGCATTGCCTACCGCCACCAGCAGCGAAGAAGCCTTGATGACCGCGTTGTTATTGGATGCCGATATCAACGCAGGGCAACAGCGCAACAATCTGGCTGGCTATAACCTGCGCCAACGAGCCAACTGGGGGTGCTCACCGGCTGAAGTGGTCAGCCGTTTTGAAAAGCATCTCGACATTCGCTTTGGTGCGTCGCTGGCAAAAGTGGTGGCGTTTCAATTGTTATCCGTCTGCGCACCTGAATTTCTTGTAAAAGACATTCCGCCCTCCCTTGTATACGGTTCCCATTCATGGGCGCTGTTTAGTGCCGCGGTATCTCGAAGGGAGCTGAGTGCGGCAGGGTCAACCATCGGCGAAACTTACCAGGCAATTATGGAGCAGGACAGTGTTGCGCCTATCACCGAACATGCGCAGCACCAGGCACAACTTGCCCTGATGAGGTCAGTGATTGACTGGGCTATCGTGCGGGGCGTTATTCAAGAAAACGTTGACGACGAGTATACGGTCGAGCAAGTCGAACGCTCAGTCGAGGCAATGAATATCCAAGTAAACAGCATGACCGAGGCCGTAGAGCTGTTGAGCACGCCGATACCGACACGGAAAAGGTTGGCGCTTGCGGAATTACGGCACGTTTACGGCTCTGAAAACACACGTTTTTTTGAGCAGAAACTGTTTAGTACAGTCGCGTCGGGTAACAGATTGATTTATTCCCTGATGGACATTTATATGTCCGGCGATCTGCATGCACAACGCTGGTACTCTGACAGCGCGGAGTTTTCGGCTGAAAAAGTAGTTCCGCAGTTCTCGCAACTGAAGGATATAAACAAAGCGTTCGATGAGTCGTTTGAGGTCTATACGGCTCAGTTAAAGAAAATGTTCGAGAACGTGTTCAGCTATCAAGTTTCATTGTTGCCGCTGGAGGACAGGCGTTTGCTTGCGCGGGGCAAGATTACAACCTTTAGTCTCGATGCGCCCAATGACAGGACAGGTCTAAATGCTGATCACAAGATCGCTCAATATATTGCCACGGGCGCCATGCTCATTCGCGCGGAGCTGGATGGCAGGGTCGTACATTATTTGTATTCGCCTGCGCAGGGAAAGATTGTCAAGGATGCCGACCCTTCTCGGCCCGGTTTGCAGTTCCCGCAGACGCATCTGTATTTCACGATGCCTCGGCCCGGTTCGCCCGGCGAAACTGAAAGCACCGTCGATATACATTGGCAATTGGCCGACGAACCCTCTTTGGGCGTTACCGCGCGTCGCATCTACCCCTCGGCATCTTTGGCGGCGGCCATGCCCAGGTCGTTTGTGGGGCCGGTTCCGGGGGTTATTTCTCCCAAGCTCAGTGAATTGTCGACCATTGTCGGCGCTTACTTTACCCGTGGTCTGGAGTCGGTCAAAAAAAACGCCAAGGGGCAGACACCTCAAGAACGGTCGATTGCGTTTCATGCGGCGGTTCGTGAGTTTTTCTTGAACCTTGTGCCTTTTTATTCGGCAATCAAAAGCTTTATGGAGGGCAGGATTGGCGAGGGTTTTATAAACCTTGTATTGGACGTGTTCGGTTTTGTTGTCCCCTCCGCGAGAGGCGGCGTTCAAGCCCTCAGGGCCGGCACCAAAGGGCTGGGCTCGCTATTGAGTTTCACCAAAGGCTTTGCCGCGGCGGGCGTGCAGGCAGCCAACCCCCTGAGTAATGTGTTTGATGTGGGCCGTGGCGTGTTTAAGCTGAGTGGGAAAGGCATCAAGCAATTGGGCCGGTTGCAAGCGTCATCGCTCGACAAGTTGCGCAGTATCCATGGCCCGCGTAGTGGCAGCTTCACTCCTTCAAAATTGGGTAATGGTAATAAAGAGAGCATCGGTCAAGGTACCTATCGAAAAGTAGAGGGACATTCAGAATGGGGGGCTGCCCATGCCTCTACTGTAAACGGCGCGCCATTGAAAGAACTCGACCCCGATTCGCTATCCAATGTTGCCCGGCAGTTGGTGGCCCCGGCAGTGGGCGTCGTCATAGACTCAGGACTTTCGGCGGCCAGCACAGCGCTGAACAAGCACCTCTATCACCGCACGCTTCCCTCTGTGATTCACCATGGCAGCTTGCCCGAAGACGAACCTATGGCGCCTGCTCCGTCAGACGGCGTATCTGAAGGTATAGCGCCCGCTGTCGAGGTACGCATTGACTCTGCTCTGCGCCTTCGGTTCGAAGCCGCAAAGTCGAATGCCGTCAATATAGAAAAACACTCACTGGAGTACTCGGCGGGGGGCACGGTGCTCAATCACGTTCCGAGGCAAGTCTGGTCGGACGACCCACAACGGCTTCTGGACCAGTTGGAAGCGGAGTTGTGTTTGATCGAGGAACGCGCAGAAATCGACGCGCACATGCACGAAGTGTTTTTTGAACCCTACCACTTCTATGGTGACCTTGATCAAGGCCCCGACGGTTTGGAAAAGCGCCTGGAGGTGATTGAGAAAAAGATAGTCGCAGTGAGAAAGGTCCAGGCGAAACTGTACAAGCTGCTGAACCCGGACGCGGCCTGATCCGTGGCATTGACCTAAAGAGTGCGATTTCCTTCGCCCTGCGCTAACCTGCGCCGATGTTTTACGAGGTCAATTATGCACATTCATATTTTGGGTATCTGCGGTACGTTCATGGGCTCTATGGCCGTGCTGGCCAAGGAGTTGGGCCATCACGTCACCGGCTCCGACGCCAACGTTTACCCGCCGATGAGCACGCAACTTGAGGCTCAAGGCATTGCGCTGACCCAAGGCTACGACCCTTCGCAATTCGAACCGGTGCCGGACCTGGTGGTGATCGGCAATGCCATGTCCCGTGGCAACCCGGCGGTCGAGTACGTACTTAACAAGGGGTTGCCGTATGTTTCCGGCCCGCAATGGCTGGCCGACCACGTACTGCAAGGTCGCTGGGTGCTGGCGGTTGCGGGCACTCACGGCAAGACCACCACCAGCAGCATGCTCGCCTGGGTGCTGGAGCATGCCGGCATGAGCCCGGGCTTTTTGATCGGCGGTGTGCCGCAGAATTTTTCGGTGTCTGCCCGTTTGGGTGAGACGCCGTTTTTTGTGATCGAAGCCGACGAATACGACAGCGCCTTCTTCGACAAGCGCTCCAAGTTCGTCCACTACCGTCCGCGTACGGCCATTCTCAATAACCTTGAATTCGATCACGCCGACATCTTCCCCGACCTGCCGGCCATTGAGCGGCAATTCCACCACCTGGTGCGCACTATTCCCAGCGAAGGTCTGGTCATCCACCCCAGCACCGAGCCTGCGCTGCAGCGTGTGATCGACATGGGCTGCTGGACTCCGGTGCAAACCACCGGCGCCGGCGGGCAGTGGCAGGTCAAGCTGCTGAGCGAAGACGGCTCGCGCTTCGAAGTGCTGTTTGAAGGCCAGGCCCAGGGCATCGTCGAGTGGGGCATGACCGGCCAGCATAACGTCGCCAATGCCTTGGTCACTCTGGCTGCCGCGCGGCATGTGGGCGTGGTGCCCGCCATGGGTATCGCTGCGTTGAGCGCGTTCAAAAGCGTGAAGCGTCGCATGGAGAAAGTCGCTGAGGTGAATGGCGTTACCATCTACGACGATTTCGCTCACCACCCCACGGCGATTGCCACCACCCTGGATGGCTTGCGCAAGCAGGTAGGTGATGCCCGAGTCATCGCGATTGTCGAGCCGCGCTCCAATTCCATGAAGCTCGGCGCGCACCGCGATGGTTTGCCGCAAAGCGTCAACGATGCCGACGAGGTGATCTGGTATGCGCCC
The DNA here is from genome assembly GCF_001439785.1 of Pseudomonas poae. Taxonomy (GTDB): domain Bacteria; phylum Pseudomonadota; class Gammaproteobacteria; order Pseudomonadales; family Pseudomonadaceae; genus Aquipseudomonas; species Aquipseudomonas poae. Next base: position 120,982 of record NZ_JYLI01000013.1, on the reverse strand, counting down.
GCCAATCTCGGCTGGGACCTGCCGGCGATTGCAGCGCTGTGCAGCGTGCCGTCGACGGTCTGCGATTGCATCGAAGGCATCATCGAACACGTCAAGCAGCAGGCCACGCCGGGTACTCACGTGGTGGTCATGAGCAACGGCGGCTTCGGCGGCTTGCATGGCAAGCTGGCCGAGGCGCTGAAATGAGCGGCCCGGAACGCGTCACCCTGGCAATGACCGGCGCATCCGGTGCGCCTTATGGCCTGCGCCTGCTTGATTGCCTGGTGCGCGAAGAGCGCGAAGTGCTTTTTTTGATCTCCAAGGCCGCGCAATTGGTAATGGCCACCGAGACCGATGTGTCACTGCCTTCCAAGACGCAGACCATGCAGGCGTTCCTCACCGAATACACCGGTGCGGCGGCGGGGCAGATCAAGGTCTACGGCAAGGAAGACTGGATGTCGCCGGTGGCCTCGGGGTCCGGCGCACCTGCAGCGATGGTGGTGGTGCCGTGCTCCACCGGCACGCTGTCGGCAATTGCCACCGGTGCCTGCAACAACCTGATCGAGCGGGCGGCGGATGTGACGCTCAAGGAGCGTCGTCAGTTGATCCTGGTGCCGCGTGAAGCGCCGTATTCGAGCATTCATCTGGAGCACATGCTCAAGTTGTCGAACATGGGCGTGACCATTTTGCCCGCGTCGCCGGGCTTCTATCACCAGCCGCAGACCATCGATGACCTGGTGGATTTCGTGGTGGCGCGCATTCTCAATCTGCTCAACATCCCCCAGGACATGCTGCCGCGCTGGGGCGAGCACCATTTGAGCAGTGATGAATAAGGCGCTGCTGCTGGTGATGGCGCTGCAACTGGCCGGCTGCGCCACGGCGCGTACGCTGGACGCCGCGCAGCCCGGCGCACCGGTGGTGTATGCCGGCACACGCCTGGACCTGTATGCGATTGACGGCGGCTGTTGTGCCAGGGACAAGTTCGGGGCGGAGGCGCCGCGCTACCCTCACGCGGACCTGCCAGCCAGTGCGCTGCTCGATACGCTGCTGTTGCCGCTGTCGGTGTTAACGGTGTTGGGCGTGGGGTTTAACGCAACAGGCGGCCTCTGACGCAAGGCCAAATGTGGGAGAGGGCTTGCTCCCTCCCACAGGTTCAGGTTACTTGCCGAGCTTGCGCAACTCATCCGACTCCACCACCCGCACGCCATTCTGTTCTTCCAGGGCCAGGCGCCACATGGCCCGGGCGAGGTCGCACACTTCGATGCCGTGGTACTTGCCTGGAATCAAACGCGACAACGGCCCGGCCAGTTGTTCGGCCAGGCGCGGTTCAAGTCTATCCCCCAGCAACAGCGAAGGCCGTACGAGGGTCAGTTGCGGCCAGTCCTGCGCCCGCACTGCCTGTTCCATTTCGCCTTTGACCCGGTTGTAGAACACTGAGGATTTCGGATCGGCGCCAATCGCGCTGATCACGATCAGGTGCCGCGCGCCCAGTTCCCGCGCGCGTTTGGCGAAGGCGACGACCATGTCCAGATCGACGGCGCGGAAGGCCGCTTCGGAGCCGGCTTTCTTGATAGTGGTGCCCAGGCAGCAGAAGGCGATATCCACCTGGCCGCTCAGCTGTGGCAACACCTGCGCCGGCTCGCCCACCGGGTTTTCCAGGTGCGGGTGCTCGGCAAGTGGCTTGCGGCTCGGCGCCAGTACGCGGCTGACGGTGGGTTCGTTGAGCAGGCGGTCCAACAAGTGTTCGCCGGTAAGGCCCGAGGCGCCTGCGAGCAGGATATGCTGAGGTGTCAGGTACATGATGTTTCCCCCTTATTACACATTACAGCTTAGTTGCCTTTGGCTTCCTTGCTATTCATTGAGACGCTTTCGAGCGCCTTTCGTGCCTGCTGTTTGCGTAAGAGTTGCCAGTGGGCGATCACTCCCTTGGGCGCCCAGATCTGCGGTTCGGACGCTTCGAAGTTGTCCGCCTGCTCGCGCTCGGTCACGTGCAGTTGCGCCAGTTTGAAGGCTTGCTGCAAATCGTCGGTCTGGTTAAACGCCTGTGCGAAGAGGGCGTCGCCAAAGTAGGTGAAGTCGGCTTCCTCGGAACAGCCGAACGACACGCGATCAGCCCTTGAGGCGGTCATGATCAACGTGTGTTCATCTTTCAACGCTGGAATGAAGCCGCCGGAATAGCAGGCGGAAATCACGATGATCTTGTCGCGGTTTTGCAACGGCGTGAGCACGGCGGCCAGCTCGTCGGCGGGCAGGTCGGCCAGCTCCATGCGCGGCTGGTCGAGCACCAGTTCATGCTCGTGGGTGCCGTGGCTGGTCAGGTAGATAAACACCAGGTCTTCCGGCCCGCTGCGTTCGGCCAGGGTCTGTACTGCGCGGCGCAGGCTTTCACGGGTGGCCAGGGGACGGTCGGTGATGTGGTCGCGGTGGTTGACCAGGCGAATCTGCCCACGGGCGCCGAAGCGCGTGGCGAGCATGTTGCTGACGTAATCGGCTTCGCGCAGGAACACGCTTTGCTTGCCGTCGCCGGCCACGGCCAGGGTGTACAGCTCCACGGCGGGGGTGGAGGCGGGTACTGCGGCGAGCGCCTCGTTGAGCAAACGGCCCTGGGCGAACACGCCGATTTCCAGTGGGTCGGGCAGCAGCTTGCCGTCGGCGTCTCGCACGCGCAGGCCATTGGCCCAGGTACCTGCCTGCACGGTACCGTCGGTGAGCACCAGCGTGCCGCGACCCTGATAGCTGTCGCCATCGAAACCGCCGATATAGAAGCTGCCGTCCGTGAGGTTCAGGCGACCTTCGCCGGTAAAACGCCAATCGCTGAACTGGCCCACGTAGTGGCTGCCGTCCACGCCGATCAACTCGCCCTTACCGCTCAATGCACCTTCCTTGAACTCGCCGATCCACACGTCACCGTCGGCGTTTTCGTAGCGGCCCTTGCCGTTGAGCTGGTTCTGTTTGAACTGGCCGACATAGATGTCGCCGTCGGCGCTGTTGAACGTGCCGTTGCCTTCCAGCTGACCATCGACGAAACGGCCGCTGAACTGGTTGCCACTGTCGTCGTTGCGTTGGCCTTCGCCGTTCGGCTTGCCGTGGGCGAACTGGCCCTGGTACTGGCTGCCGTCGGCCAGCTCCAGGCGACCGAGGCCTGAGTACTGGTCGTCGAGAAATTCGCCACGGTAGGTCATCTGCCCCTCTTTGAGGGTGCCTTCGCCGTTGCGGCGGCCCTTCTTGAAGCCGCCCACGTATTGGCTGCCGGCGGTGGTCAGGCTGCCCTGGCCATCGAACAGGCCCTGCTGGAACTCGCCTTTATAGACTTCGCCGTTGCTGCCATGCCATTCGCCCAGGCCGTGCCACTGGCCCTTGTCGAACGCACCGGCGTACCAACTGCCGTTGGGATAGTCGACACGGCCCTGGCCCTGCAGCAGGCCATTGACCACATCACCCCGGTAGCGGCCCCCATCGGGCAGGCGCGCATCGGGCGGCAACAGCGATTCGCCGTCTCCGCAGGCGGTGAGCAACAGGGCAAGGGCAAGGGGGGCGAGTGGGCGCATAGCGGGATCCGGATAATTGAGCGCCGAGTATGCCGCAGCCGCGCGTTTGATACATAAATTTACATACGTTGTGGCGAGGTTTAGCGCCTCACCACAGACAGGGCCCTACACAAAGCAGAGGGACAGCGACTCGGCAATGTAGGCAGGTTTTTCCTGGCCGTCGATTTCCAGGGTGCAGGTGGCCTTGAGCAACCACTGGCCGGGCTTCTTCTCGGTGACATCGGTCAGGGTGACCGCCAGGCGCACCCTGGAGTCGACTTTCACCGGCTGGATGAAGCGCACGCTGTCCAGGCCATAATTGACCGCCATTTTCAGGCCTTCGGGCACGACCAGGATGTCTTCGATCAACTTGGGAATCAGCGACAGCGACAGAAAACCGTGGGCGATGGTGCTGCCGAACGGGGTCTGCGCGGCTTTGACCGGGTCGACATGGATGAACTGATGATCGCCTGTGGCCTCTGCGAACAGGTTGATACGCGCCTGGTCGATGGTGAGCCAGTCGGAACGTCCCAGTTCCTTGCCGACATGATCTTTGAGCTGCGCTACAGGTACATAGGGCATTGCATCTCTCCTTGGTTCATCGGTTTTTATCTGCCCGATCGTCGGGGCATTTTCTGGATTGCAGAGAACCACTGTAGATCATCACGGCCCTTGCGCCCGGTCAATCCACCATGCTTATGGCGAATGCCGGTGCATAGACCTGACATGCTTATAATGCGGGCGAGTTTTGACGGGGGAGAACGCGGATGTTGTTAAGGGGCCTGACTTGGCTGGTGCTATTTCAATTGATCGGCACGGCGCTCAATCATTTGCTGGTGCCGGTACTGCCGGGGCCGATCATTGGCCTGTTGCTGATGCTGGGGTTCCTCATCTGGCGCGGCGAAGTCGGTGAGCCCCTGAACCTGGCGGCCAGCAGCCTGTTGCGATACCTGCCGCTGCTGCTGGTGCCGCCCGCCGTGGGCGTGATGGTTTACGCCCGCGAGATTGCCGCCGACTTCTGGGCCATCATCGGTGCGCTGGTGTTATCGCTGGTGATCGCCATGGGTTTCGTCGGTGTGCTGATGCAGCAGTGGGTCAAGCGCAAGGAGAAGAATCAATGATCGGCGACTGGCAAGGCGCCTGGACCTCCGTTATCCATCACCCGCTGTTCGGCATCGGCATTACCCTGGGGGCTTACCAACTGGTGCTGGCCGGGTTCGAGAAAACCCGCTGGATCTTTCTGCAACCCGTTCTCGTCTCGATGCTGCTGGTGATCGGCGTACTGCTCACCTGTGGCCTCAGCTACGCCGAATACCGCAAGAGCACCGAGATCATGGGCGTCCTGCTGGGCCCGGCAACGGTGGCCCTGGCTGTGCCGCTCTACCTGAACCTGCGACGGATTCGCCAATTGTTCTGGCCGATTTTTACCACGCTGGTATTGGGCGGAGTGTTGGTCACCGGGCTGTGTCTGTTGCTGGGCCAGTGGTTCGGCGCCGAGCACCGGATGCTGATGACCATGGCGCCCAAGTCGGTGACCTCGCCGATTGCCATGCTGGTGGCCGAGCAAATCGGCGGCGTGGCCGCATTGGCCGCCGTGTTTGTGCTGATCACCGGCGTGGTCGGCGCCATGATCGGCCCGGCCTACCTGACGCGCCTCGGCGTGCACAGCCCCGAGGCACGCGGCATGGCGCTGGGCATGACCGCCCATGCCGTCGGCACCTCGGTGGCCTTGCAGGAAAGCGAAGAATGCGGCGCCTTTGCCGCGCTGGCCATGAGCCTGATGGGCGTGGCCACGGCGGTGTTCCTGCCGTTGGCCGTGTCGATGATTGCCTGAGCCAGGTTCAGGCAAGCCGTTGAGGCCACACAATATCGTCTGCGAACGCATTCTCTTTGATTTGCAGAATCGGTTTGCCCGCGGCAGCCACTTGGTCGATCAGGGTGTCGTATTCGTCCTTATTGTTGCGGCCAGCATGGGTTCGCGCTTCGATATCCCTCCTGAAGGAGCCGGCTTGGGCAGCGAGATCCTCAATGTTCGCAGCCCTGGTCAGGCTAGAATGCATAAGCCAGATACGGTCGCTGGGGATGCCTTCGCCCTTGGGGACTGACAGGTGGGCCTCCAGGTCGTCGTCAGGAAGCCAGGCGTCTTCGTTCGCGCCTTTGGTATTGAAAAACAGGTTGTCGCCTTTGAGTACGACCTCCATGCCGCGGGTGTCTATGACATAGATGAAGCCAAAGCGCTGATTGCGACGAATCATCTCGCTGTTGTCGTCAGAGCCGGACGATTGGGACGATTGGGATGAGTCCGAGGTATCGCCGTCGGAAGACTCTGAATCGGTGTAAGTCCTGTTCGGGTTTCGTGGAGGGCGTGAGTCGGTCTGGTAGTTGTATTTCAGGTATGCGCTGGGCGGCGAACCCTTGTTGTAAGTCTGCACCTCTTGCAGGCTCACACTGGCGCTGATGGGCGTGCCGGTTGTCGAACCTGCCCGATGTTTCATGCGCGGCAGCATTTCGTTGTCGTTCGTCAGCTCAACCAGCGTTCGGTCATCAGCCCTGAACAAACCGGGGATGTCGGTGCGGTATAGCTGGCCGTTGAGGTTTCGCTTGTAGCCCAATGTTTCAAGAAAACCGTTCAGGAATTCTTGGCTGATGCTGTCTTCAAAATCTTCCGGGTGATTTACAGAATAGTCTTCACTTCTGATCGCCCGGATCAACGGCTGGATTTCCTGGCGCAATTGATCGAAACGCAATGGGTTGTTTGGGTCTTCTGTCTGCTGTTTGTGCAGTGTTGCCCATTCCGGGATCTTTGCGTGCTTGCGAAGATCTGCCAGCAACTGTGCGTGTTGCGTGGGCGACAGGTTGTAGTTGCGCAGCAATTGGGCGTGCTCTTCAGGGGTTTTGTCGGGAAAAAGCGATTTGAAGGGGCCACTTAGCAACTCGCTCCTCGCAGTACTGGCATCGGGCACGCTGGGGCGCTGTGCCCCGTGAACTTTCGATAGCGAGCTGGCGCCCGAGAAAAAATCGAGGGGCAACGGCCGCTTGAGTGGGTTGGCTTGCTCTGCCATGAGGGACGTTCTCCAGGTAGGTTCCCCCTCGTTTTTGAACAGCACCGGACCTGGCGGCAGGCGCTTGTACAGATCGGTGGCGCGGTAGGCGTTAGCGCTCGGATCGAATTCGATGTGTACCGTGCCGATGCCTTTCACGTCAGCGAAGGTGCGCCCGACAATATAGCGAAAGCCTTGCGTGTTCGCAGGTTGTATGCCGCGCAGCATAGGGGGCTTGAGCAGGTAATCGGCCAGGGATGGCGCGGTTGCACTCGCATTGGCGATGTGGGTAATGAGGGGGGAGTCCGTCACTGCGGGCACTGTGGATGTACCGGGGCCGCGGTCTTGTGCCGGGGGCGTTCCGACACGCGTTGTACGTGTGTCGAGGCTAAGGGCAGGCAGGCCCGATGAAAGCTGCGGCAGGCGAAACACCGGTAGCTGAATGTCCGGAGTCCGGTGGGTAGGTGCGTCAGTCCTGGGGGGCAGGGAAGTGTGGGGTGGTTTTGGCATTGGGTCCGTCCGTGACGTTGTTAAAGGATGACGAATAACAGGCCGTGCTCAGCTGTTTTCTGTGCTCGATGGCTTTTCGATTGTCAGGTCGTCAATGTTGATCGCGCGCGCGCGGTCGCTGTCGAGCTCCCAGGTATCGGTATCGGCGACGTAGTAGATCGCGCCGGCGCTGGCATCGATGAGTTGCAGGTTGTGGATAAGTATTCGGGTGCCCGCGAATACCTGGTTCAACTCGTACTGTCTGTGCCGGTGGATTTCTTCAACGATGGCTGGAATCGAAGCGCATGCCGCGGCGTCGATCGCATAGAGTTCAATCCAGTTGAAAAGGGCGTGGACTTTGTAGGTGATGCCGCACGTCAGAAACACGTAGACGGTTTCAAGCAAAGCGTTGGGATTCTCACTGGGGGCAAGCTGTACATGAACAGTCCCGATCTCCAGCAGGTTGTTTTCAAGGGTCAGTGCCTTGCGGTTGATTCGATCATCGACGTTATCGGTGTAAATGTTCCAAACGGAACCCTGGCTGCCTTCAACGGTTGAGAGTTGCAGCGACATGTTTCTGCTGGGGTAAAGCGCGTAATAGCTCGATTGGCCGTCAAGGTGATAAATGCAGCGATAGTCCAGCGCCGGGAAACTGATTTTTTGCGGCGTCGCTTTTAACGCATATCGGTTAGTCGTGGGGTTGACGCAGGTATATCGGCCTGCCCGTTCGCGTAACGAGGTGCGGCTTTCGATGCTTCTTGAGCCGGGTTTCTGCGCATCTTCAGAGTGGTTGTTTCGAGGCGCATCCAGGGCGTAAGACACGCCGTCGCGCATCACCAGCGTGATTTCGCTGATGGCTTTCCATGATGAGCTGAAGATGCCGCCACCCCTGTCGGTTTTAGTGACCGGGTTTTCTATCATCGGGTTATGGATAAAAAGCAAACTGTCATTCAAGCGGATCCTGTAGGAAAGGCTTGAATAACTGAGAGCGGTATTGAGGTGTTTTTTTACGTCCACCGTGTAAGTGGCGTCGACGCCCTGAATTTCGCTGCTATCGAAGTCCAGATAAAGGGTGCAGGGTGGCGCGGCAGATGCTTGGTTGACTCGCAGGTGCCTGCTCGTCGTGCCGCGATCCATAAAATATTCTGCGGCGTTGATCTCACGACTGTCGTTGAGTAACACCGGCGAGGGTTTGGCAGTGCCTTGCACAATCACCAGCACCTCAATCCCGACATCCTCGGTGCCTGCAATTTCGCCGGGCAAGTCCGGTTGAAGGTAATAACCGTCCTCGGTGATGAATAACCATTTGGCATTGAGCAATGAGCGCTTGCCTTCGCGCTGTTCGTAGACATTCTTGATGAGCACTTCTCGTTGGGGCGACTCCAGCGCAGCATCCCGCAACGAATGAATCACCAGGGCTTGCCCCTGGATCTTCCAGGCTTGCACCAGCTCCAGCGGCACCCCCAGATACACCAGGCTTTCGCTTTTTCCGTCTTCGCTGATAGCGATATGGCGGCTGGCCTTGTGCAAGTAGTAGGTATCCAGGCCGGGACCGCCCTCGGCCCTGCAGTCAGTGCCGCGCAGGCTGATGTGGTCGTTGCCATCACCTGCCTGGATAGCGTCATCTCCGTTGGCCATTATCACATCGGCCTTATCGCTGCCGACCACCGTATTGCTTGCCCCGGCCAGGGTCTCGACTTTCTCGATAGAGGTCATGCGAGTGTGCAGCACCGGTTCGGCATTCTTGTCCACAGGCATCAGCTCGAGGCGTTGCGCCTGTAGATCAATGTTGTAACCCCGGTAAGGCGTGGGGTCCGTCCCGTGAACGATCGCCTGGTGCTTTCCCTGTAACCACAACAGGTCGGCGCCATTGCCGCCGTCCAGGGCGCCCGGTGCTTGCTTATAGCCGTCGGTGAGTGTCTGGGCCGCGGACTGAAAGACGAAGGCATCATCTTTATTGCCACCCTTGAGTTGCTTGCGTCCTGAGCCGAGACTGAAATGATTGGGCTGAGCACCCACGCCTATGACGTAGTCGTTACCGTCCCCAAGCTGCCAGAACACACCTTTTGCAGCGTCGCGATGGCCGAAAACCACACGGTCCTTATCATTGGGGGCGCCGTCCCAGGCGGCGAGCACATCGTCGGTTTCCCTGACGGTGGGGCTATTGACCGGATCATAGGGTTGTTCACCGTCTTTCCAACTGAAGCGGTGAATCCTGCGTGGCTCAAGTGTTACCTCGAAGCGACCGAGGTAGACGGCTTCAAAACGATCCTTGAACTCGTTTTCGAGCCATTGGAGGCTCCGGCTCTTGAGCAGTTTTTCGTAGTCGCTGTAGGTTTTGGCCGCTTTGAAGCGATCCATGAGTGCTGTGTCCTGCTCCACTGCCCAGAAGGCCAGCCAGCCTGCGCGCCAGCGCTCGCCTACCGTGAGCTCGATGTAGTCGTCGATATCGTCGACCACGCGCACTGCCTGGTAGATAGCGGCCCCGGCGATCATCAGGCCGGCCGCGACAAGCCCGATGGGGCCGGCGTACTGCAAGCCCATCAGCGCGGCGACCCCGAGTGCCAGCGAGATGCCGGCGCTGGCCACACTCAAACCGCCGGTGACGTACAGGTCCTGGGCTTTTTTTCCCTCTGCACTGGCGGCGTCGTTGAACGATTTGATTGCGGTGTACACATCAAATGGCAATGTGAGGACCGCAGCGACCATCCCGGAACTGCGCGCCAGCCACTTGCCGGCGGCGGTCTTGCGAAAGAGCTCCAGGTTCTGCGAGCCTTGCTGGATCATGTGCTGGCCGGTTTTGCTCATTGCGTACTCGATGCCCATCGAAGCGACTTCCGTCACCCCGCCGCCCAGATTGAGCGCCACTTCGCCCGCATCACCTCGCTTGAGCGCCTCTATCGCCCCCCGGTAAGCGCTGTATAACCCATACAGCTGCATACCGACGCCGACGACACTCATGGCGCGGGTCTTTGCTCGATTGACCCAATGCGGCAGCGAGTCGGACCGTGCCGTGCGGGTGATGTCCATGCGCTGTACCGAGCCTAAAACCTTGCTGACCGCATCCATGTCTGCGTCGGCAATGCTTTGCGTGGTCTCGCCAAACAGCGGCGTAGCGCCAGGGGACCGACGGGTGGCGATTTCATACATCAAGGTGGCGACAAGCTGCGCATCCTGGGCAACTGCTGACGTCATGCGGCGTTTTATCTCACCCGGATCGAACACCAGTGCATCAATGAAGCCTTGCTCGGCATCGGCAAAGTAAGTATTGGCGCCCGTGATTTCCTTGCCGTTGAGGGTCGCGCTCATGGCGTGGAGTTCTTTTCGGCTCACTGTGCATTCACCGAACTGCAAGGGGCCGAACAAGGCGTCCACATCGCCAAGGCCGGGCGTGGTTTTAGCGGAAGAATTTGTTACAGAATTTGATAAATGACTGGCATCGATAATGTCAGTGATGAGTACCGGATCTGCCGAAGGGGTGTCTATGCTGACGTCAATGAAGGGTTTCGCCACGTTGTTGCTCTCGTCTTGTGAACAGTGTTTGCGGTCGTCGCGTTGTTGATTGTGTGTGCGGTGTGCGAGAGGGTGGCGGTGAATATGTACGGCGGCGTAGCCGTAAAAGCCGAACAGATCAGGCATGATGGCCGCCTGTCGGTAATCGTTTAAATCAGGGTTGAGGAAACCTTTATGAGTTTGGCGCTGTTCCCGCTCAATACCGTGCTGTTCCCCGGCTGCACGCTCGATCTGCAGTTGTTCGAGGCACGCTACCTGGACATGATCAGCCGCTGCATGAAAAAGGGCGAAAGCTTCGGCGTGGTGTGCATCCTCGACGGCCGGGAAGTCGGCATGGCGCCGGACGGCTATGCGCTGATCGGCTGCGAGGCCTTGATTCGCGACTTCAAACAGCAGGACAACGGCTTGCTGGGGATTCGCGTCGAAGGCGGGCGCCGGTTTCGGGTACGCGAAGCGGGTGTGCAGAAAGACCAGTTGCTGGTAGCCGACGTGCAATGGCTGGACGAGCAACCGGACCTGCCACTCGAAGAAGAGGACGCCGACCTGCTGGCGCTGCTCCAGGCCCTGGCCGAGCATCCGATGGTCGCTTCTCTGGACATGGGCGGCAATGCCGAAGGCCAGCAGGCGCTGGGTAATCAGCTCGCGTATCTATTGCCGTTCACTGAAGCGGACAAGATCGACCTGCTGCAAATCGACGACCCGCAGCAGCGTCTGGACGCGATCCAGATGCTGCTCGATGAGTTGCAGGGCGAGCTGTTCACTCAATAGGCGTAGCGCAACAGCGCATGAGGTGTGCCGGTGAGGGCGATAAAGCTCATCACCGCCGCCAGCGCTGGCAACAGCAACCACCAGGTTCTGCGCGACAGGGCCGGCAGGGGGCTGCGGTATTCGCTGATCGCAAGGGAGAACGCACACACGGTCATGGCCAGCAGCGTGCCGGCAAGAATGTCCGATGGCCAATGAGCGCCCAGGTACACCCGCGACAACGCGATGAACGCGGCCGGAATGCAGCCCATCAGCATCCAGGTCAGGCGCAGCCGCGCAGGCTGGCCGCGCCCTGCCAGCACTGCCAGCGCGAGGAAAAACGCGAAGGCGCCGGAAGCATGTCCGCTGGGCATGCTGAAACTGGTGAGCGGTTCGGTGAGTATTTCCGGGCGGCCTCGGGCAAAGAACAGCTTGGTGCCGGTATTGACCACGGCTGCTCCGGCCAGCGTGGCACCGACGAACAGCGCATGGCGCCATTGTCGCGCCAGTAACAGCAGGCCGGTGAACACCGCACTGGCGACGAACATTTTCTTGAACTCGCCCAACTGCGTGATCCGCACCATCACCTCGTCCAGCCACTCGCTGCGATGCTCCTGCACCAGTGCGCTCAGGCCCTGATCAAAGTGATTGAGGTGTGGGTAGCCGATAAACATCGCGACCAGTAGCACCAGGCTCGCGCAGCCGATCCAGAGCGTTGCGCGGCGATGGCCGCGCAGGCTGCTGTTCAAGCTCAGGCCGAGCAAGACAGCCAGGCATCCTGCGACGACCGCCGCCTCAGGCCAGAAGCCTTCCGGCAATGGCAGGCGGAACGCGGCGCCCGTCGCCCAGCCCGGCAGCAGGTAAGCCACCGACCAGCCTGCCGCCGCCACAATGCTCACGGCGGCAAAACGTGGGAAGGGCATGTCGCACATGCCGGCCACCATGGGCAGCATCGGGCGCAACGGGCCAATGAAGCGTCCGACCAGCAGGCTGGCGATGCCGTATTTGTGGAAGTAGGTTTCGGCGCCGTTCATCCATTCCGGGTGGTGACGCAAGCCGGGCAATCGCCGGATATTCTGGTGGAAATGTCGACCCAGAAAGTAGGAAACGCCGTCGCCCAGCAGCCCGCCGAGAAACCCCAGCAGCAACGTCTCGCTCAGCGACAACGCCCCGCTGCCAGCCAGCGCGGCAATGGCGAACAGCAACACCGTGCCCGGCACGATCAGCCCGGCAATCGCCAGGCACTCCACGCACGCGACGATAAACACCGCCACGGCCAGCCACTGCGGATTTACAGTCAGCCAGCCGGTAATGCTATCGAGCCATTGGCCCATACACTTCACTCCCTCTATGCACTACGTAAACCGGAACACTAAAGATCAACTGTGGGCGCGGGCTTGCCCGCGAAGACGTCGGCCCAGCAAACATTGACGTTGACTGATCCACCGCTTTCGCGGGCGGGCCCGCTCCCACAAAGGGCTGCGGCGATATAAGCGCTCATGCCCGGTCGGCTCAAATCAAAAAATAATCCCGGCCTTCGACCTGGCCTCGGCGCAGCGGGTTCCGCGTGCAATAAGGCGCATAGCCTGCATCGACAAAACGGTACATCAAGTGCTCATCGCGTCCGCTCGGGATGCCCAGGCGGGTGGTCTGGATAATTTGCGTGGGCGTCTGTCCCACGTCCTGCACATAAAGCAGCTCCTGATCGAACCGCTTGGCGTCCCACATCGGCACCTTCAGGCCCAGTGCCTTGCACAGCAGCGTCTGGCCGGCGCAGAGCTTTTGCGAGGCGCGCGGGCTGCCGTCGGGGTTCGGGTTATTGAGCAGCATCTGCGCCAGGCTCGCGGGGCCCGAGACCTCGTCCACCCACGGATAGGCCGACTTGATCAGCACCGCGTTGCCCGGGCCATGGGCGCTGAAGTTCAGCGAATCGCCGCCGCGCGCGTAATACATGTAGATATGGCCACCATCCAGAAACAAAGCCTTACGCTTTTCTGTGTAGCCAAGTGACGCGTGACTGCCTTTTTCTGCCACGTAATAGGCTTCGGTTTCAATAATTCGCGCAGAAAGCCAGAGATCGCCCACGCGATGGCGTATGACTTTTCCGAGCAGATCCCGTGCGAGCAATTGCGCGTCGCGGTCGAAGAAGCGGTCGGGCAGGGCGCTGGCGGGGAGTTGGGGCGTGACGCTTGGCATAAGAGGTCAGGGGAATACAGGTAAATGTGACCGAATAATAACAACTCCCCGCTTAATTACCGCTGAACACCTGTTTTTTACAGTTCATTTCGACCATCCGCCCCTCACCGCTGTCAGTCGGGCGGCGTCACAGCTATAATCTGCCGCTTTCCTCTTTGGCCAAGTCTCCCTGACCATGACTGAGTCCGTTCTCGACTACATGACCCGCCTGGGTCGCGCAGCCCGCCAGGCCTCGCGGTTGATCGCCCGCGCGAGCACTGCGCAGAAGAACCGTGCCCTGCTGGCCGCCGCCGATGCGCTGGATACCTCGCGCGCAGCGCTTGCGGCCGCCAACGAACAGGATTTGGCCAACGGCCGCGCCAATGGCCTTGAGCCAGCCCTGCTGGACCGTCTGGAACTGACCCCGGCCCGTATCGACGACATGATCGAAGGCCTGCGTCAGGTGGCCAAGCTGCCTGACCCCATCGGTGAAATCCGCGATATGCGCTACCTGCCGTCCGGTATCCAGGTCGGCAAGATGCGCGTGCCCCTGGGCGTGATCGGCATCATCTACGAGTCGCGCCCGAACGTGACCATCGACGCTGCGAGCCTGTGCCTCAAGTCCGGCAACGCCACCATCCTGCGCGGCGGTTCCGAGGCCATTAATTCCAACCGTGCCATTGCCGCCTGCATCCAGCAGGGCCTGGCCGTGGCCGAGTTGCCCACCGAAGTGGTGCAGGTGGTGGAAACCACTGACCGCGCCGCCGTCGGCGCGTTGATCACCATGCCCGAGTTCGTCGACGTGATCGTGCCACGCGGTGGCAAGAGCCTGATCGAGCGCGTCAGCCGCGAGGCCAAGGTGCCGGTGATCAAGCACCTGGACGGCGTGTGCCACGTGTTCATCGACGTGGCCGCCGACATCGACAAGGCGATCCGCATCGCGGACAACGCCAAGACCCATCGCTACGCCCCGTGCAACACCATGGAGACACTGCTGGTGCACGCCGGCATTGCCGAGCGCGTGCTGCCGCCGCTGGCTGCCATCTACCGCGACAAGGGCGTGGAACTGCGAGGCTGCGAACGCACCCGCGCGCTGCTGGGCGCAGACGTGATCGAAGCCACCGAGCAGGACTGGTACACGGAGTACACGGCGCCGATCCTGTCGATCCGTATCGTCGACGACCTGGACCAGGCCATCGAACACATCAATACCTACGGCTCCAAGCACACCGACGCGATCGTCTCCGAGCATTTCAGCGATGCCCGGCGTTTCCTCACCGAGGTGGATTCCGCGTCGGTGATGATCAACGCCTCGACGCGCTTTGCCGATGGCTTCGAGTATGGCCTGGGGGCAGAGATCGGCATCTCCACCGACAAACTCCACGCACGCGGCCCGGTCGGCCTGGAAGGCCTGACCAGCGAGAAGTACGTAGTGTTCGGCGACGGTCACGTGCGCACTTGATGGCTAAACGCATCGGGCTGCTCGGTGGCACCTTCGACCCCGTGCACATCGGCCATTTGCGCAGTGCACTTGAGGTTGCCGATGCGCTGGGGCTGGACGAGATGCGGGTGATGCCCAACGCGCGGCCGCCCCATCGCGACATGCCGCAGGTGTCGCCGCAGCAGCGCCTGGAAATGGTGCGCGTGGCAGTGGAAGGCATCGCACCGCTGGTGGTGGACGACCGCGAACTCAAGCGCGATAAACCGTCCTACACTGTCGACACCCTGGAGCTGATGCGCGCCGAGTTGGCCGCTGATGACCAGTTGTTTCTGCTTTTGGGCTGGGACGCATTTTGCGGCCTGCCCTCTTGGCATCGCTGGGAGGAACTCCTCCAGCATTGCCATATCCTGGTGCTGCAACGCCCGGATGCCGACAGCGAACCGCCGGATGCCCTGCGCAACCTGCTGGCCGCGCGGTCGGTAAGTGACCCCTTGGCCCTGACCGGGCCGAACGGGAATATTGCATTCGTCTGGCAGACCCCGCTTGCGGTGTCTGCCACCCAGATCCGTCAACTGCTGGCCAGCGGGAAGTCGGTACGTTTCCTGGTGCCTGACGCGGTCCTGGCCTACATCGATGCGCACGGGCTTTACCGTGCGTCGAACTGAAAAGGCGCGCTTGACCGCACGAACTGTCGTGCAGCAAGCGCCCGAACATATGAGCAAAACGAGTTTTTTATGACGAACAAAGACGTAAGCAAAGTTAAGCGCAAAGGCACCTTCAAAAGCGCCCCGCTGCCGGTTGAAGCCCACGTTGGCCCGGAGCTGGCTGGCGAAGAGCTGGTGAAAGTCGCGGTTGCCGCGCTCGAAGACGTGAAGGCCCAGGACATCCAGGTGCTGGACGTGCGCGATAAGCAGAGCATCACCGACTACATGATCATCGCCACCGGTACCTCCAACCGCCAGATCGGCGCGATGCTGGACAAGGTTCGCGAAGCCGTCAAAGCCCAGGGCGTCAAGCCGTTGGGTGAAGAAGGCAAGGGCGACAGCGACTGGGTGCTGTTGGACATGGACGACGTGATCGTTCACATGATGACGTCCAACGCCCGCCAGTTCTACGACCTGGAGCGTCTGTGGAAAGGCGCCGAGCAGAGCCGCGCCGCCGACGGCAAGCACCACAGTCCGGAAGTGGGCCACGCGCACTTCGACAAGCTCAACAAAGACCAGGAATAAGGAACGGCTGTGCGCCTGCGTCTGATCGCTGTCGGTTCACGCATGCCCAAGTGGGTGGAAGAGGGCTGGCACGAATATGCCAAGCGTCTGCCCGCCGAGCTGTCGCTTGAGCTGGTGGAAATCCCGCTCAACACCCGGGGCAAGAATGCCGACGTGGCGCGCTTTATCCGTCAGGAAGGCGAAGCCATGCTGGCCAAGGTCGGTGCCAACGAGCGCATCGTCACCCTGGAAGTGCACGGCAAGCCCTGGAGTACCGAGCAGTTGGCGGTGGAACTGGACCGCTGGCGCCTGGATTCGCGCACGGTCAACTTCATGGTCGGTGGCCCCGAAGGGCTGGCGCCGGAAGTGTGCGCGCGGGCCGATCAGCGTTGGTCGCTGTCGGCGCTGACGTTGCCGCACCCGTTGGTAAGGATTCTGATCGGTGAACAGCTGTATCGCGCCTGGACAGTTCTGTCCGGGCACCCTTACCACAAATAATCTGCGCCGCGCCCGATGACTCAGCCGATCCGCATCAAGGACCACGAGAAAGACGCACGTCTGGTACGCGCTCGGGTCGTGTTTGGTGCTTTTCTGGTGGTGGGGTTGATCGGCGTGCTGGTCGCGCGCCTGTATTTCCTGCAGGTGATCCAGTACGACTATCACTCCACGCTGTCTGAAAACAACCGCGTGCATGTGCAGCCGATCCCGCCGACCCGTGGGCTGATTTTCGACCGCAATGGCGTGGTGGTCGCCGACAACCGTCCCAGCTTCAGCCTGAGCATGACCCGCGAGCGCTCCGGCAACTGGCAGCAGGTGCTCGATGTGATCGTCGAGGTGCTGCAACTGACGCCGGAAGACCGGATGATCTTCGAAAAACGCATGAAACAGGGGCGTCGGCCGTTCGAGCCGGTGCCGATTCTGTTCGAGCTGACCGAAGAGCAGATCGCGCGTATCGCGGTGAACCAGTTCCGCCTGCCCGGCGTGGAAGTGGTGGCGCAGCTGGTGCGGCACTATCCGCAGGGGCCGCACTTTGCCCACTCGGTCGGCTACATGGGGCGCATCAACGAGAAAGAGCTGAAAAGCCTCGATCCGGTCAATTACAGCGGCACCCACCACATCGGCAAAACCGGCATCGAACGGTTCTACGAGCCCGAGCTGCACGGTCAGGTGGGTTACGAAGAGGTCGAAACCAATGCGCGAGGCCGCGTGCTGCGCGTGCTCAAGCGCACCGACCCGATACCCGGCAAGGACATCGTGCTGAGCCTGGACATCAAGCTGCAGGAGGCCGCAGAGATGGCCCTGGGCGGTCGGCGTGGCGCGGTGGTAGCGCTCGATCCGAGTACTGGCGAGGTGCTGGCGATGGTCAGCCAGCCAAGCTTCGACCCCAACCTGTTCGTGACCGGCATCAGCTTCAAGGCCTATGCCGAGTTGCGCGATTCCATCGACAGACCGCTGTTCAACCGCGTGCTGCGCGGCCTGTACCCGCCGGGTTCGACCATCAAGCCGGCGGTAGCGATTGCCGGCCTGGACGCGGGCGTGGTCACCGCCTCCAGCCGTGTGTACGACCCGGGCTACTACATGCTGCCCAACTACGACCACAAATACCGCAACTGGAACCGCACCGGCGACGGCTATGTCGACCTGGACACCGCAATCATGCGCTCCAACGACACCTATTTTTACGACTTGGCCCACAAGCTGGGCATTGACCGTCTGGCGGCCTACATGGGCAAGTTCGGCCTCGGTCAGAAAGTCTCCCTGGACATGTTTGAAGAATCCCCCGGCCTGATGCCGTCGCGCGAGTGGAAGCGCGCGACCCGTCGCCAGGCGTGGTTCCCGGGTGAAACCCTGATTCTCGGCATTGGCCAGGGCTACATGCAGGCCACACCGCTGCAGTTGGCGCAGGCCACCGCATTGGTGGCCAATAAAGGCGTGTGGAATCGCCCGCACCTGGCCCGCACCATCGAAGGCGAAAAGCCGGTGGATGAGAACCCGATTCCCGACATTGTGCTGCGCGACCCGTCCGACTGGGCCAAGGTCAACCATGGCATGCAGCAAGTGATGCACGGCGCTCGGGGCACCGCGCGCAAGGCGGCACTCGGCGCGCAGTACCGCATTGCCGGCAAGAGCGGTACGGCGCAGGTGGTGGCGATCAAGCAGGGCGAAAAGTATGACCGCAGCAAGGTCCAGGAGCGTCACCGCGACCACGCCTTGTTTGTCGGCTTTGCGCCGGCCGATGCGCCAAAAATCGTGGTGGCGGTGATGGTCGAGAACGGCGAATCCGGCTCCGGCGTGGCCGCACCGGTGGTGCGCCAGATCATGGACGCCTGGCTGCTGGCCGATGACGGCAGGCTCAAGCCCGAGTATGGCGGTCCCCCTTCAACTCCCGAGGTGACGGCCCGTGAAGAGTAACTTTGACCGCATCCTCTCCAGCGAGGACGTGATGCGTCGTCGCGCGACGTTGCTGCAGCGCATGCACATTGATGGCCCGCTGCTGATCCTGCTATTGACCTTGGCGGCCGGCAGCCTGTTCGTGCTGTATTCGGCCAGTGGCAAGGACTGGGACCTGCTGATCAAGCAGGCGTCGTCGTTCGGCCTGGGCATGCTGTCGATGGTGGTGATCGCGCAGTTGGAGCCACGCTTCATGGCGCGTTGGGTGCCGCTGGGGTATGTCACCGGGGTGTTGCTGCTGGTGGTGGTGGACGTGATGGGCCACAACGCCATGGGTGCGACGCGCTGGATCAACATTCCCGGGGTGATTCGCTTCCAACCGTCGGAATTCATGAAGATCCTGATGCCGGCCACCATTGCCTGGTATCTGTCCAAGCGCACGTTGCCGCCACAGCTCAAGCACGTGGGCATCAGCCTGATTCTGATCGGTATTCCGTTCATCCTGATCGTGCGCCAACCCGACCTCGGTACTTCGTTGCTGATCCTTGCCGGCGGCGCCTTCGTGCTGTTCATGGGCGGCCTGCGCTGGCGCTGGATCCTCAGCGTGCTGGCGGCTGCGGTGCCGGTGGCGGTCGCAATGTGGTTCTTTTTCATGCACGACTATCAGAAGCAGCGGATCCTCACGTTCCTCGACCCGGAAAGCGACCCGTTGGGCACCGGCTGGAACATCATCCAGTCCAAGGCTGCCATCGGTTCCGGTGGCGTGTTCGGCAAGGGCTGGTTGCTGGGCACCCAGTCGCACCTGGACTTTTTGCCCGAAAGCCACACCGACTTCATCATCGCGGTGCTGGGCGAAGAGTTCGGCCTGGTGGGTATCTGTGCGCTGCTGCTGATCTATTTACTGCTGATCGGGCGGGGCCTGGTCATCACCGCGCAGGCGCAGACGCTGTTCGGCAAATTGCTCGCCGGCGCCCTGACCATGACTTTTTTTGTTTACGTTTTCGTCAACATCGGTATGGTCAGTGGCCTGCTGCCGGTGGTAGGGGTGCCGTTGCCGTTCATTAGCTACGGCGGAACTTCGCTGGTGACATTGCTGTCAGCGTTTGGGGTTTTGATGTCGATTCATACGCATCGCAAATGGATCGCACAGGTTTGAATAAGGTGAAGATGTCAATGCAAGTAATGCGCGGCTGGGCGACTCGGCATGCGTCCTGGATGGGCCTGATCGGGCTGCTGGGTGCATCGCAGGACACGCAGGCCGGTGACTACGATGGCTCTCCCCAGGTCGCCGAATTTGTCGGCGAAATGACCCGCGACTACGGTTTCGCCGGTGAACAGCTGATGGGCGTGTTCCGTGAGGCGCAGAAGAAGCAGGCGATCCTCGACGCCATCTCGCGCCCGGCCGAACGCGTGAAGCAGTGGAAGGAATATCGACCGATGTTCCTCACCGATGCACGCGTGGCCCGGGGCGTGGACTTCTGGCGTCAGCACGAGGCGACACTCGCCCGCGCCGAGCAGGAGTATGGCGTGCCGGCCCAGGTGATTGTCTCGATCATTGGCATCGAAACCTTCTACGGGCGCAATACCGGCAATTATCGGGTGATCGATGCCTTGTCCACCTTGGGCTTCGATTACCCGCCGCGCGCCGACTTCTTCCGCAAGGAACTGCGCGAGTTCCTGCTGTTGGCCCGCGAAGAGCAGGTCGACCCGCTAACCCTCAAGGGCTCGTACGCCGGTGCCATGGGGCTGCCGCAGTTCATGCCGAGCAGCTTTCGCGCCTACGCGGTGGACTTTGACGGCGACGGCCACATCAATATCTGGAGCAACCCGGACGATGCCATCGGCAGCGTGGCCAGCTACTTCAAGCAGCATGGCTGGGTAGCCGGCGAACCGGTGGTGGTGCGCGCCACTGTCAGCGGCGAACGCGCCGACGAAGGCTTGACCCAGGGCATCGAACCGGCCAAGACCGTCGGGGAGTTGCGGGCGCTGGGCTGGTCGAGTCAGAATGCGCCGGGCGACGAGCTGCCGGTGACGGCGTTCCGCCTGGAAGGCGAAAACGGCCCTGAATACTGGATGGGGCTGCAGAATTTTTACGCAATCACGCGTTATAACCGCAGTGTGATGTACGCCATGGCCGTGCATCAGCTGTCAGACATGCTGGTCCAAGCACGGGGCACCAAGTAATGCGGGCATCGCCGTTTCATAAACCGCTCAAGCTGGTGGCGTTTGCCGCGTTGTCCTTGCTGGTTGTCAGTTGTTCCACGTCCACTCCCACCAGCCGCGGGCCGGTGCCCAAGGCCGGTGGCGCCATTGTGCGCGCCCAGCCGGGCCTGGACATCAACCGTGCGCACAAGGACGGCGCGCCGTGGTGGGACGTGGATGTGTCGAAGATCCCGGATGCCACGCCGACCCTGCACACCGGTCCCTACAAGGCCAACCCCTACACCGTGCTGGGCAAGAATTACTTCCCGCTGCAGGAATCCAGAACCTACGTCCAGTCGGGCACGGCGTCCTGGTACGGCACCAAGTTCCACGGCCAGAACACCGCCAATGGCGAGGTCTATGACCTGTACGGCATGAGCGCGGCCCACAAGACATTGCCGCTGCCCAGCTATGTGCGGGTGACCAACCTGGACAACAACCGCACGGTAATCCTGCGGGTCAACGACCGTGGGCCGTTCTATTCCGACCGTATCATCGACTTGTCCTACGCTGCCGCGAAGAAACTCGGCTATGCCGAAACCGGCACCGCGCGGGTCAAGGTCGAAGGCATCGACCCTGCGCAGTACTGGGCTCAGCGCGGCAAGCCGGCGCCATTGATGCTCAACGAGCCGCGCACCGCGCAGCCGCCAG
This sequence comes from Pseudomonas poae, assembly GCF_001439785.1. Lineage (GTDB taxonomy): Bacteria > Pseudomonadota > Gammaproteobacteria > Pseudomonadales > Pseudomonadaceae > Aquipseudomonas > Aquipseudomonas poae. The sequence goes on along the minus strand of NZ_JYLI01000013.1, from coordinate 99,621 downwards.
TGACTGCCTCCACCGGCAAGATCGAACAGTGGACGCCACCGCCCGCGCAGCATGCGCCGGACACCGTGGTCGTGCCCCATGCCGCACCTGGCGCGTCCATGGCTGGCGGGCAATTCCTGCAGGTGGGCGCTTTCGCCAACCCGGATGCGGCAGAACTGTTAAGGTCCAAACTCAGCGGCATGGTCAACGCACCGGTTTTCATCAGTTCCATTGTGCGTAACCAGCAGACCCTGCACCGTGTACGCATGGGGCCGATCGGCTCGCCGAGCGAGGTCGCGCAGGTGCAGAACAGCGTACGCCTGGCCAACCTGGGGCAGCCCAAGCTGGTTACCGCCGAATAAACCCGATTGAAGGTTCAGGCTCCTGCGGGGCTCGAACCCTGGTTGCTGGCTCGTTGAACAACAAAACCCAGGGGCAAGGGGTGAGCGGGCAATCGAACACGCGACAGTCTGGCAACGGGCTGTCTGAATAAGTTTTGCCCGCGAGGGCAAGTTTCCATACGCAATTTCGAGAGACGGATGAACATCACCACCTTAGCCAAACGCACGTGTCTGCTTATCTCGCTGATCATCACCCCGGCCGCCTGGGCGGTTGAAATGGTGCCGGCTTCCCCGCAACTGGCCGCCAAGGCCTGGGTCCTCATGGATGCCGCCAGCGGCAACGTGCTGGTCGAGAACGGCGGTGACGTGCGCCTGCCGCCCGCCAGCCTGACCAAGCTGATGACCGCCTACATCGCGACCCTGGAAATCCGTCGCGGCCAGATCGGCGAGAACGATCCGGTTACCGTCAGCGAAAACGCCTGGCGTACCGGCGGTTCGCGGATGTTCATCAAGGTCGGCTCGCAAGTCACCGTGAGCGACCTGCTGCACGGCATCATCATCCAGTCGGGTAACGACGCCAGCGTGGCCCTGGCCGAACACATCGCCGGCAGCGAAGACGCGTTCGCCGACATGATGAACAAGACCGCCGGCGACCTGGGCATGACCAACAGCCACTTCATGAACCCAACCGGCCTGCCGAACCCGGAGCACTACTCGTCGGCTCACGACATGGCGATCCTGGCGCGCGCAATCATCCGCGTCGACCCGGTGCACTACGCGATCTATTCCCAGAAGGAATTCTTCTGGAACAACATCAAGCAGCCCAACCGCAACCTGTTGCTGTGGCGTGACAAGACCGTCGATGGCCTGAAAACCGGCCACACCGACGAAGCCGGTTACTGCATGGTGTCGTCCGCCGTACGTGATGGCCAGCGCTTGATCGCCGTGGTGTTCGGCACCAACAGCGAGCAGGCCCGTGCGGCCGAAACGCAAAAGCTGCTGACCTACGGCTTCCGTTTCTTCGAAACCCAGACCTTCTACCAGAAGGGCACCGAGCTTGCGACTGCACCGGTGTGGAAGGGCGCGACCTCGCAGGTCAAGGCCGGCCTGGCTGACGACCTGACCCTGACCATGCCTAAAGGCCAGTTGAAGAAGCTCGCTGCCAGCATGACCATGAACCCGCAACTGGTTGCGCCTATCGCCAAGGGCGATGTGATCGGTAAAGTCGAAGTGAAGCTGGACGACAAGGTGGTGCACAGCGCCGACCTGATCGCGCTGGACGCCGTCGACGAAGGTGGAATCTTCCGCCGCGTGTGGGATAGCATCCGTCTGTTCTTCTACGGCTTGTTCAACTGATTGTGCGCACCTGCAAAGCCCCGCGTTGATCCGACGCGGGGCTTTGCCCGTCGCCACGGCTTACCGCTTACGAGGCTGTTCTGCCATGACCGATAAAGAAGTAAAGGCGCCAAAGATCGAATTCCCGGTGACGGACTACCCCGTCAAGGTGATCAGCGATACCGGTGCAGGCAACAAGGACAAGATCCTCGAGATCGTGCGTAAACACGCGACGATCAACGACAACCGGGTGGACGAGCGTTCGAGCACCAACGGTAAATACACCACGATCCAGTTGCACATCGTTGCGACCGGTCAGGAACAACTCTACGACATCAACAGTGAATTGCGGGCCACCGGCTTCGTGCACATGGTGTTGTGATGCCCGCCGTACTGGGCTTTCGCGAGCTTGGCCAGATGGCCTATGAGCCCGTATGGCATGCCATGCAGCGTTTCACCAACGAGCGCGGCACCTCGGCACCGGACGAGATCTGGCTGGTGGAACACCCGCCGGTGTTCACCCAGGGGCAGGCCGGCAAAGCCGAGCACCTGCTGGTGCCGGGTGATATTCCAGTGGTGCAGGTCGACCGAGGTGGTCAAGTGACTTACCATGGTCCCGGCCAACTGGTGGCTTACCTGCTGCTGGATGTGCGCAAGCTGGGCTTTGGCGTGCGCGATCTGGTCAGCCGCATGGAGGCGTGCCTGATCGAGCTGCTGGCCAGTTATGGCGTGAGCGCCGCCGCCAAGCCCGATGCCCCCGGCGTGTATGTGAACGGCGCGAAAATCGCCTCGCTGGGGTTGCGCATTCGCCATGGTTGTTCCTTTCATGGCCTGGCGCTGAATGTGGACATGGACCTGGCGCCATTTCGTCGCATCAACCCCTGTGGTTATGCGGGGCTTGCGATGACGCAACTGAGCGAGCATGCCACACCGATTAAATTTGCCGAGGTAAGTGCCCGGCTGCGCGCGCAGCTCGTCAAACACCTCGACTATGCTGAGCAGACGACCCTCACGGGCGGAATCGACTGATTATGACTACTGATGCAGTGCAAACCATGATCCCGACGCTGGACATCACCGAGCGTCCGGCCCCGGCCCCGCGTGCCAAGGTGGAAGCCGGCGTCAAGCTGCGTGGCGCCGAAAAGGTTGCACGCATCCCGGTCAAGATCATTCCCACCACCGAACTTCCGAAGAAACCCGACTGGATCCGCGTGCGCATCCCGGTCTCGCCGGAAGTCGACCGTATCAAGGCGCTGCTGCGCAAACACAAGCTGCACAGCGTGTGCGAAGAGGCGTCCTGCCCGAACCTGGGTGAATGCTTTTCCGGCGGCACTGCCACCTTCATGATCATGGGCGACATCTGCACCCGTCGCTGCCCGTTCTGCGACGTGGGCCATGGCCGTCCGAAGCCGCTGGACGTGAACGAGCCGGAAAGCCTGGCCATCGCCATCGCCGACCTCAAGCTCAAATACGTGGTGATCACCTCGGTGGACCGCGACGACCTGCGTGACGGCGGTGCCCAGCACTTCGCCGACTGCATCCGCGAAATCCGCAAGCTGTCGCCGAACGTGATGCTTGAAACCCTGGTGCCGGACTACCGTGGCCGCATGGACGTGGCGCTGGAAATCACCGCCGCCGAGCCACCGGATGTGTTCAACCACAACCTGGAAACCGTGCCGCGCCTGTACAAGGCCGCGCGTCCGGGTTCGGACTACCAGTGGTCGCTGACCCTGCTGCAGAAGTTCAAGCAGATGATGCCGCATATCCCGACCAAATCCGGCCTGATGCTGGGCCTGGGCGAAACCGATGAAGAAGTGATCGAAGTCATGAAGCGCATGCGCGAACACGACATCGACATGCTGACCCTCGGCCAGTACCTGCAACCGTCGCGCAGCCACTTGCCGGTGCAGCGTTTCGTGCACCCGGACGTTTTCGCCTGGTTCGCCGAGGAAGGCTACAAGATGGGCTTCAAGAACGTGGCATCGGGCCCGTTGGTACGTTCGTCGTACCACGCCGACGAGCAGGCCAAACTGGTCAAGGCCAGCCTGGTTTCCGCCTAGAGCGCTGAGTAGCACCGCAGGCCCGAAGTGCAGGAAGGGCCAATGTGGGAGGGGGCTTGCTTCCGATAGCGGTGTTTCAGTCACCTGATGTATTGACTGTCACACCGCTATCGGGAGCAAGCCCCCTCCCACTTTTTGCATGGAGAACATGGATGAACGCCGCCGTACCCGCATTACGCCCCGAAGGCACCATCGCCCTGATCGCTCCGGCCGGGCCTGCCGCGCTGGACGTCGAAAAAGCCGAACAGTGGATGCGCAATCGCGGCTATGGTCTGCGCATCTACCCGGGTGTGTACGGGCGTGACGGCTACCTCGCCGGCAGCGATAAAACCCGCCTCGCTGACCTCCACGCCGCCTTCGCCGATCCCGATATCGACGCCATCTTCTGCCTGCGCGGCGGCTACGGTACGCCGCGCCTGCTCGACAGCCTGGACTTCGGCCTGCTGCGCGCCAACCCCAAACCCTTTGTCGGCTACAGCGACATCACCGCCTTGCACCTGGCGATCAACCGGTATGCGGGCTTCGTGACCTTCCACGGGCCGATGCTCAATGCCGATCTGCTGGGCGACAAGCAGCCGCCCACCGAATCATCGTTGTTCAGCCTGCTGCGCGGCCAACTGGGCGTTGGCGGCGAGTTGGCGCACCCGGTGGCCTTCCCGCTGACCACTCTGGAGCCTGGCATCGCCCGTGGGCGCTTGCAGGGCGGAAACCTGTCGATGATCGCCGCAGTGATGGGCACGCCGTTCGAGATCGACGCGCAAGGCATCATCCTGTTTATCGAGGACGTCAACGAGCCGATCTACCGCATCGACCGTCTGCTGACGCACTTGCGCCTGGCCGGCAAGCTGGCGCAGGTGGCAGGCGTATTGGTAGGGGATGTGGCAGGGGTGGACAGCATGGCGTTGGAGCGGCTGTTGAAGCAAACCTTCGCGCCGCTGGGCGTTCCGGTACTGTCCGGCTGGCGCAGTGGGCACTGCGATCCGAATCTGACCTTGCCGCTGGGCGCATTGGTTCGCCTGGATGCGGGGGAGCAGCGGGTGGTGCTGGAGCAGGAGGTGGTCTTTAAATAGTCGTCACCTGTGAGGCCTTCATCGCGGGCAAGCCAGCTCCCACAGTTGAAATGCATTCCCCTGTGGGAGCTGGCTTGCCTGCGATAGCGATAGTCGCCTTGAGACAGATCTACCTGTTTTGCAACGATTCCAGCAACTTCACCGTCGCATACCCATCCGCCGGCCAGCCCAGCGCCTGCTGCGCCGCGCGAATCGCCTTGCGTGTATTCGCACCGATGATCCCGTCCGGGTTGCCTGCGTCATAGCCCTTGGCGGTCAGCGCCGCCTGCAGGTCGATGCGCTGGGAACGGCTCAACGGCAATTCGTCCTTGGGCCACTCTCCGCGAATCACCCCTGCGCCAGCGAACCGCTCCGACAGCAGACCCACCGCGAGCGCGTAGGAAGAGGAGTTGTTGTACTTGAGGATCGCGCGGAAGTTATCCAGCACCAGGAAGGCCGGGCCACGGTAACCGGCCGGCAGCAGCAGGGCGGCGGACAGTTGGTCGACGTTGGGCGGCATGCTCGCCCCCGGTGGCAATTGAATGCCAAGTTTCAACCATTCGGCCACGCTTTTGCGCACGCTGCCGTCGGCCAGGGCGTAATCGAAGTTGACCGGCAGTTGTTTTACCTCGAAACCCCATGGCTGGCCTTTCTGCCAGCCGGAGCTCTGCAGGTAATGCGCGGTGGAGGCGAGGGCATCGGCCGGGCTGTTCCAGATATCGCGGCGACCGTCGCCATCGAAGTCCACGGCATGGGTGTTGTAGGTGGTCGGGATAAATTGGGTCTGGCCCATGGCGCCGGCCCAGGAGCCTTTCATCTGGTCGGCCTGGATATCGCCATGCTGGATGATCTGCAGCGCGGCGAGCAATTGCGCCTGGGCAAATGCCGGGCGACGGCCCTCATAGGCCAGCGTGGCCAGGGAGCGGATGACCGAGTTATTACCCTGGAACGCGCCGAAATTACTTTCCATGCCCCATACCGAGACCAGCGCCTGACGGTCCACGCCATAGCGTTGCTCGATGCTCTGCAGGATATCGGCGTACTTGATCAGCAGCGCCTGACCATTGCGCACGCGCACTGCCGACAGGGCGCCGTCGAGGTATTCCCAGACTGGCCGGGAAAACTCCGGCTGGCTGCGGTCGGCGCGAATCACCGCCATGTCGGGGGTGACGTTGGCGAAGGCATTATCAAAGACGGCGGGGGTGATCCCGGCTTTCAGCGCGTCCACGCGGAACCCGGCCTGCCATTCGGCAAAGGTCTGGGTGGGCTGGATATCAAGATTGTCCACCGCCAAAGGTGCAACCACGGCAGGCGCAACGGCCGGCACGCTCTGGATTTTCGGCAAAGGCTGGGCGTCGGCGGCGGTGGGTTTCTCGGCGCAGGCGACAAGCAGAACAAGGCTGGAGGCAGCAATCAATTGGCGCAGGTGCCAACGACGGGAAAGGCTAGAGGGCATGCACAGGTCCAGGGGTTACAAATCAAGTGCAGACCTTATCATGCCGGAGGGGCGCTTGCCTTCAGGCAGCCAGAAAGTAAGAAGCCTCCCAGCTGTCAGACTGGAAGGCTTCGCGGCGGTAGCTGCCTTTGCCCTTGCCGGCGCGTTCCTGTCGGCTGCGGAACAATGGCTGGGCGATGATGGATTTGGCCTTGTTGGGGCCATGCTTGGATGGCTTTTTGCTCATGATGAGTACTCTCAATGGACGGGTGGAACGGCGCAAATAATCGGCCGAATCGGCGGGGCTGTAAAGCCTGAGAATTGTAAATACAGATCAAATGCGGGAGGTTATTCGGCGGGCAGTGTGAGGCGCTGGCCGGCCATCAACAGCGACAAACGGCTCAAGCTCATCCAGGGCGAGCCTGCCGCCTGGCCCTTGATCTGCGCATCGATACGCTGCGCCTCCAGCAACAACTGCGCCCAGCGTTGCGCCGTGTGCCGTTGCAGGGCTTTGCTCATCAGGGGCTTGCGCTTGTCCCACACCGGTGGACGGGCCTGGCTGAAGCATTTGTCCAGCGGCGTGCCCTGGCTGTATTGCAGGGCGATATTAGCCAATACCCGCAGCTCCCGGGCCAGGGCCCATAGAATCACCGGCGGCTCCACCCCTTCGCCGCGCAAGCCTTCGAGCATGCGCAGGGCATGGGCCGGCTCGCCGTTGAGGATCGCGTCCACCAGCCCGAATACGTCAAAGCGCGCGCTGTCGGCCACCGCACCTTGCACGGTTTCGACGGTAATTTGCCCGTCTTCGGCCATCAACTTGAGCTTTTCGATCTCCTGGGCGGCAGCCAGCAGGTTGCCCTCCACCCGCGCTGCGATCAGCTCCACAGCGTCCTGCGTCGCCGACAGCCCTGATTGGGACAGGCGTTGACGAATCCATTGCGGTAGCTGATTGCTGTCCACCGGCCAGATCTGAATGAACTGGGTTTGTGCACCCTCGACCAGCGCCTTGCCCCACTTGGTTTTCTGCGCACTGCCGTCGAGCTTGGGCAGGCTGATCAGCAACACCGTGTCTTCGGCAGGCCGTGCACAGTATTCCATCAACGCCGCCGCACCCTTGTCGCCGGGCTTGCCCGAGGGCAGGCGCAGTTCCAGCAGGCGCTTTTCGGCAAACAGCGACATGCTGGCGCCGGCTTGCAGCAGCGTGCCCCAGTCGAAACTGGCATCGGCGCTGAACACCTGGCGTTCATCGAAACCTTGCTGGCGCGCGGCGCTGCGAATGGCGTCCGCCGCTTCCTGGCACAGCAGCGGGTCGTCGCCGCTGACGATGTACACAGGCGCGAGGCCGCCTTGCAGGTGCTTGGCGAGTTGGGCGGGGGCGAGTTTCATAGGCGGGGCTAACGGGGCGCCTGGGGCGCCCCGTCTGGCTTACTCGACAGGAACTTCAACAGGCGATTGTTTCGGCGTGTTGTTTTCGTACTCTTGCGCCGCTTTCAGCGCATCGGCGTCAGCCTTGGCCTTGTCGTCAGCGCGTTGCTGCAATGTCTCAAGTTGTTGCGGAGTCAGCAGCGACAGGCGCAGGACCATGCGCTGGACCAGATCACGCCGCATTTCCTTGCGTACCTGAATGATTTGCGAGTCAGAACCTACCAGGTTATTGCCGTCGTGGCTGACGACCTTCTGCACCTGGATCTTGTCACTCATCAACGGCAGCTTGTCACGGCCCTGGATTTCAAAGGTCAGTTCGGTGCTCAGCTCGATGTCCGAGGCACGGCCGGCGCTGGCGTAGCTCAGGTTACGCTGGGTGTCGCGCTCGTCGGCCAGGAACAGCTTGTAGGGCGCGCCGGTGTAGATGCGCGCGCCGCTGCCTTCCAGCACCTGACGCAGTTGTGTCACGGTTTCGCCGTAGGCGTTGCGGGCGCTGACGTCCCATTCCTTGATCGCCAGTTCATTGGTGCCGGTGCCGCGCAACTGGAAGCCGCATGCGCTCAGCAGCACGGCAAGGCCCATCACCAGCAAATTGCGTTTGATCATTTTTGTTGCTCCCCTTGAAACCAGGCGGGCCTTATCGAGGCCCTGAAGGTTTAGTTCGGCGCAAGGCTCAAGCCTTGCGCCCGATCCGATTTAGCTGGCGACGATATTGACCAGTTTGCCCGGCACTACGATCACTTTGCGGATCGTCAGGCCTTCGGTAAAGCGCAGCACGTTCTCGTTGACCCGCGCCGCTGCGTCAACCTCTTCGCGGCTGGCACTGGCGGGCATGTCGATCTGGCCGCGCAGTTTGCCGTTGACCTGGATGACCAGTTGCAACGTGTCCTGCACCAGGGCGCTGTCATCCTGCACCGGCCAGCGCGCATCGATGACCGCTTCGCTGTGGCCCAACCGGCTCCACAATTCATGGCTGATGTGCGGCGTGATCGGGGCGAGCAACAGGGTAACCGTTTCCAGGCCCTCCTGGATCAATGCGCGGTCCTGCTCGGTGGCTTGCGGGGCTTTTTCCAGCACGTTCATCAGCGTCATCACCTGGGCGATGGCGGTGTTGAATTTGTGGTGCTGGCCCACGTCCTGACCGGCTTGCTTGATGGCCAGGTGGGTGCTGCGGCGAATGGCTTTCTGCTCGTCATTCAGCGCGGCCACGTTCAGCGTGCCGGGCAGGCCCTGGCTGACATGGGCGTGGGCCAGGCGCCATACGCGCTTGAGGAAGCGGTGCGAGCCTTCGACGCCGGAGTCGGACCATTCGGCGCTCATGTCGGGCGGCGAGGCGAACATCATGAACAGGCGGCAGGTGTCGGCGCCGAACTGGTCGATCATCGACTGCGGGTCGACGCCGTTGTTCTTGGACTTGGCCATTTTCTCGGTGCCGCCGATTTCCACCGGCAGGCCGTCGGATTTCAGTTTGGCGCTGATGACCTTCGCCTTACTGTCGCGCTCGAGTTCCACGTCCGCCGGGTTGAACCAGGTGTAGGCGCCATTGGCTTCGCGGCGATAGTAGGTCTCGGCGATCACCATACCCTGGGTCAGCAGGTTCTTGAACGGTTCATCGGAGCTCACCAGGCCTTCGTCACGCATCAACTTGTGGAAGAAGCGCGCATAGAGCAGGTGCAGGATGGCGTGTTCGATACCGCCGATGTACTGATCCACCGGCAACCAATGGTCGGCTGCGGATTTTTCCACCAGGCCGCCTTGATAGTGCGGCGAGGCGTAGCGGGCGTAGTACCAGGACGACTCGACGAAGGTGTCCATGGTGTCGGTTTCACGCTTGGCCGGCGCCCCGCATTTGGGGCAGGCGCACTCGTAGAACTCGGGCATGCGGGCCAGCGGGGAGCCTGCGCCATCGGGCACCACGTCTTCAGGCAGCACGACCGGCAACTGGTCTTCCGGCACCGGCACGTCGCCGCAGGTGTCGCAGTGGATGATCGGGATCGGGCAGCCCCAGTAGCGCTGGCGGCTGATGCCCCAGTCGCGCAGGCGGAACTGGGTGCGCGAGGCACCGAGGTTTTTCTTGATCAGCGCGACTTCAATGGCGTCGAAGGCGCCGGCAAAGTCCAGGCCGTCGAACTCGCCGGAGTTGATCAGGGTACCGTGCTCGCCGTAGGCGTCTTGCCATGGCGTGGGGTTGGTATCGCCCGAGCTGGTGCGCACCACCGATTTGATCGGCAGGTCGTACTTGGTGGCGAATTCGAAATCACGCTCGTCGTGCGCCGGTACGGCCATTACGGCGCCGTCGCCGTAGTGCATCAGCACGTAGTTGGCGACCCACACCGGCAGTTTTTCACCGGTGAGTGGGTGTTCGACGAACAGCCCGGTCGGCAGGCCTTTTTTCTCCTGGGTGGCGACGTCGGCCTCGGCCACGCTGCCGCCTTTGCATTCAGCGATGAACGCCGAAAGCTCAGGGTTGTTCTGTGCGGCCTGGGTGGCCAGCGGGTGTTCGGCGGCTACGGCGACGTAGGTCGCGCCCATCAGGGTGTCGGGGCGGGTGGTGAAAACCTTGAGCGCGCCCGCTTCGCCGATGGACTCGACGTGGTACGGGAACTGCACTTCCATGCCCTTGGATTTGCCGATCCAGTTGCGCTGCATGGTCTTGACCTGTTCAGGCCAGCCCGGCAGGTCGTCGAGGCTCGACAGCAGCTCATCGGCGTAGGCAGTGATCTTGAAGTAGTACATCGGGATCTGGCGCTTTTCGATGACCGCGCCGGAACGCCAGCCGCGACCGTCGATCACCTGCTCGTTGGCCAGTACGGTCTGGTCGACCGGGTCCCAGTTCACGGTGCCGTTCTTGCGGTAGATCACGCCTTTTTCGAACAGGCGAGTGAACAGCCATTGTTCCCAGCGGTAGTAGTCCGGCTTGCAGGTGGTCACTTCACGGGACCAGTCCACCGCCAGGCCCAGGCTGCGCAGCTGGGTCTTCATGTAGGCGATGTTTTCGTAGGTCCACTTGGCGGGCGCTACGTTGTTCTTCATCGCGGCGTTTTCCGCCGGCATGCCGAAGGCGTCCCAACCCATGGGTTGCAGGACGTTTTTGCCGAGCATGCGCTGATAGCGCGAGATCACGTCGCCGATGGTGTAGTTACGCACGTGCCCCATATGTAGCTTGCCGCTGGGGTAAGGGAACATCGACAGGCAGTAGTAAGTCTCCTTGCCTGGTTGTTCGCTGACTTCAAAGGACTTTTGCGCGTCCCAGAAGGTTTGTGCGGCATTTTCGATTTCACGGGGCTGGTAATGTTCGTGCATGGCTACTTTTGAACTGAATAGGGGTGGCCTAATCCTCTTCGGTGCAGCGTTCAAGTCGAGCGACACCAAAAAGCGGCGTGTCCGTGCCCAAACCCTGCGGGAAGTGGAGTTACAGGAAGCGCCGTAGCATACATGAGCCCACTCTATCGAGGGAAACCCTGATTGCGCAGGCCTGGCCGTCTGTCGCGGCGTCAGGCAGGCCCGGCCACTGGGTCTACGCTGTTGAGTGGGGAGCGAGTCTTATCTTCAATGAGGTGAGGGGATGGTCAAATCGCAGCGAATGTTAACCAAACCGGATGTCTACCAGGGACTGATCGACCGCCTGGGTCGTGCGTTGGACGCCGCCAGCACTGCGGGTCGATTGCGTGATGAACGACCCGTCGAGCTGGAGCTGCGTGGCTTGAGCCGCGCAGAGCTGGAACTGATCAAGGCTTACCTGGAAAAAAACGAACGCTCGACGCCTCGCGGTGTGGCTTCCCCGCCACCCAGCGCGCCGACACAATCGGCCAACGTGGTGTGGCTCAAGGATGCAGCGCGCGGGCGCGGTCCGGCTACCCATCGGGCCGAACGGTTCAAGTGATGCACGCGCCGTGTAAAGCTTGGCGCTGACCCCTGATACACCTTAGGCTTCGGGCATCCATGGAGATGCTCGATGCCTATTCGCTATTTCATCAAACAATTGTTGCTGCCGCCCGGCATTCTCTTGCTGTTGCTGGCCCTTGGCTGGTGGTTGCGACGCACCCGCCCGCGCCTGGCCGGTTGCTGTTTTGCCCTGGGCTTGGGCGGGTTGTGGCTGATGAGCCTGCCGGTGGTGGTGGAGTGGAGCGCGCGGGCGCTGGAGACCGTGCCACCGTTGGCCCGTGAGGACTGGTCTACCCTGGCCCAGCGTGCAGATGCCATTGTGATATTGGGTTCGGGCCGCGAACGCGGTGACCCTGCCTGGGGCTCGGACCAGCCGACCGGTATCGGGCTGGAGCGTCAGCGTTATGCGGCGCGATTGGCCAAGGCATCCGGGCTGCCGGTGCTGACCACCGGTGGCCTGCACTACGGCACGCCGCCCAGCGAGGCAGAGCTGATGGCCGTGTCGATGCAGGATGATTTCGGCGTCACCGTGCGTTGGAAAGAAGAGCGCAGCCGAACCACCTGGGAAAACGCGCAGATGAGCGCCGAGATTCTGTTGCCTCAAGGTATCAAGCGCGTGGTGGTGGTGACCCAGGCCTGGCACATGCCGCGCTCGGTGTGGAGCTTTGAAAAGGCCGGCTTTACCGTGGTGCCGGCGCCGGTCGGCTTTCTCGGCGTGGACAATGCGCGGCCGTTGGGTGGCTGGATGCCAGAGTTCAAGTCGATATGGCAGAGCGGGTATTTGTTGAATGAGGCAGTGGGGCAGGTGGGGTATCGGTTGTTTTACAAGTAACACCACCAATCTGAATGTGGGAGGGAGCCCCCTCCCACATTGGTTTCGGGTTGGTCAATTAGACGGTTTTGGACATTCGGCCCGCCAGCAACGCCCAGCCAAACAGCATCAGGCACGCAATGATCAACGGCCACGAACGCCATTGCAGATACGGCGTGAGCTGGTGCATTGGCACCACTTCGCCATAAAGAATGCCGCGTTCGAACTGCGGGATCTGCGCGGTAATCTGCCCGAAGGGGTTAATTAGCGCGGTCACACCGTTGTTGGTGGCGCGGATCATCCAGCGACCGGCCTCCAGGGCGCGCATCTGCGCCATTTGCAGGTGCTGCAGTGGGCCGATGGAACGGCCAAACCAGGTGTCATTGCTGATGGTCAGCAGCAAGTCGCTGCGGGCCGACAGGCCGGCGGCAAATTCCGGGTACACCACTTCGTAGCAAATGAACGGCGCAATCTGGTAGCCCTTGGCCTGTAACAGCGGCTGGTCCGTCGGGCCACGGGCGAAATCCGACATCGGCAGGTCGAAGAAGGCAATCAGCCCGCGCAGCATGTCCTGCAGCGGCACGTACTCGCCGAAGGGCACCAGTTTCTGTTTGAGATAAGTACCGTCGCCTTCGCCCACCACGGTGATGCCATTGAAATAGCGCTTCTCGTGACGCACTTCCTGACGAATCGGCACCCCGGTGATCAGCGCGGTGTGCCGATCGGCAGCGAACTTGCCCATCATGTCCAGATAGCCTTCGACGGATTCCTTGAGCACTGGCACCGCCGTTTCCGGCCATACCAGCAAATCAACCGGCTTGGAGCTCAAGCTCATGTCGCGGTAGAGCGCGAGCTGGGCGGTCAGCTGTTGCGGGTCCCACTTCATGCTTTGTTCGATGTTGCCCTGGATCGCGGCCACGCTCAGCGGCGCACCGGAGGGCGTGGTCCAAGCGTGATGTTTGAGTGCCAGGCCGATCGCCCAGGGCGCGACCAGCAACGCCAGGCCCGCGCCGATGAAGGCGTTGCGCTTGGTCGCCAGCAGGCGCGGCAGGTTGCACAGCAGCGCAGCGGTCAGCGCCAGCGCAAACGAAATCAGCCACATCCCACCCATGGGCGCCAGGCCGGTCAGCGGGCCGTCCAGTTGACTGTAGCCGGAGTAAAGCCACGGGAAGCCGGTGAGGAACCAGCCACGAAACGCTTCCTGGCCGACCCATAACGCGGCAAACGTCAGCGCATCCGCCAGGGGCGCCTCATTGCGACGCAGCCAGCGTGCCCACAGCCAGGCGGGCAGGGCGAAGAACCAGGCGATCGCGGCGGTGAACAGCAGCATCAAAAAGCCCGCCAGCAGCACTGACGCGCCGCCGAAGTGGTGGATGCTGTAGTAGATCCAGCTGGTGCCGGCGCCAAACAGGCCGAAACCGAAGCACCAGCCTCGGCCCAGGGCCTGACGAGGCGTCAATTCCCGCAGGCCGACATAGAACAATCCAACCGCCACCAGCGCCAGCGGCCAGATGTCGAACGGCGCCAGCGCCAGGGTGGTGATGGCGCCGGCCACCACGGCCAGCAGATTACCGGGCCAGCCGGGAGCGGTGAGACGGCGCATGTCAGTCCTTAGCGGGCAATAGGTGTCAGGCGAATCAAGTGGATACGGCGGCTGTCGGCATTCAGGATGCGAAAGCGGTAAGCGCCAATCTCGGTGGTTTCGTTACGCTTGGGCAGGTGCCCGAACGCGCTCATCACCAGACCACCGACGGTGTCGAATTCATCGTCGGAGAACTCGCTGTCGAAGAACTCGTTGAAGTTCTCGATGGGCGTCAGCGCCTTGACCAGGAAATCGCCGCTGGGCAGCGGCTTGATGTAGCTGTCTTCTTCGACGTCGTGTTCGTCTTCGATGTCGCCGACGATCTGTTCGAGCACGTCTTCGATGGTCACCAGGCCCGCCACGCCGCCGTATTCGTCGATCACAATAGCCATGTGATTGTGGTTGGCGCGAAACTCGCGCAACAGCACATTCAGGCGCTTGGATTCAGGCACGAAGGTGGCCGGGCGCAGCAGGTCCTTGATGTTGAAGTTGTCGCCGTTCTCCTTGAGGATCAGCGGCAGCAGGTCCTTGGCCAGCAGGACACCCATTACGTCGTCATGGCTTTCACCGATCACCGGGTAGCGCGAGTGCGCCGAGTCGATCACGGCCGGGAGGAATTCCCGTGGGGTCTGGGTCGCCTTGATGCTGATCATCTGCGAGCGCGGCACCATGATGTCGCGAACCTGCAGGTCAGCCACCTGGATGGCGCCTTCGACGATGGCCAGCGCTTCGCTGTCCAGCAACTTGTTCTGGTGGGCCTCGCGCAGCAGCTCCAGCAGCTCCTGGCGGTTTTTCGGCTCGTGGGCAAAAGCCTGGGTCAATTTACCCAGCCATGACTTCTGCCCGTTGCTCGATCGGTCTTCGCTCATAGCGATTACTCTGAATCCTTTATCGTTACAGTTAGTAGGTGATGTTCAAGCTTCGTCATCTGCATAGGGGTCAGGATGACCCAACTCTGCAAGCAACGTTCGTTCCAGTGCTTCCATTTCTTCGGCTTCGTCATCGTCTATATGGTCGTAACCCAACAGATGCAAGCAGCCATGAATGACTAGATGGGCCCAGTGGGCCTCAAGTTCCTTGCCTTGTTCCTGCGCCTCACGCTCGACCACCGCGACGCAAATCACCAGATCGCCCAGCAATGGGATATCCAGCAGTTCGTCGGGCACGTCGGCGGGGAAGGACAGCACGTTGGTCGCGTAGTCCTTGTGTCGCCAGGTGTGATTCAGCTCGCGGCCTTCGGCCTCGTCCACCAGACGGATGGTCAGTTCCGAATCAGCGGTGCGCTGGCGCAGGGCCAGGGCGCACCAGGTGCGAAATTGCGCTTCGCTGGGGGCGGGCGCGTCGGTCGCCAGTTGCAGGTCCAGCTCAAGCATCGCGGCGCACGTCCCGGGTCAGGCCGTCGTCGCGGTGTTCGAAGCGCTCGTAGGCCTCGACGATGCGCTGCACCAGCGGGTGACGCACCACGTCCTTGGGCATGAAATGCGTGAAGCTGATGCCGGGCACGTCCTTGAGCACTTCGATCACCTGACCCAGGCCCGACTTGGTGCCCTTGGGCAGGTCGACCTGGGTGATGTCGCCGGTGATCACGGCGGTGGAGCCGAAACCGATACGGGTGAGGAACATCTTCATCTGTTCAACGGTGGTGTTCTGGCTTTCGTCGAGGATGATGAAGCTGTTGTTAAGAGTGCGCCCGCGCATGTAGGCGAGCGGGGCGATCTCGATCACCTGGCGTTCGATCAGCTTGGCCACGTATTCAAAGCCGAGCATTTCGTAAAGCGCGTCGTAGAGCGGGCGCAGGTACGGGTCGATCTTCTGTGCGAGGTCACCGGGCAGGAACCCGAGCTTTTCGCCGGCCTCGACCGCCGGGCGCACCAGCAGGATGCGGCGCACTTGCTCGCGCTCCAGGGCGTCGACGGCGCAGGCCACGGCCAGGTAGGTCTTGCCGGTGCCGGCCGGGCCGATGCCGAAGTTGATGTCGTTGCCGAGGATTTCCTTGACGTACTTCTGCTGATTCAAGCCGCGCGGGCGAATCATGCCTTTTTTGGTACGCAGGGCCACGCTGGCTTCGGCCACCGGATTGTTGGCCAGGTCTTCCACCGCCGATTCCTGCAGGTACAGGTGCACGGTTTCCGGCGACAGCTCGCTGCCTTTGGTCTCGCGGTAGAGACGGCGCAGCAGGTTTTCTGCCGAGGTGGTGTGCTGGGGTTCACCAATGAGCTCGAACTGATTGCCGCGATTGCGGATCTCGATGCTCATGCGTTGTTCGATCAGACGCAGGTGCTCGTCGAACTGTCCGCACAGATTGGCGAAGCGGCGAGCCTCAAACGGCTCGAGGATAAAACGATGGGGTTCTACTGTAGGTGCGTTCAAGGTCGCTTTTAGCCGCCCTTTGGCTGTTGAGGTGAAGGAGAGGATAGCGCCAGTGCTCGGCGTGCGAAAGCACTTATATAGGCTGGCTTAATCTCAAGAACCATGAAAATCCACTGTGGGAGCTGGCTTGCCTGCGATTGCGGTGTGTCAGTGCCAATAGTGTTAACTGGCCCACCGCTATCGCAGGCAAGCCAGCTCCCACATTTTGATCTTCATCAGGTCAGGGCAATCAGTTCACCAGCGATCCGCGCAACGAGTGTGGTTGCGCCGCATCAATGTGCACATCGGCGAACTGGCCGATCAGCATCGGGTTATCGCAACGGAAGTTGACGATCCGGTTGTTCTCGGTGCGGCCCTGCAATTCGCCCGGGTCTTTTTTCGAGTAATCGGTGACCAGAATCCGTTGGGTGGAGCCGACCATTTGTCGGCTGATCTCAAAGCCCTGCTGGTTGAGCCGATGTTGCAGCGCATTCAGGCGTTCCTTTTTCAGCGCTTCCGGGGTTTCGTCGAGCAGGTCGGCGGCCGGGGTGCCGGGGCGCTGGCTGTAGACGAACGAGTAGGAGAAGTCAAAACCCACGTCCTCGATCAGCTTCATGGTCTGCTGGAAGTCTTTCTCGGTTTCGCCGGGAAAGCCCACGATAAAGTCCGAGCTGATGCAGATGCCTGGCACCGCCGCGCGCAGTTTGCGCAGTTTGGATTTGTATTCCAGAGCGGTGTGGTTGCGTTTCATCGCCGACAGGATGCGGTCCGAGCCCGATTGCACCGGCAGGTGCAGGTGCTTGACCAGTTCCGGCACCTCGGCGTGAGCCTGGATCAGGCTGTCGGAGAACTCCAGCGGGTGCGAGGTGGTGTAGCGAATGCGCTCGATGCCATCCACCGCCGCCACAACGCGGATCAGTTCGGCAAGGTCGGCCAGGCGTCCGTCTTGAGTGTGGCCGCGATAGCCGTTGACGTTCTGGCCCAGCAGGGTCACTTCGCGCACGCCGTTTTCCGCCAGGTGGATGATTTCCGCCAGCACGTCGTCAAAGGGCCGGCTGACTTCTTCACCGCGGGTGTAGGGCACCACGCAGAAGGTGCAGTACTTGCTGCAGCCTTCCATCACCGACACATAGGCGCTCGGCCCGTCGATGCGCGGCTCGGGCAGGTGGTCGAATTTTTCGATTTCGGGAAACGACACGTCCACCTGCGGCAATTTGGTGATGCGTGCCGCGTCGATCATTTCCGGCAGGCGGTGCAAGGTCTGCGGGCCGAACACCACGTCGACATAGGGCGCGCGGTCGCGGATCGCCGCGCCTTCCTGGCTGGCCACGCAACCGCCGACGGCGATCACCATGTCCGGGTTGGCCAGTTTCAGTTCGCGCCAGCGGCCCAGTTGCGAGTACACACGGTCCTGGGCCCTTTCGCGGATCGAGCAGGTATTGAGCAGGATCACGTCGGCATCTTCGGCGCGGGCGGTGACTTCCAGGGCCTGGTGTTCGCCCAGCAGGTCGACCATGCGCGAGCTGTCGTACTCGTTCATCTGGCAACCGTGGGTTTCGATATAAAGCTTCTTGGCCATGGGAATCGTCAACTGGTGGTAAAGAACCGCGCATTATAGGGGGCATGTCCATTGGTTCCTAGCGTTGTGCATCGGGTGCCATGCTATAGTTCGCGCCCTCTTTTATATCCGCGATGTGTTGCTCGCCCACCATGACCAAACGTGAAGCTCCAATCTACAAGGTGATTTTTCTCAACCAGGGCCAGGTGTTCGAAATGTACGCCAAGCAGATCTATCAAAGTGATCTGTGGGGTTTTCTGGAGGTGGAAGAGTTCGTCTTTGGCGAGCGCACGCAGTTGGTCGTCGACCCGGGCGAAGAAAAGCTCAAGGCTCAGTTCGAAGGCGTGGTGCGCAGTTTTGTGCCAATGCATTCGATCGTGCGCATCGATGAAGTCGAGCGCCTGGGTACGCCGAAGATCAGCGAGGCGCGAGGCGTGAGCAATGTGATGCCGTTTCCGATGCCGATGCCTGAGAAGTAGGGCTTTAAATCCAGTGGTGCCTATCGCAGGCAAGCCAGCTCCCACAAGTGACTGCATTCCAGGGCTGGAACTCGGTCAACTGTGGGAGCTGGCTTGCCTGCGATAGCGGTATAAGGGTTCAGCAAAAATCAGGGCAGCGGTGAAAACGGCGAACGCCCATCGGCACTCTGCAGTTCCTGCAAATAGTTGCGGAAAATCTGCCCCAGCACCTGGGTCGCCACTTCCAGTTCATCGCGCTGCATGTGCTCGGCCACCTCGTCGGCGGTGTCCAGCGCATCTTCGGCGCCGTTGACCGCCGCCATCTTCAGCACGATATACGCCTGAATGTTATTGGCCGGCACGCCTTCACCCTTGAAGAACATGTTGCCGAGCTGAAACTGCGCCTGGGCGTGGCCTTGCAGCGAGGCTTTCTCGAAGTAGCTCAAGGCTTTGTTGAGGTCCACGGCAGGGTTTTTGCTGTCGTGGTAAAACTCGCCCAACTCGTATTGCGCTTGCGCGTCCCCGTCCTCAGCCTGTTTTTGGCACGCGCTCAGGGCTTCGGCCTGGCCGTCTGGCTGGGTATTGAGGGTGCAACGACCCATCGCTGGAATTAACAACGAGTTGCCGCCTGCCTGGGCATGTGCCAGCAGCGGCTGAAGGAGCAACAGGCAGCCCAGAACCAGGGTGCGGCCGGTGCGTTTCATGGGAATCGACTTACCTCTGACGGGGCGCGCGGACCCTCGTGGGATCCAATAAGCGCGCATTATGAAATAAGCAGGCCTCTGCTTACAAAGTCTTTACTCGTTTTTCTGCTGGTTGGGCAAGTTATCTGCCGGATTGCAGGTTAAATCTCGAAAAAAGTAAGAAATCTCTGTAGGCAAAGTAGCAATCCGACGCCGCTGTGGGCAACGTCAGACGGCTGTGCGGATTTATTTCAGGGCCGCGAAGGCGCGCTCGGCAGCATCCAGGGTGAGTTTCAACTCCGCGTCACCGTGGGCAATCGAAGTGAAGCCCGCTTCGAAGGCGCTCGGCGCCAGGTACACGCCACCTTCGAGCATCAGGTGGAAGAAGCGCTTGAACAGATCGGCGTCGCTGCCCATGACGTCATCAAAGGTGACGATATCGTCGGCGCCGCTGAAATACAGGCCGAACATGCCGCCGGCCTGGGTGGTGACGAATGGAATGGCAGCGGCATCGGCGCGTACTTGCAGGCCGTCGAGCAGGCGAGTGGTGTAGTCGGTCAGCTCGGCGTGGAAGCCCGGACGGCTGATCAGGCGCAGGGTGGTCAGGCCGGCGGCCATGGCCAGCGGGTTACCCGACAGCGTACCGGCCTGGTACACCGGGCCCAGCGGCGCGATGTGCTGCATGATGGCGCGCTTGCCGCCAAAGCAGCCCACCGGCATGCCGCCGCCGATGATCTTGCCGAACGTGCTCAGGTCGGGCGTCACGCCGTAATGGGCTTGGGCACCGCCGAGGGCCACGCGGAAACCGGTCATCACTTCGTCGAAAATCAGCACCACGCCGTGCTTGTCGCATTGCTCGCGCAGGCCTTCGAGAAAGCCCGGCGCCGGCGGCACGCAGTTCATGTTGCCGGCCACCGGCTCGACGATGATGCACGCCACTTCCTGGCCGACTTCGCTGAGCATCTGCTCGACAGCGCCGATGTCGTTGAACGGCAGGGTCAGGGTGTGTTTGGCAAACGCCGCCGGCACACCGGCCGAACTTGGCACGCCCTGGGTCAATGCCCCGGAGCCGGCCTTGACCAGCAGGCTGTCAGAGTGGCCGTGGTAGCAGCCTTCGAACTTGATGATGCTGTCGCGGCCAGTGAAACCACGGGCCAGGCGGATCGCGCTCATGGTGGCTTCGGTGCCGGAGCTGACCATGCGCACCATTTCCATCGACGGCACGATGGAGCAGACCAGATCGGCCATCTCGGTTTCCATGGCGGTCGGCGCGCCGTAGGACAAACCGTGTTGCAACTGCTGGCGCACCGCGTCAAGCACATCGGGGTGACTGTGGCCGAGGATCATCGGACCCCACGAACCCACGTAGTCGACGTAGCGCTTGTCATCTTCGTCGGTGACGTAGGCACCTTCGGCGTGCTTGAAGAACAACGGCGTGCCGCCCACGCTCTTGAACGCACGCACGGGGGAGTTCACACCGCCGGGGATGTGTTTCTGGGCATTGGCAAACAGGGTTTCGGAACGGGACATGGTGAGTCTCTCTGCAATCAAATCTTGAGAAGGGCGTTGAACGCACGGGCGCGGCGCGTGACTTCCTGGGTGCTGTCGGCGCCAAACAGGCCATGGACCACGGCCAGCAGGTCGGCCCCATGGGCCACCAGCGGTTCGGCGTTGTCGAGGGTCACGCCGCCGATCACGCAGATCGGCAACTGCAGACGCTTGCGCGCCTGGGCGAGCATGTCGACGCTGGCGGACGGGGCGCCGGGCTTGGTGCTGGAATTGAAGAAGCGGCCAAAGGCGACATAACTGGCGCCTTCTTTGGCGGCCTGCTCGGCCAGTTCGATCTGGCTGTGGCAGGTGGCGCCGATGATCGCTTTGGAGCCGAGCAGGGCGCGCACCGGGGCCAATGGGCCGTCGGTCTGGCCCAGGTGCACGCCCACGCTCAAGCGTGCGGCCAGTTCGGCGTCGTCATTGATGATCAGGCGGGTCTTGTAGCGCGAGCAGAGCTCGTGGAGTTTCTCCGCTTCGCGCAGGCGCCGGGCCTCGTCGCTGCTTTTGTCGCGGTACTGCAACAGGGTCACACCGCCCTCCAGCGCCGCTTCGACGTAGGCGAGGAATTTACCGGCCAGCAATTGGCTGTCGGTGATGGCATAAAGGCCACGTAGTTTCATCGATCAGGCCTCTCGGTGTTGCGAGTTGATGTTGCGCGTTGAGGTTACGAACAGAAATCCAGTGGCAACCGGCGCGGTACGAACTGGCCTTGGCCGAGTTGTTCGGCGTCCCGCAGGGTGCGCCAAGTGTAGTTGAGGGCCGACTGCACGGCGCTGACCAGGCCTTCGCCGTGGGCCAGCCGACCGCTGAGGGCGCTGGCCAGCGTGCAGCCCGAACCGTGATAGCTGCCGGGCAGGCGCTGGCAGGTAAAGGTCCGGCGTGTGCCGTCCCGGCTGTACAGGCGGTTGTGTACCTCATGCTCGTCGCCATGGCCGCCGGTGATCAGCAGGTGCCGGATAAACGGCAGCAGCTTCTCGGCGCAGTCGTCGGCGCTGCCATCCGGCAGTTCGGCGAGGATGCGCGCTTCGGGCAGGTTGGGCGTGGCGATCAGCGACAGCGGTAACAGGCGCTCGCGCATCGCGTAGCCGACTTCGTCCTTGCCCAGGCTACCGCCGCCGCCAGCCCGCAACACCGGGTCGCAGACCACCGGCAGGTGCGGGTGCGCCTGCAGCAGCTCGACGACCGTGTCGACCATCGCAGTGGAGCCGAGCATGCCCAGCTTCACCGCCGCCACTTCAGAGTCGCTGAGCACGGCGTTGGCCTGGGCCAATACCCACTCGCGGTCGAGCACGCGGAAATCGCTGACGTTGACCGTGTTCTGCACGGTCAGGGCCGTGACGGCCGGCGCCGCATGGCAACCCTGGGCGAGCAGGGCTTCGATATCTGCCTGCAGGCCGGCGCCACCACTGGGATCATGGCCGGAGAGACAGAGAACAACAGGGCGAGAGCTGTAGATATTCATGGTGCGCGAGCTTACCACCAAACGCTTTTTGCGTGGCTGCTCGGCGATGGCTGAATTTTGCGCGAGAGCGTCGTTTTTCTGGCGCTTAATGCGCCTGAAAAATGGCTGAAAAGCCCGTCCCAGAGCCTTTCAAAATAACCTTCCAATAGTGTCCAATGGCCTTTAGCGGCTATGCTAGAGTGGATTCAAACAACTTACTGTATTGCCGGTATGCGTCTACTCAAAGGGATGGGGGGGCTTATTGACCTGACCGGACAGGCCACGCTGGGGCTCTATGCGCTATTTGCTGATTGTATTGTTATGCGGGCTACCGATGCTCGCCAGCGCCATCGAGTTCACTCAGGACACGCGCAGTCTGCCGCTGGGCAGGGCCATGCAGGTACTCGAGGACCCCACCGACGCCCTGACCATCGCCGATGTCAGCGCGCCATCTGCAGCCCTGCGGTTCAAACCCCATGACCAGGACACGCTGAACGCCGGCTATTCGCGTTCGGTGTTCTGGCTCAAGGTCGACCTGCACTACATGCCCTGGCTCGCCGATGCCCAGCGCACCTGGCTGCTGGAACTGGCCTATCCGCCCCTGGATCACCTTGACCTCTACCTGCCCGACCGCACCGGGCAGTATCGTCTGGCGGGCCGCACGGGCGACGCGTTGCCGTTTTCCAACCGCGAAATTCGCCAGAACAACTACCTGTTCAAACTTGACTTCATTCCTGGCGAGCAGAAGACCGTCTACCTGCGCCTGCAAAGCGAAGGCTCGATCCAGGCGCCGCTGACGCTGTGGTCCAGCACCGCGTACCTCGAGCAACAGCCGCTGCGCCTGTATGTGCTGGGCCTGATCTACGGCGTGCTGCTGGGCATGCTGGTGTACAACCTGTTCATCTACCTGAGTGTGCGCGACACCAGCTACCTCTATTACATCCTCTATATCGCCTCGTTCGGCATGTATCAGCTGTCGGTGAACGGCGCAGCGGTCGAATATTTCTGGCCGAACAGTCCGTGGTGGGCCAATGCGGCGACGCCGTTTCTGATCGGCTGCGCGGCATTGTTCGGCAGCCTGTTCACGCGCAGTTTCCTCAGCACCGCCGAGCATAGCCGCTGGATCAATCGCCTGTTGCTGGCCCTGGTGGGCTGTGGCGCGGTGGTCATGCTGCTGTCGCTGATGACCAGCTACGCCCTCGCGCTGCGCCTGGCCACTGGCCTGGCGCTGGTGTTCACCGTGACCATCTTTGTCGCGGCCATCAAGGCCTGGTACTGCGGCCAGCGCGTGGCGCGCTATTTCATCATCGCCTGGTCGGCGTTCCTGCTGGGCGGGGTAGTCAATACGTTGATGGTGCTGGGCTATCTGCCCAATGTGTTCCTCACCATGTACGCCAGCCAGATCGGCTCGGCCATTGAAGTGGCCTTGTTGTCCCTGGCCCTGGCCGACCGCATCAATGCCATGCGCGAACAACAGGCGCAGATTCTGCTGGACGCCAGCCAGACACTCGAAGGGCTCAACCAGCAATTGGCCCGCAGCAACCGGCTCAAGGATGAATTCCTCGCCACCTTGACCCACGAACTGCGCACCCCGATGAACGGCGTGATCGGCTCACTGGAACTGATGCATACCCAGCCGCTGACGGATGAACTGGCGCACTACCATCAAACCGCCGCCGGATCGGCGCGGGACATGATGCGTATGGTCAATGGCATCCTCACCCTCACCGAGCTGCAGGCCGGGCGCCTCAGCCCGCAGCCCCGGGCATTCAGCCTGCGTGGCACGCTCGACACCTTGCGCCAGCAGTTCAGCGCCAGTGCGCAGAGCCGGGGCCTGGCGTTTACCATCGACGTGGCCGATGAACTGGCGGACCGGGTGATCGGCGACCCCGACAAACTAATGCAGTGCCTCGATTGCCTGCTGGACAACGCGTTCAAGTTCACTCACCACGGCTCTGTGCGCCTGCGCGTAGTGGGCGTGCCCCTCAGCGACGGCCGCCTGCGCCTGAGCTTTATCGTCACCGACACCGGCATCGGTTTCGCCTTTCTCGAAGAGGCCACCCTGTACCAGCGCTTCTTCCAGCTCGACGGCTCGATGACCCGTGAGTACGGCGGCCTGGGCATCGGCCTGGCGATCTGCCGGCAACTGGTCGAATTGCAGGGCGGGCGCCTGACCCACCATTCCGAGCCGCGCAAAGGCAGTCGCTTCCAGCTGGACGTGGAAATGGACAGCGTGAGGCCCGACCCCCACGCCGTGCGCTCGGGCAAGGAGCGCTCCGCCAATGAGTGCGCGGTGTTGCTGGTGGACGACAACAGCGCCGGCCAACTGGCCGTGCGCGGCATGTTGCTCAAGTTGGGTTATCGGGTGAAAACCGTGGACAGCGGGCCGACGGCGCTGGCGGCCTTGCAGGCCGAGCGTTTTGACGCGGTATTGCTGGACGTGCCTGAAGGCGGTTTCTCGTTGTGCTGTCAGATCCGCGCACTGCCAGGCTGCGGCGAGCTGCCGGTGATTGCCCTGGGCGGTGCAGTGAATAGCCCTGAGCGCGAACATTGTCATGGCGTCGGTATCACTGAGCGACTGGTCAAACCGGTGCGTTTCGACGTGTTGCAGACGGTACTGGAGCGCCGCGTGCTGCGCGTGCAAGAGGGCGAAGGCGCCGTGCAATCGGCGGGTATGCCACTTTTTTAAGCGCAGTGACGATGCTTAACTGAACGCATTCGGCCTCATCGAGCTGCCTCTTGAATTGCCGGAGGGCTGCACTCGACATCGGCCTTTTTTTCCAGGAGGCCCGTCATGAACCTGCATCAGTTTGCCGAAACCCACGACGTCACCAACCAGCCACCGTCTCTGGATGGCATTAACCTGTACCGCATCGACCTGCCCCTGCAAGACTGGTCGCGCCGCTTTGGCGCTGGCTGGGCTCAGCCGCGCATCGATGCCTACGGCGCGTTGGCTGGCGGGCCGTTGATGGAGGCCGGGTTCCTGGCGAACCAGAACAAACCAGTGTTTAACAGCCATGATCGCTATGGCCATCGCATTGACCTGGTGGAGTTTCATCCGGCCTATCACCAATTGATGCGCACCGCCGTTGAACACGGCCTGCCGTCGCTGCCGTGGGCCCACCCGCAGGATGGCGCCCACGTGGCCCGCGCGGCGATGACCTACCTGCACACCCAGGCGGAGGCCGGCACCGGTTGCCCGCTGACCATGACCTTCGCCAGCGTCCCGGCCCTGCGCCTGCAGCCGGAACTGGCGCAGTCCTGGTTGCCGAAAATCCTCAGCACCGAATACGACGGGCGCAACGTCTGCATGGCCCACAAGGCCGGCGTCACCCTCGGCATGGCCATGACCGAAAAACAGGGCGGCACCGACGTGCGCGCCAACACCACCCACGCCTATCCGGTGGGCGCCGGCGGTCCCGGGCAAGCCTATGAGCTGGTGGGCCACAAGTGGTTCTGCTCGGCGCCGATGTGCGATGCCTTCCTCACCCTGGCCCAGACCGACAAAGGCCTCAGCTGTTTTTTGCTGCCACGCCACCGTCCGGACGACACGCGCAACGCGTTCTATATCCAGCGCCTGAAAAACAAGCTGGGCAATTGCTCCAATGCATCCAGCGAAGTGGAGTTTCGCGGCGCGCTGGCGTGGATGGTCGGCGAGGAGGGGCGCGGCGTGCCGACCATCATCGAGATGGTCGCCATGACCCGCTTCGACTGCATGGTCGGCTCCAGCGCCCTGATGCGCCAGGCGCTGACCCAGGCCAGCCATCATTGCGCTCATCGCCGAGTGGGCGGCCGCGTACTCAGTGAGCAACCCCTGATGCAGAACGTGCTGGCCGACCTCGCCCTGGAAAGCGAGGCGGCCCTGGCCCTGAGCCTGCGCATGGGCCGCGCCCTGGATCACCTGGGCGATGAACACGAAGCCCGCTTCGCCCGGCTGGTAACGGCGGTGGGCAAGTATTGGATCTGCAAACGCGCGCCGGCGATGATCAACGAAGCGGCGGAATGCATGGGCGGTGCCGGCTATGTGGAGGACAGCATCCTGCCGCGTCTTTACCGTGAGGCACCGGTGAATTCGACGTGGGAAGGTTCCGGCAACGTGCAATGCCTTGACGTACTGCGCGCACTCTCCAAAGAGCCGGGTGTGCTGGAGACGCTGTTTGTCGAACTGGGCGACGGGCATGGCGACAGGCAGTTGGCGCGGCACATCCACCAATTGAAGACCGCGTTTATGGATACTCAGGACATTCAGTACCGCGCGCGGCAATTGACCGAAGACATTGCCGTGGCGTTGCAGGCCAAGTTGCTGCTGGAGGCGGGGAATTCGGCGGTGAGTGACGGGTTTATCGTTAGCCGCTTGGGTGAGTCCTCCGGGCGGGTGTATGGCACATTGCCGCGCGGGGTGGACGTAGAAGCGATTGTTGCGCGCTCAACCCCCCAATCGGCCTGACGGCAGGCGGTCAAAGTAAGGGAGGGGGCTTGCTCCCGATAGCGGTGCATCAGTTGCAGCCAGGCTGATCGACACACTGCAATCGGGAGCAAGCCCCCTCCCACATTTACAGCATTCCAATTCCGGTGTTTCAGTGCAGCCGGGTTACAGGCAAGATAAAGGCCTGCAAGTCAGCACACAGGATGCTTACCGTGACCGAAGCTTTTGTTGTCGTTCAAACCGCCGAAGAAGCCGTGGACCGGCTGGCCGCTCTGCATGAGCGTGCGACCGGCGCGCTCAACCAGGCCCTCAAGCAATACCTCAAGGACCGCGTCGAGCCCGATGCCGACCAGCGCGCGCTGTTTCGCTACCCGGAACTGCGCCTGACCTACCACTGCCACGGCGAAGTCCCACAGACCACCCGGGCCTACGCCAAGGTGCAGTTGCCCGGCACCTACAGCGTGACCGTCACCCACCCCGCAGCCTTCCGCAAATACCTGCTGGAACAGCTCGTGCCGCTGATGCACGACTTTACCGTGACGGTGGAAGTGGGCGTCAGCCAGCAGAACATCCCGTACCCGTACGTGGTGGAGCAGGGTGACGAGCTGGCCGGCTCCGGCGTGACCGCCGCAACCCTGGCGCGCGTGTTCCCCAGCACCGACCTGTCGGCCGCCACCGATGGCATCGCTGACGGTCTCTACGACTGGGAAAACACCGACCCGCTGCCGCTGGCGCTGTTCGATGCGGCCCGCGTGGACTTTTCCCTGCGCCGTCTGGTGCATTACACCGGCAGCGACTGGCGCCATGTGCAGCCGTGGATCCTGCTGACCAACTACCACCGCTACGTTGACCAGTTCATCCTGCATGGCCTGGAACAACTGCGCAGCGACCCGCGCTTTGTGCGCATGGTGCTGCCGGGCAACGTGATCATCGACAAGAACATGGACCACGGCGAAGCGTCGGCGATTGCCGCAGGCGTGGTGTGGCACCGCTACCAGATGCCGGCTTATCACCTGCAGGCCACCGACGGCCACGGCGTGACCCTGGTGAACATCGGCGTCGGCCCGTCCAACGCCAAGAACATCACCGATCACCTGGCGGTGCTGCGCCCGCACTGCTGGCTGATGATCGGGCACTGTGGCGGTCTGCGCCAATCCCAGACCATCGGCGACTATGTACTGGCTCACGCCTATATGCGCCGCGACGGGATCCTTGACCGGGTAGTGCCGCCGAATATCCCGATTCCGGCCCTGGCCGAAGTGCAGATGGCCTTGCAGCAGGCGGCCGCCAGCGTCACCGGCGAACAAGGCGAAGAGCTGAAAAAACGCCTGCGCACCGGCACGGTGCTGACTTATGACGACCGTAACTGGGAGCTGCGCTGGGCGCAGGAGCGGCCGCTGATCAACTTGTCCCGCGCCGTGGCCGTGGACATGGAAAGCGGCACCATCGCCGCGCAAGGCTACCGGCTGCGTGTGCCCTACGGCACCTTGCTGTGCGTGTCGGACAAGCCGTTGCACAGCGAAATCAAATTGCCGGGTTCGGCCAACGCGTTCTATGAGCGCGCGGTCAGCCAGCATTTGAAAATCGGCATCGAGGCGGTCGACCTGCTGCGTACCGAGCTCAACTCGCTGCATTCGCGCAAACTGCGCAGCTTCGACGAGCCGCCGTTCCGCTAAGCGGTTGGGATGGTCATTTGGCGGTCAGGCCACTAGCATTGTCGGCCCTGACCGTTAGATGTTCCTTCGCCATGTCCCGTCCCACCCGTCCCGATTCGCGCCGCCCTGGCGTGAAACCTTCGCAGGCTGCCCCTCGTCGTGTCGCCAAGGCGCCGCCGGCCGAGCCGAAACTGATCCTGTTCAACAAACCCTTCGATGTGCTGACCCAGTTCAGCGACGAGGGCGGGCGCGCGACCCTCAAGGATTTTATCAACATCCCCGGCATCTACCCGGCGGGCCGCCTGGACCGTGACAGCGAAGGCCTGCTGCTGCTGACCAATGACGGCCAACTGCAGGCGCGCATTGCCGACCCCAGGCACAAGCTGGCGAAAACCTATTGGGTGCAGGTGGAAGGCGAGCCGACTGACGCGCAACTGCAACGCCTGCGCGACGGTGTGGAACTCAATGACGGCATGACCTTGCCCGCCGAAGCCCGGCAATTGGACGAGCCAGAGCTGTGGCCGCGCAACCCACCGGTGCGGTTTCGCAAAAGTGTGCCCACTCACTGGCTGGAACTGGTGATTCGCGAAGGGCGTAACCGCCAGGTACGGCGCATGACGGCGGCGGTGGGTTTACCGACCTTGCGCCTGGTGCGGGTGCGGATTGGGGAGTGGTCTATCGAAGGGCTGGATCAGGGCCAGTGGAAGGCGGTGCCGGCGCGTTTATAAGGCGCGGGACTCGATCAGGCCGAGCGTTCCCGAGGTTGCAGGTGTGGGAGCTGGTTTGTCTGCGATGCAGTCAACTCGGTGTGTCAGTAACACCCGGGGGATGCTATCGCAGGCAAGCCAGCCTCCACCTTTGATCCTCTGTGATCTCAGGTACGCAGGTGCGTCAGCGGCAGTTCGGTGCTGTTGAGCACCTGGTTGAGTACAAAGCTTGAGCGCACGCTGGTCACGCCTTCGATGCGGGTCAGATGGCCCAGCAGCAATTTTTGATAGTGATCCATGTCCGGCACCACCACTTTGAGCTGATAGTCCGCATCCATCCCGGTCACCAGGCTGCATTCCAGCACCTGGGGCAGGGTGCGGATGGCGGCTTCAAAATTCTCGAAACGCTCGGGGGTGTGCCTGTCCATGCCGATCAATACATAGGCGGTCAGGCTCAAGCCGAGCATCTTGCGATCGAGCAGGGCGACCTGGCGGGCGATATAGCCGTCGTCTTCCAGTTGCTTGACCCGGCGCGAGCAGGGCGACGGCGACAGGCCAATACGCTCGGCCAGCTCCTGGTTGGAGATCCTCGCATCGCGCTGCAATTCCGCCAGAATACTCAGGTCGTATCGGTCAAGCTTGCTCATCGGGTTAGCCTTTGTCGTAACTATTGCGGTGAATTATCCATGAAGGGTTAAAAATTGCGCAAGCACTGTTTATTGACGCAATCTTCGCAATCATCCATCGGGCCTGGGCGGGTATCGTTATCAACAGAATCACCGCCTGGACAACAGTCCACAGCGGCTCGCCCAATCAGGCGTGCCGCGGCCGCCACCCCAGCAGGGTTGAGCCGGCCTCCAGGCTGCACACTGTCGACACGACGGCGTGAGGTGAGCCAACGCCAAAAGCGTTGCGCCAGGACGAAATTCTCAAGGGGTGGCCGACGGGTCGCCCCTTTTCTTTTGTCTGGGTTTTTACCTGCGATGAAACTTCTTGTGACTGATAACCTGTGCCAGAACCGGGCGAGGCTTTCCCAGTCTCATGTTCAAGCCCTAATCCGCAGTGAGGAATAGCATGAAGCGCATCTGGCGTATGGCAGGTGTTGGTTTGCTGGTGGCAAGCGTCGGCGCGCAGGTGCTGGCCGATGAGCGCGATGGCGCGCCGGGGCCTGGTCCCGGGCCAAGGCCTCAGGGCGGCGGGCAGCATGAGCGCGGGCCACAAGGCGGCGGGCGGCCGGAGAACAATCAGCCGCGCCCGGAAAATCAGCGCATCGAGCGCGGCGGCCCGAACGGTGGCGGCCAATGGCAGGGGCGTGCGCCGGGCAACGAGCCGGGTCGGCCTGCGCCGCCGTCCACCCAGCTGCCGATTCAGGGACGCCCGGATACCGTGCGCCAGACCGAGGAACCGCGCCAGGGCTACTACCGTGACATCCCCCGGCGCAATGACGACAACCGGCATTGGGAGGCCGGCGGCCCCGGCTCGCGTCCCGGCTTCAACGGCCGTCCCGACGACAATCGCTGGCCAGGCCGCCCTGACGGCCACGGCAACGGCTGGGGCCCGGGCCCGCAACATCGTCCGGGTTACGTTATCGACCGTTTCCCCGACCGCAATTACCGTGTGCCTTACCGCGGCCAGGATTATTTCTTCTCCGGCGGCTACTGGTATCGCCCCCAGGGCCCGCGCTATGTGGTGGTGACGCCGCCTTACGGCATCCGTGTGCAATATTTGCCGGACTACGCGCGCGAAGTGCGGGTAGGCGGTTCGCTGTTGTTTCTTGCCGCCGGCGCTTATTACGCCTACGAGGAAAGCACCCGGCAATACGTGGTGGTGCAACCGCCGGCAGAGGCGCCCCCACCGCCGCCGCCGCCTCAGGGCGAGGGCTATGACGTGGTGGCCTACCCGGCCAACGGCCAGTCACCGGCTCAGGTGCAACAGGACGGCTACGACTGCTATCGCTGGGCGGTGCAGCAGAGCGGCTTTGACCCGCGCACCGTCACCTACGCCCCGGACCCTGCGGTGGTACAAGCCTACCGTCAGGCCCAGGGCAACTGCTTGAGCAGTCGCGGCTATCAGGTGCGGTACTAGGCCTTGGCGCCGGTGACCACTTCCTGCGGGTCGGCGTGCACCAGCACTTCGGCGCGTGGGTAGGCCTGGTGAATGGCATCGGCGGCCTGATCGCTGATGCCATGGGCCACTGACAGGGTCAGCTCCCCCGGCAACTCCAGGTGCAGTTGCACAAACCAGTGGTTACCCGACACCCGCGTGCGCAAATCATGTGCCCCCAGCACTCCCGGCACGCCACGAGCCAGCTCGAGCATGTGCTGGCTGACGTCGGTGGGCAGTTCCTCATCCATCAGCACCGCGAAGCTTTCCCGCGCGATCTGAATGGCACTCCACAGGATATAAGCCGCGATGCCCAGACCGAACCACG
The DNA here is from genome assembly GCF_001439785.1 of Pseudomonas poae. Taxonomy (GTDB): domain Bacteria; phylum Pseudomonadota; class Gammaproteobacteria; order Pseudomonadales; family Pseudomonadaceae; genus Aquipseudomonas; species Aquipseudomonas poae. The sequence continues at coordinate 68,460 of NZ_JYLI01000013.1, read as the reverse complement.
CATCCACCTGATGCAAGCCCATGCCTGCCAGCACCAGCGCCACCAGAATGCTGCCGTTGAGCATCAGGTCGGAGCGGTAATGCAGTGAATCGGCGCGCACCGCGTTGGAGCCGGTTTCGCGGACCACCCGGTGTTGCAGCATCAGCAACGCCACGGTCAGCACCAGGGAAAACACGATCACGCCGATGCTCAGCCAGGGCGCGCCGACCGGTTCCGGGTGCTGCAGGCGGTGGTAGGCCTGGAACGCGATCAACACCGCACTGCCTGCGATAAACAGCGCCTGAGCCATGCCCGACAGGGATTCCGCCTTGCCATGGCCATAACGGTGGTCGTCATCGGCCGGGCGCAGGGCGTAATGCACCGCCAGCAAATTGAGCAGCGACGTCACACCGTCGAGCAGCGAATCGGTCAACCCGGCGAGCATGCTCACCGAACCGCTGAACCACCAGGCGATGGCCTTGGTGACGATCAGCGCACAGGCCACCGCCACCGAGGCGCGAGTGGCCAGGCGCAGGAGCCTGGCGTGTTCGGGACTGCTGGTCATGGGCGATCCTCAGGCGGCAGGTTGCAGGCCCAGGGAGGCCAGTTGCTGCACGCTGCCCTTGAACTGGATCAGGCGCGGGTCATCCAGCGGCAGGTTGCGGCCGGTTTCCTTCTCAATGATCGATTGCAGCTTGAGGTTGTCGACCTTGCCATCGGCCCCTATGGCTTCGTGGAGTTTCTGCGGGTCGACCTGGGCGGTCTTGCCTGGTTCGAAGTAAATCGCGCCGGTGGCGAAGTCGACGCCAAAGGCGATCAGGCCGGGGATCACATAGAACAACAGACCGATGGCATCGAGCACGGCGATGGTCGGGTCGATCTTGCCGTCGAGCTGACCACGGCGATCCGGGTAAATGATCGACCCGCAGGCGGTGAGTTGGCTCAACAGGGTGACGGCCAGAACACCGCCGATGACACGGGAAGCAATACGCATGGAAAAATCTCCTCAACACATTTGAAAGTGACTTTAAGCCCATTCTGTTGAACGACGCCGACCAATGTGGGAGCAGGCAAGCCAGCTCCCACCTTTGACCGTGTTCCCAGGCAAGGCCAGTGGCGTTTCTCAGACCCGCGTCGGCAGTGGGCCGTTCGCCGTTATACTCGCCGCTCTGCTTTGGAGCCAGTATGAATTCGTTGCCCATCGATGATGTTTTACCCGCCCTGCGTGACGCCTTGGCGATTCGCCATGAAGCCGTGCTGGAAGCGCCGCCCGGCGCCGGTAAAACCACCCGCGTGCCGCTGGCCTTGTTGAACGAACCCTGGCTGGCCGGGCAAACCATCCTGATGCTCGAGCCCCGGCGCCTCGCCGCCCGTGCGGCGGCCGAACGCCTGGCCAGCGAGTTGGGTGAAAAGGTCGGCGAAACGGTCGGTTACCGCATCCGCCTCGACAGCAAGGTCGGCCCCAACACACGCATCGAAGTGGTTACCGAAGGCATCCTCACGCGGCGCTTGCAGGACGACCCGGCGCTGGAGGGCGTGGGGCTGCTGATTTTCGATGAATTCCACGAACGCAGCCTGGACGCCGACCTGGCCCTGGCCCTGAGCCTCAACGGGCGTGAGCTGTTTCGCGACGAGCAGACGCTGAAAATCCTGCTGATGTCCGCCACCCTCGAGGGCGAGCGCCTGGCCAGCCTGCTGGATGATGCACCGATCCTGCGCAGCCAGGGGCGCATGTTCCCGGTGCGGATGCGTTGGGGGCGGCCGTACCAGGCCGGTGAATTCATTGAGCCGCGTGTGGTGCAGACCGTCCTCGACGCCGTGCATGACGAGACCGGCAGCGTGTTGGTGTTCTTGCCGGGGCAGGCCGAGATTCGCCGCGTGAACCAGCAACTGGCCGACGCGCTGGGCGATCGCGTCGATATCCTGCTGTGCCCGCTGCACGGCGAGCTGGACCTCAACGCCCAGCGCGCCGCCATCGACCCGGCGCCCGCCGGCAAGCGCAAAGTGGTGCTCGCCACCAACATCGCCGAGACCAGCCTGACCATCAATGGCGTACGCGTGGTGATCGACGCCGGGCTGGCGCGGGTGCCGCGTTTCGACCCCGGCAGCGGCATGACCCGCCTCGATACCCAGCGCATCTCCCGTGCCAGTGCCACCCAGCGCGCTGGCCGGGCAGGGCGCCTCGAACCTGGCGTGTGTTACCGGCTTTGGTCCGAGGATCAGCACGAAGGCCTGGCAGCCTATGGCAGCGCGGAAATTCTCGCCGCCGACCTTGCCGGCCTGGCCTTGCAACTGGCGCGCTGGGGCGTGACGCCTGCGCAGTTGGTATGGCTGGACGTGCCGCCAAGCGCTGCGTATGCCCAGGCCCAGGACCTGCTGGTGCGCCTGGGTGCTTTGAATGAAGATAAATTGACCGCCCATGGCCAGAAAATGGCTGAGTTGCCGGCTCATCCGCGCATCGCCCACCTGCTGTTGCGCGGGCAGGACCTGGGGCTGGCGGATACCGCCTGCCATGTCGCCGCGCTGCTGGGCGAGCGCGATATCCTGCGCGGCGCCGGTGCGGACCTGCACAGCCGCCTGGCGCTGCTGTCTGGCGAAGAACGCGCCCGTGGCACCCAGGGCGGCGTGCAACGGGCCCGGCAACTGGCGCGGCAGTATCGTGGCTACTTAAGGGGCAAGGCGACCCACGCCGTGGCCGATCCCGACCATCCGCGCTGGCTCGGCGCCTTGCTGGCGCTGGCCTACCCGGACCGTGTCGCCCAGCAACGCCGTGCCGGTGGCGCCGAATACCGCCTGGCCAATGGCCGTGCTGCGCTGTTCGCCGAGGCCGACAGCCTGATGAAACAGCCCTGGCTGGTGATCGCCGACCTGGGCAGCCGTCAGGGCCAGCGTGAGGAACGCATCTACCTGGCGGCGGACTTCGATCCGGCGCTGTTCGACACGGTGCTCGCCGAGCAGGTGCGCACGGTCGATCAACTGGACTGGGACGAACGCGAAGGCGTGCTGCGCGCCGAACGCCAGCGCAAGGTCGGCGAGCTGGTACTCAGCCGCGAGCCGCTCACCGGCCTGGATGAAGGCGCGCGCAGCCAGGCGCTGGTCAATCTGGTGCGGCGCAAAGGCCTGGAGTTGTTGCCCTTTACCCCGGAGCTGCGCCAGTGGCAGGCCCGCGTCATGCTGCTGCGCGAGCTGGACAAGGGAGCGCCCAGCGAATGGCCGGACATCAGCGACAAGGCCTTGCTCGCCAGCCTGGAACACTGGCTGATGCCCTACCTGGGCAAAGTCTCGCGGCTGAGCCATTTCGCCCATCTGGACATCTCCAGCTACCTGCACAACCTGTTGCCCTGGCCGCTGCCGCAACGCCTGGACGAGCTGGCGCCGCAGCATGTAAAGGTGCCCTCGGGGTCGTCGGTGCGCCTGGACTACAGCGAACAGCCGCCGATTCTGGCGGTGCGCTTACAGGAGTTGTTCGGGTTGGCGGACACACCGCGCATTGCCGGCGGGCGCCAAGCGGTCAAGCTGCATCTGCTGTCCCCCGCGCGGCGTCCGGTGCAGGTGACCCAGGACCTGGCAAACTTCTGGCGCAGTACGTACGCCGAGGTGAAGAAGGATTTGAAGGGGCGGTATCCGAAGCATTATTGGCCGGATGATCCGTTGGTGGCTGAGGCTACGGCCCGCATCAAGCCTCGCAAGCCTTAACGCTGAGGATCAAAAAAATGTGGGAGGGGGCTTGCTCCCTCCCACATTGGGTTTTGTTGGGTTTGTTATGGCGAGGCGGGCAGTAGAAAGCGGGCAATCACCGGTAAATGATTGGAGATACGCAACGTATCCGCCTGTCGTACCTTCGCCTCCACTCGCTTGATTCGTGGGCTGTAAAACAGGTAATCGAGTGTACGGTCCGGGCCGTCGATGCCTGGGTCGTTGGGGAAGTGCGTCAGCCATTTTTCACGGTCGATGCCGCTGGATTCGCTGTTGCTCGGGATCATCGGGTATTTGTCCCACAGCAGATGCAGCTCGCTGTCTGGCGAATACTGCCCGCGTTTGCCCGCGTCCAGACGCAGGTATTGCCCCAGCGGCAACAGGTTGAAATCCCCGCCGATCAACCAGGGTGTGCCCCGGCCTTCGAATTTATCCAGCAACTTCACGGTGGCCTTGGCCTGCGCCTGCACCGCACTGTGCCCGGGTGTATCGCCGTCCAGACGGGTGTTGAGCACCGCCAGTTGGCCGCCGTCGCTCAGGGGCAGGTAGGTTAGCAGCAAGGCGGGCCTGGGCTGGAACTGGCGGCTGATGAAGTTGGCGTCCGAGGTGGGCAGCTGCAGACGTTCGGCGTGTTCGATCTGGTAGCGGCTGAGGGTGGCGAGCTTGCGGCCAACGCTGCCAAAGACGTGCAGGCTGGGGACGAAGTCGGCCTTCCAGTCGAAGGCCTGGGCGCTGCAGGGGTAGAGATCGGCCAGACGTTCCTGTAGCAGGGCCAGTTGGTCCTGGTAATGGGAGGGCTTGGCGTTTTCGTCGATTTCCTGCAACAGCAGAAGGTCGGGTTGTTCGTCGCGGATGACCCGTGCCACTTCGTCGAGGCTGAAGGCCATGTCTTCGACGGTGGGGCGCTCGTCCGGGCCGTTGCCGTCGCTGCGGTCGTACCAGAACACGTAGTTCTTGCCGGCCAGGTATTGCACGTTCCAGGTCATCACCTTGAGCGCCTGCCCAGGCAGCAGGGTCGGCGCACGGGGCGCGACGCAACTGACGGGCAGGGTCTGCCTGGCGGCAGGGCGCCAAGTGAGGTGGTAGATCAGGGCGGTGAGCAGGCCGGCAACGATCAGCAGGCCCAGCAGGGTGATGCGCAATAAACGGGTCATCGGCTCGGCTTATGGCGTTTCAGAAGTGGCCGTGAGCATATCACCGCGCGTCGGCATCGCCACCGATCAACATGAATAAACGGAACAGCACCACACTGGTAAACAGCTGCAGAAAGCTATGCGCGCTGTCCATCAACAGCCCCAGCAGTGGCGCCGGCTCAGGGTAGGCCGCCACGCTTGCGCCCTTGAGCAGCCACAGCGGCGTCATCACGCACAGCAGGCACACCAGGATCCGCCAGAAATGCCCACGAGTCAGGCGCAGGCTCTCCTTCATCGCCTCCAGTGCCGACATCCCGCGCAACACCAGCAGGTATTCGGCGAATGCCAGCACCACCATCAGCCACAGCCCCGGCAGGAAATACAACGACAGCCCCGCCAGTATCAGCAGCGTGCTCATGGCAGTCAGCAGGGCGAAGCGCGGCCACAAGGCCAGGGCCATGGCCCACACATCGCGGGTGCGCGGCGACTCGCCACGGGTGCGGGCGTCGAGAAACAGGATCAGCGCCCCGGTGTACAGCGGGTACACCAATAAACCCACCACCACGCTGTAACCGGCAAACGCATCCGCGCCCAGCGTGTGGTCGAGTATCTGTTGCAGCAAGGCTTCGAGGATCACCAACGGCAAACACAATTGCACGATGGCGCCGAGGTTATGCCGGGTAAAGCGGAAAGAGTCGCGCAGTACGTCTAACGGATTCATCAGGGTTATCGCAGGCCTGTAAATAAAGGCAACACTTTAACCGATCAGACTCGCAGCGACGCAAACGTAAACCTTGCGTAAAGACCATTGAAACAACTCGTAACACCCCCATAACTAGCACGCACCTGGCCTGATCACAGGCAGGACCCTGATTTCTACCGGCAATCTAACGAGGTCGCCATGAACAGCGAAGAGCAAACCCTGATCGATGGACTGTTTTCACGGTTGCAACAAGCCGAAACGGACTCAGCCCCCCGCGACGCCCAGGCCGAAGCGCGGATCAAGGAGCACATGACTCGCCAACCGGCCGCCGGGTACTACATGACCCAGTCGATCCTGGTGCAGGAGCAGGCGCTGAAAAGCCTGGATGCGCAGAACAAGCAGCAGGCGCAGCAGATCCAGCAACTGCAGGACGAGTTGCAGCGGGCCAAATCCGCGCAACCGGCGCCGGCGAGCGGCGGCGGTTTCCTGTCGAGCATCTTTGGCGGCAGCTTGCGGGATACCCAGCCTGCGCCGTCCAGCACCGGCGGTGGCTGGCGTGAACCGGCGCGGCCTGCGTTCGGCCAACCTGCGCCACAGCAGAACTACCAGCAACCGCCCCAGGCGGCGGCTGCCGCGCCCGTGGGCAGCGGTTTTCTGGGCGGCGCGATGAAAACCGCCGCTGGCGTGGCCGGTGGTGTATTGATGGCCGAAGGCATCAGCAGCCTGTTCCACCACAACCAGCAGCCGCAGGTGGTGGAGGAAATCATCGAACAACCGGCGCCGGCCAGCGATCAAGGCAACTGGGGCAACGACGACCAGAAATTCGCCGGCAATGACAGCTGGGGTGGCAACAACGCGGACAGCTTCGCCGACAACGATTATGTCGACGACTCCTCTTCCTTTGGCGACGACGATACCTTCGTCTGACACGCCGGAGCCGGGGCGCGCTGTCGCCCCGGTCTGATTTTTTCCGGAAATTTTCCTGTGGCTGGCATACTGGCACCCTTTCCGGGCCCTGACGCCTGGCTGCCATGAGGAAGTGCGGTGAAGAAAATTGCAGTGTTCGCCGATGTACAAAACCTCTACTACACCGTGCGCCAGGCCTATGGTTGCCATTTCAACTATGCCGCGCTGTGGGCTGACATCAGCGCGCGCGGGCAGATCGTCGAGGCGTATGCGTATGCCATCGACCGTGGCGACAGCAAGCAGCAGCAATTCCAGCAGATCCTGCGCAACCTGGGCTTTACGGTGAAGCTCAAACCCTACATCCAGCGCAGCGACGGCTCGGCCAAGGGCGACTGGGACGTGGGTATTACCCTCGATATCATGGACGCCGCCGACCACGTCGACGAAATCGTGCTGGCCTCCGGTGACGGCGACTTCGACATGCTGCTCGACCGCGTCATCAATAAACATGGCGTTGAGGCCGTGGCCTACGGCGTACCCGGCCTGACCGCCAATTCGCTGATACGCGCCGCCAGCCGCTACGTGCCGATTGAAGGCGCGTTGCTGCTCAAATAAATAGACGGAGTGCAAACAGGTTTGGAACGTATAGCGGTCATCGACTTTGAAACCACCGGCATCACGCCGAGCAGCCATTGCCGCGCGACGGAAATCGGCGTGGTCATTCTTGAACGTGGGCAAATCGTCGACCGTTATCAGAGCCTGATGAACGCCGGCGTGCGCGTGCCCGGCTTTATCGAACAACTCACCGGCATCAGCAATGCCATGCTGCGCAGCGCACCGCCGGCCGAGCGCGTGATGAATGAAGTCAACGATTTCGTCGGCACCACGCCGCTGCTGGCCCACAACGCCGCGTTCGACCAGAAGTTCTGGGACTTCGAGCTGGGCTTGATCCGCCGCACCCGCCTGCAGAAATTCGCCTGCTCCCTGCTGCTGGCGCGGCGCCTGCTGCCGGCTGCACCGAACCACAAACTCGGCACTCTCAACAGCTACGCGCAACTGCCCCACACCGGCAAGGCTCACCGGGCGCTGGCGGATGCGGAGATGGCGGCGAACCTCACGGCGCATCTGGCCCAGGAGTTACGGCGCACCCACGGCTTGCGCGAACTGTCCCATGATTTGCTGTGCACCTTGCAGAAAGTGCCGGCGGCGAAGATCAATGAGCACCTGAAGAAACATCGCGGGTTTTGAGCCAGAGAAGCTGTTTAGTCTGAGGACACTGTGGCGAGCAGGCTTGTCCTGCGCTGGGCTGCGCAGCAGCCCCAAAACCAGGCGCAGAGCCATATCAGGTACACCGCGCTTTGCTGGATTGGGGGCGCTTCGCACCCCAACGCGGGGCAAGCCCGCTCGCCACAACAAGCCGCTTCATCACACATGTGTGCGCTTGCGCCTACCGCGGTTGCACACACTCCAACGCCTGATCCACCACCCCTTTCGCCATTTCCACCAAATGCATCACTGCCCGCTGTGGTGACTTTGACCATGGTGAAACTCCTTGCTGGAAGAAGTTGGCACCGTCCGCTTGCACGCGAAGAGGGTGGCAACTGTGCGTAGGTGTGCAAGACCGGGGCAAGAAGTAAAACCCAGCAGACCCGAAGGTCTCCCACGCACAGCTGCCATAACTGGCAAGCACCAAGCAAAAGCTGAGCGCGACTCAGGATGATTGGGATCACATCACGACGATCGGGCAGGTTATCGATTTAATCGTTCAGCGCTCGGCTATTCAGTAGACCAGCACCCCCTTCCGAAAAGTGTACGGCCCGTTTAAACAGGTTTTGTAACTTATGTTTAACAATCCGCCTTCCTAAAATAAGCCTCCCTCTCCTGCCATAGAGCCGCCCCATGCCTGGCCCCCGTCGCTTTCCCTTGCCCTTGATCGCTGCCTTTTTCGCGCTGTACGTTATCTGGGGCTCCACTTACCTGGTGATTCGCATCGGCGTGGAGTACTGGCCGCCGTTGCTGCTGGCGGGCATTCGGTTCTGTACGGCGGGCGCGTTGATGTATGGCTTTCTCAGATGGCGTGGCGTGCCGGCGCCGACCTGGCCGCAGTGGAAGGCCGCCGGCATGATCGGCCTGTTGCTGCTTACGGTGGGCAATGGCGGCGTCAGTGTGGCGGAGCATATGGGCGTGTCGTCCGGGGTGGCCGCGCTGGCGGTGGCGACGGTGCCGCTGTTCACCTTGCTGTGCGGCTACTTCTGGGGCGCGCGCAATACCCGGCTGGAGTGGGCAGGGGTGATTCTCGGGATTATCGGCATTGCCATGCTCAACATGGGCAGCACGCTGCAATCAAGCCCCATGGGCGCAGTGCTGCTGCTGATGGCAGCGGCCTCCTGGGCGTTTGGCTCGGTGTGGAGCCGGCAACTGTCGCTGCCCCAGGGCGCCATGGCCAGTGCTGCGGAAATGCTGGTGGCGGGTGTGGCGCTGTTGCTCGTCAGTGCGCTGTCCGGCGAGCACCTCAACGCCCTGCCGCCGCTGGAAGGTTGGCTGGCCCTGGCTTACCTGACTGTGTTCGGTTCGATCATCGCCTTCAATGCCTATATGTACCTGCTCAAGAACGTGCGCCCGGCGGCAGCCACCAGCTATGCCTATGTGAACCCGGCCGTCGCCGTGCTGCTGGGGATTGTCTTCGTGGGTGAAACCATCGGCCTGGAAGAGGCCTTTGCGATGCTGGTGATCATCAGCGCCGTGTTGCTGATCAGCCTGCCCCAATGGCGCAAGCCCAAACCGGAAATAAGGTAAACTGCCGCGCATTACGCCCTTGCGCTGAATTTTTCCTACGGTAACTACATGACTTTCGCCACCCTTGGCCTGATCGAACCCTTGCTGCGCGCCCTTGAGACGCTTGGCTACCAGACCCCGACGCCGGTGCAGGCGCAAGCCATTCCAGCGGTGCTGGCCGGCCGCGACCTGATGGCAGCCGCCCAGACCGGCACCGGCAAGACCGCAGGGTTCGCCCTGCCGCTGTTGCAACTGCTGACCCTGGAAGGGCCGAAAGTCGCCGCCAACTCGGCGCGCGCGTTGATCCTGTGCCCAACCCGCGAGCTGGCCGAGCAGGTTCACGCCAGCGTTGCCGAGTACGCGCAGAACCTGCCGCTCACCACCTACGCGGTGTACGGCGGCGTGAGCATCAACCCGCAGATGATGAAGCTGCGCAAGGGCGTCGACATTCTGGTCGCCACGCCCGGCCGCCTGATCGATCTGTTCCGCCAGAACGCGCTGAAACTCAACCAGTTGCAAACCCTCGTGCTGGATGAAGCCGACCGCATGCTCGACCTGGGCTTCTCCGAAGAGCTGGCGAACATCTACCGCATGCTGCCGAAAAAGCGTCAGACCCTGCTGTTCTCCGCGACCTTCTCCGATGAGATTCGCACGCTGGCCGGGCAGATGCTCAACGACCCGCTGAGCATTGAAGTCAGCCCGCGCAACGTCGCCGCCAACACGGTGAAGCAGTGGGTGGTGCCGGTGGACAAGAAGCGCAAGGCCGAGCTGTTTGTGCACCTGATGCGCAAGGGCCGATGGAAGCAGGTGCTGGTGTTCGCCAAAACCCGCAACGGCGTGGATGCGCTGGTGGACAAGCTGCAAGGGTTGGGCATCAACGCCGACGGCATTCATGGCGACAAACCCCAGGCTACCCGACAGCGCGCGCTGGACCGCTTCAAGAGCAGTGACGTGCAGATCCTGGTGGCCACCGACGTGGCGGCCCGTGGCCTGGACATCGAAGACTTGCCGCTGGTGGTCAATTTCGACCTGCCGATCGTTGCCGAAGACTACATTCACCGCATCGGCCGTACCGGGCGTGCGGGCAATACCGGGGAAGCGATTTCCCTGGTGTGCGCCGATGAGGTGAACATGCTGTCGGCCATCGAGATGCTCACGCGTCAGACGCTGACCCGCACGATGGAGCCGGACTTTGAACCCGAGCACCGCGTGCCGGACACCGATGCCAGCGGGCAGGTGGTGAAGAAACCGAAAAAACCGAAGAAGCCCAAGGCTTCCGGCGGTGGTGGTGGCAAGCGCAATTTGGGCAAGTGGGTGGAGAGCGGAGACTCGGCGCCGGTTGAACCGTCGATCAAGCCGGTGCGCAAGGTGCCGGTGTTCAATACCGGGCCGCGCAAGAAGAAGTGATTTTGCGGCGCTGCTGATGGCCTCATCGCAGGCAAGCCAGCTCCCACATTGACGGTGTTCACCCATCAAAATGTGGGAGCTGGCTTGCCTGCGAAGGCGGCCTGAATTCACCACAAATCTCAGCGCTTAAGCCATTCCAACAGGCCAAACCCAGCCGCTCTGCCACTGGCGAAACATCCGGTCAGCAAATACCCTCCGGTCGGCGCCTCCCAATCCAGCATCTCCCCGGCACAAAACACGCCCGGCAATTGCTTGAGCATCAAGCGCTCATCCAGCGCCTCAAACGGCACACCGCCTGCGGTGCTGATGGCCTCATCGAGTGGGCGCGCCCTCACCAGGGTCAACGGCAACGCCTTGATATCCACGGCCAACTGCGCGGGGTCATTGAAGTGCTCAGTCGGGGTCAACTCGCGCAACAGCGCCGCCTTGACGCCGTCGATTCCCAGTTGACTGTGCAAATGCTTGCTCATCGAGCGCGAACCGCGCGGCTTGGCCAGTGCCGCCTGTACGGTGTGCAGCGGCCTGCTCGGCAGCAGATCAATATGCACGGTGGCCGCGCCGTCACGGTTGATGGCCTCACGAATCGGCGCCGACAGCGCGTAGATCAGGCTGCCCTCGATGCCCGTGGCGGTGATCACGCATTCGCCCAGCCGGGGTTTGTCGTCGCCCAGCCCGATGGCGATATTCTTCAACGGCGCGCCAGCGAATTTGTTGACCATCAAGTCGCTCCAGGCCGACACCTCAAACCCACAGTTGCTCGGTTGCAGACGAACGTAGGGCACGCCCATGTCTTCCAGCACGTTGAGCCAGGCGCCATCGGAGCCCAGGCGCGACCAGCTGCCACCGCCCAGGGCCAGCAGCACGGCATCGCTGCGCACGGTTTTCTCGCCGTCCGGGCTGTGGATAAGTAAATCTCCCTCACTGTTCCAGCCCAGCCAACGGTGCCGGGTGTGGATAACCACGCCCTGCTCACGCAGGCGCTTGAGCCAGGCGCGCAGCAACGGCGCGGCTTTCATGTCGGTAGGAAATACCCGGCCGGAGGTGCCGATAAAGGTCTGGATGCCCAGGCCATGGATCCATTCGCACAACGCCTGGGCACCAAATTCACGCAGCAACGGCGCCAGGTGCGGCGCGCGTTCGGCATAGCGGGCCACGAAGGCCGGGTACGCTTCGGAATGGGTGATGTTCATGCCGCCCACGCCTGCCAGCAGGAATTTGCGCCCCACCGAGGGCATGCCGTCGTACAGGTCCACGCGCACGCCGGCCTGGCTCAGAACTTCGGCGGCCATCAGCCCGGCTGGGCCGCCGCCGATGAGGGTGACGTGGTGAGGTGGGGTCTGAGGCATGGGCAGGGCTACAGTGCTGTGAATAAGCCTGGCATTCTACCGGACGCGACGCCGGCTGCCTGATCAAAAAACGTACACTTTCCTGTAGGCCTTATGGATAAAAGCCTACAGGCGCTTACGCTCAAGTTATCCACAGGCCGCTCCACAGCCATTGTGGGTAACGCCCAGCATTCAGTGACACCCTGATGACGTCCACACCCGCTGCGCGCTGTGGTGCAGGATGCCGTGGCGGCGCGCGAGGGCAGGGCGGTCCTTGCTGTAGCCGCCGCCGATCACGCCCATCACTGGAATGTCGCGGCCCAGGCAGTGGCGCATCACGGCTTCATCGCGGGCGGCGACGCCTGAGTCTGTCAGCTTGAGGTAGCCGAGCGCGTCGTCCTTGTGCACATCCACGCCGGCGTCATACAGCACCAGGTCGGGCTGGTACAGCGGCAGCAGATAGTTGAGGGCATCGTCGACGACCTTGAGGTAATCGGCGTCGCCCATGCCCATGGGCAGCGCAATGTCCCAGTCGCTTTGGGCCTTGCGCGCGGGAAAGTTCTTTTCGCAGTGCAGCGACACGGTGATGGCGTCCGGCGTGTCGTGGAGGATGCGTGCGGTGCCGTCGCCCTGGTGCACGTCGCAGTCGAAGATCAGTACGCGGTTGACGCGCCCGCTGGCCAGCAGGTAATGGCTGATCACGGCCAGGTCGTTGAAGATGCAGAAGCCTGCCGGGTAATCGTAGTGGGCATGGTGGGTGCCGCCGGCCAGGTGGCAAGCCAGGCCGTGTTCGAGGGCTTGCTCGGCGGCGAGCAGGGAACCGCCGACCGCCCGCACGGTGCGCCTGGCCAGGGCTTCGCTCCAGGGCAGGCCCAGACGGCGCTGGTCTTCGCGGGACAGTTCGCCGCTCATGTAGCGTGCGATATAGCCAGGTTCGTGGGCCAGGGCCAGAATCTGCGGCGGGCACAACTCCGGGCGCAGCAGGCGGCTGTCTTCGGTCAGCCCGGTGGACACCAGGTGGTCGCGCAGCAGGCGAAACTTGTCCATGGGAAACCGATGGTCTGCCGGGAACTCAGGGCTGTAGTCATCGTGGTAGATCAGTGGCAAAGGCATGGGATTTTCTGACGGGAACCTGCGAAGGATCTTACCAGCGCTGTACACTCACAAACACATGCCTCACGCACATGGCAAGGGAAGGGGACCCATGGAGCCGATACTCGAACTGCACAGCGCACGCCTGATCATGCGCCAATGGCGTGACAGCGACCTGCCGGAATTTGCGCGCATGTGCGCCGACCCACAGGTGATGCGCTATTTCCCGGCGACCTTGAGCCACCTCGAAAGCGCCGCGTTGATCGGCCGTATTCGCGGCCATTTCGCTGAATACGGCTTTGGCCTGTGGGCGCTGCAACGCAAGGACAGCGGCGAGTTCATCGGCCTCACCGGGTTGCAGCCTGTCAGCTTTGCGGCGGGCTTTACCCCTGCGGTGGAAATCGGCTGGCGCCTGGCCCGTGAACATTGGGGTTTGGGCTATGCCAGTGAGGCGGCTTGGACCGCGCTGCGCTGTGGGTTCGACCGCTTGCAGCTGGATGACATCGTCGCCTTCACCACCGAGGCCAATCTGCCATCACAAAAAGTCATGCAGGCCATCGGTATGCATTACGATCCCCAGGCAGATTTTGAACACCCCAAGGTCGCAGCCGATGATCCGCTGCGGCCACATGTTTTGTATCGCATCACCCGCGCCCAATGGTTGGACACGCTGCACGGATAAGCAGCCCGGAATGCCCCTAAGATTGTAGGAGTTGCTCTATGAGCCAAGTATTGGAAGATCTGGTGGACTTGCTGACCCTGGAGCCGATTGAGGAAAACCTCTTTCGCGGCCGCAGCCAGGACCTGGGTTTTCGCCAGTTGTTCGGCGGCCAGGTGCTCGGCCAGTCGTTGTCTGCCGCGAGCCAGACCGTTGAAGAAGCGCGCCATGTGCATTCCCTGCACGGCTATTTCCTGCGCCCCGGCGACGCGGCCCTGCCGGTGGTGTATTCGGTGGACCGCGTGCGTGACGGCGGCAGTTTCAGCACGCGTCGCGTGACGGCGATCCAGAAAGGCAACCCGATTTTCACCTGCAGTGCGTCATTCCAGTATGACGAGCAAGGCTTCGAACACCAGACCACCATGCCCGTTGTGGTGGGGCCGGAAAACCTGCCGTCGGAGCTGGAGCTGACCCAGCAGCGCGCGCACCTGATCCCCGAGCACATGCGCGACAAGCTGCTGTGCCCCAAGCCCATCGAAGTGCGCCCGGTCACCGAGCGGGACCCGTTCAATCCGCAGCCGTCCGACCCGGTCAAATACGTGTGGTTTCGCGCCGATGGTGCCCTGGCGGATGCGCCGGCGCTGCACAAGTACCTGTTGGCCTACGCCTCGGACTTCGGCCTGCTGACCACCTCGTTGCTGCCTCATGGCAAGACCGTGTGGCAAAAAGATATGCAGGTCGCAAGCCTCGATCACGCGCTGTGGTTCCACGCCGATCTGCGCGCCGACGATTGGCTGCTCTACGCCATGGACAGCCCGTGGGCCGGCAATTCCCGTGGTTTTTCGCGGGGCAGCGTGTACAACCGCGCCGGGCAACTGGTGGCGTCGGTGACCCAGGAAGGCCTGATTCGCCATCGCAAGGATTGGGCATGAGCCTGGCAGAGGTTAAGCACTGGGTGTTCGATATGGACGGCACCCTCACCGTGGCAGTGCACGACTTTGCGGCCATCCGCGTGGCCCTGGACATACCGCCCGAAGACGACATCCTTACCCATCTGGCCGCGTTGCCGGCCGATATCGCGGCGGCCAAACATGCCTGGCTGTTGGAGCACGAGCGCGATCTGGCGCTGGGCTCGACGGCAGCGGAGGGTGCCGTGGCGCTGGTGCGCGAACTGGCTGCGCGCGGCTATCGCCTGGGCATTCTCACCCGCAACGCGCGGGAGCTGGCCCATGTCACGCTGGCGGCGATTGGCCTGGCGGACTGCTTTGCGGTAGCGGATGTGCTGGGCCGTGAAGACGCACCGCCCAAGCCCGAGCCGGGTGGGTTGTTGAAGCTGGCGGCCGCCTGGGGTGTGGCGCCGAGCGAGATGGTGATGGTGGGGGATTACCGCTTCGACCTGGACTGCGGACGGGCGGCGGGGACGCGCACGGTGTTGGTGAACCTGCCGCAGAACCCGTGGCCGGAGCTGGCGGATTGGCATGCCCAGGATTGCACGGCTTTGCGCCGGATGATCCAGGCCAGTCAATAGACATCAACAGGTGGGAGGGGGCAAGCCCCACCCACCTTTTTTATCCGGTTTCGTCAGTTGAACAGGGCTTTCTGGCCCTCAGGCGAGGTAAACATCTTGTCGCCGTCATGCCCCACGCCGGGTACTTCCACCAGCCTGTGGCTCAACTGCGGATGGCGCAGCTTGAGGTAGTCAAAGTAGTTGTGTCCACGAATCAACCGATACGCGCCCTGGGTTTCAGCTTCGCAGCTTTTATCCAGCGCCGGGTGGTTGGGGTCGGTGTCTTGCTGGCCCAGCAAGTAGATGATATCCCGCGACACATAGGCCTGTTCCAACTGCTGGGGGCCCTGGCCCTTGGCGTAGTCGGGCAGGTTCTGCATGCCGTATTTCCAGTCGTTGAAGTCCGGGCAGCGGGCAGCGTCGAACTTCACCGGGCGTTGCGGGCTGAAGTACGCGTAGGACGAGGGGTTGGCCACCACGTAACGCAGGCTGATGCCTTCGGTTTGAAGGGTCGGATGAGCATGGCCGGTGAGGGCGAAGCGCTGCACCACTTGGCCGCCGCCGGAGTGGCCAGCGACCACGATCTGTTTCAGCGCCGGGAACAGTTTACGGTCGCTCAGGTGCTTGATGATCTGATCCAGTGCGCCAAACGAGCTGATCTGGCCTGGGCCGGTGGATGATGCGCCGCCCATCCAGTCATTGCCATGCCAGCGCAGCACCTGATCGCTCAAGTGGTTGCGTTTCACGTCTGCCTGGTTGAGAAACTGCGGCGCGATCACCAGCGTTTCAGCGCCGACGCCGGCCTGGCGGGCAGCGTCGACCCCGCTGTGCAGGTAGGTCTGCGCGTTGCGCAGGCGACCATGCACGATGATCAGCGCGCGCGTGACCTGGGGCATCGGCTGGCGCCAGTCCTGGCTCAAGCCCACACTCAGGTCGCCGGCCTGCAGGTGAAAGCGCTCAGGGCTGACCTCCTTGACGCCGTATTCGGCCGCCAGGGTTGAACAGCACACCAGTAAACCCAGTAGCACACCCCATCGTTTATTCATTCAAAGACTCTTGGCGGCAAAGGTGTCGCATTGAGTGATCTGGCCCCCTGCAAAGCCGGTCTTGAACCAGCGAACCCTTTGCGCCGAGGTGCCGTGGGTAAACGAGTCAGGCACCACGCGGCCTTGACCCTGTTGCTGCAAGCGATCGTCGCCAATCGCATTGGCCGCATTCAACGCTTCTTCGATATCGCCCGGTTCGAGCCAGTTCAAGCGCTTTTGCGCGCGGTTGGCCCATACCCCAGCGAAGCAGTCGGCTTGTAGCTCCTGGCGCACCAGCAGGCCGCCGTCGCCTTCCATCGGACGGCCCTGTTGACGAGCGGTCTGAATCTTGGCCGAGATGCCGAGCAGCGTCTGCACGTGATGCCCGACTTCGTGGGCGATCACGTAGGCCTGGGCGAAGTCGCCGGCGGCCTGGAAACGTTGCGACATTTCGCGGAAGAAATCCAGGTCCAGGTACACCTGCTGGTCGGCCGGGCAATAGAACGGGCCGCTGGCCGAGGTGGCGCCACCGCAGGCGGAATTCACCCGGCCACGGAACAGAATCAGTTTCGGGTTGGTGTAGGTCAGGCCGTTCTCCTGGAACACTTGGCCCCAGGTGTCTTCGGTGTCGCCCAGCACGGCACGCACGAAGTCAGCCTGCTCATCATTGGCCGGTGGTGCCTGGCGCGTTTGCGGGCTCACCGAAGGCGCCTGCTCGGCCTGGCCGGTCAACTGGCCGAGGATCTCCATCGGGTTCTGGCCGGTCAGCCAGCCAATGCCGACGATCAGCACAATCGCCGTGAGGCTCAGGCCCTTGCCACCGCCGAAGCGCATGCCGCCACCACCGCCGCCACTGTCATCCCGGGCATCCACCACGTTGTCGCTGCGTCGGCCTTTTTTCCATAGCATGGTGCAATCCTCTTGATGAAAGGTCCTACAAAAATATTGATGGAGTATGGCCTTATTGGCGGCAATACCCTTCGCCGGTGGCGACGATCAGGCAGTCTTTTTTATCCGCCAGCCATTTAAGGCCAGTGGCCTCACCGTCACCGGCGCGCAGCATCTGCGGGCCGTCCGGACGGGTGAAGGCGATACCGTTGTCGGCTTCTTCACCCTTGAAGGTGCCGGCGTCCTCGGCATCCAGACCATATTGCATGGTCAACAAGTAGTGCCCGCGGCCAACGGCGTCGTCTTTGGCGATGGTGAGGTTCAGGCCCTCGACGCCGATCCATTTGCCCACCCATTGGTCGGTGGGCGGGGTTGGTGGCACCAGGGTCGCTTGCACCGATGGCGGCGCGGGTTTGGTGGGTGCCTTGTGTTCCTGGTTACAGGCGGCGAGCAAGGCCAGGGTGGAGAGTAGAAACAAGGTTTTTTTCATGGCAGGCAGGCCTTGGTTAAAAAATGCGCAATACGGGCGTGAACGTGCAGGGTTGGACCCAAAGCCGGTGATTTAGTGCGCTGTTCGCCCGGTGTTTGGTTATGCTCGTGGGGCAGACGCCTGCCCGGCTGCTAGATTATTTGGTTGAGTGCCATCGCATTTGACTCGCCACACAAGAGAATTCAATGACTGTCAGTACCCCGCTTTCCGGCGTCAACCATCCGTTCAAAGGCATCCTGTTGATCGTGGTGGCGACGTTCCTGTTCTCCAGCCACGACGCGCTGTCCAAATACCTGGCCGGGTTCTACCCGATCGTGATGGTGGTGTGGGCGCGCTACCTGGTGCACACCTTGCTGATGGCCGGGATCTTCCTCCCGCAGTCGGGCCTGCGCGTACTGCGCAGCAAACGCCCCGGCATGCAGGTGGTGCGGGCATTGTGCCTGTTGGGCACCAGCCTGTTTTTCACCACGGCGCTGCATTACATCCCGCTGGCGGAAGCCACGGCGGTGAACTTCCTCGCGCCCATCCTGGTGACCGCGCTGTCGGTGCCGCTGCTGGGCGAGCACGTTACGCGGGGCCAGTGGCTGGCGGTGATCTGCGGGTTTATCGGCGTGGTGATCATCATCCACCCCGGCGGTGAACTGTTTACCCCGGCGGTGCTGCTGCCGTTGTGCTCGGCGCTGTTCTTCTGCTTCTACCAGTTGCTCACGCGCATCCTCAGCCAATACGACACGCCCACCACCAGCAACTTTTTCGCCGGGCTGTGCAACACCCTGGTGATGAGTGCGATGGTGCCGTTCTTCTGGCATGTGCCGAGCCTGTGGCATGGGGTGATGATGCTGGCGCTGGGCACTTGCGGCATGACCGCCCACCTGATGCTGACCCAGGCGTTCCGCTTCGCGGCGCCGGCATTGCTGGCGCCGTTCGGCTATTGCCAGATCGTGTTTGCGGGGTTGTTGGGCTGGCTGGTGTTCAGCCATACCCCCGACATGACCACGGTAGTCGGCATCGGGGTGATCTGCATGAGCGGGCTGGCCGCTGCCTGGCAGCAGCGGCGTCGCTGAATTACTCGTCTACCGTCGGGATCTTGCGCGGGGCCATGAAGTACATCCAGGTCAGCGCAATGAAGTACATCGCCGGGATCAGGGTGAACAGCACCGTGTAGTTGTTGTTGGTCACCGTGAGGATGTGGCCGACGATCTGAGTCATGAACATGCCGCCGATGGCCGCGCACATTCCGCCGAACCCGAACACTGTGCTCATCATGTGCTTGGGCGTGTAGTCCATCACCAGGCTCCAGATGTTGGCGGTCCAGGCCTGGTGCGCGCCGATGGCCAGGGAAATGGCAAACACCGCGACCCACAGCTGGCTGGAGCCGGCCGCCATGATCACGCCGACGATGCAGCAGGCGAACAGCAGCATCGACAGCAGCCGCGCCTTGATCGAGTTCATGCCACGGCCGATCAGGAATGACGACAGGATGCCACCGCCCACGCTGCCGAAGTCGGCGGTGAGGTAGATGATGATCAGCGGGATGCCCATCTGCGTCACGTTGATGCCCAGATTGTATTGCTGGTTCAGGAACGGCGGCAGCCAGTACAGGTAGAACCAGAACACCGGGGCGGTCAGGGCATAGGCGATGGCGAAGGCCCAGGTGCCGCGCATGCGCAGGATGCGGCTGAACGGTACGCCGGGTTGTTCCGGCTCGACTTCCCGTTGCACGTAGTCCAGTTCCGATTGTTTAACGCTCGGATGGTCTTCCGGGTTGTAGTACTTCAAACCCCAGAACACCAGCCAGATTGCGCCGAGTGATGCCATGCACAGGAACGCCGCCTGCCAGCCCCACACGTGCAGGATCAACGGCAGCAGCATCGGCGTCATCATTGCCCCGACGTTGGTGCCGGCGTTGAAAATGCCGGTGGCCACGGCGCGCTCACCGGCCGGGAACCACAGGCGGGTGGTCTTGACGCAGGCCGGGTAGTTGGCGGCTTCGGTCAGGCCCAGGATAAAGCGGCACACCATAAAGCCCACTGCCGAGGTGGCCAGGCCATGGGCGCCGGTGGCCAGGCTCCACAACAGCACGGCGCAGAAGAACACGCGTTTGACACCCACCCGGTCGATCAGGCGGCCCTGCAGCACGAAGCCGACGGCGTAGCCCACCTGAAACCAGAAGTTGATGTTGGCGTAGTCCATCGCCGTCCAGCTCATTTCCTTGGCGAGGATCGGTTGCATCACGCCCAGGGCGGCGCGGTCGATGTAGTTGAGGGTGGTGGCGAAGAACACCAGGGCCAGCATGCCCCAGCGAGTTTTACCCACGGCCAGGGCGCCGCGGATCTTGTCGCCGATGCCGGCGTGCGGGGTGCCCGGGCGCGTGGCCAGGGTAGGGTTTTGCAAAGGCATGAGGTCGTACCCGTTTTTTTGAAATTTTTATGGTGTGTTCTGGGTCTTTTCTTACGAGATCGATGGTGCGCAGCGGTTAAAAAATCGTCAATTCGCCAAATCGGCTAGTGTTCGATAATCGCACCAAAAACTAACCGGTTCGTACATTATGATTGCTGCGTGTTGGCTGGGGGCGAATAATTTGCCACAAACAACACGTGCCGGGAGAACTCCATGCAACGATCCATCGCTACCGTTTCCTTGAGCGGCACCCTGCCGGAAAAGCTCGAAGCCATTGCCGCCGCCGGTTTTGATGGGGTTGAGATCTTCGAGAACGACCTGTTGTATTACGACGGCAGCCCGCGCGAAGTTAGGCAAATGTGTGCCGACCTGGGGATTGCCATCACCTTGTTCCAGCCATTTCGCGACTTTGAAGGCTGCCGCCGCGACCGTCTGGCGCGCAACCTTGAGCGCGCCGAACGCAAGTTTGACCTGATGCAGGAGCTGGGCACCGACCTGGTGCTGGTGTGCAGCAACGCGTCCGCCGATTGCGTGGGCGATGAACGCATCCTGCTCGATGACCTCAGCCTTTTGGCCGAACACGCCGGTCGTCGTGGCTTGCGCATCGGCTATGAAGCGCTGGCCTGGGGCAAGCATGTGAACACCTGGCAGCAGGTGTGGAACCTGGTGCGCCAGGTCGATCATCCTGCCCTGGGTGTGCTGCTCGACAGTTTCCACACGCTGTCGCTCAAGGGCGACCCGAGTGGCATCGCCCAGATACCCGGCGACAAGATTTTCTTTGTGCAAATGGCCGACGCGCCGATCCTGGCCATGGACGTGCTGGAGTGGAGCCGGCATTTTCGCTGTTTCCCGGGCCAGGGCGAGTTCGACCTGGCGGGGTTTCTCGCGCCGATCATCCAAAGCGGCTACAGCGGGCCGTTGTCCCTGGAAATTTTCAACGATGGTTTTCGCGCCGCCCCCACGCGCGCGAATGCGGCCGATGGCCTGCGCTCGTTGCTGTACCTGGAAGAGAAAACCCGCCAGCGTCTGGCTGAGCAAGCGCCTGCGGCGCCAGTCGATATCCTCTTTGAAACACCTGCCGCCAGCGAGTACGACGGCATTGAGTTCCTCGAATTCGCCGTGGATGAAAGCCTTGGTGCCAAGCTCACCCACTGGCTGGAACGCCTGGGTTTTGCCAAGGCCGGGCAGCACCGCTCGAAAAATGTGAGCCTGCTGCGCCAGGGCGATATCAACCTGATCCTTAATTGCGAACCCTATTCTTTCGCCCACAACTTCTTCGAGGCCCATGGGCCGTCGTTGTGTGCCACGGCGATTCGGGTCAAGGACAGCGCCAAGGCACTGCAACGGGCAGTGGCCTACAAGGGCCAGCCCTATCGCGGCCTGGTCGGGCCCAATGAACTGGAACTGGCGGCCGTGCGTGCCCCGGATGGCAGCCTTATCTACTTGGTGGACCCGAGCGAAGGCGGCCTGTACGACACTGATTTCAACCTGCAATCGGCGCCGTCCGCCAGTGGCGGGCTGCTGCGCATCGACCATATGGCCATGGCGTTGCCGGCCGACAGTCTCGACAGCTGGGTGCTGTTCTACAAGAGCCTGCTGGATTTCGAAGCCGATGATGAAGTGGTGCTGCCTGACCCTTATGGCTTGGTGAAAAGCCGGGCGCTGCGCAGCCGTTGCAGCTCGATTCGCCTGCCGCTGAATATCTCCGAGAACCGCAACACGGCCATTTCCCACGCGCTGTCGAGCTATCGCGGCTCGGGCGTGCACCACATTGCCTTCGACTGCGCAGATATTTTCGCAGAGGTGCGCCGAGCCAAGGACGCCGGGGTGCCGCTGCTGGATATCCCGCTCAATTACTACGACGACCTCGCCGCCCGTTTTGATTTCGACGACGAGTTTCTCAGCGAGTTGGCGTATTACAACGTGCTGTACGACCGCGACGCCCAGGGCGGTGAGCTGTTTCACGTGTACACCGAAGCGTTCGAGGGCCGGTTTTTCTTCGAGATTTTGCAGCGCAAGAACGGCTATGCCGGTTATGGCGCGGCAAATGTGGCAGTGCGCCTGGCGGCTATGGCCAAGTCGCGCAGCGGCGCGGTTCGTCAGGCGCGCTTGTGATACACGGGGGCGGTGCTTCCTTCGGGAGGCGCCGCGCCCCATAATCGCAGCCTGCATAACACTCCGCCATGAGCGCACCATGACCCTGACTCCCGATCTCTCCGCCGTGTCAGACGCACCGCGCAAGAGTCGCAAGAACAATCCGGAAAAGACCCGCGAGAATATTCTCCAGGAAGCCATCGTCGAGTTTGTTCAGCAGGGCCTGTCCGGCGCCCGCGTGGACGCCATCGCCGAGCGCATCCACACCTCCAAACGCATGATCTATTACTACTTCGGCAGCAAGGAGCAGTTGTACGTCGAGGTGCTTGAAAAACTCTACGGCGACATCCGCAACACCGAAACCCGCATGAACCTCACCGCCCTGGAGCCGCGCGAAGCGATCCGGCGGCTGGTGGAGTTCACCTTTGATCACCATGATCAGAATGTGGATTTTGTGCGCATTGTGAGCATCGAAAATATCCACAATGCCGAGTACGTGAAGCGCACCGACACGATCAAGGCGATGAACAGCAAGATCCTCGAGGGCCTTGGTGAAACCCTGCGCCGGGGCGCCGAGTTGGGGTTGTTTCGCGAGGGGCTGGAGCCATTGGACGTGCACCTGCTGATCAACTCGTTCAGCTTTTACCGGGTGTCCAATCGCCATACCTTCAGTGAGATCTTTCAGATCGAGCTGTCGGATGAGGCGGTTAAACAGCGGCACCGCGAGATGATCTGTGAGTCGGTGCTGCGTTACCTGCAGGCCTGATTAAACGTTTTGAAATGCAATCCATGTGGGAGGAGGCAAGCTCCCGCTTATCAAACACAAAATAAAGTGTTGATTAAAAAAATGAAATTTCAGGAATCCACATTCCTGTGGCGAGCAGGCTTGTCCTGCATTGGGCTGCGCAGCAGCCCCAAATCCAGGCGCTGAGCCGTATCAGGTACACCGCGTGTTGCTGGATTGGGGGCGCTTCGCACCCCAACGCGGGGCAAGCCCGCTCGCCACAGAGGCTCCAGTTTGCTGCGCGATAGCGCTAAGTCGAAGACTTGGCGCAGCCTCCTAAATGTTCAGGTGTTCAGGGTCTGGAAGTGCGCAAGCATTCTTTGCGCATCCGCCACCTCACCACTGAACAATTCAAACGCTTTCACCGCCTGAAACACCGCCATATTGCCACCATCCAGCGTACGGCAACCCAAGGCCTTGGCATCGCGCAGCAGTTGGGTTTCCAGCGGGAAGTACACGATTTCCGCGACCCACAGTTCAGCACGCAACAGCGCTGCAGGCACCGGCGTGCCGGGCAATTTGGCCATGCCCATCGGCGTGGTGTTCACTAAACCATCGGCCTCGGCCATGGCGTTGTCCAACTGGCTGCCGACCTCGGCGCGGCCCGTGCCGAAGCGCAAGGTCAAGTTATCCACAAGCTCGCGCGATTTTGCAGCGTCCACGTCGAAAATACTCAACTGCTGCACACCCTCGGCCAGCAACGCATGGGCAACCGCCGCCCCGGCACCGCCGGCGCCCATCTGCACCACGCGCTGACGCGGCACATCATTGAGGTTACGCCTGAAACCTTCGGCAAAGCCCAGGCAGTCGGTGTTGTGACCGATGCGCTTGCCATTTTTGAACACCACGGTGTTTACCGCACCGATGCCGCGCGCTTCGTCCGACAAGTCATCGAGCAGCGGCAGGATCGCCTGCTTGCACGGGTAGGTAATGTTCAAACCGGTGAACTGCATCGATTCTGCGGCGCTCAGCAGGTCGGGCAGGGCGCTGACGGTCAGTTGCAACGGGTCCAGGTCGATCAGGCGATACAGGTAGCGCAAGCCCTGGGCGTCACCTTCCTGCTCGTGCAGGGCCGGGGTGCGGGAGGCCTGGATACCGGCGCCGATCAGGCCGGCGAGTACACGTGGTTTCATCAGGCGCATCCTTTGAGCGTATGACTGAAATGCTCCAGGGCCAGGTGATAACCATGGCTGCCAAAACCGGCCAGCACCGCCTTGGCGACCGGAGAGACGAACGAGTGATGACGAAAGGCTTCGCGCGCATGCACGTTGGAGAGATGCACTTCGATCACGGGCACTTCGCTGGCCACCAGCGCATCACGGAGGGCGACCGAGGTGTGGGTCCAGGCGGCGGGGTTGATCACGATGCCGGCGCAGCGTGCGCGGGCGCCGTGAATCCAATCGAGCAGTTCGCCTTCGTGATTGGTCTGGCGGAACTCGACTTTCAGCCCGAGCTGTTCGGCGCTACGCCCGCACAGAGCGGCGACATCGGCCAGGGTTTCATGGCCATAAGTGGCGGGCTCGCGGGTGCCGAGCAGATTGAGATTGGGGCCGTTGAGCACCAGCACGATGGGCGGCATTGGGGGATCTCCACAGTTCTTATTGGTGTGGAGATAAAATGTACTGGTTGGTTAGTTTGGTCAATGGATGGCGCTGGCTGTGTTCGATTATCGAACGGTTAATCGTGTTTTCAGACGTTGGAATGTGCGGTAACAACGCCGCATTCGACGAATTGGCCGGCATTACTAATCTGTGAAGCAGCTCTGGGATTAACGAGCCGGTTGTCGGGTTGGCAAAGAAGAAATGTAACCTGACGGAAAATAACCTAACGGATGGGTTACGATGCGAGTAGGCGCTTACAAGGGATATGTGATTTCGGTGTTTATCAGGGATGAGCACTGCCCGCCGCATGTGCACGTCAGGGGCAAGGAGTGGGATGCGCGCTTTCGCTTCAGCTTTCTGAACGCAGATGTGGAGCTATGGGACGTGGACCCCGAACGCAGACGGCCCCCCAAAGCGCTTCTGAATGAAATAGGCAAGGCAATAACGCAGCGGCACTACCTGGCTCGTGCGCGCAGGATTTGGTGGGAAAAACTGCAAACGGTTTGCCTGGAGAACCATTCCTGGGATTTGGACGCGAGTGAACTGGTTCCAGGGTTGGTCATTCGACGCGGTGTCCATGTCATCGCAAGTGCCTGGCACGACGTTGTGGCGCAACGAACAATTTTGAATCTGGTAAGAGCACCCAATTGCGTGGGGATTGATTTATGAAAATCGTGAAGGCCAAAGTCACACCTTATGTACCTCTTACTGATGCGGATATCGACAAGGCAATAGCACGGGGGCGCAAGCTCAAGCGTCTATACGCTACTGCGAGCAATGTGCGCTATGAAGACGGCTGCCTCTCCATCGGCTTCAGCGACGGCAGCCGTGTCGTGCTGCCTGTAGCCGGTCTTGCGGAGTTCGAAGGGTTTTCCCAGGAGGATTTCCAGCAGTTGGAACTCGGCTTTGGCGGCAAGGCACTGTGCTGCGAGCCTCAGGACCTCGACGTCTCGATCACCGGCCTGATCGCCACAAGCCAGCCGCTGATGGATCTGGCGACGAGCCTGGTGGCGTCACGCAACGGTCGCAAGAGCAGCGCGGCCAAATCCGCCGCCGCCCGTGCCAATGGCAAGAAAGGTGGCCGGCCACCCAAAAAAGCGCCGGACACCGGTGATTCCACCGACGCTTGACGCTGCACAGGGCTGGATCAACGACGGCTCAGCAACACGCCTGACTCCATGTGATGCGTCCACGGGAACTGGTCAAACAGGGCACACCGGGTGATGCGGTGGGTGTCATGCAGTTGCGCAATGTTCGCCGCCAGCGTCTCGGGATTGCAGGAGATGTACAGGATGTTGTCGAAGCGTCGGGTCAGCTCGCAGGTGTCCGGGTCCATGCCGGCGCGCGGTGGGTCGACGAATACGCTGCCGAATTCGTAGCTTTTCAGGTCGACGCCATGCAGGCGACGGAACGGACGTACTTCGTTCAGCGCCTGGGTGAGTTCTTCGGCGGAGAGGCGCACCAGGGTGACGTTATTCACCGCGTTTTCATCGAGATTGCTCAGCGCCGCGTTGACCGAGGTCTTGCTGATTTCGGTCGCCAATACCTTGCGCACGCGCGTGGCCAGGGGCAGGGTGAAGTTGCCGTTGCCGCAGTACAGCTCCAGCAAATCATCCGGGCGCTCGCCCAGCGCCTCGAACGCCCAGTTGAGCATCTTCTGGTTCACCGTGCCGTTGGGCTGGGTGAAGGCGCCTTCGGGTTGGCGGTAGCTGAAGGTGCGCCCGCCGACGTCGAGTTTTTCCACCACGTAGTCGTGGCCGATCACGTCGCGCTTGCCCTTGGAGCGGCCGATGATGCTCACGCCCAGATCATCCGCCAGTTTATTCGCCGCCGTGTGCCAGTGCTCGTCCAGCGGGCGGTGGTAGCACAGGGTGATCATCGCATCGCCGGCCAGGGTGGTAAGGAACTCCACCTGGAACAGCTTGTGACTCAGGGCGGCGCTGGCTTGCCAGGCGGCCTTGAGCTGCGGCATCAGCTGGTTGATGCGCTGGCTGGCAATCGGGAAGTCTTCGATCAGGATCGGCGTGCGCTTGTCGTCCTGGGAGAACATCGCGTAATGACGCTCGCCCTCTTCGCGCCACAGGCGGAATTCGGCGCGCAGGCGAAAGTGCTGCAACGGCGAGTCGAAGACCTGCGGCTCGGGCGCATCGAACGGTGCCAGCAGGTCACGCAGGCGCGTGACCTTGT
Organism: Pseudomonas poae; assembly: GCF_001439785.1. Classification (GTDB taxonomy): domain Bacteria; phylum Pseudomonadota; class Gammaproteobacteria; order Pseudomonadales; family Pseudomonadaceae; genus Aquipseudomonas; species Aquipseudomonas poae. Next base: position 41,810 of record NZ_JYLI01000013.1, on the reverse strand, counting down.
CCTGCAATTGCGCGGTGTAGCGTGCGGCGTCAAAAGTCATGCGTTGAACCAGCCCAGCTTGATCACAAACAGAATCGACAGAATCACCAGCGCCGGGTTCAGCTCACGGTAGCGGCCCGAAAGCAGCTTGATGGCGGTCCAGGCGATGAAACCGAAGGCGATGCCGTTGGCGATGGAGTAAGTGAAGGGCATCGCCAGGGCGGTGATCACCACCGGCGCTGCCACGGTAATGTCATCCCAGTCGATTTCGGCCAGGCCCTGGGTCATCAGCACCGCCACGAACAGCAGCGCCGGCGCGGTGGCGAAGGCGGGTACGCTGGCGGCCAGTGGCGAGAAGAACAGCGCCAGCAGGAACAGAATGGCGACCACGATGGCGGTCAGGCCGGTACGGCCACCGGCGCTCACGCCCGCGGCGGATTCGATATAGCTGGTGGTGGTCGAGGTGCCCAGCAGGGAACCGGCCATGGCGGCGGTGCTGTCGGCGATCAGCGCACGGCCCATTTTCGGCATGTGGCCGTCCTTGCTCATCAGGCCGGCGCGCTTGGCGACGCCGATCAGGGTGCCGGAGTTGTCGAACAGGTCGACGAACAGGAAGGCGAAGATCACGCTGACCAGGCCGATGTCCAGCGCGCCCTTGATGTCCAGTTGCAGGAAGGTCGGGGCCAGGGACGGCGGCATCGAGGTCACGCCGCCAAACGGAGTAATGCCGAGCAGGATCGATACGATGGTCACCGCCAGAATGCCGATCAGGACCGCGCCGCGCACGGCCAGGGCTTCCAGCGCCACGATCAGCACGAAACCCAGGGTGGCGAGGATGGGCGCCGGTTGCTTGAGGTCGCCCATGCCAATCAGGGTGGCCGGGTTGGCGACCACGATACCGGCGTTATGCAGGGCGATCAGCGCGAGGAATAGACCGATACCAGCGGCAATCGCCGAGCGCAGCGGCAGGGGGATGCTGTTGATGATCCACTCACGGATACGGAAGATCGACAGCAGGAAGAACAGCACCGCCGAGATGAAGACCGCACCCAGCGCCACCTGCCAGGTGTGGCCCATGTGCAGGACGACGGTGTAGGTGAAGAAGGCGTTCAGGCCCATGCCCGGCGCCAGCGCAATCGGGTAGTTGGCGATCAGGCCCATCACGGTCGAACCGATGGCAGCGGCCAGGCAGGTGGCGACGAACACCGCACCCTTGTCCATGCCGGTCTCGCCCAGAATGCTCGGGTTCACGAACAGAATGTAGGCCATCGCCAGGAACGTGGTGATACCCGCAAGAATCTCGGTGCGCACGTTGGTGTTGTGGGCTTTGAGTTGAAACAGCTTTTCCAGCATGCCGGCTCCCTGTGACGCTATCTTGCGTCGTTATTTGTTGACCTCTAAGTCAAAGCACAAACTGCGCCAAGCGCCTGTGGTTTCAGAGAGGATCGGAAAAAGCGGCGCATCATACCAGCAGCCGAGGCTGTGTGGCGCGTGGCCTTGAGGCATACTGCGGCGACGTCAGATACCGGGTGGTCGACAGCATGAAAAAAGCCAACGCGTGGAGTCTAGCGCTGTTCCCCTTTATTGGCCTGTGGCTCGGCGCAGCACCGGCGTGGGGCGCTGCTGCACCGGCCTTGAGCGAGGTGCGTGTGTTCAAGGTCGAGTCGGCGCGCTGCACCGAGAGCATCCCGGACCGCGTGACCACCACCCAGATGTGCACGCACCGTGGGCCCACCCAGGTCTCGGTGATGGAAGTGGGCCTGGGCAACAATCCGGTCGGCCGCTTCAACGGCGCGGTGCTCAATGCTCGGCGCACGGCGGTGTGCCAGGTCGGCAACATCAGCCAGGCGTGCAACGGCGCAGGCCAACTGATGGGCTACATCTATGTGTTCGACCTGAACGTTGAGGGCCCCGGCGGCTTTGAATACAGCAACTCCTCGATCAACCCGCCGCGCAACACGCTCCAGACCCAACTCAATATCCTCTGATCAATCCGCTTGAACGCTCATACCCCCGGGAAGTCGTACCCCTGAGACGGCGATTTCCCTAACGCCGCGGATGTACACCAACCCGTGAGGTGTTTATGAGCGCGACCCCCAATGGCGCGGCGGCCCAACCGTTCGTCGCCCACCCGATACGCTTGACCCTCAACGGTCAGGAACGCCAACTGAACGTGTTGCCCTGGACCACCCTGTTGGACCTGCTGCGCGAACAACTGGACCTGGTCGGCAGCAAAAAAGGCTGCGACCACGGGCAGTGCGGCGCCTGCACCGTGTTGCGCGACGGCAAGCGCGTCAACGCGTGCCTGACCCTGGCGATCATGTGCGATGGCGCCGAGCTGACCACCATCGAAGGCCTGGCCGACGGCGATCAACTGCACCCGATGCAGCAAGCCTTCATCAAGCACGACGCCTTCCAGTGCGGCTACTGTACCCCCGGCCAGATCTGCTCCGCCGTGGGCCTGGTCAACGAGGGCCGCGCCCACGACAGCGCACAGATCCAGGAGCTGATGAGCGGCAACCTCTGTCGTTGCGGCGCCTACAGCAATATTCGCGATGCCATCGAAGACGCGCTGCCCGCGTGCCGTCAGCGGGGAGGTGAGCAATGAATCCCTTCCACTACAGCAAACCTGCCGACGTGCAGGAAGCGGTGCACCTGAGCAGTGCAGCCTCGCGCTTCATTGCCGGGGGCACCAACCTGCTGGACTTGATGAAAGAGAACATCAGCCGTCCCGAGCACCTGATCGACATCACCGGTCTGCCGCTGCGCGAGGTGGAAGAAACCGCCGACGGCGGCGTGCGTATCGGCGCGCTGGTCAGCAACGCCGACCTGGCCTGGCACCCGCTGATCGAGCAGCGCTACCCGCTGCTGTCCCAGGCCATTCTCGCCGGCGCCTCGCCGCAGCTGCGCAATATGGCCAGCACCGGCGGCAACCTGTTGCAGCGCACCCGTTGCTACTACTTCTACGACGCCGCCGTGCCGTGCAACAAGCGCGAACCCGGCAGCGGTTGCCCGGCGCGCACGGGGTTGAACCGCATCCATGCGATCCTCGGCGCCAGCGACCAATGCGTCGCCACCCATCCCTCCGACATGTGCGTGGCCCTGGCGGCGCTGGAGGCGCGGGTGCATGTGCACGGGCGCGCCGGTGCGCGGGTCATCGAGTTTGCCGATTTCCACCGCCTGCCTGGTGATGCCCCGCAGCGCGACAACCAATTGGCTGACGACGAGCTGATCACGGCTGTCGAACTGCCAGCCGATCACCTGGCCCGTCATAGCCACTACCTGAAAATCCGTGACCGCGCGTCCTATGCCTTCGCCCTGGTGTCCGTCGCGGCCGCCCTTGAGCTGGATGGCGACCGCATTGTTGACGCGCGCCTGGCCCTCGGCGGTGTGGCCCACAAACCCTGGCGTGACCGCGCGGTGGAAAGCGCCCTGATCGGCCAGTCGGTCAGCCGCGAAACCTTCAGCAACGCCGCCGACGCGCTGCTCAAGGATGCCGAGCCGCTTGAACACAATGGCTTCAAGGTCAAGCTGGCCCGTCGTGCAATTATCCGCGCCCTGAGCGACGCCGCCGTCGCAGGAGAACAGCCATGAGTGCTATCGGCAAACCCCTGGACCGCGTCGACGGTCTGCTCAAGGTCACCGGGCAAGCGCGCTACGCCGGTGAATTTCCCGAGGATGGTCTGCTGCACGGCAGCGTGGTCTCCAGCAACATCGCCAAAGGCCGTGTGCTGCGTATCAACGCTTCCAGGGCGCTGGCGCTGCCGGGCGTCGTGGCGGTGATCGACCACCTTAACCGGCCGAAAATCGCCAGCTACGATGACGCCTTCGCCGACGCTGATGCGGCCGAGGGTTCGCCCTTCCGGCCTTTATACAACGACCGCGTGTTGTACAGCGGTCAGCCGCTGGCGCTGGTCATTGCCGATAACCTGGAGCTGGCGCGTCACGCCGGATCCCTAGTGCACATCGAGTACGAGACCGAAGCCTTCGACACCGACCTAGTTGCGCAGCAGGAAAGCGCGCACCCCTCGTCGCAGACTCCGCCCAAGCCGCGCGGCAACTTCCAGGCCGAATGGTCCGGCGCGGCCATCAGCCTCGACCTGCACTACAGCACGCCGATCGAACACCACAATCCCATGGAGCCCCACGCCAGCACCGTGCTTTACCAGCCAGATGGCACCTTGCACATTCATGACAAAACCCAGGGCCCGCAAAACTGCCAGTCCTATGTGCAGGACGTGTTCGGCCTGGATAAAAGCCAGGTGCGCATTTTTGCCGCGTTTGTCGGCGGCGCGTTCGGCTCCGGCCTGCGTCCGCAGTACCAGTTGCCACTGGCGGTGATGGCTTCGCTGTCGCTCAAACGCTCGGTGCGCGTGACCCTCACCCGCCAGCAGATGTTCACCTTCGGCTACCGCCCGCGTACCTTGCAGCGCCTGCAGATGGGCGCGGCCGCCAACGGTCGCCTGCTGGCGCTGGGGCACACCGCGATTGGCCAGACCTCGCGCTTCGAGGACTTCAGCGAACACGTGGTGGAGTGGAGCGGCATGCTCTACCACTGCGACAACATTCAACTGACCTACAAACTGGTGCCGCTGGACGTGTACACCCCGCTGGACATGCGCGCGCCCGGCGCTGCCCTCGGTGTGATCGGCCTGGAATGTGCGATGGATGAACTGGCCTGCGCCCTGGCCATCGACCCGGTGCAACTGCGGCTGATCAACTACGCCGAGCGCAACCAGAACGAAGACAAGCCATGGTCCAGCAAAGCCCTGCGCGAGTGCTACAGCGAAGGCGCCGAGCGTTTTGGCTGGAGCCAGCGCAACCCGGAACCGCGCAGCATGCGCGACGGCCGTCAGTTGATCGGCTGGGGCATGGCTGGCGGCGTGTGGGAGGCCATGCAGATGAAGGCCAGCGCCAAGGCGCGATTGGACGCGGACGGCAAACTGACCGTGAGCAGCGCCACCACCGACATCGGCACCGGCACCTATACCGTGATGACCCAGATCGCAGCGCAAGCCAGCGGTGTGGCAATGACCGATATCAGCTTTCTGCTGGGAGATTCCTCCCTGCCCACCGCGCCGTTGCAAGGCGGCTCGTTTACCGTGTCGTCGGTCGGTACGGCGGTGCAGCAGGCGTGTGAAGCGCTAAATGCAAAGTTGCTGAAAATCGCTCAACAGACTTATCCGGCGTTCAAGGACGTGGATTCTGCGCGCTTCGAGGATGGCCAACTGCACGCCGGCGAACAACGCGTGTCCCTGGCGCAGTTGGTCAAGGACAGCGGCGAACAGGCGCTGGAAGTACAAGTCGACAGCGAGCCCGACAAAAAACGCGAAGGTTACGCCACGGCCACGCACTCGGCGGTGTTCGTCGAGGTGCGCGTGGATGAGGACCTGGGCACCATCAAGGTCAGCCGTGTGGTCAGCGCGATTGCCGCCGGGCGCGTGGTCAACCCTAAAATGGCACGCAGCCAGATCCTCGGCGGCGTGGTGTGGGGCATCGGCATGGCGCTGCATGAAGAGACCCAGGTCGATCATCAGTTGGGCCGCTACATGAACCACAGCCTGGCCGAATATCACATCCCGGTGAACGCCGATATTGGCGAGATCGATGTGGTGTTCGTCGAAGAACATGACGAGATCGTCAACGCGCTGGGCTCCAAGGGCGTGGGCGAGATCGGCATTGTCGGCGTGGCGGCGGCGGTGGCGAATGCGGTGTACCACGCTACCGGCAAACGGGTGCGGGAATTCCCGATTACCCTGGACAAGGTGCTCTAGCGAGCACGTGTGGGAGCGGGCTTGCTGCGGTTCCCGGACTGTTGTGGCGCGCAGATTCCCTGTGGCGAGCAGGCTTGTCCTGCGTTGGGCTGCGCAGCAGCCCCAAAACCAGGCGCTGAGCCGTATCAGGTATACCTCGTTTTGCTGGATTGGGGGCGCTTCGCACCCCAACGCAGGGCAAGCCTGCTCGCCACAATAAGCTCGCTCCCTGCTTTGCCTGAGTGGGTCAGGCGGAGGATTTTTCTTCCACGGGCACATGCATTCGGTCCCGATTCGCCAGGGTCGGGAACAGCTTGATCCACACGCCCGTCACGATCAGCGTACCCACGCCGCCCATCACCACGGCGGGCACGGTGCCGAACCAGTGGGCGGTAATGCCCGATTCAAATTCGCCCAGCTGATTCGACGCCCCGATAAACAGGCCGTTGACCGCGCTGACGCGTCCGCGCATTTCATCCGGGGTTTCCAGCTGCACGAACGACGCGCGAATGACCATGCTGATCATGTCCGCCGCGCCCAGCACCACCAGCACTGCCAGGGAAAACCAGAACGAGGTGGACAGACCGAAGGCGATAGTCGCCACGCCAAACACACCGACGGCGGTAAACATCACACGGCCCACCTTGCGGTCGACCGAGAACCGCGCCAGCCACAGCGACATCAACAGCGCGCCCACGGCCGGTGCCGAGCGCAGCAGGCCCAGGCCCCAGGGACCGGTCAGCAAAATGTCCTTGGCGAACACCGGCAGCAACGCGGTGGCGCCGCCCAGCAGTACGGCGAACAGGTCGAGGGAGATCGCGCCGAGAATGTCCGGGCGGCTACGGATAAAGCGGATGCCGGCCAGCAACGAGTCCAGCGTGGCCTTGCCTTTGTTCAGCGGCGTCTGGCGGGCGGGCAGGTTGAGCATCAGTACGCAGGCAATGAGATACAGCACCACGGTGGGGCCATACACCCAAACGCTGCCGAACGCGTAAAGCAGACCGCCGAGCGCCGGGGCGACGATGGTGGCCAGTTGCTGGGCCGACTGCGACGAGGCCACCGCCCGTGGAAACAACGTGCTCGGCACGATGCTCGGCAACAGCGCCTGGGTGGTGGGCTGTTCAAAGGAGCGAGCCGCGCCGAGCAGGAAGGCGAGGATAAAGATCATCTCGCGGGTCACATGGCCGGTCAGGCCGCCGATGGCCAGGGACAGCGCGATAAGGGCCTGCACGGTCTGGCAGATGGCCGCGACCCTGCGCCGCTCGTAACGATCCGCCACATGTCCGGTGTGCAGCATGAACAGCACGCGCGGCACGAACTCCACCAGACCGACCAGGCCCAGGTCGAGCACATTGCCGGTGAGTTGGTAGAGGTTCCAGCCAATGGCCACGGTGAGCATCTGAAATCCGCTGGCGGTAAAAATCCTTGCCAGCCAGAACGCGATGAAGGGGCGATGATGGCGTAAGAGCAGCGCGGGTTCACTGGGCATCGAATGGACTGGCCGGGGATTGAGGGAAGGGTGAGATTATCATCAAGCTGTAACAAATAGTTGCAAGAACGGCAGTGAGGCAGCCTGTCACGCGTCAATCGACCACACGGCCACTGACACAAAATGGGACTACTCTTTGATCAATGCTTGATCCAGATCAAACCCCGCGTCGGGATTGGGTCTGGCGGCCGCAAGGCCAGAATCCCTGCGTGGCTGGTAAAAAAAGAAACGAATTGAAATTCGCCACACTCCATATCCGTGGGGGCATTGGGTGCAGGCGCCTGCCCGCAGCCGGTATTACCTGACAGAGGAAAACTTATGTTCGGTTTGGAGGCGCTCGATCTCGCCCGAATCCAGTTCGCGTTCACCATCTCGTTCCACATCCTGTTCCCGGCCATCACCATTGGTCTGGCCAGTTACCTCGCGGTGCTGGAAGGCTTGTGGCTCAAGACCCGCAACGACACCTACCGTGATCTCTACCATTTCTGGTCGAAGATCTTCGCCGTCAACTTCGGCATGGGCGTGGTCTCGGGCCTGGTCATGGCCTACCAGTTCGGCACCAACTGGAGCCGCTTCTCGGACTTCGCCGGCGCCGTCACCGGCCCGTTGCTGACCTATGAAGTGCTCACGGCCTTCTTCCTCGAGGCCGGGTTCCTCGGCGTGATGCTGTTCGGCTGGAACAAGGTGGGGCGCAACCTGCACTTCTTTTCCACGGTGATGGTGGCCGTGGGGACGCTGATTTCGACGTTCTGGATCCTGTCGTCCAACAGCTGGATGCAGACGCCCCAGGGCTTTGAAATCATCGATGGCCGCGTGATCCCGACCGACTGGTTCGCCGTGGTCTTCAACCCCTCGTTTCCCTATCGCCTGGCGCACATGGCCACGGCGGCGTTCGTGGCGACGGCGTTCTTCGTCGGTTCCTCGGCGGCCTGGCATCTACTGCGCGGCAGAGACAACCCGGCGATCCGCAAGATGCTCTCGATGGCGATGTGGATGGCGCTGATCGTCGCGCCTATCCAGGCGGTGATCGGTGACTTCCATGGCCTCAATACCCTGGAGCACCAGCCGGCGAAAATCGCGGCCATCGAAGGTCACTGGGAAAACAAAGGCAATGAGCCGACCCCGCTGATCCTGTTCGGCTGGCCGGACATGAAGGCTGAAAAAACCAAATACGCGGTGGAAATTCCGTATATGGGCAGCCTGATCCTGACCCACTCCCTGGACAAACAGGTGCCGGCGCTCAAGGAGTTTGCGCCTGAGGACCGCCCCAACTCGACCGTGGTGTTCTGGTCGTTCCGGGTCATGGTCGGCCTGGGCTTGCTGATGATTTTTACCGGGCTGTTCAGTCTGTGGCTGCGCCGTGGCGACCGGATGTACACGTTCCGGCCGTTTCTCTATCTGGCGCTGTGGATGGGGCCGTCCGGCCTGATCGCGATCCTCGCCGGCTGGTTCACCACCGAAATCGGCCGCCAGCCGTGGGTGGTCTACGGGTTGATGCGCACGGCGGATGCGTCCTCCGGGCACAGCCTGGTGCAGATGACCATCACCCTGGTGCTGTTCGTGGTGGTGTACTTCGCGCTGTTCGGCGCGGGCCTGGGCTACATGATGCGCCTGGTGCGCAAAGGCCCGGTCACCCACGAAAGCACCGAACCGACCCACGGCGGCCCTGGCCAGAAACGCACACCGGCGCGTCCGCTGTCGGCGGCTGACGATGGCAGCGAGAACGACCACGACCACCTCCAGCACAAGGAGCAATGAGATGGGTATCGATCTTTCGCTGATCTGGGCCGTGATCATTATCTTCGGCATCATGATGTACGTGGTGATGGACGGCTTCGACCTGGGTATCGGCATCCTCTTTCCGTTTATTCCGGGCAAGGTCGACCGTGACGTGATGATGAACACTGTCGCGCCCGTGTGGGACGGCAACGAAACCTGGCTGGTGCTCGGCGGCGCAGCGTTGTTCGGCGCGTTCCCGCTGGCCTATTCGGTGGTGCTGTCGGCACTGTACCTGCCGTTGATCCTGATGCTGATCGGGCTGATCTTTCGCGGCGTCGCCTTCGAGTTTCGCTTCAAGGCCAAGGACCACAAGCGCCACCTGTGGGACAAGGCGTTCATTGGCGGCTCGATCGCGGCAACGTTCTTTCAGGGCGTGGCGCTGGGGGCGTTTATCGACGGCTTCCCGGTGGTCAACCGTCAGTTCGCCGGCGGCTCACTGGACTGGTTCACCCCGTTCACCCTGTTTTGCGGTGTGGCACTGATATTCGCCTATGCATTGCTCGGCTGCACCTGGCTGATCATGAAGACCGAAGGCAAGTTGCAGGCGCAGATGCACCGGCTGGCGCGGCCCCTGGCCTTCGTGGTGCTGGCGGTGATGGGCATCGTCAGCCTGTGGACGCCGCTGGCGCACGGCGACATCGCATCGCGCTGGTTCACCCTGCCGAACCTGTTCTGGTTCCTGCCAGTGCCGATTCTGGTGCTGGTGACGATGTACGGGCTGATCCGCGCGGTGGCGCGCCAGGCGCATTACACGCCGTTCCTGCTGACGCTGGTGCTGATCTTCCTCGGCTACAGCGGCCTGGGTATCAGCCTGTGGCCGAACATCATCCCGCCATCGGTCTCGATCTGGGATGCCGCCGCGCCGCCGCAGAGCCAGGGCTTCATGCTGGTCGGCACGTTATTCATCATCCCGTTCATCCTGGGGTACACCTTCTGGAGCTACTACGTGTTCCGCGGCAAGGTCACCCACGAAGACGGCTATCACTAGGAGGGTCGCACGATGTCCGGCAAACCTTCGTTGCACGAAATCGAACAGGCCGAGAAACAGCCACTGTGGCGGCGTCTGGGCTGGCTGGCGATGATCTGGACCGGCAGCGTGCTGGCCTTGTTCGTGATGGCCAGCCTGATGCGCATGTTCATGAACGCGGCGGGCCTGACCACCCACTGACATCCCTGTCCGGGCTTCGCGGCCCGGTTTTCAAGCCCTGCTCTTCCTCTGGAAGGGCAGGGCTTTTTTTACTTGCGAGCTTTGAGGATGACGAACTTGGGCGTGGCGGCGACTTGCTCGACGCCCCTGAACAGGCGCGCCAATTTGCTGTGGTAGCCCAGGTGGCGGTTGCCGACGATATACAGCGCGCCGCCGACCACCAGGGCTTCCCGGGCCTGCTGGAACATGCGCCAGGCGAGAAAGTCACCCACCACCTGTTGCTGGTGGAAAGGCGGGTTGCACAGCACCACGTCCAGCGATTGCGCCTCCTGACCGGCCAGGCCGTCACCTGCGCGCAGGATGACGTCACGGGCACCGAGCGCCGCGCGCCAGTTCTCGCCGGCCGATTGAACGGCCATATAGGACTCATCCACCAGGGTGTACTGCGCCTCGGGGTTGTGCAGCGCGCTGGCGATGGCCAATACGCCGTTGCCGCAACCGAGGTCGGCCACGCGGGCGCTGCCCAGGTTGGTCGGCAAGTGGGGGAGGAAGGCGCGGGTGCCGATGTCGAGGCCTTCGCGGCAAAACACGTTGGCGTGGTTGAGCAGCGTGATGGCGGGGGTGTCCAGGGTGTAGCGGCTAGGGTAGGGCGACACGGCTGCCGGGCGATCTTCCACGGTGGCGATCAGCAAGCGAGCCTTTTTCACCGCCAGCGATGCCTGCATCGGCCCGATATAGCGCTCGAGCAATTCGCCGGCCGCCCGTGGCAAGTGCTTGACCATCGCCCCGGCAATCACCTCGGCGCCCGGTGCCAACTGGCCTTGCAGGCGGATCAGCTGTTCTTCAAGCAATGCCAGGGTTTTGGGCACACGCACCAGCACCCGGTCGAACGGCCCTGCGGGCACCTGGCTGGCTGGCACAAACGGCACGGCATCGAATGCCCTGGCGTTGCGCACAAGATTTTTTTCCAGACCCTGCGCGGCCAGGAACGAGTCACCGCTGGAGGTCACCTGCACCCGGCCTTCCAGGCTGGCCGCCAACGCGCCGAAACTGTCGTTGAGCACCAGCACCCGGGTGGCCGACGTCGGTTGCTGCGCGGCCAGGTGGCTGAGCAGGTACTCGTCGGCCGCATCGAATGCCTGCAGCGGGTCATTGTGTTGTTCTGGCTGGCGAATCAGGTCGAGCTGGGCGAAGGGGCTGTCGAGCAGGGGCATGGCCGGGGAAACTCTGGGTCATCGATGGGCGTTGGGCGGGAAGACCTGCCTCAACCATCTGAGCGAACTGCGAGGCGGACCCTCGGGGCTGCATCAACGCTCAGATTCGGCCGCAAATGTTACTTTTTTTTCGATGGGATTACATGCGGTGTTTGGCAGCGGTCAAAACAGACCGGCCTTGGACGCGCAGAGTACGGCGGCGATCTTGCTGTTGACGCCCAGCTTCTTCAGGCAACTGCTGATATGAAAACCCACCGTGCGCTCAGCCAAACACAGAATGGTGGCGATCTCGGACGCTGTCTTGCCCATGGCCGACCAGCGCAGGATTTCCGTTTCCCGTGGCGTCAGTTTGCAGGGCGGGCTGATGCCGGGGCTGTCGGCAAACTTCTGCGCGACTACCGCGTGCATCGCGTGACACATCCAGAGCACCTGCCCGGCTTTTTCGTACAGCTCTTCCGGGCTGACCTCGCCCTTGCTGCGGCCCAGGGTCAGCATGCTGAACACGCCCTGGAAATCATGCACCGCCTGGGTCCATCCCAGATGCACGCCAAACGACTTGGCCAATGTCCACAAATCAGGGGTGGCAGCGAAGGTTTTTTCCTCCCAGACAATAGGCAATACACTGCGTTTGCAATGAGCGACTATTGGATCAACTTCAAAGAAGTGTGCTTGTTTATAAGTACTAATCCATTCATTTGGATAGTTATTTAAGTTGATAGGTTTCGTTTGGTTGGTTGGTTGTTGTGAGCTCATTGTAAACGAACAGTATTCAAATCCGAGCTCGTAAGTCTGATTAAGCACCATCTCATAAACAGTGGTGATCTTGTTCTCGCCTTCCAGCTTGGAAAGCCTCGTGTTTCGCCAGTTAACCATCGGGAACGCTCCATGAGTTTTGGTGTGACTTGGGTACGTCCTCGCTCCCAATGCGGCACGAAAACAGTGTAGGACATGGCTTGCAGAATTGAACGAAAAATCTTTTTTTAATGTCAGGTTATATTTTTAATTTTCTGTACGGATGCCATGGTTTTGTATAACTTAAATGATTAAGTAGTTGATTTTCAGGCTCTCTACTTACAGGTTGTCGCTAATTAATGGCGGGGCTGGAGGCGGCGTAATAGCGAAATGTTCAGTGAGCGTTATAAGTGCGCGATGGTAAGCAAGTGTATCTAAAAATTAACAAAGTACGCTTCATCGCAAAGCTGCGCGGTGGCAGACAGTGGCAATGCCAGTACAAACCAACGGTGTTTACCCGCCAAGGTTTGAGGGACACTAGGGCACCTGTAGAACGGAGCCCCCCATGACGGCCAGTGCTGAGAAATTTACCCGCCAGACCTTGCTCGATGTGCAATCGCTGACCCCCAGCCTGTTTACCCTGCGCACCACCCGCGACGCCGGCTTGCGGTTCACCGCAGGCCAGTTCGTGCGCCTGGGCGTGACCAAGGCGGATGGCAGCACCGTGTGGCGCGCCTATTCCATCGTGTCTTCGCCATTTGACGAGCACCTCGACTTCTTCTCCATCGTGGTTCCTGGCGGCGAGTTCACCAGTGAGCTCAGCCGCTTGAAGGTGGGCGATACCTTGATGGTGGAGCGCCAGGCCACGGGCTACCTGACCCTGAACCGCTTCGTGGATGGGCGCGACTTGTGGCTGCTGGGCACCGGGACTGGCGTGGCGCCGTTCCTGTCGATCCTGCAGGATTTTGAGGTGTGGGAAAAATTCGAGCGCATCGTCCTGGTGTACAGCGCTCGCGAGGCCAGGGAGTTGGCGTATCAATCGCTGATCCGGGAGCTGGGCGAACGCGAGTACCTGGCCGAGTTCGCGCACAAGCTCACCTACGTACCCATCGTCACCCGCGAGCAATATCCTGGCGCGCTGAATGGGCGCATTACCACCCTGATCGAGAACGGCGAACTGGAACGCGCCGCCGGCGTCGCGCTCACGCCTGAACACTCTCGCGTGCTGATCTGCGGCAACCCGCAGATGGTCGATGACACGCGTCAGTTGCTCAAACAGCGCGACCTGCAGTTGAGTCTGAGCCGGCGCCCCGGACAGGTGGCGGTGGAAAACTACTGGTAAACAAAAGGCGCCCGCAGGCGCCTCTTTTTGCGAAAACGTATGGTTTACAGCGGCTTGTCGTTCTGCGCCTTGAGCAGATCGCGGATCTCACCCAGCAGCACTTCTTCTTTGGTCGGCACCGGTGGCAGGCTGGGGGCCTTGGCTTCTTCACGTTTGAGGCGGTTAATGACCTTCACGCCCATGAAAATCGCAAACGCGACGATGAGGAAGTCGACCACGCTCTGGATAAACTTGCCGTAGGCCAGCACCACGGCCGGTGCATCGCCCTGGGCGGCCTTGAGCGTTACCGCCAGGTCGGCGAAGTCCACGCCGCCGATCAACAGGCCCAGGGGAGGCATCACCACGTCGCCCACGAATGAGGACACGATTTTGCCGAAGGCGGCGCCGATGATGATACCGACAGCCATGTCGACCACGTTACCTTTGACCGCGAAGGCCTTGAATTCACTGATCACGCTCATAGGTTATTCCTTGTTACACATGAGAAGGGTGGGGCTCAGTGTAAGGCAGTCATAGCGGGCTTGCCCGACACAACTATTAACACTGCGAAGTTTTATCGACACACCAAATCGCAAATAGTTTGCAAAGTGCCACCAATCGCGCGCGAAATACGCGCTATTTGACGGGGTTGCGAGAATAATTTCTCAATCGTCCTGGTGGGCTTTTTCTATTTATCTTCTGACTCGCGGGTCACTAGCCTCTGGCAAGCACAACTGAATGTGCGTTAAAAAAACCAGAGGAAACCTCGATGAATAATTCAACGAACCGTGGGCCCCTATTCGCGCGACATGCGTTGCTGCTGGCTACCGCCAGCCTGCTCTCGCTGTCCGTACAGGCCGCTAACCTCACCCGTGACAATGGTGCCGCCGTGGGCGACAACCAGAACTCCCAGACCGCTGGCCCCAATGGCCCGGTGCTGCTGCAGGACGTGCAATTGATCCAGAAGCTGCAGCGCTTTGACCGCGAACGCATTCCGGAGCGGGTAGTGCACGCGCGGGGCACTGGCGCCCACGGCACCTTCACTGTCACCGACAACCTCAGCGACCTGACCAAAGCCAAGGTATTCGCCGCCGGCGAAGCCACGCCGGTCTTCGTGCGTTTCTCGGCCGTGGTGCATGGCAACCACTCGCCGGAAACCCTGCGTGACCCACGCGGCTTCGCCACCAAGTTCTATACCGCCGAAGGCAACTGGGACCTGGTCGGGAATAACTTCCCCACGTTCTTTATTCGCGACGCCATCAAGTTCCCGGACATGGTCCACGCATTCAAGCCCGACCCGCGTACCAACCTGGATGACGACTCCCGTCGTTTCGACTTCTTCTCCCATGTACCGGAGTCCACCCGTACATTGACCGAGTTGTACTCCGACTCGGGGACTCCGGCCAGTTACCGCGAAATGGACGGCAACGGCGTACATGCCTACAAACTGATTAACGCCAAAGGCGAAGTGCACTACGTCAAGTTCCACTGGAAGAGCCTGCAAGGCATCAAGAACCTTGATCCCAAGCAAGTTACCGATGTGCAGGGGCGTGACTACAGCCATATGACCAATGACCTGGTCACTCATATCAACAAGGGCGATTTCCCCAAGTGGGACTTGTACGTGCAAGTGCTCAAGCCTGAAGACTTGGCCAAGTTCGATTTCGACCCGCTGGATGCCACCAAGATCTGGCCAAACGTACCCGAGCGCAAAGTCGGGCAAATGGTGCTCAACCGCAACCCGGCGAACGTCTTCCAGGAAACCGAGCAGGTGGCCATGGCCCCGGCCAACCTGGTACCGGGCATCGAGCCTTCGGAGGACCGTCTGCTGCAAGGCCGGGTGTTCTCCTATGCCGATACCCAGATGTACCGTCTGGGCGCCAACGCCCTGCAACTGCCGATCAACGCGCCACGGGTGACCGTCAACAACGGTAACCAGGACGGCACGCTTAACAGCGGCAAAACCACCAGCGGCGTGAATTACCAGCCAAGCCGCCTGGAAAATCGCGAAGAGCCGCAAGCCGCGCGTTACAGCCAGTCGGCCCTCACCGGCAGCACCCAGCAGGCGAAGATCCAGCGCGAGCAGAACTTCAAGCAGGCCGGCGACCTGTACCGCTCCTACACCCCCAAAGAGCGCCAGGACCTGATCGACAACTTCGGCGGCTCGCTGGCCACTACCGATGACGAGAGCAAGCACATCATCCTGTCGTTCCTCTACAAGGCAGACCCGGAGTACGGCACCGGCGTGACCAAGGTCGCCAAGGGTGACCTGGCTCGTGTGAAAGCGCTGGCCGAAAAACTCAAAGACTGACCCGCAGGCTGTGGTCGGCGCGCTACAGGGCGCCGACCCTTTGGAGGACACCATGCGTATTTCCATCGGATTACTGATTGCCATGCTGGCCTTCGGCGCCCATGCCGAATCGCCCGACCCGGTCGCGCTCAAGGCGCAGCTTCAGGACTATTACTTCGACGCCGCCCGCCGTGGCGACCTCGACATGCTCAATACTTTCATCGAGTCGGGCTACGCGCTCAATACCCAGGACGACAAGGGCTACACCGCGCTGATCCTGGCCGCCTATCACGGTGAAAGCGCCTACGTTGATCGCCTGCTGGCGGCCGGTGCCGATGCGTGCGTGCAGGACAAGCGCGGCAACACCGCGCTGATGGGGGCAATCTTCAAGGGCGAGCTTAAAATCGCGCAGCGGCTGCTGGCCACCGACTGTAATCCCGACCAGCGCAATGGCGCCGGGCAAACGGCAGCAATGTACGCCGGGTTGTTCAAACGGGTCGAACTGCTCGATGAACTCAAGGCCAAGGGCGCCGATCTCAACGCGCAAGACCCGGTCGGCAACAGTGCGGCACGTTTGGCCAGCGGTGAAATCCGGACCCCGGCGTCGCGCTGAGCTATCATCGCGGTTTTTCGGTTGGAGGTTCTCAAATGGCAAAGGCCAAGCGCATGTACGGCTGCACCGAGTGCGGCGCGACCTTTCCCAAGTGGGCCGGCCAGTGCACCGAGTGCGGGGCGTGGAACACCCTCACGGAAACCATGATCGAGAGCGGCGGCGCTGCGGCCCCCACCGGTCGGGCTGGCTGGACCGGGCAACAGGCGCAGATCAAGACCCTGGCCGAAGTAAGCGTCGAAGAGATTCCGCGTTTCTCCACCGCCTCCGGTGAGCTCGACCGCGTCCTCGGCGGCGGGCTGGTGGACGGCTCGGTGGTGCTGATCGGCGGCGACCCGGGCATCGGTAAATCGACGATCCTGCTGCAAACCCTGTGCAGCATCGCCAGCCGCATGCCGGCGCTGTACGTCACCGGGGAGGAATCCCAGCAGCAGGTCGCCATGCGCGCCCGCCGCCTGGGCCTGCCGCAGGATCAACTGCGGGTGATGACCGAAACCTGCATCGAAAGCATCATCGCCACCGCCCGCATCGAAAAACCCAAGGTGATGGTGATCGACTCGATCCAGACGATTTTCACCGAACAACTGCAATCGGCGCCGGGCGGCGTGTCCCAGGTGCGCGAGAGCGCGGCGCTGCTTGTGCGCTATGCCAAGCAGAGCGGCACGGCGATTTTCCTGGTGGGCCATGTGACCAAGGAGGGCGCATTGGCCGGGCCGCGGGTGTTGGAACACATGGTCGACACCGTGCTGTATTTCGAAGGTGAGTCCGATGGCCGCCTGCGCCTGCTGCGCGCGGTGAAGAACCGTTTCGGCGCCGTCAACGAATTGGGCGTGTTCGCCATGACGGACCGGGGGCTCAAGGAAGTCTCCAATCCCTCGGCGATTTTTCTCACGCGTGCCCAGGAAGAAGTCCCGGGCAGCGTGGTCATGGCAACCTGGGAAGGCACCCGGCCGATGCTGGTGGAAGTGCAGGCGCTGGTAGACGACAGCCACTTGGCCAACCCGCGCCGCGTCACCCTCGGTCTGGACCAGAATCGCCTGGCAATGCTGCTGGCGGTACTGCACCGCCACGGCGGCATTCCCACCCACGACCAGGACGTGTTCCTCAATGTGGTGGGCGGGGTCAAGGTACTGGAGACCGCCTCCGACCTGGCCTTGATGGCCGCAGTGATGTCCAGCCTGCGCAATCGGCCATTGCCCCATGACCTGCTGGTGTTTGGCGAGGTGGGCCTGTCGGGCGAAGTACGGCCGGTGCCCAGTGGACAGGAGCGCTTGAAGGAAGCGGCCAAGCATGGCTTCAAGCGGGCGATTGTGCCCAAGGGCAATGCACCGAAGGAATCGCCGCCGGGCATACAGATTATCGGGGTGACACGCCTGGAGCAGGCGCTGGATGCACTGTTCGAATAACCCACTGTAAGACCAGCGAGGCGACACCGTCCCTGTGGCAAGCCCTGATGCCGTTCAGTTAAGGAAAATGTGTGGGCTTATTGTGGCGAGCGGGCTTGCCCCGCGTTGGGGTGCGAAGCGCCCCCAATCCAGCAAAGCGCGGTGTACCTGATACGGCTCAGCGCCTGGTTGTGGGGCTGCTGCGCAGCCCAACGCAGGACAAGCCTGCTCGCCACAGGGGATTTACGCTTGACTGAACGGCATTGGGGCAAGCCCGCTCGCCACAACAAGCACAATTGATGCGTGTCGGTTGCTAGAGCTCCAGCAGGGCGGCCAGCTCTCGGTGCAGTTCTTCTTCGTCCCCAAGGTTCAGCTCGATCAACCGCCGCAAATGGCTGATCGAGTCCAGGTCGATGTGTTCGCACACAAACCCCAATTGGCCGTGATCGTCATGGGTCAGCCGGACCTGCATGCGCACGTCGGTCTCGGCATCCAGATGGATGTCCACCTCAAAGGGGTCAGCGCCATTGCCAAGCCAGGGCGTCGGGCGCTGTATCAGCAGGCCCTTGAGCGATAAATCCACCAGTTGCACCGGCCATTCCTGCCCGTTTTGCTGAAGTTCAGTCCTGGCGTCAAACGCGATTCGGCGAAAGCGGCGGCGGTCGGAGGCGTGCTCGGTCATGGTTAAACCCTCTGTGAATGCGGAGATTGTAGCCCCCGCCATCATTGGGCGGGTATTTCTGCTTTTTTGCCGTTGCAAGGCTCTAGACCAACGTGGGGGGTGGCCTTTAAGGCAAGGAGCGCTAAACTCCGGATGGCTGTCTTTCTGTCCACCCTGGCTGGAATATAAAAATGAAAAATAATAATAGCCTGCTACGCCACCTGCCCTGGCTGGTGCTGGCAGTTGTAGGAGCATGCGCCCTGGGCGTAGTGGCCTTGCGCCGCGGCGAGGCGATCAACGCCTTGTGGATTGTGGTCGCAGCCGTGGCCATCTATCTGGTTGCGTACCGTTACTACAGTCTGTTCATCGCTAACAACGTGATGCAACTCGACCCGCGTCGGGCCACGCCCGCAGTGGTCAACAACGATGGTCTGGACTATGTGCCGACCAACAAACACATCCTGTTCGGCCACCACTTTGCGGCGATTGCCGGTGCAGGCCCGCTGGTCGGTCCGGTACTGGCGGCGCAGATGGGTTACCTGCCCGGCACGTTGTGGCTGATTGCCGGCGTGGTACTGGCAGGTGCAGTGCAGGACTTCATGGTCCTGTTCCTGTCCACCCGCCGTAACGGCCGCTCCCTGGGCGACATGGTGCGCGAGGAGATGGGCCGCATTCCCGGCACCATCGCGCTGTTCGGCTGCTTCCTGATCATGATCATCATCCTGGCGGTGCTGGCGCTGATCGTGGTCAAGGCCCTGGCCG
Source organism: Pseudomonas poae (assembly GCF_001439785.1). Classification (GTDB taxonomy): domain Bacteria; phylum Pseudomonadota; class Gammaproteobacteria; order Pseudomonadales; family Pseudomonadaceae; genus Aquipseudomonas; species Aquipseudomonas poae. The sequence continues at coordinate 22,688 of NZ_JYLI01000013.1, read as the reverse complement.
AGAGCCCGTGGGGCATCTTCACGGTGATGGCGACCATCCCGATTGCGATGTTCATGGGCATCTACATGCGTTACATCCGCCCCGGTCGCATCGGTGAAATTTCGATCATCGGCGTGGTGCTGCTGCTCGGTTCGATCTGGCTGGGCGGGCAGATTGCCGCCGACCCGGTCTGGGCCAAGGCCTTTACCTTCACCGGTATCCAGATCACCTGGATGCTGATCGGCTACGGCTTCGTCGCAGCGGTACTGCCGGTGTGGCTGATTCTCGCACCGCGTGACTACCTGTCCACCTTCCTCAAGATCGGCACCATCATTGCGCTGGCAATCGGCATCCTGGTGACCATGCCCGATCTGAAAATGCCGGCACTCACCCAGTTCATTGACGGCACTGGCCCGGTGTGGAAGGGGGGCCTGTTCCCGTTCCTGTTCATCACCATCGCCTGTGGCGCGGTTTCGGGGTTCCACGCGCTGATCTCCTCGGGCACCACGCCCAAGCTGCTCGCCAGTGAAAGTCACGCCCGTTACATCGGGTACGGCGGCATGCTGATGGAGTCGTTCGTGGCCATCATGGCGATGGTCGCCGCTTCGGTGATCGAGCCGGGTGTGTACTTCGCCATGAACAGCCCGGCCGCGATTGTCGGCACCGACGTGGTGACCGTGGCGCAGACCGTCAGCAGTTGGGGGTTTGCAATCACCCCCGAAGCGCTGTCGGCCGTGGCCCATGACATCGGTGAAACCACCATCCTGGCGCGTGCCGGCGGTGCACCGACCCTGGCCGTGGGGATCGCGCAGATCCTGCACAGTGTGCTGCCGGGTGAAAACACCATGGCGTTCTGGTACCACTTTGCGATCCTGTTCGAAGCACTGTTCATCCTGACCGCAGTGGACGCCGGCACCCGTGCCGGGCGCTTCATGCTGCAGGACCTGCTGGGCTCCTTCGTGCCGGCGCTTAAACGCACCGAGTCCTGGACCGCCAACCTGATTGCCACCGCAGGCTGCGTGGCGATGTGGGGCTATCTGCTGTACCAGGGCGTGATCGACCCGCTGGGTGGCATCAACACCTTGTGGCCGCTGTTCGGCATCTCCAACCAGATGCTCGCGGGTATCGCGCTGATGCTGGCGACGGTGGTGCTGATCAAAATGAAGCGCCAGCGCTACATCTGGGTGACCATGCTGCCGGCGGTGTGGCTGCTGATCTGCACCACCACGGCGGGCTTCATCAAGCTGTTCGACGCCAACCCTGCGATCGGTTTCCTGTCCCTGGCCAAGAAATACAGCGATGCCCTGGCCAACGGTCAGATCCTCGCACCGGCCAAGAGCATCGACCAGATGCAGCACGTCATCTGGAATGCCTATACCAACGCAACGCTGACGGCGCTGTTCCTGTTCGTGGTGTTCAGCATCCTGTTCTATGCGCTCAAGGTTGGCGTGGCCGCCTGGGGTAACAAGGAACGTACGGATAAAGAAGCACCGTTCCAGGCCGTACCAGACGCCTAAACGAGGATTGCGAACATGTTCAATGACATCAGTCGCCTCGGTAAATACCTCGGTCAGGCCGCGCGCCTGATGGTCGGCATGCCCGACTACGACACCTACGTCGAGCATATGCAAACCAAACACCCGGACAAGCCGATGATGGACTACAAGGCGTTCTTTCGTGAACGCCAAGAGGCCCGTTACGGCGGCAAGGGTGGGCCCAAGTGCTGCTGACCCGGTAAGTTAGGCTTGCAGTGATCCCGTGTGGGAGCGGGCTTGTGTGGGAGCTGGCTTGCCTGCGATAGCAGCACCGCGGTGTAGCTGATACACCGCGGTGCCTGCATCGCGGGCAAGCCCGGCTCCCACATAGGTCTGCTCCCACATTTGTTTCTGTGTTCCTTCAATAATAAGGAGAATTTTTTGTACTCTCCCATTCCCGTCACCGTGCTCAGCGGTTTCCTTGGCGCCGGCAAGACCACCTTGCTGCGCCATCTGCTCAAGGCCGAACACGGCCTTAAAATCGCCGTGATCGAAAACGAATTCAGTGATGCCGGCATCGATACCCAGCTGTTGGGCGCCGAGCCGGTGCAAGTCATGACCCTGTCCAACGGCTGCGTGTGCTGCACCATCCACACCGACCTGACCAAGGCCCTCTACCTGTTGCTCGAACGCCTGGACAGCGGCGAGATCGCCTTCGACCGCCTGGTGATCGAGTGCACGGGCCTTGCCGACCCCGCGCCGGTGGCCCAGACCTTCTTCATCGACGAGGACTTGCGTGAGCGCTACATCCTCGACGGCATCATCACCCTGGTGGACGCCGCCCACGCCGAGCATCACCTGACCCAGACCATCGCCCAGGCGCAGATCGGCTTTGCCGACCGATTGCTGGTGAGCAAGCGCGACCTGGTGGACGACGCCACGTTCGACGCCCTCAGCGAGCGCCTGACCCGCATCAACCGGCGCGCGCCGATTCGGGTGGTTGACCACGGCAAAATCGACCTGGCCGAGTTGCTCGATGTACGCGGTTTCAACCTCAACGCCGGCATGAGCCTGCGGCCGGTGAGCAAGGCACCGTCCATCGACCGTATTTCCAGCCTGGTGCTGCGCACTGATCAGCCGCTGGATATCGACCGGCTCAGTGAGTTCATGAACGAGCTGCTCGAAGACCACGGCAAGCAACTGCTGCGCTACAAGGGCGTTCTGAACATTGCCGGCGAAGACCGGCGCATGGTGTTCCAGGGCGTACTGAAGTTGTACGGCTTCGATTGGGATACCGAGTGGGCCGAAGGCGAAGTGCGCGAGAGCGTGATTGTGTTTATTGCCGATGAGCTCCCGGAGCAGAAAATTCGCGACGGCTTTGCCAAGGTTTACCAATCTTGAATTGAAATACAGTGTTTTCAGGCATAAAAAAGCCCGGCTCCAGAGCCGGGCTTCTTGTTCAAGCAACTGCAATCAAGCGCCGTACACCGGCAGCTTCTGGCAGATGGCCTTAACCTTCTCACGTACAGAATCAATCACTGCTTCGTTGTTCAGGTCCGCCAGGATGTCGCAGATCCAGCCGGCCAGTTCCTTGCACTCTGCTTCCTTGAAGCCACGGGTGGTCACAGCCGGTGTACCGAAGCGCAGGCCGGAGGTGACGAACGGCGAACGTGGGTCGTTCGGCACGGAGTTCTTGTTCACGGTGATGAAGGCTTTGCCCAGCGCGGCGTCAGCGTCCTTACCGGAAATATCCTGCTTGATCAGCGACAGCAGGAACAGGTGGTTTTCAGTGCCGCCGGACACCACGTCAAACCCGCGCTCGATGAACACGCCAGCCATGGCCTTGGCGTTTTTCACCACTTGCTGCTGGTAGGTCTTGAACTCAGGCTGCAAGGCTTCCTTGAAGCAGATCGCCTTGGCCGCGATCACGTGCTCCAGCGGGCCGCCCTGGGCGCCCGGGAATACGGCGGAGTTCAGCTTCTTTTCGATTTCGGCGTTGGCGCGCGCCAGGATCAGGCCGCCCCGTGGACCGCGCAGGGTTTTGTGGGTAGTGGTGGTGACCACGTCAGCGAAAGGCACCGGGTTCGGGTAGACGCCAGCGGCGACCAGACCGGCCACGTGGGCCATGTCGACGAACAGGTAGGCGCCGACTTTGTCGGCGATGGCGCGAAAACGCGGGAAATCCAGGATCTGCGAGTAGGCAGAGAAGCCGGCCACGATCATTTTCGGCTTGTGCTCAACGGCCAGGCGTTCGACTTCGTCGTAGTCGATCAAGCCGTTGGCGTCGATACCGTATTGAACGGCGTTGTACAGCTTGCCGGAGGAGGACACGCTGGCGCCGTGGGTCAGGTGACCGCCGTGGGCCAGGCTCATGCCCAGGATGGTGTCGCCGCCTTGCAGCAGGGCCAGGTACACCGCGCTGTTGGCCTGGGAACCGGCGTGAGGCTGGACGTTGGCGTAATCGGCGCCGAACAGCTCCTTGGCACGGTCAATGGCCAGTTGCTCAACCACGTCGACGTACTCGCAACCACCGTAGTAGCGCTTGCCCGGATAGCCTTCGGCGTACTTGTTGGTCAGTACCGAACCTTGAGCTTCCATCACCGCAGGGCTGGTGTAGTTTTCCGAAGCGATCAGCTCGATGTGCTCTTCCTGGCGCACGGCTTCTTGCTCCATGGCGGCGAAGAGATCGGCGTCGTACTTGGCAATAGTCAAATCACGGCTGAACATGGCAGTCCTCAAGGATCGGGGGCAGAAAAGGAGGGCATTCTAACCCAATGGGTTTTGGATGGCATATGAAAGGACATCATGTCGCGCACAAGCGGGATTCATCTGGGGATAAGCGGCGCCAGGGCCGGCCCTGTCGCGGGCAAGCCCGGCTCCCACATTTTGATCTGTGAACCCAATCAAAGGTGGGAGCTGGCTAGCCTGCGATGAGGCCATCCGCCCCAGCAAAAAAACTCAGTCGAACATGAACAGCGCATCATTGCTGAACTGCGCCTCGAACCGATTCGCCGGCATCGGCCGTCCGAACAGGTAACCCTGCACCTCATCGCAACCATGTTCCCTGAGGAAATCCAGCTGCTCGTGGGTCTCCACGCCTTCGGCGATCACCGCGAGGTTGAGGCTGTGGGCCATGGCAATAATGGCGCGGGCGATCTGCGCGTCCTGCTCGCCGGACGGCAGGCCGTCGACGAACGTGCGGTCGATCTTCAACACGTCGATGGGGAACTGCTTGAGGTAATTGAGCGAGGAATAGCCGGTGCCGAAATCGTCCACCGCAATGCTCAAACCCAGGTTTTTCAGGCTGGCGAGGATTTGCATGGCTTCGTTGACCTCGCGCATCAAAATGCTTTCGGTCAGCTCCAGCTCCAGGCACGCGGGCGGCAGGCCGGTGTCCTTGAGGATGGTGGCGATGCGCGTGCCCAACTGGCCATCGGAGAACTGCCGCGCCGAGATGTTCACCGAAACTTTCGGCACACGCACCTTGCTCTGGTGCCAGGTTTTCAACTGGAGACAGGCCTCGCTGAGCACCCAGTCGCCCACGTCCACCACCAGCCCCAGCTCTTCCAGCACCGGAATGAAGTCCCCCGGCGGCACCAGGCCACGGCGCGGGTGACGCCAGCGCAGCAGCGCCTCGGCGCCGGTCAGGCGTTTGCCGTCGCCGCTGAACTGCGGCTGGTAATACAGCACGAATTCGTCCTGCTCCAGCGCGTGGCGCAGGTCGCTTTCCAGCTCCAGACGCTCCAGCGCGCTGGCGTTCATGTCGGCCTGGTAGAACTGGAAATTGTTCTTGCCGCGTTCCTTGGCGTGATACATCGCGGTGTCGGCGTTTTTCATCAGCTGGCTCAGCTCATTGCCGTCCTGCGGGCTCAAGGCAATGCCGATACTGGCGGTCACGAAAAACTCGCGGCCTTCCAGCACAAAGGGTTTTACCAGGCTGGCGAGGATTTGCTCGGCCACGTGGATCGCCCGGTTCAGTGCCAGTTCGCGGCTGGCCCCCGGTTGCAGGAGCAAGGTGAACTCGTCGCCGCCCATGCGTGCCACGGTGTCGTCCTCGGCCACGCAGCCGAGCAGGCGGATAGCCATTTCCTTGAGCATGCGGTCGCCGGCGGCGTGTCCGAGGGAGTCGTTGATCGGCTTGAAGCGGTCGAGGTCGAGGAACATCAGCACCACCCACGACTTCTGCCGCTCGGCCGACTGCAACGCGGTGTGCAGGCGGTCCTGGAACAGCGTGCGGTTGGGCAGGTGGGTCAGGGCGTCGTAATACGCCAGGCGATGGATGCGCTGTTCGCTGGCCTTGCGCTCGCTGATATCGCTGAAGAAGCACACATAGCTGGCCAGGTCGCCTTCGTCGTCGAACACGGCAGTAATGCCTACCCAGGCCGGGTAATGCTCACCGTTGCGCCGCTTGAGCCACACTTCGCCTTCCCAGGTGCTGTGCTGGTGCAACTGCTTGAGCACGTAGCGCAGGTGAGCTTCCTGTTGTTCGTCTACGGTGAGCATGTTCGGCAACTGGTCGAGCACATCCGTCACGGCATAGCCGCTGACCCGGCTGAACGCCTCGTTGGCCTGCACGATATAACCGGCCGGGTCGGTGATCAGGATCGCCGAGGTGGAATGCTCGAATACCGTGGCCGCCATGCGCAGGTCTTTCTCGGCGCGGCGTTGCTGGCTGATATCGCGGCCCACGCCGAGGATGCCCTCGAAAGCGCCTTGTTCGTCCCACACAAGCACCAGGCGCATCTCGATCGGTACTTTGCGCCCGTCTGCGCGCAGGCAGTCGAACAGAAACAGTTGGGTGTGAGTCTGTTCACGCAGCACCGCCAGCGCCAGCGGATCTCCGGCTGCGCGTTTGACTTGTTCGAACAGCGCGCTGACGCCGGTCAGTTGCTGTGGGTTGGCGATGATCGACTGCCAGCCGTGCTTGAACACCCAGTCCACGTCATAACCCAGCACCGCATTGACTGACGGGCTGAGGTAGTTGAGAGCCAATTGGCTGTCGGTGGAGCAGATCACGTCGCTGATACTCTCGGCCAGCATGCGGTAGCGTTGTTCGCTGTCACGCAGGGATTCGCTGGCTTCGATCTGGTCGGTAATGTCTTTGGCCACGCCAATGATGCGCGTCACCTGCGCGGTGTTATCGCGGGCCAGGGCCTGTTCGCGGATATCGAAACGCCGCCATTGGTTGTTGCGATGGCGAAAACGCAGCTGGCAGTGCAATTGTGTCGAATAGCCGACCTCACGCTGCTGCTGGCGCTGGTCCTGGTAATGCTCGGCGTCTTCGGGGTGCAGCAGGATCTCCCAGAAGTACTCGCCCATCTGCGCAAGCTCTGGCTGGTCGTAGCCCAGGGTATGGCCGAGGTGGTGGTTGCTGAAGATCATGCGCTGGCTGATCACGTCCTGCACATACAGGTGGTCGGGCACGGTGCGCACCACGTCCGACCAGAAGCTTTCGCGTTCCACCAGCGATAGCTCGATCAGCTTGCGGCTGGTGATGTCATTGATGCTGAGGATTACCGACTTGAAGTCGTCCAACTGTTCCGGCAGGCGCATCACCAGCCACAGGTATTGCGGGTTACCGGCGACATCGTTGAGCTGGATCTCCAGCTCCAGCTGTTTTTGCTGGGTCAGCACCGCGTCGAGGACCTGATAGCCAATCGAGGTGGCGTTGTGCGGCGAATCATCGAGCAGGCGCTGCCAGGCCTGGTCGCAGGAGCTGACATTCAATAAACGCACGGCCACCTGGTTGACCTCGGTGATCCGCAGCCCTTTGAGCAATTGCCTGCGCGCTTCGGGATTGTCCTGCAGCCAGGCGCGCAGTTGCTCGCCGGTGCGCAGCTGTGCCTTGTCGAAGAACGCTTTGAGGCTCGACAGGTCGAGCACGCACAGGGCCACGCCGGTGCCTTCGAAAATATCCTGATAGCGGCGCCGGCCTTCATTCACCTGGCGCTGGCGCCGACGCATGTTCAGCAGCACGATCACCGGGATCAGCGAAAATGCCAGGCCCAGCAGGCATTTGCCGATAAACGCCGGCAGCAGTTGTTCGAGCACCGCGCTGCGGTCGAACAGGCCGCGCAGCTGCCAGTCGCTTTTGCTCAATGGCGTGATCAGCACGCTGTTATTCAGCTCGTCCGCGGTCAGGGTGTTGGCGCCTTGCACCGGCATGCCCCCTTCGCGACTGACCACCTGATGGTTGATGCGGTTTTCGATGGCCCACATCGGCCTTTGACTCTGGCCGTCCTGGCGGGTGAGGTTGGTGAGGTAGTCGGGGCCCAGGCGCAGCGCCCAGTACACCCGTGAGCCGCCGCTGGGCTGGTGCAGCAGCAGGTAGATGAGGCTGCCGTCGTTGTTGTTGCTCAGGTAATAGGACTGGCCGTGGCTGCGTTGCACCAGTTCTTCAAGCCATACGCTGTCCTGGCTGTCGGCTGCGCTGTCGCTGATGATCGCGCCGCTGGGGGCGAGCAGGGCGAGGCTGCGCAGCTCGGGCAGCGAGCGTTGCAGGCTGCGCATCAGGGCTTGTTGCTGTTCGCTGTCACGCGGGGGTTCGACCATGGGCAGCAGATTCAGCGCGATTTTTGCGCTCAGGGCCATGTTCAGGCTGATTTGCTCGGCCAGGTCGGCGCTGTAGTCGATGGTGTATTGCTGCTGGTTCTTCTGGTTTTGCTGCAATTGGTCGAACAACTGCCAGAACAACAGCGCGAGCAGCATCAGCACCAGGGTCGCCAATGCGCCTTTTAGGGTGCCGTGCAGGGGCGCTCCCGTTGCCAGATGGGCGGCGCGCAGGGGCGAGGGTGGCGTGACGTTGGACAAGCTGTAATCCTGCGGTTTGGCGGACTGGCGCGCGGCGTGCACTATAAGCCGGACGCCCGGAGGGCGGCTAGCATGCCTTGAGTTGTGGCAAAGTGCCAGCCCTGGCCTGGCTGGACTGACCAAGCGCATTCAGGTAGCTTTGCCGGTTACACGAGGGCGTTCCAGCCCCAGACATTCAGGCTTTTTCCGCTCGCTGGCATTGATCATAGTCAAAGGTCGGCGCCGCGCATGGCCTGGCACGGGCTTCGCCCGCTCAATTCATCAGTCACTGACGCTAGGTTCACCATGGCTCAATACGTCTTCACCATGCATCGGCTGGGAAAAGTTGTTCCGCCGAAGCGGGAAATCCTGAAAAACATTTCGCTGTCCTTCTTCCCCGGCGCCAAGATCGGCGTGCTCGGTCTCAACGGCTCGGGTAAATCCACGCTGTTGAAAATCATGGCCGGCGTCGACACCGAGTTCGAAGGCGAAGCGCGCCCGATGCCGGAACTGAATATCGGTTACCTGCCGCAAGAGCCGATCCTGGACCCGACCAAGACCGTGCGTGAAGTGGTCGAAGAGGCCGTCAGCGTGATCAAGAACGCCCAGGCGCGCCTGGACGAGGTCTACGCGGCTTACGCAGAAGAAGACGCCGACTTCGACAAGCTTGCCGCCGAACAGGCCAAGCTCGAAGCCATCCTGCAGGCCAGCGACGGTCACAACCTGGAACGCCAGCTGGAAGTGGCCGCCGATGCGCTGCGCCTGCCGGCGTGGGACGCCAAGGTCGACGTCCTCTCCGGTGGTGAAAAACGTCGCGTGGCCCTGTGCCGCCTGCTGCTGTCGGCCCCCGACATGCTGCTGCTCGACGAACCGACCAACCACCTGGACGCCGACTCCGTCGCCTGGCTGGAGCATTTCCTGCACGACTTCCCGGGCACCGTGGTTGCGATCACGCACGACCGTTACTTCCTCGACAACGTCGCCGGCTGGATCCTCGAACTCGACCGTGGCGCCGGTATCCCTTACGAGGGTAACTACTCCGGTTGGCTGGAAGCCAAGTCCGACCGTCTGGCCGCCGAATCCAAGCAGCAATCGGCCCACGAAAAAGCCATGAAGGAAGAGCTGGAATGGGTGCGCAAAGGCGCCAAGGCCCGCCAGTCCAAATCCAAGGCGCGTCTGCAACGCTTTGAAGAAATGCAGTCGCAGGAATTTCAGAAGCGCAGCGAAACCAACGAGATCTATATTCCGGCCGGCCCGCGCCTGGGTGACAAGGTCATCGAGTTCAAGAACGTTTCCAAAGGCTATGGCGACCGCGTGTTGATCGACAACCTGTCGTTCTCCATGCCAAAAGGCGCGATCGTTGGCGTTATCGGCGGTAACGGTGCGGGTAAATCCACCCTGTTCCGCATGCTGATGGGCAAGGAAACGCCGGACTCGGGCAGCATCGAGATCGGCGAAACCGTGCAGCTTGCTTGCGTGGATCAGAGCCGCGACGACCTCGATGGCAGCAAGACCGTGTTCCAGCAGGTGTCCGACGGTTCCGACCAGATTCGCATCGGCAACTATGAAATCCCGTCGCGCACCTATGTGGGCCGTTTCAACTTCAAGGGCGGCGACCAGCAGAAGTTCGTCAAGGACCTGTCCGGTGGTGAGCGCGGTCGCTTGCACCTGGCCCTGACCCTGAAAGAAGGCGGCAACGTGTTGCTGCTCGACGAACCGTCCAACGACCTCGACGTTGAAACCCTGCGTTCGCTGGAAGAAGCCCTGCTGGACTTCCCGGGCGCCGCCATTGTGATCTCTCACGATCGGTGGTTCCTTGACCGCGTCGCCACTCACATCCTGGCGTACGAAGACGATTCTCAGGCGGTGTTCTTCGAAGGCAACTACACCGAGTACGAAGCGGACCGTAAGAAGCGCCTGGGCGATGCGGCTGCGCAGCCGCACCGGGTAAGGCACAAAAAGCTGGCCTGATTCGGGCGGGTGGTTAAAAAAGCGGAGTCCCTTGGGGCTCCGTTTTTTTTTCATCCTGTTGCAGGCTCCAGCTAAGCGTCGGGCTCAATGCGCAACACTTCAATCAACTGATCGCCCACGGGCCGTTTCCACAGCACCTCGTCGCCCACCTGAGCGCCCAGCAGTGCACGACCCAGGGGCGAGCCCCAGTTGATCAGGCCTGCGGTGGCGTCGGCCTGGTCTTCCCCGACCAGTTGAATGCGCTGCTGTTCGTCCTGCTCATTGGCGAAGGTGACCCAGTTGCCGATCTGCACCTTGTCGGTCGACGTGGCTGGTGCAACCACGTGCGCGCTTTGTACGCGCTGGTTGAAGTAGCGCAGGTCGCGCTCCAGGTCAGCCTGACGTTGTTTATCGGCCTGCTCACCCTTGGCGGACTCGGCGCTGTATTCAGCTTGCAGCTGTGCAACTTTGGCCTGCAACTGCGCCAACCCGTGCGCCGTCAGGTGATTGGGCTGTTCGCTGACCTGGCGCTCCACCGGCTGATCGGCCTGGGCGGCGGCATTGTCTTCGTTCACAAAAGCTCGGCTCATGACATTCTCCTCAATGGAGGTTGGGCCCTATGCGCCGCTCGATCGTTCCCGCTCTCTGCGTGGCAGCGATCTATTGGTCGCGGTAGGCCCTGGCGGCGTCGCGGTCTTTCTCCCGCTGCCAGGCGCGCTCGCGGTAGTCCCCGCGGTTGTCTATGTAGTCACGCAGTTCTTCGTGTTCACGCATGGCCTTGCACTGGCGAAAGCCGTCTTCCCAGCCTGCGGCGTATTCCCGCTCGTTCAGGTAGCGCGGTACATTCTTGCGAAACTCCCCGCTGATCACCCCGGCTGCCTGGCGTCCGCTGCTGCAGCCATCATCGAAGCCATCGGCAAAGGCCGGCGGGTATCCCTTGGCGATCAACTCCTGATGAGTTGTCTGGCAACCCGATAACCACAACACCGCGCCCAGCATCACCGCATACCGCCACATGGCGTACTCCCTGGCCGTTTCTCGGCTTATGGGCGCAAGTCTAGTCAGGGATTTGTCGGGGCGGCGTGAAAGGCGGGTGAGAACGCTGTGATATGGACTCTCCACAGTTTAATTTTCATCTGGTTTGGATCAGTGCCCAACGTCCCCAGGCTGTATCTTCGCGAACCACCCCCACACGCCCACGGTCTTGCCGAAGTCCTGGGGTGGGATCACGCGTTGCCGGAGGGTGCGCAGGTAGACGTTGAACATCTTGTCGAAGCCTGTAATCAGCAGAAAACCCAGCGCATAACCGCCGAGGTTTGGGTTCAAGGCGCAGATCAAGGCCCCCGTGGCGATCATCGAATAGCCGACACCGCTCAGCAGCCGCAGGGGCAGCGCCACTCGGGCGAGGAAAAACAGGATGATGATCGTCGTGACCGCTCCCGCAGCCTGCAGACCGGCGTAGCTGTTTTTGCCTGCGCTGTACACACAGCAAGGCCAGATAGACCTGGCTGATAGGCAGGATTTTGATAGGCGAGTATTTGTCGCACAGGGCTCCGCACAACGGAAACGCGAGATAACGTGGCAGCGATTTGACGAAGAAGGCCAGCCCCGCCCAGGCGGCGCTGTTGGTGGTCTGGAATACCACCAGCGGCACGATGAACAGCAGGATTTGATCGGCCAGCCTGGATAGAAACAGCGAGATGAAAAAACGCCAGGTAGTCCTTACGCATCCTGAAACGAAGACGGGGCGACGAAGTTTTTGAGAACCTCCGAAAGCCTCCATGGCGAGCGGGCGTGCCCTAATACCGTTCAGTTAAGCGCAGATTCCCTGTGGCGAGCAGGCTTGTCCTGCGTTGGGGTGCGCAGCAGCCCCAAAACCAGGCGCTGAGCCGTCTCAGGTACACCGCGTTTTGCTGGATTGGGGGCGCTTCGCACCCCAACGCGGGGCAAGCCCGCTCGCCACAGCGGTCCCATGTGTTGGAGTGGTCAGTAGTGGTACCACTTCACTTCCAGCATCACTTCATTCACCGGCGTCGACAGGTGGCTGTACTCGCGCTGAGCGCTCAGGCGCAAGCCCAGGTTGCGGGACAACTCCCACTGCTGGTTCAAGCTGATGCTGCGGCGCACTTCGCCATTGGTGAAGAAGTCGCCCTTGGCCTCCAGGCTGAGGTTGCCCAGCGGGTTTTTCCACAGCACGCCGGTGTTGAAGCCGGCGGCGGGGGAGATGGCCTCGCTGAAGTCGTTGTTGTGCTCCACGCGCACGGTGCCCAGGGCGAAGCCAAGCATGTCGTCGCTCAGTTGCCAGGTGCCGCCGGCGCCGCCATTGACGTGGGCCACCAGGGTTTCGTCGTCGTGTTTACCCGGCACGCGTTCCATCCCGCCGGTGACTTGCCATGACCAGGGTTGCAGCAGGGCGTTGCGCGGAGTCAGGGAGCGAATGGTGGCCAGGTCCAGTTGCTGCAGTTGCCAGTGATTGCCTTCGTACTGGCGCAGTTTCATCTGCAGGATTTCGATCTGCGCACCCAAAGGGAAACCTTCGGCATTGTCGTTGAGGTCGTGGTAGGCCATGCGCAGGCCGTATTCGCCGAACGCCCTGTCGCCTCGAGTGCCGATGCCAGCCTGCCAGGTGCGTGATTCATGACCGTTTTCCGGCAGGCCCGGTGGCGTGATTTTCAGGTCCGGTGCCGGATTCTGGTTGATGGCGCGCAGCAATTCGAAACTGCGCTGGGAGCGCGCGGTGTCGCGCTCCAGACCATTGGCGCGGTAGCGGCCAAGGCGGTAGGCCGCGTCGATGACCAGCGCCTGACGGTCACGCGGGAGCGCCTTGAAAGCCGGTGCCTGCAACTGCTTTTGGTCATCGCTGATCTTCAGCACCCATTGCTGCTCGTCGCTGTCCAGCGGCTTGGCGCGCTCCAGCAGCTCGCGCTCGCGGGACGGGCGATAATCGATCTTCTCCACCAGCCCCGCATCCTTGACCGCCTTGACCGTGTCGGTGGGGATGGCGGTGAGGGGGAATTGCTCGGTCAGGCGCAGGCCGGGGCGGGCCACTTGCAGCAGTTCCAGCAGGCGATAGGAGCAGTTTTCATCGAAAAAGAAGTAGTCGAACTTGATCTGCTTGAGTTCCCACACGTGCTCGACCATGCGCTTGGTCTCGACTTCGGTGAGGTTGAGGCGGTATTCCCACAGGTCGCGGTTTTCGAGGCTGCGGTATTCCGAGAGTTTTTCCTGATACGGCACCAGCGCGAACAGGCCGGGGTAGCCGCCTGCGAGGCCCTTCCAGGCGTAAAGGATGCTGTTGTCAGAACCTTCTATGTAAGCGCCAAAGTTGATCGCGTAGCTGAGCAGCGCGGTCTTGTCCCGTTGCACATCCGCCTGGTCGATACGCAGCAGGGTGTGGCCGAACATCGACGACGGGCTGTTGAGATAGGCCGCCGGGAAAATCATCACCGCGCTGTGGGGCGCGACGTCCTTGAACCACTGGGTGAATTCCTTGCACTCAAGCGCAGGCAGGTCGTTCAGTTGCAACTGCGCCTTGAGCCAGCGAGTGCGTGCTGGGTAAACGCATTGGGCGTGTTTTTCGCCAAGGCTGGCCGGAGCATACAACGCTTCAACGGTGGCCTTGAGCTCGGCATCCGGGTGGTGGGCACCGTCGGCTGCGAGAAAGAATTTGTTGTCGCTGATATAGCTGCGCCAGCCTTTGATCTTGCCGGCTTCGTAATGGCCCAAAGATAGCCAGAACGGATCGTTGGCCAATTGCTGCAAACGTTGATCATCAATATGCGGGGCCGCGTGCAGCGGGGCGCAGGCCAAGAGTGCCAGCCAGGCAAAGCGTTTGAGCATAAGGGCAACTTAAGTCGGAAAAAGTGAGACCCAAAGGGGCGGGGGCCCAAAAATAAAACCCGCGCCTCAAGAGGCGCGGGCAGGTCGAGCTTAAGCCTGGGTAGCGTATTTCGCCAGACGCGAATCACTTTTCAGTACAGCAATGGTGTTGTTGTGCACGTCGTCAGCAGTCACGTCAGCCTTGCTGAAGATCTGCTGGAAGTGCTCGTGGGTCACGGCAGCAAAGTGCTCACGATCTTCTGGCGCCACGCCCAGTACCACGGCGTAGGTGGTCAGCGCTTCGCCGTTGCCCTTGGCCATGTCTTCGGACAGCTCGTTCATCATGCCATTCATGGCAATCCAGGACTTGCCGCCGTAGGTCAGGGCGCTGTTGGTGCTGCAACCGTTGGTGCCCGAGGTCATGCCGAAGGTGGCGTTACCCGAGGTGCCGTTGGTGGTGGAAGCCAGGAAGTGGGCTGGTGTGCCGCGCTGGCCTTCGAACAACATGTTGCCCCAACCGCAGTTCGGGCCGCCTGGTGCTTCTGCCATTGCATTGAGGGAGACGACGGTGAAAAGAGTACCAAGAAGGATCCGTTTCATAGCTTTGTTCTCTTTGTGTGCAAACCAATGGACAAGGGGTTCAGGCGCTTGATCACGCCCTAGGGGCCAGTTATTAGTCCAACCCGCGCAGTTTGGAGTTTAGGCACGTTCCAAGGGTTCCGTGGGTTTTTATAAAACAATGGCCGCTGTCGCGATTTTTTTGCAGGACGCGTTCGGTGTCTATGCTTTCCCTACGGCTCGCCTTGCCAGAGCGCGCAAGGGGGAGCCAGAATGCCGTTATCTGCCCCGCCTGATGTAAGGAAGCCCGATGCCTGATCCTGTTGCTGCCAGCTTGCGTCTAGCGCCCGAAGCGCTGACTCGCCCTTTCTCCGCTGAACAGTTCAGCTTCTCGACCACCAATGATTTGGAGCCCTTTCGCGGTGTGCTTGGCCAGGAACGTGCAGTTGAAGCCTTGCAGTTCGGCGTGGCCATGCCGCGCCCCGGTTATAACGTGTTTGTCATGGGCGAGCCGGGCACAGGTCGCTTTTCGTTCGTCAAACGCTACCTGAAAGCTGAAGGCAAGCGCCTGCAGACTCCGTCGGACTGGGTTTATGTGAACAACTTCGACGAGCCGCGCGAACCGCGTGCCCTGGAGTTGCCAGGCGGCTGCGCGACGGCGTTCATTGCCGATATCAACGGCTTGGTCGACAACCTCGTGGCGACTTTCCCGGCGGTGTTCGAGCACCCGACGTACCAGCAGCGCAAAAGCGCTATCGACCGCGCGTTCAACCAGCGCTACGACAAGGCTTTGGACGTGATCGAGCGCCTGGCCCTGGAAAAGGACGTTGCGCTGTACCGCGACAGCACCAACATCGCCTTCACCCCGATGCTCGACGGCAAGGCGCTGGACGAGGCCGAGTTCTCGCAGTTGCCGGAGGCGGACCGCGAACGCTTCCATACAGATATTTCCGAACTGGAAGAGCGCCTCAACGAAGAGCTGGCCAGCCTGCCGCAGTGGAAACGTGAGTCGAACAACCAGCTGCGCCAGTTCAACGAAGAAACCATCACCCTGGCCCTGCAACCCTTGCTCGCGCCGTTATCGGAAAAGTACGCCGAGAACGCAGGCGTTTGCGGTTACCTACAAGCCATGCAGGTGTACCTGCTCAAAACCGTGGTCGAGCAACTGGTGGACGACGCCAAGACCGACGCCCAGGCGCGCAAACTGCTGGAAGAGCAATACTGCCCGAGCCTGGTGGTGGGTCATGCGGTCAACGGCGGCGCGCCAGTGGTGTTCGAGCCGCATCCGACCTATGACAACCTGTTTGGCCGCATCGAATACAGCACCGACCAGGGCGCGCTCTACACCACGTATCGCCAGTTGCGCCCGGGCGCGCTGCACCGCGCCAATGGCGGTTTCCTGATCCTTGAGGCCGAGAAAATGCTCGGCGAGCCGTTCGTGTGGGATGCGCTCAAGCGGTCGCTGCAATCGCGCAAACTGAAGATGGAGTCGCCCCTGGGCGAACTGGGCCGCCTGGCCACCGTGACCCTCAACCCGCAGATGATTCCGTTGCAGGTCAAGGTGATCATCATCGGTTCGCGGCAGTTGTATTACGCACTGCAGGACGCCGATCCGGACTTCCAGGAGATGTTCCGGGTGCTGGTGGACTTCGACGAAGACATCCCGATGGTCGACGAAAGCCTGGAGCAGTTCGCCCAGTTGCTTAAAACCCGTACGTCGGAAGAAGGCATGGCGCCGCTGACCTCGGACGCAGTGGCGCGGTTGGCCACTTACAGCGCGCGGCTGGCGGAACACCAGGGGCGCTTGTCGGCGCGCATCGGTGATTTGTTCCAGTTGGTGAGCGAGGCGGATTTCATTCGCCACCTGGCGGGTGACGAGATGACCGATGCCGGGCATATCGAGCGCGCGCTCAAGGCCAAGGCCACGCGCACGGGACGGGTCTCGGCGCGGATTCTGGATGACATGCTCGCCGGGGTGATCCTGATCGACACGGCCGGCGCTGCGGTGGGCAAGTGCAACGGCCTGACGGTGCTGGAAGTCGGCGACTCGGCGTTCGGCGTGCCGGCGCGGATTTCCGCCACGGTGTACCCGGGCGGCAGCGGCATTGTCGACATTGAGCGCGAGGTTAACCTCGGGCAGCCGATTCACTCCAAAGGTGTGATGATCCTCACCGGTTATCTGGGCAGCCGGTATGCCCAGGAATTCCCGCTGGCGATCTCCGCGAGCATCGCGCTGGAGCAGTCCTACGGTTATGTGGACGGTGACAGTGCGTCCCTCGGCGAGGCGTGCACGTTGATCTCCGCGCTGTCGAAAACGCCGCTCAAACAGTGCTTTGCCATCACCGGTTCGATCAACCAGTTTGGTGAAGTGCAGGCGGTGGGCGGGGTCAACGAGAAGATCGAGGGCTTCTTCCGCCTCTGTGAAGCGCGCGGGCTGACCGGTGAGCAGGGCGCGATCATTCCCAAGGCCAATGTGGCCACGCTGATGCTGGATGAGAAAGTGCTACAGGCCGTGCGCGCCGGGCAGTTTCACATCTACGCGGTGCGCCAGGCGGATGAAGCGCTGAGCCTGCTGGTGGGCGAGGATGCCGGCGAGCCGGACGACGAAGGGCAGTTCCCCGAAGGCACGGTGAATGCGCGGGTGGTGGAGCGCTTGCGTGCGATTGCCGAGATGATCAGCGAGGAAGACCTGAAAGAGGCGGAGAAGGAGCTGGCGCAGTTGGCGTTGGCCGAGGCCAAACCGACCTGACACTGAGCAGCCAATGAGGGAGGGGGCAACCCCCTCTTCTCAAATACACACTATTTTTTTGAGTTTAAAGACTGAAATTTCAGGCAGCCACCTCCCCGTGGCGACAAGGCTTCTTGTGGCGAGCGGGCTTGCCCCGCGTTGGGCTGCGCAGCAGCCCCAAAACCAGGCTCTGCGCAGTGTCAGGTACACCGCGTTTGTCTTGATCGGGGGCGCTTCGCACCCCAACGCGGGGCAAGCCCGCTCGCCACAGAGGTTCCAGGTTGCTGCGAGAGGTTAAATTGACGGTTTATCGTCATTGGTCTCTACAGCCTTGGTTTGTCTTGGTTTTCTTCTATTCTGAGTTAAGCCAGTCTACCGACGGGCGCCGCCATGCCGCGCAACCTTTGCCTTACCCGTCAAGGCCTGGGCCGCTGAAACCCCGCTGGGCATCGTCGTCGGCGGCCTCACGCTGCAAGGCTATATGCAGAGGCGCGAGCCGCCGATATGGGGCCTGCCTTTGCAGGCCTATCTACGCCAATCCAATCGCAGGCAAGAACGCCTCGTCCTGTAATCGCCGTGTTATTTGCTTTCAGGCTTGTCCAGCTTCACTTCAAAGCCGTATTGCACGGTGCTCAGGTCGGTGCGCTGGTAGCTTTCCAGACTGGTCGGCTGGCCGTAGAAATAATGCACGTCAAA
This sequence comes from Pseudomonas poae, assembly GCF_001439785.1. Classification (GTDB taxonomy): domain Bacteria; phylum Pseudomonadota; class Gammaproteobacteria; order Pseudomonadales; family Pseudomonadaceae; genus Aquipseudomonas; species Aquipseudomonas poae. Next base: position 4,694 of record NZ_JYLI01000013.1, on the reverse strand, counting down.
CATCGCCGTGCCGTATTCCTCGGCGCGGTGGCTCACGCCGAGGATTTCCTTGAGGTAATTGCCGCTGGCGTCCTTGGCGTAGAAGCGCCAGCTGTCGGCGGGGAAGGCTTGTTGATCGACGATCAGCGCGTTGTCCTTGAGCGACAAGCCCTTGGGCAGGCTGGCTGCATCCAGCGTGGATTTTTCGATGGTGGCCAGGAACAGCGGGATCGAGCCCACCACGAACGCCGGGTTCTCCGGGAACAAGGTGAGGTCGTAGGTGAGCATGCCGCGCGCCGGGTTCAGCTCGAAGGCCTCGGTGGGCAACTCGATAGGATCGCCGCGCTCGCCTTTTTCGTCGGCGGTAAAAAACGTCACTGGCGCTTCACTGCTGTTGCGCTCGGCGCCCACCAGATCGTCGTTGAAGGTAAAGGGGTGATCGAACACCACATGCGCGGCGCTGGCATCGTCGGCGGACTGGCTGATGGTGACGCTGTTTTTCAGCTGGTCTTCAGTCATCGACGCGTCCTTGAGCCAACTGGCGGCGCCGTCGTCGTACACCGTGACGGGCATCGGCAAGGCTTGCACGGTCTTTTCCAGGCTGTTCTTGTCAAACCGCAGGACCGGCAGTTCAAGGTCCTTGCGGGTGACAGTGACCCTGGAAAAGTCCAGCACGTTGACTTGCAGGGTATCGATCACGCCATTGAAGTAGACCTTGGCGTAATACCGGCCCTGTTTTTGCTCGAAGGCTTTTTGCTCATCGGTCAGCTGTTTTTCAAGGGCTGGCGACCAGGCCTTTTGCTTTTGCAGCTCGGCCAGTTGTTTTTCGTAGAACGCCACTTGCGCCGCGCTTTCGTTGATCGAGCCCGAGCGGGTCAGAAATTGCCCGGTAGCGTCCCGTGCCTGCACCAGCAGCGGGTTGGGCGAATCATCTGCCAGTTCCGGCGCCAGGGGCGCGCTGTTGGTGAGTTCGAGCTCGGCGTAGTTCTTTTCAAGCAGCAGCAGGTGAACGGTGACCGTGCCTTCGGTGCGCGGGTGACCGACGTCCTTTTTCGACAGGTCGAAGCTGAGCACCTTGCCTGGGGCCACCACTTCCACGGTGCCCTTGAGACTCACCGGCTGCGGCTGGCTCTTGTTTTCGGTCTCGATGCCGTCGAAGAAGGGGTAGGTCACCGTCAGGTCGTCGGGGTTGGTCAGGTTGGAGCTGCTGGGGCTCAACTGGATACCGGGGTCGGTTTCCGACCATTCCGGCTGGAACGGAATCACTTTGTTGTTGCTCAAGGTGACCGACTGCCACTCCAGGTTGTGGGGGAATGGAAACTGCTCCGGCGTATTGAAGCTGAACGGGAAGACCGGCTGCAGATCCGTCAGATAGTCCGAATGGGAGGCCCTGCGCAGCACGAACAGGCCGTTGATGTAGGTGTCGACCAGTGCCTGGGGCGTGGGGTAGTGCTTGAGCAGGGCCAGGGTGTCTTCGCCGTACTCGGCCTCGATGGGTTTGCTGGCGAGCTTGGTCTGGGCACGCTCTAGCAGCAACAGCGAACCGCCGAGGTCAGCGATGGCGTCGCGCAGCTTGGGGTCCTGGATGCCGTCGAGGGACTGTTCGAACTTGGCGGTTTTCTCTTCGAGAGTGGCCTGCTTCTGCTCTTCGCTGGGAGAACAGCCGCTGGCCAGCAGCAATGCCGCGCACAGGCCAACGCTGGCCAAGGGAGATCGCACATCCATCATTGCAAGTTTTCCTGTCCGACAGCATTGAGTCGATTTGATGGGCTCGACACTAGCAGATAAACGCGCTTACAGATGCCGTACACGTCAGTTTTCTCGCGGTGACAGGCGGCTGGCAGCGGCTGATATACTCGCCGCCATTTCTAGCCACGCTGTGTGAGATTCAATGGAACGTTTTATCGAAAATGCTATGTACGCCTCGCGCTGGCTGCTGGCGCCGATCTATTTCGGTCTGTCCCTGGGCTTGTTGGCGCTGGCGCTGAAATTCTTCCAGGAAGTGATCCACCTGCTGCCGAGCGTGTTCTCGATGGCCGAGTCCGAGCTGATTCTGGTGCTGCTGTCGTTGATCGACATGGCCCTGGTCGGCGGCCTGCTGGTGATGGTGATGATTTCCGGCTACGAGAACTTCGTCTCGCAGCTCGATATCGATGAAAACAAGGAAAAGCTCAACTGGCTCGGCACCATGGACTCTTCGTCGCTGAAGATGAAAGTGGCGGCGTCCATCGTGGCGATTTCCTCCATCCACCTGCTGCGCATCTTCATGGACGCCAAGAACGTCGATCCGCAGCATTTGATGTGGTATGTGATCATCCACATGACCTTCGTGATCTCGGCGTTCGCCATGGGTTACCTCGACAAGCTCACCAAGCACTGATGCGCCGCGTCGGCCTTACTGCTCGATGAAGTAGTAGGGTTGGCGATTGATCGACATCTGTTTGGTCACCGTGACCGGTTCCTGCAAGTGTTCGGTGCGATCCACCAGCGCCACATTGCCGGGTTTGGCGCTCAGGTAGCTGCGCAATTGCGGTTCGGTGTGCAGAATCGGCAAGTAAGCCCGCAGATAAAACACGCTGGCGCCCGCGATCCGCTCGTTGGGTTGAAACAGCACCACGTTTTTGCCCTGGTCCAGCAGTGTCTGGATCTCGCTGATCACCGGCACGAACGAGTGGCGCACGTCCGCTTTGGGCGCGAACCAGAAGGCCGCCGTGAGGTAGCAGGCGATGGCCAGGGTGAATACCGCGCCGATCACGCGCCGATGATGCGCGTACACCGCAGGCTTGTGTTCCTTGAGCCACGCGAGCAGCACGCGCACATATTCAGCGGCCAGCACGGCGGCGGCCGGCGTCAGCGCCATCAGGTATACCGTGCGCTTGCTGGATGCCAGGGTCAGCAAGGTAAATTGCGCCACCAGCCACACGCTGAAAAACAGCCGATAACGGTTTTGCACAAGGCTTTTGCGAAAGTGCCACAGCCCCAGGTACACCAGGATATTCCACGGCAAAAACGCTTCGGGCAGCTTCACCAGGTAGTAGTAGAACGGCTCGTAATGCCCGGCTTCGACAAACGAGCCGCTGAAGCGACCGACGCTGTTGGTCAGCAGCACTTCGCCCACCGCCTGCATCCCGTCGCGCTGAAACAGAAACCCCAGCCAGATCACCAGCGGCACCAACGCCAACAGGGTAAACAGCGCCGGCTTGAGCCAGTCGCCGATGCTCAGGCGCTTGTCCATCAGGCTGGTGCTGACCAGGTACACAAAGATCACGATGCCCGGCATCGCCAGGCCCAGCACGCCCTTGCTCAAGGTGGCGATGACCATTCCGGCCGCAAACAGCGCCCAGGCCCAGGTGCTGGGACCTTCGCGATCAGGCCGCACGGCCTGGTAAAACGCCAACAGCGCGGTCGTCACGCCCAGACTGAGCAATGAATCTTCACCCACGCCCCGCACATTGCTCCAGTAACTGGCCATGGTCGCCAGGATCAACGCCGCGCTGAACGCCAACGTCTTCGGCCGCCCGAAGGTGCGCAGCATCCCGTACAACAGCATCACGCTGAACAGCCCGGCAAACGCCGAGGCCAGACGCACCGCCCCGGTGCTGGCGCCAAACAGCCGAATCGCTCCGGCGTCGAGCCACAAACTCAGGGGCGGTTTTTCCAGAAACGGTTCCTGAAACAGGCGTGGCACCACCCAGTCGTTGTCCAGGTGCATGGCCATGGCGATCCCGGCCACGCGGGCTTCGGTGGAACCTTGCAGTTCATGGTTACCCAGAGCGAAGAAGAACAACAGACCAGCAAGCAGGAGCAGCAAAGGAGCAGGACGCGTCATGGAGTGTGGCTACCGGGGCAGGGGACCGCTCGGGGGAGCGGACATGGCAATCGGTGAGTATAGGGAGGTATTTCTTAACAATTCGTGAACGAGAGTGCGGTTTGGTTACGAAACCGGAGGATCGCTACGCTTTTCAATATGGCGCTTGCCGCCGGTTCTACTTAATGGCGTCACTCTATTGCAATTTCAGAGCGCTCATCTAGCTGACTTAGTGCGTTTGAACGTTCATTCCACCATTCAGGCCGGGTCACTACCTCTGCTGCGGTGAAATCCCTGATTAGTTTCACAATATCGAAGGATCGAAGACCGTCCATGGACTTGCCCCTACAAAACCGGACACCAACTCCCCGTCAAATTGATGCTGCTGCCAAGCGCCTGAACTCCCTCGGTGAGCGATAGTTCAAGGCGCTGTGCGGATGCTGCTCGTTGTAATGCTCGAAGGCAATTGCCAGGTTGCGCAGCGCCGTTTCTCGATCCGGCTTGGGCATGTGCGCAACGTAGTCACGTTTGATCGTCTTCACGAAGCTCTCGGCCATGCCGTTGCTCTGCGGGCTGCGCACCGGGGTGGTCACCGGCTGCAAACCGATCTGTCGAGCAAACAGGCGTGTCTGTTCGGCGGTGTACGCCGAGCCGTTGTCGCTTAGCCATTGAACCGGCGTTGCAGGCAGTTGATCACCGAAGCGTTTCTCTACGCTCTCCAGCATCAAGTCGCGGATGTCATCGCCGCTGTACCCGGTCGGACTCGCGACCCAGCCGATGGCTTCGCGGTCACAGCAATCCAGGGCGAAGGTCACGCTCAGTTTGGCGCCGTCCTCACAGCGGAACTCAAAGCCGTCCGAGCACCAACGCGTATCACTGGTTTGCACCGCAATACGACCCTCGTGCC
>NZ_JYLI01000012.1 GCF_001439785.1 Pseudomonas poae | reverse complement strand
GAGCACGAGGTCGGCAGCCTCGCGTTTGAATTCAGGAGTAAAGGAGCGGCGTTGTTTGGTCATCTGACACCTCGATCTGGCGAGCATTCTCGCCTAAATGGGTGTCCGGTTTCATTAGACCACTACATACACCCACTTGCTGTAGCTGTACTTATGTTCTGGGAGCGGCTTGAGGGCTGGATAGTCAAGCTCAAGGAAGCGGCTGGTTCGGCTCTTAGGGTACGTTCGAGTGATTCGACTGTTTAGCTCATCAACCCAGTAGCTGATTTTCTCGTTGAGCTCTTCTAAGGAAAAAAAGGTGCTCGCTCTCAGCCTTGCGAGAACGAATCTTTGTACCAGTTGAACAGCAATCTCACCTAGCGACTTGTCTTGCGGTTTACGCGGTCTGGCGGGGTAAATTTGAAATCCGTAGTGCTCAGAAAACTCGGCGTAGGCACGATTTAGGGTCACCACATCTCTCGTGTTTTTCGTCACTGCTGACTTCAAATTATCAGGCACAACGAACCGTGGAACCCCGTCGAAGAACTCCAGGGCCAGAATGTTGCATCTGAGCCAGTCTGGGATCGTTTGACTTCTCACGGCGGTGGCAAAAATGTATCCCGAGGCACCTAGCGTTGCCACGAACACCTGAGCTTGGCTGATTGCTCCAGTATCCGGGTTGGTCACAGGCATTGTCCTGCCACAAAAGTCCACGAAGCACTTGTCTCCGGGGAGGTGAGTCTGTCGCATGCTCAGCTTTTGCCTATTGACCCATTCACGATAAATCCGTGTGAACTGAGCATAAGACACGCCTTCTGGCTCGCTTGTACGAAACTCTTGCCATAGGAGTTCCAAGGTGATGTCAGGAAGTTTTAGCTGTTCATGGATGGCAGGCCATGACGGGTAAGCCTTCCTTTGAGATGAGACTTTTGGCTGGGTATGCAGACGCTCCGCCAGCGCTTTGTCGTCAAGGTGCTTCAGTTCTTCCCAGCTTTGTCCACACTGTGCCAACTGATCCCGAATGGTGCGAACAGTGTTATGGGACACTTTGGCTAATAGGCCAATAGCCCTATTCGACAGCTTGGGGTCGCTCGTAAGGCGTAGCACCTCGCGCTGCGTACTTATTGGCAGCCTCATATGTTCTCCTCGCGACAGGTGTGTGAACACCTCACAGGTCGCGCCGTGTGAAAATTGCAGACAAACGGAATGTGATCGACTTGACGCCGAACGCGAGGGAACACAGAATGACGGCGCGTAGGGCTGAAACCTAACACCATCAAAAAAGCCTAGGGCTCCACCCCTGGGCTTTTTTGTGCTCCAAATCCACCGGCTAGCTCCTATCCTGATCTCATTGTGATACTCCTCATATGCTTAGTTCATACGGCCTGCTGCCGTGCGCAGCGCTGCGTAGCAATCCACCAAGCGACCTCTTTGGACAGAGCAAAGAACCCCCGACGATTAGGCACTTCAAATAGCGGCACCTCAATTGTCCCTCGCTGTTTAGCTTTACGAAACGCGTCGTACGATGTGTAACCCAACTCTCTCCACAGCGCGCTGCCACCCACCATCAGGCCATATCGCTGTTTGAGGTCGAGCTCTAATTCGAATGACAGAAATTGGATTTCAAGGGGCTCGCGCATCGCACTTAATGTCCGGTTTGGTCACAGTTGATAGTAATAAACCGCCCCCTTGCGCTCCAGCCGTAAGACTTCTACATTTTTTACGGTACAAAGATCGTTCGGGGATTTTTAAGTGTCTGATTTTAAGAGAATTGCAAACATTTATTCGGAGTTCGCAGGCAGCTTGCGCGAACAAATTCCGGAAAATAGCCGCCCCCGAAGCAACACAGTGGAAATGCTCGCAGTGGGCTACTGGTTCGAAGGACTGAGGCAGCGGACAGGCCTCAAAACTGCCTATGCCCTTGAGCTGTATTTCGAAAAAGAGTCATTTCGAAGAAATACGAATGGCACGATCCGGCATTACCGAAGCAAGTGGTCTAGGTACGAACAGAAAATGATCTCCCCCAAGGCCAAGACCTTGAGTAGGGTGGAACTGCTAGCACCTGGATCGTCCCGCGACCTGAATCATCCCATATGGACTTTGATGAAGCTGATCTCCCGGCAACAGAAAATCAGCTTCGACAGCTACTTCCGTGCGTTAAATACCGATGTCCAACTGGTGCTTTATCGCAGCACCAGCAACATGATTTGGGACAGTGTTCAGCGCGAACCAATCACTCAAGTTCTACTCGAAAAACTCGAACGCAGGGCAAGCTTGGATGCCCTCGCTGCGTTGATCGCGATAGTGGTCGAAGCAGATCTCCTAGGTCGAAAAACCGTTGCTATCAAGGCAGCAGGCACCTTGCACAAAGTACTTCTGATGCTGGCAATGGAGCTTCAAGCGCGCGGTGTTGCCGTTGGCCTAATCGATTGGCTCGTGTTCAACGTCCTACCCCTTGGAGTGCCTGCCCATCTGCATATCTGGATGAGCAGCGCTGACTACATCCACGCGTCGGCGCATTTGAACACCATGGTTTACCAGCATCCGGAAAGGCGCGGAAAAGCCCTACCTTGGAAGCTTCGTAATAAGCTGATGTGCAAGCTGCTTGCCGGGGACATGGGAATTGACGTTTTGCACGCAATGCGCCCTCAGTTCGAGTTGCGGACGGACATAGGGGAAATTGCGGCCGAGCTGGTCGAGGAGTTTAAGAAGACGTCGGCACTGAGAACTTGGGGATGGATGTGCATCATCGATGGCGCGCCACAGACAGTGCCACCAGTACCGCTGCTTTAGCCTTTCAAATGACTCGCTAGGCGAGTGGTCAAGTCCAATGCAAATGCCTGGTCACTTCCGATGCAAACGACTGGTCAAGTCGAATGCAAATGGCTGGTCAAATGGGTTGCAATTTCCCAGCCGGAGGGATGTGCTCGAATCCAAGCGGTGGCGATGGACATGAATACCGCTTTTGACCTGGAGGTTCGTCAGCACTGCCCGAAAGCGCGAGTGGTGTACGACCTCTTTCATGTGGTGGCCAAATATGGCCGAGAGGTGATTGATCGGGTCCGCGTCGATGAAGCTAATCGGCTACGTCATGACAAGCCTGCCCGAAAGGTCATCAAGCAAGCGCGATGGCTGTTGCTACGCAACCCGCAGAACCTGAAAACGCCGGAGCAACAGGTGCGTTTAAAGGACCTGCTGGCGGCCAACCAAGCATTGATGACAGTCTATCTAATGAAGGCTGAACTCAAAACGCTTTGGGCACCTAGCAGCGCCTGGGGCTGGCGATCAGCCTGGCAGCAATGGCTGCGTCATGCTCATGAAAGCGAGATACCACCTCTGATCCAGTTTGCCAAACGGCTAAAGGGTTACTGGCGGGGCATCGTCAGCCGGGTTCGCTGGCCGATGCATACGGGTCAGTTGGAAGGAATAAACAATCGAATAAAGGTCATCAAGCGGATGGCGTACGGTTACCGGGATAGCGAATTCTTTTTCATGAAGATCAAGAACGTCTTTCCCGGTAATCCGTGAAGAACCTAAAAAAAAGCCGCGTCAATGCGAGACTTCTTTAAAAGTAGATGAGAATTACTATAAATTGCACGCACCCAAACTGCCATCACGATGGCCTGCAGGGTTGTCATTTTGCCGCCACGAAACAGTCGGGAGTCAGGTTGGAAAACTACTATCGCGAGCTGGTGTGTTTCCTCAACGCCAGGGTGGGCAACCGTCAGGTGGCCGAAGATGTGGTGCATGACGCGTACGTGCGGGTGCTGGAGCGCACCAGCGACACACCCATCGACCAGCCCCGCGCCTTTTTGTATCGCACCGCGCTGAACCTGGTGATCGACGGCCACCGGCGCAACGCCCTGCGCCAGGTCGAGCCATTGGAGGTGCTCGACAGCGAGGAGCGTTTCGCCAGCGGCTCGCCCCATGCCAGCCACGATCAGGCCCAGCGCCTGGACATGCTCGAACGCGCCCTGGCCGAGCTGCCGAGCGCGTGCCGCGACAGCTTCCTGCTGCGCAAGCTCGACGGTTTGTCGCACCTGCAGATCGCCGAGCGCCTGTGCATTTCCCGCGCGCTGGTGGAAAAACACATCGTCAACGCCATGAAGCACTGCCGCGTGCGCATGCGCGAGTGGGAAGCGCACTGATCAGCTGTTAGTTAAATTTTATTTCACTGTCCTCGTTTCCTATCAACACACGGCCTGTTGTTCAGGCCTTGAAGGTATTCCCGCCCCATCCGCCAAGGGGCTTATCCAGAGGACACTGGAATGACACAGGCAATTGCTTCGCCCGCGGTTCACGACCTGATCGGTATCGGTTTCGGCCCTTCGAACCTGGCGCTGGCCATCGCCCTGCAGGAGCGTGAAAAAGCCCAGGGCAAACTGGACGTGCTGTTTCTCGACAAGCAGGCCGACTACCGCTGGCACGGCAATACCCTGGTGACCCAGAGCGAACTGCAGATCTCCTTCCTCAAAGACCTGGTCACCCTGCGCAACCCCACCAGTCCTTATTCCTTTGTCAATTACCTCAAGGCCCACGACCGTCTGGTGGACTTCATCAACCTGGGCACCTTCTATCCGTGCCGCATGGAGTACAACGACTACCTGCGCTGGGTGGCGGGGCAGTTCCAGGCCCAGGCCAACTACGGCGAGGAAGTCCTGGCCATCGAACCGATCCTGCATCAGCAACAGGTCGAGGCGCTGCGCGTGATCTCCCGCGATACACAAGGCGAGCAGCACGTGCGCACCACCCGTTCGGTGGTGGTCAGTGCCGGCGGCACCCCCCGGGTGCCCGACGCGTTCAAGGCGCTCAAGGGTGATGGCCGCGTTTTCCACCATTCCCAATACCTGACGCGCATGGCTCAGCAGCCTTGTGTCGAGGGCAAGCCCATGCGCATCGCGGTGATCGGCGGCGGCCAGAGCGCGGCCGAAGCCTTCATCGACCTCAACGACAGCTTCCCCTCGGTACAGGTGGACATGATCCTGCGCGGGTCGGCGCTCAAGCCGGCCGATGACAGCCCGTTCGTCAACGAAGTGTTCTCGCCGGCCTTTACCGACCTGGTGTTCCAGCAGGTCGGTGCCGAGCGTGAGCGGCTGGTGGCCGAGTACCAGAACACCAACTATTCGGTGGTGGACCTGGACCTGATCGAGCGCATCTACGGCATCTTCTATCGCCAGAAAGTCTCGGGCATCGCGCGCCAGGCATTTCGCACCATGACCGTGGTCGAAAAAGCCAGTGCCGGCCCGTTGGGCATCGAACTGGTCCTGCGCGATAACGCCACCGGTGAAACCAGCGTCGGCCACTACGACGCAGTGATTCTCGCCACCGGCTACGAGCGCCAGATGCACCGCGAGCTGCTGGCGCCGCTGCACGCCTACATGGGCGATTTCGAAGTGGCGCGCGACTACCGCATCGTCACCGACGAGCGCTGCAAGGCGGGCATCTACATCCAGGGGTTCAGCCAGGCCAGCCATGGCTTGAGCGACACCTTGCTGTCAGTGCTGCCGATCCGGGCCGATGAGATTGCCGCCTCCTTGTATGAAAATGATCGTCATCGTGGTCAAGGCCGCTCGGTGCAGGACCTGCTGCTGGCCACCGCCAGTTGATCTCCCTTTGCAGGAGCGAGCATCCTCGCTCCTACAGACGGTACTTGTGACACCGCCGGGCCGCTGATACTGTACAAAAAACCAGTATCGGTAGTCTTCCATGCAGTTGATCGAAAAACTCAGCATCCTCGCCGACGCCGCCAAGTACGACGCCTCCTGCGCCAGCAGCGGCGCGCCCAAGCGCAGTTCGGAAGGCAAGACGGGGCTGGGCTCCACCAATGGCATGGGCATTTGCCACAGCTATACGCCCGACGGCCGGTGCGTGTCGCTGCTCAAGGTACTGCTCACCAACTTCTGCCTTTACGACTGCCAATACTGCGTCAACCGCCGCTCCAGCGATGTGCCCCGCGCGCGGTTCAGCCCGGAAGAGGTGGTCACCCTGACCCTGGATTTCTACCGGCGCAATTGCGTCAGCGGGCTGTTTCTCAGTTCCGGCATCATCCGCTCGTCGGACTACACCATGGAGCAACTGGTACGGGTGGCCAAGCTGTTGCGCGAAGAACACGACTTTCGCGGCTACATCCACCTCAAAACCATCCCCGATGCCGACCCGGCACTGATCGCCGAGGCCGGGCGTTATGCCGATCGCCTCAGCGTGAACATCGAGCTGCCTACCGAGGCCAGCCTGCTGACGTTGGCGCCGGAGAAGCAGATCGTGTCCATCAAGCAGGCCATGCAGACCATCTACACCGGCGAGCAAACCGTGCGCAACGAACCGCGCGCACCACGTTTTGCACCGGCCGGGCAGAGTACACAGATGATCGTCGGCGCCGATGACACCGATGACAGTACCATTCTCCACGGAGCCGAAGCGCTCTACGGTAATTTCAAGCTGCGCCGCGTGTATTACTCGGCGTTCAGCCCCATTCCCAACAGTCCGAAAAGCGTGCCCCTGGCCGCACCGCCGCTGATGCGCGAGCACCGTCTGTACCAGGCGGATTTCCTGTTGCGCAGCTACGGCTTCAGCGCCGGCGAACTGCTTGCAGGCCCCGGCGACCTGGCGTTGGATATCGACCCCAAACTGGCTTGGGCCCTTGAGCATCGCGAGGTCTTCCCCCTGGACCTCAACCGCGCCGAGCCAACCCTGATCGCGCGCATCCCGGGCATTGGCCTGCGCACCACTCAGCGGCTGGTCGACCTGCGCCGCGAACGCAAGATCCGCTTTGAAGACCTGGCGCGCATGCGCTGCGTGCTGGCCAAGGCCAAGCCGTTCTTCATCACCAGCGACTACCACCCGCAACAGGCCGACAGCACCAGCGTGCTGCTGCGCGAGCAATTGCGTGACCGCCCCGCGCCGCAGCAAATGGGCTTGTGGGGATGATCAGCCTGGAATGCGACAACCTGTTCAGCACCTGGCGCGAGCAGGCGCGCTGGCTGCTCAGCCATCAGGTTGACCCGAGCCAGGTGAGCTGGGGTGCGACGGAAGTTGCCGACCTGTTCGCCACCGACCAGGCCATTCCCGACACGCCGGGGCCATTCCAGGCGCGGATTCCCAAGGCGCTGATCGACCTGCTGGCGTCTGCCGCGTGTTATCACGGCGACCAACGCTGGAGCCTGCTGTACGAGGTGTTGTGGCGGGTCAGCCATGGCGATCGCACCGCGATGCTCGCCGGCGACAAGCTGGGCAGCGAGTTGCAGCGGCGCATCAAGCAGGTGAGCCGCGAGGCGCACCATTTGCACGCGTTCGTACGCTTTATCGCGCTGCCGCCCGAGGCCGGCCCGCAGTTGCCGGAATACGTGGCCTGGCACGAACCGGCCCATGACATCTTGCACTCGGCCAGCCAGCACTTTATCGGGCGCATGGGGCGTCATCGCTGGATGATCGCCACGCCGCTGGATGGGGTGTATTACGACGGCGAGCAGTTGATTCATCAGCGCCGGTGCCCCGAAGCGTGGCAACAACTGGCGCAGAATGTCGAAGACCCCCACAGCGCAATGTGGTTGACCTATTACAGCCATATCTTCAACCCGGCGCGGCTCAACCCCAAGGTCATGGAAGGGCACTTTCCCAGCCGGTTCTGGAAGAACCTGCCGGAGGGCAAGTTGATCCCGGGATTGATCAGCGAAGCGCGCACGGGCAAGCAGAAGGATGGTCAGGCCAGGTTGATCGGCGCCAAGCCTGGTAAGCGCATCTCAAGCGGGCAGGGTTAAAACCTGTGGGAGGCGCAGCAAGCCGGAACGTCTGTGGCGAGCGCGCTTGTTGTGGCGAGCGGGCTTGCCCCGCGTTGGGGAGCGAAGCGCCCCCAATCAGCAAAATGCGGTGTACCTGATACGGCTCAGCGCGTGGTTTTGGGGCTGCTGTGCAGCCCAACGCAGGACAAGCCTGCTCGCCACAGGGAATCTGCACTTAACTGAACGGCATTAGGGCAAGCCCGCTCCCACATTGGTATTGTGGCGTTTGCTCAATCGCCGTTAGCCAGGAGGAATCATGTCTACCGCTGTTCGCCTCGCCCAAACCGCCGATGCCGAGGGCATCAGCCAGGTCATCCTGGCGGCCTTGCACAGCAGCAATGCGCGGGATTACCCGGCCGATGTGATTGCTCGCGTGGCAAGCAACTTCAGCCCCGAGGCGGTGCTTGCGCTGCTCACTCGCCGCGTTGTGCTGGTGGCCGCCCAGGGTCAGACAATCGTCGCCACGGCGGCCCTCGATGGCAATGTGGTGCGCTCGGTGTTCGTCAACCCGGCGCTGCAAGGGCAGGGCATTGGCCGTTTGCTGATGATCGAGATTGAACTGCGCGCCCGGGAGGCCGGCGTAACGGTATTGAGCGTGCCGTCCTCGCTGACGGCCGAGCCGTTCTATACCCGGCTGGGGTTTCATACGGTACGCACTGTTTACCACGGCAACGAACGCACGCTGGTGATGGAAAAGGCGCTGTCGTCGCGCCACCCCATCGGGCCGTATCGCGACCGTCAGCATCGTGCACAGGTGGCGGCGTTGTGGCGGGAAGCCTTTGGCTACGACACCGCGCATAACCTGCCGACCCTGGCCATCGATAAAAAGCTGGCGGTCAACGACGGTTTGTTTTTCGTGGCGACGGATAAAAAAACCGTGATCGGCACGATTCTCGCCGGGTATGACGGTCATCGCGGCTGGTTGTATTCGGTGGCGGTACACGTGGACTATCGTCGGCACGGCCTGGGCTCTTCACTGGTACGCCATGCGGAACAGGCACTGACCGCGCTGGGTTGCATGAAGATCAACCTGCAGATCACCGGCGGCAACGAGGCCGTGGTGGGGTTCTATGAGGCGCTGGGGTATGGCGTGGAGCCGAGGACCAGCATGGGCAAGAAGATTAGCGAGAATATCCCGCCGTCAGCCTGAGAGCGCTGCAAGCAAATGTGGGAGGGCGCGAGCCCCCTCCCACAGTGTTTACGGTGTTGCTGGCCTAGACCTTGACGATCCAGCCCGCCGGCGCTTCAACGTCGCCGGTCTGCACGCCGGTCAGCTCTTTGTAGAGCTGCTGGGTGATCGGGCCCACTTCGGTTTCGCTGTGGAACACATGCATCTTGCCGTTGTACTGGATGCCGCCAATCGGCGAAATCACGGCAGCGGTGCCGCAGGCGCCGGCTTCCTTGAACTGGTCCAGCTTGTCGATGAACACGTCGCCCTCGACCACGGTAAGACCCAGGCGGGTCTGGGCCAGTTCGATCAGCGACAGGCGGGTAATGCCCGGCAGCACCGAAGGCGACTTCGGCGTGATGAACTGGTGGTCGTGGGTGATCCCGAAGAAGTTGGCCGAACCGACTTCCTCGATTTTCGAGTGGGTCATCGGGTCCAGGTAGATCGCATCGGCGAAACCGGACTTCCTGGCTTCGGAGCCCGGCATCAGGCTGGCCGCGTAGTTGCCTCCGACCTTGGCCGCACCGGTGCCTTGTGGCGCGGCGCGGTCAAAAGTGGAGATCTGGAAGTTGTGGGGCACCAGGCCGCCCTTGAAATAGGCGCCAACCGGGATGGCGAATACCGAGAAGATGAACTCGGGCGCCGTGCGCACGCCGATGTTTTCACCGGTGCCGATCACGAACGGGCGCAGGTACAGCGCGCCGCCGCTGCCGTACGGCGGGATGAACCGCTCGTTGGCCTTGACCACTTGTTTGCAGGCGTCGATGAAGTCTTCGGTGGACACATGCGGCATCAGCAGACGGGCGCAGCTGCGCTGCATGCGCGCGGCGTTCTGATCCGGGCGGAACAGGTTGATCGAACCGTCCTTGCAGCGATAGGCCTTCAGCCCTTCAAAGCACTGTTGGCCATAGTGCAAGGCCGTGGAGCCTTCACTGATGTGCAGCACGTTGTCATCGGTCAGGGTGCCTTCCTGCCATTCGCCGTTTTTCCAGACCTGGAGAAAACGTTTGTCGGTCTTGATGTAGTCAAAACCCAGCTTGTCCCAATTGATGCTTTCGTTACCCATGACACCCTCTATTTCTGGTCAAGTCGGTTTTTTCTGGATGGTGGCAACAATACTGCATTCTTGGCCGGTGTGGGAGCCACAGGGTGGACAGCTTCAGACTCTGTATCGACTGATTCACCGCCATCACAGGCAAGCCCCACCCCGGTTTTACAGGTGCAACGCGTGCCCCAACGCCCTTAACGCCGCTTCCTGCACCGCTTCGCCGAGGGTAGGATGCGCGTGGATGGTGCCCGCCACATCTTCCAGGCGCGCGCCCATCTCCAGGCTCAGGCCAAACGCGGTGGACAGCTCCGACACCCCGACCCCCACGGCCTGCCAGCCGACAATCAGGTGATTGTCACGCCGCGCCACCACCCGCACGAAGCCGCTTTTGGACGCCAGCGTCATTGCCCGCCCGTTGGCCGCGAACGGGAAGCTCGCCACGATGCAATCCAGGCCTGCCGCCATGGCCTGCTCCGGGGTCTTGCCGACCACCACCAGCTCCGGGTCGGTGAAGCACACCGCCGGGATCGCAGCGGGGTTGAATTCGCGGGCCTTGCCGCTGATCAGTTCGGCGACCATTTCGCCTTGGGCCATGGCGCGGTGCGCCAGCATCGGCTCGCCGCTCAGATCGCCGATGGCGTACACATTGCGCATGCTGGTCTGGCAGCGGCTGTCGATTTTGATCGCCGCGCCGTTCATGTCCAGGTTCAGCGCTTCGAGGTTCCAGCCCCGGGTGTTGGGTGTGCGACCCACGGCCACCAGCACCTGATCGGTTTCCAGGGACAAGGTATCGCCATTGGGATCACGCACCTGCAATTTATCGTCGGCAAAACCGATCACGCTGTGCTTGAGGTACAGCTTCACCCCCAACTGCTTGAGGGATTCGTTTACCGGTTGAGTCAATTCGGCATCATAGGCCGGCAGGATGCGATCCTGCGCTTCGACCACGCTGACGTCGGCGCCGAGCTTGCGGTACGCGATGCCCAGCTCCAGGCCGATATAACCGCCACCCACCACAATCAGGCGCTTTGGCACTTGCGTTGGAGACAGCGCTTCGGTGGACGAGATGATCGGCCCACCCATCGGCAGCATCGGCAGGTTGACGCTTTTCGAACCGGTGGCCAGCAGCAGGTGCTCGCACTGAATGCGCTGGTCGCCGACCTCGACGGTCTTGCCGTCCACCACCCTGGCCCAGCCGTGGATCACCTGCACCTTGTGCTTCTTCAGCAGCGCGGCGACGCCAGTGGTCAGACGGTCGACGATGGCGTCTTTCCATTCCACGCTTTTCTGAATGTTCAGGGTTGGCGCGGCCACTTCGATGCCCAGCGCCGCCCCCTGGCTGTGATGCTCGGTGTGCTGAAACTGCTCGGCCACATGGATCAGTGCCTTGGACGGAATGCAACCAATGTTCAGGCAGGTGCCGCCCAGGGCCTGGCCTTCCACCAGGAGGGTCGGGATGCCCAGCTGGCCGGCGCGAATGGCCGCCACATAGCCGCCGGGGCCGCCGCCGATAATCAGCAGCGTGGTGTGTAATGTCTGGGTCATGCCCTTACTCCAGAAACAGGCTGGCGGGTTGTTCGAGCAGGCCGCGAATGGCCTGGATGAATTGCGCCGCGTCCATGCCATCGACCACGCGGTGATCGAAGGAGCTGGAGAGGTTCATCATCTTGCGCACCACGATCTGGCCCTTGATCACCATCGGACGTTCAACGATGCGGTTGACGCCGACGATGGCCACTTCCGGCAGGTTCAACACCGGCGTGCTGACGATGCCCCCCAACGCGCCGAGGCTGGTCAGGGTGATGGTCGAGCCGGACAGCTCCTCGCGGCTGGCCTTGCCGTTGCGCGCCGCGGCGGCCAATCGCGCGATTTCCTCGGCATTGCCCCACAGGCTGCGTGCCTCGGCGTGACGCACCACCGGCACCATCAGGCCGACATCGCTCTGGGTGGCAACGCCCACATGCACTGCGCCCAGACGTGTAATGACCTGAGCTTCGTCGTCGTACCGCGCATTGATCTGCGGAAACGCTCGCAGCGCAACGACCATGGCCCGCACGATAAACGGCAGCAGCGTCAGCTTGCCGCGTGTGGTGCCGTGCTTCTCGTTAAGGTGCACGCGCAGCTCGTCCAGCGCCGTCACGTCGATCTCTTCCACATAGCTGAAATGCGCGGCGCGCCGGGTGGCGTCCTGCATGCGCTGAGCGATCTTGCGGCGCATGCCGATTACCGGGATCTGTTCTTCATCGCGGCGCTCCGCGTAAGGGTTCGACGCCATGGAAGCCGTCGCTGAACCCTGTTGCAGATAGGCGTCGAGGTCTTCATGCAGGATTCGCCCGGCCGGGCCGGACCCCTGCACCAGACGCAATTGAATGCCGGCATCCAGCGCATGCTTGCGCACGGCGGGAGAGGCCAGCGGGCGCTCGTCGCCTTCACGGGCCACCGGGGCGGCAGCGGGTTTCGCTGCAGCCACCGGCCGTGCTGGTTTGGCGGCCTCCACCGGCGCGGCCTTCACGGGCTCGCTTGCAACCACCGCCGGCGCCTCCTTGGCATTGCCCGCGCCTTCCACTTCAATGCTGATCAGCACACTGCCCACGGCCATCACTTCACCCGGCTCGCCGCCGAGGGCGATCACCTTGCCATGTACCGGCGAGGGAATGTCCACCATCGCCTTGTCGGTCATCACGTCCGCCAGCACCTGGTCTTCGACGACCATGTCGCCAACCTTCACATGCCACACCGACAACTCAACTTCCGCGATGCCTTCGCCAATGTCCGGCATCTTGATAACGTGCGTGCCCATTCAGACCTCCATGACCCGTTTCAACGCCGCGCCCACGCGGGACGGCCCTGGGAAATACGCCCACTCCTGCGCGTGCGGGTAGGGCGTGTCCCAACCGGTCACGCGTTCGATCGGCGCTTCCAGGTGGTGGAAGCAGTGCTCCTGCACCAGCGCCACCAGCTCGGCGCCAAAGCCGCAGGTGCGCGTGGCTTCATGCACCACCACACAACGACCGGTCTTTTTCACCGATTTGACGATGGTCTCCAGGTCCAGCGGCCACAGGCTGCGCAGGTCGATGACTTCAGCGTCGATGCCGGTTTCGTCGGCGGCGACCTGCGACACATACACCGTGGTGCCATAAGTCAGCACGGTCACGGCCGACCCCGGACGCACGATGGCGGCCACGTCCAGGGGCACGGTGTAGTAGCCGTCCGGCACCTGGGCTTGCGGATGCTTCGACCACGGGGTCACCGGGCGGTCGTGATGGCCATCGAACGGGCCGTTGTACAGGCGCTTGGGCTCAAGGAAGATCACCGGGTCATCGTTTTCGATGGATGCGATCAACAGGCCCTTGGCGTCATACGGGTTGGACGGCATCACCGTGCGCAGCCCGCACACCTGCGTGAACACCGCTTCGATACTCTGGCTGTGGGTCTGGCCACCATAGATGCCGCCGCCGCAGGGCATGCGCATGGTCAGCGGCGCAGTGAACTGGCCGGCTGAGCGGTAACGCAGACGCGCGGCTTCGGAGATGATCTGGTCGGTGGCGGGGTAGACGTAGTCGGCGAACTGGATTTCGGCGACCGGACGCAGGCCGTACGCGCCCATGCCCACGGCCACGCCGACGATGCCGCTTTCGGAGATCGGCGCGTCGAACACCCGCGAGCTGCCGTACTTGGTCTGCAAGCCCTCGGTGCAGCGGAACACGCCGCCGAAATAGCCAACGTCCTGGCCGAACACCACCACGTTGTCGTCGCGCTCAAGCATCACGTCCATCGCCGAGCGTAGCGCCTGGATCATGGTCATGGTGGTGGTGGTCATGGCGGTGTCCAGTTCGATGCTGTTGTTGTGATCGTTCATGTCAGATCCCCAGCTCCTGACGCTGGCGCTTCAAGTGCTCCGGCATCTCTTTGTAGACGTCTTCGAACATGGTCGCGGCGCTTGGAATCTGGCCGCCGGCGAGGGTGCCGTACTGTTCGGCCTGTTTTTGCGCGGCGATCACCTCGGCTTCAAGTTCGGCGCTGACCGCCGCGTGCTCCTCTTCAGACCACTGGCCGATCCTGATCAGGTGCTGCTTGAGGCGGGCGATCGGGTCGCCGAGGGGAAAGTGGCTCCAGTCGTCGGCGGGGCGATATTTGGACGGGTCATCGGAGGTGGAGTGCGGGCCGGCGCGGTAGGTGACCCATTCGATCAGGGTCGGTCCCAGGTTACGGCGCGCACGCTCGGCCGCCCAGGCGGAGGCGGCATACACCGCGATAAAGTCGTTGCCGTCCACGCGCAGCGATGCAATGCCGCAACCCACACCGCGTCCGGCGAAGGTGGTGGCTTCACCACCGGCGATGGCCTGGAAGGTGGAGATGGCCCACTGGTTATTGACCACATTGAGGATCACCGGCGCGCGGTACACGTGAGCGAAGGTGAGGGCGGTATGGAAGTCCGATTCGGCGGTGGCGCCGTCGCCGATCCAGGCCGAGGCGATCTTGGTATCGCCCTTGATCGCCGAAGCCATGCCCCAGCCCACACCCTGTACGAACTGGGTGGCAAGGTTGCCGGAAATGGTGAAGAAACCTGCGTCTTTCACCGAATACATGATCGGCAACTGGCGGCCCTTGAGCGGATCGCGCTCGTTGGACAGCAATTGGCAGATCAGGTCCACCAAGGGTACGTCGCGGGCCATCAGGATGCTTTGCTGGCGGTAGGTGGGGAAGCACATGTCGTCGATGTTCAAGGCCAGGGCCTGGGCGCTGCCGATGGCTTCTTCGCCAAGGCTCTGCATGTAGAACGACATTTTTTTCTGACGCTGAGCGACCACCATGCGGTTATCGAAGATGCGCGTCTTTAGCATGGCGCGCATGCCTAGGCGCTTGACCTCGACAGGGACCTCTTCGGCCCACGGCCCGAGGGCCTGGCCCTGGTCGTCGAGTACGCGGATAAGGCCCTTGGCCAGGTCGGCGGTGTCGGCGGGTTCTACGTCGATGGCGGGTTTGCGCACCGTGCCGGCGTCGGTCAGGCGCAGGTAGGTGAAGTCGGTCTTGCAGCCTGGTCGTCCCGAGGGTTCGGGAACGTGCAGGCGCAGCGGTGCATACGGCTGGTTCATGGCTTTCTACGCTCGATCTTGTGAATTTCTTGTAGTGGGCGCGCTAGCTGACGGTCAGTCCTCGGGTAGAGGAAATCCTGTCCTACAACAATCATAGGCGGGGCGTAGAAGAATATTTATCTGTGTTTCGTTGCGCTGCCGATCATTTGCGGATAAAAAAACTGCATAAACATAATAAACAGGTGATTTTGTCTCATGCGCAAACTGGACCGTACAGATATCGGCATTCTCAACGCGCTGCAGGAGAACGCCCGCATCACCAACGCCGACCTCGCCCGCTCGGTCAACCTGTCACCCACGCCGTGCTTCAATCGCGTGAAGGCCATGGAAGAGCAGGGGTTGATTCGCGAGCAGGTGACGCTGCTGGATGCCGACCTGCTGGGGCTGCATGTGAATGTGTTCATTCATGTGAGCCTGGAGAAACAGAACGAGCTGGCGTTGCAGCAGTTCGAAGGCGCGATTTCGGACCGGCCGGAAGTCATGGAATGCTACCTGATGGCCGGCGACCCGGATTACCTGATCCGCGTGCTGGTGCCAACGATTCAGGCGCTGGAGCGGTTCATGATGGATTTTCTGACCAAGGTGCCGGGGGTGGCCAATATCCGCTCCAGTTTTGCCTTGAAGCAGGTGCGCTACAAGACGGCGCTGCCGCTGCCGGCCAATGGCATCAGCCTGGGCGGCTGATCGTCATAGATATTCATAGGCGTAATCCATACCTTCAGGAATGAAGGTCTGTTCGACCGTCCAACGCTGCGGCCAGGGTGCTGGCTCGTTGTCTGGGTGAAAAGTCAAGGTTGATCCAGGCACACCTGACGGGGCGTTCTGCGCCGTGGAGAATAACGGTGTCGTTGGATTCTGCTGCCTCCATCGTTCCCATAAAAGGTCCAGGTAGCAATGGTGCAGGAAAAATACGGGATCGTTGGAGGAGGACGCCTGGCCCATATTGCCTCCGATCCAGGCATGCACGGGGTTGTGCAGGGTAGCTTCCGAGAAGTTTTCCCAACCTTGCGGTACTGACCAATACGGGGTCCGGTTCAATGCGGCCATAACGCCAGCGGGAGTGGGCAGCACACCTTCCGGGTTGGCGGCAAAATTGCGTCTGAGGCCGGTGTCGCCCTCATTCTCATCCCATACGCGTATGTCGAACCGCCCCCGCGAGCTGGCAAACGGCCCGAGGGTGACGCGCTGGTTTTGCAACGGGTCGCCATCGCCGCCCATGAAGTCGTCAGTGAACGGGTTGTCCGTTGCGCCGAGCTGCCAATTCCAATAGGGCAGGGTGATGCTGCGGTCGCCGGTGGCAGCTTGCAGCGCCAACTCAAATTGGCGGATCAGAACGCGATGCCAGGGGTAGAACAGCGCGCTGCCGTGGGGGTTTGGTATCAGCGGATTTCCGCGGCCCATGGAGTTTTTATGAATCTGTACGAAGTCGTCGTAGCGCTTCTGTCGCCCTGGTCTCAGGACGCTGTCCACGTCGTTCTTTAGAACCAGTACGGCCTCGATAAAGGCGGATTTCTGGGCCCGAGTCATATCACGGTGATTACGCCGGATGTCCATGTTTGTGAGTGCTCCACAGGATGATTGTCCGATGGAGTGTGCGGGCGCGCGGTGCCCCTATGGATGTATCTATGTAGATCGATGATCCATTTGACCTGGCACCCCTAGAGTTGATTGATGG
Organism: Pseudomonas poae; assembly: GCF_001439785.1. Classification (GTDB taxonomy): domain Bacteria; phylum Pseudomonadota; class Gammaproteobacteria; order Pseudomonadales; family Pseudomonadaceae; genus Aquipseudomonas; species Aquipseudomonas poae. Next base: position 190,798 of record NZ_JYLI01000012.1, on the reverse strand, counting down.
GGATTTTCAAGTACCTCACGCCATTTTCTTCCGCCGGCGGCATATTCCCCGCTCTCACATTCACCTGGATCGCCGGCAACAACAGTATCGGCATCCCCAACCCGGCATCACGGGTGGTGCGCATCGCTACAAACGTCGCTTCATCCACGCCGTCATGCACATGGATATTGCCCGCGCGCTGCTCAGCCACGCTGGTCAGGCACTTGGCTTCGCGGCCCTCTGGCGGATAGTCGTGGCATACATACAGCTGGGTGTGCGGCGGGAACGCCAGCAGCTTGCGCATCGAGGCATACAATTGCCGCGCATCGCCGCCGGGGAAATCGCAGCGGGCGGTGCCGACGTCGGGCATGAACAGGGTGTCGCCCACCAAGATCAGGCGGTCGTCGATCAGGTAGGCCATGTCGGCCGGTGTGTGCCCCGGCACATGCAGCGCCTGGGCTTTCAGGGCGCCGATATAAAAGACTTCGTCCGGCGCAAACAGATGGTCGAACTGTGAGCCATCGGCGCGAAACTCCGGCTCTAGGTTGAACAGGTTCTTGAACACCCCCTGCACCTTGCTGATCGACTGGCCGATTGCGATCTTGCCGCCCAGGATCCGCCGCAGGTACGGCGCGGCGGAGAGGTGATCGGCATGGGCATGGGTTTCCAGCAGCCATTGCACCTGCAGGCGATGTTCACGCACGAAAGCAATGACCTTGTCGGCCTGGCGGGTCTCGGTGTGCCCGGAGGCCGGGTCGTAGTTGAGCACCGAGTCGACGATGGCACAGGGGCCGTCGTCCGCTTCATACAGGACGTAGGTGTAGGTCGACGACGCCTCGTCCAGAAAGGCTTGTATCAACGCGGGCATGGCGGCGGTCCTTGGTGGTGGATTGCGGCTTACATTCGAGATGTTTTCCACATAGGCTTGCGAGCTTAAGGGAAAAAAACGGTTCGAGGCAAAGGATCGACCTGTAACCGGGCGTGACGCCATCCGGCAGCGTCCCTGTGTGCATTGACCAAAAAAGGCAGTAGACCATGACCGAACAACACTGGGGCCCAACCATCAGTGGCGATATCGTCGTCATCGGCGGCGGCTCGGCAGGCATTGGCCTGCTCGCCAGCCTGCTCAAGCGCGATCCGCAGCTGAGCATTACGCTCATCGAGCCGAGCGACCACCACAGCTACCAGCCCGCCTGGACGTTGGTCGGCGGCGGTGCCTACGACCTGCACAAGACCCGCCGCCCGCTGGCCGACGTATTGCCCAACGGCGTCACCTGGATCCAGGCGGCCGTCACTGAACTGCTGCCCGACCAGCAAACCCTTGCGCTCGACAGCGGCCAGCGCGTGAGCTGGAACACGCTCATCGTCTGCCCCGGCCTGCGTCTGGCGTGGGAGAAAGTCGAAGGCCTGCAGGACACCCTTGGCCAACACGGCGTCACCTCCAATTACTGCTATCAGCACGCGGCCTACACCTGGCAATTGGTGCAGCAACTCAAGGGCGGCAAGGCGATCTTTACCCAGCCGGCCATGCCGATCAAATGCGCGGGTGCGCCGCAAAAGGCCATGTACCTGTCCTGCGATCACTGGCTCAAACAGGGTCACCTGAAAAATATCGACGTCGAATTCAATCTGGCCGGCGCCGCGCTGTTCGGCGTGGCGACCTTCGTACCGCCGCTGATGAAGTACGTGGAAAAATACAACGCGCGGCTGGCGTTCAATTCCAACCTGATCAAGGTCGATGGCCCGGCACGCAAGGCCTGGTTCGAGGTGAAGGGGGCCGACGGCAACGTCAGCGTTGAGGAAAAATCCTTCGACCTGCTGCACGTGGTGCCGCCGCAAGTCTCCCCGGATTTCATCCGTCAAAGCCCGCTGGCCGACGCCGCCGGCTGGTGCGAGGTGAACCCCCACAGCCTGCAGCATCTGCGCTACCCGCACATTTTCGGGCTGGGCGATGTGTGCGGCACCAGCAACGCCAAGACCGCCGCGGCGGTGCGCAAGCAGATCGTGGTGGTTGCCGAAAACCTGCTGGCCCTGCGCAAACAGGCGCCGTTGCCGCTCAAGTACGACGGCTACGGCTCCTGCCCGTTGACGGTGGAGAAGGGCAAGGTGGTGTTGGCCGAGTTCGGCTACGGCGGCAAGCTGCTGCCGACCTTCCCCCTGGACCCGACCCGGGCACGGCGTTCGATGTGGTTCCTCAAGGCCACGCTGCTGCCGTGGTTCTACTGGAACGGCATGCTCAAGGGCCGCGAGTGGCTGACCCGCCTGAGTAAGGTGGACTGAATGCTGCTGGCGAGTGTGTTGGGTGTATTGATGGGCCTGGTCATGGGCTTGACCGGCGCGGGCGGCGGCATCCTCGGAGTGCCGGCGCTGGTGCTGGGGTTGGGATTGACGATGACCCAGGCCGCGCCGGTGTCACTGCTCGCGGTGGGCGCGGCGGCGGCGGTCGGCGCGATTGACGGCCTGCGCCACGGGCTGGTGCGTTATCGCGCGGCGCTGTTGATTGCCTTGCTCGGTGCGCTGTTTTCACCGCTGGGCGTGTTCGTGGCTCATCAGCTCTCGGAAACGGTGCTGATGGGGCTGTTCAGCGCGTTGATGGTACTGGTGGCCTGGCGCATGTTGCAGCGCGAAAAGGTCGAGCCCGGGCCGAGCGACCATGGCGCCGCGCTGTGGGGGCAGAAGAACTGCATGCTCAATCAGCAGACCGGGCGCCTGGCGTGGACCGCCAAATGTAGCGCCACCCTGGCTGCGCTGGGTGCCGTTACCGGTGCTGTCTCGGGCTTGCTGGGCGTGGGCGGTGGCTTCCTGATCGTGCCGGCGTTCAAACAATTGACCGATGTGCAAATGCGCGGAATTGTGGCGACGTCGTTGATGGTGGTCAGCCTGTTGTCGTTGATCGGCGTGGTGGGGGCGTTTCATGCGGGGGTGAGCATCGAGCCGGTGGGCTGGGCGTTCATTGGCGCGAGTGTCGTCGGCATGTTGATTGGGCGGCGATTGGGTTCGGTGATTGCGGCGCGCACGTTGCAGGTGGGGTTTGCCAGTTTGTGCGTGTTGGTTGCCGTTGGGATGTTGTTAAAGGCTTTGGTTTAGGGGGGACATATCCATTATTGGGGTAACGGCGGTTGGTGGTTCTGCCTTTACGGCGGGTCACTTTTGGAAGGCCAGGAAGCCAGCCCAGCCAAAAGTAACCAAAAGGTCCTCGCCCCTACACTCGGTGCCTCGCCCAGGCTCGGCATGCCCTCCGGACAGCGTGTTTGACGGGGCGCGTCAGATCAAAAGCAAAAGCGCGGCGGCCTGAGAGCCGACCGGAATTCTCTGCCGAACACTGTACAAAATGTGGGAGGGGGCTTGCTCCCAACGACCTTTGCGTTCGTTCTAATCTGAGCGTGGAAGAGCTACTGAGCATGCCAGTGAGATTGTCGATATGATTGAGGTCAAAGGGTTATGAAGCGACTCAACAGATACAGGGTATTCATCGCCAGCAACTGATGACGATCAGTATAGTCAGTTGAGTGTGCACAAGTGATGGTTGATGCTGTTTTGATGAGTAAGTGTCCCTTAGTGTCCTGACTGTTTGACTTAAGTAATAATTTGAAATCATTCAAGATTGTCTGCGATGCTGGTTCAAATTCGGCATCGCGGACAAATGAATTAAATAGTCTATATTTTAAAAATAGAATTGGTATAGCATATGAATTTTGCGGTGTGTGGCGCACGAACGGAAAATTAAAAAAACATCGCGTTAAAGCGAACTGCCTGATGTGTTGTTGAATTGGTTTTTATAAGTCAAGTAATGCACCTTGCTCTATAATTTGATGCACAGTTTTCGCGGATAAAATACACGCTATTCTATGAAAGGCATCACCCTTATTTTTCCCGCCATCGTCTACCACTGCTTTAGCGCTGAAATATAACGGAGGTATCGTAGCTAGCCTTGAAGCTTCATAAACCGCGAAGGCCTCCATCTCGAATGCTGTCATCTTTCGATGTTGAGCTTTAATACCGTCAACCATTTTCTCATCCGCAACAACTGCGCTACCGCTCGACGTGGCCGCGAGAATTATTTTAGGATTAAAAAATTCCTGTCCTTCAGGAAATTCACTCCGAGATAGGATTGTTCCGTGTTTCACAGAGTCAATAAGAGTTTCCGTGTCGAGAAGTTCTAATATTTTTCTTTCCAGCTTTGGAGGTATTTGAATGTTGTAGATTTCAGGTTCATAGCCTTTACTACTCCATTTTCCAAAGTCGTGTTGTTGACATACTTGTGATATGACTATGTCATATATACTTGCTTTTCCCTCTATTCCCGCGCAAATACCACTCATGCAAACAAGTTTTGGCTTAAATAAGTCGATTCCTCGCGATGTGATTATTGCACAGTTTACAAGCCCCATCCTAGGGGCGGTGATTATTGTTCCAGTTTTTCCACCAATCACTATTTCTCGACACTGTAGTCCATTTATCGTGATTGATGAACCTACCTTGTACCCGGCATCTTGGAAGCCCTTGGCTTCTTTGGTTAGTGCGCAAATGATGAGGAATTCATATGTAGGGAACGGAATACTACTTTCCAGCTTGGACCTCAAAACTTTTTTCCATTCCTCCTTGTTCTCGATGAATGTAACTACTGTGATATCTTGGAGGTTTAAAGTTTTAAAGTTTTCTTCCGCTGCGCTATTAAATTTCGTTAAAGCCAGAACAGCTGAGTTAGCGTTTGCGCATTCGCGATCTTTGAAAATATCAACGATACGCTCTGACACATTTGTGGTGTCAGTGCTATCCTTAAATAATGGGACTAAAAGGTCTACTATTATTAATTCATATTTTTTTCTCTGTGCTTTCTGAGAAAAGTCTTGAAGGTTTTCGCATGTGTCAATTATGATTTTGTCACTAAACTGACGTATCTCAGACTTTATCGCTTTCATCTTTTTTTCATCATCTTCGAGTAGCAAAACGTTCATACTTCCTCCAGAAGTGTTTTAAGTGGTAACTTCCATTCGCTTGAGCCTTCAGAGTACTTTATGCATCCCAAGACATTGCACTCAAGACGGTCTCTTATTTTTAAGGCAGCATCATGTACGGAGAAAAAAGTTCCTGAGATCTCTATTTCTGGATATTGAGTAATGACAATGCAAGGGTCGTTCCTCTCCATGGATCTAAGTTCCAAAAGTACTTCTAGTCCGCCAGTCAATAGTGACATAGGAGATCCGCCTCCTAATATTGCGGGGTGACTTGGAATCGCCATGTCGACTAAGATTAGGTCGTATATGGGTTCGTATAGAGCTTCGACGGCGTCTACAAGACTCGGGGCTGTGATTACAGTTGCATCGGGCCATTCGACCCCTAAAAAGTCGATAAGGCTTTTTGCTTTAAATCCGTCGTCTTCTACGAGTAGAATTTTTCTCATAAGTGTTCCAAAGTATAAGACACAGAAACGCTTACCGTACGATTTTCGCAAATTATGGATTCGATGTTAAAGTTTGGGTCCGACTGTTGAAGTTGATGTAGCTTTTTAATGCCGCTTCGTCCCTCTAGAAGTTGTGCATTATTAATATCATCGCCGGGTTTTATTTCTAACTTCTCGCGGATAGATTGCTCGGTGTCAGAGTCTTTTATTTGAGATGTGATGGTTACGGAAATAAATCCGAGTTTACCTTTTCTGCTTGGAGTAAGTTTAAAATTTCTTAGTACTTCACCGCTAGGCTTACCGTGCTTAGCAGCGTTGTAGACAATTACGTATAGCGCATCATAAATCACATGATAGGGGCCTCCGACTAGTTGTATGTCGTATGCCTCTTCGAATTCAGTATCAACTTCGAAGTCTGTGAAGTATACCCTAACCTCGGCTACCACTGCTTTATAGAGTAAGGGAAGAGATGCTTTTGGTGATGCACTGAGAGGTCTTTTGAACCAGCCGTACATTGCCAAAAGTTTTTCATCAATCATGTGTACCAAATCTCGGTTGAAATCTTTCAAGCGCTCAGAATATCTAGCTTGATTAGGTGCGCTTAGTCTTAATTCGCTTAGAAGCTGATCGTTCATCAAACGTGATCTTTGGTTTTTTAGAAAAGTATTGATGTTTTTTAAGTCGACTTCAGCAATTCGCCAGCAATATTCAGTTATATTTGGCACCGCTCGAATTGTTGTATTGTGTTCTATGAAGTCTTTGACAAGATTTTTAGCGCAGGCAATTGCAATTTCCATCTTTGCCCAATCAGAAATGTTGGGTTTAAGTAATCCGTTTCTCTTGCCTGTAGACTCAATATGCAAATTTTCATTAATGATGCTATCTATAGAAAGTTCATAGGATTTTTTCCAGCGCGCCCATCGTGCCGAAAAATTCACATCCCTGAAAAGTGGTGCATACCATTCTACGCTCTCAATAGCTATAACGCTAAAATATAAATGTCCTTTAAAGGTTCCATGTCTTATCCGTCGCCCCAAGTACGATGCGATACCAAATATGCTATTTGAACAAAAGCTTTCGTAGGCATGTTCTACAATTTGAAGCAGCTGACCGTCCTCTACACCTATATTTGTATGATTGTGTTCCATGCTAGTTAGTACCATATCTAGCTCACGTATTAGCTCATCCTTGAACCACTCTGAAAATCTTGCAGCATCGACATATATTCTATGGTCGTCTAGCTCATTGCGGACTCGATTGATTTGGTGGTCAATAATAAGCGTTCGTGCTCTGTCTAAAAAACTTTTCTCTCCTGTGGTTTCACCCATCCATTTATGAAGAGCTGCCCTTGTTTCGGTAATTTGTGCGGAGGTTTTTATTATGTGTACAAGTTTTGCTATGAAATCCTCTACGCATACGGCGTAGGTGAACTTTGCAACAACGTTAGAGTCTTTTGCAATGGTTTCGACAAAGTTAACAAGGTCGCCGTTGTGCGATTCAATTACAACCTGCTGTAAAATTCTTCGAAGTTGATGGTCATCGCCTTCGTTTCGACTGCGTCGGGCTATAAGTAAATAGTATATTATTTTTGATATTTTTGAACCCGCAAAAACTGCAAGGGTTTTCAAATGCGCTGCATTTGTTGTCTTGTCCAAATCGTAAGTTTTGCTCATTATCTCGAATAGCGATTTTTCTGATATAAAGTCGTTGCCCTCTGACTTGTGCACTAAAAAATTAAACACGGCTGTGCGTGTCATGAAACCATTGTTTTCCAACTCGCGAAGTTTTGTGGGCGAGTGAAGAGTCAGATCTTTACACTTTGCTAAACTTTCTAAGCTTATATTGCTAACTGTTTTTTCGATTTGTTCGATCAGAGCTTTGTCGAGATTAAAGTAATCTGCTTCCGGGTCATCATAGAAATGATCGAGTAAAATTCTATATTCTATAATATTTTTGTTTTCCAGCCATGCGCTGGATCTTTTGTAAAAAATGGATTCTCCATCCTCGATTTCGCAATACTTTTCAGCTATTGATTCAAGACTGGATTGTTCTGCATCCCAAGAGTCGAAGAATGAAAGTAAGGTCGAGTCTTTGATAATTGGTATAAGCGTTCTATTTATTTTTATTATAATCAAAGCATCGATTAATGACGATTGTAAACTGCTTTGAATCAACTCTCCGAGATCAGAAAAGTCTTTTGCATGCGGGTGCAGAGGTATTCTTGCTATATCTCGTGTGTATTTGTTTCTGGAGCCTCTGTTTGCTAAGTTCATGATGGAACGTTTTAAACTTAATATTTCCTGTTCTTCTTTGTAGCTATTAATTAAGGAGCTGGCAATTAAATTACTTGCGCCTAGGCCGGCCTGTTCCAGAATCAGGTCTACCGACCTTAGAGGTTGCCCGTTGAAATTCTCTGTGTGCATTAATGCTGCTTTTCTGAGTAGGAAGTTACTGCTGCCAACCGTCTCAAGTATAAGTCCTAGGGCTTCATCCGCTGCAGCGAAATCTTTTGATAGAATTCTATCATTTAGATAGCATGCGAGAGTTTTGAAGTTGTTCAGGATGTCTAAGTGTTCTCGCGCCAAACGTTCTATTTGTTCAACTTGTTTGCTAGGTAGGAGAGCGCATAAGCGAATATAGTTTTCCTTTGTTTGTATTTTGCTCGGGAAAAGTTCGGGTATTATTTCGCCAGGTTCTTTCGATCTGCCGCGTATTACTCTTTCAATCTGCAGAATTTCATTAATTGATTTTGATTTTCGCAAAGAATTTAATAGTTTGAATGATACGCCAGACTCCCCGGTGAGCATTGCTCGAACTTGGTTGCGTGTGCGATGCTGTAACTTTCTAAGGTCATCAATTTTTTGATATGGTGTTGTTTCATAGTTGATTTTCATAAAGCTGCTCCGCGATAAGTGCAGGATCGCGAACAAGGCTGATCGTACGGCTTTACAAGGTTGTTTTTTTGATAGTCGATAGCTCGCATGCGGAATTCTCCCTGAACGATACGCATGAAGGCAATTTAGCATCATTGATGCTGGCGCAGCTATTACATTTTTGGACTTAAATAAACGTGGCGCGAAATTAATTCGATGGAGTACTGAAATTTTTTGCTCCGCTTGTGGATGATAAGGATTCAACCCGCTCTCGATTTCAGAAAGGACCAGTGGTTGAGTCGCGCCAGAAAAGTCTCTTTTGTTATATAGCAAGATGAACCCCGCTCAGGTTTACTACTCCCAAAGTCGTGGATTTCACCGACTTCCCCGTCGGCTCACCAAGGTCACCCAATGGACAACTACACCCCCCACCCCTGGCAGCCCCATGAGCGACCGACCTTGCCCGGTTCGCCGTCGACGCCGCTGCATCCCACCCACAAGCGCTGGCTGTTCGCGCTGGTCGGTGCGCTGGTGGCGATCACCGGGGGGCTGGGTAACGCACTGGTCATCGCCAACCTGCAATACCTGCAAGGCGCCCTCGGTGCGACCACCGCAGAGATGGCCTGGCTGCCCGCCGCCTACGTGATGACCAACGTGTGCATGAACCTGTTGCTGGTGAAGTTTCGTCAGCAGTTCGGCTTGCGTGCGTTCACCGAGGTGTTTCTGGTGCTGTACGTGCTGGTCACCTTCGGCCATTTGTTCGTCAACGACCTCAGTTCGGCCATCGCCGTGCGGGCGGCCCATGGCATGGTGGGGGCCGCGCTGAGTTCGTTGGGCTTGTACTACATGATCCAGGCCTTCCCGGCCAAGTGGCGCTTGCGTTCGCTGGTGCTCGGGCTGGGCACCGCGCAGTTGGCCTTGCCGTTGGCGCGGTTGTTCTCCGAAGACCTGCTGCAGATTGCCGAATGGCGCGGCTTGTACCTGTTTGAGCTGGGCCTGGCGCTGATCTGCCTGGGCTGCGTGTTCCTCCTCAAATTACCGCCCGGCGATCGCTTCAAGACCTTTGAAAAACTCGATTTTCTCACCTTCGCCATCCTCGCCACCGGCGTGGCCCTGCTGTGTGCGGTGCTGTCCCTGGGGCGTATCGACTGGTGGCTGGAGGCACCCTGGATCGGCGTGGCGTCGGCCTGTTCCCTGGTGCTGATCATGGCGGGCCTTGCCATCGAGCATAACCGCGCCAACCCGCTGCTGATGACGCGTTGGCTCGGCAGCGGCGTGATGATTCGTCTGGCGCTGGCGGTGATCCTGATTCGCATGGTGCTGTCGGAGCAGTCCACCGGCGCAGTGGGTTTCATGCAGATGCTCAACATGAGCTACGAGCAGATGCACACGCTGTACGTGGTGATGCTGGCCGGGGCGCTTGCGGGGCTGGTGGTCAGCGCGTTGACGATCAACCCGGCGCACCTGCTGATGCCGCTGGTGATTTCCCTGGCGCTGATGGCCACCGGCTCGGTCATGGACAGTTTCTCCAGCAACCTCACGCGGCCGCAGAACCTGTATGTCAGCCAGTTCCTGCTGGGCTTTGGCGGCACGTTTTTCCTCGGACCGACCATGGTGCTCGGCACCAAAAACGTATTGGCCAACCCGCGCAACCTGGTGAGTTTTTCGGTGATGTTCGGCATTTGCCAGAACCTCGGCGGGCTGATCGGCGCGGCGTTGCTCGGCACCTTCCAGGTCGTGCGTGAGAAGTACCATTCCAGCATGATCGTCGAACACCTGACCCTGCTCGACCCGCGCGTTGCGGCGCGGGTGCAGAGCGGCGCGGCGGCCTATGGCGGGGTGATCGCCGATCCGCAGTTGCGCAACCTGCAGGGCATCCGCAGCCTGGCCACGGCGGCGACCCGTGAAGCGAACGTGATGGCCTACAACGATGTCTTCATGCTGATCGCGATCATCGCGATCCTTACCATGAGCTGGATCTTCATTCGCAGCCTGTGGCTGATGAGCACCACCCAGGCAGTTCCTCCCGTTCAACCCAGCGGCGCACCTTCATGACCGAACCGACCACCACAACCACCAATGCCATCGCTGCCACGCCGGAAGGCAGCACGCCGCCGGGCGCCACGGCGACCGAGCCGCGCTCCTTGCGGGTGCGCATCCTCTCTTCCCTGGGCTTTGCCGCGATTGCCATCGTCGGTGTGTTGATCGTGCTCTACGCCTGGCAGTTGCCGCCGTTCAGCAGTGCGGTGGAAACCACCGAGAACGCGTTGGTACGCGGCCAGGTGACGATCATCGGCCCGCAGCTCAGCGGTTATGTGTTCGAGGTGCCGGTGCAGGACTTCCAGTACGTCAAGGCCGGCGACCTGCTGGTGCGCCTCGATGACCGCATCTATCAGCAGCGCCTCGACCAGGCGCTGGCGCAACGGGCGGTGCAGAAGGCGGCGTTGGCCAATGTGGTGCAGCAGCGCAACAGCGCGCAAGCCACCATCAAGCTGCGCCAGGCCGCACTGGTGGACAGCCAGGCCCAGGCGCGCAAAAGCAGCGCCGACCTGCGCCGCAATGAAGAACTGATCAGCGATGGCTCGGTGTCCAGGCGCGAGCTGGACGTGACCCGCGCCGCGCAGGCGCAAACCGTTGCGGCGGTGGCCCAGGCCCAGGCCAATCTGGAGATTGCGCGGCAGGACCTGCAGACAGTGATCGTCAATCGCGGTTCGCTGGAAGCGGCGGTGGCAAGTGCCGATGCCGCGGTGGCGCTGGCGCGTATCGACCTGGCCAACACGCGCATCACCGCGCCGCGCGACGGCCAACTGGGACAGATCGGCGTGCGCCTGGGCGCCTACGTCAATTCCGGCGCGCAGTTGATGGCGCTGGTGCCCAACCAGCTGTGGGTGATCGCCAATATGAAAGAAACCCAGATGGCCGATGTGCAGATCGGCCAGCCGGTGTCTTTCACTGTGGATGCACTGAACCACCGCAGGTTTCATGGCACGGTGCAGCATATTTCGCCGGCGACGGGCTCGGAATTCAGCCTGTTGCAGGCGGACAATGCCACTGGCAACTTTGTGAAGATCGCCCAGCGGGTGCCGGTGAGGATTAGCGTGGACCCGGGGCAGGCTGACAGCGAGCGGTTGCGGCCGGGGTTGTCGGTGGTGGTGAGTATTGATACTGCAGGGCGGCTGAAGAACAGCCCGCCCTGACACGCCGCTATCGCAGGCAAGCCAGCTCCCACAGGGTTTGTGGTGTTACAGGGGCGTGTATTTCAAGGTGAAGTTGAGTTGGGTTGACTGGTGTTGTTCCAGCAGCTTCAAGCCGGGTCGGCCGGGCAGGTGATGGGCATTGACCGGATGACTCACCGGCTCGATGCAAAAGAATTCAAGCCCCGGCGGGCAGTACAGGAGGAAGTAATCGGCGCCGGTGGCCTCGCATTCCAGGGCATAGGCCAAGTCCGGCTGTTCGATCCGGCAGCGCCCATCCCACTGGCAAAAGCCGTTGTCCACCAACGCCTGAGGCAACTCCTTGAGTTGGCGAAAGTCCCAGGCTTCGGGAATCGGCGCCAACGCCGTGGGTAATTTGGATGCATCGCTCATCCACACTTGCGACGCCCTGGCCTGCAACCGCGTGCCCGGCCTGCGGGGCAGGTAGGGATGCAAGCCCAAACCGTGCCAGGCCGGCTGCGCGGCCAGGTGGGTTACCCGCAATTGAATGCTCAGTTCACCGTCGCTCAAGCCAAACCGCTGCTCGGCGCGATAGGCGAACGGCGTCTCGCAGACTATCGCCAGCACCACTTCCTCCGCCGTCCGGCTCACGACCTGCCAGGGCTGTTGCCAGGCCGAGCCATGAATCGGCAGGGGATCGGTGAGGCTGTTGGGCGTCAACGCCAGCCAACCCTCGGGGTTGTCAAAACCGCCTTCGGCCACCCGGTTCGACCAGGGCGCCAACGGATAGCACCCCAGCTTGCCCGGCAACCCGGTACTGATCGCATGCTCATCGCTGTTTCGCAACAGCGGCTGCCCGGTGGCGCGCACCGTCCAGTTGACGATGCTGCCACCCACTGCCGGGGACAGGGTGAGGCGCGTCAGGTGATCCTCCAGCTCGATCATCACAGCACCACGCTCGGCAGCCACAGCGACAGCGCCGGGATGTAGGTCACCGCGATCAGCACCAGGAACAGCACCGCGTAGAACGGCAGCAGCGCCTTCACGGTTTTCTCGATGGTGGTCTTGCCCACCGCCGCGCCGACAAACAGCACCGCGCCCACCGGCGGGGTGATCAGGCCGATGCCGAGGTTCACCAGCATGATCATGCCGAAGTGCACCGGGTCGACGCCGATGCCGACGATCACCGGTAGCAGGATCGGTGTGAGGATGAGGATCAGCGGCGCCATGTCCATCACCGTGCCCAGCAACAGCAGCATGGCGTTGATGCACATGAGGATCACGTAGCGGTTGTCCGAGAGGGTCAGGAACATCGTGGTGATCTTCGCCGGGATCTGCATCAGGGTCATGATGTAGCCGAAGCTGGCGGCGAAGGCGATCAGGATCATCACGATGGAAATGGTACGCACCGTGCGGTGCATCAGCTTGGGCAGCTCGTGCCATTTGTAGTCGCGGTAGATGAACATGGTCACGAAAAACGCCCACAGCACCGCAATCGCCGCCGACTCAGTGGCGGTGAAGATGCCCGAGAGGATGCCGCCAAGGATGATCACCATGGCCATCAGGCCCCAGAGCGCGTCGGCGGCGATTTTCAGCGCCTGCTTCAGGGGGATGACTTCGCCCTTGGGGTAGTTGCGTTTTTTCGCGAAGATCAGGCACAGCACCATCAGGCACGCGCTCATCAACAGCCCCGGCACCACGCCGGCCATGAACAGCGAGGCAATCGACACCGTGCCGCCGGCTGCGAGGGAGTAGAGCACCGAGTTATGGCTGGGCGGGGTCAGCAGGGCCTGCACCGAACCGCTCACGGTAACCGCCGTGGCAAACTCCCGGGGGTAGCCACGGCGTTCCATTTCCGGGATCAGCACCGAGCCCACCGAGGCGGTGTCGGCCACCGACGAGCCGGAGATGGCGCCGAAAAACGTCGAGGCCATGATGTTGACCAGCGACAGGCCGCCGCGCACAAAGCCCACCAGCACCCCGGCAAACGCCACCAGCCGCCGCGACATGCCGCCCTCGGCCATGATCGCGCCGGCCAGTACGAAGAACGGAATTGCCATCAGCGAAAACTTGTTCACCCCGCCGGCCACCTGAATCATCAGCGCCTGGAACGGAATGTCGATCCACCATGCGCCGATCAGCGCCGAAAGCCCCAAGGCGTAGGCCACCGGCATGCCGATCAGGATCAGGGCGACAAAGCTGCCGAGCAGAATCAATGCGTCCATATCAGGCAGCTCCTTCGCTTTCTTCAACCAGGTCGAAACGCACCACGCGGCGATTGCTCTGGTCGCCCAGCAGAAGTTTTTCCAGCACGAACACCAGGGTCAGCAGCCCGCCGATCGGGATCGGCATGTAGGTGATGCCCACGCGCAGGGTGGGGATGGCGCTCATGAACTGGTTCCAGGTGGACAGGCACAGCTTGCTGCCCCAAATGGTCATGAACAGGCAGATGGTCGCCATCAACAGTTGCGAGAGGACGCCGACGATGCGGCGTTGGGCGGGCGGCAGGCGGTCGGTGACCATGGCCACCGACATGTGCGCGCCGGCGCGGTAGCTGGCGGCGGCGCCAATGAAGGTGAATACCAGCATCAGCAGGATCGCGGTGGGCTCCGGCCAACTGGAGCCGGTGCCGAGGATGTAGCGGGCGAAGATGCCCCAGGGAATGATCAGCGCCACCCCCAGCACGGACAGGCCGGCGACCCAGATACAGGTCATGTAGAGGCGGTCATTGAAGCGCAGCAGTAGATTCTTCATGGCGTTCACCGTGACCGGGCGCGTTGATGCCGACCGCGCCGGGCCTTGTCAGGAAGGAGGGCGTTATTGAACCGCGTCGATGCGCTTGATCAGGTCGGCGTAAGGCGCGCCGTACTTGGCGCGCACTGCTGCGGTGGCGTCATAGAAGGGCTTTTTGTCGACGGTGATGAACTCCACGCCTGCGGCCTTGAGTTTGGTTTCGCTGCTGGCGGACTTGGCGTCCCACAACACACGCTCATCGGCCTGGGCGGCCTTGGCGGCTTTTTTCACCATGTCCTGCTGGGCCGGGGTGAGCTTGTTCCAGGTGATTTTCGACATCACGATGGGCTCGGGCAGGATCAGGTGTTCGGTGAGGGTGTAGAACTTGGCGTTCTGGAAGTGGTTGTGCTCGAGCATGGTGGGCGGGTTGTTTTCCGCGCCGTCGATCACGCCGGTCTGCAGGGCGCTGAAGATCTCGCCGGTGTCCATGGCGATACCGTTGGCGCCCATGGCGTTGAAGGCGTCGATGAACAACGGGTTGCCCTGTACGCGAATCTTCATGCCCTTGAGGTCTTCGATTTTGCGCACCGGCTCTTTGGTGTAGAGGTTGCGCGTGCCGCCGTCCATCCAGGCCAGGGCCACCAGGCCGAATTCGGAGTCGGTGATCTTGGCGAGAATCTCATCGCCGATCTCGCCATCGATGACCTTGCGCATGTGCGCCTGGTCGCGGAACACGAACGGCAGGTTGAACACATTCACATCCGGCACGACCGGCCCGACGATACCGAGGCTGACGCGGGTCATCTGCACCGCGCCGACCTGGGCCTGTTCGACCACTTCCTTCTCGGAGCCCAGCACGCCGCCGGGGAAGAACTTGAAGGTCAGTTCGCCGTTGCTCTCCTTAGTGAGCGCGGCGCCCATGTTCTTTTCGGCGACCACGGTGGGATAGCCGTCGGGGTGGATATCGGCGAATTTGATTTCCAGCGCCTGGGCGGCGCTGCTGAGGGTGAACAGTGCGGTGACGAGTAACGTGCGTTTGAAGTCCATGGGGTATCACTCCTGTCTTGTTATTTTTGTATTCAAGGCACAGCGATGCAGCTAGGGGATGAAGCGCGGTTCGGGCAGTCCCTTGACGCCGGGGTTGAGGGCGAACACGCCACCGGACAGGGACTGGTCACTGTTGTCATCGCGAATCGAGGTGACGAACAACGTATCCAGACGGCTGCCGCCGAAGGCGCACATGGTCGGTTTTTTCACCGGTACGGTAAGTGACTGGTCGAGGCGACCGTCGGGGGTGAAACGGTGCACCAGGCCGGCGTCATTGGCGCAGATCCAGTAGCAGCCGTCGGCATCCACCGCCGCGCCATCGGGGCGGCCGAGGAATTTATGCATGTCGACAAACACCCGGCGATTGCTCGGGGTGCCGCTGTCGATGTCGTAGTCAAAGGCCCAGATCTGCTGCACCAGCGGGTGCGAATCCGAAGCGTACATCGTGCGGCCGTCGGGGCTGAAGGCCAGGCCGTTGAGGGTGATGAAACCGTTCAACTGGGCATGGGGCGCGGCGCCGGAATCATAGCGATAAAGCGTGCCTTCGGCCGCGTTCAAGCCCATGTTCAGCACCATGCTGCCGGCCCAGAAGCGGCCCTGGCGGTCGCAGCGGCCGTCGTTGAGGCGCATGTCCTCGCGGGGGTGTTCGACGCTGGCCAGTGGCGTGGTGTCGAGGCTGCCATCGTTGTAAGGCGTGAGCTGGAAGAAGCCTGATTCCATGCCTGCGACCCAATTGCCGGCAGTGGTGCGGGCAATGCAGGCGAGCATCTGCGGGGCCTTCCACGCGGCGATATGGCCGCTGTCGGCGCTCCAGCGTTGCAGGCCACCGTTGGGGATATCCACCCAATACAGGGCGTTTTCCTCGGGCACCCACACCGGGCATTCGCCCACGGCGTTGCGGGCGTCGACAATCAATTCAGCGGTCATGGCCACTCATTCCCTTGGTTGGAGTCAGACTCAGTCACCGAACGGCCCGGCCGCGCAGAACGCACCGCCCTGATACACCGCCGCCGGGTCATCGGCAGGCACGGGCGGTTGTTTTTCCACGTGGGCGCGGAACACTTCGGAGCTGTCTTTGGGAGCAAAGCCCAGGTGAGCGGCGTAGCGGTTGTCCCACCAGGTGTCGAGGTTATTGGACATGCCGTACACCACCGTGTGGCCGACGTTTGGCGTATACAGCGCGCGTTCGAGCAGTTGGGTCAGGTCGTCGAAGCTGAGCCAGGTGTGCATCATCCGGCGGTTCTGTGGTTCGGGAAACGAGGAGCCGATGCGGATGCTCACGGTCTCGATGCCGTAGCGGTCGAAGTAGAAACTGGCCATGTCTTCGCCGTAGGACTTGGACAGGCCGTAGTAGCTGTCCGGGCGGCGCGGCGAGTGGGCGTCGAGTGGCTCGCCCTGTTTGTAGAACCCAATCACGTGGTTGGAGCTGGCGAAGATCACGCGCTTCACGCCATGGCGGCGGGCGGCTTCGTAGATATGAAAAATCCCGCTGATATTGGCGCCGAGTACTTCTTCGAACGATCGTTCAACCGACACACCACCAAAATGCAGGATGGCGTCGACACCTTCCACCAGATGGTGCACGGCTTGTTTATCGGCGAGGTCGCAAGGGTGCACTTCTTCATGGGCGGCGGCGGGGGCCATGTCGGCGATGTCCGACAGGCGCAGCACCTGGGCGTAAGGGCGCATGCGCTCGCGCAGTACTTTGCCCAGGCCGCCGGCGGCGCCAGTGATCAGCAGGCGGTTGAATGGAACGGGGGCGGAGGTGGTGGTCATGAAGGTCCCATTTATTGTTGTAGGTTGTCGTATGACTTTGCCGAAGTATCGTTAGGGTTTCACCGGCTTGTCAACGTTCTTGCAGACAGAATGAAAGCACAGTGAGGCGCAAAATGTGGGAGGGGGCTTGCTCCCTCCCACAGGGGATTTGCTGTGAAAGGGAGGTTGAGTGTTACAGCAGGGAAATCGGATAGCTCACAAACAGCCGGTTTTCATCGAACTCGTTGGTGCTGAAATCCCGACGCATGGTCGAGTTGCGCCAGCGCACATTCAGGTTCTTCAGCGCACCGCTTTGTACGGTATAGGCCAGTTCGGACTCGCGTCCCCATTCCTTGCCATCGGTGATCGCCCCGGTGTGCACGTTGCTGCCGCTGATGTAGCGGTTCATCAAGGTCAGCCCCGGCACGCCCAGCACGACGAAGTTGAAGTCATGCCGCACCTGCCAGGATTTTTCCTTGGCGTTGTCGTAGCTGGAGTTATAGCTGTCGTTGGCCAGGGTTCCGCCGCTGGTGCCGTTGACGCGCATCCACACGCTGTCGCCGGTGAGTTTCTGCAGACCGACGTAGAAGGTGTGGCCCTGGTATTTGGCGGAGAACAGCGCGGACACGGTTTTGTTGTCCAGATCGCCGGCCAGTGCGCTGCCGTCTTCCTTGCCGTTGAAGAAACCGAGATTGGCCCCCAGGGTCCAGTCGCCCACAGGCTGGCTGTGGGTGAGGTTGAGGTATTGCTGCTGGTAGATATCGCTGAGTTCGGCGTACCACAGGCCGACCTGGGTGCGCTTGTCGTTGAAGGCGTACTCGCCGCCGCCGAAGTTGAAGCGGTCGGAGGTGAACGCCGCTTTGCCGTTCATGAACATGTCTTCCATGCTCGCGTCGTTGCGCGGGCTGTTGCCGCGAAACTGGCCGCCGTAGAGCGTCAGGCCGGCGATCTCGTTGGAGGTGACCTGGCCGCCGCGAAAGGTTTGCGGCAGGGAGCGGCCGTCGTCGGAGCGCAGAATCGGCAACACCGGCATCCATTCACCGACCTTCAGTTCGGTCTTCGACAGCCGGGTTTTCAGCGCCACGCCCAGGCGCCCGAAGTTGTCGGCCGGACGGCCATCGCTGTGCACCGGCAGCAGTTGCGTGCCGGCGGTGCCTTTGCCGCCGTCGAGCTTCTGCGAGTACAGGCCCAGCACATCCAGGCCGAAACCCACGGTGCCCTGGGTGAAGCCGGACTTAGCATCAAGAATGAAGTTCTGCGTCCACTCCTCAGCCTTGGCCTGGGGGTTGGCCGGGTTGGTGAAGTTGCGGTTGAAGTAGGCGTTACGCAAGTTCAGCGAGGCCTTGGCGTCGTCGAGAAAGCCATCGGCCTGGGCGACGAGGGGCAGCGTGAACGTAAGACTGGCGAAGCTGATGAGACCGAGGTGCGAGGAGGTAGCGCGGGCGAATTGACTCACAGTGAAGCTCCCTTTTTCTTTTGTTGTTTTTATTATTTGTCATACGTTGTCGTACAACATTAGGGCGGATATTTGCGGGGTTTTCGGGGGGTGTCAAGCGGAAGTTATACGATGACTAAACAAATTGTTTGAGGTGAGGCCGTCTCACTGTTGGCTGCGGTGGGTTTGATAGACGTGTTGAATCAGCCAGTCATGGTCATGGGCGGAAGGGTGCCCAGCAGGGAAACCGCCGCCACCGCTGAAATACCGAGTAACCATTCCAGCATGATGCTGGCTTTCAGCGCGCTCACGCGCTGTTCGCAATGCTTAAGGCGCAAACGGTTCAGCAACGCCAGCCCCAGCATGCCGAGCACCAGCAGCACCTTGATCAACAAAATCAGCGCGAACCCGCTGAACAACGGCGTAGGCCACAGTTGTCCGGTGAGTACGCGCACGTTGATCAGGCCCGTCACAAGCAGGCCGGCCACCACACCATAACCGACGCCGCTGAAGCGCCGCAGGATCGATGCCAGTGCCGGCGTTGGCGAGCGCAGTATCAGCACCAACAACAGTAAACCCCCGAGCCAGGCGCCGACGCACACCAGGTGCACCACCTGATTGAGGATCAGCAACTGCCCGCTGAGTCCGTCGAGCATCGCGCCGTGGCCCACCGGTGCAAGGGTCGCCAGTAACAGCGCAAGCAATGGCAGGCGCAGCACCGGCCAGGGTTTGATCAGCGCGATCACGAGCAGCAGGTTCAGCAATAGATGCCAGATCCAGACTTGGCCGAAGAACGTCTTGCCCAGCACCAGTTGCACCGTCGCCGGTTGCAGGGCGGCGTCCCAGGTGCCGGCCATGCTCGCGGTGATCAACAACAACCACACTACGCCCGAACCGAGCCCCAGCCAGGCCAGGCCACGGGTGATGCGCAGCAGTTGCCGGTCCAGCGCCGGTTGCGCGTGCGTGCCCAGCAGCCAGGGCCTGAACGCGCAGGCACCGAACATCAGCAGCACGACGATGAAATGCACGAAACGGCACAGCACCAGCAGCGTCGCCATGGATTATTGGCCGACCTTGAAGCTGTATTCACCGTTGCTCTTGTGGGTGTCGACGGAGACGGCGTTCCACACCACCTTGTAGTTGCCGGCCGCCAGCGGCGCAGCGGGTGTCACGACCAGCACCTTCTTGTCTTTATCCGGTGTGTCCAGGCCTTTGATCGCGATTTCGGTGCCGTCCTTGCTCAGTGAGACTTTGGTGAACGTGGCTTCGACGCCTTCGGTGAACGTCAGGCGCAGCTCCTTGGGCGCTGCGACGCTGCTGTCTGCCGCAGGCTGCGAGCTTTTCAGGTGCGCGTGGGCGAAGGCTGACGCCGCGCCCAGCAGGGAGGCCAGCAGCGCGACGGTGGTGAGGGCTTTTTTGATCAACATTGTTCATACCAATCAAGGAGTAGGGCAGGCAGTGTACGAAGTTTCGGATAAGTCTGTGAGTGGGGGTTCGTGTTTAAGCCTGAAATGAGGGCAAAAAAGGTAGGCGAAGGCGCTACAGCCAAACGGCGTCCCACAGCGGGTAGTCGCCGATTCGATCCACCAGCCCCGCCCGCAGGGGATTGGCCACCACATGCCTGGCCGTTTTCACAAGGTCATCCTGCTGTCGCTGAGCTTGATCGGCAGGCTTTTGGCAGGATGTGTCTGGAAGGGCTTGCTCCCGATGGCGGTGGGTCAGCCACACGTGTATCAACTGACTCAACGCTATCGGTAGCAGCCCCTTCCACATTTGGAGCTGTGTTGAGCATTAAAACGTGCCTGGTTCCCAGCCACCGCCGAGCGCGGTGAGTAGCCCCACGCTCGCCTGCAACTGCCGCGTCTGTGCTGCCTGCAACGCTCGCTGCGCTTGCAATGCCGCGGTCTGTGCGGTCACCACTTCCAGGTAACTCACCGCGCCTGCCTGATAGCTGTTCATTGCCAGCGTCTGGGTGTGCTGCGCCGCATCCGCTGCCGCTTGTTCATCCTCGGCCTGGCGCTGCAAGTCGCGCAGTTGCGCCAGGTTGTCTTCCACCTCGCGCACGGCTTTCAGCACCTGGCTGCGATACTGCGCCGAGGCTTCTTCGAACTCGGCTTTGGCCTGGCGCTCATTGGCGCTCAAGCGCCCGCCGTTGAAGATCGGCAGGTTGACCAGCGGTCCCAGCGCCCAGTAACGATTGCCGGCATATAGCAGGTTGCCAACGCCCTGTGTCTGTCCGCCGATCAGGCCGGTCAAGCTGAAATCCGGGTACCACGCCGCTCTGGCTACACCAATATTCGCATTGGCCGCAAACACACGACGCTCCGCTGCCGCTATGTCGGGGCGACGTTGCAGTAGGTGGCTCGGCAGTTGCGCAGGAATCAGCGGCAGGGCGATCAAGTGCGGGCTGGGCGGCAGGGAGAAATCACTGGCCGTCACACCCACCAGCTCACCGATGGCATGTTCGGTGAGGTTGCGCTGCCCGCGCACTTCATCCAGCTGCGCCCTGGCCTGCGCCAGTTGACTTTGCGCGCGCGTCAGGTCCAGCTCTGAAGCGATCTGGCCTTCATAGCGGTTGCGCGTCAGTTGCAGTGCCTGGCTGAAATCATCCAGCGAACGCTCAAGAGTCCGGCGCTGCACATCCAATCCATTGAGCTGCACATACAAGGTTGCCAGCTGGTGCTGCAGGTTCAACCTCGCCACCGCCAGCTCATCCCCCGACGCGTGCGCCTTGGCATCTCCCGCCGCCACCTGGTTGCGGATTTTGCCCCACAGGTCCAGGTCGTAGCTCAGCGAAAATTCGGCGGTATCGCTGTTGTACACCGACGGCTGCGTACCCCCGCGCAGCGGCCGCGAATCCGACTGCCGTTGGCGCAGCGGCTGCGCGCTGGCGTTGATCTGCGGGAACAGTCCTGCGTGCAACTGGCTGGCATACGCCTGGGCTGCATCGAAATGCGCCAGCGCCGCCGCCAAGTCTGGGTTGGCCTTGAGCAATTGCTGCTGCAGGCTATTGAGGCGCGCATCGTTGTAAAACGTCCACCACTGCGGCGCCATTCGGTCGGACGGCTGCGCGCTGTGCCAGGGGCCCTCGCGGTAATCGGCCGGCAGATCGACCCTCGGTACCTGGTAGGTCGGCGCCATCGAGCAACCCTGCAATGCCAGCAGCATCAACGCCACCACCGATTCACGCCGCATGCGCACCTCCAGCGGTAGCGGCCAGCTGCACCGGATCGCCCTCGCGCAGTGCATCGGGCGGGTTGTCGACCACGCGGTCGGCGGAGTTGAGCCCTTGATCGATCACCAGGCGAGCGCCCAGGTCGAGGCCGATATGAATGCCCTGCAAGTGCACATGGTTCTGCGCATCCAGCAGCGCCACCTGAGTGCCCTGGGCACGGAAGATCAATGCGCTGGCCGGAATGCTCACGCCGTGGGTATCGGCTGGAACCGGCAGCGTGGCTTCGGCGTAATCGCCGGGCAGCAACGCATCGCCTGGGTTATCGACCACGAACTGCGCGAGCAGGGTACCGGAACGGCGGTCGATGGCGGTGGAGTCGCCGACCAAGCGCGCCTTGAAGTGTTCGCCAGGATGCTCGGGCACCGTCAGCTCGGCGTGCAGGCCCGGATGGATAACCGCCGCGTAGTTCTGCGGCACCGGCACATACAGGCGCAATTGGTGCGTGTCGGCGAGGTTGAACAAGGCCAGGTTGCTGTCGGTATCGGCCTTGATCAACTGGCCGATATCGGTATTACGCGCGGTGATGGTGCCGGCGAACGGTGCGCGCAGGGTCTTGTAGCTTTCCAGTGCGCGCAGTCGCGCATAGTCGGCTGCGGCGGCCTGGGCATTGGCCTTGGCGGCGGCCGCATCCGAGGTTTTCTCATCGGCTTCCTGACGCGACACCGAATGGCTCGCCAGCAGGTGTTGCCAACGCGTGGCAGTGGTGGCCGCCAGGCGCGCATTGGCTTGTTGCTGGACCAGTTGCGCATGGGTTTGCGCCAATTGCTGGTCCAGGTCCGGGCTGTCGATGTCGGCGAGCACCTGCCCGGCCTTGACCCGGCTGCCGATATCGACTTTCCAGTCCTTGAGGTAGCCGCTGACCCGCGCATGGATCGGCGCCTTGCTCCAGGCCTCCAGGTGCGCGGGCAAGCGTAGGGTATCGCCGGCGGCGTTGCGTTGGGGTTGCACCACCCTGACCTGTGCGATGGCAGCGGTTTCGGTCCAGGCGCTGACCGAGCGCGCGTGCAGTGCGCGCGCGTGCAGACCGTGGGCGACCAACAGGGCGGCCAGGGTCAGGCCGCCGACGCCCAGGAGCATCAAGCGCTTGCGCGAGGGGGTGTGATCAGACGACATGAGGGGTTTCTCCAGCAGTGGCGCGAGTAGGGTGGCGTCCGTGGACCAGGCTGAAAACCACGGGAACGAATAGCAGGGTGGCGACGGTGGCGCAGATCAGGCCGCCAATGACGGCACGGCCCAGGGGCGCGTTTTGCTCCTGGGACAGGGCCAGGGGCAGCATGCCGATGATCATCGCCAGGGCGGTCATGCACACCGGGCGAAAGCGTGTGTAGCCGGCCTCGAGTGCGGCCTTCAACGCATCGCCATGCACGGCCAGGCGCTCACGGCAGAAGCTCACCACCAGGATCGAATTGGCCGTCGCCACGCCCATGCACAGGATCGCGCCGGTGAGTGCCGGCACCGACAGCGATGTGCCGCTGAGGAACAGCATCCACACGATGCCGGCCAGCGCGGCCGGCAAGGCGGTGATGATCACGAAGGGGTCGGCCCAGGACTGGAAGTTGACCACGATCAGCAGGTAGATCAGCAGCACTGCGCCGAGCAGGCCGACGCTCAAGCCGGTGAAGGCTTCGTGCAGCGCGTCGATCTGCCCGTGCAGGCTGATCGTCGCGCCTTTGGGGCGCAGGTGCGCGGTGTCATCCAGTACGGTTTGTACGTCACGGGCGACGCCGCCGAGGTCACGGCCTTGCACGTTGGCGTAGAGGTCCAGCGTTGGCTGGATGTTGTAGTGGGTCACCACGGCCGGGCTGTGAGTGCGGGAAATGCTGGCGACACCGGCGAGGATCTGCGACTGGCCGTCGGTGCCGGTCACCGGCAGTGCTTCGAGCGCCGGCAAGCTGTCGAGGCGGTACTGCGGCGTTGCCGCCACAATCGAATACGACACGCCATTGGCCGGGTTGAGCCAGAACGTCGGCGCCACCTGGGAGCTGCCGGCCAGCGACGCCACCATGCTGTTGGTCACGTCCTTTTCCGTGATGCCCAGGCCATTGGCGCGCAGCCGGTCGACATTCACCTGCAGCGACGGATAGCCGGTGGACTGCTGCAGACGCAGGTCGGCAATGCCCGGCACATGCTGCAGGCGCCGCTCAAGTTCCACCGCATAGGCGCGGTTTTCGGCATCGCTGCGCCCGGAGATTTTAATGTCCAGCGGCGCCGGCGTGCCGAAGTTGAGGATCTGGCTGCTGATGTCTGCGGGCAGGAACGCGAAGTGGCTGCCGGGGAAGCTTCGGGGCAGGGTTTCGCGCAGTTGTTTGATGTAGTCGGCGCTGGGTGCGTGATCCTTTTTCAGGCTGACCTGAATATCGCCGTCCTGCGGGCCGATGGTGCCGCTGCTGCTGTAGGCCATGTCGATGCCGCTGAGCGGAATGCCGATATTGTCGACGATGGTGTCCAGCTCAGTGGCCGGAATCACTTGGCGAATGCGCGCTTCAATGCGGTCGAACGCGGCGGCGCTTTCTTCGATGCGCGTGCCCAGCGGCAGGCGCACGTGAAGCGCCAGGGCACCGGCGTCGGTGGCGGGGAAGAAGTCCTCGCCCAGGCTCGGCAGCAGCAGGAACGAGGCCAGCACGCACGCGAGAAAGCCTGCGATAAAGCGTTTGCGCTGGCCCAGGGCAAGCGTCAGCAGGCCATGGTAGGTATCGCGCAGGTTCGAAAAGCGTCGCTCGAAGCCCTGCTGGACATTCACCACCGATTGCAGCATCGCATGGCGCGGCTGCGGGTGATGCTCGCCCTCATGGTGATTGATGAAGGCATCTTCCGGATGATGGCCTGGGCCCGGCTCCGGCGCGTGTGGCTTGAGCAGATACATCGCCAGGGTCGGCACCAGGGTGCGCGAGAGGATGAACGAGCTGGCCATGGCGAACATCACCGCCAGCGCCATCGGCCGGAACAGATAGCCGGCGATGCCTTGCAGCAGAAACATCGGCACGAACACGATGCAGATGCACAGCAGCGAAACGAAGGCCGGACCGACGATCTGCGCGGCGCCGTCAAGGATCGCGGTCTTCACCGCCTTGCCCTGTTCCAGGTGCCAGTTGATGTTTTCGATGGTCACCGTGGCGTCGTCCACCAGAATCCCTACCGCCAATGCCAAGCCGCCAAGGGTCATGACGTTGAGCGTTTGCCCGCTGACCGCCAGCAGCGCGATGGCCGAGAGCACGGCGAGGGGAATCGACGCGGCGATGATCACGGTGGAGCGCCAGCTGCCGAGGAACAGCAGGATCATCGCGCTGGTCAGCAGCGCGGCGATGATGCCTTCCTGGGCCACGCTGCCCACTGATTGCTTGACGAACACCGAGGCGTCACCCAGCAGCGAAGTCTTCAGCGACGGCGGCAGGGTTTCGTTGATGCGTGGCAGCATTTTACGGATGCCGTCGATGATCGACAGGGTCGAGATGCTGCCGTTTTTCAGCGCCGGCATCAGCACTGCGCGATGGCCGTCGACGCGCACGATGTTGGTCTGCGGCGGCGAGCCGTCGCGCACGTGGGCCACCTGACCGATGGTGATCAGCGCGCCGTCGACGGTCTTGATCGGCAGGTCGTTGAGTTCGTCGATGGCCTTGGGGCTGTTGTTGAGCAGGACCGTGTATTCGTTGGGCCCCAGCTTGGCGGTGCCCACCGGGATGATCTGGTTCTGCAGTGCCAGGGCCGTGCCCACGTCCTGTGCCGACAGGCCTTTGGCGGCCAGGGCCTGTGGGTCCAGGTCAAGGGTGATCTGGCGTTGCCTGCCGCCCATGGGGGTGGGCATAGCCAGGCCGGGCAGGGCGCTCAGGGGCAAGCGGATAGCGTTCTGCACCAGGTCGCGAATCCTCGCTTCGGAGAGACTGGGGCTGGAAAACGCCATTTGCAGGATCGGCACCGTGGAGGCGCTGTAGTTGAGGATCAGCGGCGGCGTGATGCCCGGCGGCATTTGCTTGAGCACGGTCTGTGAGACGGCGGTGACCTGGGCGTTGGCGGTGCGGATATCCACGCCGGTCTGGAAGAAAATTTTGACGATGCCCATGCCGGGCAGCGATTGCGATTCGATATGTTCGATGTCGTTGACGGTGGTGCTCAACGCGCGCTCATAGGTGTAGATCACCCGACCGGCCATGGCGTCCGGCGACAGGCCGTTGTATTGCCACACCACCGCAACCACGGGGATGCCGATATCCGGGAACACATCTGTGGGGGTACGCAGGGCCGCCATCGGCCCGATGATGCAGATGACGATGGCCAACACGATGAAGGTGTACGGCTTGTGCAGTGCGGTCTTTACCAGCCCGAGCATGCGTGACTCTCCAAAAAGGCGGGATTGCAAACCCCGGCAGTCTCGGGCGACCCGCCTAACACGCACCTTTCAGCCAGATGAAGGAAGATTTAGTCAGCGGCTTAACATTGCTTCATCCGTATTCATTTGTTCTGCAAACGACCGCTCTTCAAGCTTGTTGCCCATCGCAACTGTCTTTTCCGGAGTTCTGTCATGTCATTGAAAACGCTGTGCTTGATGCCTGTTGTCGCTGTATTGCTGTCGGCCTGCGCCGGCCCGCTCCCCAAGGCTGATCCGGGCGATGCGTGGATCGGCTTGAAGGAAGAAACCCCAAATGATCTGATGGCCGAGCGGGTGGATGGCAAGCGGGTGGACGACGGGCGCTTTTTTGAAGTGACACCGGGAGATCATCGGCTCGACGTGACGTTGTTCGAGGAGCCGGCGGGCGACGACAATCAGCAGGACTGCCAGGGTAGGGTCGAGTACAGGCATTTCAAGGCGGGCGAGCACTACACGCTGGTGGAGTCCAGTCTGGGCACAACCGTGCGCGCAACACTGATGGATGGGCACGGCAAAGAGGTTGCGGCGACTCAGGACTTCAGTTGCATGCCTGGCTAGGCGTGGCGCACCGCGCCTTTTGCGGCTTTACGGGTGTGGCGTGGGGGTGATGGTGCCGACGGGCAATGCGCAATACCCCCCACAACATGGCGGCGGCCACCGCCAGCCAACCGCAGATCAACATCGCAATGGTTGTTACAAGGCTCATTCCGGCCTCCTCTTGCCCGCACGGGGCACACTCGGTCTTCTTGGTTGACAGCCTGGCTACGTGACGGTTGCCTGTTGTTGACCAATGGTCATGCCATCCAACTCGTTTGCATAACCACAGCCGTGATTGGGCTATGATTTGTGCCCTCATTGGCGGTTGATCAGAGAGTAGAAAATTGCGGTTACCCTTGAACCTGAAACCTGTCTTGTGGCTGGCCTGTGCAGTGGGGCTGGCGGCGTGTTCCTCCCATCCCTCGAAACTGGCAGGCCTGCCGGAACGCATGGAACTCAACGGCGTGCCGACCTTTCGCAGCGAGGCCTATCAAAGCGGTCCCACGGCATTGGCCAGCATGCTGTCGCAACAAGGCATTGTGATGACACCGGGACTGCTGGATAAGCCGTTGCATCTGCCCGGCGCCGAGGCCGACCTTGCGCGCAACATGCAGGTGCTGGCGCGTGAATACGGGCTGATGGTGTACCCGCTGGACGCAAGGCTGACGGCCGTGCTGGCGCAGGTGGCTGCCGGTTACCCGGTGATGGCGCGCCTCGGTGGCGGGCTGTGGTCGGACGCGCGGTATGTGGTGGTGGTCGGCTTCAACCAGCAGAAAAGCACGGTGCTGCTGCGCTCGGGCATGAACCGGCGTCTGTTGATGGACTTCAGTGATTTCGAATCAAAATGGAGCAGCGCCGGAAGCTGGGCAATCCTGACCCAACGTCCGAGTCAGTTGCCGGCAAATGTCGATGCGCAGCGTTGGCGCGACGCCGCCAATGCCACCGCCGAGGCCGGGCAGGAGCAGGCAGCGGCTCAGGCGCTCAAAGTGTTGGCCGAACATAAATAGAATGTTGGCATGCAAATGAGTGTGGGAGGGGGCAAGCCCCCATGCCGTTCAGTTAAGCGAACGCGATGCTCAAAGTAACGAAGATCAAATGTGGGAGCTGGCTTGCCAGCGAAGGCGTCGCCCCGGCAAACATTGATAGTGACTGACCCACCGCTTTCGCGGGCAAGCTCCCCTCCTCATCTGGAACTGTTCCTGAATTGGAACTTGCTGCATTATTCAGCGCTGTACATGCGCCGCATTCGGGCGGCTTTTCAGATTCTTGTCAGCCTTGTAGCGCAGCGCCACATCGGGCACCGAGCCGCTCTTGCCGGTCTCGACCCAATTGCGAATACGGCCGGCATCGGCAAAGTGAGTGAATTTGCCGAACGCATCCAGGATCACCAGCGACACCGGACGGTTGCCCATGCTGGTCACCAGCACCAGGCAGTGGCCGGCCTGGTTGGTGAAGCCGGTCTTGGTCAGCTTGATGTCCCAGTTGGCGCGGTTGATCAGGTGGTCGGTGTTGGAGAAGCCCAGTGTGTAGTTGGGCTTGCGGAACGACACAGTCTTTTCCTTGGTGGTGCTCAACTGGCTGAGCAGCGGGT
The DNA here is from genome assembly GCF_001439785.1 of Pseudomonas poae. GTDB lineage: Bacteria > Pseudomonadota > Gammaproteobacteria > Pseudomonadales > Pseudomonadaceae > Aquipseudomonas > Aquipseudomonas poae. The sequence continues at coordinate 162,691 of NZ_JYLI01000012.1, read as the reverse complement.
AATGCCGTGCGGCAGCCAGCAGCTTGCTCAGGTCGCGGGCGGTCGACACGTTGTGGATCGACAGGCCGGTGGGCTCCACATAATGGGTGCTGGTCATGCCCAGCGCCTTGGCCTTGGCGTTCATCGCCGCGATAAACGCTGCGTAACCTCCCGGATAGTGGTGCGCCAGGCTCGCGGCGGCGCGGTTTTCCGAGGACATCAGGGCGATCAGCAGCATTTCCTTGCGCGGCATCTGGCTGCCGATTTTGACGCGGGAGAACACGCCTTTCATCTCCGGCGTGTCGGTGATGTTGATATCGATGTACTCGTCCATGTTCTGCTTGGCTTCCAGCACGATCAGGCCGGTCATCAGCTTGCTCACCGAGGCGATAGGCACCACGACGTCGGGGTTGCTGGAATAGATGACTTTATTGGTCTGCAGGTCCACCAGCATGGCGCTGCCGGAAGCGATCTGCAGTTTGGACGTATCACGCGGGGCCTGGGTGGTTTCGGCGGCGTGGGCGAATGTGCCTGTCAAAGCGAAAAACAGACTGACAAGAGAGAGACGAATTTTCACGCGGGTGAACTCGCTAAAAAGTAATGAAAGACCGTTGGGGAAACGGCTGGTAAGAAAAATGACGTTACATTCTAGGAGTATGGATGGATAACTGTCGAATGTTCTTCCAGAACCAGACGAAAGTGCTTAAAAAATAACAAAAAACAGTTTTTCTACGGACAATAAAAAGCCCCGCGATAAGGCGAGGCTTTTTCAGTACGCGAGGTTATTAGCCGTGCAGGGTCTCTGCGGCGTACAACGTATTTTCCAACAGGCATGCGCGGGTCATTGGACCTACGCCACCCGGCACCGGCGTGATCCAGCCGGCACGGGGCAGGGCGGTGTCATACACCACATCGCCGACCAGCTTGCCGTCGTCCTGGCGGTTGATGCCTACGTCAATGACGATGGCGCCTGGCTTGATCCATTCACCTTTCACCAGGCCCGGCTTGCCGGCGGCGACCACGACCAGGTCGGCACGACCGACATGGCCGGCAAGATCCCTGGTGAAACGGTGGGTAACGGTGACGGTGCAGCCGGCCAGCAGCAGCTCCATTGCCATCGGGCGACCGACGATGTTGGAGGCACCCACCACCACCGCATCGAGACCGTAGAGGTCGATGCCGGTGCTTTCGAGCAGCGTCATGATGCCTTTGGGGGTGCACGGGCGCAGCAGCGGGATACGTTGGGCCAGACGGCCGACGTTATAAGGGTGGAAACCGTCGACGTCCTTGTCCGGGCGGATGCGTTCGAGCAGTTTGGACGCGTCCAGGTGCTCGGGCAGTGGCAGTTGCAGCAGGATGCCGTCGATGCCCGGGTCTTCGTTGAGGCCGTCAATCAGGTCGGTAAGGGCCTGTTGAGTGGTGTCGCTGGGCAAGTCGTAGGCCTTGGAAATAAAGCCGACCTCTTCACAGTCTTTACGCTTGTGCGAGACATAAACCTGAGAGGCAGGATCGCTGCCCACCAGGATCACCGCGAGGCCCGGCGTGCGCAGGCCTTGCTCGCGACGCTCGGTAACGCGTTTGGCGATCTGCTGGCGCAGGCTGGCGGCGATTGATTTGCCGTCGATAAGTTGTGCAGTCATTACGCGTGATTAACCATCGAGAGGGGGAAGAAAAGTGCGCGCATTCTCGCACGCCGAGGCGTGAGGGCAAAGGCGCTTGGTCCGCAAATTGCCCTAAGCCCTTAAATAAAATCAGTTTTTTTCAAAAAAGATTTGACGGGTTTCCGGGCCCTCTATACTATTCGTCGCACTTGTCGGGCACAGCCTAGCACTGGTTAAGAAGGTCGAGCAGAATCGTTGTTCTGCAAGGCTGGAAAGCACTTAGTTTGTAATCCTCCAAGAGTACAGATTAATAAGGCGCCCGTAGCTCAGCTGGATAGAGCATCCGCCTTCTAAGCGGATGGTCGCAGGTTCGAGTCCTGCCGGGTGCGCCATTAGGCAGCTTTGGCACAAGTAGCGCTATATGGTGGGCGTAGCTCAGTTGGTAGAGCACGGGATTGTGACTCCCGTTGTCGAGGGTTCGATCCCCTTCGTCCACCCCATATTTTGAAAGGCGCCAGATTAATCATCTGGCGCCTTTGCTTTAAGAGCTGCAAGCGCGGATGTGGTGGAATTGGTAGACACACTGGATTTAGGTTCCAGCGCCGCGAGGCGTAAGAGTTCGAGTCTCTTCATCCGCACCAATCAAGCGTCATCAGGCCCCAGGGCGTGATGAGGCCAGACGAAGAAGTTGTTTGAGTGCTTCGTCGATGCAAGATGGTGGGCGTAGCTCAGTTGGTAGAGCACGGGATTGTGACTCCCGTTGTCGAGGGTTCGATCCCCTTCGTCCACCCCATATTCGAAAGGCGCCAGATTTAACAGTCTGGCGCCTTTTTTGGTTTTGGCGGTTCGAGTATTCGGCGACTGCAGGTAATGGGTCGCAAGGGCAGGGCGCTTCATCGTTTTTATGTGTCTCGATGCTGCTGCGCTGCCTGCCGTCCCTGTTCGCAGGGAGGGTCGTCAGGGAGATGAATGGCCTTTTCTTTATATAGAAGAGGCGGCGCAGAGCCCTGGCGCGATTGGCTTTATTTGTCACCGGGGCGAAGTCCATCAGTGCCTTCGTACCGATAAAACGGCGGCTGTTTTCGCGCGTATTTCCAGCAGGGTGACTTCTTGAGTTTGACCCACTAGAATGCATGCCCTTGATTGGGGTCGGAAATGGCCGGCTAATGTCTGTGCAACGAGGAATATCCATGCAAGTTTCTGTTGAAAATACTACTGCTCTCGAGCGCCGCATGAGCATCACCGTGCCGGCTGAGCGTATCGAGACTGCGGTCAACAAGCGTCTGCAGCAGACCGCCCAAAAAGCCAAGATCGCTGGTTTCCGTCCAGGCAAAGTGCCAATGAGCGAAATCAAGCGCCGTTTTGGTGCTGATGCGCGTCAGGAAGCGGTAGGTGACGTGATCCAGGCTTCCTTCTATGAAGCTGTCGTTGAGCAAAAGCTGAATCCGGCTGGCTCGCCTTCCATCGAGCCCAAGTCCCTGGAAGCTGGCAAGGACCTGGAATACGTTGCCGTATTCGAAGTGTTCCCCGAGTTCGAAGTTGCCGGTTTTGACGGTATCGAAATCGAGCGCCTGAGCGCTGAAGTGGCTGATGCCGATCTGGATAACATGCTGGACATCCTGCGCAAGCAGAACACCCGTTTTGAAGTGGCCGAACGTGCCGCACAGAACGAAGACCAGTTGAACATCGATTTCGTGGGCAAGGTTGACGGCGAAGCATTCGCTGGCGGCTCGGCCAAGGGTACTCAACTGGTGCTGGGCTCCAACCGCATGATCCCGGGTTTTGAAGACGGTCTGGTTGGCGCCAAGGCCGGCGAAGAACGCGTGCTGAACCTGGAATTCCCGGCTGACTACCAGAACCTGGACCTGGCTGGTAAAGCCGCCGAATTCACCGTAACGGTCAACACCGTGTCCGAGCCCAAGCTGCCTGAGCTGAACGAAGAGTTCTTCGCTCAATTCGGCATCAAGGAAACCGGCATCGAAGGCTTCCGCACCGAAGTTCGCAAGAACATGGAGCGTGAGCTGCGTCAGGCCATCAAGTCCAAGGTCAAGAACCAGGTCATGGACGGTCTGCTGGCCGCCAACCCGATCGAAGTGCCAAAGGCCCTGCTGTCCAACGAAGTGGACCGTCTGCGCGTACAGGCTGTTCAACAGTTCGGCGGCAACGTCAAGCCTGATCAACTGCCGGCCGAGCTGTTCGAAGAGCAAGCCAAGCGTCGCGTTGTACTGGGTCTGGTCGTGGCTGAAGTGGTCAAGCAATTCGACCTCAAGCCTGATGAAGATCGCGTACGTGAAATGATCCAGGAAATGGCTTCGGCCTACCAGGAGCCTGAGCAGGTTGTGTCTTGGTACTACAAGAACGACCAGCAACTGAACGAAGTACGTTCGGTTGTGCTGGAAGAACAAGTTGTGGATACTGTTCTGCAGAAGGCTAAGGTGACCGATAAGACGGTCTCTTACGAAGAAGCAGTCAAACCGGCGGAAGCAGCACAAGCCGACTGATTGTCCAACTCGTTGGAAATTCAACCATAAGCCAGCCTCGCGCTGGCTTATGCGTTTTCAAGACATGACTATTTGGGAGTAACTGCAGAGCATGTTCCGTAATTCCTATATTCAGCAGAACTCTGATATCCAGGCCGCAGGCGGCCTGGTCCCGATGGTTGTCGAGCAATCCGCTCGTGGCGAACGCGCCTATGACATCTACTCGCGCCTGCTCAAGGAGCGAGTGATCTTTCTGGTTGGTCCAGTAGAGGACTACATGGCCAATCTGATCTGTGCGCAGCTGCTGTTCCTTGAAGCGGAAAACCCGGACAAGGACATCCATCTGTACATCAACTCCCCAGGCGGTTCGGTAACTGCAGGCATGTCGATCTACGACACCATGCAGTTCATCAAGCCGAACGTGTCGACCACCTGCATCGGCCAGGCCTGCAGCATGGGCGCCTTTCTGCTGACCGCGGGTGCCGAAGGCAAGCGTTTCTGCCTGCCGAACTCGCGTGTGATGATTCACCAGCCACTGGGTGGTTTCCAGGGCCAGGCGTCGGACATCGAAATTCACGCCAAGGAGATTCTCTTCATTCGCGAGCGCCTCAACACGTTGATGGCCAAGCACAGCGGTCACACCCTGGAAGAAATCGAACGCGACACCAACCGCGACAACTTCATGAGCGCCGAAGCCGCACGTGCGTACGGGTTGATCGACGCCGTGATCGAAAAGCGCCCAGCCTAATATAAGCGGCGCAAAACAAGGCTGATCGGTTTGTCCGATCATCGGCGGGCTTGAAAAAGCCCGCGTAAGCCTTCATCTTGTGTTGCAAGCCTATCGAATTTGGATCGAACGAATGACTGACACCCGCAACGGCGAGGACAACGGCAAGCTGCTCTATTGCTCCTTCTGTGGCAAAAGCCAGCATGAAGTACGCAAATTGATTGCCGGTCCCTCGGTGTTTATCTGCGACGAGTGCGTCGACCTGTGCAATGACATCATCCGCGAGGAGGTGCAGGAAGCCCAGGCCGAAAGCAGCGCGCATAAACTGCCATCGCCCAAAGAAATCAGCGGCATCCTTGACCAATATGTCATCGGTCAAGAGCGTGCAAAGAAGGTTCTGGCCGTAGCGGTATACAACCACTACAAGCGTCTGAACCAGCGTGACAAGAAAGGCGACGAAGTCGAACTCGGCAAGAGCAACATCCTGCTGATCGGTCCTACAGGCTCGGGTAAAACCCTGCTTGCAGAGACCCTGGCCCGTCTGCTGAACGTTCCGTTTACCATCGCCGACGCCACCACCCTCACCGAAGCCGGCTACGTGGGCGAGGACGTCGAGAACATCATTCAGAAGCTGTTGCAGAAGTGCGACTACGATGTGGAAAAGGCCCAGATGGGTATCGTCTACATCGACGAAATCGACAAGATTTCACGCAAGTCGGATAACCCGTCGATCACCCGGGACGTTTCCGGCGAAGGCGTGCAGCAGGCCCTGTTGAAGTTGATCGAAGGCACGGTTGCTTCCGTACCGCCACAAGGCGGCCGCAAGCATCCGCAGCAGGAATTCCTTCAGGTGGATACGCGCAACATTCTGTTCATCTGTGGCGGTGCATTTTCGGGTCTGGAGAAGGTTATCCAGCAGCGTTCCACCCGTGGCGGCATCGGTTTCAGTGCAGAAGTGCGCAGCAAGGAAGAAGGCAAGAAGGTGGGCGAGTCCCTGCGTGAAGTCGAGCCTGACGATCTGGTCAAGTTCGGTCTCATTCCGGAATTCGTCGGTCGTTTGCCGGTCCTGGCCACGCTGGACGAGCTGGATGAGGCTGCTTTGATTCAGATCCTCACCGAGCCGAAAAACGCCCTGACCAAGCAGTACGCCAAGCTGTTCGAGATGGAAGGTGTAGACCTGGAGTTCCGTACCGACGCGCTCAAATCGGTGGCCAAGCGGGCACTGGAGCGCAAGACCGGTGCACGTGGTCTGCGCTCGATCCTCGAAGGCGTGTTGCTCGACACCATGTACGAAATTCCTTCGCAGTCCGAAGTGAGTAAAGTGGTGATCGACGAAAGCGTTATAGAAGGCAAGTCCAAGCCACTGTATATCTATGAAAACAGTGAGCCGACTGCCAAGGCTGCGCCAGACGCGTAAGCGTTTGCAGTCACGATACAAACAAGGGGCCTCCAGGGGCCCCTTTGTTTTGGCTGGGTTTTTAGCTGCGAGCGTTTACCGCGTTTAACTGCTGGCAATAAGCTTGTTTTTTTTGCATGCAGCCCCCATCTTGGTTCCATGCTTATTTTTCAACTGTCATAGAGGCGAAATCATGAAGACAACCATTGAATTGCCTCTCCTGCCGTTGCGTGATGTCGTCGTTTATCCGCACATGGTTATCCCGCTGTTCGTGGGGCGCGAGAAGTCTATCGAAGCCCTCGAGGCCGCGATGACGGGCGACAAGCAGATCCTGCTGTTGGCCCAGAAAAATCCTGCTGATGATGATCCGGGCGAAGACGCCCTGTATCGCGTCGGCACCATTGCCACCGTCCTGCAACTGCTCAAGCTGCCCGATGGCACCGTCAAGGTGCTGGTGGAAGGTGAGCAGCGCGGTGCGGTCGAGCGCTTCATGGAAGTGGACGGTCACCTGCGCGCTGAAGTGGCGCTGATTGACGAAGTCGAAGCGCCTGAGCGCGAGTCAGAAGTTTTCGTGCGCAGCCTGCTCTCGCAGTTCGAGCAGTATGTGCAGTTGGGCAAGAAAGTCCCGGCTGAAGTGTTGTCGTCCCTCAACAGCATTGATGAGCCGAGCCGTCTGGTCGACACCATGGCCGCGCACATGGCGCTGAAGATCGAACAGAAGCAGGACATCCTCGAAATTATCGATCTGTCGGCCCGTGTCGAACACGTGCTGGCGCTGCTGGATGCCGAAATTGATCTGTTGCAGGTCGAAAAACGCATCCGCGGCCGCGTGAAGAAGCAGATGGAGCGCAGCCAGCGCGAGTACTACCTGAATGAGCAGATGAAGGCCATTCAGAAAGAACTCGGCGACGGCGAAGAAGGCCACAACGAGATCGAAGAGCTGAAAAAGCGCATCGATGCCGCTGGCCTGCCCAAGGATGCACTGACCAAAGCGACCGCCGAGCTGAACAAGCTCAAGCAGATGTCACCGATGTCGGCTGAAGCTACCGTGGTGCGCTCCTATATCGACTGGCTGGTGCAGGTGCCGTGGAAGGCTCAGACCAAGGTACGCCTGGACCTGACCCGCGCCGAAGAAATCCTGGATGCCGACCACTATGGTCTCGAAGAGGTCAAAGAACGCATCCTCGAATACCTCGCCGTGCAAAAGCGCGTGAAGAAGATTCGCGGTCCGGTGTTGTGCCTCGTCGGTCCACCCGGCGTGGGTAAAACGTCCCTGGCCGAGTCGATTGCCAGTGCCACCAATCGTAAATTCGTGCGCATGGCTCTTGGTGGCGTGCGTGACGAAGCGGAAATTCGTGGTCATCGCCGTACCTACATCGGTTCGATGCCAGGAAGATTGATTCAGAAGATGACGAAAGTCGGGGTGCGCAACCCGCTGTTCCTGCTTGATGAAATCGACAAGATGGGCAGCGACATGCGTGGCGATCCGGCATCGGCGTTGCTGGAAGTGCTCGATCCAGAGCAGAACCACAACTTCAACGACCATTACCTCGAAGTCGACTACGACCTGTCCGACGTCATGTTTTTGTGCACCTCCAACTCCATGAATATTCCGCCGGCGCTGCTGGACAGGATGGAGGTGATTCGTCTGCCGGGTTACACCGAAGACGAGAAGATCAATATTGCGGTCAAGTACCTTGCGCCCAAGCAGACCTCGGCCAATGGCCTGAAAAAAGGTGAGATCGAGCTCGAGGTCGAAGCGATTCGCGACATCGTGCGTTACTACACCCGCGAGGCCGGTGTACGGGGCCTTGAGCGCCAGATTGCGAAAATCTGTCGCAAGGCGGTTAAGGAGCATGCGCTGGAAAAACGCTTCTCGGTGAAGGTTTCGTCCGACTCTCTGGAGCACTTCCTCGGTGTGCGTAAATTCCGCTACGGGCTGGCCGAGCAGCAGGATCAGGTCGGCCAGGTGACTGGGCTGGCATGGACCCAGGTGGGCGGCGAACTGCTGACCATCGAAGCGGCGGTCATTCCGGGCAAGGGGCAGTTGATCAAGACCGGTTCTCTGGGGGATGTTATGGTCGAGTCCATCACTGCCGCGCAGACCGTCGTGAGAAGCCGCGCTCGCAGTCTGGGGATCCCTCTGAACTTCCACGAGAAGCACGACACCCACATCCATATGCCGGAAGGCGCGACCCCGAAGGACGGCCCCAGTGCCGGCGTAGGCATGTGCACAGCGCTGGTCTCGGCCCTGACCGGAATTCCGGTACGCGCCGATGTCGCCATGACCGGGGAAATTACCCTTCGCGGTCAGGTACTGGCCATTGGTGGCCTTAAAGAGAAATTGCTTGCGGCACACCGGGGCGGCATCAAGACGGTGATCATTCCTGAAGAGAATGTTCGCGACTTGAAGGAAATTCCTGACAATATCAAGCAGGATCTTCAGATTAAACCGGTTAAATGGATTGACGAAGTCCTGCAAATTGCGCTGCAATACGCGCCCGAGCCCTTGCCGGATGTGGCTCCGGAGATAGTCGCCAAGGATGAAAAACGCGAGTCTGATTCCAAGGAAAGAATTAGCACGCATTAATGTGTTGAAGCCTTGGGGGTTTCCTTGACAGTTTTTTAGAGCCCTTGTTATAAAGCGGCTCTTAAGTGTCTGTAGGCCATTCAGCACCGTTTTTTGCTGTTACAAAAAAACTTAGAATCATACTCAATAGATATATAAGGGGACTTAGAGTGAACAAGTCGGAACTGATTGATGCTATCGCTGCATCCGCTGATATCCCGAAAGCTGCTGCCGGCCGTGCGCTGGACGCAGTGATCGAATCCGTCACTGGCGCTCTGAAGGCCGGCGACTCCGTGGTCCTGGTCGGCTTCGGTACATTCTCCGTGACTGATCGCCCAGCCCGCACTGGCCGTAACCCACAGACTGGCAAAGCACTGCAAATTGCGGCTGCCAAAAAACCAGGTTTCAAAGCCGGTAAAGCTCTGAAAGAAGCCGTTAACTAAGCTTCGTTCACGCCTTGCCTACCCGGGCCAGACGCAAGTCTGGTCTGGCAGCGGAGCGGCAGCTGACCCACGTATCCATTGGGTCGCACGCCGGGGGTGTGGGTTCAAACCCCCGTCCGCTCCGCCAGTTACGAGAAGGCGCATCCTCGGATGCGCCTTTCTTCTATCCGGATTCTACCCACGCTCCACGGTTGCCAATTTTTGAAGTTCAACCGTTTCTGGGGGACGCATGCTGCAAAATATCAGGGACAATTCACAAGGCTGGATTGCCAAGACCATTATCGGGATCATCGTCGCATTGATGGCGTTCACCGGTATCGAGGCCATTTTTCAGGCTTCGACCAACAACAAACAGGACGTGGCCAAGGTCAACGGTGACGAAATCACCCAGACCGAACTGAGTCAGGCTGTCGACATGCAACGGCGCCAGCTGATGCAACAGCTGGGCAAGGATTTCGATGCTTCCATGCTCGACGAGAAACTGCTGCGCGAAGCGGCGCTCAAGGGCCTGATCGATCGCAAGCTGCTGCTGCAAGGCGCGGCGGATTCCAAGTTCGGCTTCTCTGAAGCGGCTCTGGACCAGGTGATCCTGCAGACCCCTGAATTCCAGGTGGACGGCAAGTTCAGCGCCGAGCGCTTTGACCAGGTAATCCGTCAACTGGGCTACACCCGGCTGCAGTTCCGTCAGATGCTGACTCAGGAAATGCTGATCGGCCAGGTTCGCGCAGGCATCGCCGGCAGTGGTTTCGTGACCGACGCCGAAGTGCTTGCATTCGCCCGTCTGGAAAAACAGACCCGCGATTTCGCCACCGTCGGCATCAAGGCAGACCCTGCGGCGGTGAAGCTCACCGACGACGAGGTCAAAGCCTACTACGACCAGCACGCCAAGGAGTTCATGACGCCAGATCAGGTGGTCATCGACTATCTGGAACTGAAAAAGTCGTCCTTCTTCGACCAGGTCACGGTCAAGGATGATGAGTTGCAGGCGGCCTATCAGAAAGAAATCGCCAACCTCTCCGAACAGCGTCGTGCCGCGCATATCCTGATTGAAGTCAACGACAAGGTCACCGAGGCGCAGGCCAAGGCCAAGATCGAAGAGATTCAGGCACGTTTGGCCAAGGGTGAGAAGTTCGAGGCCCTGGCCAAGGAGTTCTCCCAGGATCCGGGTTCGGCCAACAACGGCGGCGATCTGGGCTTTGCTGGCCCTGGCGTCTATGATCCGGACTTCGAAACCGCCTTGTACGCCTTGAACAAGGACCAGGTTTCGGCGCCGGTGCGCAGTGCGTTCGGATGGCACCTGATCAAGCTGCTCGGCGTTGAGGCACCGCAAGTACCGACGTTTGCCAGCCTGAAAGACAAGCTGACCCGCGAGCTGAAGACCCAGCAGGTTGAGCAGCGTTATGTCGAAGCCACCAAGCAACTGGAAGATGCGGCTTTCGAAGCCTCCGATCTGGCCCAGCCAGCGTCGGACCTGAAGCTTGCCGTGCACACCTCCGCGCCGTTTGGCCGTGAGGGTGGCGAAGGTGTTGCGGCCAACCGTGCCGTCGTGACCGCTGCGTTCAGCCCGGAAGTGCTGGATGAAGGCGCCAACAGCAGCGCCATCGAGCTGGACCCTGAAACCATCATCGTGCTGCGTGCCAAGGAACACCTGAAGCCTGCGCAACTGCCGCTGGAAAAAGTGGCGGACGCGATTCGTGCACAGATGACCAAGGAGCGCGCAATCGCCGCTGCCAAAACTCACGCTGACGAATTGATCGCCAGCCTGCGTGATGGCAAGACCGCGCTGAACCAGCCTATTGATGGTCAGGCCTGGAAAGTCACCGAAGCGGCTACCCGTAGCCAGGAAGGGATCGATCCGGCCGTGCTGCAGGCCCTGTTCCGCATGCCCAAGCCTGCGGCCAAGGACAAGCCTACCTTCACCACCGTGACTCTGGCTGACGGCAGCCTGGTGCTGGTGCGCTTGAACGGTGTCAACGAAGCTGCTGCCCCAACGGATGAAGAAAAGGCGCAATACCGTCGCTTCCTTGCTTCCCGTATCGGCCAGCAGGACTTCGCGGCGTACCGCAAGCAGTTGGAAACCCAGGCGGACATCAAGAAGTACTGATGTCGGCTTGAACAGAAAGACCCCGCCCTGAAAAGGCCGGGGTCTTTTTTTTCGCCTGTCGATCCAATAGTGAAGCGCTAATATCGCAAGGGTCTGGAATTTTTACTGACAGGAATGCGCGCGCCCGGGGGCCGTTCTGTTGCACAATACCGGCCGGACTGTTTTTCTCAGGATTTTCGATGTCGACATCATTTCACTTGCGTGGCCTCGGGCTGGCGCTGGTGCTGGCGGGCGCTGCGGGCTGCTCGTCACCCAAGACCGCTATTTATGAGCATGAGAACTTCGACGACTCCGGCACGTTTTCCCGTGATTACCCGGTCAGCGATGTCGCGGCGTGCGAAGCTGCCCGGCGTGCATTGCTCAGCCAGGGCTACATCATCACCAGCAGCGATCCGAAGCTGGTGGTGGGCAACAAGAGCTTCCAGCAGACCGGCGAGACGCACCTGCAGATCAGCTTCAACGTGGTGTGCGCCGATGATGGCAGTGGCAAGCATTCGACGATGTTCGCCAACGCCTTGCAGGACCGATATGCGCTGAAGAAGGTCAATAACTCTGCGAGCCTCGGCGTGGGTGTGCTGGGCTCAGTATCGATGCCCATCGGCTCCACCGATGACTCGATGGTGAAAGTGGCAAGTGAGACGGTTTCAGCGCCCAAGTTCTACGACCGCTACTTTGCGCTGGTGGACGTCTTCCTGCCCCAGGAAGTGAAGAAGGCTGCGCACATTCCGGAGACGCCCAAGGCAGAACTGGGCATGCCCGAACCCAAGGCTGCGCCCTTGACTGCGCCGGCAACCGAGAAGGTTGAGGCGCCGAAAGAAGAGCCAGCCGCGTCTCAGCCGCTTGCGCCGCCACCTGAGGCAGCGCCGATTGCGCCGCAGACAGAGCCCGCAGCGGCACCTGCAGCCGAGCCGGCACCTTCGCCGACCAATCCAAGCCTGCCGGCGCCCACCGAGGCGATTCCGCCGCTGCCAACGCAGCCTTGAGCCTTGCCACATCCTCAAGTGCAGGAACGTCACGGTGCTGACTTTTTTTCGTCATGACGGCACTTTAGGCTGGTGATGCAGGTCATTAACCTGTCATCGCTATCCAAAAGGAGCTCACCATGGACGATTATCAGGAAGAACTGCTGGAGTATCAGGCCTTTGAACTGGATCCGCTGGATCCGGTCGACGACGCCACCGAGTTGTAACCCCGACTTCAGGCGGAATGCCGCTGACTGCGGCGAAATTCCCCTGGGGTCTGGTTGTTCCAGCGTCTGAAGGCCCGTTGAAACGCCTGGGCCGATGCAAAGCCGAGCAGGTAGGCGATCTCGCCGAACGCCAGTTCCGTATCGCGAATGTAGGTCATGGCCAGGTCGCGGCGGGTGTCGTTGAGAATGGCGCGAAACCGGGTGCCTTCGTCGGCCAGTTTGCGCCGCAGTGTCCAGATCGGCAGCTTCAAGCGTGCCGCCACTTCTTCAAGGTCGGGTTCCCGGCCGCCATTGAGCATTGGCCCGAGCAAACGGGTGATGCGCTCGCGCAGGCTGCGGGTGCGTGTCAACTGCTCCAATTCCCTTTCACACAGCTGTAGCAACAGTTGCCAGGTACTCGGGCAATGCTGCGGATTGCGCAGGGCCAGGCTGTGTTGACTCAGGCGCAACTGGTTGGCCTCGGCGCCAAAGTGGATCGGGCCTTGCGCCAGCACACCGTATTGTTCGTGGTAGTCCGGTGCTTCGAATTCGATGTCAATGCGCTGCGCCTGCACGGTCTGTTGTGCAAGGCTCGACAGTTGGTGCAGCCAGCCAGCGATGATTGAGTCCACCACGAAGCGGTTATAGGCGTTGTAGGGGCTTATGGAGTAGAACCTTAGCCACGCGCCTTCTGCATCCTCATGAAAGCTGGATTGGCCTCGATAGTTGGAGCCGTAGAGCGCTTCGAAGCGCGTAAGCGTGCGAGCGGCCTCGCGCACCGTGGGCGCCTGGGCTGCCGTGACGCCCGCCAGGCCCGCTTGACTCAGCCGGCTGAGCCTGCCCATGCGCAGGCCCAGGCCCGGGTCGCCGGTGAGTTGGATGGCCGCATGGCCCAGGCGCATATAGCGCGGGATCGACAAGCGTGCGCCGGCTTCAGCGAGGCGCGCAGGATCAAAGCCGTAGTGCAGCAGCAGCGGTTGCGGATCGAGGCCATGGCTTTGGATCGCGTCGGCCAGGCTGTGCAGGAAGCCGACCGACAAGTCCCCCAGTCGCACCGGCTTCACGCTGTTACAGCCAGATGTTCAGCAGGCGTGCGCCACGGGCGCTGCCGTCGGCAAACACCTGGCCGTTGCTGCTCAAAAAGCTCTGGCCGGAGCTGCCCAGGTCCCAGAATTGTCCACGCTGGAACACACTCATGCCGGCGGTGGCCTGGCTGATCGGTTGCTGACTGATCAACGTCAGGCGATGCCAGGCCTGACCCTCGCTGAGCTCCTCGGGCTTGAGGCTGATTTCTGTTGGGGTGGACACGCTTTTGAAACCGCGCCATGGGCGGTCCCAGGTGTCGCGACCGATCACATACGCCGGCACCGAGATCAGTTGAGCGCCTTGTTCGTTGAGCTTGCGGTAGTTGTCGGGGTACCAGCTATCACTGCCGATCAGAATGCCCAGGCGGCCGGCCGGGGTGTCCACTACATTGACGATGTTTTCATCACCCGGCTCGATAAAGCCGCGCTCATCGTAGATCGGGTAGAACTGGCGTTGCGGCTGGCCTACTGCCAGGCCGTCGGCGGCAAATACCACGCTGGCGTTATACAGCGGGCCATGGCCGACCTGCAGTTGTCCCTGGCTTACGCTTGGGTTGGGCAGGGCGATGGAACCGGCCACCAGCGTTACCCCGAATTCCTTGGCCAGGCCGCCGAACAGCAGCTGATAGTCGCGCGCCATGGCTTCGGCTTTCATGCGCAGGTAGGCGTCGTTCATGCGGTCGCCGCCAGTGGCGCTGATCCACGAGCGCGCGAACGACAACGGATTGCTGAGCGCCAGCCAGCTCATTGCGTCCTGCCAATGAGTGGCCTGGTACAACTCGTTTTTTTCGCCGACGAGCATCAGCCAGGTGCCGATATGTTCGGGCATCACCACGATAGTCTTGTCGTTGATCAAGCCCTCGTCGCGGGCCTTTTGCAGGTAGGCTGCGAGTTTAAGGTGCAGGCGCTCCACACTCTGGTAATCGGCGGGGAACAGCTCCGGCTGGATGCCCAGCAGGTTGCCCCGATCGGCAGGCTGGCCCTGGTTGACGGCGACATTGATGCGCAGGTCCGACAGGTAATGCGCCACGGGGCGATCCTGGGTCCAGACCAGATAGGCGGTGAGGGCGGCAACCAGGGCCATGGTGACGGTGAGGGCTAAGAGTTTACGCATGGATAACGGACAACGAACCTGGGACGGGGCATGAATTTTCGACTGACGTGCGAATGAGGATACACAGAGTCGGCGGGTTACAGGAATTATTGGGGCGATGCGCGGCGTTTTCCTCGCCACGGTGGCCATTTTCGCCAATGCTGACGCTTGCGCGTTGGAACCGGATCGTCCGGCTTGGTTCCTGCGCGGCTTTATTCTTTGAGGCCCTCAAAGCATTGCCCGCCTGCGACCCATTCACGCAGGGCGGCGGGTGACAGGGGTTTACAGAAGAAATAGCCTTGGCCCTGATGGCATTGCCAGTCACGCAAGAGTCGGTAGTTCAAAAGGGTTTCCACGCCCTCGGCCACCACGGTGAGATTGAGGTTTCGCGCCAGGCTGATGATGCCTTTGACGATATGCCAATTGCTGGTGTCGGGCCGTAGATCCACCAGCAGTGAGCGGTCGAGCTTGACGCTTTTGGCGGGAATGTCCCGCAAATACCGCCAGTTGCTGTAGCCGCTTCCAAAGTCGTCGATGGCGATGGCCACGCCCAACTGGTGCAGGCGCATGAGCTGATGCTGGACGGCATCGAAGTCGGGAATCAGCACGCTTTCGGTGAACTCCAGTTCAATGCACTGCGGCGCCAGGTTGAACTGCGCCAGTGAGTGGGTCAGCTCATCAATCAATTGGCCATCGGTGAGGTCTATCGATGACACATTGAGCGACACGTTCAGGTGCAGGCCCTGGTTTCTCCACGCGTCTATCTGCTTGCATACGTTTCTCACCACCCAACTGGTGATATGGCGAATGGCGGCGGTGGTCTCTGCCAGGCCGATGAATTCGGCTGGCCCGATTTCTCCCAGTACCGGATGCGTCCAGCGCAAAAGCGCCTCGACCGAGTCGCAGCATTTGTTGGCCAGATTGATGCGAGGCTGATATTCCAGGCGCAACTGGTCCGGCGCGAGCAACGCGGATTCGATCGAGTGAAGCAGCATTGCGCTGCGCTGTGCGTGGGCATCGATGGTAGCGTCGTAATACAGCCATCGATGCTCGGAACGCCGTGCCGTGTCCGTCACGCTGGCCATCAACCGCACGTTATCGACAGGCGGCACGGCGTTGGGTCCGATCCTCAGTACGCCGATGCCGACATCGGCGAACACCGGCACATTCTGAAAGTGCACCGGCTGCGCGAGGGCAGCGGTGAGTCGCTGGATAAGCGCAGGCAGGTCAACTTCGGAGTCATCATCCATCAGCACGGCGAAGCTCAGCGTGCCGGCGCGATACAGACGGGCATGCCCGGGCAGTGCCGAGGCGAGTACATTTTTCACCCCAAGCATGAACTCGACGAAACAGTCCAGGCCCAGGGCTTTTACCAGCCTGTCCATGCCGAATGCGGTCAGTGGCTCGATCAGTATGGCCAGGCGCTCCGGCAGGCCTGCCGCGCCTTTCGCAACGTCGCGTTCAAAACACTCGCGATTGGACAGCCCGGTCAGCGCATCGATGAAGTGCTTGTCGTGAATGAAATCCAATCGGGCGGCGGCCACCGCGGCGGCGTTGTGCAGGAACAGGTTGTCCTGCTCGCTCATCGGTGCGCGCGTATGCGGGTCCGGCGTCGCAAAATGCGCCGACACCATCGCAATGATGCTGTCGAGCACCTCATCCACCTCGGGCGCGGGCGCGGGCGTGTGCTCAGTCAACGCTGATAAGGATGTGGGCATTTTTCTCAGTCCTACGAGGGCGGCGTGGTCTCAGGATGCAGGCGCTGCGCGATTACCTGAAGTCAGCAAAGTGGATGGGGTTGATAGGTACGCTGAATTATTGCGCGGGTGGGAAACAGATGCTGTGCATTCAGGTTAACAAGTTGTTAGTTTGGGTCATTGAGTGGCAGCCTGTCGCCTCTTAATCTGTTGAACATAAACCGATGGGGTGTCATTCGAATGCTCCACGTCCCGTGATGATCCGTTGTGGAGCTGTACCATGACCGCTGCTGCCTACCCGCACCTGCTGGCCCCGTTGGACCTGGGTTTTACCACATTGCGTAACCGCACCCTGATGGGTTCGATGCACACCGGCCTGGAAGAAAAGCCCGGTGGTTTCGAACGTATGGCGGCTTATTTCGCCGAGCGTGCCCGGGGCGGCGTCGGCCTGATGGTCACCGGCGGGATTGGTCCGAATGATGAAGGCGGCGTGTATGCCGGCGCTGCCAAGCTGACCACCGAGGCAGAAGCGCACCAGCACAGGATCGTCACCCAGGCGGTGCACGCCGCTGGCGGCAAGATCTGCATGCAGATTCTGCATGCCGGCCGTTACGCCTACAGCCCCAAGCAGGTGGCGCCAAGCGCGATCCAGGCGCCGATCAATCCGTTCACGCCCAGAGAGCTGGACGAAGAGGGCATCGAAAAACAGATTCGGGATTTCGTCACGTGCGCGCGGCTGGCTCAGGTCGCCGAGTATGACGGCGTGGAAATCATGGGCTCCGAAGGCTACTTCATCAATCAGTTTCTCGCCGCCCACACCAACCACCGCACCGACCGCTGGGGCGGCAGCTACGAGAACCGCATGCGTCTGGCGGTGGACATCGTGCGTCGGGTGCGTGAAGCCGTGGGTCCCCATTTCATCATCATCTTTCGCCTGTCGATGCTCGACCTGGTGGAAGGTGGCAGCAGTTGGGAAGAAATCGTGCAACTGGCCAAGGCCATCGAGCAGGCCGGCGCGACAATTATCAACACCGGCATCGGCTGGCACGAAGCGCGCATCCCGACCATCGCCACCAAGGTGCCGCGCGGCGCGTTCAGCAAAGTCACGGCCAAGTTGCGTGGCGCGGTGCAGATCCCACTGATCACCACCAACCGTATCAACACCCCGGAGATTGCCGAGCAGATCCTTGCCCAGGGCGATGCGGACATGGTCTCCATGGCGCGCCCGTTTCTCGCCGACCCGGAATTCGTCAACAAGGCCGCAGCCGGACGTGCCGATGAGATCAATACCTGCATCGGCTGTAACCAGGCCTGCCTGGACCATACGTTTGGCGGCAAACTGACCACCTGCCTGGTCAACCCGCGCGCGTGTTACGAGACCGAACTCAACTATCTGCCGACCACCCGCAGCAAAAAAATCGCCGTGGTCGGCGCAGGGCCGGCCGGGCTGGCCGCTGCCACGGTGGCTGCCGAGCGCGGCCACCAAGTGACGCTGTTCGATTCGTCGAGCGAAATCGGCGGTCAGTTCAACATTGCCAAGCGGGTGCCAGGCAAGGAAGAGTTCTTCGAAACCCTGCGCTACTTCACGCGCAAGCTACAAACCACTCAAGTGGAGCTGCGGCTGAACACCCGCGTGGATGTCGCTCAGCTGGCGGCGGGCGGCTATGACGAAATCATCCTGGCCACTGGTATCGCACCGCGTACGCCCGCCATTGCGGGCGTCGACCACGCCAAGGTGTTGAGCTATCTGGATGTGATTCTGCAGCGCAAGCCCGTGGGCAGGCGCGTTGCCGTGATCGGTGCCGGCGGCATCGGTTTCGACGTCTCGGAGTTCCTGGTTCACCAGGGCGTGTCCACCAGCCTGGATCGCGACGCGTTCTGGAAGGAATGGGGCATCGACACCCACCTGCAAGCGCGTGGCGGCGTGGCAGGCATCAAGCCGCAGCCGCACTTGCCCGCGCGTGAGGTCTTCCTGCTGCAACGCAAGGCCTCCAAGGTCGGCGACGGCCTGGGCAAGACCACCGGCTGGATCCACCGCACGGGGCTCAAAAACAAGCAGGTGCAGATGCTCAACAGCGTCGAGTATTTGAAGATCGATGACGAGGGCCTGCATATCCGCATCGGCGCCGAGGGCGAGCCTCAGGTGCTGGCGGTGGACAACATTGTCATTTGCGCAGGACAGGACCCGTTGCGCGAATTGCACGACGGCCTGGTCGCGGCGGGTCAGAGCGTGCACCTGATTGGCGGCGCCGATGTGGCGGCCGAGCTGGACGCCAAGCGCGCCATCAACCAGGGTTCGCGCCTCGCCGCCGAGCTGTGAGACCCGTGCAGGGGCGGTGTTAAACTAACGCCCCTTTTTCGCGCAGGTTCCACCTCGATGGGTCCCTTCGACTGGCTCCCCCATGCCCCCCTTGAACCCGTGCAGCTCGATTGGCTGCGCGGTGTCGAGCTTGCCGTGCTGCGCCTGGACCTGATCGACCCGCTGATCAGCGGCAACAAATGGTTCAAGCTCAGCGGACATCTGGACCAGGCGCGGCAGGCCTGTGCCAGCGGCATCATCAGCCTGGGCGGGGCCTACTCCAACCATCTGCACGCGTTGGCGGCGGCAGGCCAGCGCTTTGGTTTTGCCACGGTCGGCCTGTTGCGCGGTCACCCGCAGGACACGCCCACGGTGCTGGACCTCAAAGCATTCGGCATGCAACTGCACTGGCTGGGCTATGGCGGCTATCGTGCGCGTAACGAGCCGGGGTTCTGGGAACCGTGGCACGAGCAGTATCCCCATTTGCATGCGGTGCCCGAGGGCGGTGGCGGATTGACCGGGGCATTGGGGTGTGGGGTGATGGTCGCACAGGCGCATACGCAGTTGAATGCGCTTGGCTGGGCTGATTATGACGCCTGGTGGCTGGCAACCGGCACCGGCACTACGTTGGCTGGGTTGGTGCTGGCCGAGGCGGGCGGCCATCCGGTATACGGTGCACTGGCCGTGCCGCAAGGTCATGGTGTGGAGCGAAATGTGCAATCAATCGTGACGCAAGGTTATGAGCTGCTGGACGCGAGCAGGGGCGGCTTTGCCAGTGTCGATCCGTTGTTGCTCGCGTTTATTGACGCCACGCAGCAGCAATGCGGCCTGCCGCTGGAGCCGCTTTACACCGGCAAGGCGCTGCTGGCGCTCAAGCAGCAGATCGAGGCAGGCCGCTTCGCCCCCAGTACCCGCCTGATCTTCATCCATACCGGCGGCCTCCAGGGGCGCCGCGGCTTCGACCCCTGACACAACAGCCTGCGGGAGGCTTGGCGATGTGGCGAAGCAAACCGGAGCCTCTGTGGCGAACGGGCTTGTTGTGGCGAGCGGGCTTGCCCCGCGTTGGGGGGGCGAAGCGCCCCAATCCAGCAAAACGCGGTGTACCTGATACGGCTCAGCGCCTGGTTTTGGGGCTGCTGCGCAGCCCAACGCAGGACAAGCCTGCTCGCCACAGGAGGGCCGCTCGGCAAAGGCGTGTGGTTGCCTGAAATCGCCCATGCTCCCGCTAGTGGCGTGTTGTCAACCGATTGGCCGCCTGCCCGGCAGCATTCGCAACGCTGTGTTATCGCGCACCACATAATGGTGAAAAATCCCCGCCAGCGCATGCAGCCCAATCAGCCAGTAACCGATCTGCCCGAACAGCACATGCCAGCCCTCGATCTCCTTGGCCAGCGCCTTGTTTTCGGCGATCAGCAGCGGCAACTCCATCCCGTAGAACATCACCGAGTGCCCCTCGGCGCTGACGATCAGCCAACCGGCGACCGGCATGCCTATCATCAGCGCATACAGCGCGGCGTGCGTGAGCCGGGCCAGCAGACGCTGCCACGGCGGCGGGGCCGGGACGATCTCTGGCGCCACCCCCAGGCTGCGCGCAAACAATCGCAGCCACACCAGCACGAACACGGTAAGGCCGAACATGAAGTGCATTTCGACGATCAGTGTGCGTGCGCCACTGCCTTTGGGGAACTGCCCGCGCAACTCGATGCAGGCATAGACCACCGCCAGCAGCACCACCATCAACCAGTGCAGCGCAATCGACATGGTGCTGTAGCGCGTATCGGAATTTTTCCACGGCATCGCTGGTGTCCTCACTCATCAGGTCATGTTCCGTTCTTTGGCGACGGAGTCCGTTTACTGTATGCCTGATTTCGTCGCAGTGCGCGCCCGCGATGCCGTCATCGTGATCGCTGTCAGGCGCCTTGCGGCATTTCACCGCGCGCCAGGCGCTCGTTGATGTCGGCGATTACCGCTGGCAACTGGCTGATCGTGTCGATCAGGTAGTGGGGGCGCGAGTCGGCGAACATCACTTCGATACGCTGGCGCTCGGCGGCCAGCGTGGCGCTGTCCAGGGCCAGAAATTGCGCGTAGGTCAGGCCCAGCGCATTGCCGGAGCAGGTCAGCGCCACGGTCCACATGCCGGCGCGACGGCCTTCGAGGATGCCCGGCACGGTGTCATCGACTTTCACGCACGCCGCCACGTCGTCAATGCCCAGGGCGATCACGTTGGCCAGAGCCTGCGCCGGCCACGGGCGACCGTTGGGGACGTCATCGGTGGCCACGACGTGGTCGGCGACGTAACCGTTGCTCGCCGCCAGGGCGACCACCTTGTCCATCACCTGCCGGGGATAGCCAGAGCAGGAGCCGATTCGGATGCCCTGCGCACGCAGCGCCGCGATGGTGTCGAGGGCGCCGGGGATCAGCGCCGAGTGCTCGGCGATCTTCTCGATCTGCAACGGCATGAAGCGCTGGTAGATCGCGGTCACGTCCGCATCAGTGGGCGTGCGGCCGAACGCCTGGCGGTAGCGCGCGGCCACTTCAGGCTGGTCGCAGAGGGTGCGGATATGGTCCCACTTGCCCATACCCATGGGGCCACGGGCTTCTTCGATCGATACCTGCACGCCGAATTCGGCGAACGCCTCAACGAAGATCTGCGTGGGCGCGAACGAGCCGAAATCGACCACGGTGCCGGCCCAGTCGAGGATCACCGCTTGCAGGGTGTTGGGGTTTTGATACTGCATGGTTCAAGTCCTGTGGATGCTGTTGGGGTGTAGGAGCGCTTCACCGATCGCCGTGACCGCCGCCCGCATGTCCGTGGCGTCGACATGCCCAATGCAGCCGACGCGAAATGTCTCCACCTGGGTCAGTTTGCCGGGGTACAGGATGAAGCCCCTGGCTTTGACCCGCTCGTAGAACGCCTGGAATCGATAGCGCGGGTCTTGCGGAGCGTGGAAGGTGACGATGATCGGTGTCTGGATGGCGGCCGGCAGGAAGCTGCGCAGGCCTAGCGCGGCCATGCCGTCCAGCAGCGCCTGGCAGTTGTTGGCGTAGCGCAGGTGGCGGGCGGGCAGGCCGCCTTCTTCGTCGAATTGCAGCAGCGCCTCATGCAGGGCGGCAACCACATGGGTCGGTGGGGTGAAGCGCCACTGGCCGGTGCTGGCCATGTAGCTGTGCTGGTCGAACAGGTCCATCGCCAGCGAGTGACTGTTGCCTTGGGCTGTAGCCAGCGCGGCCTTCTGTGCGAACACAAAGCCCATGCCCGGGACGCCTTCCAGGCATTTGCCAGAGGCCGCGATCAGCGCGTCGAAGGGTATTTCGCGGGCATCGATGGGCAGTGCACCGAACGAACTCATGGCGTCGATAACCAGCCGCCTGCCGTGGCGTGCGACCACCTGCGCAATCTCCGCGAGCGGGTTGAGGATGCCGGTGCTGGTTTCGCAGTGGACCAGAGCGACATGGCTGATGCGGTTGTCGGCGTGCAGCAGGCGGTCCACATCGGCGGCGGTGGTGGTGGCATCCTCGGCGGTTTCGAAGGTGCTGAATGCGCGACCGAGCACTGTGCAAATCCTTGCCAGACGCTTGCCGTACGCGCCGTTGATCAGCACCAGCACCTTGCCGTCACGGGGCACCAGCGTGCCGATGGCGGCCTCGACGGCAAAGGTGCCGCTGCCTTGCAGGGGAATGCAGTGGTGGCTGTCCGCACCGTTGAGAATCGCCAGCAGCCGTGCACAGACGCTGGCGGTGAGTTGATTGAAGCGCGCATCCCATGAGCCCCAGTCTTCCAGCATCGCCTGGCGGGTGCGCGGCGAGGTGGTCAGGGGGCCAGGGGTCAGCAGGCGCGGAGCGGCAGTGATCATTGCAAGTTCTCGCGAGGCGTTGGTGTGAAAGCTACGGCGCCTAAATTGCAGTTTGGCTTGTCATCAATCAAATTGTTTGTTGTTATGCGAGCCATCAGCGAGGCCGATAACCATGAACCTGTTTCAATTGCGCGCATTTGATGCCGTGGCCCGCGAGGGCAGCTTTACCCGGGCGGCGGCGCGGCTGTTTATCAGCCAGCCGGCGGTGACCGGGCACATCAAGGCGCTGGAAGAGCACTACCAGATTCCGCTGCTGCGTCGCACCGCTCGACGGGTTGAATTGACCGAGGAGGGCACGCGCCTGGCGGCGATCACCCGGGCGATCTTCGGCCTGGTGGACGAGGCGCAGACCCTGCTGGAGGCCAATCGCCAACTGCTCAGCGGGCGCCTTGAAGTCGCGGCGGACGGCCCGCACCTGGTGATGCCGATGATCGCCAGCCTGCGTGCACGCTACCCGGGCATCACCGTGAACCTGCGTCTGGGCAACGCCCAGGAAACCCTGGCGGCGCTGTTGGCCGAGCATGCCGACGTGGCCGTGCTCACCGAAGTGGCGCCGCGCAATGGTGTGCACCTGCAACCCTTGGGTGAGTCGCGCATTTGCGCACTGGTGCCGGCGGCGCATCCGTGGGCGAGCCTGCGCGAAGGTATTGCACTCACGCAATTGCATGACGTGATCATGGTGCTGCGCGAGCCCGGCTCCATCACCCGGCGCACCTTTGACGATGCGTGCCGGGCGGTCGATGTGCAGCCCAGGGTGCTGCTGGAACTGGACAGCCGTGAAGCGGTGACTGAAGCGGTCGCGGCCGAACTGGGCGTCGGCGTGGTGTCCTCGATTGAAGTCAGCCCCGACCCGAGGGTGCGCGCAGTGCCTATCCAGGGCGATGGCCTGGTGAACCGGCACCTGCTCGGCTGCCTGCAACGGCGGCACTCGCAGCGCATGATCCAGGCGGTTTTCGAGTTGGCGCCCTGAGGGTTTTTGCTGGAACGAAGCGTGGCTGCGCTATAAACTCTGCCGCCAAAGCGCCGGCCAGTAGACGTCTCGGCGCCATGGACAGTTAGAGAGTGAGTCATGGGCGCACAGTGGAAAGTCAAACATAAAGAAGCGGCATCCAATGCCAAGGGCAAGATCTTCGGCAAGCTGGTGAAAGAAATCACCATTGCCGCGCGCAATGGCGCCGACACCGCCACCAACGCCCACCTGCGTCTGGTGGTGGAGCAGGCCAAAAAGGCCTCGATGCCCAAGGAAACCCTGGAGCGCGCGATCAAGAAGGGCGCCGGTCTGCTCGGTGAAACCGTGCAATACCACCGCGTGACCTACGAAGGGTTCGCCCCGCACCAGGTGCCGTTGATCGTCGAATGCGTCACCGACAACATCAACCGCACCGTGGCGGAAATCCGCGTGGCGTTCCGCAAGGGCCAACTGGGCGCATCCGGCTCGGTGGCCTGGGACTTCAACCATGTGGGCCTGATCGAAGCCTCGCCGGACAGCCCGGACGCCGACCCGGAGATGGCTGCCATCGAAGCCGGTGCCCAGGATTTCGAAGAAGGTGAAGAAGAAGGCACCAGCCTGTTCATTACCGAGACCACCGACCTCGACGCCGTGCAGAAAGCGCTGCCGGAGCAGGGCTTCACCGTGTTGTCGGCGAAGCTGGGCTATATCGCCAAGAACCCGGTGACCGGGTTGAGCGATGAGCAGATGGCCGAGGTTGAGGCGTTCCTCGAAGGCCTGGATAACCACGACGATGTGCAGGACATGTTTGTTGGTTTGGCGGGCTGATTGTGGGAGGGGGCTTGCCCCCTCTTATCAAGCACAAGCTAACTTATTGATTTTAAAGATAAAGTTCCAGACAGGCACATTCCTGTGGCGAGCGGGCTTGCCCCGCGTTGGGGTGCGAAGCGCCCCCAATCCAGCAAAACGCGGTGTACCTGATACGGCTCAGCGCCTGTTTTTGGGGCTGCTGCGCAGCCCAACGCAGGACAAGCCTGCTCGCCACAGAGGTCCCAGTTTGCTGCGTGACAGGGAGCCTCCCACAGTTGTTTAGCGGTGTTGGAGGGAATCGAGCAGTGCTTCGATGTCTTCGAAGCCGGGCCGCGCCAGCACATCGGGCTGACAGCAGTTTTGCTGCAGCGCCAGCAGTTCGTCGCTCACCTGCCCGTCAACCCGCTCCAGCAATTCCCCCAGCAATACGCCGAACGCGCGCACTTCAATCCTTTGCAAGGCCCTGGTCTCCAGCGTGTCCGCTGTGGCGTGGAACGACGCGGCGCCAAAATCCCCCAGCAGACACTCCCCGGCTTCATTCCACAGAATATTGTGGCCATACAGGTCGCCATGGGTGATGCCGTGCCGGTGCAGGTGCGCCGCCACCGAGGCGATTGCGCGTGCCATGCGCAACGCCACGTCCAGGCTGAACCGGGTATCGGCCGTGTAGATGTCGCGTGTGCAGGAAGCCAGGCTCGGCAGGGCGGCGAGGTTGCGGTAGCTCGGCTCGATCAGGTCCATCACCAGCGCGGCTTGGTCATCCGGGTGACCGACCACGCGGCCCCTTACCTTGATCAGGTTGGGGTGCAGGCCGGCGGCGATGCAGGCCTGCATTTCGTGCAGCGGTGAGCCGTCGCTGGTGATCGTGCCTTTGTAGAGTTTGACCGCCACCGGCAGCGCCTGGGGTTTGTACAGCGCCTGGCGGATGATCCCCGAAGCGCCTTCACCCAGCACGTCGCCCAGTTCCAGGTCGGTCCAGGGAATGTTCGGCGTCGCGTCCTCGCTTGCCAGGTCCGCTGCCATTTCCACCGGATTGCCGGCATAGGCCAGCCAAGTCAGGCTGGGCAGGGTCAGCAGCCAGCGGGGCAGGTGGGGCAGGCGATTGGCGGCGATACGGATCAGTTCGAGGTTCCGGCAGTTGGCCAGGCTCTCGGGTAGCTGCGCCAGGCGGTTGCCGGCCAGCATCAGCTTTTGCAGCAGCGGGCGCCGGCCCAGTTCGTCGGGCAACTGGCTGATGCGGTTGTCGGTGAGGATCAGCCAGCGCAATTGCGGCGGCAAGGCGGCGGCCGGCACATGGCTGATCTGGTTGGCCTTGAAGCCGATCATGCTCAATGTTGCGCATTGTCCCAGGCTCGCCGGCAACTCGGTAAAGGCGTTGTCCGAACAGAACAGCACGCGCAGGCGCGTCAGCCGGTGGAGGTCGTCGGGCAGGCGGCTCAGTGCGTTGCCCGTGAGGTTGAGGATTTCCAGGGAGTCGGCCAGTTCGAAGATTTCCCGGGGGAATTCAGTCAGCCCGCAGGACAGGTCCAGGCGCGTGGCACCGGCCAATTGGCCGGCCTTGAGTTGGGCGAGGGTATTCATGAACGGCGCGGTCACTCGGCAAGGGGCGTAAAAAAGGCGCTCATGATAACGGCTCGGGCGCAGGTTGCGGGGCGACCTGTTGCAATTGCCCCAGACGGCTGGCGGTGCGCGCCAGATCGATGGCCTGGCCGCTCATGGCCTGCGCCAGTGACTGTTCACCGATCAGCGTCAGCTGTTTGTCACGGTCGTAGAGCACATCCACCAGATTGATGAAGCGCTGTTGCACGGCAATCGGGCAGTCGGCGAGGTGGGGCAGGCCATCGATGATCCAGTGGTCATAGTCCTGGCACAGCAGCAGGTAATCCATCACAGCGGTGAGTTGTTCGCACAGGTCGCCGAAGGTGAAGGCGATAGTGCGCGCCTGATGGCCGCGACACTTCAACTGCCGGTTGCCCACCGTCAGGCTGTGCTCGGGGGCGTCCGGAGCCGGCAGGCCAAGCGCCTCGCGTTGCACCGGCGTGCCTGGCCACACGTAGTGCCCGCGGGTAAAACGTTGTTGACCATGAGCCTGGGGCAGGCTGCGAAAATCCTCGGGTGAACTGACTTCCAGCACGTCCATGCGCGCCGCGATCAGGTCGATCACCGGCTTGAAGCGCTCATGGTACAGCGGGTTGGGCAGCAGGCCTTCGGGTGCATAGTTGGACGTCACCAGCACCAGCACGCCGCGCTGGAACAGCGCCTTGAACAGCCGGCTGATCAGCATGGCGTCGCCGATATCGTGCACATGGAACTCGTCGAAACACAGCACCCGACAGCCGGCCAGTAATTCATCCAGGGTTACGGCCAGAGCGTCGTCCTGCGCGCGGTGCTGGAACATGCCCTGATGCAGGCGGGTAAAAAAATCGTGGAAGTGCACGCGCTGTTTCTCGGCAAGTGGCAACGCCTGGAAAAAACCGTCGAGCAACCAGCTCTTGCCGCGCCCCACCGGGCCGTGCAGATACAGGCTGCGGCTGGGTTGACCGGCGAACAGGTGCGCGGTCTCGCGGTCCATGGCGGCAATCGCCCGGGTCTGGTCGGCACTGAGGGTGTAGCCCTGCTGCGCGGCCTTTGTCTGAAAGAACATCGCGATGGATGCGTCGGTGCGGGTGTCGGTTTTTTTACCGAGCAGGCGACGAATCAGGGAACCGGCCAATACAAGTCACTCCAGGGTGCGGTGGTCGCCTACTGTAGGCGACCGGCGCAGTCTCGAAAAGCCACGGTCCGGGCTAAATCCGCTATCGACTGGCAGATTCCCCCTGAGGGACTACCCTCATACGAAGGTGTCACCCGCGCATAAGGATTTGGTGCTGTGAAGGGACGAGCGGTATTGGCAATCATGGGCGCAATGCTCTGTGACGCGGTCTACGCGGCGCAACTGCAGGTTGTGGTGCGTATCGACGTGCAGCGCGGTTGCCAGTTGGTGGGCACCACGCGCAGTGCCGGTGTGGAGCAGCTTAGCGTGCTGGATTTTGGCAGCGGCCCGCGGCTGGACGATCCGGCCGGCCCACTGAGTGCGGCGCTCATCAGCCAGCGCCAGCCGCGCCTGGAGTGCAACCCCGACACGCCGTATCAGATGCGCGTAGACGGTGGCCTGCACGGTGGCACCGGCGAAGTGCGTTATCTGGGCAATGCCACCGCGTCGAGCAAACCCATCCCCTATCGTATTTATGCGGACGCCGCGCGGCTGATCCCGTTGCCGGTGAACGTGCCAGTCAGCGGCCGCGTGCCGGACAGCGGCTCGGTCGACCTGCCGCTCTACGGCCGCATCGACCCCCTCAAGGACATTCCCGCCGTTGGCCGCTATACCGACCTGCTCAAGGTGACGGTCACATGGTAGGCCATCGTTTGACCCTGCTGGCCATGGGTGGCCTGTGGTTGCTGGCGCCGGATGCTCGGGCCGCGGTGGCCACAGGCTTCATCCAGGCGCGCATGGTGGTCACCGCCAGTTGCGAGGTGAGCAAAGGCACCGACGTGGCACCCGTCAGCCCGAACGGCGGCACCGCCATGCTGGATTTCGGCAGCCAGGGGCCCACCTGGAACAACCCGTTGGCGACCGGCATGTCGGCCGGCGATAACGCGCCGCTGATGGTTTCCTGTAACCCGACGGTCGCCAGTTTTACCGTGACCATCGACGGCGGCACCAATTCCGTCGGCTCCAGCCGGCGTCTGAGCAACGGTCGCCAGACCATCGATTATCAACTGATGGCCGACCCGCTGGGACGCATTCCTTACACCATCGGCGAGCAACGCAGTTTCGTCGCCAGCAATGGCACGCAAATGACCATCCCGGTGTGGGGCGCCGTGGTGGCCAATACCACCGCCCTCCCGGCAGGAACCTACACCGACACATTGACCGTGACACTGGATTGGTAAACCCAAAGGATGACTCTCATGAACCCACTTGTATCGCGAATCGGCGTCTGCGCCCTGGGCCTTGCGATGGCCTCCAGCCTGAATGCGGCGACTACGGTCACCGGGCAGATCAGCTCCAGCATGACCTTGATCGCCAGCTGTCAGGTCAACGGCTCCGGTGCCGCAACCGGGCTTAACTTCGGTGCCTTGAACTTCGGCACCATCAACAGCCTGTTTACCAATGCAGACGCCCAGCTGTTGGGCGGCACCGGCACCGGCGGGGCCTTGTCGATCCTGTGTTCGGCTGGCACCACGCCTGCGGTGAAGGTGCGCGCCGGTGCCCATGACGGCGCCTCGCCGGGCGGCACCCGTGCCTTGGCCGACGGCGCTGGCAACTTTGTGCCGTACGACTTCTATACCGACAGCGGGCACTCCGCGCTGCTGGCGATTGACGGCGTGGTGACCCTGGCCGCCAGCACCGGCGTGGCGCAAACCGTCGCGCTGTACGGCCGAGCCGTCGGCAAACCGGGGTTACCGGCGGGCACGTACACGGACACGGTGGCCGTTGAACTGACGTTCTGACCATGTGGCGTACAGCGTTGCTGGCCTTCGGGCTGGTGTTGCCGTTGCCGTTGGCGGCGGTGACCAACCAGAGCTTCCAGGTGAGCGCGACCATTACGCCGGGCTGTCTGATTGTGGGCGGTGGGGTCAATTACGGTTCGCTGAACTACGGCAGCTATTCCGCCCTGGCCACCAGCACCGTGACCGCAGCCCTGACCGGCGGCATCACCTTGCAATGCACACCAGGCGTGGCATTGAGCGTGAGTGTCGACGGCGGGCTGCACAGCACCAGCGGGCGCAACCTCAAGCACAGCAGCGGCAGTGCCCAAGTGGGTTATCAGTTATTCAGGGATGCCGCATTCAGCCAGAGCCTGGGGGTGGGCCAGAGCGTCAGCGTGAGCTACAGCGATGCAAGCAATATCCGCCTGCCGATTTACGGGCGCGTGGTACTGCCTGGCAATCAGCCGAATGGGACGTACAGCGACACGTTGCAGGTGCAGCTGTCCTGGTAGGGATTTCAATATGAGGAGTGGTTTTATGCGTTCACCTTCCCGGCGCTTGTGCGCCGTGGGTATTGCCTTGATTGCCGCGAGCATGAGCGGGCTCGTGCAGGCCGCAAGCTCAGTGCTGATCTGGCCGATAGACCCGGTGCTGGAGGCCGATCAACAGGCCAGCGCACTGTGGCTGGAAAACCGTGGCACCGAGACCGCTAACCTGCAGGTGCGCGTGTTTGCCTGGAGCCAACAGGGCTTCGACGAACAGTACCAGAACCAGCGCGATGTGATCGGCAGCCCGCCCGTGGCCAGGATCGAGCCCGGCCAGAAGCAACTCGTGCGCCTGACCCGCACTAAGGAAGTGCCGCCGGGGCAGGAGCAGGCCTACCGCATCATCATCGATGAAATCCCCTCCGCGCTGCAGGTGCCCACGCCTCCGGAAGGCAAGAACACCGCAGCGGCGATTCGCTTCCAGATGCGCTATTCGGTGCCGTTGTTCGCCTATGGCGCGGGCCTGTGGAGCAGGGAAGACGCGACCCGCCCGCGCGACCCCAAGGGCGCCGGCAAGCCGGAGCTGAGCTGGCACAAGGTCAATGTGGCTGGGCGCAGTTATATCGAAGTGCGTAACCAGGGCGCCGTGCATGCGCGGCTCACGGATGCCTCCTTCAAACAGAACGGGCAAACCCGGCCATTGGTCGAGGGTTTGCTCGGCTATGTGCTGCCCGGCGCGACCATGCGCTGGCCGGTGCCGGATGCCGTGTCGGCCGACCAGCCGTTACAGGTACGAATCAACGGTGCGCCGCAACTGGAGAGCCTGGCGCCCAAGCGATAAGCCGATGCAGAGGGACGGGCCAATGCCCGGGTGTTAACAGGAGGGAGATGTCCATTGAAGGACACAACGCCATGTGTGAGTCGTGGTCAGACTTGCGGTATATGGCTGTCGATGGCCGTGGCTGGCGGGCTGTGGGGCGCCGCGGTGGCGGGCGAATTGCCGCCGCCGCCGAGCAGCATGGAGGCGGTCGCCGATGCTCAATTGTTTCTGCAGTTGGTGGTCAACCAGATGGACACTGGCCGCGTGATCGCGGTGGACCAACGTGCCGGGCAACTTTTCGTGCCCGCCAGCGCATTGCAGGAGGTGGGCATGACCTTGCCCGGTGACTTCGGCACCCGCGTGCCCCTGGACACGGTGCCCGGCCTGCACAGCGATTACGACAGCACCGGCCAGCGCCTGCTGCTGGACGTGCCGCCGTCCTGGCTGCAGGAGCAGTTCATCGGAAACCGCAACACCTACCCGCGCACCCAGGCCATGAGCAGCTTCGGCGCATTGCTCAACTACGATGTGTATTTCAACGACACCGATGAAGGCGGCAGCTATCTGGCGGCCTGGAACGAGGTGCGGCTGTTCGACAACTGGGGCACCTTGTCCACCACCGGGCAGTTTCGCCAGACCCTGGCTGGCGGCATCAGCGCCAGTACGCTCAATAACGGTTACCGGCGTTACGACACCACCTGGCGCTTTTCCGATGATGAACGTTTGCTCACCTACGAGGCGGGCGATGTGATCAGCGGCTCGCTGCCCTGGAGCAGCTCGGTGCGCCTGGGCGGGGTGCAACTGTCGCGGGACTTTGCGGTGCGCCCCGACCAGGTCACCTATCCCTTGCCGCAGTTTGCCGGGGAGGCGGCGGTGCCATCGTCGGTGGATCTGTTCATCAACGGCTACAAATCCGAAAGCGCACTGCTGCAACCCGGGCCCTACACCCTCACCAACATTCCGTTCATCAATGGCGCCGGTGAAGCTGTTGTGGTCACCACCGATGCGTTGGGCCGGCAGGTGTCGACCACGGTGCCGTTCTACGTCACCAGCACGCTGCTGCAACAAGGCCTCACAGATTTTTCGGTCGCCGCCGGCACCTTGCGTCGCGATTATGCCCTGCGTGATTTCGGCTACGGGTCGGGCGTGGCCAGCGGCACCTTTCGCTATGGCTACTCCGACAATGTGACGCTGGAAAGCCATGCCGAAGCGTCCAGCAACCTTAGCCTTGGCGGGCTTGGCGGTAACCTGCGCCTGGGCAACTTCGGCGTGCTCAACACCGCCATCAGTCAAAGCCGGTTCGACGGTCGCAGCGGTCAGCAACTGAGCCTGGGTTACCAGTACAACAGCACGCGCTACAGCCTGTCGTACCAGCGGGTCGAGCGCCGCGACGATTATGCCGACCTGACCCTGGTCGACACGCCTTACGCGAGCCTCAGCAAGCGCAGCGAGCAGGTCACCCTGAGCCTCAATCTGCAACGCTTCGGCAGCCTGGGTGTGGGCTATTTCGATGTGCAGGCGGCGGACGATTCGCGTACGCGCCTGCTTAACCTGAGCTGGAGCAAACCGCTGTGGCGCAACACCAGTTTTTACCTGTCAGCCAACCGCGAGATCGGTGACCGCAACTGGGCCATGCAGGCGCAGTTGGTGATTCCATTCGACCTCAATGGCAGCCTGGCGGTGAGTACCGAGCGCAGCAAGGACGGCGCCAGTCGCCAGCGCCTCAATTACAGCAGCGCAGTGCCCAGCGAAGGCGGGGTGGGCTACAACCTCGGTTATGCCCAGGGCGATGGCCCGACCTATCGCCAGGCCGACCTGACCTGGCGCTTGCAGTCGGTGCAGTTGCAAGCCGGCGTCTATGGCAGCAGCGACGCCGAGACGCGTTGGGCGGACGCCAGCGGCTCACTCGTCTGGATGGGCGGCAACGTGTTTGCCGCCAACCGTATCAACGACGCGTTTGTGGTGGTGAGTACCCAGGGGTTCGCCGGGATTCCGGTGCGTTACGAAAACCAGCTGGTCGGCCAGACCGATCGTCATGGGCACCTGCTGGTGCCGTGGAGCAGTGCCTACTACCGCGCCAAATATGAAATCGATCCGCTGAACCTGCCGCCGAACATCCAGAGCGAGAATGTCGAGCAGCGGGTGTCGGTGCGCCGGGGCAGTGGCTATCTGCTGGAGTTTCCATTGCGTCGGGTACTCGCCGCGAGCATTACCCTGGTGGACCGTCAGCATCAGGAATTGCCGCTGGGCAGCCTGGTGGTGCACGAACAGAGCAACACCCAGGCGGTGGTGGGCTGGGATGGCCTGGTCTACCTGGAAAACCTCAGCGCACACAACACGCTGCAGGTCACCCTGGGCGAAGGCCAGAGTTGCCAGGCCGCATTCGACATCGATGAGCAGCAACAGGATGTGCCGCTGATCGGGCCGTTGGTGTGTCAATGAACGCGCCATTTTCTTTGTTGAAAGAGCTGTTGTGGCGAGCCCGCTCGCCACAGGGACAGGAATGGAGAGTATGCGAGTGAGGGGCAAGGGATGGCTGTTGGGTCTGGGGCTGCTGTGCTCGGGCCAGGCCATGGCGGCGTGTTCGGTGGCGGCCAGTGTGCCGGCCAGTTTCGGCTCGATCAGTTCGATGACGGTACGCACGGCTGCGCAGGCCAGCTCCACCACCAGCGCCGGGTTGAGTTGCACCTCGGCGCTGATTTCGCTATTGGTACCGTCGGACCATTTCTACGCCACCATCACCTCGGCCAGCAGCGGCATGGTCGGGCCGACCGGTGATGTGATCGGCTACACGATCTATGGCACCAACACCGCGAGCTTTCCGATTGCGCGCAACACCCAGTTCGATTTTGGCGGCACGGGTGGCATTGCCCAGCTTATCGGGCTGATCGCAGGGCCAGGCACGAAAACCGTGCCGCTGTACCTGGGCAGCATCACCGGCAGCAACGTCGCCGCCGGCTTGTACAGCGAGACACTGAACATCGCCTGGAACTGGAATTATTGCTCGGGGGTGGGCTTTGGCGGTATCTGCCTGGGCCGCGACATCGGTAACGGCAGCGCCACCCTGACCGTCAGCATGACGGTGACCAACGACTGCCAGATCACCGCGCCGCCTATCCTCTTTGGCAGCGCGCCGGTGGTCAGCGGATTCACCGCCGTGACCGGGCAGACCATCAACATTGCTTGCACCAAGGGCAGCGCCTATACCGTCGGGCTCAGCGACGGGCAGAACGCGGTGAGCGTCGGCGGGCGGCGGCGGATGGTTTCCGGTACCAATTACCTGGCCTACGATATTTTCAAAAGTGCTGGCACCACGCGCTGGGGCAGTGTCGGCGCGGCGCGGCGGGCCAGTTCGACGGCCGAGGTCAACCCCGGCAATGGGCTGGGCATTGGCAGTCAGGTATACAACTACAACGCCAGGATTTACACCGATCAAACCACGCCGCCGGCCGGCGTCTATGTGGACAACGTGGTGCTCGACGTTGGCTTCTAGAACTTCAGCAGCGGCGTGCCGGGCTGGCCCACCGGGCTGACCATCGCATAATTGTAGCCCCCCCCGGACCAGTACTCGGCCTGCAGGCCATCGGCGCTGCGACTGCCACGGGGCAGGAAACCGTTTCCCGGGCCGGGAGGACGAATGTAAAAGCTGATGCGTTGGCCTTGCCGGTCTTCGTACAGCACCATGGCGGCCGCGCCTTGCTCGGTAGTGAGCAGGCGCCCGCTGACCGGCCTGAAACCCGCCTGGCTCAGGTCGGGCAGGCGATGGGCCTGGTTGAAGTAGCGGTCGAGCCAGGCTTGCATCGTGCCGCTGTCCTGGGTTTTGTAGTCGGCGGGCATGATGCCGTCCTGCGCAAACAGGCGGTAGGCCTGCATCGCATCGGTCATTGGCAGCGTCGGCGGATGAGTGGCTTCGCGGGCGTGCCAGCCGCCCAGCCCGCCGATGCTCACGGCGATCAGCAGCACGGCGGCTGTGGCCAAGTGCCGACGCGACCGGTGCCGGATGCGCTGGCGAATCAGCGCCGGGTCCAGTTGCGGGTTGGCAGGTGTCTGCAGGGCGCCGCTCAACGAAGCGCGCAGCAACTGCGCATCCTGTTGCCAGGCGTGCACCTGGGCCGCCACCTCGGGGTGGCCGGCCAGCCAGGTTTCCATCGCGCGGCGATCACTTTCCAGCAGTTGATGGTCGACGTAGGCATGTAAATCGCGTTCGCTGGGGGGCAGGCTGATCATTTGAGTATCCGCAGGGAAGGGCTGGCAATTTCGCCATCGCTGAGTTGGCGCAGGGCCTGGCGCGCGCGAGACAGGCGTGACATCACGGTGCCAAGGGGCACCTCGAGTATGTCGGCGACTTCCTTGTAGCTCAGGCCTTCGACCGACACCCACAACAGCAGGGCGCGCTGCTCGGTGCCAAGTTTGTCAAAGGCTTGCAGGGTGGATTGGGCCATCACCGTGCGCTCCACCGACGGCTGCGCATCGTCGCGTCCGGTGAAGAATTCGAGCATGCGCGCGTAGCGTCGGCTGCGGCGGTGGGCATCGAGAAACTGGCGATAGAGAATCGAAAACAGCCAGGCTCGCAGGTCTCCCTCGACGCGTTTGTCGGCCCAACTGATGATCGCCCGCTCCAGCGTCGACTGCACCAGGTCGTCGGCGCTGCTGGCGTTACGGGTCAGGGACACGGCGAAGCGCCGTAGCCTGGGGATGAGTTCACGTAACGGTTCGTCGAGGGCATGCATGGGCGTCGGGTTGTCCACTACGCTTGGACTTGAGAGACGTCCGGCGTTGAAGGTTATTCCTCCGCACTGAAAAAATAAATCCGGCGCCGGGGAATAGGGCGGATCGGCATTCGTCTCAATGCTCCGACCTTATGTTTCATCCCTAAGGCCATTGGCCCTGGAGTTCCTTCATGGTAGATCACTCATCACCGCCGCGTCCTCCGTTGAGCACGGCGAGCCTGATCGCACGGCTCGCCGGTATCGGCGCTGTGGTTGCGGTTGTAGCCGGGGCGTTCGCCTACGTCAACGGCACACTCGACCCACAACGCCTGCGCCCCAAGACCTTGGTCAATGCACTGGAAACCAATAACGGCGTGCATCCAGGCTTTCGGCGTAACCATGCCAAGGGCGTGTGTGTAGCCGGTTATTTCGAGAGCAGCGCCGAGGCGCGCGCGTACTCCAGTGCGCAGGTGTTCAGCGAGGCCAGGACGCCGGTAATCGGCCGGTTCGCCTTGCCCAGCGGCAACCCTTACGCGCCGGACAGCAGTGTGCCGATCCGCAGTTTTGCCGTGCAGTTCAGCCAGGCCAACGGCCAGCAATGGCGCACGGGCATGAACAGCATGCCGGTGTTTCCGGTGGGCACGCCCGAGGCGTTCTACCAGATGCTCAAGGCCGGCGCGCCCGACCCGGCCACCGGCAAGCCGAACCCGGCGAACATGCCGGCGTTTTTTGCCGCGCACCCGGAAACGGCGGCGTTTCTGGCGTGGGTCAAGACAGCGAAGCCTTCGGCCAGCTACGCCACGCAATCCTATAACGGCATCAACGCGTTCTACCTGATAAATGCCGAGGGCAAGCGTCAGGCCGTACGCTGGGGCGTGGTGCCGCAGAGCCAGGATGGCGCAGGTGATGTTGCGCCGTCGGACAGCGACTTTCTGCAAACGGACCTGGTGCAGCGCCTGACGGCCGGGCCGCTGCGTTGGCAACTGAACATGACCCTGGCCAACCCCGGCGACCCCGTGGACGATGCCAGCAAGGCCTGGAGCGGTGAACACAAGGTGTTGAACGCTGGCACGCTGGTGCTGCAAAGCAGCCAGCCGCAGGCGGATGGCGATTGCCGTGATATCAACTTTGATCCGCTGATCTTGCCGAGCGGTATCGAAGCCTCCAGTGACCCATTGCTGGCCGCGCGTTCGGCGGCTTATGCCAGTTCGTATTTGCGCCGCGCCGGTGAAGTCAGCCCGCTGCACAGTGCCCCGCAGGAGTCGAAACCATGAGTGCTCAACCGCGTTTTTTTGCTCCGCTGGCGCGCCTGCTGCATTGGGTGATGGCGTTGATGATCATTGCCATGCTGTTTATTGGTGCGGGGCTTGCTGCATCAGTATCGGAGCGGCATGAGTGGTTGCTGCATCTGCACAAGCCCCTGGGTATCGCGATTCTGGCGTTGGTGATTGTGCGGTTGGTGGTGCGCTTTTCTACGCGTCAGCCGCCGTTGCCGGCTGATTTGCCGTTATGGCAGGTGTTGGCGGCCAAGGCGTCTCATCTGGTGCTGTACGGGTTGATGCTGGTGCTGCCCTTGCTTGGCTGGGCGATGATTTCAGCGGCCGGGGACCCGGTAATGCTAAGCAGTTCGGTGCAGTTGCCGGCCTTGGTGGCGGCGAATGCGCCGTTGTTTGCGCTGTTGCGCAGGGCCCATGGGTTTTTGGCGTATGTGCTGTTTTTTACCGTGTTGGCGCACCTGGCGGCGGCGCTGTTTCACGGGTGGATTCGGCGCGATGGGGTGTTGCAGAGTATGACTGGGCGGGATGCTGGAGCAGATTGAGCGCTAACTGCGGGAGGCTCCTAGCGCTGTCGCGCAGCAAACTGGAGCCTCTGTGGCGAGCGGGCTTGCCCCGCGTTGGGGTGCGAAGCGCCCCCAATCCAGCAAAACGCGGTGTACATGATACGACTCAGCGCCTGGTTTTGGGGCTGCTGCGCAGCCCAACGCAGGACAAGCCTGCTCGCCACAGGAGTGTGGATGCCTGAAATTTCAGGTGCACAATGTAAATGGATCAGCGCAGGCTCGTGACGATATCCGCCACGGTACTCAACACATCCTGACCCAGTTGCCTGGAGCGATCCCCTGACCAGCCGGTTTTGGGGTTGGGCGCATCGTCGTTGTCCTTGAAAGGCATTTCCAGGGTCAGCGACAGGCAATCGTACTTCTGGCCAACCGCGTTGCAGGCCAGTGTCATGTTGGCCTCGCCGGGCAGGTCGCGGGTGTAGCCGTGGGTGGTCTGGAAGTCGCGGGTCAAGGCGCTGAGGTGGCTGCGAAAGTGCTTCTCCAGCGCTTCGATGCGCGGCGTGTAGCCGGGGTTGCCTTCGCAGCCGGCGGTGAACACGTAGGGGATTTCCTCATCGCCGTGGATATCGAGGAACAGGTCCACGCCGTACTTTTCCATCTGCTGCTGCACGAACAGCACTTCGGGGCTCATCTCCTGGCTGGCGCTTTGCCAGGCGCGGTTGAGGTCCTGGCCCATGGCGTTGGTGCGCAGGTGGCCATGGAACGCGCCGTCAGGATTCATGTTGGGCACCAGGTACAGGTCGGCGACGGCCAGCAGCTTTTTCAGCTCGGCATCACCATCGCGTTGCAGGCGTTCGATCACCCCTTCCATGAACCATTGCGCCATGTGCTCGCCCGGGTGCTGCTGCGCAATGATCCACACCTTGAGCCGACCTTCGCCGCCTTTACCGCGGCGCAACAACTGGATATCACGGCCTTCGACACTTTTACCGGTGGCCAGCAGTTGGGTGCCGGCGTGTTTCAGGGCCTGCTCGATCAACCAATCGTGACGCTCGCGGCTGTAGGGTTCGAAGTAGGCAAACCAGGCATGTTTCTCGCGGGTTTGAAGGCTGATGTGCAGCGTCTCGCCATCGAAGCGCGTGGGCACGCGGAACCAGTTGACGTGGTCATACGACGCCACGGCGTTGTAGCCGCTCCAGGCATTTTTATACGAGGAGTAGCTCGCATTGCTCAGGCGGAAGGTGTGGGTGTGGCCCACGTGCATACCTTCTGCCTTGAAGTGGAACCACTGGAAGTGATGGCTGCGGGTATCGGGTTTAATTGCCAGCAACAACTGATAGGCATCGCTGGCATCCAGGACCTGGATGTTGCCGCTGTCGAAGTCGGTGCTGATCTTGATGGAGGTCAAGGCCACGGTCATAGTCTGGTTGCCTGAATATGAGTTGTGGCGGCTATATTACACAGAGGTCGGGCAAAATCTTGATGCAAAATTGTTGCAGGGGAGGGAGGTGTCTTCGTTGACCCGACGATGGCTAGAAAACGGTGAGAGTGATTCTCAGGTGCTGTTTCTCAAAGATCCCGTCCAGAGCGGTTGGGCGGCTTTCATTGGGCAATGGTCTTTTGCTACCATGCGCGCCATCAAGCAATACACAGTCTTCATTAGCCTGAAGCCATGCCAGGGAAACTGGCAAAAAAAGACCCGGCCAAAGAGCCGGGTCAAAAACCGTGATTAGCCTGATGAGGAGATATTCCAAGAGTCCGACCTAAGGTCTCTTGGCCTATCGACTGATCTCGCGATCAGCTAGGCCCAATAATAATCATTATCATTTGCAAGTCAAATGTTTTTATCCCAGGGATAGAAATATTTTTGCTTCGCATTCTTCACGCGTTTGCCTGAGCCTCTGGCTGCAGCAACGATCGCTCCACCATCGCTTTCGCCATGTCGATCAGATACACCACTGAAAACGCCAGGTCACGTTGATTGCCCTGATGGCTGCTCGCCGATTCGTAGGCCGTGGCGGCTGCACTGCGCAGCAGGTCGGAAGCGTGCACCAGGGCTTCTTCGTGGCTGATGCCGGGTTTGATATGAAAGAAGGTGTCGTCTGCCCTGGAGGTGGACATATCCGCTTTCAAGTAATAGTCCAATGCACGTTGGGCGGCGCCGCTGGTGTGCAGGTCGAGTGCTGCGTCGTCGGTGACAGGTGTTTCGGTCGGCGGATACGGGCTGGTTGTCATCATGGGCGTTACTCTGATGGGGGGCGAAATCCTTGAAATTGATGATAGTACGTATCGTATTTATGTCGTTTCGTGGATTACTACAAACTGTTTATTGCCCTGAAAAATACGCAACGTATTGTCACGCACCATGGATAAATGGATAGCGTTGGTCAGAGCCAACATGAAAGACCGCAAGGTCACTCAGGATGAACTGGCCGAACGCCTGGGCATGTCCCAGGGCGGCGTGGGCCATTGGCTCAACAAACGACGGGTGCCCAGCCTTGCAGACATGAACCGGGTGCTGGCGGAACTGGGGCTGGGGTATCTGGAGGTGGCCCTGGAAATTCGTGAGCGCGTTGATCAAGAGCAGCCATGGGAACACCACTACAACCCGTATTTCCGCTACCCGGTCAGCGACTGGAACGGGCTCTGTGAAGTGCGCGAAGAACGTGCGCCCTACGGCCCCGAGCGCTTTGAACTGACGGACTACCACGCGGGCGGCGAAGCCTTCTGGCTCCCCGTAACCGGCGATGCCATGACCGCTCCCACAGGCCTCAGTATCAGCGCAGGCATGTTGATCCTGGTCGACCCTTCCATCCGCGCTGTGCCCGGTAAGCTGGTCGTTGCGCAATGGGACGACAGCCCTCGGGCCACCTTTCGCCAATTGCAGGAAGAAAGCGGCCAGCTGTACCTGGTGCCGCTCAATCCCACTTACCCCAAGCTGCTGTTCACCGATGATTGCCGGATTCTCGGTGTTGTCGTGCAGGCCACAGCAAAGTTCTAATCGGCCATTTCCAGTTCCACCAGTGCGCTGCCTTCAGCGACCATCTCGCCCTCCTGGCAAAACAGCGCCTTGACCACGCCGGCTTGGGGCGCGCGAATGCTGTGCTCCATTTTCATCGCTTCCAATACCACCAATTGCGTGCCAGCTTCGACGTGCTGCCCAACCTCCACCAGCACCCGCACGATGCTGCCGTTCATGGGCGCGGTGAGACCGCCCTGATGCGCTTGGCTCGCCTCGACCGCCGCAATCGGGTCAAACAGACTGACCGCCTGCATCTCGCCATCCCACCGCAGGTACACGGTGCTTCCATTACGCACCGCCAGATGCGCGCGGCGTATGCCCTGGTGTTCGATCAGCAACTGTTCACCGTGCAGCGCATGTGCAGCGCCAGCCGCCACTGTCACCACCCGGTCCTGCCCATTGCAGCTCAAGTGCAGCGAAACCTGCGGCGGCAGCCCTGTGCGAAAGCCCCGGGTATCCGCCCAGGGCCCTTCACCGCGCGGCAGACTCTGCATGAACGCCGAACCTGCCGCCTGCCAGAACCTATCGCTCAACGCACTCTGCGCCGGCAGCAACTGCGCCTGGTAACGCGGAATAAACCCGGTATCGAGTTCGGCCGCCGCAAACGCCGGATGGCCGATGATGCGCCGCAGAAAACCCAGGTTGGTCTTGAGCCCACCCACGGCGAACTCGTCGAGCATGGCCAGCAGACGCAGGCGCGCCTGCTCGCGGTCCTCGCCCCAGGCAATCAGTTTGCCCAGCATCGGATCGTAGAACGGCGAGACACTGTCACCTTGCTCCACGCCGCTGTCCACACGGCGGCCCGGGCCCGCGTCGCACTCGCGGTACAGCGCCAGGTGGCCGGTGGCAGGCAGAAAATCGTTGCTCGGATCTTCGGCATACAGCCGCACCTCGATCGCGTGCCCATTCAACGGCACCTGCGCCTGGGTGATCGGCAGCGCTTCGCCCTGGGCAACGCGTATCTGCCAGGCCACCAGATCGAGCCCGGTAATCGCTTCGGTCACCGGGTGCTCCACCTGCAGCCGGGTGTTCATCTCCATGAAGAAAAATTCGCCACGGGCATCCAGTAAAAACTCCACCGTACCCGCGCCCACATAGCCGATCGCCT
This sequence comes from Pseudomonas poae, assembly GCF_001439785.1. Taxonomy (GTDB): domain Bacteria; phylum Pseudomonadota; class Gammaproteobacteria; order Pseudomonadales; family Pseudomonadaceae; genus Aquipseudomonas; species Aquipseudomonas poae. The sequence continues at coordinate 122,040 of NZ_JYLI01000012.1, read as the reverse complement.
GCGCCGCGCGCACCGCCGCTTCACCCATGGCTTTGCGCTGTTCAACGCTCAGCCCGGGCGCCGGGGCTTCTTCCACCACTTTTTGATGACGCCGCTGGATCGAGCAATCGCGCTCGTTGAGGTACAGGCAGTGGCCGTGACTATCGGCAAACACCTGGATTTCCACATGGCGCGGCTTGAGCAGGTATTTTTCCACCAGCATCTGCCCGTTGCCGAACGAGGACAATGCCTCACGCTGGGCCGAAGCCAGAGCCTCGGCCAACTGGCTGACGTCCTCGACCACCTTCATGCCCTTGCCGCCGCCGCCGGCAGTCGCTTTTAGCAGCACCGGATAGCCGATGCGCGCGCAGGCGTCGCGAAAGGTGTCCAGGTCTTGGGCTTCGCCGTGATAACCCGGCACCAGTGGCACCCCGGCGGTTTCCATCAGCGACTTGGCCGCCGACTTGCTGCCCATGGCGTCGATGGCCGAGGCGGGCGGGCCGAGAAAGATCAGGCCGGCTGCCTCGATGGCGCGGGCAAACGCTGCGTTTTCCGAGAGAAAGCCGTAGCCAGGATGAATCGCCTGGGCACCGCTGGCCTTGGCGGCCGCGATGATCGTGTCGATCTGCAGGTAACTGTCCGCAGCTTTGCTGCCACCCAGGTCGACGCGTATGTCCGCCTCGCGACTGTGCCGCGCATCGCGGTCAATGTCGCTGTGCACAGCCACGGTGGTCAGCCCCATCGCTTTGGCGGTGCGCATGACCCGGCAGGCGATTTCGCCACGGTTGGCGACCAGCAGTGTGGTGAGTGGCCTCATGGGCGTGGCTCCCCGGATTGCCAGGCGGGTGCACGCTTTTGCAGGAATGCACGCAAGCCTTCCTGGCCTTCGGGGCTGACGCGAATTCGCGCGATGGCGTTTTCGCAATAGCGCCGCAGGGCCGGCGTGAGTGCGCCGTTGCCCACTTCGCGCAGCAGGTCCTTGCTGGCGCGCATGGCCGCTGGGCTGTTCTGCAGCAGGTTCGCCACCCAGGCTTCGACTTGCTGCTCCAGCGTATCGGCCGGGTAGCTTTCCGCCAGCAGGCCGATTTCCCGCGCACGCTGGCCGCCAAATCGCTCGGCCGTCAGGGCATAGCGGCGGGCCGCGCGCTCGCCGATGGCCTGCACCACGAACGGGCTGATTACTGCTGGCGCCAGGCCGATGCGCACTTCCGACAGGCAGAACTGCGCTTCATCGGCACCAATCGCCATGTCGCAGCAACTGATCAAACCCAGCGCCCCGCCGTAGGCGGCGCCTTGCACCACGGCCAGGGTGGGGATTTTCAGTTTGGACAGGTTGTACATCAGCTCCGCCAATTCGCGCGCATCGTCCAGGTTGGTGTGGTAGTCCAGTTCGGCCGACTGCTGCATCCAGGCCAGGTCTGCCCCGGCGCTGAAGTGCCTGCCACGTCCACGCAGCAGCAGAAAACGCAGGGACGGGTCGCTTTGCACATGGTCCAGGGCGATGATCAATTCGCGGATCATCTGGGCATTGAACGCATTGTTCTTGGCTTCACTACTGAGCCACAACGTGGCAAAGCCACGGTTGTCGGTGATCAGTTCGAGTGTGTTGAAATCGTTCATGAGGGAATAGCTCCATTTACATGCGGAACACGCCGAAGCGGCTCGGCTCGATGGGGGCGTTCAGGGCGGCGGACAGCGCCAGGGCGAGTACCTCGCGGGTCTGCAGCGGGTCGATGACGCCGTCGTCCCACAGGCGGGCGCTGGAGTAATAGGGGTGGCCCTGGGTTTCATACTGGTCGAGGATCGGCTGTTTGATCGCGGCTTCGTCCCCGGCGCTGAACGCACTGCCGGCCCGTTCGGCCTGTTCGCGCTTGACCTGCACCAACACGCCGGCCGCCTGCTCGGCACCCATCACGCCGATGCGCGCGTTGGGCCACATCCATAAAAATCGCGGGTCATAAGCGCGTCCACACATGCCGTAGTTGCCGGCCCCAAAGCTGCCGCCGATGATCACGGTAAATTTCGGCACCCTGGCGCACGCCACCGCCGTCACCAGTTTGGCGCCGTGCTTGGCGATGCCGCCGGCTTCGTATTTTTGGCCGACCATGAAGCCGGTGATGTTCTGCAGAAACAGCAGTGGAATCCCACGCTGGCAGGCCAGCTCGATGAAGTGCGCGCCTTTTTGCGCGGCCTCGGCGAACAGGATGCCGTTGTTGGCGAGGATCGCAATCGGGTAGCCGTGCAAATGCGCAAAGCCGCAGACCAGCGTGGTGCCGAACAGCGCCTTGAACTCATCGAACACCGACGCATCCACCAGCCGCGCGATCACTTCGCGCACATCGAATGGCTGCTTGGCCTCGGCCGGAATCACCCCGTAGAGTTCTTCTGCGCTGTACAGCGGCGCTATCGGCGAGCGCTGGCGCAACTCACCCAGCTTGCGCCAGTTGAGGTTGGCCACGCTGCGGCGTGCCAGGGCAAGGGCGTGTTCGTCGCTGTCGGCATAGTGGTCGGCCACTCCGGAGATTTTGCAGTGCACGTCGGCGCCGCCCAGTTCTTCGGCGCTGACCACTTCGCCGGTCGCCGCTTTGACCAATGGCGGGCCGGCCAGAAAGATCGTGGCCTGCTGGCGCACCATGATCGCTTCGTCGGCCATGGCGGGTACATAGGCGCCGCCGGCGGTGCACGAGCCCATCACCACGGCGATCTGCGGGATGCCCTGGGCGCTCATGTTGGCCTGATTGAAGAAGATCCTCCCGAAGTGTTCGCGGTCCGGGAACACTTCATCCTGGCGCGGCAGGTTGGCGCCGCCGGAGTCCACCAGGTAGATGCACGGCAGGCGGTTCTGCTCGGCAATGGTCTGCGCGCGCAGATGTTTTTTTACCGTAAGCGGGTAATAGGAGCCGCCTTTGACCGTGGCATCGTTGGCGACAATCATGCATTCCACGCCCTCGACGCGGCCAATCCCGGCGATCACGCCGGCTGCCGGCACGTCTTCGCCATACACTTGATGGGCGGCCAGTTGGCTGAGTTCGAGGAACGGCGAGCCCGGATCGAGCAGGCGATTGATGCGTTCGCGCGGCAGCAGTTTGCCGCGCGAGGTATGCCGCTCCTGGGCCTTGAGGCCGCCGCCTTGTTGCACCTGGGCGAGGAGGGCATGCAGGGCGTCGACCTGCTGGCGCATCGCCGCGCTGTTGGCGACAAATTCCGCCGAGCGTGGGTTGAGCTGGGTGTGCAAGGTGGCCATGGCGCGCTCCTTCAGCGGGTTTCGTTGAACAGTTCGCGACCGATCAACATGCGCCGAATCTCACTGGTGCCCGCGCCGATTTCATACAACTTGGCATCACGCAGCAGGCGCCCGGCGGGGAATTCGTTGATATAGCCATTGCCGCCCAGAATCTGGATGGCATCGAGGGCCATCTGGGTGGCGCGCTCGGCGCTGTAGAGGATCACGCCGGCGGCGTCCTTGCGCGTGGTCTCGCCGCGCTCGCAGGCCTGGGCCACCGCATAGAGGTAGGCGCGGCTGGCGTTGAGCTGGGTGTACATGTCGGCGACCTTGCCCTGGATCAGCTGGAATTCGCCGATGCTTTGGCCGAACTGCTTGCGGTCGTGGATGTAGGGCACGATCAGGTCCATGCAGGCCTGCATGATCCCGGTGGGCCCGCCGGCGAGCACCACGCGTTCGTAGTCCAGCCCACTCATCAGCACTTTTACGCCGCCGTTGAGGACGCCGAGAATATTCTCTTCGGGCACTTCAACGTCGTCGAAAAACAGCTCGCAGGTGTTGGAGCCGCGCATGCCCAGCTTGTCGAACTTGTGGCTGCGGCTGAAGCCGTTCCAGTCACGCTCGACGATGAAGGCGGTGATGCCGTGGGCGCCCTTTTCCAGGTCGGTCTTGGCGTAGATCACGTAGGTGTTGGCGTCGGGGCCGTTGGTGATCCAGGTCTTGCTGCCATTGAGCACGTAGCGGTCGCCGCGTTTGTCGGCGCGCAGTTTCATCGAAACCACGTCGGAGCCGGCATTTGGCTCGCTCATGGCGAGGGCGCCGATGTGCTCGCCGCTGATCAGTCTGGGCAGGTACTTGAGCTTCTGTTCATGATTGCCATTGCGGTTGATCTGGTTGACGCACAGGTTGGAGTGCGCACCGTAGGACAGCGCCACCGAGGCCGAGCCGCGGCTGATCTCTTCCATGCTCACCACGTGGGCCAGGTAGCCCAGGCCGGCGCCGCCGTATTCTTCCGCCACGGTGATGCCGAGCAGGCCCATGTCACCAAACTTGCGCCACAGGTCGACGGGGAACAGGTTGTCGATGTCGATCTGCGCGGCGCGCGGCGCGATTTCCTTGGCTACGAAGGACTGCACCTGGTCGCGCAGCATGTCGATGGTTTCGCCGAGGGCGAAGTTCAGGGACGGGTAACTCATGGACAGGCACCTTACTGTGAGCTTTGTTGTTGTGTGGGGCGAGTGCCGGGGAGGGCGCTGACCTTTACGTTAACGTAAGCTTGCGTTACGGCGCTGTCAATCGTAGTTTACGTTTACGTCAACCTACAAAAAACACAACAGGGGATGGTGATGGATCAACCGAACCAGAGCTACAGTCGCGGCGCTCAGGACAAGGCATTGCTGGCGATGACCATCGGCCAGGCGTTCGATCAGACTGCCGCGCGCTATCCCGAGGGCGAGGCGCTGGTGGTACGCCACCAGCAGCGCCGCTTCACCTGGAGGCAACTGGCTGAAACGGTCGACCTGCATGCCCGCGCTTTCCTGGCCATGGGCATGCAGCCGGGTGATCGTCTGGGTATCTGGGCGCCCAACTGCGCCGAGTGGTGCATCACGCAGGTCGCCAGTGCCAAGCTCGGGGTGATACTGGTCAATATCAACCCGGCCTATCGCAGCAGCGAGCTGGACTATGTGCTCAAGCAATCCGGCTGCCAATGGCTGGTGTGCGCCGGCGCGTTCAAGACGTCCGATTACCATGCCATGCTGCAGGCACTCGATCCCGATCTGCGTGCCATCATCAGCCTCGACGCCAACCCGCCTGTGGGGTTCGTGCCCTGGGCGCAACTGGCGAGCATGGGGGCAGACGTTCCTCACGAGCAATTGCAGCAGCGCCAGGGGAGCCTTCACTTCGATCAACCCGTGAACATCCAGTACACCTCCGGCACCACCGGCTTTCCCAAGGGCGCCACCCTCAGCCATCACAATATTCTCAACAACGGCTACATGGTCGGCGAAAGCCTGGGCCTCACTGCGCAGGATCGCCTGGTGATCCCGGTGCCGCTGTACCACTGCTTCGGCATGGTGATGGGTAACCTGGGCTGCATCACCCATGGCACCACCATGATCTACCCTAATGACGGCTTCGATGCGTTGCTCACCCTGACCGCTGTCGCCGAGGAGCGCGCCACCGGACTGTATGGCGTGCCGACCATGTTCATTGCCATGCTCGATCATCCGCAGCGCGGCGAGCTGGACCTCGCCAGCCTGCGCACCGGGATCATGGCCGGCGCCACCTGCCCCATCGAAGTGATGCGCCGGGTCATCAGCGAGCTGCACATGGGCGAAGTGCAGATTGCCTACGGCATGACCGAAACCAGCCCGGTGTCGTTGCAGACGGGCCCGGATGACGACCTTGAACGACGCGTCACCACGGTGGGGCGCACCCAGCCGCACCTGGAAAACGCAATCATCGACGCCGCCGGTAACACCGTGGCACGGGGCGAGATCGGTGAACTGTGCACCCGTGGCTACAGCGTAATGCTCGGCTACTGGAACAACCCCGAGGGAACCCGCGAGACGATCGACGAGGCAGGCTGGCTGCACACCGGCGACCTTGCGACCATGGACAGGCACGGTTACGTGTGCATTGCCGGGCGCAACAAGGACATGATCATCCGTGGCGGCGAGAACGTTTATCCGCGCGAGCTGGAAGAGTTTTTCTTCACTCATCCGGCGGTGGCCGACGTGCAGGTTATCGGCATCCCCGACGAGCGCTATGGCGAAGAAATCGTCGCCTGGATCAAATGCCATGCGGGCCATGCTGTCGACGCGCTTGAGCTGCACACCTGGTGCAAGGGCCGCATCGCCCATTTCAAGACGCCCAGGCACTTCAAGTTCGTCGATGAGTTTCCGATGACGGTGACGGGCAAGGTGCAGAAATTCCGCATGCGCGAGATCTCGCTTCAGGAGCTGCGAACGCAGTCCTGACAGCCACTTGAACCCCTTGTGGGAGCAGGCTTGTTGTGGCAAGCCCGCTCGCCACAGGTTTTCCTGTTTGTTGTGCGACAGCGCAACGTGGAGCCTCCAACCTTAATGGGCAGAAACGACAAAAGGGACCCGAAGGTCCCTTTTAATGTGTCGTTGCGTGCTCTTTTTTATTATTGAGGGGCGGCCTGTTATTGTTTTTGGCAGCCGTGGCCCTTTACTGCTGTTTTGGGTGACCCCCATCCGGGGTCAAGAGCAAACGTATTTTTTTGAGCGCTGATGTGCTTCCAAAAAAATCTGTTAGCTGCGTCTCTGCCGTGTTGTTTTTGTTATGTCAGAGTCGTTACGTCTTATTTTTATTAGGCTTGGTGCTTTTTATTCTTGTTATGCAATAGAGATAGCAGGAGCCATGCCAACTTTTAAAAGTACTTTAAAATCAATGACTTGTTTTTTATGCTGCGATTGCCTCTGCGCAGAGGCACCGAATTATGTTCCCGCGTTACCCGCTGTGTCGGTGCCCGGTAACACATTGTCACAGCCTTGCTACTCAACTGGCGCCACGCACCTTCGCCACCCGCGACCCACTGGCGCGCCCCAGCACCTGGCTGATCTGCCGGCCCGCATCAATCAAGCGTGAAAGATCAATCCCGGTGTGGATGCCCAGCCCGTCCAGCAGGTACACCACGTCCTCGGTGGCGACGTTACCGCTGGCGCCCTTGGCGTACGGGCAACCGCCAAGGCCTGCGATAGAGCTGTCGAACACCTGGATACCCTCCAGCAGGCTGGCATAGATATTCGCGATTGCCTGGCCATAGGTATCGTGGAAATGCCCGGCAAGCTTTTCCCGTGGCACCTGGGCGCCGACCACTTCGAACAATCGCCGCGTGGCGCCCGGCGTGCCGGTGCCGATGGTGTCGCCCAGGGACACTTCATAGCAGCCCATGGCGTACAGCTCGCGGGCCACCGCAGCCACCTGTTCCGGCGCCACATCGCCTTCGTAAGGGCATCCGAGCACACAGGACACATAGCCGCGCACACTGATGCCGTGCTGCCGCGCTGCGCTCATGATCGGTGCGAAGCGCTCCAGGCTTTCGCTGATCGAGCAGTTGATGTTGCGTTGCGAGAACGCCTCGGACGCGGCCGCAAACACTGCGACCTCCTTGACGCCGGCCGCCAGTGCATCTTCAAAGCCGCGCAGGTTCGGCGCCAGCGCGCCGTAGGTCACGCCGGGCTCGCGCCGGATCTGCGCAAACACCTCGGCGGAGCCTGCCATCTGCGGCACCCATTTGGGCGACACAAAGCTGCCCACTTCTATATAGCCGAGCCCGGCGTCGCTCAGGGCGTTTACCAGGCGGACCTTGTCCGTCACGCTGATGGGCTGGGCTTCGTTCTGCAAACCGTCGCGCGGGCCGACTTCAACCAGACGCACGTGGGAGGGGAGGGACATGAGGGTTACCTTCTGTTCAATGGCCAGACTGGCTCATGGTGTGGGCCAGGGCTTGAGTGCAGCGCTCTTCGGCGGTGTCCAGTTCCAGCTTCATCTGTTCGATGTCCAGCAGTTGCTGTTCCAGCTGTTCACGCCGTTCGGCGATTTTGCTCAGCATGCTGTTGAGCTGGATGTGGTTGCCGCCGCTGGGGTCATAGAGTTCGATCAGCTCACGGCACTCGGCCAGGGAGAAACCAATGCGCTTGCCGCGCAGAATCAGCTTGAGACTGACCTTGTCCCGCGCCGAGTAGATACGCTCCTGGCCCCGACGCTCCGGGGCCAGCAGGCCTTGCTCTTCATAAAAGCGAATGGCGCGGGTGGTGATGTCGAGCTCGCGGGCGAGGTCGGAAATACTGTAGGTGGTGCTCATGGCGGCGCTCAGCGGATGACTTGGCGCTAAGCTAATGGCTGGTTGACGTAAACGTCAAGGCCGCCTGCGCAGCCCAATCCCTTTCCCTCCTATCAAGCCTGCTTGCCATCGAGCTTCTTCTCATGGGCCGTCACCTGCTGGCACAACTCGATCATCTGCTCGCGCATCCAGCGGTTGGCCGGGTCCTGGTCAGTGCTTTCATGCCAGTACAAATGGGTTTCCACGGGCGGCACGTCGTTTACCGGCAGGTTGACCCAATGCAGTTCGTGGCGGCGGGCGAAGCGCTCGGGCACGGTCATCACCATGTCGGTCTGCTGCAACACCTGCGAGGCCATCAGGTAATGCTGGGAACGCAGCGCGATCTTGCGCTGGATGCCCATCTTGCCCAGCGCCAGGTCGACATGGCCCAGGCCGTTGCGGCGGCTGGAGATATGAATGTGAGTCAGCGACAGGTAGTCATCCAGGCTGAGTTTGTCCTTGCCCGCCAGCGGATGGCCCTTGCGCATGGCGCACACGTAGCGGTCTTCCATCAGCTTGACGTGACGCACCTGTGGATCGGTGTTGAGCGGTGCGTCCACGGCAAAATCCAGGCGCCCGGCAGCCAGTTCCTTGGTGGTCTCGCGGCGCTTGGACAGGAAACTTTCGATCACCACGGTCGGCGCCAGCCGGCGCAGGCGCTGGAACAGCAGCGGCAGAATCACCGCCTCGGTGAGGTCGGTCATGCTGATGCGGTAGGTCTTGGCCGCCTGCTGCGGATTGAAAATCCTGCTTTCCTGCACGGATACGCGCAGCAGCGACAGCGCATTGCGCACTGGGCCGATGATGTTCTGCGCCATGGGCGTAGGCACCATGCCTTGGGCGGTGCGCACGAACAGTGGGTCGTTGAAGGTCTCGCGCAGGCGGGCCAGCGCGTTGGACACCGCCGGCTGCGTAATGCCGACGATCTGCCCGGCGCGGGTCAGGTTGGCTTCGGTGTAGATCGCATCAAAGACGATGAAGAGGTTCAGGTCGACCTTGCTCAGATTCATTGCGTTGCGCTCTTATTGTTAGATGCCGATAGGCTGATCATATATCGGTGATGAATGTTAATACACGCCGAGAATAGGCTAGGTAAATTATCAGCGCTGTTCTAGCATCGAATTCATGACCTAAACAACCTCTCAGAGAAGGGAGCTGCCCATGGATTTCGCCTATTCGCCCAAGGTTCAGGAACTGCGTGAACGCGTCACTGCATTCATGGACGCTTACGTCTACCCGGCCGAGCCGGTGTTCGAACGCCAGGTCAGCGAAGGCGACCGCTGGCAGCCCACCGCGATCATGGAAGCACTCAAGGCCCGTGCCAAAGCCGAAGGTCTGTGGAACCTGTTCCTGCCCGAGTCCGAGCTCGGCGCCGGCCTTACCAATCTGGAATACGCGCCGCTGGCCGAAATCATGGGCCGCTCGCTACTCGGGCCGGAGCCGTTCAATTGCTCGGCCCCCGACACCGGCAACATGGAAGTGCTGGTGCGCTATGCCAACGAAGAACAGAAACAGCGCTGGCTCGAACCGCTGCTGCGCGGCGAGATCCGCTCGGCGTTCGCCATGACCGAGCCGGACGTGGCCTCGTCCGACGCCACCAATATGGCTGCCCGTGCCGAGCGCCAGGGCGATGAATGGGTGATCAACGGCAAGAAATGGTGGACCTCCGGCGCCTGCGATCCGCGGTGCAAGATCCTCATTTTCATGGGCCTGAGCAATCCGGACGCGCCGCGTCATCAGCAGCATTCGATGATCCTGGTGCCAGTGGACACGCCCGGTGTGAAAATCCTCCGCCCGCTGCCGGTGTTCGGCTACGACGACGCGCCCCACGGCCACGCCGAGGTGCTGTTCGACAATGTGCGCGTGCCCTACGAAAACGTTCTGCTCGGCGAAGGCCGTGGCTTCGAGATCGCCCAGGGTCGCCTCGGCCCGGGGCGCATTCACCACTGCATGCGCTCGGTGGGCATGGCTGAACGTGCACTGGAGCTGATGTGCAAACGCTCGGTCAGCCGCACCGCATTCGGCAAACCGTTGGCTCGGCTGGGCGGCAACATCGACAAGATCGCCGACTCACGCATGGAGATCGACATGGCGCGCCTGCTGACCCTGAAAGCGGCGTACATGATGGACACCGTGGGCAATAAAGTGGCGAAAAGCGAGATCGCGCAGATCAAGGTGGTCGCGCCGAATGTGGCCCTCAAGGTGATCGACCGCGCGATCCAGATGCACGGCGGTGCGGGCGTTTCCAACGATTTCCCGCTGGCCTACATGTACGCCATGCAACGCACCCTGCGTCTGGCCGACGGCCCGGACGAAGTGCACCGCGCGGCGATCGGCAAGTTCGAGATCGGCAAGTATGTGCCCAAGGAGATGATGCGCGGCGGGCAGTAGTACCGCGTCGCCTGCAATCGGGAGCAAGCCCCCTCGCACATTTTGACTGTATTCACAGGTCAGAATGTGCGAGGGGGCTTGCTCCCGATGAGGCCAGTACCGACACCACAAACACCCAAGCCTCAGTACACCCAGACCTCCACCCGCCGATTCTTGATCCGTCCCTCATCCGCCGTATTCGCCGCCACCGGCATCTGCGCGCCAAACCCGCGAATATCGCGCAGCACCACGCCGTTTTTCACCAGTTCCCTGCGCACGGCCATCGCCCGCAACTTCGACAGCAACGCTGCGCGCTGCGGATCATTCTTGGCATCGCCGAACCCCACCAGGGTCACCTGCTTGTCGAGCTTGCCGTGGTCTTTCAGATACGCCACCACCCGCAGCACATCCTGACGCGCCTTGGTGTCCAGGCTGGCGCTGCCTTCCTCGAAACGAAAATTCACGCTCAGGCGCTGGGCATCGCGGGCAATGGCTTGATAGTCCGCAGGCATCGACGCGCGCGGCTGCACGGCCATGGCCTGCACCTGCTGGGCAATAAAACCGTTGGCCGCGACGATTGCCTGGCCCTGGCGGCTCTGGGCAAAATCCACCAGCGCCCTGGCCCACGGGTTATGGCTCGCCGGCGGCAGGTAAAAGAACAGGCGCCGAGACAGCGGGTAATCCTCGGTGGCAATCAGGCTGTTGAGCGGCAACATCGGTTGTGAGTCGCCATCGGCAATCGCCACCGCCTTGGCCTGGCGTATGTAGGGCAGGCCGATAAAGCCAATGCCCTGAGGGTCGCGGCTGACTGCATCGGACAATGCTTCGCTGGACTCGAAACGCCGCGCGCTGGAGGCCAGCGGTTTACCGCGCCGGTTCAGCACCAGTTCCTTGAACGTGTCATAGGTGCCGGACTGGTCATCCCGGGCATACAAATGGACAGACCCGCCGATGCCGCCCAGGTCTTCCCAGGTGCTGATCTCGCCGTTGAAGAGCTGCGCCAGTTGCTCGGTGTCGAGGGTGTTCAGCGGGTTGAGCGGGTTAACGATGATGGCCAGGCCGTCGATGGCGATCACCTGCTCGGCTTCGGGGCTTTTCAGGTCGCCTGATGGTTCAAGATCCACCAGCTCACTGTCCTTGATCGGGCGGGACGCCGCCGCCAGGTCTGCGCTGGCTTTTTTCAGCGCGGCAAAACCGGTGCTGGAGCCATGGGCCGCCACCTCGATGGTCACGCTCTTGCCCTGGCGCGTCTTGGCGACCACGCGCTGCTCGTTCGGCCCGTCGCCCGGCTCTATGTGTACGCGTTGCATGCCCTCATGCTCCAGCAAGCCCTTCACCAGGGCCGGGCCCAGCGCTGCGCCGATGGTGTTGGAGCCCTGAATGCGCAGGGCGGGGCCGTGCTCGGGTACGGGCAGTTGAGCCGACACGGCGCCCAGAGGGAAGAGGGTTAAAAGAAACAGAACGCGCAGCATCATGCCGACACCTTCAAAGAGAGTGCGACGAGATTAAGTCAGGCAGTTTGCAGAAATATGACCGCGAGGCCCGGTCAAGCTGCGCAAGGAATAAGCGCAGATTCCCTGTGGCGAGCAGGCTTGTCCTGCGTTGGGCTGCGCAGCAGCCCCAAAACCAGGTGCTGAGCCGTACCAGGTACACCGCGTTTTGCTGGATTGGGAGCGCTTCGCACCCCAACGCGGAGCAAGCCCGCTCGCCACAGAGGTTCCAGTTTGCTGCGTGGCAGCGCCAAGTCGAAGACAGTCAGGGGTTCAGCTCAATTGGAGCCAGATCGGCGCATGGTCCGACGGCTTTTCCAGTCCACGCAGGTCATAGTCCACCCCGGCATCCTTGACGCGCGGCAGCAGCCCAGTGGACGCCATGATCACGTCAATGCGCAGCCCGCGCTTGGGCTCGTCCTCGAACCCGCGGCTGCGGTAATCGAACCAACTGAAGCGGTCGGTCACGTCCGGGTACAGGTGCCGGAAACTGTCCACCAGGCCCCAGTTCTTAAGGCGCGCCATCCATTCGCGTTCTTCCGGCAGGAAGCTGCACTTGCCGGTTTTCAGCCAGCGCTTGGCGTTGTCGGCGCCGATGCCGATGTCGCAGTCCTGGGGAGAAATATTCACATCGCCCATCACCACCAGCGGCTGCTCGTTGTTGAACTGACTTTCCAGCAACTGTTGCAAGTCTTCATAGAAGCGCTGCTTGGCGGGGAACTTGGTGGGGTGGTCGCGGCTTTCGCCCTGGGGGAAATAGCCATTCATGACCGTGACCGGTTGGCCATTTTCATCGGCGAACGTGCCCCGGATAAAACGGCGCTGGGCGTCTTCTTCATCGCTGTCAAAGCCCTTGTGCACGCTCAAGGCTTCCTTGCGTGACAGCAGGGCCACGCCGTAATGCCCTTTCTGGCCGTGGTAGTACACGTGGTAGCCCAGCGCTTGCACCTCGGCCAGGGGGAACTGGTCATCGTGAACCTTGGTTTCCTGCAGGCCGATGACGTCGGGTTGATGCTTTTCGATCAGCGCCGCCAACTGATGAGGGCGGGCCCGCAGCCCGTTGATGTTGAAGGAGACGATTTTCATGGTCGGCAGTCCGGTCTGGCAAAAAGGGCGATGCTAGCCGACAAGGCCGGCCGGGGCCAGCGCGGCGGCAGGGCATCTGCGTAGCCTGTGATGGGAACGTCTGCAGCGCCACAGGTTCGTAACCCTATGAACGCCGCCTTTCGAGTGGCGCCCAGGGAGATTGACTGCATGCCTGACACCTTAACCGCCACTGCCGAAATTCGCGTGCTCAACAGCGGCTATTCCCGCGAGGCCCGCGCGCTGCTGTACCAGTCTTATCGTCAGGAGCCGACCTTTGCCTACATTTTCGAAGCGCAGCGCCCCGGCTATGAGCTGCGGGTGCGAGCGACGGTGCGTGAGCTGGTCAAACAACACTTTTTCCAGAAACTTCCGGCCATCGGACTGTTCGTCGACGACCGATTGATCGGCATTGCCCTGATCGCGCCGCCGCAACGGCGCCTGGGCATCACCGAGAGCTGGGCCTGGCAATTGCGCATGTGGCTCAGCACCGGCGTGCGCGGAACTCGGCGTTACCTGGATTATCACCACGCGGTGATGGCGTGCGTGCCCACTGAGTCGGTGCATCTGCTGCCGCTGCTGGGCATTCACCCGCAATTCCAGGGCCAGCACTACGGGGAGCAGTTGCTCGAAGCGGTGCACAACTGGTGCGCTGACGATCCGCATTCCTCCGGCGTGGTGCTCGACACCGGCAATTCACGCTATCTGGCGTTCCTCGAACGCCAGGGCTACGAGGAAATCGGCGAAGTTGCCGTAGGACCCGTCCTGGAGCATGTGTTTTTTCATGCCAACCCCCAGTCTTTGCGGGCTGCAACGGTTTGAGACAGATTTTTTCAGAAAAATCCGGGTTCTAAGACTCCCTCCCGCTCATGTAGCATCCGCGCCTATGAAGCTTCCAGGAAGATTTACCAGCGGCTTGGTTCTGCTGTTCACAAGCTGCGGCGCATGGGCGCAAAGCGAATTGGACGTGCGGATCAAGCCCGCAAACGACGCGTTGAAAGCCAACATCGAAGGCTATATCGGCGGGGTTGGCGATCGTGACGAAGAAGCCTTGCTGAGGTTCAGCCTTGGCGCGCAGGAGCAGGCGCGCAAGGCCGCCCAGGCGTTAGGCTTCTATCAGGCGCAGATAGCCAGTGACGTGCAGGGCGGCAAGAACCCGCGCCTGATCCTCACCATCGACCCCGGTGAGCCGGTGCATTTGCGCAACGTGACCATTCGGGTCGACGGCCAGGCCGCGAGCCTCAAGGCTTTTCGCCTGCCTGCCAGCGACGACCTCAAGTCCGGCGCGGTGCTCAACCACGGTCATTACGAAGACGCCAAGCGCCTGATCCAGAACCAGGCCTCGCGCTACGGGTTTTTCAGTGGTCGCTTTACCAGCCAGACCCTCTCGGTGGACCCGAAGGCGGGTGTGGCCGATATCGACCTGGTCTACGACAGCGGCCCGCGCTACAGCATGGGCAAGGTCAGCTTCAGCGGCGATACGCCGTTCGACGAAGACCTGCTGCAACGCATGGTGCCGTTCAAGAGTGGCACGCCGTACGACTCCGAATTGATCGCCGAACTCAACCAGAATCTGCAAGCCAGCGGCTTCTTCGAAGGCGTGCGTGTGGACGCAACCCCCGCCGGCGCCAAGGACGACGTGATCCCGGTGGCCGTGCAACTGGAAACCCGCAAGCCGCGCACCATGGGCCTGGGCCTGGGCTACTCCACCGATGTGGGCCCGCGCGGCAAGGCCAACTGGACGCGCCATTGGGTCAACCCGCAGGGCCATAGCTACGGCTGGGAGGCGGAACTGTCGGCGCCACGGCAGAACGTCGGCCTGTGGTACGACGTCCCGCTTGACCCGCCGCTCACCGACAAGCTTCGTTTCGCCGGCGGCTACCAGAATGAAGAAATCGCCAACACCGACGCCCTGAGTAAATTGCTCACCGTCGGCCCCGAGTGGCACAGCAAATTGCCCAGCGGCTGGACCCGCGTCATTTCGCTCAAGTACCAGCGTGAGGAATACCGCTTGGGCAATGACTCGGGCCTGAGCAACCTGGTGATGCCGGGTATCAATTATTCCTACCTGCGCAGTGACAACCGCATCGACCCGCATAACGGTTATCGCCTGGCCTTCGACGCCAAGGTCGCCAAGGAAGGCCTGGGTTCTGACACCAACCTGCTTTACGGCACTGCCACGATCAAGGGCCTGACCACGCTGTGGGACAACCATCGTTTCCTCGGCCGTGCGCAGTTCGGCGGCAGTGCCACCAACGGCTACCAGTCCGTGCCGCCATCCCTGCGATTCTTTGCCGGTGGCGACCAGAGCGTGCGGGGTTATGAGTACCAGACCCTGTCGCCGGAGAACGACCGGGGTGACCGTATTGGTGGCCGCTACATGGTGGCCCTGAGCGCCGAGTACCAATATTCCATCGCCGAAAAATGGCGCATCGCAACCTTTATCGATCAGGGCAACTCGTTCAATACCCTGGACATGCCGAGCCTGAAAACCGGGGTAGGTATCGGCGTGCGCTGGGTCTCGCCGGTTGGCCCGATCCGTCTCGACCTGGCTCATGCCCTGGAAGACCCGGGCGGCATTCGACTGCACTTTTCCATGGGGCCTGAGCTGTGATGCGTGGTTTGAAAATAGCGGGGCTTGCGTTGATCGCTGTCCTCGCCTTGATGGTGCTGGCTCTGTGGACAGTAGTGGGCACGCAGGGTGGCAGTCGTTGGGCCCTCGGCCAAGTGCCGGGACTGAGCGTGGAGAATTTTCAGGGCCGGTTGGGCGGCCAGTGGCGTGCCGATCATCTGCTGTGGCAGCAGGGCTCCAGCCGCGTCGAACTGGATGCGCCGATGCTGGCTTGGTCGCCAACTTGCCTTCTGCGTATGACTCTGTGCATCGATCAACTGGATGTAGAGCAGGTGAGCCTGCAGTTTGCGCCAAGCGGCGAAACGAGCAGCGGGCCTATCGCGTTGCCGGATCTGAAGTTGCCCGTGGCTCTGAAGCTCGGTGAGGTACGCGTCGGTAGCCTGTTGTTCAATGGCAGCGAGCAGCTCAAAGGGCTGCAGTTGGCGGCACACTGGACCGCCGCAGGCATGCGCATCGACTCGGCGCACCTGGAGCGCGACGGCCTGGTACTCGACCTCGCCGGGCTGCTGCAGCCTGCCGGCGACTGGCCCTTGAACGCCACCGGCAACCTCAGCCTGCCGTACGCGCCCGGTGGCGTGCCGTGGACGGTTGCGTTGAAGGTCGACGGCGATCTGCTTAAAACCCTGAAGCTTGATGCCGACAGCAGCGGTTACCTGCCGGCCAGGCTCACCGGCGAGCTGCAACCGCTGGAAGAAAACCTGCCGGCACAGGTGCGCATCACATCAGACAGCTTCAAGCCTAGCGCTGATCTGCCCGATACCTTGCAACTCAATCAGCTGGATGTCACCGCCAGGGGTGACCTCAAAAGCGGTTACCAACTGCTTGGTAAAGCCATACTGCCTGCGCAAAAAGGACCGGTGGATCTTCTGCTGCAAGGCAAGGTCGACGCCAGCGGCGCGCAGATCGCCGGCCTTGATCTGAACGCCGGCGATAAACAGAGTCTCAAGCTCAGCGCCAACCTGAACTGGCAACAAGGCTTGAGTGCCGACGCCAAAATCGACTGGCTGGACTTCCCCTGGCATCGCCTTTACCCGCTGATCGATGAACCGCAGGTCACCTTGCATACCTTCAACGGCGAAATCTCCTATAAAGACGGCAACTACCTGGGCAACCTCAAGGCCGACCTCAATGGGCCTGCGGGCAAATTCACGGTGGTCACGCCGTTCAGTGGTGATCTCACGCAAGTGTTCCTGCCCGAACTGAAGCTCGCCGCAGGGCAGGGTAAGGCTGAAGGCCATCTCAACCTGCAGTTCGCCGATGGCATCGCCTGGGACACCGCGCTGGATCTATCGGCGCTGAACCCCGCGTTCTGGGTCGCTGAATTGCCCGGCACACTGGCCGGGCCACTGCGCAGCAAGGGCGAGTTCAAGAACGATCAACTCAAGCTCGACGCCGACCTCAACCTCAAAGGCCAACTGCGCGGGCAAACCGCCGTGTTCGCCACCAAGGCCGAAGGCGCGGGCGAGCAATGGACCCTCGCCAACCTGGATATCCGCCTGGGCGACAACCGCATCAACGGCAGCGGCAGCCTGCAACAGCGCCTCGCCGGCCAGGTCGACATCAAGCTGTCGCGCCTGGCCCAGCTGTGGCCGCAATTGCGCGGCCAGCTCAACGGCCGGCTCGACGTGGCCGGCACCTTGAACGCGCCGCAAGGCAAGCTTGGTCTCAAGGGCCAGCAACTGGCATTCGCCGATAACCGCCTGCAAAGCCTCAATCTCGACGCTACATTGGATAACGCCCAGCGCGCGAAGATCGACCTCAAGGGCAGCGGCATCCAAAGCGGCGAGACCCAGGTGGGCACGCTTGCCGCCAGTGCCCAAGGCGATATCAAGAGCCAGAAAGTCCAGTTGGACCTCGTCGGCCCGCTGGTCAAGCTGGCGCTCGCGCTGGACGGCAACCTCGATAAAGGCAACTGGCGTGGGCGCCTGGCCAGCGGCGACGTGCAAGCCGGTGGCCAGGACTGGCGGCTGCAGGCTCCGGCGAAAATCGAGCGGCTGGCCGACGGCAAGCTGACCTTTGCCGCCCATTGCTGGGTCTCCGGCGGCGCCAGCCTGTGCGGCGAAGATCAGCGCCTGATGCCCGAGCCCAAGCTGCGCTACCACCTCAAGCAATTTCCGATCGACAGCCTGGCCGCGTTTTTGCCCAAGGATTTTGCCTGGCAGGGCAGGCTCAACGCCGACGTGCAGCTCGATCTTCCAGAAAGCGGCCCCAGGGGCGTGGTCTCCGTGGACGCCAGTGGCGGCACCTTGCGTGTCAAGGACAAGGCCCAATGGCTGGATTTTCCCTATGACACCCTCAAGCTGGAAACCACCCTTAACCCCAAGCGCATCGACACCCAGCTGAATTTCCGTGGCGGCAAGCTGGGTGAGCTGTTGTTGCAGGCCCAAATCAATCCATTGCCTGCCAACAAGCCGATCACCGGCAACTTCAACCTCACTGGCCTGGACCTGGCGGTGGCGCGGCCATTCGTGCCGATGGTGGAAACACTTACCGGCAAGCTCAACGGCAACGGCCGCATTTCCGGCGGCTTGCTTGCGCCCCTGGTCAACGGCAGCGTCAATCTGGTGGGTGGCGAAATCTCCGGGCCGGAACTGCCCCTCAGTCTTGAAAACCTCAACGTGCAAGCGCTGATAGCCGGCGAAAGCGTGCAGCTCAACGGTGGCTGGCGCAGTGGCAAGGCCGGACAGGGCAACCTCAAGGGGCAGATCGACTGGGGCCAGGCGCTGGCGGTCGACCTCAGCCTGACCGGCTCACAGTTGCCGGTGACGGTCGAGCCTTACGCGGTGCTGGAAGTGGCGCCCGACCTGAAGATCACTCTCAAGAACGACAAGCTGGCGGTTGCCGGCAAGGTCCATATCCCCCGTGGCGACATCACCGTGCGCGAGTTGCCGCCGTCCACGGTCAAGGTCTCCGATGACACGGTGATCGTCGGCAGCCAGACCGAAGAGGGCAAGCCGCCGATGGCGATGGCCATGGATATCGATGTGGAGGTCGGCGAAGACAAGCTCAACTTCGCCGGCTTCGGCCTCACCGCCAAGGTCCAGGGCCATGTGCATATCGGCGACAACCTGGACACCCGCGGCGAACTGTGGCTCAACGACGGCCGCTACCGCGCTTATGGGCAGCGTCTCAATGTGCGGCGTGCGCGGCTGTTGTTCGCAGGGCCGCTGGACCAACCGTTCCTGGATATCGAAGCGGTACGCGTCACCACCGAGGCCTCGCGAACGGTGACGGCCGGTATTCGTTTGAGCGGCAGCGCCGAGCAGCCGACCACGCAGATCTTCTCCGAGCCGGCCATGGCTCAGGAGGATGCGCTGTCCTATCTGGTGCTGGGGCGTTCGCGCACCAACAACGGCGAAGACAACAACATGCTCGCCGAAGCAGCGCTGGGCCTGGGCTTGATGGGCAGCTCCGGGGTCACCACCGACATTGCCAATAAGCTGGGCATTCAGGATTTTGACCTCGACACCCAGGGCGCCGGCAACAAGACCGCCGTGGTCGCCAGTGGCAAGATCAACGAGAAGCTGAGCCTGCGTTACGGGGTGGGCGTGTTCGAGCCGGCCAATACCATCGCCTTGCGCTACCTGCTGAGCAAGAAGGTGTACCTGGAAGTAGCGACCGGCGTGGCCAGCTCGTTGGACATCTTCTACAAGCGCGATTTCTAAGTCTTTACTCAACCAAAAAGTGTGGAAGGGGGCTTGCTCCCGATAGCGGTGTATCAGTCAGCATATCTGTGGCTGACACACCGGCATCGGGAGCGAGCCCTTTCACGGATGATGGCATTTCAGCCACATATCGGCTCGATACCAAGCAAGCTAATAATTCCATTTGACATTCGCTGCCTAAGCAGTAACATCTCGTCACACATTCGCTGCCTAGGCAGTAATAAGGTGACTTCCAATGACTCACTTCACCCCTGACAGCTTTCGCCACTGCCATCTCGGCCTGCTGCTGGGCCGGGCGGCGCTGCTCAAGGACCGCATCATCGACACCCATATGGAACCCCACGGCGTCACCGCCGCGCAGTTCAAGGTGTTGATCATCATTGCCCAGTTCGACGTCGATACCCCGGCCGAGCTGTGCCGCAACCTGTCGCTGGACAGCGGCTCGATGACCCGCATGCTCGACCGCCTGGAGCAAAAGGGCTTGTTGGCGAGGCAGCGTTCCGAGCAGGACCGGCGCCAGGTTCGGCTGGTGCTCACTGAAGAAGGCCAGCGCCTGGCGGACATGCTGCCGCACATCGGCGCGCAATCGATGAACGAGCTGGCCGGCGCCCTGGAGCCCGGCGAATTGCAGACCCTCGAAAGAATCCTCAAGAAAATCCTCGTTGCAGCGGGTGACGCCATCGTCATCCAGCGGGTAGGTACAGAATGAACACACGTGCGTTATGCCTGGTGCTGGTAGCCATGAGCATGGCCGGTTGCGCCAACTACAGCGGCCTCGACACCCAGGGCCGGCGCCTCGACGCCAATACCCTGCAAACCGGCAAGTCTCTCGCCGGGGTGAAGTTGTCGAGCGCGGCCTGGCCGGCGGCCGACTGGTGGAAAAGCCTCGGCGACCCGCAGCTGGACGGCCTGATTCAGGAAGCCCTGCGCAACAGCCCGGACATGCAAGTGGCCAGCGCCCGCGCTCACCAGGCCGAAGCAGCCGCCTATGCGGCCAATGCCGCGCGCCTGCCGACCGTGGATGCCAGCGCCGGCGTGAGCCGCTCGCGCCTGGCCCGTGACCAGGACCCGCGCGGCGAGGGCGATGCCTATTCGACCGTGCGCAACATCGGCGCCAGCTTCAATTACACCTTTGATCTGTGGGGCGGCCAGCGTGCCGCGTGGGAAGCCGCCCTGGGTCAGGCACGTGCCGCCGAAGTCGACCAGCAGGCCGCGCGCCTGACCCTGGCCGCCAATGTGGCCAAGGCTTACAGCGACCTGGGCCAGGCGCATATCGTGCGTGACCTGGCCAATGACGATCTCAAGCGCACCCGCCAGATGCTCGACCTGAGCCAGCGCCGCCTGAACTCCGGGATCGACAGCGAGTACCAGTACCAGCAGACCGAAAGCCTGGAAGCCAGCTCCCAATCGCAATTGATCGATGCGGAAAAACAGCTGCAGAGCGCCAGGATCGCTCTTGCCGTGTTGCTCGGCAAAGGCCCGGACCGTGGCAATGAACTGGCCCGTCCCGCCGTGTTGCAACCCGCCGCTGTCGCCGTGCCGTCGGTGCTGCCTGCCGAGCTGCTCGGCCGTCGCCCCGACCTGATCGCCGCGCGCTGGCGGGTTGAAGCTGCGAGCAAGGACGTTGCCGCCAGCAAGACGCGCTTCTACCCCAACCTCAACCTGAGCGCGAGTGCCGGGGCCGAGTCGTTGTTGGGCGATGCGATGTTCGGTTCGGCCAGCCGCTTCTTCAACATTGCGCCGACGATCTCGCTGCCGATTTTCGACGGCGGCCGCCTGCGCGCCGACCTCGATGCGCGCGATGCCGATTACGACCTGGCTGTGGCCCAGTACAACAAAACCCTGGTGCAGGCCCTGGGCGATATCGGCAGCACGCTCGCGCAACTGCGTGACACCGCGCGGCAGATCCAGGCCCAGCAACACGCGGCGGACATCGCCCGGCAGTCCTACGACACCGGGCTGCAACGCTACAGCTCAGGCATCGGCAATTACCTGGATGTGCTGAGCATCGAGCAGCAATTGCTCCAGTCCCAACGTCAACTGGCCAGCCTGAAGGCTGCGCAGATCGATCTGTCGATTCAATTGATGCAAGCCCTGGGTGGCGGCTACAGCGCCGCAGACGTGGCCTCGACCACCCCCGCTGCACGCACGGAATAATGTGAGGTATTTGTAATGGCCACTGCCCAAAACAGCAACGCAACAGAGCAACCCAACACCGACAGCAATCCGCGCAAGCGCAGGATCCTGCTGATCGGCCTGGCGCTGATCGTGATCCTCGGCGCCCTGGGCGTGTGGGGCTGGTATGAATTTTTCGGGCGCTTCAATGAAAGCACCGACGACGCCTATGTGAACGGCAACGTGGTGGAAATCACCCCGCTGGTCACTGGCACCGTGGTCAGCATCGGCGCCGACGATGGCGACCTGGTCCACGAAGGCCAGGTGCTGATTAACTTCGACCCTAACGACGCCGCCGTCGGCCTGCAAAGTGCCCAGGCCAACCTGGCTCGCACCGTGCGCCAGGTGCGTGGGTTGTACAGCAATGTCGACGGCATGAAAGCCCAGGTCAACGCGCAGAAAGCCGACGTGCAAACCGCTCAGGACAACTACAACCGTCGCAAGACGCTGGCCCAGGGCGGGGCGATTTCCCAGGAAGAACTGTCCCACGCCCGTGATAGCCTGACCGCCGCAAAAAATGCCCTGACCAACCTCGAGCAACAGCTCAAGACCAGCAACGCCCTGGTGGATGACACGGTGATTTCTTCCCACCCGGATGTACAAGCCGCCGCCGCGCAACTGCGCCAGGCCTACCTGAGCAATGCACGCAGCACCTTGATCGCGCCGGTCACCGGCTACGTGGCCAAGCGCACCGTGCAACTGGG
This sequence comes from Pseudomonas poae, assembly GCF_001439785.1. Taxonomy (GTDB): domain Bacteria; phylum Pseudomonadota; class Gammaproteobacteria; order Pseudomonadales; family Pseudomonadaceae; genus Aquipseudomonas; species Aquipseudomonas poae. The sequence goes on along the minus strand of NZ_JYLI01000012.1, from coordinate 99,867 downwards.
CCAGCGTGTGCAGCCCGGTACCTCGTTGATGGCGGTGATCCCGCTGAATCAGCTGTGGATCGACGCCAACTTCAAGGAAACCCAACTGCGCGACATGCGCATCGGCCAGCCGGTGGACATCGAGTCGGATATCTACGGCAGCGATGTCAAATACAGCGGCACCGTCGACAGCCTCGGTGCTGGCACCGGGAGTGCGTTCGCCCTGCTGCCGGCGCAGAACGCCACCGGCAACTGGATCAAGATCGTGCAACGGGTGCCGGTGCGCATTCATATCAATGCCGAAGAGCTGGCCCAACATCCGCTGCGCGTGGGTTTGAGCACCGTGGTCAATGTCGACCTGCACGACAAGAGCGGCCCGGTACTCGCGCAGCAGGCGCCGCAGAAGGCGACGTTCACCACCAACGTGTATGACCGCCAACTGGCCGAAGCCGATGCCATGATCAGTCAGTTGATCCATGACAACAGCGTCGCTGCTCCCAAGGCAGCGCAACGCTGATGAGCAATAACGCCTCCTTCACGCCGCCCAGCCTGCTGATGGCCACCATTGGCCTGTCGCTGGCGACCTTCATGCAGGTGCTCGACACCACTATCGCCAACGTGGCGCTGCCGACCATCTCCGGCAACCTTGGCGTGAGTTCGGAGCAGGGCACCTGGGTGATCACCTCGTTTGCGGTGAGCAACGCGATTGCCTTGCCGCTCACCGGCTGGTTGAGCCGGCGTTTTGGCGAGGTAAAGCTGTTTTTGTGGGCAACAGTGCTGTTTGCGCTGGCCTCGTTCCTGTGTGGTATTTCCACCTCGATGCCGGAGCTGATTGCGTTTCGTGTGGTGCAGGGGCTGGTCGCGGGGCCGTTGTACCCGATGACCCAGACCTTGCTGATTGCAGTCTATCCGCCCGCCAGGCGTGGCATGGCCCTGGCGTTATTGGCGATGGTGACGGTGGTGGCGCCGATTGCCGGCCCTATCCTTGGCGGCTGGATCACGGACAGCTACAGCTGGCCATGGATCTTTTTCATCAACGTGCCACTGGGCATCTTTGCAGTGATCGTGGTGCGTGCACAGTTGAAGAAGCGGCCGGTGGAGACCAGCTATCAGCCGATGGATTACATCGGTTTGCTGAGTTTGATCGTTGGTGTCGGCGCCTTGCAGATCATCCTCGACAAGGGCAACAACCTGGACTGGTTCGAATCCAACTTCATCATCATCGGGTCGGTGATCTCGGCGGTTGCCCTGGCGTTTTTCGTGATCTGGGAAATGACTGACAAGCACCCGGTGGTTAATCTGAGGCTGTTCGCCTACCGCAACTTTCGGATCGGCACCATCGTGATGATCGGGGGCTATGCCGCTTTCTTCGGTATCAACCTGATCCTGCCGCAGTGGCTGCAGACCCAGATGGGCTACACCGCCACCTGGGCGGGCCTGGCGGTGGCGCCGATTGGGATCCTGCCGGTACTGATGTCGCCGTTCGTGGGCAAATACGCGAACAAGTTCGACCTGCGTCTGCTGGCGGCGCTGTCGTTTCTGGCCATGGGGCTGAGCTGTTTCATGCGTGCGGGCTTCACCAACGAGGTGGATTTCACGCACATCGCGCTGGTGCAGTTGTTCATGGGCATTGGCGTGGCGCTGTTCTTCATGCCGACGCTGACCATCCTGATGTCCGACCTGCCACCGAGTCAGATTGCCGACGGCGCGGGGCTTGCGACCTTCCTGCGAACCCTTGGCGGCAGCTTCGCGGCATCGCTCACCACCTGGATCTGGATTCGCCGGGCGGACCAGCACCATGCCTACCTGAGCGAGAGCATCAACACTTACGACTCGACCACCCGTGATGCGTTGCAGGCGCTTGGCGGGGCAGGGCAGAAAGCCTATGCGCAACTTGACCAGGTCGTCACCAGCCAGGCGTACATGATGTCCACCGTGGATTACTTCACGCTGATGGGCTGGCTGTTCGTGGCGTTGATGCTGGTGGTGTGGCTGGCCAAACCGCCGTTCGGCGCCAAGGCCGGGCCGCAGGCGTCCGGGCACTGATCTGCAAGGATTGGAATGCCGGCAACTGTGGGAGCGGGCTTGCCCGCGATAGCATCACCTCGGGGCATCTGCTGTACCGAGGTGTCTGCATCGCAGGCAAGCCAGCTCCTACAATTTGATCAGTGTCGTCTGCGGTTTATGCACCTGGCAGGGCCAGCTGTGGGTTTACAAAATCAAACGCCGCCAGCGCAAACCCTTGCTCATCGACCTGCAACGCCCAGCCTTGCCTGTCCCAGTCCCCCAACACAATGCGCCTGGCCGCTTGATCGCCAATCTGCAACTTGTGGATAGCGGGGCGGTGCGTGTGGCCGTGGACCAACGTGCGTACGCCGAACTGCTGCATCACCCGCGGCACTTCGTCGGGGGTGACATCGACAATGTCGTTGGCCTTCATCCGTGTTTGCGCGCGGCTTTCACTGCGCAGCTTGCGCGCCAGTTTGTGGCGGCTGCGCAGCGGCAGATGGCGCAGCACAAACAACACGACAGGGTTACGCAGGATACGCCGCAGCTTCATATAGCCAAGGTCACGGGTGCAGAGGCTGTCGCCGTGCATCAACAGCACGGGCTCGCCGTACAACTGCACGACACTCGGGTCCTTGAGCAGTCGGGCGCCTGCCAGTTTGCAGAACGCCTTGCCGAGCAGGAAATCGCGGTTGCCGTGCATGATAAAAATTGCGGTGCCGCTGTCGCTCAGTTCGCGCAGCGCCTCGCCAATGGAGCGCTGGAACGGCGTCATCCCATCGTCGCCAATCCAGGCTTCAAAGAAGTCCCCCAGAATGTACAACGCCTGGGCGCCACGGGCGCGGCCGTGGAGCAGATCCAGAAACGCCCGGGTAATGTCCGGGCGCTCCCCTTCCAGATGCAAATCTGAAATCAGCAATATCACCCAACGATCTCGGCTTTCTCGACGATCACGTCTTCTGCTGGAACGTCCTGGTGACCGGCCTTGGAGGTGGTGGACACGCCTTTGATCTTGTCGACAACGTCAGTGCCTTCGGTGACCTTGCCGAACACGGCGTAGCCCCAGCCCTGCACGTTCTTGCCGCTGTGGTTGAGGAAAGCGTTGTCGGCGACGTTGATGAAGAACTGCGCGGAGGCCGAATGCGGCTCCATGGTACGCGCCATGGCGACGGTGTACTTGTCGTTGGAGAGGCCGTTGTCCGCTTCGTTCTGGATGCTCGGGCGCTTGTCTTTTTTCTCTTTCATGCCTGGCTCGAAACCGCCGCCCTGGATCATGAAGTTGCCGATGACGCGGTGGAAAACTGTGTTTTCGTAGTGGCCGGCCTTTACGTACTCGATGAAGTTGGCGACGGTGATCGGCGCTTTCTCGGCGTTCAGCTCGATGACGATGTCACCGTGGTTGGTGGTCAGTTTGACTTGAGTCATGTTCACTACTCTTTTCAGGGAATTCGTGGGTTTGGGCGTTCAAACGCTTTACCTGTCTGGCCAAACGGCGGCCAGGGCGCGCAGTTTAGCGTGCCTTGCAGGAATTTCGAGGTGGTTTTTTACCGCGCTTGTCATTAAAGCAGCATTTAAAGCAGCAGTTTTTGACCCCGCTCTGTCAGGTGGTTGACAGCATCGGCTATGATAACGCCTTTGTTTTGTCTGGCCTCACCCGGCCACGAACCTGTCTGTTCAAGGATCCTATGAGCAAGCCCACTGTCGACCCTACCTCGAATTCCAAGGCCGGACCTGCCGTCCCGGTCAATTTCCTGCGTCCGATCATCCAGGCGGACCTCGATTCGGGCAAGCACACACAGATCGTCACCCGCTTCCCGCCAGAGCCCAACGGCTACCTGCACATCGGTCACGCCAAGTCGATCTGCGTGAACTTCGGCTTGGCCCAGGAATTCGGCGGTGTCACGCACCTGCGTTTCGACGACACCAACCCGGCCAAGGAAGACCAGGAATACATCGACGCCATCGAAAGCGACATCAAGTGGCTGGGCTTCGAATGGTCCGGTGAAGTGCGCTATGCCTCCAAGTATTTCGACCAATTGTTCGACTGGGCCGTCGAGCTGATCAAGGCTGGCAAGGCCTACGTCGACGACCTGAGCCCGGAACAGGCCAGGGAATACCGTGGCACCCTGACCGAGCCGGGCAAGAACAGCCCGTTCCGCGACCGTTCGGTGGAAGAGAACCTCGACTGGTTCAACCGCATGCGCGCCGGTGAGTTCCCGGACGGCGCCCGCGTGCTGCGCGCCAAGATCGACATGGCCTCGCCGAACATGAACCTGCGCGACCCGATCATGTACCGCATCCGCCACGCTCATCACCACCAGACCGGCGACACGTGGTGCATCTACCCCAATTACGACTTCACCCACGGTCAGTCGGACGCCATCGAAGGCATCACCCACTCCATCTGCACCCTGGAGTTCGAGAGCCATCGTCCGCTGTACGAGTGGTTCCTGAGCAATCTGCCGGTGCCGGCGCAGCCGCGTCAGTACGAGTTCAGCCGCCTGAACCTGAACTACACCATCACCAGCAAGCGCAAGCTCAAGCAACTGGTGGATGAAAAACACGTGCACGGCTGGGATGACCCGCGCATGTCGACGCTGTCAGGTTTCCGCCGTCGTGGTTACACCCCGGCGTCGATCCGTAATTTCTGTGAGATGGTCGGCACCAACCGTTCCGACGGTGTGGTCGACTTCGGCATGCTCGAATTCAGCATCCGCCAGGACCTCGACGCGAACGCCCCGCGCGCCATGTGCGTGCTGCGGCCTTTGAAAGTCGTGATCACCAATTACCCCGAAGGCCAGGTCGAAAACCTCGAACTGCCGCGTCATCCGCAAAAAGAAGAACTTGGCGTGCGCAAGCTGCCGTTCGCCCGTGAAATCTACATCGACCGCGATGACTTCATGGAAGAGCCGCCAAAAGGCTACAAGCGCCTGGAGCCGAATGGCGAAGTGCGCCTGCGCGGCAGCTACGTGATCCGTGCCGACGAAGCGATCAAGGACGCCGATGGCAACATCGTCGAACTGCGCTGCTCGTACGACCCGGACACCCTGGGCAAGAACCCTGAAGGCCGCAAGGTCAAGGGCGTGGTTCACTGGGTGCCGGCTGCGGCCAGCATCGAGTGCGAAGTGCGTCTGTACGATCGTCTGTTCCGCTCGCCCAACCCCGAGAAGGCCGAAGACAGCGCAAGTTTCCTCGACAACATCAACCCTGACTCCCTGCAAGTACTCACTGGTTGTCGTGCCGAGCCATCGCTTGGCGACGCACAGCCGGAAGACCGTTTCCAGTTCGAGCGCGAAGGTTACTTCTGCGCGGATATCAAGGACTCGAAACCAGGTGCTCCGGTATTCAACCGTACCGTGACCTTGCGTGATTCGTGGGGCCAGTGATTTAGTCTTAAGGGATTCATCGTGCTAACGATCTACAACACGCTCAGCAAGACCAAAGAAGTCTTCAAGCCCCTGGATGGCAACAAGGTGCGCATGTACGTGTGCGGCATGACCGTGTACGACTACTGCCACATCGGCCACGGCCGCAGCATGGTCGCCTTTGACCTGGTGACCCGCTGGTTGCGTTTCAGCGGCTATGACTTGACGTACGTGCGCAACATCACCGACATCGACGACAAGATCATCAACCGCGCCAGGGAGAACGGCGAGTCGTTCGACGCGCTCACCGCGCGCATGATCGACGCCATGCATGAGGACGAGGCGCGTCTCAACATCCTCAAGCCGGACATGGAACCGCGCGCCACCGACCACATCGCTGGCATGCACGCGATGATCCAGACCCTGATCGACAAGGGTTACGCCTACGCTCCAGGCAATGGCGACGTGTACTACCGCGTCGCCAAGTTCATGGGCTACGGCAAGCTGTCGCGCAAGAAGATCGAAGACCTGCGCATCGGCGCCCGCATCGAAGTCGACGAAGCCAAGCAGGACCCGCTCGACTTCGTGCTGTGGAAAGCCACCAAGCCCGGCGAGCCGAGCTGGGAATCGCCGTGGGGCGCCGGGCGTCCGGGCTGGCACATCGAATGCTCGGTGATGTCCACCTGCTGCCTGGGCGAGACCTTCGACATTCATGGCGGCGGCAGCGACCTGGAGTTTCCGCACCACGAAAACGAAATCGCCCAGAGCGAAGCCGCCACTGGCAAGACCTACGCCAATGCCTGGATGCACTGCGGCATGATTCGCATCAATGGCGAGAAGATGTCCAAGTCCTTGAACAACTTCTTCACCATCCGCGACGTGCTGGAAAAGTATCACCCGGAAGTGGTGCGTTACCTGCTGGTGTCCAGCCATTACCGCAGTGCGATCAACTACTCGGAAGACAACCTCAAGGACGCCAAGGGCGCCCTTGAGCGGTTCTACCACGCGTTGAAAGGTTTGCCCGCCGTGGCCCCGGCTGGTGGTGAGACGTTTGTGGCGCGGTTTACCGAAGTGATGAACGACGACTTTGGTACACCGGAAGCCTGCGCGGTGCTGTTCGAGATGGTGCGCGAGATCAACCGCTTGCGCGAGACCGACCTCGACGCGGCGGCGGGCCTGGCGGCGCGCTTGAAAGAGCTGGCCAGCGTGCTGGGCGTGTTGCAGATGGAAGCCGATGACTTCCTGCAAGCCGGTGCCGAGGGGCGCGTGGATGCGGCTGAAGTGGATGCGCTGATTCAGGCGCGCCTGGCTGCGCGCGCAGGCAAGGACTGGGCGGAATCCGACCGTATCCGTGACCAACTGACCGCGATGGGTGTGGTGTTGGAAGACGGCAAGGGCGGAACGACATGGCGCTTGGCTGACTGACGCTGGGTTGCTGCAGGCAGAATGAAAAACGCCCCGACTGGTTCGGGGCTTTTTTTGTTTCAAACCCGTCCCTGTGGCGAGCAGGCTTGTCCTGCGTTGGGCTGCGCAGCAGCCCCAAAACCAGGCGCTGAGCCGTATCAGGTACACCGCGTTTTGCTGGGTTGGGGGCGCTTCGCACCCCAACGCAGGACAAGCCCGCTCGCCACAATAACCCACACACTTTCCTTAACTGAGCGGCATCAAGGCAGGCCCGCTCGCCTGAGGTCCTCCGGATAAGCTTGCGTCGTTTTACCGCGTTATTTCCCAGGGTTCGTGAGACAGAACCTACTGACCCTGTATGAAGCATGGAACCCCCTGTGTCCCCTTTGCCACTGAGCGAGTGGGCCCTTTTTGGGCAGCCGACGAGTCAGTGGAGAAGAACCTAAGATGTTGAATCCAGCAGTGACGGGTTTTGTAGGTGGGCACGTACGTTACGCGCCAAGTCAGTTGCAAATGCAGGGCAGGCCTGCGGCGTTCGAGGCAGACGTTGCCGCAGTCAGACAACTGCTGAACGAGTGGCTTCGTGCGACGCCAGACGCCAGGCTTCGTATGGCGCCAGGTGTGATTGACAGGTTGAAGGTGTTTCGAGAGAGGGTGGGGGATGCGACCTTCAAGCACAATGTCAATAAGCTGATTCATAAGGTGGACGCCTACGTTCAGCTCCATGCAAATGAATCTCCCAGGCACGATGCGGGTCATCGGCCTACGTTCCACAGACCTGCACTGCGTAATCCTCAGCGTTTTGAGCATCGGGCCCCCCCTCAACGCGCGAGTCAGCACGACTTCTACACCGCAAAGAGTCATCCTGGCAGGAGACCCGGTGTTGGCAATCAACCCGGTAATATCTGGAGCGGTTTCAGCCAGGGCAGGGAGAGAAACTGCGTCACGGTTTCAGCCATAAAAGCGGCGATGATGAGGTTCGGTCAAAAACCTGCTGATATTTTCAGGGAAGTCAGCCTTGAGGGCGATGGCTACAAGGTAGTGATGCGCGATGGTCGCTGGTTTCATTTGTCCAAGGCCGAGCTGGCGCACGCTGCCCGTCGATCTGATTTCAAAGGGACTGATCCGGCGATGCTCGCGGATGCCCATTTTCTATACGCGGCCAGCGCCAAACGGGCGCAATTGGAAAATAACGACGGTTATGCCTGGAGAAGTTTTGATCATGCGTTAACTAGCCTCAACGATGCTGAATACGATACTGAGGGGCTGCAACGTCTGGGCTTGAACGCTTATGTTCGAAGAACCAGCGTTCAACATCTGGCGAGGGGGCAGCTTGGTATTGTTGCTCACGACGTTCCAATCGGCATGGGGGCTGAGAGGCATTCTCTTGCAGTCATTAACGGGCGTGAGGAGGTATGGGGCAGGCAAGGCTGGTATCCACCTACCCATGTTGATGCCTTCGCATTGGCTTTGGTTTAAGGGTGGGCTGGGCGATGTGATCGGTCGTCGAACACCACCAAACGTCGGGAGAGATCAAGTCTCTCCCTCTTTTGGATTTTGCGTATTCCAGGATCAGCGGCGGCTGCTGACTTCGGCCGGAACGTCATCGCCAGCCATTCGTTTACGGAACAAGGCGGTTCGGGCCAGTAGTAGCGTGGTCACCGGCACCGTGATCGACAGCAACACCGGAATCAGCCAGCCGTGCAACACCGGTGCGGACTTGAGCTGCGAAAAGTAGATGATCGACGCCAGCGCCACACACCAGGCGCCCAGCGTCGAGGCCAATGCTGGCGGGTGCATGCGCTGGAAAAAATCCTTCATCCGCAACAACCCGAGCGCACCGATCAGCGCGAACACGCTGCTCGAGACCAGCAGCACCCCGACGACGATTTCCATCCACAGCGGCATCATTCAATCACCTCCCCACGCAGCAAAAATTTGGCCAGGGCGAACGAGCCCACGAAGCCGAACAGCGCAATCAGCAACGCCGCTTCAAAGTAGGTGTCACTGGCATAACGGATGCCCAGCACCAGCATCATCAGCATCGCCAGAATGTACAGGTAGTCCAGCGCCAGTACGCGGTCCTGGGCCGACGGGCCCTTGAACAGGCGGATCAGGGTCAGCACCATCGCCAGCGAGAACAGGAACAGGCTGAGCAGGATCGCATTGGAGAGCAGCGGGCTCATTCGAAGATCTCCATCAGGGGGCGCTCATAGGCGGATTTGAAGTGCTCGATAAACGGCGCTTCATCCTCCAGGTCGAACACATGCAACAGCAGCACGCTGCGGTCCAGCGCCAGTTCCGACCAGATGGTGCCGGGCACCACGGTGGTGATCATCGACAGCGCGGCCAGGCCGTTGGGGCTGCGCAGGTCCAGAGGGATTTTGACAAAGCGTGAGCGCGGCGGACGCGAGCCGCACATCAACACGGCCCAGGCCACTTGCAGGTTGGACACAATCACATCGCGGCCCACCAGCAGAAACAGGCGGATGATCACGCCGGGGCGGCGCAGGCTGATCGGTTGCGGGCGCAGCGGCGCCATCATCAGCGGGGCAAGAAACCCCAGCAGCGCGCCGAGCAACAGATTGCCCGGGCTCACCGACAGGTTGAGCACCAGCCACAGCACCCACAATGCCAATGACAGCCACGGCGCAGGCAGCAAGCGCTTCATGGTTGCACCTCCAGGGCGGCGGCCTTGCCTTCAGGGCTCGGTACCGGGCGTGTGGCCATCACCGCCATCACATAGCGCTCCGGGTTGTTCAGGCTTTTGGCGGTCGCCAGGGTATAACGCATCAACGGCTCGGCCTTGAAGGTCAGCGCGATGCACAGGCCCAGCAGCAAAAAGATCGGCACGCACTCATAGCGGCGCAGCAGCGGCGACGGACGCTCTTCCGGGGTCCAGAAACGCTGGGTGCCCAAGCGCGCAAAGGCGATCAGCGAGGCCAGGCCCGAGAGAATCAACAGGGCCACCAGGCCCCAGGCGGCCGGGCGAATCGGCTCACTGACCGCATTGCCCAGCCCCAGTGGATTGACCAGCGCACTCAACAGACTGAGTTTGCCGATAAACCCGGACAACGGCGGCATGCCGATAATCAATAACGCACAGGCGACAAAGCTCAGGCCGAGGAAGGCCATGGTCCACGGAATCACCTGGCCGACCACGGCTTTCTGCTCGTCATCGAGGTTGACGCCGGGGCGCGGATGCAGGGATTCCATGGCCTTGGGCAGCGCGTCGATTTCTTCATCCAGCGGCAGGTCATTGGCCGAGCGTGACCGCTCGATCAGCTCCGCCAGCAGGAACAGCGCGCTCAAGGCCAGGGTGGAACTCACCAGATAGAACAGCGCGCCGGCCGTCAGGCTGGGCTGGGCAAAACCCACCGACGACAGCAGGATGCCGGCCGACACCAGAATGCTCAGGCTGGCCATGCGCTCCAGCCGTTGCGCCGCCAGCATCGCCAGTGCCGCGCAGACGATGGTAGCCATGCCGCCGTACACCAGCCAGTCGCCGCCGAACAGCGCCGACGCGCCGGCCTGGCCGGAGAACAGCAGCGTCCACAGGCGCAGCACGGTGTATACGCCCACCTTGGTCATGATCGCGAACATCGCCGCCACCGGCGCGCTGGCCGAGGAATAGGCCGGGGCCAGCCAGAAGTTCAGCGGCCACATGCCGGCCTTGGCCAGGAATGCCGTGGCGAGGATCGCCGCACCCGCATGCAACAAGCCACGATCGGCCTCCGGCACCAGCGGGATTTTCAGCGCCAGGTCGGCGAAGTTCAGCGTGCCGGTCACGCCGTAGATCATCGCCGCGCCAATCAGAAACAGCGACGAGGCCAGCAGGTTGATCGCAATGTAATGCAGCCCCGACGACACCCGCGCACGGCCGGAGCCGTGCAGCATCAGGCCGTAGGACGCGGCCAGCAGCACTTCGAAAAAGACGAACAGGTTGAACAGGTCGGCGGTGAGAAACGCGCCATACAGGCCCATCAGCTGGATTTGGAACAACGCGTGGAAACTGGTGCCGGCCCGGTCCCAGCGGGCCATGGCGAACATCAGCGCGCTCACGCCAATGATGCCCGTCAGCACCAGCATCAGCGCCGACAATTGATCCACCACCAGCACGATGCCGAACGGCACCTGCCAGTTGCCCGGCAGGTATACGCCGATCGAGCCCGGACCATCCTGTTGCGTCCAGTACAGCAGCAGCACTGCGACGCCGACGCCGAGCAGGCTCGACAGCAGGTTGATTTTGGCCTTCAGTGGTCGGCGTTTCTCGCCCAGCATCAGCATCAACCCCGCCGTGAACAACGGCAGCAGAATCGGGGCGACGATCAGTTGATTGACCCAATTCATTCCTTGGGCTCCCGACCGTCGACATGGTCAGTGCCGGTCAGACCCCGAGACGCCAGCAACACCACCAGAAACAGCGCGGTCATGGCAAAGCTGATCACGATGGCCGTGAGCACCAGCGCCTGGGGCAGGGGATCGGTGTAATTGAGCAGGTCCTGAGGCACGCCGTCCTTGATGATGGGCTCCTTGCCGATAAACAGGCTGCCCATGCTGAAAATGAACAGGTTGACCCCATACGACAGCAGGCACAGGCCCATCACCACCTGGAAGGTCCGTGGCCGCAGGATCAACCAGACGCCCGAGGCCGCCAGCACTCCAATGGCAATTGCGATGACTTCTTCCATCAGGCGGCTCCTTGTGTTGCGGCAACCACTTTGGCCTGGTTGCTCGGTTTATGGGCACGCACCGATTGGTGACCCAGGGCGGTGAGCATCAGCAGGGTCGAACCGACCACCATGGCGTACACGCCGACATCGAAGAACAGCGCGCTGGCGACATGAATATCGCCCAGCACCGGCAGGCTCAAATGCCAGGTGTGAGTGGTGAGGAACGGATAACCGGCGAACAACGCGCCCAGCCCTGTGAGGGTGGCCGAAAGCAACCCGAAGCCCATCCAGCGCATCGGCCGCAGGTTCATTTGCGCCTCCACCCACTGGGTACCGGCCACCATGTATTGCAGGATAAACGCCACCGACATCACCAGGCCGGCGACAAAGCCGCCGCCCGGTTGGTTGTGGCCGCGCATGAACAGGTAAAACGACACCACCATCGCAATCGGCAGCAGCAGGCGCACCAGCACCGCCGGCACCATCATGAAGCCCAGCGCGGTGTCGCTGGCCTGGCGCGGGTTGACCAGATCAGTGGCCACGTCCGGCGCCAACTGGCGCTGTTGCGTGGGTAGCTGCATGCTTTCCTTCGACGGGCGGAAGCGCCGCAGCAGGGCGTACACGGTGAGCGCCACGGCGCCGAGCACGGTGATTTCGCCCAGGGTGTCGAAGCCACGAAAATCCACCAGCATCACATTCACCACGTTGCTGCCGCCACCTTCGGGCAGGGCACGGCTGAGGTAGAACGAGGAGATATCGTTGGGCGTTTGGCGGGTCAGCATCGCGTAGGACAACAGCGCCATGCCGCCGCCGACCGCGCTGGACAGCAGGAAGTCACGCAGGCGGCGGATGCGCGCCTTGCGCAACGTACTCGGCAGGGGTGAGACCTCCTCGATCCGCCGTGGCAACCAGCGCAGGCCCAGCAGGATGAGCACGGTGGTCACCACTTCGACCACCAGTTGGGTGAGCGCCAGGTCCGGTGCCGAGAACCACACGAAGGTGACGCAGGTCATCAGGCCGCACACGCTGATCATGGTCAGGGCCGCGAGCCGGTGGTATTTGGCTTGCCAGGCGGCGCCCAGGGCGCAGGCGATCGCCAGTACCCACAGGGTCACGAAGACCACCGAGCCAGGGATCTTCGGCCGGTCGCCCCAGGTGAGGCCGCTGCCCAGTATGGGGATCATGCCGCCGATCACCGCCACCAGCACCAGCAGGAACAGCTGGGTTTGCAGGCGCTTGGTGCTCAGGCGTTTTTCGATTTTGCGCACGCCGCGCATCATCACCACCAGGCTGCGCTCGAAGCCGCGTTTGCCATTGAAGTAGCTGATCAGCGGCGGGTATTTGAAGCGGCCGCGCTTGAGTTGTTTGCGCAGCATCAGGTACAGCACCACGCCACCGGACATCGCCACCAGGCTCATGATCATTGGCGCGTTCCAGCCGTGCCAGATCGCCAGGCTGTACTCGGGCAACACGCCACCCACCACTGGCAGGGCCGCCGCCGCGAGGAGCGGGCCGATCACCTGGGCGGGGAAGATCCCCACCAGCAGGCAAGTAAACACCAGCAGCTCCACGGGGGCGCGCATCCAGCGCGGCGGTTCGTGAGGGGTGTGGGGCAGGTCGGTCGCCGGCGGGCCGAAGAACACGTCGACGGTAAAGCGCAGCGCGTAGGCCACGCTGAACGTGCCGGCAATGGTCGCGATCAGCGGCAGGGCAATTTCCACCCATTCAGTCGACGAGATAAACACGGTTTCGGCAAAGAACATCTCTTTGGACAGGAAGCCGTTCAGCAACGGCACGCCGGCCATGGACGCACTGGCCACCATCGCCAGGGTCGCGGTAAACGGAATCAGGCGTACCAGACCGCTGAGCTTGCGGATATCCCGCGTGCCGCTTTCGTGGTCGATGATGCCCGCCGCCATGAACAGCGACGCCTTGAAGGTGGCGTGGTTGAGGATATGAAACACGGCGGCGACCGCCGCCAGCGGGCTGTTGAGGCCCAACAGCAGGGTAATCAGCCCGAGGTGGCTGATGGTGGAATAGGCCAGCAAGCCCTTGAGATCGTTTTGAAACATGGCGCAGTAAGCGCCGAGCACCAGGGTAATGGCGCCGGCACCGCCGACGATCCAGAACCATTCTTCACTGCCCGCAAGCGATGGCCACAGGCGGGCCATGAGGAACACGCCGGCCTTCACCATCGTTGCCGAGTGCAGGTACGCAGAAACCGGGGTGGGCGCCGCCATCGCGTGGGGCAGCCAGAAGTGGAAGGGGAACTGCGCGCTTTTGCTCAGCGCGCCGACCAGCACCAGGGCCAGCATCACCGGGTACAGCGAGTGCGCGCGAATCTGATCGCCCGCCACCAGCACCTGATCCAGGTCATAGCTGCCGACGATATGCCCCAGCAGCATCACCCCGGCCAGCAGGCACAGGCCACCGGCACCGGTGACCATCAACGCCATGTAGGCGCCGCGTCGTGCATCGGCGCGGTGGTGCCAGTAGCCGATCAACAGGAACGAGAACAGGCTGGTCAGCTCCCAGAAAAACACGATCTGGATCAGGTTGCCGGAAATCACCAGGCCGAGCATGGCGCCCATGAAGGCCAGGAAAAACGCGAAGAAACGCGGCACCGGGTCCTCGGGCGACATGTAGTAGCGCGCATACAGCGACACCAGCGTGCCGATGCCGAGCACCAGCATCGAGAACAGCCAGGCGAAGCCGTCCATGCGCAGCACGAAGTTCAGGCCGAGGCTTGGCAGCCAGGTGAATTCTTCGCGGATCACGCCACCGTAGGCGATCTGAGGGTAAAGCAGGGCGACTTGAACCGTTCCGACCAGGGCCACGAGGCCCGCCAGCAGCGATTCGGTGTTACGTGCGTTGTGCGGCAGCAAGGCCGCCAGACAGCTGCCAATGAAGGGCAGAAGCAGTAGAACTATCAGGGACATAGGCTTCTAATCTGCGGGAGTTTGGGATGCATCATACGTGCCGCTTTGGCGATCACCAAACAGCAAGGTGTGGCAGGATCCTACAGGAACAAGGAAAAACAGTTACAAGCTGCAAGAGGATTTGGATCGTTCCTGCTTTTCAGTGTAGGAGACGTCCTGATGGGCGGAGCGCATATTTCTTGCCGCTTGCCGCTTGCCGCTTGCCGCTCTAACGCTCAGTCTCTCCAACACCTTCATCAGCGACAGCCTTCGAGCTGTCCCTCTTCATCTCGCTCACAACCACCGCCACCACAATCAGTACCGCCCCCAGTATTGCAATCGGCGGGAAGCGCTCGCCGGCAATCCGACCGACCACGCCTGCCCACACCGGCTCACCGGCGTAGATCAGCGTGGCCCGTGTCGGCGAAACGCTCTGTTGCGCCCAGTTCATCGCCACCTGGATCACCGCACTGGTCAGGCCCAAGCCCACCGCGCTGAACAACAGCAACCACGAGAACCCTGGCAGGGCTTCGCCCATCGGCACCACCATGAGGAACGACAGCAACGACGCGGTGGCCAGTTGCACCACGGTCACCCGGCGCACATCCACCTGCCCGGCGAAGGCGCTGATGAGGATGATTTCGGCGGCAATCGCGACTGCCCCGATCAACGTGGCGATTTCCCCCGCGCTGAAATTTAGCGAAGCGCCCGCCGGTCCGGTCAACAGCATCAACCCGGCAAACGCCAGCATGATGCCAATGCTCGGCATCAACCCCGGGCGCCGGCCCAGCACCAGCCATTGCAGCAACGGTACGAAGGGCACATACAGAGCGGTGATGAACGCCGACTGGCTGCTGAGAATGGTCTGCAGGCCGATGGTCTGCAAACCGTAGCCGAACATGATTGCCACGCCAATGAATACACCGGCCTTCAGTTCGAACAGGGTCAGGTCGCGCAAGGTCCGCACGGAAAAGAAACCCACCACAATGGCGGCGGCGGCAAAGCGCAGCCCCACGAAGAACATCGGCCCGCTGACCGCCATGGCGTGCTGCACCAGCAAAAAGGTGCCGCCCCAGATCATGGTGATAACCACCAGGATGCATTCGGCTTTGCTGAAACGGTTGAAGCGCGACGGGGAGTTCGAGGGGGTCATGGCGGCTCGGTCTTGCAAGGGAAGGGCACGGACCGCACAATGCGCCGCACGCTGGGCAGTATACTGCGCACACCCACCCAATGAGCAATATAGTGCACAAAGAAAATCCCCACCGGGCCTCGGTCCTGCAGCACGTCAGCCAGAACGTGCGCCGCCTGCGTCATGCCGCCGACCTGAGCCAGACGGCGCTTTCGGAAAAATCCGGGGTGAGCCGACGCATGCTGGTGGCCATCGAGGCCGGCGAGAAAAACGTCAGCTTGTCCACCCTCGACCGTGTGGCCGAAGCGCTGGACGTGGCCTTCAGCGACCTGATCCAGGCGCCGGATGCACCCGATCACAGCCGCATCAACGAGCTGGTCTGGGCCGGCGAGATCCCCGGCAGTAAAGCCATGTTGCTGGCCAAGGCCACCGCGCGCCGCGAAGTCGAACTGTGGGAGATGCACCTGGCGCCGGGTGATCACTACAACC
Organism: Pseudomonas poae; assembly: GCF_001439785.1. Taxonomy (GTDB): domain Bacteria; phylum Pseudomonadota; class Gammaproteobacteria; order Pseudomonadales; family Pseudomonadaceae; genus Aquipseudomonas; species Aquipseudomonas poae. The sequence goes on along the minus strand of NZ_JYLI01000012.1, from coordinate 83,900 downwards.
CCGGTCTCGACCCGGACGGCTGGAGCGTGCAACTGTTCGTGTTCGAAGGCTGCCTCACTTTGCTGGTGGGCGATAATGAAAAGCGTGTCGCCGCCGGAGAGTTCTACATGTTCGCCAGCCGCGAGGTGCAAGGCTACCGCAATGATGGCGAGGTGGCCTTGCGGTTTGTGCGCAACGTTGTGATCTGACTGTTGGTGCGGCAACAGTGGCTGGACACTTTGCTGGTTTGAGCCCTGTCAAAAATTCCCGAATATCGCGGCAAATTACTGATTTTGCTGGTGATTACATTCAGGCACGACTCCTGCAGTCACTCCGATAACCTATCGGAGCCTGGAGTCGGCCCATGTCAGCCCACCCTCAATACCCTGCCCACCTTATCCGCTCGGACGCCGAAGCCATCGAGGTCGCCACTCGCCTGGCCACGCGTTTTGCCGTCGAGGCCAGCGCGCGCGACCGTGAGCGTCGCCTGCCAGTGGCCGAACTCGACGAGTTTTCCGCCAGCGGCCTGTGGGGCATCACGGTACCCAAGGCCTACGGCGGTGCCGGCGTGTCCTATGTGACGGTGGCCGAGGTGATCAAACTGATCTCCGCCGCCGACCCGTCCCTGGGCCAGATCCCGCAGAACCACTTGGGCATCGTGGATATCCTGCAGCAAACCGCCAGCGAATCTCAAAAGCACCATTACTTCGAAAAAGTCCTCGCGGGCTACCGTTTCGGCAACGCGTTCTCCGAAGCCAAAAGCAGGAACGCCGGCACCTTCGACACGCAGATTCGCTTCCATGGCGACACCGCGCAGATCGACGGCGAAAAGTTCTACTGCACCGGTGCGCTGTTTGCTCATATCGTGCCCACCGTCGGCAACAACGAACACGGCCAGGCGTTTATCGCCCTGCTTGAACGCGATGCGCCGGGACTGAGCGTGATCGACAACTGGGACGGCTTCGGCCAGCGCACCACTGCCAGCGGCGGCGTGACCCTCGACGGGGTGACCGTGCCGCTGAGCGCCGTCATTGCGGCGCATGAGGCCTTCGACCGGCCCACCGCCCATGGCCCCATCTCACAGATCATCCAGGCCGCCGTCGACACCGGCATTGCCGTCGGCGCGCTGGAGCAGGCCAAACTGCACGCGCGCCAGGCCCGCCCATGGATCGACAGCCAGCAGGACCACGGCTGGCAGGATCCTTTCACCATCGCCGGCATCGGTGACCTGCAATGGCGCGTGCACGGCACCGAGGCCATTCTCGCCAGGGCCGGCCGCGCGATCGACCTGGCACTCGCCGAACCCAACGAAGACACGGTCGCCAACGCGTCGCTGATCGTGGCCCAGGCCAAGGTCCTGTCGGCTGAAACCGCGTTGCTCGCCAGCAGCAAGCTGTTCGAACTGGCCGGCACCCGCTCGGTGACCGGCAAACACAACCTCGACCGCTTCTGGCGCAACGCGCGCACCCACACCCTGCACGACCCGGCCCGCTGGAAATACCACCTGATCGGCAATTACGTGCTCAACGGCGTAAAACCTGCGCGCCACGCCTGGAACTGAGGAACCCCTGCCCATGACCGCCCTGAACCAAGCCCGCCAGTTGCTGGAAACGACCCGACGCTTCGTCGCCCACAGTGACGACCCCTATGTCATCAGCCGCTTCGGCGACCTGCAGATCCGCGTCGATCTGGCCGCAGCGCTGCTCGAACGCGTGGACACCCACCCCAGCCCAGTGGCGCTCACCGAGGCGCATATCGCCGCCGCCGAAGCCCTGATCGCCGTAAGCAACGCCGAATTCGAACTGACCGGCCAACGCACCGCGCTGCCGTCGAGCCTGGACGACCCGTTGCGCCACAAATACCGGACCGTCGGCAACTATCACCTCAACGGAGTGCTTTGATGGCCCGTGAAATCCGCTTGAACGCTTTCGACATGAACTGCGTCGGCCACCAGTCCCCCGGCCTGTGGGCCCATCCGCGTGATCGTTCGTGGCAGTACAAGGACCTGGAATACTGGACGGACCTGGCGAAAATCCTTGAGCGCGGCAAGTTCGACGGCCTGTTCATCGCCGACGTGCTGGGCATCTATGACGTGTACAACGGTACGGGCGACGCGGCGATTCGCCAGGCGACTCAGGTGCCGGTCAATGATCCCTTGTCGCTGATCGCACCGATGGCGCTGGTCACTGAGCACCTGGGCTTTGGCCTGACCGCGTCATTGTCGTTCGAGCACCCGTATCCGTTCGCCCGCCGGCTATCCACGCTGGACCACCTGACCAAAGGCCGCATCGGCTGGAACATCGTCACGTCCTACCTGGAAAGCGGCGCCAGGAACCTTGGCCAGAACGCCCAGACCGAACATGACGCGCGCTATGACTACGCCGAGGAATACCTTGAGGTCTGCTACAAACTCTGGGAAGGCAGTTGGGAGGAGGGCGCGGTGCTGCGTGACCGTGAGCGGCGGATTTTCAGCGACCCGAGCAAGATTCACGAGATTGGCCATGTGGGCAGACACTTTCAGGTGCCTGGCATTCACCTGTGCGAGCCGTCGCCGCAGCGCACGCCGGTGCTGTACCAGGCCGGTGCTTCGAGCCGTGGCAAACAGTTCGCCGCCGAGCAGGCCGAGTGCGTATTCGTCGCCGCACCGTCCAAAGTGCTGCTGAAAAAAACCGTCGCCGATATTCGCCGCCGCGCCGAAGAGGCCGGACGCGATCCGAGGAAAATCCTGATCTTCAACCTGCAGACGGTGATCGTCGGCGAGACCGATGCCAAGGCCAAAGCCAAGTTCGACGACTACAAATCCTATGTCAGCTACGAAGGCGCCATGGCGCTGATTTCCGGCTGGACCGGCATCGATTTCAGCCGTTTCCAGCCGGATGAACCGCTCAAGCATGTGCACACCAACGCCATCCAGTCGGCGGTGGAAGCGTTTTCCACGGCCGACCCGAACAAGGTCTGGACGCCCACTGAACTGGCCGATTGGGTCGGCATCGGCGGGTTCGGTCCGCTGTTCGTCGGTGGCCCGCAAACCGTCGCTGACTTGCTGCAGGAGTGGGTGGAGGAGACCGACGTGGACGGCTTCAACCTGGCCTATGCGCTGACCCATGAAACCTTCATCGACGCGGTGGACCTGCTGGTGCCCGAACTGCAGAAGCGCGGCGTGTACAAGACCGATTACGCCCAGGGAACCTTGCGCGAAAAGCTGTTCGGCGACGGCGCCCGCCTGGAATCCAGCCACCCCGGCGCCGCTTATCGCGACCTGTCTGCCGCGCCACAACGTCGGTTGAATAACCGATAGCGCTGTATTCAGCTAGGCGTCCCACGGTGACGTGCTGGATACTGGGCGCGTTGCCTCGAATGGCAGCGCTGAACAGCTGGCGCGGGGTGGACCTGCGCGTTATTTACCCAGGAAAACAGTAAGGGCTGACCCGCATGACTGAATCCATCCGCAACGCTGATGTGCTGATCATCGGCGGCGGCCTGAGCGGCACGATGCTGGCCGTGCAACTGCTGCGCCTGCCCGGCAGGCGCCGGATCCTGGTGATCGAGCCGCGCGCCGAGCTGGGGCGCGGCGAGGCTTACACCGCGGTCGAGCTGGGCCACACGCTAAACGGTAACGCGGCGCGCATGAGCGTCGACCCGGACAATGCCGATGACCTGACTCAGTGGCTCACCGACCATATCGCGGCCGGTGGCTGGCCAGAGTCCGATCAGCAGCACGTACCCGTCAGTGAATTGTTCCCGCCACGCGGGCTGTTCGGCGTGTATGTGCAGCAGCGCCTGGCCGAGGCCCGCGCGCTGTCCACCTCCACCGTCGAGCATGTGCGCGCCGAAGCGGTCGACCTGCAGGTCGAGGCGGGCACGGCACTGCTGACCCTGGATAACGGTGAGCAACTGCGCGGTGCCCATGCCGTACTGGCCACCGGCATGTTCCCGGCGGCGCGCACGCCACAGACCGACTCCAGCGGCGTGAACGCTGCGGCGGTGGACCCTTGGGATGTGCAGGCGATGACGCGGATCGACCCGCAGGCCAGCGTGCTGATCATCGGTTCCGGTCTGACCATGGTCGACGCCGTGGTGTCTCTTGAGCAGGCCGGGCATCGTGGGCCCATCGAGGTGTTTTCACGCCATGGCCTGCTGCCCCATGTGCGCCGGCAGCCGCCGGCCTGGGAGGACTTTCTCGGCGCCAACCCGGCGCTGCGCAGCCCCCGGCAATTGCTGCGCGAACTGCGTCGCCAGTGCCGCATCGCGCTGGCGCAGGGTATCGATTGGCAAGCGCCGCTGGACACCGTGCGCGCGCACATCGGCCGGTTGTGGAGCCAGGCCAGCGAGTACGAAAAGCGTCAGTTCGTGCGGCATGTGCGGCCGTGGTGGGAAAGCCACCATCACCGTGCGCCGCCGTTGAGTGCCGAGCTGGTGGCGCGGTTGCAGGCCCAGGGGCGATTGCGCATCCGAGCGGCATCGTTCAAGGGCCTGGCGCCTGCGGACGATGGCGTGAGCATACGTCTGCGTTTTCGCGGCGAGCAGGGCGTTACCCAGGTGAGCGGCGCCGCGCTGATCAACTCCAGCGGCATCGAATACGACTGGCGCCGCGTGGCCCGACCGCTGCCGCAACAGTTGCTCAAGCGCGGACTGATCCAGCCCGGGCCGCTGGCGTTGGGCATCGCGGCGGATGCAAGCGGTGCGGTGCTCGATGCCCAGGGGCGGGTCAGTGCGCACCTGTTCGCCATGGGCCCGCCGCTACGCGGGATGTGGTGGGAAAGCACGGCGGTGACCGACGTGGCGCTCCAGGCCAAGGCCTTGGCCCTGGAATTGACGACGATCTAAGGGGGGCGAGCGGGCCGAATGTGACAAGCGGCTTACTATGACAAACGGGCTTACTCTGGCAAGCGGGCTGTTGTGGCGAGCGGGCTTGCCCCGCGTTGGGGTGCGAAGCGCCCCCAATCCAGCAGAACGCGGAGTACCTGATACGGCTCATCGCCTGGTTTGGGGCTGCTGCGCAGCCCAACGCAGGACAAGCCTGCTCGCCACAACAGCCCGCTCGCCACAGGGATGGGGGGTTGTCTGAAATGGCTCATGTGCAGTCAATACTTCAAGATCTCGGGATTTTCACGAAGCCCGGCTTGAGGCCGAACACCTCCACGCCCTGCGGCGTCGATTGCCCGGTGGTCACTTTCACCCGCTCCACCGGCTGATCCATCGTCGCGCGATATTCCACGGTCATATCCGCCCCGATCGCCTGGCCTGGCACCACCATTGCTTGCGCATTGTTGTAGGTCACGATGGTCAGGCGCGCGCTCATGCCCAGGCGCACCCGCTGCAACTGCTGCGGGGTAAGCGTGGGGATCGCCAGGGTCACCGGAAATTGCGCGCTGCCCTGGCCATCACTGGCAATCGCCAGGCCGCTGACCACGCTCACCGTCCCGCTCAGGCGTTCGCCATCGAAGCCATCGCCCAAGACCTCCACCGCCTGGCCCTGGTGCAACTGGTTGATGTCCAGCTCGGAGACCTTGGCGACGATTTTCAGCCGCTCGATGTTGGCCAGCCCGAACAGCACCTGGCCCTGGCTGACCTTGCTGCCGGACTGCACCGGGGCATTGGTGTTGCCGCCCGCTTGCGCCGAATTATTGCCGGGCGCGGGCACCACGATGCCGGAGAACGGCGCCTTGACCTCCTTGCCTGCCAGCAATTGCTGCAGCGCCTCGTACTTCACCGTGGCGTTGGTCAGCTCCATATCGGCGATCTGCCGGTATTCGCCACGGCCCTGATCCTGGGCCTGTTGCAGTTCGGCGCGCGCCGCCGCCAGGTCCAGTTGTTGCTGCCGGGCCTGCTGCTTGAGGTCGTCCAGTTCGTTGCGCGGGATGATGCCGCGCTTGAACAGGTCTTCGCTTTCGCCGAGTCTGCGCCGGGTCGCGTCGGCGGTCATCTCAGCGGTGCGCAGGCTGCGGCGGGCGCGACTTACATTGGCGCTGCTGTCCCAATCCTGCATGTCCTGCACGCTGCGCCGCGCCTTGAGCTGGGCGGAGAGGGCGTCGCGCAGTTGCACCTCCAGCGTGGCAGGGTCCATGCGCAACAGCACCTGGCCGGCTTCGACGCGCTGGCCTTGCTCCACCAGGTTGGCCTGCACATTGCCGTCGAACGGCGCCGTGAGGGTGACGGTAGTGTCGGGCTCGATCTTGCCCACCAGGCCGATCTGGTGCACCAACTGGTCGGGTGTCACCGCCAGCCATTGCTCGCCGGCACTGCTCGGCGTTTGCGCCGGGCTGCGCAGGGTCAGGCCAGCAGCGGCCACCAGCACGATCAACACAGCGCCCAGCAGGCGTTTCTGATTAGTAGTCATTGAGGGCGATTTCCCAGCTTTCCAGGGTCATGCCCAGCGTCAGGTCGAGCTGGGTCTGGGCGTTCAGGTAAGCGATCAACGCATTGAGCTGCGCGTTCTCGGCGTTGCGCAGGTCGGTCTCGAAACTCAGCACCTGGAAGTTGGTGGAGCGCCCGGCGCTGAGTTTGTCGCGCTCAATCTCGATCTTGCGCCGCGACAGCTCCACCGCGCGCCGCGAGATTTCATACTGGCGCCAGCGGGTGCCCAGGTCGCGCGCCACATCGTTGACCGAGCGTTCCAGCTCCTGGCGGGCGTCGGTGATGCGGATCTCCTGATCTTCCACATTCACCCGCGCGCGCACTTCGGCCTGGCGCGTGCTGATGTCGCCGATGGGGATCTGCACCTGCACGCCGGCATAGCTGTCCCAGCTGCGGTTGTTGCTGCGCCCGTTGTCATTGTCATAGGCATCACGCACCTGGTTCGCGCCGGCCACCAGGTCCACTTGCCAGCGCCCGGAGTCCTTGGCGATTACCAGGTTGAGGTCGGCCTGCTGGCTGCCGAGCAGGGCGGCAAGGTATTCCGGTTGCTGGGTTTGCGCGAGGTTGAAGGCCTGACGCTTGTCGATCTCCATGGGCCTGGCCTCCAGCGCTTCGCTGGCGCGAATCGGCGTGGACAGGTCCAGCGCGAGCAGGCGCAGCAATGCCAGGCGGCTGCTGTCGAGCTGGTTCTGCGCTTCTTCGACGCCCAGTTGCTGGGTGGCGATATCGGCTTCGGTCTGCACGATTTCAAACTCGGCCATGCGCCCGGCGCTGATCAGCGCTTTGTTCACCTCCAGCAACGTGTTGGAGCGTTTGAGGGCCTCCTGCACGATCAACTGTTGCTCCTGGGCGCGCAGCAGTTCGCGGTAGGTGGCGATGATCTGGCTGATGGTGCCCGCCACGGTGGCCTTGAGGTTCAGGCGGTTGGCCTGTTCGGACAGGCGCGACAGGCGCAGCGGCGCGGTGGTGGCGTCCCAGCCGGCGCCGCGTGCCAGGGGCTGGATGACGGCCAGGTCCAGACCGTCGCTGCGGTAACGTCCGGCGCGGTCGGCACTGTTCAGTTGCTGGGTCCAGGCCATGCTCAGGCGTGTGCCGTATTCGCCGAGCAGGCTGGTGGACGGTGTGAGGTTGGCGTTGCGCGCGCTGTCCTGGGAGCCGCGGGTGCCACGGTAGTAGCTGTTAAGGGTGAGCTTGGGTTTGAACACGTCTTCGGCCACTCGCAGGTCGAATTTCTGTGCCACCCGCTGCAGGTAGGCGCTGCGAATCGCCGGGTTGTTGCGCAGGCCCAGGTACACGGCGTCGCCCAGGGTCAGGCTGGTGGCCTGGGCACTCAGCGACACACCTCGGTCGTAGCCGCTGCGGGTGGTGCTCGGTGCCGACGGCTTGATCAGCACCTCGGCCGCCACACCGGGCAGGCTGATCAGCGCCAGCAGCCACAGCCATTTACTCATCGCGCAAGGCCTCCACCGGCTGTAAGCGGGAGGCCGAGACCGCCGGGTAAATACCAAAGAACAAGCCCACCAGCAGCGTGCTGCCCACCCCCAGGGGCAAAGCCGCCGCCGCCAGTGAAAACACCCAGCCCGACAGCCACGCATAGAGCCACGCCGCGGTGATGCCCAGCACGGCGCCGCACAGGGCGCCGACGGCGGTGAGGGTGACCGCTTCGAGCAGGAACAGGTTGCGGATATCGCGCTGACGCGCGCCCAGTGCCATGCGAATGCCGATCTCGCGACGCCGCTGCGAGACGTTCATCAACATCACGTTCATCACCCCGACACCGCCGCCCACCAGCGAAATCGCGCCCAGGGCCAGCAGCAGATAGGCGAAGGTGCGGCTCTGACGGGTCATGCCGTCGATCATCTGCTGGGGCACGGTAATGTCGACGCTGTGGTCGGTCAGCTGACGTTGCAGCGCAACGGCGGCTTGGCGCGCGATGCGTTCCATGTCTTGCCCGGGCGCTGCGCGGATGATCACATTGCCGATCTGCGGGTTGGCGTAGATGCGGCGCATGCCCTCGGCGGGGATGAACAGCGACTCGTTGGCCTGCACCGGCATCAGCATCGCCCGGGGCTGGTTGTGCAGGATGCCCACGATCAGAAACAGGTAATCGTGGATGCGCACACGGTCGCCCAGTCTGAGCGGGTCGCCCGGTGCGCCGAGGGCCTGGGCCACCTGGTCACCGATCACCGCGTAGGTTTCATTGGCGTCGAAGGGTGACAGGAAGCGTCCTTCGCGCAGCTCCAGGCGCATGGCCTCGTGAATCGCCGGTGTGGTGCCGACTAGGTTGGCATTCGCGGTGCGTCCATGGAACACGATGGGGCCGCTGAACAGGCTGAGCGCGCCGATATGCGCGATGCCAGGGACGGCGCTGCGCACGGCGTCCAGGTCGAGGTGGGCACGCATGCTCAGGTTACCGCTGCGTTTGGCCGGAAATTGGGCGATCAGGGTGTCGGTGCCCATGTCCTTGAAAATCATCGCGGCATCCACCGCCGCGTTGTGGCCGATATTGATCAGCGCCACCACCGACGAACTGCCGATCACAATGCCCAGCAACGCGAGGACCGAGCGTTTGCCCAGGGTGCGCAGGCTGACGAAGGCTTCATGCAGCAGTTGGCTCAGGCTCTGTTCAACGCGCAGGCTCATAGGCCACCGGCCTCGCTCACCACGCCGTTGCGCACCAGGATCTTGCGCTGCAGGCGCTCGGCGATCTGCGCATCGTGGGTGACGATGATCAGCGTCACCTGCTGCTCGCGGTTGAGCGTCAGCAGCAGGTCCATGATGTCCTGGGCGGTGTTGCTGTCGAGATTGCCGGTGGGTTCGTCGGCCAGGATCACCGAGGGGTTGCCCACCAGCGCCCGTGCAATGGCAACCCGCTGGCGCTGGCCGCCGGAGAGGTCGGCAGGGTGATGGTGCGCGCGCTCGGCCAGCCCGACCTGGTCGAGCATGCGCAGCGCCTGGGCCACCGATTCATGGCGCGACACGCCGCGATAACTCAGGGGCAGGGCAACGTTGTCCAGGGCGCTGAGGCGTGGCAGCAGGTTGAAACTCTGGAACACGAAGCCGATCTGCTGGTTGCGGATCGCGGCCAGTTCATCCGGCGTGGCGCTGAAGATATCGTGGCCAGCAAATTGATACTGGCCGCTGTTGGGCAAATCCAGCAGGCCGAGAATATTGAGCAGGGTACTTTTGCCGGAGCCGGAGGCGCCGAGGATGCCGCAGCTGTCGCCGCGCGTGATGGACAGGCACACGTCATCGAGAATCGACAGGGCTTGCCCGGCGAGTTGGTAGCGCTTGCCGATACCTTGCAGGGCGATCAATGGAGGTTGCGCGAAGTGCTCTGTCATCGTGCCTACGCCTTGCAGTCCTTTCGACACCGCCAGCGCTGCCCGGAAAATGTTTGTAACAAGATCGCGGGGCGGTGCGGGTTGCATCGCTGACTGATTTGTTTCTTGTTTTTAAAATATTGTTTGAATAGTAACCGCGTTCCAGGCGCTTCGCCAGCCAGTGGGGTAGAGCGGTTTTACGCTTGGCAACGATTTATCCGACAACTGGGCGCTATCGCCGAACACGCCTTCAACTACCGTGTAGAAGCCCGCCCGGCGAGGCTTTCGGTCGTATGGCGCGTTCTCGGTACTTGCTTTCAAAGAACAGCCCCGGTATAAAAAATCAAATTATTTTTTAAAACAATATTTCCGCCGTGGAACCCTTATGGTCGCCAAGAAAATCAGCACGCCAAACATTACCAAGACTCGATTGCTGGATGCGACAGAGGCGCTCTTCATTAAGTACGGGTACGACGCTGTTTTGTTACGGCAGATAACCGAGCGTGCCCAGGTGAACCTGGCCGCCGTGAATTACCACTTCGGGGACAAGGATTCCCTGATGAAGACCCTGTTGATGCAGCGCCTGGAGCCGCTCAACGAGCAGCGCCTGGAATTGCTCGCGCGCTGTGAGGCCGAGTCCGACGGGCCGCTCGATTGCGATACCTTGCTTGGCGTGCTGTTTGCCCCGGCCATGGGGCTGGAGCGCAGCGACCCGGGTAGCGGGGAGGGTCGCTCGTTCATCCGTTTCCTCGGCCGCGTGTATAGCGACACGTCGCCGTTTATCCAGGAATACCTCAAGGTGCATTACCAGCCGGTGTTCCAGCGCTTCTTCGAAGCCTTCGCCCTGGCGCTGCCAGACCTGCCGCGTAACGAGCTGGGCGTGCGCCTGCAATTTGCCCTCAAGGCGATTTCCGGGGTGATGGCCGGCACCGAACTGCGCTTGCTGATGAACTCCATGAGTCTCGGTCGCCCGGCCACCGACGCCGAGGTGATGGCCAAGCTGATTACCCTGGTGTCGGCTGCTATCCGCGTGCCGCAGCAAAGCCCTGAGGCGCAAACTGCGCTGGCCAAAGTGCTGGACACCCAGCGCGCCATTCGGGAAGAAGCGGCAGCGCCGGTAACCAGGGCGGCGCGCTGAGCTTGAATTACAGGCAAAAAAAACCCGCTGGGGCGGCGGGTTCTTAATGTGCAGCATTTGTAACGGATGAGGCTTCACATTACGGTTCGGGGTGTGAATAAATCGTGAAAAAAATGTAAGAAAAAGCGTTTTATAGTCGATTCCTTTTAACCTGCGATTTCAGGCTGCTCAGGGCGCTGTACTCGTCACCACCGTCAATTCCAACAGCTCCACTCAGCGACAGGCTGCTCTTTTTTTGATCCCTCAAATCCTCCAGTGATTCGACGTCCTCGCCAACCGCTGACGCATCCCATCCACGTTCTGCGCCAGTTGCAACGTTAATAACCGATAGCCATCCAGCGCACTGTGCACCGGCGCTTGCAGCCCGCTTTCTGCGACTGCATGTGCAGCGGGCCGGTCCAGCCGCTCGGTAAAACCGGACTTCAACGCCCGCGCCATGCCCACCAGTTGCACACGAATCTGCCGGTGCTCGGCTTTCAACATCACTTGCATGCGTGCCGTCGCCTGCTCATCGCGCGGGTTTGGCCGGGTATTGCCGAGAATCTCCAGGGTGCTGATGCACATGCGCAGATGCCGTTGAATGGCGTCCAGTTCGGTCAGGGAAATGCGCACTTCCTTGGACACCGACGGCATCAGCGAACGCAGTTGCACCATCGCTGCGTTCAAGCGGTTGAGCAGCTTGAGGTGTTCATCGTCGGTCACCGACTGGCCGCCGATAATCCGGCTGTAGATCGCTGCGCAGTCGCGCAACGCACTGGCCAGGTTGTAGCGCCAGGAGTACACCGCGTAGAGCGGCAGGGCGAAGGAAAACGCCAGCGCCAGCACGATGCCGATGAGGATGTCCACGGTGCGCCATAAACCGTCCGAGATCGGGTTGTCACCGTGGCCGGCGACGATAAACACAGTGATCGCCGACAGCAGCGCGATGTAACCGCCCTTGCCGATGGCGTGATAGGAAAAGAACCCGCACACCACTGACATCAGCAGGTAGGTCAACAGCGGCAGGCCGAAATAGGCCTGCTGCACCACCAGCAGCAAGCCGACACTGGCGCCGATCAAGGTGCCGTAGGCGCGTTCCACCGCTTTTTTGCCGATGTTGCCGTGGTGCTGCAAGCCGCCGATCACGATCAGCATGGTCACCGAAGCCCATTCACCGTGAGGCAGGTGAAGGCCAGTGGTGAGCAGGATTGTCGCCAGCAAGCCGATGGACACCCGCACGGCGTGGATCAGCTTGGCGTGGCGATAGCGGCGGTAGGGGTCCAGCAACGGGCGCAAAAGGCGCCGGGCAAACAGGGGTAGATTCATCGGGAGTAACGAGACCTCGGTAATCAGGACAAAAGGTGATCCAGGTGTGGGAGCTGGCTTGCCTGCGATAGCCTCACCGTTGCCTTGCAGACAGATCGAGGAGGCAAGCCAGCGCCTGTATTCGTCAGAAGATGTAATCGGTGGTCAGAAAGCTTGAATCGCGATTACGCAGAATATCGCTGACCAACGCTTTGTTGCTTTCCTGGAACTTCGTTGCCACCAGGGTGCGAATCGAGAACACGCGCAGGGCGTCATGCACAGACAGCGTGCCCTCGGCCGAGTTCTTGCGCCCGTTGAACGGGAAGGTGTCCGGCCCGCGCTGGCACTGGGCGTTGATGTTGATACGGCCGACCTGATTGGCAAAAACGTCTACCAGTCGCCCCACTTCCACAGCGTTGGTGCCGAACAGGCTCAATTGCTGGCCGAAGTCGGAATCGAGCACGTAGTCGATCACCTTGTCCAGGTCACGGTAGGGCACGATCGGCACCACCGGGCCGAACTGCTCCTCGTGGTAGACGCGCATCTGCGGGTTCACCGGGTACAAAACGGCCGGGTAGAAAAAGGAGCCGCGACTCTCGCCGCCGTTCGGGTTCACCACCTTGGCGCCGTGCAGCGCGGCATCGGCCACCAGCGCGTTGAGATAGTCCACCTTGCCCACTTCCGGCAGGGGCGTCAGCGACACGCCGTCTTCCCAGGGCATGCCAGGCTTGAGCGTGGCCAGTCGGGTGTTGAATTTTTCGATGAAGCTGTCGACCACCGCTTCATGCACAAACAGGATTTTCAGCGCCGTGCAGCGCTGGCCGTTGAACGAAAGGGCGCCGGTAAGTGCTTCGCTGACGGCATTGTCCAGGTCGACCTCGGGCAGCACGATGCCGGGATTTTTCGCATCCAGGCCCAGGGCTGCGCGCAGGCGGTGCGGCTTGGGGTGCAGTTTCTTCAAATCGCTGGCGGCCTTGTTGGTGCCGATAAACGCAAAGATATCGATCTTGCCGCTGGCCATCAGCGCGCTCACGGTTTCGCGGCCGCTGCCGTAGATCACGTTGATCACCCCGGCCGGGAAACTGTCGCGAAACGCCTCCAGCAACGGACGAATCAGCAGCACGCCGAGCTTGGCCGGCTTGAACACCACGGTATTGCCCATGATCAGCGCCGGGATCAACGTGGTGAAGGTTTCGTTCAGGGGGTAGTTGTAAGGCCCCATGCACAACGCCACACCCAGCGGCACGCGGCGGATCTGGCCGAGGGTGTCCTGTTCCAGCTCGAAGCGGCTGGAGCGACGGTCGAGTTCCTTGAGGGCGTTGATGGTGTCGGTGATGTAGTCGCAGGTGCGGTCGAACTCTTTCTGCGAGTCCTTGAGGTTCTTGCCGATCTCCCACATCAGCAGCTTGACCACCGCGTCGCGCTGCTCGCGCATGCGCCGCAGGAACGCTTCGACATGCTGAATACGGTCTGCCACGCGCATCGTCGGCCACTCGCCCTGGCCACGGTCGTAGGCGCGCACGGCGGCGTCGAGGGCGGTGAGGGCGGTGTCGGCATCCAGCAACGGCGTGCTGCCGATATGCACGCGTTCATCACCCAACTGCACCGGGCTTTGCACGCGGGCCAGCGGGCCGTTCCATACCTGCAGTCGGCCATCGACCAGGTAATCACGCTGTTCAATCGGCGCGGCCAGGCGAAAGGGTTCGGGAATATCGGTGGAGGCGGTGGGAAACAGCTGGGCGAGCAGGTTGCTGGTGGTCATGTCGCTACCCCTGAAATAGTGGCCAAACATGACGAGAGAGTCACCTATCCAGCAGCTCGATGGCAAGGGCTGCGCAGCTTTGCCGGACAAGTCCAATCGTCGCACTACTGCTCCCACAGGGAGTCTGCGTTTAACTGAACCTTGCTCGCCTCAGGATGAATATTTTGACAGCCAGCCGATTGTCGCCTGAAAAAAATCTGCGCTGCCCGTAATCTACAGGCCCCTTGTCACCCGCGCGGAGCGTTTCATGTCTTCTGTTGCCGATGGGCTACCCCTCAATAAGCGCCTGCCGGCCGTTATCGCGCTGTCCCTGGGCATTGGCATGGCGACGCTGGACACGGCCATCGTCAACACGGCGTTGCCGACCCTGGCCGAAGGCATCGGCACCGATTCGGCCTCGGTGATCTGGGTGGTCAACGCTTACCAACTGGCGATTATCGCGACGGTGCTGCCGTTTGCGTCGTTGAGCGATGTGCTGGGGCATCGCCGCGTCTACCTGGGCGGGTTACTGCTGTTTATCGTCTCGTCGTTGCTGTGCGGGCTGGCCGGTTCGCTGTCGACGCTTACCGCTGCGCGCGTGGCCCAGGGGTTGGGTGCGGCGGCGTTGATGAGCGTCAATACCGCGTTGTTGCGGCACATCTACCCCTCGAAGATGCTCGGGCGGGGCCTGGGCTATAACTCGTTGGTGGTAGGGCTGGCATTTACGCTGGGGCCGACGGCGGCGTCGGCGATTCTCTCGGTGGCCAGTTGGCACTGGCTGTACCTGATCAATGTGCCGTTGGGGCTGTTGGCCCTGGGCCTGGGGTTGCGCTCGCTGCCCAGGTTGCCGATCAGCGGGCACGCCTTCGATCGTCTGGCCGCGTTGCTGTGTGCCGGTGTGTTCGCGTTGCTGGTGCTGGGCCTGGGCGCCGCCGTGCATGGCGCGCAGGGCGTATTGACCCTGGGGTTGGTGGCGCTCGCGGCAGTATGCGGTGCGCTGCTGCTGCGTCGCGAGGCCGGACACCCGGCGCCGATGCTGGCGGTGGACCTGTTCAAGCGCCCGGTATTTGCCTTGTCTTCGCTCACGGCTATTTGCGCGTTCAGCGCCCAGGGCCTGGCGTTCGTGTCGCTGCCGTTTCTGTTGCAGGCGGCGTTGGGCCATAGCCAGGTGGAGACCGGCTTTCTGATGACCCCCTGGCCGGCGGTGGTGGCGGTGATGGCGCTGGTGGCGGGGCGTCTGGCGGATCGGGTGTCCCTGGGCCTGCTGTGCGGCATCGGCCTGCTGATGCTCAGCCTCGGCATGGGCGCGCTGGCGACCCTGGGCAATGAGGCCTCGGCATTTGATATCGGCTGGCGCATGGCGTTGTGCGGCGCCGGCTTCGGGTTTTTCCAGTCGCCCAATCTCAAGGCCCTGATGACCAGTGCACCCCTGGCCCGCAGTGGCGGGGCCAGCGGCATTGTGGCGATTTCGCGGTTGCTGGGGCAGACACTGGGCGCCTCGTTGGTGGCGCTGTGTTTTCACTTGTCCGTGAACAGTGGCCCGCACTACGCGCTGTGGCTGGGATGTGCGTTCGCGCTGGTGGGCAGTGTGGCCAGCGGGCTGCGTTTGTTGCCTTATAAACAGCGGGTCTGACCCTGCTCGCCACAAGGCGCAAACTCACTGACCGGCAGCGGATCTGACCCTTGTAAAGCAGCGCGGGTGAGGGCTAGTGTGACGACCTGATTCTAAATGTTTCAGCTTTATGACCAGCCAGACCCACCATACCGCCGATGCCACCTCTCGCCGCGCCGCGCTGACCCTCGGGTTCTGCCTGCCCAGTGACGTGTTGCTTTACCTGCTGCTGCCGATGGAGTCAGAAGCCTTCGGCATCACGTTGGCCCAGGCCGGCGTGCTGTTGGCGGCCAACCGCCTGGTGCGGATCTTTGGCTATCGGCATGTGCTGAATTTCTATGCACGTCACGGCGATCGACTCACTTGCATGCTTGCTGCCGGCGCTGCTGCGCTGTGTGCCCTGGGCAACTCGGTGTTGTCCGGCTTTGCTGCCTTGCTCGGACTGCGGCTGGTGTGGGGCCTGTGTTATGCGGCGTTGAACCTGTCGACCCAGGTATTGGCCACCTCCGAACTGGACGGCGCCGCGCGCCGGGCAGGGCGCTCACGGGCGTTGATCGCCCTGGGGCCGATGCTGGCGTTGCCGCTGGGCGGGCTGCTGACCTTGTGGGCCGGGCCGCGCCCGATTTTCCTGATCCTCACCGTGTGCTGCCTCATGGGGCTGTGGCTGGCGCGCGGGTTGCCCAGTACCGGGCACGATCTGCACAGCACGCCGGGGCGACGTTTCAACTGGCCCGACAGTGTGGCGTTGTGGTCGTTTATCGAGGGCGTAGCGTTGGACGGCCTGTTTATCTTTGGCCTGTCGATCCAGGCGCAGAAGATCGTGGGCGGTGACGCGGTGCTGATCGCCGGTGGTCTGATGGGCCTGCGGTATTTATCGGAATTATTGCTCAGCCCATTGGGGGGGCATGCGGCGCAGCGGTTCGGGGCCACCTCGATGCTATTGCTGTTTTCATTCATGAGCGCCCTGGCGCTGGGGGCGTTCGGCAGTGAGTGGGTGATTGCCGGCGCAGCGGCGGTGCTGGTGCTGCGTGCCTTGCAACTGCCCTTGGTGACCACCCTGGTGACCGAGCGCAACCCAGGCTCGATGCGGGTATCGGCGCTCGCGTCCAACGCGGTATGGCGCGATATCGGCGCGGGTTTCGGGCCGTTGCTGGCGGGGTTGTTATTGCCGGTGGCCTCGGCGTCGCTGGTGTTTGGCCTGGCGGGCGCGGCGATTGCGATCAGTGCGCTGTTGTGCTGGCGCACGCAGGCGCGGGGGCAAACAAGTTGAACGATGGCCGCGCGCGGTTTCTCTAACCTTGTGAAGCCCTTCACAGGTACGCCACCATGCCCGAATACAAGCAGCCACCGCCGGGTACGCCCGATTCCCATCGCACTCCTGGCGAAGAGGAGCGTGACAACGATGCGTTGCGCCCCAACGACCCACAGGACCGGCCGGACGACGATGTGAAGCAGGTCGAGAAAAACCTCGACAATCTCCATGACAAGGCCCGTCCGTTGTAAGAGAGGAGATCACCATGAGCAATCCCCCGAAAGGCCCGAGTTCAAGCGAGCATGCCACGCAGAATGACGAGCTGGGTTTCGACCCCGACTCTCCCGATGTGTCGGACCCGCAGGTCGATCCCATCGGCCCGGCTATCGCCCCGCTGGACGAGAAAAAGCAGTCGGAAAAAAAGCCGCCCTACGATCCGTTGGGCGACTTGAAAAAGTAAAAAAAAGCCCCGCCATTGTGCGGGGCTTTGTTTATCTGGGTGGGTTCCAGCTGACTTCGGTGATGCCGTATTTCTCCGCCCAGGGGCGCGTGGTTTTCTTGACCTGCTCATGGCCTACGCGGCCGATACGACTAACGTGTGCAATGTCGGCATCAACGGCCGCCCAGTGCCAGGCTTCAGCGTTATTCATGACGTCGGCACGTACGACAAAGGATTTCGGCGTACCGTGCAGGTGGTAGTGGATGGTGTAGATTTTTGCGGTACTCATGTTGCCTCCCTGTCTTGTTATAAATGGATAGGAAGGCGTTATGAAAGGTTCATTCAAAATGACAACCTGCATGATGCCCAGCTGCCTTACAGGCGAGAAACGAGCAGTCCATCAAGTCAATGCGGCCAACTGCGCCACGGTTTCCGGAAAGCGTGCTACCAGACGGATCAGCGTCACTGCCTGAGCATTGGGTTTGGCTCGACCTTGCTCCCAGTTTTCCAGCGTGCGGGTATTGGTGCGCAAGTACATGGCGAATACCGCGCGGGACAGGTTGAGCTGCTGACGCACCGCAACCACTTCTTCGGCGGTGAGCGGTGCCAGGTGGGTGAGTTGAACCTTGTGGGTACGCAGGGTGACTTTGCCCTGGCGCTCCTCGGCCAATGCGTCGAAGCCTTCGACCAGTTCGGAGAAAATTTCACGTTTCATGGGGTGTCCTCGCTTTGATTTCCTTGTCCAGCATCTGTTTAAGCGTTTTTTTTTGGTGGGGGGCAAGATCGTCCTGTTCATGCTTGCCGTACAGGGTGAACAGCCAGAATTGAGTGCCGCCTGACCACCAGTAGTAAATGACCCGCAGGCCACCGCGTTTACCTTTGTTGCGCCGCTGATCGACGAAGCGAACCTTGCGCAATCCTCCGGTGCCTTCGATCACGTCTCCCGCTTCCGGGTTTTTCATCAACACCTGTTGAAAACCGTGGAAAAGCTCGTCACTCAGATAATCCTTGCGATGCCGCTCGAAGGCCGGCAGTTCGATAAATAGAGCATCCATGTTATGTACGTAGCCTGCGTATAGTTTGCTGACCCACTCGCAAGGGTGTCAAGTGACCGTGCTGTGGGAACCTTCTTAAAACGCAACCACCATAAGGTCGCCTCAAACGCATGGATGCCAGATGAAGAGGTAGATGGAACAGGAAAATTCCGCGAACAGGGAAGGGCAGAGGCCGCACGCCCCAGAAACGCAAAACGGCGCCCGAAGGCGCCGTTCTGTTTACCGCATCTGACTAAGCGATCAAACGCCCAGCACCGCATGCTGCACCAGGGTGAGCAACGGTTGTGGGTACACGCCCAGGAAGAACGCGAGCAGGGCGATGGCCAGCAGCATCACGCCGCCTGCTTTCTGTTCCCAGTGCAGCTCGGCGTCGACGCGGCGCAGGTTCGGCTCGATCAGGTACAGGGTGACCATCACGCGCAGGTAGTAGAACACGCCGATGGCGCTGCCCAGTACCAAGGACGCAACCAGCCACCATTGGTGCGCTTCAACACCGGTAGCAACGATGTAGAACTTGCCGATAAAGCCCGCCGTCAGCGGGATACCCGCCAAGGACAACATCATCACAGTGAGGACGGCGGTCAGGTACGGACGGCGCCAGAACAGGCCGCGGTATTCGTACAGCGCGTCGGCGTCACGGCCCTTGTACGGCGAGGACATCAGGGTGATCACGCCGAACGCGCCCAGGCTGGTGATCACGTAGGTGACCAGGTACACGCCGATGGCTTCCACGGCCAGGCCGTTGCTCGCCACCAGGGCGATCAGCAGGTAGCCGAAGTGGGCGATGGACGAGTAACCCAGCAGACGCTTGAGGTTGTTCTGGGTCAGTGCCAGCAGGTTGCCGAACAGGATCGACGCAATGGCGATCACGGTCAGTACGTTGCTCAGCACACCGGTGTTGGCCGCAGGCGAGATCTGGAACAGACGCACCATCACCGCAAACACCGCCACCTTCGATGCGGTCGCCAGGAACGCAGCCACTGGCGCCGGGGCGCCTTCGTACACGTCCGGGGTCCACAGGTGGAACGGCACCAGCGACAGCTTGAACGCCAGGCCGATCAGCATCATCGCCAGGCCCAGTTGGGCAATCGGCGCAGGCATGCTGGTGGTGGCCAGGGCGTGACCGATACCGGTGAAGCTCAGGCTGCCGGCTTCGGCGTAGAGCAGGGCCATACCGAACAACAGAAACGCCGAACCTGCCGCCGACAGCACCATGTACTTGATGCCGGCTTCCAGGGAGCGCTTGTTGAAGAAGGCGTAGGCCACCAGGCCGTAGGTCGGGATCGACAGCAGTTCCAGGCCGATGAACAGGCCCGCCAGGTGCTGTGCGCTGACCAGCACGATACCGCCGGCCGCCGCCAGCAGGATCAGCAGGTACAGCTCTTCCTTGTTGCCTGGGTAACCGGTGCCGCCTTCGCCAAGGTAGGCGTGGGCGAGGGTGACGCAGGCCAGGGTCGCGACCAGGATCAACGCGATGTACAGCAGCGCGAAGTCATCGACCATCATCAAAGGCGTGACCGCCAGTGGCGCGACCTTGAGCGCCGGGATGATCGACAGCAGGGCCAGGTTCAGACCGGCACAGGACAGCAGGAACGTTTGCGAGTGATTGCGGCGCCAGGCGATCGCCAGCATCACCACCACGATGGTGAGGCTGGTGATCAGCAGCGGCGCAAGCGCGATAAAGTGTTGGATCGTGAATTCCATAGCGCTCTTACCGGGCCGAAGCGAGTTGAGAGAAGGCGGTGCCGAACCACTGCTGCACGCCATGCATCGTGGCGGCAGACGTGTCCAGGAACGGTTGCGGGTACACGCCGATGTAGATCAGCAGCACCGCAAGGCCGAGCACCATGATCAGTTCGCGCGCATCCATCCCTTGCAGGACGGTGTCGGACTTGGCCGGGCCGAAGTAGGCGCGGTGGATCATGATCAGCGAGTAGACCGAACCGAATACCAGGCCGGAGGTGGCAATCGCACTGATCCATGGCGTCTGCACAAAGGCCCCCATCAGGATCAGGAACTCGCCGATGAAGTTACCGGTACCCGGCAAGCCCAGCGACGCAGCGGCAAAGAACAGGCTGATCGCCGGCAGGTACGCGATGCGCGACCACACGCCACCCATTTCACGCATGTCACGGGTGTGCAGACGCTCGTACAGCTGACCACTCAGGATAAACAGCGCGGCGGCCGAGACACCATGAGCCAGCATCTGGATCACCGCGCCCTGCAACGCCAGTTGGCTGCCGGAGTAGATACCGATCAGGACGAAACCCATGTGGGAAACGGACGAGAAGGCGATCAGACGCTTGATGTCGGTTTGCGCGAAGGCCAGGAACGCACCGTAGAAGATCCCGATCAGACCCAGGGTCATGGCAATCGGCGCGAACTCGGCCGAGGCATTCGGGAACAGCGGCAGGGCGAAACGCAGCAAGCCGTAGGCCGCGGTCTTCAACAGGATACCGGCCAGGTCCACGGAGCCGGCGGTCGGCGCTTGGGCGTGAGCATCCGGCAACCAGGAGTGGAAGGGCACCACCGGCAGCTTCACCGCAAACGCGATGAAGAAGCCCAGCATCAGGATGTACTCGGTGGTCAGGGACATCTTGGTTTTCAACAGGTCGGCGTAGTTGAAAGTGATCACGCCCGTGCTGTTGAAGTTGACCAGGACCAGACCCAGGATCGCCACCAACATGATCAGGCCGGAAGCCTGGGTGAAGATGAAGAACTTGGTCGCCGCGTAGATCCGGGTTTTCTTGCCGTCCGAAGAACTGTGACCCCAGAGCGCGATGAGGAAGTACATCGGCACCAGCATCATTTCCCAGAAGAAGAAGAACATGAACAGGTCGAGGGCGAGGAACACGCCGACAACGCCGCCCAGGATCCACATCAGGTTCAGGTGGAAGAAACCCACGTGACGCTGGATCTCTTTCCAGGAGCAGAGTACCGAGAGGATACCCAGCAGGCCGGTCAGCAGGATCATCAACAGCGACAGGCCGTCGAGGGCCAGGTGCACGTTGATGCCGAAGCGCTGGATCCACACGTGCTTGAATTCAAGCGCGAACGTGGGATCGACGCCTGGAGCCGGAGCGAATGAATAGTCACCGTGGGCCCACAGCCAGAGGCCGAGCGCGAGTTCCAGGGACATGGTCAGCAACGCAATCCAGCGGGGCAGGGTGGCGCCGAAGCGTTCACCCATCCAGCAGAGCAGGCCGCCGATAAAGGGGATCAGGATTAGCCAGGGCAGAATCATGACGGGCTCGTTTCCTTTCGCAAGTTCGCAAAGTGCATAGACATGGTCAGACCGCCACGACGACGATAGCGCCAATCACCAGAACGGCACCGGCCGCCATGGACGCTGCATACCAACGCAGTTGGCCGGTCTCGCTGCGGCTCAGGGCGGTGTGACCGGCCTTGGCGGCGCGCGGGATCAAACCGATGGTCTGGTCGAGCGGGTCTTTGCGCAGTACATGGCTGATCGCAAGGTAAGGCTTGACGAACAGTTTGTCGTAGATCCAATCGAAGCCCCAGGCGGCGAACCACCAGGCCGACAGGAAGCGCCCGATGCCACTGTTGGCCACGGCCGTGACGAAGCGACGCTTGCCAAGGAACAACAGCGCAGCCAGCAGGATACCGGCCAGGGCGATGGCGCCCGAGGCGATTTCCAGGCTGTGCTTGGCGGCGCCACCTGCATGCCCGGCGCTTTCCGGGAGTACACCGGCCAGTGGCGGGGTGATCATCGCGCCGATGAAGGTCGACAGGATGATCAGCACCGACAGCGGCAGCCAGTGGGAGATGCCGTGACCTGCGTGCGCTTCGGTCTTGGCTTCACCGTGGAAGGTGATGAAGATCAGGCGGAAGGTGTACAGCGAGGTCATGAACGCACCCACCAGGCCTGCATACAGCAGGTTCTGGTTACCGCTGGCAAAGGCTTCCCAGAGGATTTCGTCCTTGGAATAGAAACCGGCAGTCACCAGTGGCAGGGCGGCCAGGGCGGCACCACCGACGATGAAGCTGGCGTAGGCCAGCGGCAGTTTCTTCCACAGGCCGCCCATCTTGAAGATGTTCTGTTCGTGGTGGCAGGCCACGATCACCGCACCGGAGGCGAGGAACAGCAGGGCCTTGAAGAACGCGTGGGTCATCAGGTGGAAGATCGCCGCGTCCCAGGCGCCGACGCCCAGGGCCAGGAACATGTAGCCGATCTGGCTCATGGTCGAGTAGGCGAGGATGCGCTTGATGTCGGTCTGCACCAGCGCGGCGAAGCCGGCCAGTACCAGGGTCACGCCGCCGACGATGCCTACAAGATGCAGGATGTCCGGCGCCAGGGTGAACAGGCCGTGGGTCCGTGCGATCAGGTAGACACCGGCGGTCACCATGGTTGCGGCGTGAATCAGGGCCGAAACCGGGGTAGGACCGGCCATCGCATCCGCCAGCCAGGTTTGAAGCGGCAGTTGCGCGGATTTACCCACGGCGCCGCCCAGCAGCATCAGCGTGGCCAGGGTGATCCAGAAGTCGCCGACCTGGAATTTCTGCGGTGCCAGCACCAGCAGTTCCTGGATGTTCAGCGTGCCCACCTGTTGGAACAGGATGAACAGGCCGATGGCCATGAACACGTCGCCGATACGGGTGACGATAAACGCCTTGAGCGCCGCGTTACCGTTGTTGCGGTTGCTGTAGTAGAAACCGATCAACAGGTACGAGCACAGGCCCACGCCTTCCCAGCCGAAGTACAGGAACAACAGGTTATCGCCCAGTACCAGAAACAGCATGCTGGCGATAAACAGGTTGGTGTACGAGAAGAAGCGCGAGTAGCCCGCTTCACCGCGCATGTACCAGGACGCGAACAGGTGGATCAGGAAGCCTACGCCGACGACCACGCCGAGCATGGTGATCGACAGGCCGTCCACGTAGAGGGCGAAGTTGGGCTTGAAGCCCTCGACCGACATCCACTGCCACAGCACCAGGGTGTAATGGCCGCCTTCGGGTGGGGCTACGTTGAATTGCCAGATGACATAGGCCGCGACGATGGCCGACAGGCCAATGGAGCCCACGCCGATCAAGGCCGAGAGGTTTTCCGACCAGCGCCCGCGAGAGAACGACAGCAGCAGGAAACCGATCAGGGGAAATACGAAAGTCAGAAAGATCATGTTCATCCGCGCATCTCACTGGCAGCGTCGATATCAAGCGTGTGGAAGCGACGGTACAGCTGCAGCAGGATCGCCAGGCCAATGCTGGCCTCGGCGGCTGCCAGGCTGATCACCAGGATGAACATGACTTGTCCATCCGGCTGGCCCCAACGAGCGCCTGCCACGATGAACGCCAGTGCTGCGGCATTCATCATGATTTCCAGGCTCATCAACACGAACAAAATGTTACGGCGCACCATCAGGCCGACCAGGCCAAGGCAGAACAGGATGCCGGCGACCGCCAGACCATGCTCCAAAGGGATAGCAGGCATCGTCATTGCTCCTTGGCTTCGTTGCGGCCCAAGTGGAAGGCGGTGATGGCTGCCGCGAGCAGCAGCATCGAAGCCAGTTCGACCACCAGCAGGTACGGGCCGAACAGGCTCACACCCACGGCCTTGGCGTCTACGGTGGTGTGGCCGATGGCCTGGCCGCTCTGGTGAGCGAACAGCACATACAGCAGCTCACCCAGCAGCAGGGCTGCGAGGACAACCGGGCCGAGCCAGATGCCGGGCTTGAGCCAGACGCGTTCCTGGGCGACCGAAGCCGGGCCCAGGTTGAGCATCATCACCACGAACACGAACAGCACCATGATGGCGCCGGCGTAGGCGATCACTTCCAGCACACCGGCGAACGGCGCGCCGAGGGCAAAGAAGGTCATCGCCACGGCGATCAGCGAAATGATCAGGTAGAGCAGGGCGTGCACGGGGTTGTTGTTGGTGATCACGCGAAGCGTGGACACAACCGCGATACCCGATGCGAAATAGAAAGCGAATTCCATCTTTCTTCCTTAAGGCAGCAAGCTCTTCACGTTGATCGGCTCGGCTTCGTTTTGTGCGGCGCCCTTGGGCTTACCGGCAACGGCCATACCTGCAACACGATAGAAGTTGTAATCAGGGTTTTTACCGGGACCAGAGATCAGCAGATCTTCTTTCTCGTACACCAGGTCCTGACGTTTGAACTCGGCCATCTCGAAATCCGGCGTGAGCTGGATCGCGGTGGTCGGGCAAGCTTCCTCGCAGAGGCCGCAGAAAATGCAGCGCGAGAAGTTGATTCGGAAGAAGTCCGGGTACCAGCGACCGTCTTCGGTTTCAGCTTTCTGCAGGGAGATGCAACCCACCGGGCACGCCACGGCGCACAGGTTGCAGGCTACGCAACGCTCTTCGCCATCCGGGTCGCGGGTGAGCACGATGCGGCCGCGGTAGCGCGGCGGCAGGTACACCGCTTCTTCCGGGTATTGCAGGGTGTCGCGTTTGCGAAAGCCGTGACCGAACACCATCACCAGGCTTCGCAACTGGGTACCAGTACCCTTAACGATGTCGCCAATATATTTGAACATGGGTCAAATCCTCACTGAACCGCGGCCGCTGGCGTGTTCAACAACACAACGGCAGCGGTCACCAGCAAATTGATCAGGGTCAGTGGCAGGCAGAAGCGCCAGCTGAAATCCATCACCTGGTCGTATCGTGGACGCGGAATGGAAGCGCGCAGCAGGATAAACAACATGATGAAGAACGCGGTCTTGAGGAAGAACCAGAAGAACGCCAACTGCGGCAGGATGCCAAACGGACCGTGCCAGCCGCCGAAGAACAGCGTCACCAGCAGGGCCGAGATCAGGATGATGCCGATGTACTCACCGACGAAGAACATGCCCCACTTCATGCCGGCATATTCAATGTGGTAACCGTCGGCCAGTTCCTGTTCCGCTTCCGGCTGGTCGAATGGGTGACGGTGAGTCACGGCCACGCCTGCGATGAAGAAGGTACAGAAGCCGAAGAACTGCGGAATGATGAACCACAGGTTCTGCGCCTGATACTCGACGATGTCGCGCATGTTGAACGAGCCGACCTGCACCACGATGCCCATCAGCGCCAGGCCCATGAACACTTCGTAGGACACGGTCTGGGCCGAGGCGCGCAAGCTGCCCAGCAGGGCGAACTTGTTGTTGCTCGACCAACCGGCGAACAGCACGGCGTACACCGACAGACCGGCCATGGCGAAGAAGAACAGCAGGCCGATGTTCAGGTCCGCCACGCCCCAGGTCGGGGTGATCGGGATGACCGCGAAGGCGATCAGCAAGGCGCTCATGGCAACCACCGGCGCCAGGGTGAAGATCACCTTGTCGGCGAACGGCGGCGTCCAGTCTTCCTTGAAGAACATTTTCAGCATGTCGGCGGCGATCTGGAACATGCCGAACGGGCCAACGCGGTTCGGACCGTAACGGTCCTGCCACCAGCCCAGCAGACGGCGTTCGACGAAGCTGAGCAGGGCGCCCGCAACGACCACGGCCAACAGGATCACGATGGCCTTGAGGACCGAGATGATCACGTCGATCACTTCAGGGGTGAACCAGGTCATTGCGCTGCCTCCTGCAGACCGTCAACGGTTTTGCCAAAGACCGCAGGCGGGATACCGGCGAGGCCTTTAGGCAGTGCAACCAGGCCCGCACCCAGCTCATCGTTGATGCGCAGCGGCAGACGCAGGGTCTGGCCGGCCACGTTCAGGCTGAGCAGGGCACCGTCGTTGACGCCCAGGCGATCGGCTTCGGACTTGGCCAGCGACACGTAGGCGTCCGGAATGCGCTCTTGCACCGGTGCGGCCTTGGAAGAGTTTTCTTCGCTGCCGAACAGATGGAAGAACGGCACAACCTGCCAGGTGCCCGGCGCCGGGTTGAACGGACGCGGTACGGCGGCGAACCAGTTCAGCGAGTCGCCCTGGGTTTCGATCAGGCGTGTGCCCGGGTCGCCAGCGCGGATGTGACCACCGACTTCGTCCTGGAACTTGTTCCAGGCCTGAGGCGAGTTCCAGCCCGGCGACCAGGCAAACGGCACCTGCTGACGCGGTTCGGCTGAACCCGAGTAGCCTTCCATGGAGAAGGCGAACGCGGTGTCGTGGTCCTGCGGGGTGCGCGGTTCGTGCACGCTGATATCGGCGCGCATGGCCGTGCGGCCGGAGTAGCGCAGCGGTTCGCGGGCCAGTTTCATGCCTTTGATGCGGAACGCGGCGGACGGTGCGGCATCGACGATGCGGGCCAGTTGCGGCGCGCTGGCGGCGGTAGCGGCGGTGACGTGGTCGAGCTGGGTCCAGTCGATCGGCTGGTTCAGCAGGGTCGCGCGCAGGGCATGCAGCCAGCGCCAGCCTTCGTGAACCAGGATGCTGGCGTCCATGTATTTCGGATCGAACACCTGGAAGAAGCGCTGGGCGCGGCCTTCCTGGCTGACCAGCGTACCGTCGCCTTCGGCGAAGGTGGCGGCCGGCAGTACCAGATGGGCGCGTTCACTGGTGGCGGTCTGCTGGTGGTCGGCCACGATCAGGACCTTGGAAGCGTCCAGTGCAGCGTCAACCTTGGCCGCAGCGGTGCGGGTGTACAGGTCGTTTTCCAGCACCACGATGGCGTCGGCATTGCCGTCGATCACCGCTTGCAGGCCGGCGTCGAGGGACTCGCCGCCGAGCATGGCCAGGCCAAGGCTGTTGGCTTCCGGCACCACCAGACTGATGGAGCCGTTCTTGTCGCGCAGCTTCAAGGCCTTGGCGATGTTGGCGGCGGCTTCGATCAGCGCCTTGGAACCCAGCGAGGTGCCGGCAATGATCAATGGACGCTTGGCCGCCAGCAGGGCGTCGGCGATGCGTTGGGCCAGTTCGAGGGCTTCAGTGTCCAGGCCTTCGACGACCGGTGCGCTCGCGTCGAGGGCGTGGGCCACGGCGAAACCGATGCGGGCCAGGTCGTCGGGTGCGGCGTGGACGCATTCTTCGGCGATATCGTCGAGCTTGGTTTCAGCCAGGGAGGCGATAAACAGAGGGTTCAGCGCGTGCTGGCCGATGTTCTTCACGGCGGCGTCGAGCCAAGGCTGCACGCGCATGGCGTCGGCCATGTCTTCGGCCTTGCCCTTGACCGACTGGCGCAGGGAGAGGGCCACGCGCGCTGCGGTCTGGGTCAGGTCTTCACCGAGTACGAAGATCGCATCGTGGTCCTCGATGTCGCGCATGTTCGGCACTGGCAGCGGGCTGTCATTCAGCACTTGCAGGACCAGACGGATGCGCTCCAGCTCGCCGGCTTCGATACCGCAGTAGAAGTGCTCGGCGCCGACCAGCTCGCGCAACGCGAAGTTGCTTTCGAGGCTGGCGCGTGGCGAACCGATACCGACGATGTTGCGGCCGCGCAGCAGTTCGGCGGCTTTATCCAGCGCGCTGTCCAGGCTCAGTGGGGTGCCATCGGCCAGCAACGGCTGGCGCGGGCGATCCTTGCGGTTGACGTAGCCATAGCCGAAACGGCCACGGTCGCACAGGAAGTACTGGTTGACCGAACCGTTGAAGCGGTTTTCGATGCGACGCAGTTCACCGTAGCGTTCGCCCGGGGAGATGTTGCAACCGCTGGAGCAACCATGGCAGATGCTCGGCGCGAATTGCATGTCCCACTTGCGGTTGTAGCGCTCGGAGTGGGTCTTGTCAGTGAACACACCGGTCGGGCAGACCTCGGTGAGGTTGCCGGAGAACTCGCTTTCGAGCACGCCATCTTCAACGCGACCGAAGTACACGTTGTCGTGGGCGCCGAAGACGCCGAGATCGGTGCCGCCGGCGTAGTCTTTGTAGAAACGCACGCAGCGGTAGCAGGCGATGCAGCGGTTCATCTCGTGGGAAATGAACGGGCCGAGGTCCTGGTTCTGGTGGGTGCGCTTGGTGAAGCGATAGCGGCGCTCGTTGTGGCCGGTCATCACCGTCATGTCTTGCAGGTGGCAGTGACCGCCTTCCTCACAGACCGGGCAGTCGTGGGGGTGGTTGGTCATCAGCCATTCGACGACACTGGCGCGGAACGCCTTGGATTCTTCATCTTCGATGGAGATCCAGGTGTTGTCGGTGGCTGGGGTCATGCACGACATGACGATACGACCACGGGTGTCGTTCTCGTCGGTGTACTGCTTGACCGCACACTGGCGACAGGCACCGACGCTACCGAGCGCGGGGTGCCAGCAGAAATACGGGATGTCGAGGCCGAGTGACAGACATGCCTGTAACAGGTTGTCCGCCCCATCGACTTCGAGCGCTTTGCCGTCTACGTGGATAGTGGCCATGGTTCAAAGTTCTTCGTTGGCCCGTTGTCAGCGGGCGTGGCTAATGGAATCTTGTTATTCATGGGCATCTACACAGCCATCAAGGCGTCAGCACATGAGAAAGCGAAGGGCACGGGCCCTTCGCCTTTAAAGCGTTACGCGCCGACCATGGTCGGCGATACCACCTGAGTGAGCTCGCCCGCGCGGGTTGGCGCGATGCCGGCCTCGAATTCAGGGCGGAAGTATTTGATTGCGCTGCCCAATGGCTCCACGGCGCCCGGTGCGTGAGCACAGAAAGTCTTGCCTGGGCCGAGGAAACCGACCAGACCCAACAGGGTCTCGATGTCTCCTTCGCGGCCTTCGCCGTTTTCCAGGGCCATCAGCAGCTTCACGCTCCACGGCAGACCGTCACGGCACGGGGTGCAGAAGCCGCAGGATTCACGGGCAAAGAACTGCTCCATGTTGCGCAGCAGCGAGACCATGTTCACCGTGTTGTCCACCGCCATGGCCAGGCCAGTACCCATCCGGGTGCCCACCTTGCCGATGCCGCCGGCATACATCTGTGCGTCGAGGTGCTCGGGGAGCAGGAAGCCGGTACCGGCGCCGCCTGGCTGCCAGGCTTTCAAGGTGTAGCCGTCGCGCATGCCGCCAGCGTAGTCCTCGAACAGCTCGCGTGCGGTGACGCCAAATGGCAGCTCCCACAGGCCAGGGTTCTTGACCTTGCCGGAGAAGCCCATGAGCTTGGTGCCCATGTCTTCGCTGCCTTCGCGGGCCAACGATTTGTACCAGTCCACGCCGTCGGCGATGATCGCCGGCACGTTGCACAGGGTTTCGACGTTGTTCACGCAGGTCGGCTTGCCCCACACGCCTACGGCGGCAGGGAAGGGCGGCTTGGAGCGCGGGTTGGCGCGGCGGCCTTCGAGGGAGTTGATCAGTGCGGTTTCTTCACCGCAGATGTAACGCCCGGCGCCGGTGTGCACGAACAGCTCGAAGTCAAAACCGGAACCGAGGATGTTCTTGCCCAGCAGGCCAGCGGCCTTGGCTTCTGCCACGGCGCGGTTGAGGTGCTTGGCGGCGGTGGTGTATTCGCCACGCAGGAAGATGTAGCCACGGTAGGTTTTCAGCGCGCGGGCGCTGATCAGCATGCCTTCGATCAGCAGATGGGGCAGTTGCTCCATCAGCATGCGGTCTTTCCAGGTGTTCGGCTCCATTTCATCCGCGTTGCATAACAGGTAGCGGATGTTGATGGATTCGTCCTTGGGCATCAGGCCCCACTTCACGCCAGTGGGGAAACCCGCACCGCCGCGACCCTTGAGGCCGGCGTCTTTCACGGTCTGGACGATGTCGTCCTGGGCCATGTCGGCGAAGGCCTTGCGCGCAGCGGCGTAGCCGTTCTTGGTCTGGTATTCGTCGAGCCACACGGGCTCGCCGTCGTCACGCAGACGCCAGGTGAGCGGGTGGGTCTCGGCCGAACGCTTGATCAGGTTGGCCGGGCCGAAAGAAGTCAGGGTCATGGGTAGCCCTCGAGCAATTGGGTCACGCCAGCAGGCTGGACGTCACCGAATGTGTCGTCGTCGATCATCAACGCCGGCGCCTTGTCGCAGTTGCCCAGGCAGCACACCGGCAGCAGCGTGAAACGCCCGTCTGCGGTGGTCTGGCCAAGGCCGATGCCCAGTTTGGCCTGGATTTCGCTGACCACGGACTCGTGACCACCGATGTAGCAGACCATGCTGTCGCACACGCGAATGATGTGGCGACCCACCGGCTGGCGGAAGATCTGGCTGTAGAACGTGGCCACGCCTTCAACGTCGCTGGCCGGGATGCCGAGGATCTCGCCGATGGCGTAGAGGGCGCCGTCTGGCACCCAGCCACGTTCCTTCTGCACGATCTTCAAGGCTTCGATCGACGCCGCGCGCGGGTCTTCGTAGTGATGCAGCTCGTGCTCGATGGCCGAGCGCTCGGTTTCACTCAAGGTGAAACGGTCTGTCTGGATAAGCGTGCTGTTCATGCTTAGCGGTCCACGTCGGCCATAACGAAATCGATACTACCCAGGTACGCAATCAAGTCCGCGACCATCTCGCCTTTGATCACCGAAGGGATCTGCTGCAAGTGCGGGAAGCTTGGGGTGCGAATCCGGGTGCGGTAGCTCATGGTGCCGCCATCGCTCGTCAGGTAATAACTGTTGATACCCTTGGTCGCTTCGATCATCTGGAAGGATTCGTTGGCCGGCATGACCGGGCCCCACGAAACCTGCAGGAAGTGCGTGATCAGGGTTTCGATGTGCTGCAGCGTGCGTTCTTTCGGCGGCGGCGTGGTCAGCGGGTGATCCGCCTTGTACGGGCCGGCCGGCATGTTGCGCATGCACTGCTCGATGATTTTCAGGCTCTGGCGCATTTCTTCGACGCGCACGATGCAACGGTCGTAGGCATCGCCATTGGCGGCCAGCGGCACTTCGAACTCGAAGTTCTGGTAGCCGGAGTACGGGCGCGCTTTACGCAGGTCGAAATCGCAGCCGGTGGAGCGCAGGCCGGCACCGGTGACGCCCCATTCCAGGGCCTCTTTGGTGTTGTACTGGGCGACGCCTATGGTGCGGCCTTTGAGGATGCTGTTGTCCAGGGCGGCTTTCTGGTACTCGTCCAGACGCTTGGGCATCCAGTCGATGAATTCCTTGACCAGACGCTCCCAGCCATTTGGCAGGTCGTGGGCCACGCCGCCGATGCGGTACCAGGCCGGGTGCAGGCGGAAACCGGTGACGGCTTCGATGACCTTGTAGGCGCGTTGACGGTCGGTGAAGGTGAAGAACACCGGGGTCATGGCGCCGACGTCCTGGATGTAGGTGCCCAGGAACAGCAGGTGGCTGGTGATGCGGAAGAACTCGGCCATCATGATGCGGATGGTATCGACGCGGTCCGGCACCTTGATGCCGGCGAGCTTCTCGACCGAGAGCACGTACGGCAGGTTGTTCATCACGCCGCCCAGGTAGTCGATACGGTCGGTGTACGGGATGAAGCTGTGCCAGGACTGACGCTCGGCCATCTTCTCGGCGCCGCGGTGGTGGTAGCCGATGTCGGGCACGCAGTCGACGATTTCTTCGCCGTCCAGTTGCAGGATGATGCGGAAGGCACCGTGAGCCGAAGGGTGGTTCGGACCCAGGTTGAGGAACATGTAGTCCTCGTTGGTGCCGGAGCGCTTCATGCCCCAGTCTTCCGGACGGAAGCGCGCGGCTTCTTCTTCCAGTTGCTGCTTGGCGAGCGTCAGGCTGAACGGGTCGAATTCGGTGGCACGGGCAGGGTAGTCCTTGCGCAGCGGGTGACCTTCCCAGGTCGGCGGCATCATGATGCGCGTCAGGTGCGGGTGGCCCGGGAAGTCGATGCCGAACATGTCCCAGACTTCGCGCTCGTACCAGCTGGCGTTGGGCCAGATGCCGGTCACGGTCGGCACGCTCAGGTCGCCTTCGGAAAGGGCAACCTTGATCATCACGTCGCTGTTACGTTCGATCGACAGCAGGTGGTAGAACACGGTGAAATCGGCGCCGCTCGGCAAGCCCTGGCGCTTGGTGCGCAGACGTTCGTCCACGCCATGCAGGTCATAGAGCATGACGTACGGCTTGGGCAGGTTGCGCAGGAAGCTCAGGACTTCGACGAGCCGCGCACGCGCCACCCACAGCACCGGCATACCGGTGCGTGTGGCCTGGGCGGTGAAGGCGTCAGGGCCAAAACGGTTATTGAGTTCGACAACCACATCCTGGTCGTCTGCCTTATAAGGCGGGATGTACAGAGCACTGCCTGTAGTCATGGTTTTTTATCGCTTTCGGTCAACGTAAAGAATGAGGCCAGGTGTTCGTTCTATAAAAGAAGCGGGCTGGATCAGACTTCGTCGGGGCTGCGCAGGTTGGTGACTGCGATTCGCTGTTCGCGGCGCTGTTCCTTTTGTGACGGCATCTCGGCGCGGTACACGCCTTGATCGCCGACGACCCAGGAAAGCGGGCGACGCTCCTTGCCAATCGATTCCTGCAGCAGCATCAAGCCTTGCAGAAAAGCTTCAGGGCGGGGCGGGCAGCCAGGCACGTAGACGTCCACGGGCAGGAACTTGTCCACCCCCTGAACCACGGAGTAGATGTCGTACATGCCACCCGAGTTGGCGCACGAACCCATGGAGATCACCCACTTGGGCTCGAGCATCTGCTCGTAGAGACGCTGAATGATCGGCGCCATCTTGATAAAGCAGGTGCCGGCGATAACCATGAAATCCGCCTGACGCGGTGACGCCCGGATCACTTCGGCGCCAAAGCGCGCGATGTCGTGGGGCGCCGTGAAGGCGGTGGTCATTTCCACATAGCAGCACGAAAGGCCGAAGTTGTACGGCCACAGGGAGTTTTTACGCCCCCAGTTCACCGCGCCACTCAGCACGTCTTCGAGTTTGCCCATGTAGATGTTTTTGTGGACTTGATCTTCTAACGGATCGGAGACGGTTTCCCGTTCGCCGATGGGGTACTGCTCGTTAGGAGCATCCGGGTCGATCCTGGTGAGATTGTATTGCATCGCCAAAGCCTCATTGTTTCAGCTTCGCTTGCCGCTTGCGACGAGCTTCCGGAGCCCAGTCAAGGGCGCCCACTCGGAACAGGTAGACAAGACCTGCCAACAGAATTGCTATGAAAACGAGAGCTTCGACGAATCCGGTCCAGCCGCTTTCGCGGACGGACACAGACCAGGCAAAGAGAAAAAGGGCTTCGATATCGAAGATCACGAAGAGCATCGCGACCAGATAGAATTTGGCTGAGAGCCGCAAGCGGGCGCCACCTGTAGGCAGCATGCCAGACTCGAACGGTTCATTTTTGCTGCGCCCCCAGGCTTTTGACCCGAGGAGGCTGGAGACGCCGAGCATGAAGGCGCAAAGCCCCACAACACCGAGGAGGAAAATGGCAAAGCCCCAGTTGTGGGCGATGAGTCCTGTCGCTTCGGTCATGCTGGAAATCCTTAACAGAGAGCAAAGGTCTCTGAGCTCGAAAAAGTAACGATGCAGTGACGATATGTCGCACTGCAATCAATCTCGGTGATTTTATGGCTAAACACCGGGCAAGTAAAATTCCTGCGGCGAAATTATTCGGCGGATGAAGCACATAGTGCACCTTTGTGGGGCTGCAGCCCTTGCGCTGCGGGCATTAGCGGGCGTTGAATCAATTACGTTCCGTTTACACGATAATCAAGTTTTTATGCGCTAAATGATAATGACTATTGTTTGGGCGGAGTTTAAGCGAATGGTTCTCGCGTGGCGCGGGAAGTTGTTGTTACTTGATTGAATGCGGTGAGTTGCTGGAACGGATTTTTAACCGATCCGCTGTGCGCAGATACCGCCATGGATCAATGTTTTGCGCGAAACCTGCTGACTCAGTACCTGATCCTTTGTGGGAGGGAGGGAGCAAGCCCCCTCCTACAGTTGGGCCGCAGCGCCGCACAGCAAAAAGCCCCGAACCAGTCGGGGCTTTTTGCTGTGCGGCGTTGTGGTTTAGTGGAACTGCTCTTCCTCAGTCGAACCCTTCAGCGCAGTCACCGACGAAGTGCCGCCCTGGATCACGGTGGTCATGTCGTCGAAGTAGCCGGTGCCCACTTCCTGCTGGTGCGCCACAAAGGTGTAACCCTTGGATGCGTCCGCGAATTCCTGTTCCTGCAGTTTCACGTAGGCGGTCATGTCGTTGCGGGCGTAGTCGTGCGCCAGGTTGAACATGCTGTGCCACATGTTGTGAATGCCGGCCAGGGTTATGAACTGGTGCTTGTAGCCCATGGCTGACAGCTCGCGCTGGAATTTGGCGATGGTCGCGTCGTCCAGGTTCTTCTTCCAGTTAAAGGACGGCGAGCAGTTGTAGGACAGCAACTGGTCGGGATATTCCTTTTTGATCGCTTCGGCGAAACGACGGGCCTCGTCCAGGTCCGGCTTGGCGGTTTCGCACCAGATCAGGTCGGCATAGGGCGCGTAGGCCAGGCCACGAGCGATCGCCTGGTCCAGACCGGCGCGCACCTTGTAAAAACCTTCCTGAGTGCGCTCGCCGGTCACGAACGGTTGGTCGTACGGGTCGCAGTCGGACGTGAGCAAGTCAGCTGCGTTGGCATCGGTGCGGGCGAGGATGATGGTCGGGGTGCCAGCCACGTCAGCGGCCAGGCGCGCGGCGGTCAGCTTTTGCACGGCCTCCTGAGTGGGAACCAGTACCTTGCCACCCATGTGGCCGCATTTTTTCACCGAGGCCAACTGGTCTTCGAAGTGCACGCCGGCAGCGCCTGCCTCGATCATGCTCTTCATCAGTTCGTAGGCGTTGAGCACGCCGCCAAAACCGGCTTCGGCGTCCGCCACGATTGGCGCGAAGTAGTCGATGTAGCCCTCATCGCCCGGGCCTTTGCCGGCCTTCCACTGGATCTGGTCGGCACGACGGAACGAGTTGTTGATGCGCTTGACCACGGTTGGCACCGAGTCCACCGGGTACAGCGATTGGTCGGGGTACATGGATTCGGCGGAGTTGTTGTCCGCCGCCACTTGCCAGCCGGACAGGTAGATCGCCTGGATTCCGGCTTTTACCTGCTGCACAGCCTGACCGCCGGTGAGGGCGCCCATGCAGTTGACGAAATCCTTGTCGGGGCGGAAGGACGGCTTGGCGCCCTGAGTCACCAGGTTCCACAGCTTCTCGGCGCCGAGTTTGGCAAAGGTGTGCTCAGGTTGAACCGAGCCGCGCAGGCGGACGACGTCAGCAGCCGAATAAGCGCGGGTCACGCCTTTCCAGCGTGGGTTTTCAGCCCAGTCTTTTTCGAGGGCTGCAATTTGCTGTTCGCGTGTCAGTGCCATGGAGATAAACCTCGTCGTCGCGTCTTGTTAGGGTTCAAGGGCCCCTTGCCAGGGCCCTGGATTAGCGGGAGCGAGGCCATCATGCACAGCCTTTTTTGGGGCGTCAAATGTTTTGTAGTGCTTTTTTCAAAGCACTACATATTTGCCTTTTTGCGACTTGTCAGTCAGTTTTTGGTGACTCAGTTCAAGCTGTCGACTTTGACCCGTATGGCCAGGTCGTCACGCCCCTGGGTAGAGTAGCTGCGGGTTGTAGAGGATTTATCGGCTTGGGTCGCACGATTGATGCCGGCCAGGGAAATCCACTCTCCCAAGCGACCGCTGACAGTTGTGTCGGTACTTTGAACGTTCACTACATCAGGACGTTCCTGGCTCATGCGGTCACGATTGGTACTGATCGCCAAGTGGACGGTTTCGCCGGTAACGCTGGCGGTGACATAGAAACCCTGGGTGACGTTGCGGTATCGGGTCTGGTTCTGCAGACGGCCGTAACTGTCCTGCTGAGTGCTGGTCAGCGGCACGCTCTGGCCCACCTGGATCAGTGCGGGCACGCCTTCGCTGGCCTGGATCTGCTGGATGCCGCCTTCACGGCTTTCGGTGCTGTAGCTGATCACCTGGCCATTGGTTTGCTGGTTGTTTTCATTGGTGTCGACGGTGATCAGCAGGCGCTTGGCGGGTGTGTCCAACTGCGTGAGCAGGGCGCGCAAACCCTCGATTTTATCCGGTTGCGCATTGACGATCAGCTGATTGCCATAGGCGCTGACGGTGCCGTCCTTGCCGATGAAGTGCTGCGCCACGGGCAGCAGGTCGGCGCTGGTGCGGTTGCTCAGGTCGACCACGGCCGTGTCGGCCATGGCCGAAACGCTCGTGGTCAGGAGGAGGGCGGTGAGCAGGGTGCGTAGGGACATGTCCGTGATCTCTGCGATTGGTTCAAGCCTGGATAGTGCCAGTTTGTCGGCCTGACGGGTCGCAAGTTGAATCCCGGACAGCAAAATGCCCTGGCAAGGCATAATGCCGTTCAGTTAAGCGCAGCTTCCCTGTGGCGAGCAGGCTTGTCCTGCGTTGGGCTGCGCAGCAGCCCCAAAACCAGGCGCTGAGCCGTATCAGGTACACCGCGTTTTGCTGGATTGGGGGCGCTTCGCACCCCAACGCGGGGCAAGCCCGCTCTCCACAATAAGCCCACACATTTTCCTTAACTGAACGGCATTATCGCAAGGCAGGGCATTTTGGGAGGGGGCTTGCTCCCGATAGTCGCGATGCGGTTTCAATCAGCCCTCGCGCACCATATCCACATGCGGAATCCCGACCTCAAGAAACTCATCACTGACGATCTTGAACCCCAGTCGCTCATAAAACGGCGCCGCGTACACCTGCGCACTGAGGAACTGCCGAGTCTGCCCACGTTGCTCGGCCACGCCGATCACCGTTTCCATCAGCTTGTCGCCCACTTTCAGCCCGCGCCAGTCCTTGAGGACTGACACGCGGCCGATCTCGCCGCTGGGCAGCAGGCGCGCCGTGCCAATGGGGAAGTCGCCTTCAAACGCCAGAAAATGCAGGGCGCCGGCGTCGTCGGCATCCCACTCCAGCTCCGGTGGAACCGATTGTTCCGCGATAAACACCGCTTCACGAATGCGCCGAATCTCGTCGATATCCTTTCGCCAGTCCGCGACACTTACGTGAATCCTATTCATCGGCGAACCCCAAGCTGCCTTGCTTGACCAGTTCGCACAGCAGGTCACGGCCGTCTTCATCGGCCAGCCATGGACCAAGGTTTTCGCTGTGCAGCGCATCGGCCGAGCACACCAGCTTCAACAGCTCACGCAGCTTGCCTGGCAGATAGCGGCTCTGGCCGCTGGCGAACAGCAGCACATCGTCGTCGACTTCCGACCACGCCAGGCGCGCGCTTGGGTTGCGCACCAGGATCGCGCCCTCCTGCAGGCTGGCGATGAAGTCGTCTTCGCCCAGCTCTTCGCCGGCCACCAGTTCCGGGTAGCGCGGCTCGGTCATGAACTGGCCGAACCAGGTGAGCAGCATGCGTTCGTCGCTCATGTGCTCGGCGAGCAGGCTCTTGAGGCGGTCGAGGGCGTCGCTCTGGATCTGATGCGGGTCGCTGACCGGCTGTGCATCGGCGTCGGTGTAGCGCTCTTCGTCGGTCAGGTACTGGCTGAGGAAGTCGGTGAAGTGAGTCAGCACTTCGGCGGCGCTCGGCGCGCGAAAGCCCACCGAGTAGGTCATGCAATCATCTTCGGCAATGCCGAAATGGGCCAGGCGTGGCGGCAGGTAGAGCATGTCGCCCGGCTCCAGCACCCACTCGGCGCTTTCTTCGAAGTCAGCGAGGATGCGCAGGTCGGCGTGTTGCAGCAGCGGACTCTCGGAGCTGCACATTTGGCCGATTTTCCAGTTGCGCTTGCCCTGGGCCTGCAGCAGGAACACGTCGTAGTTGTCGAAGTGCGGGCCCACGCTGCCGCCCGGTGCGGCGAAGCTGATCATCACGTCGTCGATGCGCCAGCTCGGCAGGAAGCGGAACTGTTGCAGCAGCTCGGCCACTTCCGGCACGAACTGGTCGACCGCCTGCACCAGCAGCGTCCACTCGCGCTCCGGCAGGGTGCTGAAGGCGTCCTCGGCGAACGGCCCGCGACGCAGTTCCCACGGACGCTCGCCATGTTCGATCACCAGGCGCGATTCGACTTCTTCTTCCAGCGCCAGTCCGGCCAGTTCGTCGGCGTCGATCGGGCTTTCGAAATCAGGGATGGCCTGACGGATCAGCAAGGGTTTCTTCTGCCAGTAGTCGCGCAGGAACTCCCGTGCCGTGATGCCGCCCAAGAGTTGAAGAGGGATATCAGGATTCATGTGTAACCTATTGAAAAAAAGCACTTTTAAGACTGAAATAAAAACGCCCGGCGCGGCCGGGCGTCTCAAGGGTCTTGCGATGGTCAGATGCGTTTGGCTTGCTCGACAGCGTTGCCAATGTAATTGGCAGGCGTCAGCAGTTTTAGCTCGGCCTTGGCAGCGGCTGGCATGTCCAGTCCGTCGATGAAAGTTTGCAGCGCTTCGGGGCTGATGCCCTTGCCGCGCGTCAGTTCTTTCAGTTTTTCGTAGGGGTTTTCGATGTTGTAGCGGCGCATCACGGTCTGGATCGGCTCGGCCAACACTTCCCAGCAGGCATCGAGGTCAGCGGCGATCTTCTGCTCGTTGAGCTCAAGCTTGCTGATGCCTTTGAGGCTGGCTTCGTACGCGATCACGCTATGGGCAAAGCCCACGCCGAGGTTACGCAGTACGGTGGAGTCGGTCAGGTCGCGCTGCCAACGGGAAATCGGCAACTTGCTGGCCAGGTGCTGGAACAGCGCGTTGGCGATGCCGAGGTTGCCTTCGGAGTTTTCGAAGTCGATCGGGTTGACCTTGTGCGGCATGGTCGACGAACCGATTTCGCCGGCAATGGTGCGCTGCTTGAAGTAGCCCAGGGAGATGTAGCCCCAGATATCGCGGTCGAAGTCGATCAGGATGGTGTTGAAGCGAGCGATTGCGTCGAACAGTTCAGCGATGTAATCGTGGGGTTCGATCTGCGTGGTGTAGGGGTTGAAGCCCAGGCCCAACTCGTCTTCGATGAAGGCACGGGCGTTTTCTTCCCAGTCGATTTGCGGGTAGGCCGACAGGTGCGCGTTGTAGTTGCCCACGGCGCCATTGATCTTGCCCAGCAGCGGCACGGCGGCCACCTGGGCGATCTGGCGCTCCAGGCGATACACGACGTTAGCCAGTTCCTTGCCCAGCGTGGTCGGCGAAGCCGGCTGGCCGTGGGTGCGCGACAGCATCGGCACAGCGGCGAAACGCACGGCCAGCTCGCGGATGGCCTCGGCAGTCTGGCGCATCAGCGGCAGCATCACGTCATCACGGCCTTCGCGCAGCATCAAGGCGTGGGACAGGTTGTTGATGTCCTCGCTGGTGCAGGCAAAGTGGATGAACTCGCTGACCTGGGCCAGCTCCGGCAGCTTGGCCGCTTGCTCCTTGAGCAGGTACTCAATGGCTTTGACGTCGTGGTTGGTGGTGCGCTCGATCTCTTTCACGCGCTCGGCGTGCTCCAGGGCGAAGTTGTCCGCCAGGGTGTTGAGCACAGCGTTGGCTTCGGCGGAGAACGCCGGCACTTCGCTGATGCCAGGGTGAGCGGCGAGGCGCTGGAGCCAGCGAACTTCAACCAGCACGCGCGCACGGATCAGGCCGTATTCGCTGAAAATAGGGCGCAGGGCCTGGGTTTTGCCGGCGTAGCGGCCGTCAACAGGGGAAACCGCAGTGAGCGAAGAAAGCTGCATGGGGTGCTCTCGGACAGTCGGGCAACGAAATGGGGCGCGTATCATACATGAAAAAATTCGCCGGTCCGTTGCCAACTGACCGGCGTATTACGCGTAACGGCGTGAAAATACACCTGTTGCAGCGACTTATTCGTTGCGCATCAACGGATAAAGCTCTTTGAGCAATTTGCGCCGGCTGATCACCAGTTGCCAGCGATGGCCGCCCAGCTGTCGCCACAACCGCGCCGAACGAATACCGGCCAACAGCAGCGCGCGGATCCTCGAGGCGTTGTTTGGTTGCTGCAGGTTGCGCATGTCGCCGTGCACCTGAATGCGCTGGCGCAAGGTGCTCAGGGTGTCCTGGTACAGCGCGCCGCAGGCTGCGACCACGTTTTCATGGGCCGGGCCGAAGTGTTCGACCTGGGACTGGATCTGCGGCAGGCGCTTGCCGATGGTGTCGAGCATGTCGTCGCGCTTGGCCAGTTGACGTTCCAGGCCGAGCATCGACAGGGCGTAGCGCAACGGCTCGCGCTGCAGGGTGCTGGGGTCGCGCTCCAGGGCGCCGATCAGCGCACGGTAGCCTTCACGCAGCGCCAGGTCATCGCCACCGTAGACTTCCAGGGTGTCCTTGGGGTCGCGGATCAGCAGGCTGCCGAGCATGCAAGTCAGGCCGGCTTCAGTGACCTGGCCGGTCCTGGCGATCTTGTCCACCAGCACCGCCGCAAGAAACACCCCGCCCAGTGCCGTCAATTGCTCCTGGGTCGGACTCATGCCGGGTGGCTCCAGGCTTGCGCGACTTCAATCACGCCGCCGCCCAGGCAGATTTCGCCGTCGTAGAACACCACAGACTGTCCCGGGGTGACCGCGCGTTGCGGGTCGTCGAAGGTGGCACGGTAGCCGCTGGCGGTTTTTTCCAGAGTGCAGGGCTGGTCGCCCTGGCGATAGCGCACCTTGGCGGTCAGGCGGCGCGGTGTGCTGAGGTCTACCGGGTTGACCCAGTAGATCTCGGACGCGAGCAGCGCGCCGGAAAACAGCAGCGGGTGCTCGTTGCCCTGGCCGACGACCAGCACGTTGTGTTCCAGGTCCTTGACCAGCACGTACCACGGCTCTTCGCCGGCGTCCTTCAAACCGCCGATGCCCAGGCCCTGGCGCTGGCCGATGGTGTGGTACATAAGGCCGTGGTGACGACCGATGACTTCGCCTGAGGGGGTCTTGATCTCGCCCGGCTGCGCCGGCAGGTACTGCTTGAGGAAGTCGCTGAAACGGCGCTCACCGATAAAGCAGATGCCGGTGGAGTCTTTCTTCTTGGCGGTGGCCAGGCCATGTTGCTCGGCGATTCTGCGCACTTCGGGTTTTTCCAGCTCGCCCACCGGGAACAGGGTCTTGGCGATCTGTTCGCCGCCGACGGCGTGCAGGAAGTAGCTCTGATCCTTGTTCGGGTCCAGCCCCTTGAGCAGCTCGGTGCGGCCATCGATATCGCGGCGGCGCACGTAGTGCCCGGTAGCGATCAGGTCGGCGCCGAGCATCAGGGCGTAGTCGAGGAACGCCTTGAACTTGATCTCGCGGTTGCACAGGATGTCCGGGTTCGGCGTGCGGCCGGCCTTGTATTCGGCCAGGAAGTGCTCGAACACATTGTCCCAGTACTCGGCGGCGAAGTTGGCGGTGTGCAGCTTGATACCGATCTTGTCGCATACGGCCTGTGCATCCGCCAGGTCGTCCATGGCAGTGCAGTATTCCGTTCCATCGTCTTCTTCCCAGTTCTTCATGAACAGGCCTTCCACCTCATAGCCCTGCTCCAAGAGCAGAACGGCGGAAACGGAAGAGTCCACGCCGCCGGACATGCCGACGATGACGCGCTTCTTTTGTGTGTCAGAAGGGGCTGGATCACGCATAGGGTTTCAACGGGTGTCTTGAAAAAGGACGCGATTCTAGCAGGCCGAAGCCGCTAAGGCTAAAGAGAAGGACGGATCAATTCCAGGCTGTGCCTCTGGCCAGCCAGATAATCATCGATACAGCGGATGATCAGCTCGCTGCGCCAGTCGGCGCGCAGGGCGATCAATTCGTCACGGGACAGCCAGCGAGCCCGCAGGATGCCTTCGTCGAGTTGATAGTCGGGGTGGTGCTTGAGCGCTTTGGCGATAAAACACACGCGCTGGTAGGTCACGCCATTGCTCGGTGCGGTGTAGAGGTAAATGCCGACGATGCCGGTGGCTTCGACGTCCCAGCCGGTTTCTTCGAGGGTTTCGCGTACGGCGGCTTCGGTGAGGGTCTCCTTCGGCTCCAGATGCCCGGCAGGCTGGTTGAGCACGGCGCGCCCGCCCTTGAGTTCTTCGACCATCAGGAAGCGGCCGTTGTCTTCGACGAGGGTGGCGACGGTGATGTGGGGGAGCCAGGTCATTGCAAGCCTCGGTATCTGGAAGGTGACTCGGTCAATGTGGGAGCTGGCTTGCCTGCGATGGCGGTGGGTCAGCTACACCTGTATGAACTGACAGACTGCAATCGCAGGCAAGCCAGCTCCCACATTTGATTGGGTTTCTTCAATGAAGTCCCTAAAAGCAGAAACCCCGGCACTTGGCCGGGGCTTCTTTGCATCTTTACAACCTTACTTCAACTTGGCAATCGCCGCATTGAGCGTATCGCTCGGGCGCATGGCCTTGCTGGTCAGCTCGGGGTTCGGCGCGTAGTAGCCACCGATGTTCACGGGCTTGCCCTGTACGGCGTTGAGCTCGGCAACGATGGTTGCTTCGTTCGCGGCCAGGGTTTTGGCCAGTTCGCCGAACTGCGCTTGCAGCGCGGTATCTTCGGTCTGGGCGGCCAGGGCCTGAGCCCAGTACAGCGCCAGGTAGAAGTGGCTGCCGCGGTTGTCGATGTTGCCGACTTTGCGCGAAGGCGATTTGTTGTTGTCCAGGAACTGGCCGGTGGCCTGGTCCAGGGTCTTGGACAGCACCAGAGCTTTAGGGTTGTTGTAGGTCACACCCAAATGCTCAAGGGATGCAGCCAGGGCCAGGAACTCGCCCAGGGAATCCCAGCGCAGGAAGTTTTCTTCCAGCAGTTGCTGCACGTGCTTGGGCGCCGAACCGCCGGCGCCGGTTTCGAACAGGCCGCCGCCGTTCATCAGCGGCACGATCGACAGCATCTTGGCGCTGGTGCCCAGTTCCATGATCGGGAACAGGTCGGTCAGGTAATCACGCAGAACGTTGCCGGTTACCGAGATGGTGTCCAGGCCCTTGCGGGTGCGCTCCAGGGTGAACTTCATCGCGTCGACCGGCGACATGATGCGGATGTCCAGGCCTTCGGTGTTGTGGTCTTTCAGGTAGGCCTGAACTTTCTCGACCACGACGCCATCGTGCGCGCGCTGTGGGTCGAGCCAGAAGATGGCCGGAGTGTCACTGGCGCGGGCACGGTTGACGGCGAGCTTGACCCAGTCCTGGATCGGCGCGTCCTTGGTCTGGCACATGCGGAAGATGTCGCCGGCTTCGACGGTCTGTTCCATCAGCAGGTTGCCCTTGCTGTCGGTGACGCGCACGACGCCGTCAGCCTTGATCTGGAACGTCTTGTCGTGGGAACCGTACTCTTCGGCTTTCTTGGCCATCAGGCCAACGTTCGGCACGCTGCCCATGGTGGTCGGGTCGAAGGCGCCATGAGCCTTGCAGTCTTCGATGACCGCCTGGTAGATGGTCGCGTAGCAGCGGTCCGGGATCACGGCCTTGGTGTCGTGCAACTGGCCGTCGGTGCCCCACATCTTGCCGGAGTCACGGATCATTGCCGGCATCGAGGCGTCGACGATGACGTCGCTCGGCACGTGCAGGTTGGTGATGCCCT
This sequence comes from Pseudomonas poae, assembly GCF_001439785.1. Lineage (GTDB taxonomy): Bacteria > Pseudomonadota > Gammaproteobacteria > Pseudomonadales > Pseudomonadaceae > Aquipseudomonas > Aquipseudomonas poae. The sequence continues at coordinate 40,565 of NZ_JYLI01000012.1, read as the reverse complement.
TGTCGGAGTTGACCATCGCCAGCGATGGGCGAGCGGCGTAAACCTCCTGGATATCCGCTTCGATCTGCGCTTGCTGCTCGGCCGGCAGGGCCTTGATGCGTGCGTAGAGGTCGCCGATGCCGTTGTTCAGGTTGAAGCCGATCTGCTCGAGCACGGCGGCGTGCTTGGCCAGGGCGTCTTTATAGAACTCGGCAACGATCTGGCCGAACATGATCGGGTCGGAGACCTTCATCATGGTGGCTTTAAGGTGAACCGACAGCAGCACACCCTGTTTCTTGGCGTCTTCGATTTCGGCGGCGATGAAGCTGCGCAACGCTTTCTTGCTCAGCACGGCGGTGTCGATGATTTCGCCGGCCTGTACCGAGGTCTTCTCTTTCAGGACGCTGGCGGTGCCGTCCTGAGCGATCAGCTCGATCTTGACCGCGTCAGCGGCGTCGATCTGGACGGATTTTTCGCTGCCGTAGAAGTCGCCATTGTTCATGTGAGCAATGTGGGACTTGGAGTCAGCTGCCCAGGCGCCCATTTTGTGCGGGTGCTTGCGCGCGTAGTTCTTGACCGACAGTGGTGCGCGGCGGTCGGAGTTGCCTTCGCGCAGTACCGGGTTCACGGCGCTGCCCTTGACCTTGTCGTAACGCGCACGGGTTTCTTTTTCCGCGTCGGTGGTTACGGTTTCCGGGTAGTCCGGCAGGGCGTAGCCCTGGGCCTGCAGTTCCTTGATCGCGGCTTGCAGCTGCGGAGTCGAGGCGCTGATGTTAGGCAGTTTGATGATGTTGGCTTCAGGGGTCACGGCCAGGTCGCCCAATTCGGCGAGGTGGTCCGCTACAGCCTTGGCGCCCAGTTGCTCGGGGAAGCTTGCGAGGATGCGCCCGGCGAGGGAGATATCGCGGGTTTCCACGGCAATATCAGCGGAAGCGGTGAAGGCCTCTACGATAGGCAGCAATGAATAGGTGGCGAGGGCCGGGGCTTCGTCGGTGAAGGTATAGATGATCTTCGAGCGGGTGGGCATATTCGGATTAACTCTCTTCTTTGCTGAAAGCGTGCGCAGAAACTCGAGATGCGCCGGGTTGAGCGCGTTCGTTCAAAGTCATCCATGAGCGAAATGTCGAGGTTTCTTCGCGGTGATGTTGAGTTGCATCAGTCGAGCGTCAAGCGGGTGGACTATTGTAGTAGTCCGGCTCGGCAGCTGAAGGCACCTGTTCCAGAGCGGTCAGCCGTCGTGACTCTTGGGTCAGCGGCAGCATTATACATAGGTCGCTATGCTCACGTAGAGCCTTCACACAAAAGGGGCGTCGTCCATTGGTCTAAAGGTCGCAGGCGGGTGGGGCGCGCTTGAGATTGCTCGATGTGCTCAAGATTGGCGACTTTGCCGTTTTTATATAGCTTGTAGGCGACAAATGACGTTGTTTCGAAGCAAATGGGCAGGGCGCCGGGTGTCAGGTGTCATTTATCTGGAGTAGGCTCGAACGCAGCCAGATGTTCAATCCATAGATGGAGTTCAGCATGGGATACCAGAAAATTCAGGTTCCGGCCGTCGGCGACAAAATCACCGTCAATGCAGACCATTCTCTCAATGTGCCCGACCAACCGATCATCCCCTACATCGAAGGCGACGGTATTGGCGTCGACATCAGCCCGGTGATGATCAAGGTGGTCGATGCAGCGGTTGAAAAGGCCTACGGCGGCAAGCGCAAAATCTCCTGGATGGAGGTGTACGCCGGCGAGAAGGCGACTCAAGTCTACGACCAGGACACCTGGCTGCCCCAGGAAACCCTTGATGCAGTAAAGGATTACGTGGTGTCCATCAAGGGCCCGCTGACCACGCCGGTAGGTGGCGGGATCCGTTCGCTGAACGTGGCCCTGCGTCAGCAACTGGACCTGTACGTGTGCCTGCGCCCGGTGCGCTGGTTCGAAGGCGTACCCAGTCCCGTGAAGAAGCCTGGGGATGTGGACATGACCATCTTTCGCGAAAACTCCGAGGACATTTACGCCGGTATCGAATGGAAGGCCGGCTCGCCGGAAGCGATCAAGGTCATCAAGTTTCTCAAGGAAGAAATGGGCGTCACCAAGATCCGCTTCGATCAGGACTGCGGCATTGGCGTCAAACCCGTGTCAAAGGAGGGCACCGAGCGTCTGGCGCGCAAGGCCCTGCAGTACGTGGTGGACAACGACCGTGATTCGCTGACGATCGTGCATAAAGGCAACATCATGAAGTTTACTGAGGGCGCCTTCAAAGAGTGGGCCTATGGCATCGCCGAGAAGGAGTTTGGTGCGACCCTGCTCGACGGTGGCCCGTGGATGCAGTTCAAGAATCCCAAAACGGGCAGGAATGTAGTGGTCAAGGACGCCATTGCCGACGCCATGCTTCAGCAGATCCTGCTGCGTCCGGCTGAATATGACGTGATCGCCACGCTTAACCTGAATGGTGACTACCTGTCGGATGCGCTGGCGGCGGAAGTGGGCGGTATTGGCATTGCGCCGGGGGCCAACCTGTCCGACACCGTGGCCATGTTCGAGGCTACCCATGGGACAGCGCCCAAGTACGCGGGCAAGGACCAGGTTAACCCGGGCTCGCTGATTCTGTCGGCGGAAATGATGCTGCGCCATATGGGCTGGATCGAGGCGGCAGACCTGATTATAAAAGGCACCAATGGGGCTATTTCGGCCAAGACCGTCACGTATGACTTCGAGCGCCTGATGGATGGGGCGACGCTGGTGTCGTCGTCGGGTTTTGGCGATGCATTGATTTCGCATATGTAAGATGAGGCTGAAAAAAACCGGCCATCCTGATCATGTCAGGGTGGCCGGTTTTGTTTTGCAGGCCGCTCAACCAGGCACCTGGCTAGGCCAGTTCTTTTATTTCCTGCTGAGCAATCTGTGCGTCGTGGGTTTCGTCGTGGGTTTTCCCGGGGGCTTGTGCGCAAACAGCACAAATAGCGACGGCATGCAGCCCCTTGGGTCCTTGAACGATCTCAAAGGACACGGGTTGTCCCGCTTTCAGCGTTTTGTATCCCTCCATGCTAATTGCCGAGTAATGAGCAAAAAGGTCCTCGGACTTGCCATCCTCAATAATGAATCCATACCCTTTGGCATTGTTAAACCATTTGACCTTGCCATTGATCTTGACGCCATACATACCATATCCCTCTGCACCAGACTCCATCACTGGAGTATCATCCAGTTTATCCGTCCTAACCCGAATAAATAAGGTTGACTGCGCGGACCTTTTTTACCCACTGTGGGTTCTATTGGTTGTAACACCGATTTGCCGATAGTCAAGGCGACTCGCTGTCAGGAGTTGAAATTCTGACAGCCCGCCCCCACCACTGTTACTGAACCACTGACGAACCTTTCTTTCCATGCATGCAATCAGCCAGATTCGACTAACCTTCAATCAGGATCGCCCGGATCACCAACACGAGGACGACGGTTCTGCAGGCATTGCTGTTCAGGAGGCCAAGCCTGCTCTACAGGCGCCGCCGATGTACAAGGTGGTTTTGTTCAATGATGACTACACACCGATGGATTTCGTGGTCGAAGTGCTCGAGGTGTTTTTTAACCTGAACCGCGAGTTGGCGACCAAGGTAATGCTGGCCGTTCACACAGAAGGACGGGCAGTATGTGGAGTGTTTACCCGCGACATAGCCGAGACAAAGGCCATGCAGGTCAACCAGTACGCCAGGGAAAGCCAGCATCCGCTACTCTGTGAAATCGAGAAGGACGGTTAACGCCGACCACTTGGGTATGAGGTGAAGCTATGTTAAACCGCGAGCTCGAAGTCACCCTCAATCTTGCCTTCAAGGAGGCTCGCTCGAAGCGTCATGAATTCATGACCGTCGAGCACCTGCTGCTGGCACTTTTGGATAACGAAGCTGCCGCTACCGTTTTACGTGCGTGCGGCGCCAACCTCGACAAACTCAAGCATGACCTGCAGGAGTTTATCGACTCCACCACGCCGCTGATCCCCGTGCATGACGAGGATCGCGAAACCCAGCCAACCCTGGGCTTCCAGCGGGTACTGCAGCGTGCTGTGTTCCACGTACAGAGCTCCGGCAAGCGTGAAGTAACAGGCGCCAACGTGCTTGTTGCCATTTTCAGCGAACAGGAAAGCCAGGCCGTGTTCCTGCTCAAGCAGCAGAGCGTGGCCCGTATCGACGTGGTCAATTACATCGCCCACGGTATCTCCAAGGTGCCCGGGCACGGCGAGCATTCCGAGGGTGAGCAGGATATGCAGGACGACGAGGGCGGTGAGTCTTCTTCTTCAAGCAACCCGCTGGATGCCTATGCCAGCAACCTCAACGAGCTGGCGCGCCAGGGGCGGATCGATCCGCTGGTAGGTCGTGAGCTTGAGGTCGAGCGTGTGGCGCAGATCCTCGCGCGCCGGCGCAAGAACAACCCGTTGCTGGTGGGTGAGGCCGGTGTGGGTAAAACCGCGATCGCCGAAGGCCTGGCCAAGCGCATCGTCGACAATCAAGTGCCGGATCTGCTGGCCAATAGCGTCGTCTACTCCCTTGATCTCGGCGCGTTGCTCGCTGGCACCAAGTACCGTGGCGACTTCGAAAAGCGCTTCAAGGCGCTGCTCGGCGAGCTGAAAAAACGCCCGCAAGCCATTCTGTTCATCGACGAAATCCACACTATCATCGGTGCCGGTGCGGCGTCTGGCGGGGTGATGGATGCGTCCAACCTGCTCAAGCCGTTGCTGTCGTCGGGTGATATTCGTTGCATTGGTTCGACGACGTTCCAGGAATTTCGCGGCATCTTCGAAAAAGACCGTGCCTTGGCGCGACGCTTCCAGAAGGTCGACGTGTCCGAACCTTCGGTTGAAGACACCATCGGCATTCTGCGCGGGCTCAAGGGGCGTTTCGAGGCGCACCATGGCATCGAGTACACCGATGAGGCGCTGCGGGCTGCGGCGGAGCTTGCATCGCGCTACATCAATGACCGGCATATGCCGGACAAGGCCATCGACGTAATCGACGAGGCAGGCGCTTATCAACGCCTGCAGCCGGTCGAAAAACGTGTGAAGCGCATCGACGTGCCTCAGGTCGAGGACATCGTGGCGAAGATTGCGCGGATTCCGCCAAAACACGTCACCAGTTCCGACAAGGAGCTGCTGCGTAACCTGGAGCGCGACCTCAAGCTCACGGTGTTTGGCCAGGATGCTGCGATCGATTCGTTGTCCACGGCCATCAAGCTGTCGCGTGCGGGTCTCAAGTCGCCGGACAAACCGGTGGGTTCGTTCCTGTTCGCAGGCCCTACCGGCGTCGGCAAGACCGAGGCGGCGCGACAACTGGCCAAGGCCATGGGGATCGAGCTGGTGCGCTTCGACATGTCCGAATATATGGAGCGCCACACCGTGTCGCGCCTGATCGGTGCGCCTCCGGGCTACGTCGGCTTCGATCAGGGCGGTCTGTTGACCGAGGCGATCACCAAGCAACCGCATTGCGTATTGCTGCTCGATGAAATCGAGAAGGCGCACCCGGAAGTCTTCAACCTGCTGCTGCAGGTGATGGACCACGGTACCCTGACCGACAACAACGGGCGCAAGGCGGACTTCCGCAACGTGATCGTGATCATGACCACCAACGCCGGTGCCGAAACTGCCGCGCGGGCCTCGATCGGCTTCAGTCATCAGGATCATTCTTCCGATGCGATGGAAGTGATCAAGAAGAGCTTTACGCCGGAGTTCCGCAACCGTCTGGACACCATCATCCAGTTTGGTCGCCTCAGCCATGAGGTTATCAAGAGCGTGGTGGACAAGTTCCTTACCGAGCTGCAGGCGCAGTTGGAAGACAAGCGCGTGCAACTGGACGTAACGGAAGCGGCGCGCAGCTGGATCGCCGAGGGTGGCTATGATGCGGCAATGGGCGCTCGCCCGATGGCGCGTCTGATCCAGGACAAGATCAAGCGGCCATTGGCTGAAGAGATCCTGTTCGGCGAACTTGCCGACCATGGCGGCGTGGTGCATATCGATTTGAAGGATGGCGAGCTGACCTTCGAGTTCGAGACCACCGCAGAAATGGCCTGATCGCTCCACAGCAATACCAAAGGCGCCGAAAGGCGCCTTTTTGCTGTCTGGGTCGGTCGGTTGATCACTGAAGATCAACTGTGGGAGCTGGCTTGCCTGCGATCGTGGTCTGTCAGCCACTACCTGCTTAGCTGATCCAATGCTATCGCAGGCAAGCCAGCTCCCACAGGGTCAAGTAGTGACTGTTAAATCATGTGCACACAAAAACGCCCGGCATAACCGGGCGTTTTGTATTGACTTGCTTAGCGAGCGCGGTAAGTGATGCGCCCTTTGCTCAAGTCATAGGGCGTCAGCTCGACGCGCACTTTGTCACCGGTAAGAATACGGATGTAGTTCTTGCGCATCTTGCCGGAGATATGCGCGGTTACGACGTGCCCATTTTCCAACTCCACACGAAACATGGTGTTGGGCAGGGTGTCGACGACAGTGCCTTCCATTTCGAAGCTGTCTTCTTTCGACATGCAGTAAAGCCCTCGGTATCCAGTGAATGGCCCGGTGCAACTGCGCCAGGCAAAAGCGGCGTGCATTGTGCCCGAAAAAGGGTGTTCAAGCCAAGGGGTTCTAGTTAAGCGTGACCCATCTTTGATTAATCAGCAGCTCAATGGGCCGATATTGGGTCTTGTAGTTCATCTTTTGGCAGTTTTTGATCCAGTAACCGAGGTACACCGCTTCCAGTTCCTGGCGCAGCGTCTCGCTGATCTGCCACAGGATTGCAAAGCGTCCGAGGCTGCGGCGCTCTTCCCTGGGCTCGTAGAAGGTATAAACCGCCGACAGGCCATTGGGCAGCAAGTCGGTGACGGCGACGGCCACCAGACGACCCTCCAGGCGAAACTCGTAAAAACGCGAGAAGGGCAGGTCACGCACCAGAAAAGTGGAAAACTGGTCGCGGCTGGGCGGGAACATATCGCCGTCGGCATGCCGCTGTTCGATATAGCGCTGATAAAGGTCGAAGTATTCCTCGGTGAACCTGGGCAGGGCAGGCGTCACCGTCAGGTCGGCGTTGCGCTTGAGGATGCGCTTCTGGTTGCGGTCGGGCACAAACTGCGTCACCGGGATGCGCGCCGGGACGCAGGCATTGCAGTGCTGGCAGTGCGGTCGATACAGGTGATCGCCGCTGCGCCGAAACCCCATTTCCGAGAGGTCGGCGTACACATGCACGTCCATGGGCTGGCTGGGGTCGAGGAACAGCGTGGTGGCCTGCTCGTCGGGCAGATAGCTGCAGGAGTGGGCTTGAGTGGCATAAAACTTCAAGCGCGCCAGCTCGGTCATGATCAACCCTCGGGATAAGCTTTGAAATAAGTGTAAGCCAGGTGCGCGGATGTCGCCTAGGAAACCCACGGGCCTGCAGTGGGCTGATCCAGATGTTTGTGCAGGAAGTCAGCGAACTCACTGCGTGGGATGGCGCGCGCGCCGAGGCTGTGCAGGTGATCGTTGGGCATCTGGCAGTCGATCAGCACGAACCCCCAGGCCTGCAATTGCCGGGTGAGGGTGGCGAAGCCGAATTTCGAGGCATTGTCGGCGCGACTGAACATGGATTCGCCAAAGAATAGCTGGCCCATCGCCAGGCCATACAGCCCGCCCACCAGTTCGCCGTCGTCCCATACCTCCACCGAATGCGCGTAACCGCGCTGGTGCAGCGCCAGATACGCGTTCTGAATGCCTTCGGTAATCCAGGTGCCATCGGCGTAGCTGCGCGGCGCGGCGCAGGCCTGGATGACCGCAGCGAAGTCCTGATCGAAAGTGACCCTGTAGCGTTGCTGGCGCAGCAACTTGCCCAGGCTGCGTGATACATGCAGTTCGTCGGGGAATATCACCGTGCGCGGGTCCGGCGACCACCAGAGAATCGGCTGGCCCTCGGAGAACCAGGGGAAACAGCCGTGACGGTAGGCCTGGATCAGCCGTTCGGCCGACAGGTCGCCACCGGCGGCCAGCAAGCCATTGGGTTCACGCATGGCCTTGGCCAGCGGCGGAAAAGTCAGGGTGTCGCGTTGTAACCAGGTCAGCATGGCATCCAGGCTTTGCGGAAGGGGAGGGGAGTGGCAGAAATGACGTCTGCCGCTTGAGCGGTGATTATTGTCGACGTGGCAGCGCACGGCCAGTCCGAAGGGCACATTGTCGGGTATTAGCGTAAACGGGTGTTTCTGCAACTCTGTGCAAGGGGTGCGGTCGTAATCGGGTCGCGCGGATGCAGGCCCTTTGCCAAGCTTGCCTTGCCTGATAAAAACCGCGCATAAGCCTTTGTCAGCTAAGGCAATGCATGCTCAAATTGAACAGGCCATGACACGCCAATTGTTCAGGCTGGCGCGCAAGGTGCAAGTGTATGGCATCACGCACGCAAATCCGTACAATGCGGCCATTGTGTGGCGTTATCGCCATTTCGCCTGTCCCACGCCCTGTGTTAACAGTAGATTCACCCATATTCGTTTATTTTTCAGCTGCTCGGATTGGGCAGCGTGTGCAGTCATTCAACAGATGGACGCGCCCAAGGCGCAGGAAAAGACCCGTTTTGAAGAAATCCGCCGCAACACCCAAAGCAGCAGTCGTGCCGGCCTGGCGCCAGCACCTGCACTACCGACTCAAGGAAGGCGCGCTGATTGCCATCGGTGCGCTGTGCCTGTTCCTGATGATGGCCTTGCTCACCTACGGCAAGGACGATCCCGGCTGGAGTCACAACAGCAAGATCGAAGACGTGCAGAACTTCGGCGGCCCTGCCGGTTCCTACAGCGCCGATATCCTGTTCATGGTGCTGGGTTATTTCGCCTATATCTTCCCGTTGCTGCTGGCGATCAAGACCTGGCAGATCTTCCGCCAGCGTCACGAGCCGTGGCAGTGGAGCGGCTGGCTGTTCTCCTGGCGCCTGATCGGCCTGGTGTTTTTGGTGCTGTCCGGTGCGGCGCTGGCGCATATTCACTTCCATGCACCCACCGGCCTGCCGGCGGGTGCGGGCGGGGCGCTGGGTGAAAGCCTCGGCGACCTGGCACGCAAGAGCCTGAATATCCAGGGCAGCACGTTGATGTTCATCGCGCTGTTCCTGTTCGGCCTCACGGTGTTCACCGACCTTTCGTGGTTCAAGGTGATGGACGTGACCGGCAAGATTACCCTCGACCTGCTGGAGCTGTTCCAGAGCGCCGCCAACCGCTGGTGGTCGGCCCGTGTCGAGCGCAAACGCATGGTGGCGCAGTTGCGCGAGGTGGATACCCGCGTCAACGAGGTGGTCGCGCCGAGCACGCCGGACCGCCGCGAGCAGGCCAAGGTCAAGGAGCGCCTGATCGAGCGCGAGCAGGCCCTGAGCAAACACATGTCGGACCGCGAGAAGCAGGTGCCGCCGGTGATCGCCCCGGCACCGGCAAAGGCGCCCGAGCCGAGCAATCGCGTGCAGAAAGAAAAACAGGCGCCGTTGTTCATCGACAGCGCCGTGGAAGGCACCTTGCCGCCGATCTCGATTCTCGATCCGGCCGAAAAGAAACAACTCAACTATTCCCCCGAATCCCTGGCGGCGGTCGGCCACCTGCTGGAAATCAAACTCAAGGAATTCGGCGTTGAAGTCTCGGTGGACTCGATCCACCCGGGCCCGGTGATTACCCGTTACGAAATTCAGCCGGCTGCCGGTGTAAAGGTCAGCCGTATTTCCAACCTTGCCAAAGACCTGGCCCGCTCCCTGGCCGTAACCAGCGTGCGCGTGGTGGAAGTGATCCCCGGCAAGACCACCGTGGGTATCGAGATTCCCAACGAAGACCGCCAGATCGTGCGCTTCTCCGAAGTGCTGTCGACCCCGGAATACGACAACTTCAAGTCCCCCGTCACCCTGGCCCTGGGTCATGACATCGGCGGCAAGCCGGTGATCACCGACCTGGCGAAAATGCCCCACCTGCTGGTAGCCGGTACCACCGGTTCCGGTAAGTCGGTGGGTGTGAACGCGATGATCCTGTCGATCCTGTTCAAGTCCGGCCCGGACGACGCCAAGCTGATCATGATCGACCCTAAGATGCTCGAACTGTCGATTTATGAAGGCATTCCGCACCTGCTGTGCCCGGTGGTCACCGACATGAAGGACGCCGCCAACGCCCTGCGCTGGAGCGTGGCCGAGATGGAACGGCGTTACAAGCTGATGGCCAAGATGGGCGTGCGTAACCTGTCGGGCTTCAATGCCAAGGTCAAGGAAGCCCAGGACGCCGGCACGCCGCTGACCGACCCGCTGTACAAGCGCGAAAGCATTCACGACGAGGCACCGCTTTTGACCAAGTTGCCGACCATCGTGGTGGTGGTCGACGAATTTGCCGACATGATGATGATCGTCGGCAAGAAGGTCGAAGAACTGATCGCGCGGATCGCCCAGAAGGCGCGTGCCGCCGGTATCCACTTGATCCTCGCCACCCAGCGCCCGTCGGTGGACGTGATCACCGGCCTGATCAAGGCCAACATCCCGACGCGCATGGCGTTCCAGGTGTCGAGCAAGATCGACTCACGCACCATCATCGACCAGGGCGGTGCCGAGCAGCTGCTGGGCCACGGCGACATGCTCTACATGCCGCCCGGCACCAGCCTGCCGATTCGCGTGCATGGCGCCTTCGTGTCCGATGACGAAGTGCACCGCGTGGTGGAAGCGTGGAAACTGCGCGGTGCGCCGGAATACAACGACGACATCCTCGCCGGGGTGGAAGAGGCCGGCAGCGGCTTCGACGGCGGCAGCGGCGGTGGCGACGATGATGCCGAAACCGATGCGCTCTATGACGAAGCCGTGGCCTTCGTGCTGGAAAGCCGTCGCGCCTCGATCTCCGCCGTGCAGCGCAAGCTGAAGATCGGCTACAACCGCGCCGCGCGCATGATCGAATCGATGGAAAACGCCGGCGTCGTCACTGCAATGAACACCAACGGCTCGCGCGAAGTGATTGCCCCCGGGCAGGCGCGCGACTGACTCCCGCGCCGCGTGGCAGCACGCGGCGCGCCCTGATTACTCAATGAGGACTCCCATGCGCCTTATCCGCATGCTGTTGTTGCCGGCCCTGGCCCTGACCGCTGTTTCGGCGCAAGCCGACCCGGCCTCCGTCGCCAGCCTGAAAAACCTGCTGGACAAATCCCAGACTCTGACCGCGCGCTTTTCCCAACTGACCCTGGACGCCGGCGGCACCCGCCTGCAGGAAACCGCCGGTGAGATGGCCGTGCAGCGCCCTGGCCTGTTCTACTGGCACACCGAAGGCAAGTCCGAGCAGACCATCGTCTCCGACGGCCAGAAGGTTACGCTGTGGGACCCGGATCTGGAGCAGGCAACCATCAAGAAGCTCGATCCGCGCCTGAATCAAACCCCGGCGCTGCTGTTGTCCGGTGATGTGTCGAAAATCAACGACAGTTTCGATATCACTTCCAAACAGACCAGCAACGTGATCGAGTTCACCCTCAAGCCCAAATCCAGGGACACGCTGTTTGACAGCCTGCAACTGTCGTTCGGCAATGGGGTGATCAACAACATGCGCCTGATCGACAGCGTCGGCCAGCGCACCGATATCCTCTTCACCGGGGTCAAGGCCAATACACCGGTGCCCGCATCCAGGTTCAAGTTCGACATCCCCAAGGGTGCCGATGTGATCCAGGAATAAACTGCCCAGAGGTTACAAACGCTGCCCATGGACCTGTTTCGAAGTGACCCGATTGCCCAGCCCCTGGCCGCGCGCCTGCGCTCGACCAACCTGGATGAGTATGTCGGTCAGGAACACCTGCTCGCGCGCGGCAAGCCCCTGCGCGAAGCCCTGGAGCAGGGTGCGCTGCACTCGATGATCTTCTGGGGCCCGCCCGGCGTGGGCAAGACCACCCTGGCGCGGCTGCTGGCCAAAGTTTCGGATGCACACTTTGAAACGGTCTCGGCGGTGCTCGCCGGGGTCAAGGAAATCCGCCAGGCGGTGGAAGTCGCCAAGCAGCAGGCGGGTCAGTACGGCAAGCGCACCATCCTGTTTGTCGACGAAGTGCATCGCTTCAACAAGTCGCAGCAGGATGCGTTTCTGCCCTACGTCGAGGATGGCACGCTGATCTTTATCGGTGCCACCACCGAAAACCCTTCCTTTGAACTCAACAACGCCTTGCTCTCGCGAGCGCGGGTCTATGTGCTCAAGAGCCTGGACGCCGCCGCCATGCAGAAGCTGTTGCAGCGCGCTTTGGGCGAAGAGAAGGGCCTGGGCAAGCGCCAGTTGAGCGTCAGCGACGAAGGCTTTCAGATTCTGCTCACCGCCGCCGATGGCGATGGCCGGCGCTTTCTCAACCTGCTGGAAAACGCCTCGGACCTGGCCGAAGACGGCAGCGAGATTGGCGTCGACCTCCTGCAAAGCCTGCTGGGTGACACGCGCCGGCGCTTCGACAAGGGCGGCGAAGCTTTCTACGACCAGATTTCGGCGTTGCATAAATCGGTACGCGGCTCCAACCCGGACGGCGCGTTGTACTGGTTTGCACGGATGATCGATGGCGGTTGCGACCCGTTGTATCTGGCGCGCCGCGTGGTGCGCATGGCCAGCGAGGACATTGGCAACGCCGACCCGCGGGCGCTGAGCCTGTGCCTCGCCGCCTGGGATGTGCAAGAGCGCCTCGGCAGCCCGGAGGGTGAGCTGGCGGTGGCCCAGGCCATCACTTATCTTGCCTGCGCGCCAAAAAGCAATGCGGTGTACATGGGCTTCAAGTCGGCGCTGCGCGCGGCGGCCGAACACGGCTCTCTCGAAGTGCCGATGCACTTGCGCAATGCGCCGACCAAGCTGATGAAGCAACTGGGCTACGGCGATGAATACCGCTACGCCCACGATGAGCCGGACGCCTATGCTGCCGGCGAAGATTACTTCCCCGATGAGCTTGAGCCGTTGCCCCTCTACCAGCCGGTGCCCCGTGGCCTGGAGCTGAAGATCGGCGAGAAGCTCAATCACCTCGCTCAACTCGACCGTCTCAGCCCCAGGCAGCGGAGAAAGTAGTGCTCAAGACAATTCTTGCCGTGTCCGCTGCCGGCATCGCTGGTACATTATTGCGTTTCGCCACCGGTACGTGGGTGAGCGCCAACTGGCCGAAGCATTTTTACGCGGCAACCCTGGCGGTCAACCTGGTGGGCTGCCTGATTATCGGGTTGCTGTACGGCTGGTTCCTGTTGCGCCCGGAAGTGCCGATTGAGATTCGCGCCGGCTTGATTGTCGGCTTTGTAGGCGGTCTGACGACCTTTTCATCCTTTTCACTGGACACGCTGCGCCTGCTGGAAAGCGGCCAGGCGCTGGTTGCCTTCGGGTACCTGGGCATCAGCGTGTTCGGCGGGCTGCTCGCCACCTGGGCCGGCCTGTCCTTGACCAAACTTTGATAAACGAGAGACCGACATGCTCGATTCCAAACTGTTACGTAGCAACCTTCAGGACGTAGCGGACCGCCTTGCATCCCGTGGCTTTGCCTTGGATGTTGCGCGCATCGAAGCGCTGGAAGAACAGCGCAAGACCGTCCAGACCCGCACCGAAGCACTGCAGGCTGAACGTAATGCGCGCTCCAAATCCATCGGCCAGGCCAAGCAGCGTGGCGAAGACATCGCGCCGTTGATGGCGGACGTCGAGCGCATGGGCAGCGAGCTGTCCGAGGGCAAGGTCGAGCTGGACAGGATCCAGTCCGAGCTGGATTCGATCCTGTTGGGCATCCCCAATATCCCTCACGAGTCGGTGCCGATTGGCGCCGACGAAGACGGCAACCTCGAAGTGCGTCGCTGGGGCACGCCCAAAGCGTTTGATTTCGAGATCAAGGACCACGTGGCCCTGGGCGAGCTGAGCGGCGGCCTGGATTTCGAAACCGCTGCCAAAATGTCCGGCGCGCGCTTTGCCTTGCTGCGCGGCCCGATTGCGCGCATGCATCGTGCCCTGGCGCAGTTCATGATCAACCTGCACACCGCCGAGCACGGTTACGAGGAGGCCTACACGCCTTACCTGGTACAGGCGCCGGCGCTGATGGGCACCAGCCAGTTGCCCAAGTTCGAAGAAGATCTGTTCAAGATCAGCCGCGACGGCGAAGCCGACCTGTACCTGATCCCGACCGCCGAAGTGTCGCTGACCAACATCGTCGCCGGCGAGATCCTCGACGCCAAACAGCTGCCGCTCAAGTTCGTTGCCCACAGCCCGTGTTTCCGCAGCGAAGCCGGCGCCTCGGGTCGTGATACCCGCGGCATGATCCGTCAGCACCAGTTCGACAAGGTCGAAATGGTGCAGGTGGTCGAACCCTCCAAGTCGATGGAAGCGCTCGAAGGCCTGACCGCCAACGCCGAACGCGTGCTGCAACTGCTTGAGCTGCCCTACCGCGTATTGGCGCTGTGCACCGGCGACATGGGCTTCAGCGCCGTGAAGACTTACGATCTGGAAGTGTGGGTGCCGAGCCAGGACAAATACCGCGAGATTTCGTCGTGCTCCAATTGCGGCGATTTCCAGGCGCGACGCATGCAGGCGCGTTTCCGCAACCCGGAAACCGGCAAACCGGAGCTGGTGCACACCCTTAACGGGTCGGGCCTGGCCGTTGGCCGTACCCTGGTGGCCGTGTTGGAAAACTACCAGCAGGCCGATGGTTCGATCCGCGTGCCGGAGGTGCTCAAGCCTTACATGGCTGGCGTCGAGGTCATCGGTTAAATGGAATTTCTGCCGCTGTTTCATAACCTGCGCGGCAGTCGTGTACTGGTCGTCGGCGGTGGGGAAATTGCCTTGCGCAAATCCCGGCTGCTGGCCGAGGCCGGTGCGTTGCTGCAGGTGGTTGCTCCCCAGGTCGAAGGCCAGTTGCATGAACTGGTGCTGGGCAGTGGCGGGGAGGTCGTGCTGCGCGGCTATCAGGAAGCCGACCTCGACGGTTGCGTGCTGGTGATCGCGGCCACCGACGACGAGCCGTTGAACGCGCAGGTATCCAGTGATGCCAAGCGTCGTTGCGTGCCGGTCAATGTGGTGGATGCGCCGGCCTTGTGCAGCGTGATTTTCCCGGCGATTGTCGACCGCTCGCCGCTGGTGATCGCCGTGTCCAGCGGCGGCGATGCGCCGGTGTTGGCGCGGCTGATTCGCGCCAAGCTGGAAACCTGGATTCCGTCGACTTACGGTCAACTGGCCGGCCTGGCGGCACGCTTTCGCGCTCAGGTCAAAGGCTTGTACCCGGATGTGCAGCAACGCCGCGCGTTCTGGGAAGAGGTGTTTCAAGGCCCGATTGCCGACCGTCAGTTGGCCGGGCAGGGCGCTGAAGCCGAGCGCCTGTTGATCGAAAAGGTTAATGGTGCGCCGCCCTATGCGCCGGGCGAGGTATATCTGGTAGGCGCCGGCCCTGGCGACCCGGACCTGCTGACCTTCCGCGCCCTGCGCCTGATGCAGCAGGCCGACGTGGTGCTGTACGACCGCCTGGTGGCTCCGGCGATTCTGGATCTGTGTCGCCGCGATGCCGAGCGGGTGTACGTCGGCAAGCGTCGCGCTGAACACGCGGTGCCACAGGAGCAGATCAACCAGCAATTGGTCAGCCTGGCCAAGCAGGGCAAGCGCGTGCTGCGCCTCAAGGGTGGCGATCCATTCATCTTTGGACGTGGCGGGGAAGAAATCGAAGAGCTGGCCGCTCACGGCATCCCGTTCCAGGTGGTGCCGGGGATCACCGCGGCCAGCGGTTGCGCGGCTTATGCCGGGATTCCGCTGACCCATCGCGACTATGCGCAATCGGTGCGTTTCATCACCGGGCATTTGAAGAACGGCACCTCGGACCTGCCCTGGCGTGATCTGGTAGGCCCGTCGCAGACCCTGGTGTTTTACATGGGGTTGATCGGTTTGCCGATCATCTGCGAGCAGTTGATCCAGCATGGCCGCGCGCCGGACACCCCTGCGGCGTTGATCCAGCAAGGTACCACCGCCAACCAGCGCGTCTTCACCGGCACCCTGGCCGACCTGCCGCGCATGGTGGCGGAGCATGAAGTGCATGCGCCGACACTGGTGATCGTGGGTGAGGTGGTGGTGTTGCGTGAAAAACTCAAATGGTTCGAAGGCGCCCAGGCCCAGGTCTGACATCGCCTCCTTATGGCAAACCCCATTTTTTGGGCAAACCCGCCTATTGTGGCGAGCGGGCTTATTGTGGCGAGCGGGCTTGCCCCGCGTTGGGGTGCGAAGCGCCCCCACTCCAGCAAAACGCGGTGTACCTGATACGGCTCAGGGCCTGGTTTTGGGGCTGCTACGCAGCCCAACGCAGGACAAGCCTGCTGGCCACAGTTAACTGAAGGCAGGCCCGCTTCCCAGAGTGCAGTCAGCCGTGAACGCCCTGGCCAGTCAGCCTGTTGCGATCATGTGCGCCATCAAACCTCTGCAACGGCCCCTTCGGCACAATCCCGGTCGGATTGATCGTGCGATGGCTGGCATAGTAATGCCCCTTGATATGCGCAAAATCCACCGTCTCGGCCACCCCTGGCCACTGATACATCTCCCGTAGCCAGTTCGACAAATTCGCATAATCGGCAATCCGGCGCAGATTGCATTTGAAGTGACTGTAATACACCGCATCAAAGCGAATCAGCGTGGTAAACAAGCGCACATCCGCCTCGGTCAGGTACTCACCGGCCAGGTAGCGATGCGTGCCCAGGTGCTGTTCCAGAGAGTCCAGTTCGGCAAACACATCATCAAATGCACTTTCGTACGCCTGCTGCGATGTGGCAAAGCCCGCGCGGTACACGCCGTTGTTGACGGCCGGGTAGATGCGCTCGTTCAGGGCGTCGATGGTCGGGCGCAGGTGCTCGGGGTAAAAGTCCAGGGTGTTGCCGGTCAACGCGTTGAACGCGCTGTTGAACATGCGGATGATCTCCGCCGATTCATTGCTCACGATACGTTTGAGTTTTTTGTCCCATAGCACCGGCACGGTGACGCGCCCGGTGTAGTCGGCGGTGTCCGCGGTATAGCGTTGGTGCATAAACTGGAAATCATCCAGTGCGTCGCCGGTGGAGCCGTGGGCCTTGTCGAACGTCCAGCCGTTTTCCAGCATCAACCAGCTGACCACCGACACATCGATCAGGCTTTCCAGACCCTTGAGTTTGCGCAAGATCAGGGTGCGGTGCGCCCATGGGCACGCCAGCGACACGTAGAGGTGATAGCGTCCGGCCTCGGCCGCAAAGCCGCCTTCGCCGCTCGGGCCGGGCGCGCCGTCGGCGGTCACCCAATGACGGCGTTGTGCCTGTTCGCGTTGAAAAGCGCCATCTGCGCTACTTTCGTACCACTGGTCTTTCCAGTGTCCTTCGATCAGCAAACCCATGATTGGCTCCTTGGCTATTAAGCGTTGGAGCCCAGTCTAAAGGCGTGAGTTCGAACTAAAAGCGCAAATACCCGGCGACAATCATCGATTAAATCGATTTGTCCCGCGCTTCCCAGTACTGCCGAGCCCGTTCGAACGCCTGCTCCCGCGGCTGGCCAAGGCCGCGCAAGGCCAGGGCCATGGTCGCGATCAGCGCCAATTGCGGGTAGCTGTCCTCGACCTCGCCGCGCCATAGCGCCTTTAAATGCTCGGGTTCCAGGCTTGCCGGTTTGACGTGGCGCTGCGCGGAGAGGGCGGGCCATTCTTCGTCCCAGCTCTGGCCGCCCGTGGTGCCGTACAAGTGGCTGACGCTGTCGGGGTTGATCTCGATCTCGCCGCCGTCGCCCTTCACCACTATCACGTTATCGCCCAGCAGGCCGCTGGCATCGCGGTGCACGCCTTGATAACCAGGGTGGAAGATACTTTGCAGGCCGCAACGGGCCTTCAGCGGGTTGAGCAGGCGCGCCAGCGAGTGGATCGGTGAACGCAGGCCCAGGGTGTTGCGCAAGTCGATCATGCGTTGCAGCTGCGGCGCCCAGTCGCCCAGCGGGATAAACGCCAGGTTGCCGTGCTCATAAGCCGCCTCGACCTGTTGCCAGGTGCGGCACAGGGGTATTTGCAGGGTTTCAAGCAATTGTTCGGTGTACAGCCGACCGGCCGTGTGTGCGCCGCCGCCGTGCATCAGGATGCGCACGCCGTTCTGCGCCAGGCACTTGGCCGCCAGCAGGAACCACGGCAGGTGGCGCTTTTTGCCGGCATAGGTGGGCCAGTCGATGTCCACGTTCAGTGCGGGAGCATTCAGGCGCTCGCGCACGGCTTCGGTGAAGCCGGCGAGTTCTTCCGGGCTTTCTTCCTTGTGGCGCAGCAGCATGAGGAAGGCGCCGAGCTGGGTGTCTTCGACCTTTTCGTCGAGCAACATGCCCATGGCTTCGCGGGCTTCGGCGCGGGTTAGGTTGCGCGCACCGCGCTTGCCTTTGCCGAGGATGCGCACGAATGGCGCAAACGGGTGCTCTTCAGGCGTTGCGAGGGTAAGCGGGGCAAAGTCGGTCATAAGCAATTCGTCGGCCTGGGCAGGCCCGCCAGCTTGGCGGCGAGTTTGGCGGGAGTGCCGTTGAACAGTTTGTTGAGGTGCAGGCTGTTGCCCTTTTCCGGGCCCAGCTTCAAGGCGGTGTACTTGATCAGCGGGCGCGTGGCCGGGGACAGCTGGAACTCGGCATAAAAACCTCGCAGCAACTCGAGGATTTCCCAGTGCGCCGGCGTCAGTGCCAGGCCTTCGGCCGCGGCGAGGGCGTTGGCGACGTCCACCGACCAGTCGTTGAGGTCGACGAGGTAGCCGTCCTTGTCCAGTTCGAGGCAGCGTGCGCCTACGGTAAGGGTGTTCATAGCCAGGTGTTGACCTTGTCGTAGTCGACGCACAGCTGCACGAAGCCCGGGTAGTCGACGCTGTCGGCCCAGTCGGGCAATGGCAGGTTGCGTGCCTGGCTGTCTTCGGCCAGCACGAAGACTTTTACGCCTTTGCCTTGCAGGGCCGCGTTTTGCAGGCCGTAGGCGCCGTCGCCGCAGAGCAGGATCGCGTCCTCGGCGCCACAGATGCGCAGGCAGCTGTCGAGGCGGCTGTCGGTGAACGGGGAATGGGAGAGTACGTGGAGAGTCGACATCAGAGGGTTATCACCTGGTCGTAACGGTCGAGCAAATGGGCAATGGCGTCGCTGCCCAGGCCTTGAGCACTGGCCGGCGCATTCAGTCCGCGTACTTCCAGGCTATGGTTGCAGGCGAACACGTCGTCGATGCCGAACAGCTCCAGCGCTTGCAGGTTGGCGCCCAGATCCTTCTGCTGCACGGCTCTGGCGTTCTGGTCCGAGGCCAGCTGAAACACGCCGTCGTCCATGAACAGCAGGCCGATCGGCAGATCGAACGCGCCACCGGCCAGCACGATGTCCAGGGCTTCCCGTGCGCTGGGTCCGGACCACGGCGCCTGGCGGCTGATCACCAACAAGGATTTGGACATGTCACGGCCCTCCAAAGCAGATCAGGCGGTCGGCGTCCTGGATGGCGTCGTGCAATTGCCCCAGGCCCGACAATGCCCAGGGTGCATCCAGGTTCACCGCGCTGCGTTGATAACGCGCGGCCTCTTCGCTGTTGAGCACGCCACGGCGCAGGGCGGCGGCGATGCACACCACGCCATCGAGCTGATGCTGGCTGACAAATTCACGCCACTGACGCGTGATGTCTTGCTCATCCTGCGGCGTGACGATGTTGTTGGACGCGCTGTACACGCCATCCTGGTAGAAGAACAGCCGCACGATCTCGTGCCCGTCGGCCAATACCGCCTGGGCGAAGAGCAAGGCGCGGCGCGAGGAGGGCGCATGGGCGGCGCTATACAGTGCAATCGCGAACTTCATGGAACACTCGGCAAACAAACGTGGGCCCATGATAAAGCGGCTGCCGCGAAAAAGCCCGCCGTGATCAAAGCGGTGGGGTGATCGGCCGGGCGCTGTCGCAGGCAAGCCAGCCCCCACATTTGACTGCATTCACCGAGCCAAGCGTGGAAGAAGGCTTGCTCCCGATGAGGCCCTCATTCCACCCGGGTTTCCCCGCTGAACACCAACGTCTGTCGACACCGTCGACACAGATACCGCCGCCCCTGAGCCACCATGCCATGGCGCTGCGCGGAAAACGCAAAGTCGCTGTCGGCACACGGGCAGCGGTAAATGTAGCGGGTCACCTGGCGGCGCTTGACCGCGTAGGTGTGACAGCGATCCGGCGGCAGTTCATAAACGCCGCGCATGATCAGTTGCCATTCCTCGCCGTGGGGCTGGATACGCTCGCCAAACAGTTGGTGGGCAATCAGATGCGCCACTTCGTGGGCCACGGTCTGTTTCAGGAAATGCTGGGTGTTTTCGCGGTACAGCTGTGGATTGAAACGCAGCAGGTTCTCGTGCAAATGCGCGACACCGGCTTTCTGACCCCGCAGCTTGAGGCTGATTTGCGGGCGTTTGAAGCTTCGTTTGAAAAAGGATTCGGCTTGCAGGAAACAATCTTCGACGCGGGTATTGAGTGGCTCGGACATGCTGTATCTATCTCCAGAGCGGTCCAGTATGCCGCAAAGCGCAGTGTTTCCGAATCTGTCAGGCGCCGAATGGTCATCGCCCAGGATTTGAGGGCTTGGCGTGCGCATTGGAACTTCAGCGGTCTTATCGGTAAAATGCTGCGCTTTTCGTCACACATCTCCAGCGGATCCAAGCGCCATGGGCACTCTTACGGTCAACCAGAACAAATTGCAAAAACGCCTGCGTCGCCTGGCCGGTGAGGCGGTTGCCGATTTCAACATGATCGAGGACGGCGACAAGGTCATGGTCTGCCTCTCCGGCGGCAAAGACAGCTATACGATGCTCGATGTGTTGTTGCACCTGCAAAAGGTCGCGCCGATCAAGTTCGACATCGTCGCCGTCAACATGGACCAGAAACAGCCGGGCTTCCCCGAACATGTGCTGCCGGCCTACCTCAAGGCACTGGGCGTGGAGTACCACATCGTCGAGAAAGACACCTATTCGGTGGTCAAGGAACTGATTCCCGAAGGCAAGACCACCTGCTCGCTGTGCTCGCGCCTGCGACGCGGCACGCTCTACACCTTTGCCGACGAGATCGGCGCGACCAAGATGGCGCTGGGTCACCATCGCGACGATATCGTCGAAACCTTCTTTCTCAATATGTTCTTCAACGGCTCGCTCAAGGCCATGCCGCCCAAGCTGCGTGCCGATGACGGGCGCAACGTGGTGATCCGGCCGCTGGCGTATTGCAACGAAAAGGATATCCAGGCCTACTCCGACCTCAAGCAGTTTCCGATCATCCCGTGCAACCTGTGCGGCTCCCAGGAAAACCTGCAGCGCCAGGTGGTCAAGGAGATGCTGCTGGATTGGGAGCGCAAGACCCCGGGGCGTACCGAAAGCATCTTTCGCAGCCTGCAGAATGTGATCCCGTCGCAGTTGGCCGACCGCAACCTGTTCGATTTCACCAGCCTGCGTATCGACGAGAGCGCCGCCTCGCGCTTCGTCAATGTAGTGAACCTCTGAGTCTCTGCAACGCTCTGAAGGACGGCGCTCACGGGCGCCGTTTTCATTTCAATCCCCGGGAGAGGGCATGCGCGATTACAAGTGGCTGAACGAATATTGTCTGAACCGCTTCGGCTCGGCGGCCAAGCTGGAAGCCCACCTGCCAACGCCCAAAACGCCGGCGCAGCTGCGCAAGATCAGCGATGACCGCTACCTGTCGACCCTGGCGTTGCGGGTGTTTCGCGCAGGCTTGAAGCACAGCGTGGTGGACGCCAAGTGGCCGGCATTCGAACAGGTATTCTTCGGCTTCGACCCGGAGAAAGTGGTGCTGATGGGCGCCGAGCACTTGGAACGGCTGATGCAGGACACGCGCATCATCCGCCACCTGGGCAAGCTCAAGAGCGTGCCGCGCAACGCGCAGATGATTCTGGACATCGAGCAGGAAAAGGGCAGCTTCGGCGCATTTGTCGCCGACTGGCCGGTGACCGATATCGTCGGATTATGGAAGTACCTGAGCAAGCACGGCCACCAGTTGGGCGGGCTGTCGGCGCCGCGCTTTTTGCGCATGGTCGGCAAGGACACCTTTGTGCCCAGTGACGACGTGGTGGCGGCGCTGAATGCGCAGAAGATCGTCGACAGGGCCCCGACCAGCCTTCGCGATCTGGCGGCCGTGCAGGGTGCGTTCAACCAATGGCACGCCGAGAGCGTGCGGCCGATGTGTCAGTTGTCGATGATGCTGGCGTATACCGTCAATCATTGAGACCCACGGGAGCCCTTCGCGGGTCACCCAGCTCCCACATTTGGCATGCCTTGCAAAATGTGGGAGCGGGGTTGGCAGAACCTTAGCCTGGTTGGCCGTCCAACAGCCGGGCGGTGTTTGCCAGGCGCTGGCCCAAGGCGCGGCACAGGGCGGTTTCATGTTGATCGAGCGGGCGCTTGCCGTCCGCTCCGGCATGGTGGCTCGCGCCGTAGGGCGTGCCGCCGCCCTGTGTGTCGAGCAGCGCCTGTTCGCTGTAGGGCAGGCCGGTGATCAGCATGCCGTGGTGCAGCAACGGCAGCAGCATCGACATCAGTGTGGTTTCCTGGCCGCCATGCAGGCTGGCGGTGGAGGTGAACACCCCGGCCGGCTTGCCGACGAGGGCGCCGGTGAGCCACAGGTTGCTGGTGCCATCAAGAAAGTACTTGAGCGGCGCGGCCATGTTGCCAAAGCGCGTCGGGCTGCCCAGGGCCAGTGCCGAGCAGTTCTTCAGGTCGTCCAGGCTCGCATACAGCGCGCCTTCTTGCGGAATGCTCGGCGCCACGGCTTCGCACTCCGCGGAAATCGCCGGCACCGTGCGCAGGCGCGCTTCCAGCCCGCCTTGCTCGACGCCGCGGGCAATCTGCCGTGCCATCTCGCTCACCGAGCCATTGCGGCTGTAATACAGCACCAGCACATACGGCGTACTCACGGCAAAATCTCCAGTATCTTCTCGGGCGGGCGACCAATGACGGCCTTGTCGGCGGTTTCCAGGATCGGGCGTTCCATCAACTTTGGATGCTCGGCGATGGCGGCGATCACCTGGGCTTCGCTCAAGGTGGCGTCGGCCAGGTCGAGGGTCTTGTATTCGTCTTCACCGGTGCGCAGCAACTGGCGCGCAGTGATGCCGAGCTTGCCAAGCAACGCTGTCAGTTGCGCGGCGTTCAGAGGGGTTTCGAGGTAGCGCACCACGGTCGGGGCGAGGCCGCGGGCTTCGAGCAGTTCGAGCGCACCGCGGGATTTCGAGCAGCGCGGGTTGTGATAAAGCGTCAGATCGGTCATGTGCGGGTCGCATCTTGCGTAAGGTGGCGGGTATTCTACCCGCGTGGCGGCCCGTCCTTAAACCGTAAGAGGCAACCGGTCGCAGCCCACGTTCATTTTTGCGAAGGATTACTCCATGACAAGGCGACTGATCGGTGCATTGGCGATCATCACAACCCTGCTGCTCAGCGGCTGCGGCAACGACTACGGCGTCGACCAGTACGGCCAGAAAGTGGCGGCAGAGCGCCTGGACAAACAGTGGCTGGTGGTCAACTACTGGGCGGAATGGTGTGGCCCGTGCCGCACGGAAATCCCCGAGCTCAATGCGTTGTCTGAACAGCTCAAAGCCCAGAACGTCGGCGTGTTCGGGGTCAATTTCGACAATGTGCAAGGCGAGGAACTCAAGGCCGCCAGCGAGAAGCTGGGGATCAAGTTCACCGTATTGGCGCAGAGCCCCGAAGAACTCTTTGATATTCCGCGCAGCGAGGCGTTGCCGGTGACCTACATCATTGACGACAAGGGCAAGGTGCGCGAGCAGTTGATGGGCGAGCAGACGGCGGCGGGGGTGTTGGCCAAACTCAAGGCATTGCGCGGCTAAATGTGAGAGGGGGCTTGCTCCCGATAGCGGTGTATCAGTCAACCGATGTATGGACTGACACGCTGCTATCGGGAGCAAGCCCCTCCCTCATTGGGTATACGTCAACTCTGCGATCAGCCTTCCTCAAGCCACAGGCGAATCGGTTTGCCTTCGGCCGGCCAGAAGCGGGTCTGTTCGATGGGCGAGAGGTCCCAGCGTTGCACGCCTTGCAGGGCCTGGAAGAAGCGCTGTTCCTGCTCCATCAGGGCCGCGGCGCAGAGCTTGCGGGTGCTGCCGATTTTGCCGAAGCTGAGGGTGTTACCGTTGACGGTGTAGGGCGCAAACCAGTGGTTGCAGCCACCGTTGCCGTAAGCGCGGCCATCGGCGCCGAGGGTGACCGTCAGGTTCGCGTCATCCATCAGCGGCCGTTCACCGATCCATTCCACCACGTAGCTGTGATCCTGCTTGAGCGTGACCGTGTTACCGGCGCAACCGCTCAGGCCAGCTGCAAGGGCGACGAGCAGCAGGCCTCTCATTGTGCGGCCTGCTGGCATTTCGGGCAGCGGTGCCTGGCGCCATCGCTGGTCCAGCCCAACTCCTTGATACGCGCGTTGGCCGCCGGTTGCAGCGGCGCTTTGGTCAGTTTGGTTTCAACGGCAAATTCAAACTCCAGCACGCTGTCGCAGCTGTCGCAGTTGACCCTCCAGGTGTGAATCTCCAGCTCGCCGAATTGCGGCCCGTGGGCCATGGCAACCCACTGGCCGGCAGGGCGGATGGAGTAGCGTGCGTCCCCTTCGACGGTCAGTCGCATCGACAGGGTTTTACTGCCGCGCAGGGTGACGATCAGCACGTCGCCATGCTTGATCGAACCGCCGTTGCCGGTCACTTGGTAACGGCCCGGCACCAGGGCGCGGCATTCGATGAGGGTATGTTGCGGGCTCAGCAAGCTGAAGCGGAAATCGTGTTCGGCCATGGATCCTCCAAATAGGCGCGGCATCCTATCACGGGTGCCGGCCTATCATGAGCCCGGTATGTGACCGCTGATCAACAGGAGTCAGGCGCTTACTCGTGCCTCGCTGGCCAGCCGGGTGATGGCCATGTCCAGTTCATCCAGCGCCGCTGTGGCCTTGGCGTCGTCCTGCTTGAGCAAGGTTTCGGCGCGCTGGCAGGCGGCGCGCAGTTGCGGCACGCCGCAGTAGCGCGTGGCACCGTGCAGGCGGTGGACGCGTTCGATCAGGGCCTGATTGTCATTGGCTTCGCGGGCGACGGTGATGGCCAGGCGGTCGGCCTCCAGCGACGCCAGCAACATGGCGAGCATGTCGGCCGCCAGGTCGGTCTTGCCGGCGGCCAGGCGCAGGCCTTCCTCATGATCGAGCACTTGCAATTGCACGCCGTGGCCGAGGTTTTCGGTGACCCGCTCGGGCCCTTGGTTGCGCAGGGCCAGGCCGGTCCATTTCAATACCACCTGGGCCAGCTGCCGCTCGCTGATCGGCTTGGTCAGGTAGTCGTCCATGCCGCTCTGCAGCAGCGCGCGTTTTTCGTTGGCCATGGCGTGGGCCGTGAGCGCGACCACCGGCAGTGGCGTGCCGTGGCGTTCGCTTTCCCACTGGCGAATCGCCTCGGTGCTCTGGCGTCCGTCCATGCCCGGCATCTGCACATCCATCAACACCAGGTCGAAGGTTTCCTGCTTTACCGCATTGATCGCCGCGTAACCGCTGTCCACGGCCTGCACCTTGGCGCCCATGTCTTCGAGCAGGGTCTGCACCAGTAACAGGTTCGCCGGGTTATCGTCGACGCAAAGTACGCGCGGTGCACGGCTGGACAGCGGCTCGCCAGGCTCGGCGCGCGAGGGGCGCGGGCTGATCAGGTCGGCCAGGGCCCGGCGCAGTTTGCGCGTGCACGCAGGTTTGGCCTGCAACTGGCTGTTGGGGTTGGGCACCGACTGGTTGAACAGCATCTGTTCAGTGGTCGGGCACAGCACCAGTACTTTGCAACCCAGATGTTCGAGATCCCACAGGTGCTGGTTGAGGCGCTCGGGCGGAATGTCATTGGCGGTAATGCCAAGCACCGCGAGGTCGATGGCCTGTTCGGTCTGGTGAGCGCTGGTGATACCGTTGGTCAGGCTTTCCAGGGTATTGAACGGCGTCACTGCCAGACCGCAGTCTTCCAGCTGATGCTGCAAGGCCTGACGCGCCAGTTCGTGGTTTTCCATCACCGCAACGCGGCGGCCGAGCAGCGGCGCAGAGGGCAGGTCGTCGACATCGTCGCGGGTCTTGGGCAGGTTGAGACTGATCCAGAACTCCGAGCCTTCGCCCGGAGTGCTGTCGACGCCGATTTCGCCGCCCATCTGTTCGATCAGGCGCTTGGAAATCACCAACCCCAGGCCGGTGCCGCCGGGCTGGCGCGACAGCGAATTGTCGGCCTGGCTGAACGCCTGGAACAGCGCGCGCACATCCTGGCTCGACAGGCCGATGCCGGTGTCCTGCACGCTGATGCGCAGCTGTACGCTGTCTTCCTGTTCGTCCTCGATCATTGCGCGGGCAACGATGGTGCCTTCACGGGTGAACTTGATCGCGTTGCTGATGAGGTTGGTCAGGATCTGCTTGAGGCGCAGCGGGTCGCCGACCAGCGCGAGCGGGGTGTCGCGGTACACCAGGCTGACCAGTTCCAACTGCTTGGCATGGGCGGCGGGGGCGAGGATGGTGAGGGTGTCCTGCAGCAGGTCGCGCAGGTTGAAGGGGACGCTGTCGAGCACCAGCTTGCCGGCTTCGATCTTCGAGAAATCAAGGATCTCGTTGATGATGCCCAACAAGTTGTCGGCGGATTTTTCGATGGTGCCCAGATAATCCAGCTGGCGCGGCGACAGTTCGCTTTTTTGCAGCAGGTGGGTGAAGCCCAGAATACCGTTGAGCGGGGTGCGGATCTCATGGCTCATATTGGCCAGGAACTCGGACTTGATACGGCTGGCTTCCAAAGCCTCTTTGCGGGCCAGGTCCAGTTCGATGTTCTGGATTTCGATGGTTTCCAGGTTTTGGCGTACGTCTTCGGTGGCCTGATCGATGCTGTGTTGCAGTTCTTCGCGGGCGTTCTGCAGCGTTTCGGCCATGCGGTTGATGCCCGATGCGAGCTGGTCCAACTCCTGGCTGCCCAGCGGTGGCAGGCGGGTTTCCAGGTTGCCGTCCTTGAGCTGGGCCACGGCTTGCTTGATCTGGCCGATCGGCGCGTTGATGGTGCGGCTGATGCGCAGGGCCAGCGCTGCGGTAAAGATCAGGCCGACAGCGATCAACAGGAGGCTGGCGAACAGGCTGCGGTAGCCGCGCAGCAACATGCCGTTGTGCGACAGTTCCACCTCTACCCAGCCCAGCAGGCGGTCGGCTTCATCGGGGATCAGCTCGCCGGCCAGGTTGCGATGACGGCCGAACACCGGCAGCAGATAGCGCGTGGCGTCATTGCCGGTGCGCTGCAGCAGGTGCGAATTATTGCCGGTCGGCGGCGGGTTAAGCATGGTCGGGCCGGCATGGGCCAGGGGCGTGCGGTCCGGTGCGAGGAACGACACGGTGCGCACGTCCGTCTGCTCGAGGGATTGGGTGGCGATGCGTTCCAGCAGGTCAGCGTTCTTGCTGCTCAGTGCGGGCGCCACCAGCGGTGCCAGTTGTTCGGCGATCATTTCGCCGCGTTGCAGCAGTTGGGTCTGCAACTCCGAGAGCTGCATCCAGGTGAAATACCCGCCCAGTAACAATGCCATCAGGCTGGTCGGCAATAAGGTCAGCAACAGTACGCGGCCTTTAATTCCCATTCTTCTAAGCACGCCACTTCTCCTGCTACCACTGATATCAATCTTCCACGCGGGCATCCGGCCCGCGCCACCTGCGCAGTGTAGCCATTTGCGCGGCCTGGAATCCTGAAAATTAATGGTGTCGAGCAGGTGCGGCGTGTCGGCGGGTCAGCGGCGGCGCAGTTTGCGGCGCTTCCATTGGCGCGCGACCCACCAGCGCCAGTAGCCCATGGTCAGGCAATAAGCGAGGGCGCCAAGCACCAGGCCCAGCACCACCGAACCGAGCAGGAACGGCTGCCACAGCGTGCTCAGCTGACCGCTGATCCATTCCCAGGTGAGGTGGTCGGGCAGGCTGCGCGGCGGCACGTTCATCAGCCAGGCGCCGGTCATGTAGGTGCACACGAACACCACCGGCATGGTGATCGGGTTGGTCAGCCACACCAGGCTGACGGCGATGGGCATGTTGCCCCGCACCACGATGGCCAGCACCGCCGCCAATAACATCTGCAAGGGAATTGGAATGAAGGCCGCGAACAGACCCACGGCCATGGCCCGCGCCACCGAGTGCCGGTTCAGGTGCCAAAGGTTCGGGTCATGCAGCAAGGTCCCAAGAAACTGTAATGACTTGTGTTCCCTGATACTGCTGGGGTCAGGCATGTACCGTTTGAATAAGCGCCGGGGCATAAGGGGTCCAGGTCAGTTCGAGGGGCAAGTATGCCCGCATTCTATAAACAGAAAATTCAGACTTTGTGACAAAACATCATGGGCACCGTCCGCCGCCCGGCTATGACTGAGTGGGTCACTTGAAAAGGATGACTCATGAAGACAGGGATGTTCGCCTTGGCGCTGGGGTTGCTGGCCCTGCGTTTTCTACCGGCATTGCCGGCGACGGGATGGCTGCTGGCCATGTCGGTGTTGGCCTTGATGCTGTTGCCGTTTCGCACCTTCGCGCTGGCCTTTTTTCTGTTCGGTGTGAGTTGGGCGTGCATCAGCGCGCAATGGGCGTTGGATGACCGTTTAACCTCAGCCCTGGACGGCCAGACACGCTGGCTGGAGGGACGGGTGGTCGGGTTGCCACAGCAAACATCCAGCGGCGTGCGCTTCGAGCTGGCCGACAGCCGGTCACGCAATGCCCGTTTGCCCAGGCGCATCCGGGTGTCCTGGCATGGTGGACCGGCGGTGCATAGCGGCGAGCGCTGGCGGTTGGCCGTGACCCTGAAGCGACCGTCCGGGCTGCTCAACGTTCATGGGTTCGATCACGAAGCCTGGCTGTTGGCGCAGCGTATCGGCGCGACCGGTACGGTAAAGGACGGCGAGCGCCTGACGCCGGCCCGCAACGCCTGGCGCGATGCGCTGCGCCAGCGCCTGATGGCGGTGGATGCTCAGGGCCGCGAAGCGGGATTGGCCGCGCTGGTGCTGGGTGACGGCTCCGGGCTGGCGGACGAAGACTGGCAAGTGTTGCAGGACACCGGCACCGTGCACCTGCTGGTGATCTCCGGCCAGCACGTAGGCTTGTTGGCGGGGTTGATCTATGGGTTGATCGCGTTGCTGGCGCGTTATGGTTGCTGGCCCGCCACCTGGCCGTGGTTGCCCTGGGCCTGTGGGCTGGCGTTTGTTGCAGCACTGGGTTACGGCCTGCTGGCAGGGTTCGGCGTGCCAGTGCAGCGGGCCTGCGTCATGGTGGGCCTGGTGTTGCTGTGGCGCTTGCGCTTTCGCCATCTGGGTGCCTGGTGGCCGTTGCTGCTGGCACTCAACGGGGTGCTGGTGCTGGAGCCGTTGGCCAGTCTGCAGCCCGGATTCTGGTTATCGTTCGGTGCCGTTGCCGTTTTGATACTGGCCTTTGGCGGGCGATTGGGCCCCTGGAGCCTTTGGCAGGCCTGGACGCGCCCGCAGTGGTTAATCGCCATCGGTCTTTTCCCCTTGTTGTTGATACTGGGTTTGCCGATCAGCCTGAGTGCTCCCTTTGCCAATCTGATTGCTGTTCCGTGGATCAGTCTTGTGGTGTTGCCGTTGGCATTGTTGGGGACTGTCCTGCTGGCGGTGCCGTTGGTGGGGGAGGTCGTGCTGTGGTTGGCGGGCGGCGCACTGGACCTGTTGTTCCAGGGTCTTGCGTTGCTGGCCGGGTACCTGCCGGCGTGGATACCGGCTGAAGTGCCTTTGGGGTATTGGCTGGTGAGTCTGGCCGGCGCGGTGATCGTGCTGCTGCCCGGCGGCGTGCCTTTTCGGCTGCTGGGCTGGCCGATGCTGTTGCTGGCGGTGTTTCCACCGCGCGAGCCGGTGCCCCATGGACGGGCCGAGGTTTTGCAGTTGGATGTTGGGCAGGGGCAGGCGATTGTCCTGCGTACCCGTCATCACACCCTGCTTTACGATGCCGGCCCCCGTTCGCGGGCCGCAGATCTGGGCGCGCGGGTGGTGTTGCCGTCGCTGAAAAAACTCGGTATCGCGTCACTGGATTTGATGCTGATCAGCCACGCCGATGCCGACCATGCCGGTGGGGCGGCCGCAGTGGCGCGAGGGCTGCCGGTCAAGCGCGTGGTGGGCGGTGAAACCGACGGCCTGCCCGGGTTTCTCGGCACTCAACCGTGTCTCAGTGGCGAACGCTGGGAGTGGGACGGCGTGTCATTCGAGCTGTGGCAATGGCCTGGCGCCGTCGACGGCAATCCGAAGTCCTGCGTGTTGCAGGTACAGGCCAACGGCGAACGGTTGCTGCTCACCGGCGATATCGATCGCGCCGCCGAGCGTGCACTGCTCGACTCGCCGCTGGCGCAACGCACCGACTGGCTGCAGGTCCCCCACCATGGCAGCCGCAGTTCGTCGTCCCGGCCTTTTGTGCAGCAGTTGGCACCCACGTCGGTGCTGATCTCCCGTGGGCGCGGCAATGCATTCGGTCATCCTCATGCCCAGGTCATGGAGCGTTACCGGGTTTTGGGCAGCCGGGTGTATGACAGCGCCGAGCACGGTGCGGTGCGCCTGCAATTGGGGGCTTTCCAGCCGGCGCAGGTTGCACGCGCGCAACGCCGGTTCTGGCGTGAACCGTTACGCTGATCCGCCATCCAACCCACTCAAGGGCTGCGACGGGCGGGCCCGTCGCCGACGAGCCCCGTGACCGAACCTATATGGTAAAGTGGCGCACTTTTTCGAGGGGACATTCACTGTGTGGGAATTGGTCAAATCCGGTGGTTGGATGATGTTGCCGATCATCTTGAGTTCCATCGCCGCACTCGGCATCGTTGCCGAACGTCTGTGGACCCTGCGTGCCAGTCGGGTGACCCCCGAGCATCTGCTGGGGCAGGTGTGGGGCTGGATCAAGAACAAGCAGCTCGACAAACAGAAGCTCAAGGAACTGCGCGCCAATTCGCCCTTGGGAGAAATCCTCGCGGCGGGCCTGGCCAACTCCAAGCATGGTCGCGAGATCATGAAAGAATGCATCGAAGAGGCCGCCGCCCGCGTCATTCATGAGCTGGAGCGCTACATCAATGCGCTCGGCACCATCGCCGCGATGGCGCCGTTGCTCGGCTTGCTCGGCACCGTGCTGGGCATGATCGATATCTTCAGCTCGTTCATGGGGTCGGGCATGACCACCAACGCGGCGGTGTTGGCCGGCGGTATCTCCAAAGCCTTGATCACCACCGCAGCGGGCCTGATGGTGGGTATTCCCTCGGTGTTCTTCCACCGTTTCCTGCAACGGCGCATCGATGAGCTGGTGGTGGGCATGGAGCAGGAAGCCATCAAGCTGGTAGAAGTGGTGCAGGGCGACCGTGACGTGGACCTGGTTGAGGACAAGGTGTGAAATTTCGCCGCAAGCGACGGGAAAATGTCGATATCAACCTCGCGTCGCTGATCGACGTGGTGTTTATCCTGCTGCTGTTTTTTGTCGTGACCACCACCTTCACCCGGCAGACCGCGCTGCGTGTCGACCTGCCCGAGGCGGTGAGCGGCTCGCCGGCCGAGGACCAGCAGGTCAAGCAACTGGACATCGCCATCAGCGCTGACGGCGTGTTCACCGTGAACAACCAGTTGTTGGAGAAAAACGACCTCAACAGCCTGATGGATGCGTTGCAGAAGGAGTCTGGCGGCGACACCAAAATGCCGCTGTCCATCAGTGCCGATGGCAAGGCCCAGCACCAGGCCGTGATCACTGCGATGGACGCCGCCGGCAAGCTGGGCTTCAGCCATTTACGCATGAGCACTGTCGAGGCGGCGGGGCAACCCTGATGGCAATCTCCGACCGTCTGCTCCAGGCCTGGTACGCGGGCCATCCGGCCCTTGCACTGCTGACGCCGTTGGAGTGTCTGTATCGTCGGGTGGTGCAGCGCAAGCGCGCGCGCTTCGTGGCGGGAGAGGGCGAGATCTATAAAGCGCCCGTGCCGCTGGTGGTGGTGGGCAATATCACCGTGGGCGGTACCGGCAAGACGCCGTTGATTCTGTGGTTGATCGAACACTGCCGTCGCGCCGGTCTGCGCGTGGGCGTGGTCAGTCGTGGTTACGGCGCCAAACCGCCGCAACTGCCCTGGCGGGTCGAGGCCGACCAGAGTGCCACCGTGGCCGGCGATGAGCCGTTGCTGATCGTGCAGCGCAGCGGTGTGCCGCTGATGATCGACCCCGACCGCAGCCGTGCGGTAAAAGCCTTGCTGGAAAGCGAACCGCTGGACCTGATTCTGTCTGACGACGGCCTGCAGCATTACCGCCTGGCCCGTGATCTTGAACTGGTGTTGATCGATGCCGCCCGTGGCCTGGGTAACCGCCGTTGCCTGCCTGCCGGGCCACTGCGCGAGCCGGTGGAGCGTCTGCAGAGTGTCGATGCGCTGTTGTATAACGGCGCAGGTGCCGATCGCGAAGACGGTTTTGCCTTTCGCCTGCAGCCCACCGCACTGATCAACCTGTACAGCGGCGAGCGCAGGCCGGTTGACCATTTTCCGGCGGGGCAGGCCGTGCATGCGGTCGCCGGTATAGGCAACCCGCAACGTTTCTTCACTACCCTTGAAACGCTACACTGGCAGCCCATACCCCATGGGTTTGCCGACCACGCGCACTACAGCGCCGAGGTCTTGAGTTTTACTCCGTCGTTGCCACTGGTGATGACCGAGAAGGACGCGGTGAAGTGCCGCGCCTTTGCACAGCCCGACTGGTGGTACCTTGCGGTGGATGCGCTGCCGTCGCCGGCGTTTATCGCCTGGTTCGACACGCAGCTGACGCGCCTGCTGCCCGCACGTCCCTTGCCCTAATACGCTTCTTTCCAGGAAACCTTCATGGACACCAAACTGCTCGACATCCTCGCTTGCCCGATCTGCAAAGGCCCGCTCAAGCTCAGCGCCGACAAAACCGAGTTGATCAGCAAAGGCGCCGGTCTGGCTTACCCGATCCGCGACGGTATCCCGGTGATGCTGGAAAGCGAAGCCCGCACCCTGACCACCGACGAGCGTCTGGATAAATGACCACCGCCTTTACCGTTGTCATTCCCTCGCGCTACGCATCGACCCGCTTGCCGGGCAAGCCGCTGCAAATGATCGGCAGCAAGCCGATGATTCAGCTGGTGTGGGAACAAGCGTGCAAAAGCAGCGCGGAACGCGTGGTGGTGGCTACCGACGACGCACGCATCGTCGAAGCCTGCCAGGGGTTTGGCGCCGAGGCGGTGCTGACCCGCGAAGACCATAACTCCGGGACCGACCGCCTGGCTGAAGTGGCCACGCAACTGGGCCTGGCGCACGACGCCATCGTGGTCAACGTGCAAGGTGACGAGCCGTTGATTCCACCGAGCGTGATCGATCAGGTCGCCGCCAATCTGGCCGCCCATGGCGAAGCGCGCATGGCGACCCTGGCCGAACCGATCGAAGACGTGGAAACCCTGTTCAACCCGAACGTGGTCAAGGTGGTCAGCGACCTCAATGGCTTGGCGCTGACATTCAGCCGTTCGACCTTGCCCTGGGCGCGTGATGCCTTTGCCCAACATCCCGATTTGTTGCCCAAAGGCGTGCCGTACCGCCGTCACATCGGCATTTATGCCTACCGCGCCGGGTTCCTGCACGACTTCGTCAGCTGGGGCCCATGCTGGCTGGAAAACACCGAGTCCCTGGAGCAGCTGCGGGCCCTTTGGCACGGCGTGCGCATCCATGTCGGCGATGCACTCGAAGCGCCTCCTGCCGGTGTCGACACCCAGGAAGACCTCGATCGCGTTCGTCGCCTGCTGGGGGCCTGATGGAGGTTTTGTTTGTCTGCCTGGGCAATATCTGTCGCTCGCCCACGGCTGAAGGCGTGCTGCGCCATAAATTGCGCGAAGCGGGGCTGGCGGGTCAGGTCGACGTGGCCTCCGCCGGCACCGGTGAATGGCATGTCGGCAACCCGCCCGACCAGCGCAGCCAGCGTGCAGCGCTGATGCGCGGTTATGACTTGTCGTCCCAGCGCGCCCAGCAGGTCAGCCGCGCTGACTTCGCGCGCTACGACCTGATCCTTGCGATGGACCACAGTAACCTGCGTCACCTCAAGACGATGCATTTGGGGCAGGGCAAGGCGGAGCTGGATCTGTTCCTGCGCCGCTTCGATGCCGAGGTGGACGAAGTGCCAGACCCGTACTACGAAGGCGAACAAGGCTTTGACAGGGTGCTGGACCTGATCGAGCGTGCCTGTGATTTATTGGTGATCGAATTGAAGGGGCGGTTATGACCTTGCAGGTGCGGGCGCAGGTCTCGCTCAAGCCCTTCAACAGTTTTGGCATCGATGTGCGCGCCCAACTGTTCGCCGAGGCCCATGGCGATGCCGATGTGCGTGAAGCGCTGACCTATGCGGCTGCGCAGGCGCTGCCGTTGCTGGTGATCGGCGGTGGCAGCAATCTGCTGCTGACCCAGGACATTCCCGCCCTGGTATTGCGCATGGCAACCCGTGGCATTCGGGTGTTGCAGGACGACGACAACCGCGTAGTGGTCGAGGCCGAAGCCGGTGAACCCTGGCATCCATTTGTGCTGTGGACGCTGGAGCACGGTTTCTGTGGTCTGGAAAACCTCAGCCTGATCCCCGGCACTGTCGGTGCGGCGCCGATGCAGAACATCGGTGCCTATGGGGTGGAGATCAAGGATGTGTTCGCCGGCCTCACCGCTCTGGATCGCCAGACCGGCGAGTTGCGCGATTTCAGCCTGGAGGAGTGCCAGTTCGGCTACCGTGACAGTCTTTTCAAGCAACACATAGGACGCTGGTTGATCCTGCGCGTGCGCTTTGCCCTGAGCCGCACCCGTCACTTGAAACTCGACTACGGCCCGGTGCAACAGCGCCTGACGGCGCAGGGCATCACCGATGCCACGCCGAGTGACGTCAGCCGCGCGATCTGCAGCATTCGCCGCGAGAAGCTGCCGGACCCGGCAGAACTGGGCAATGCTGGCAGCTTCTTCAAAAACCCGCTGGTGTCCGAGGCACTCGCAGCCGAGCTGAAAAGCCAGTACCCGGATTTGGTGGCCTATCCCCAGGCCGGCGGGCAACTGAAACTCGCCGCCGGCTGGCTGATCGACAAGGCCGGCTGGAAGGGTTTTCGAGATGGAGACGCCGGCGTGCATACCCTGCAGGCATTGGTGCTGGTCAACTACGGCGGCGCCACCGGGCAGGATATTGCCAACCTCGCGCGGCGTATCCAGCAGGACATCGCTCGGCGTTTCAAGGTTGAGTTGGAGATGGAACCCAACCAATATTGAATCTCGCGCAATAAAAAATGCCCCGTATCTTTCGATACGGGGCATTTTTGTTTGCGGCAATGAATCAGTCGTCGCGGCTCATGATGCCGAAGATCTGCAACAGGCTGATAAACAGATTGTAGATCGACACATACAGGCTGACGGTCGCCATGATGTAGTTGCGCTCGCCGCCATGGATGATCGCGCTGGTCTGGAACAGGATGCACACCGACGAGAACAGTACGAAACCTGCGCTGATCGCCAGTTGCAGGCCGCTGATCTGGAAGAACATGCCTGCAACCACCGCCGCCAGCAAGACAAAGAAGCCTGCGGTGATGAAGCCGCCGAGGAAACTCATGTCCTTGCGGGTAATCAGCACATAGGCCGACAAGCCGCCAAACACCAGTGCCGTCATGGCAAACGCCGAACTGACCACTTCGGCGCCGCCGGCCATGCCCAGGTAACGGTTGAGGATCGGGCCGAGGATAAAGCCCATGAAACCGGTCAAGGCAAACGCCGACACCAGGCCCCAAGCCGAGTCACGCAGCTTGTTGGTCAGGAAGAACAGACCGTAGAAGCCGATCAGTACAACAAAGATATTCGGGTAGCCGACGCGCATCTGCTGAGCCATGAACGCCATCACACCGCTGAAGGCGAGGGTCAGGGCGAGCAAGCCGTAGGTGTTGCGCAACACGCGGCTGACTTCAAGCTGCTCAGCCTGGGCGTTGCCATTCACTGCGTAATTCTGTTCGCGCATGGCGACACTCCTGTGGTTTTGAAACGTTCAGTCGCAAAGATCATAACAGACGCTCTGTAACAAGCGATGGCGAGAGTTTGACAGTGTGTTTCATTCGGGTATTATGGCGCCCGCTGAGACGGGAAGGGCTACTATAATCCCGTGATGCACAAGGGAAATTGGCAGAGTGGTTGAATGCACCGGTCTTGAAAACCGGCGAACGTTAATAGCGTTCCCAGGGTTCTTATCTAAGGCTATCTCCAGTTGCACCTTGCAGTACCGCTTCATCGCGTCATCGGAATACACGGGAAATTGGCAGAGTGGTTGAATGCACCGGTCTTGAAAACCGGCGAACGTTAATAGCGTTCCCAGGGTTCGAATCCCTGGTTTCCCGCCGCGAACTCAACAAAATCAAGGGCTTAGGTTAATCCTAGGCCCTTTTTTTATGGCTTTTTGCACTGATCTCTCGTAAGGAGCTTCTCTCCCTTGCGACACCTTCATAAAGGCGCAACAACCTAGATGCGCCTTATGACGCGTGATCCGTTCTCAGAGAGAAAGATCCTAGCAATTGCAGCTTTCCGACGTCTCTCTGATATCCGCTCCCCTACATTCCTTGCACACAGCGGTGACGGGTGGGTCTACGATGTGCGCGCGCGTCCTCATCCTAATCCTTAGG
Source organism: Pseudomonas poae (assembly GCF_001439785.1). Taxonomy (GTDB): domain Bacteria; phylum Pseudomonadota; class Gammaproteobacteria; order Pseudomonadales; family Pseudomonadaceae; genus Aquipseudomonas; species Aquipseudomonas poae. Next base: position 4,012 of record NZ_JYLI01000012.1, on the reverse strand, counting down.
AAATCATAAAAACTGCTCAGTCAGCGGATGTCTGAGATCTTTCATCGGGCATTCGCAAGCTAATCGTTTATAGGTGGGTGCCAATGTTGTGCGAACGTGATACCTCACCTGGCCGGGAAGGTCTGTGCTGCGAACCCTCCGAGTCTATAGCTCACCCTTGGTCATCATGATCGAAAGCTGGCTTGCTTACTCAATGCTGAACGATTCAGCTATGCGAAGCCACTTGGGTCGAATCTGGACGTCCCAAGCATCGGGCGCACTGCAGAAGTGCAGCATTGCATGATTGATCATGGCTTTGAGCCCAAAAACAAAATCATGCTGGTTTGCCAGACTTACCCACAAGTGACGGGCTGTTCGTCGACAACGCCGTCGAGTTGATACAGATAGAGAGCGGAGTGAAGAGGGGGCTTGTTCGTGAGAGATAAATATCTTCCTAAGTGAACGACGTGATAACTCATCAGCCCAGCTACCCTTTACTACATCGATTTAACCGATACCACTTCCACGTACTTGTACTTCTTCCTCGCAGCCTTCACAGCCTCCTGCTCAGCAAGCAAAGAGCTCAACGTATCGGCCTCGTGAATCAACTCGATCATTTTCCCCTCAAAGTCGTTTCCGACACGTAACGTGACCCTCAGCCTGGGCGTGAATGCTTTCGCGACCTTCTTCTTGGCTGTTGGAGCGACAACGGGTTTCGCGAGCACAACTTCTTCCACACGCTCATTTACTAGAGGAGCAGATATCTGCTCTTCGGGCTGAGGCGTACCGAAAAGGGCACGACGCATTTCTTCTTCAGTTAAATCAGAGTTCATAGAACATCTCAAAGGGGACGGTAATCAGCTTGACGAATTCTACTAGCATGGCTGCTCCAGCGTGTCGGAAACGTGTTTGACTGCTGTGAATTCGCGTTACGTGCTTACAACGTCTCAGCGTGGTGATGGGCGTGCAAGCTTTTGTCGAGTTTTAAGGTTATCAGGCGGTCAGTACCATCGCTCGCTGCATCTACTGCAGTAGAACCGTGGCTATACTGGCTGCCGAGAGTTATGACGCTCGGGGGATTTATGTCCAACACGGCTTTGAAGGTGGGCGAGGTGATCTCTATCGCATCAAGGATCTATTAAGGATTCCAATGCCGATCCCTCCTTATCGGGCGATGTTTTGTGGCCTCGACGTGCCGACGCACATGCCTTCGGTTCATGCCTAGTGTCCAGTGCACAGAGATCGAAGCCGTCACTGCGGATGTAACCTGCGCGCCTCATTGTAATGGGCAGCAGTCGCTCAGCGGAGTGGTTCGCGAGCTTTGCGAAAGGCCAAGTGCGCCATATCATGCGGTCTCGTTCAACCAGGGGCTAATGGAATGGCAATACGACTAAGGCAAGCATGCGTGACTGATATCCCAGCGATCTACCGAGGAGAGGAAAGCTATATTCGGTGTTGGGAGCCAGAGCATGAAATTACCTGGCGGTTGCAATTGGAGCGACACCTGACGCGCTGGGTGGAAAATTTTGAACGGCTTACAATTGCTCTCATGGGCGATGACTTCGCTGGATACTCGCTGTGGGCCCCGTATCAAAACCACGCAGAACTTAGCACTATTCACGTAGTGGCAGAGCATAGACGTAGCGGCGTAGGAATGGCGCTTCTGGAGGCGTATGCGCTGGACGCGGCAGCACAGGGATTTACTCAATTGCGTTTAAGTGTACGGCCTGAAAACCCTGCGAAATTTATGTACCAGAAAGCGGGTTTTCTGCACACCGGGACGGAGGCACATGGATACCTCAGGTATGAGCGCCACGCTTGATGGTCACGTCAGTGACGCCCCAGAAGCCGGTAGCCATCCGGGGCATATGATGGTGTTGAGTTCAGGCATATACAGGCGGAAGCCGGGTTGCAACTTGCCCCCAGCATCTTGTGATCTCTTTAATAATGCCGCTGTCACCCAATTTGTTCGTAGAGACCTCACTTACTGAAAGATGCTCTAACAGCCACTCATCTGTCCATCCCGCCCATTCACCTGCAATGGATTTAAGGTTTCCCTCAAGTACAGGGAAAACTTCAGCCCAAAGGATGCTGTGAATTTCTCGGGGCGAATAACCTGTTTCTAGGACTACACGAGCGACATAGTCAAAAGTCGAGTCAGTGATCTCAGTATCGAGAAAGAACTCTGAAAGTGCCTGCCAAATCTTCAGGCGGTTTGCGTCGACGTTTTCCATGCATACCCGAAGCTTGGACGGCACCCAGCGGCCAGAGGAAATAGTAGCATAAAGCGTTCAGACAGATATTCTCCGCCAAGAAGGGCCGTTTTCGACCCAAAGCAATCGCCTACTCGCAGGCGACCGCGTTCGGCAAGGATGTGACCATTCAAAAGTTCGGGAACAATCTTCCGACCTTGTTCAGCCCCACAAGCCGAATGAATCCCAGCGGGCTGACAGGCTCGGACAGGTAAGTACCGTCCCTCGGATTCATCGCGATTGTCTGCTCACCATTCCACCAAAGCAGATCTCCGTTGTCAGAAATACTCCATAGTATGTAGCTGGACAGATCAAGGCTGTGCCAGCGCTCGGATTTTATGAATTCCCAGCCAGTGTTCTGCTTGCGCAGATTGAGGTTCGGGTTGTCTGAATCGCCCAGAATGGAAAAAAAACCATAGGGACGAGCCCCGAAGTCCTGAAGCACCGCCTCCAGTTCAGCCTTGACCTTAGGCATATCCAAAATTTTTCCTTTTTAAGCTCTCAATCTGATGCCGCAATATAGCTAATGAGGGTGCCCTTTGGTAATTCTCGTTGGTACAGGCGAAGGACATCAGGCAGTTGCTGCCGAATCAATGGTTACAGATCTAGCTTATGCGATCTATTGTTCCGCTGTGAAACGCGTGTAAACGACACTGGTAGGTGAGGGAAATGGGTATCCGTCTAGAAATTTTAGCGCTTGAGCGGCTGTTGCTAGAGCCAGAAACGAGAAAGAATGACGGGCTGCTTAAACAGCTGCTTTCCGACGACTTCGTTGAGTTTGGAGCTGTCGGCAAAAGCTGGACGAAAGCGGAGGTCATCGCTGCACTCACATCACAGATTTTTGTTAAAAGAACAATCGTGGATTTCAGTCTGCGTGTGCTTGCAGATGGTGTCGTGTTAGCAACGTACCTATGCCGTCACCAAAAAGCTAATGGCGACGAATCTTTATCACTGCGTAGCTCCATTTGGAAAACCTACGAAAATGGTTGGCACATGGTGTTTCACCAAGGTACGAGGTCTCCGACTAGATGTTGGTACTAGCGCCGATGAGCATGAGGCGGTGCGTCACACAGCGATAATGACCGTCAACGCGGACACAAATATCCGCATCGACCAGACTCGGAAGGTATGTTCGCCGGCCCCTGACCTTCCAACGGTGATTAGGACGTGTGCTCGAGCCCCCGCTTTACAGGGTGGGGTCATACAAGTTGAGCGCTGCATCCCACTGCATTTCATGATCTTCGACTGCAACATTCCATTCGCAACCAGGCACCGAGATACGAATCTCCGATAAGCACTGACACCAATGTTGTACGCCAACCCATGATGCATTTTGTTGGTTATCAAGGAGCTTAGTGGAGCCCGAGAGCACTAGACCCTTCTTTAGAAAACGACTCGGTTCCAGATTTGTTGAATAGTCAAATGACTCCCAATTAAGGCCCACGCCAAGGGAGAGGAATCGTTCTATTTGATCGTTTACACAGTACCGTCGAACAACCTTCTGAATAGCTGCGATCTCGTTCGAGCTGAGCGGAGCTTTCAGCCGAGCAGCGTAATAGATTGATATTGCCAAAATGTCCTCTCAGAGACGGTAGTCGTTATTGGGATGAAGGATGCCGAGCTTGCCTCCGTTCGACTACGCAAGGTGTTAGCCTGTAGTGGTCTAATGAAACCGGACACCCATTTAGGCGAGAATGCTCGCCAGATCGAGGTGTCAGATGACCAAACAACGCCGCTCCTTTACTCCTGAATTCAAACGCGAGGCTGCCGACCTCGTGCTC
>NZ_JYLI01000011.1 GCF_001439785.1 Pseudomonas poae | reverse complement strand
CGCGAACCATGGCCAGTTTTTGCTCCGGGCTCCAGCGGCGCCGCCGCTCCTGGCCCAAAAGCTCCCCACTCTTGTCGTTGCTATTAGTCATAAACATAACCGTTTGCCTATCCCTTATCGTAAGGGGGAAACGGTGTCCTGTCTTTCATGGGGCTCGTTCAGAATCGTTGCTCGGGCTCACGCCGATGGTTGGTTCCTAGAAGGGATGTATTACTTAGATAGCAATGACCAGATTTCTTGCCTTCGATAGGTGAAAGGTAAGGGCAATAGCTACGCTAATCTGGCTTACACCAGAGCCAGAATGCGGCAAAAAAGCCAGCGCATGTCGACCGGCTCTGGCCGTTTCAGCCAATCACCTCAGGCAGAAAACGGCCAAAAGCTGACATTGCGTGTTGCTGAAGTTGACCGACGATGAACCCGTATTGCAGCATGGAATTGACCTGTGGCAGCGCTGTGCGGCCAATCTGTAAGCGCTACCTTCGCACTTAACCGGGGAAGAGGCTCATGATCATGGTCTTGCCGAAGATCGAACTCAAGGAACTGTCGGTGAAAGCGGAATCAGACGGTTTGACGCTGAGTGATCTTGTTCCCATTTGCGAAAGGTTCGACGTTGCACTGCATGATGTGCTGAACGAACTGTCCGTCGCGGTTGCGGAAGGCTATCTACAAGGATCTCTGCTCTATGACTATTGCGACGGCGTTATGAACGGGATCATAAATGCCGTGGTTGAATTAGGCATGACTAACGACATGCCTCAGCCCGCTTTCTCGCTTTACCAAGCATTCGATCAAGGTGAATGGTTCCGCAGTAACGACCCACCGGAGACTGACACCAGTGAGAAATACACGAAGCCGGTGGTCGAGGAAATAATGCGTACCCTTGCAGGCTAGCTTTCACAGAACGAGAGGTTTTCGCTTTTGTGCTGGACGGTAGTGGATCGAATTCCGCTTTTGGCCGATTGCAGCCAGTAGCGAGACGTTGCTTTCGACCTGAAGAGATTTCAACGAAGTTTCACCGACGTACTACGGCGTTCTTTTAGGTGGCAATTCAGGTGTCATCGGCAAGCTCGCTCTGAGGATTTAAGCCCCATGACTGACCGCTTGGTGTCAAGCTATCCTGACGTACACCGTGCTTTCGATGCTCTAGAACCAGACGAGAAAACGCGGGTGGCTAATTGTATAGTTCTCTGGGCGGTTGATGAAGTAGGGGGTGACTCTAACGAGGTCGCTGAACTGTTGTCGTGTGGAGGTCGGGCCCGACTTGAGACTATATGCGCTCAAATGGAGGAACAATACTTCTATCTGCTGGAGCGCGACGACGACGGATCTTTTGCTTGGTTTTGCAAGGCCCGCGCATATAGTGCTAGCGTGTTCCTTGCCCGTAATGAACTTGACGACGCGGTCTATGAATCGATTTTCGCGATTGATAAACCGTTCCAGGTTAGTGATTTCTTGTGAAAGCGTTGTGCGGTGTGAGCAACGAAAAGCTGTCGACGACCACTTTCGACCCATTGCAGCGCTTCGCATCCGGCAGAGGTCGGCCAAAAGTAATTGCCGGTCAGCAACGATGAAATAGAGTCTACCGTATGACGAAAGTGTTGGAGACGAGCCTTCAACCCTCTCCCATCGACACGTTTCGTGCGAATCGAGTAATGTAGCTGCGAATTTTTTTGCGCATTTGTTCGAGTCAGCGAGGCTACCTATACAGTGGCTTAAAGTTATTCGATTAGCTCATCCAGGTCGGCCAAAACTGTCCCCTGAATAGACCATTAGGAACGTTTATGAATAATCTCGCGGACATAGCTTTGAACTATCTTTGGACGCTGAATTTTTCAAGCGATGATTTAGGGTTTGACGAAGATTGGGTAGTAAAAGAAATTGAGTCTATGTCTCATGAGATGGAACATAATTTCACTGACGCAGAGCGTCAAGCTGTCAAGGAGTCTGCGAGCCGAGCTTTGACGAGGTGGCTAAGGGAGCCTGATGAGCACGGCTATACGCCACGCAAACTTCTTAAACCAGAACAAAGAATTTTTCTAGAGTGTATTGCATCAGGAAAATTCAGCGGCCCAGAACTCTGATTACTTCAAGCGGGCAACTCGGCCGTTTGAAAAAAGAAATAGTGTTATTCAGCCTCACCGTTCGACATCGTGATGTCGGGTCGCAAAGTCAGTCAACAGCCGGTTCTTGCCAACTGCCGCTGATCGCGATGTGCTGCAATGGGACGATAGCTGGGGGTCGTCCCGTAGTCTGCACGCCGTCTGTTGAGCAGGCAGTATCGGCCGGAGGAGGGGAGATCAAGGTTGATCTAGGCGCGGCCATTTGCGTGTGAAACAGCAGGATCGGCAATGTGATTGCCCTTGTCGGCTCGTATTGTCCGCCTTCAATCGTCAATTGTCCCAGTTCTGACCGGGACGTGCTTAACCACCATTAGCCCGGTTGAACTGCCAACGCGTGGAACGACCCGCTATGCCGGTAAGTCTACCTGTATCTACTCATGGTTAAGGTGCAGCGCAATGGATAAGACAATCACCGTCGATCAACTGGCTACCACCGACCTTAGATCAATCAATGAGATATGGTTGGGCGGGACGCATATCCAGCTATGCCTATGGCGTGGCGAACACGTCTTCACACACGAAATGATGAGCGAGGGCACCCACGATCAGAATGTCCGACGCCTTTGCGTGAAAGTGGTTAATCCTGACGATCAAGCTGCAGTGGCCAACGTTGAGTTGATGGTACGCGAACGGCTGATAAAGATGGGGAAGGAGGGTGAGTTTTATCCGGCTGAGGAGGCGGACACTCATCGATAGCACCTATCAGCTCTGGTAAAAAACAGGGTATAGGCTAGTCGTGAGTACCTCAGTACGCCAGGTGAGGATGTGTTGCGATTTCGTCTTTATGGGATAATTGTCCTAGTTCTGTGCTTTGGCGCTCCTGTACTGTTCGTTCCACCAGATCACAAGCTCAGCATGTTGCTCGTGAGTGATCCATGCGAGATTTGTTTTGTCCGCTGGGTCGCCGCCAAAGACTAAGGGCTTCCTATACCACTTGATCTTGCCAGCGAAACGCTCGTCCGGCTCAAGGGAAATCTGCTGGGGAAGGGCAAACGGCGCGGCATAGGACGCATCGAGTGGCAGCGTCGGAATGGTAAACATTACTCCGGAAGAGTTGATGACGATAAAGTCGTCCCATCCTCTTAGACCCAATAGCGTGTACCCCGGAAGATGACGATCAAATCCGTAGGCCTTCATGGCAGCTAAGCTCTCATCCTCCGTGAAGATGATGAAATAGTCGTCGTTTTGCCAACCTTCGTTCATAAGGGGATGACTCACTTTTGGCAGATAGGGAGGTACACTCGGTGTGCTACCAGCATCTCGTGGCCGAAAGAGAGCAACGGTTGCTTACAGTCGGATGATTGTCTGATCACAGAAGACTGCGTTGTTTTGGTACAGGCGCAAATCACTGAGAGCGTAGACGTTGCCATTCATTCCAGCAGTCCTCAGCGATGAGGTCTGGATAACCACGATCTTCTTCCATAGCCAGCGCCGCGCTGAATGGTAAAGCGACGCAGGTGGATCTGTCTCGGATTTCACAAACCTCAGCCTCAGTAAGCGGCGTGCCCTTTTATCCTCGGCGGCTTGCAGCACTGCCGCCAGAGCCGGCACAAAGACTAGACATAACGAATCTGTAGTCATCAGTTTCTTCCCTGAGACGATTAGAAATTGCATGGTAGGCCAGTTTCGGACATCAACATTACCTCGAAGTGCGAACGTCAAAGTTAGCGTAGCGCGCTACTATGTGGTGGCAGGAAGACTTATTGTCGCTTGGCGGCAGACCTTCAATGATGATCCTGGAATGCTTAGGATTACTCACTCAATTCAGTACCAACATGGAGCGGGCCACGGTTTATGGATATCGAATTTCGCGGTAATGGCATGCGTGATAATCCGTCTGTAGGTACATGCGATGAGTACGGCGTGAGCGGGATTACCAGCTTTGACGATCTGACCGAAGCTCGTCGTAACATTGCTGAGGCGCACCCAGGCTTTAAACCCCTGTTCTCGCTCGATGATCTGCACCAAGCCCGCTACACCTCGGGACATGTGCGCAATAATTTAGGGATGGACGATGCATCGGAGCAGGACATAGCGGGCTTGCCTCCAGAGTGCTTTGAGAATGGTGAATACATAGGCTATCCGACTACGAAAGCGGAGTTCGCAATCTGTCTTCGCAATTTCATGACCCTGGTTGCAGCCACGTCTTTCGAGGATGCTTGCACTCATGGTTTGACGCTAGATCAGCAGGCCCTCCAGGAGTGGATCGGTTACCAGAACAACCCTATCTCTCTTCTAGAGCAGCCTCTTTCAGCGCTCCTGGTACCCGTTCAGCAGTCCTGCCAGGCACTCGCGGCTTTTCCGAATGGCTATTTCACTTCGGATCTGGATCCCGCGAAAAACTTTGCCGTTGCGCGTCATTTTTCAGAAGCGCATGGCTATGAGTTGATGGGCGTAGGTGCTTCTTACATCGGCTTCATTCGTGCTGAACCGCCTGATACATCACTTGCTAACGTCGTAGCCAAAGATTTCTGTGCGCTCTATAACACTAGCGATGAAGACCTACAGACACGTATTTCTGCAGTCGCACAGGCGATCTCTGGTCGGACTTATCTGTGGCTTCGTTACGTGGAATGAGCTCCGTGAATAGCCAAGTCTCGCCAGTCGATTTATACATCAAAGTCAACCTATAGCCGGGTTAGGGGGGGCACTAATTTTAATTGGCTAGATTAATGATGAAGAAATTCTAATGCGTTATTATCTCTTGGGGTGTGTATGAGTTTTGAGTCTGAGTCCGAAGTTGGAAAACTGGCATATAAGTGGTATACGCGGTTGGCGTCGATTGGAATGGGTCATTATCGTGCCGCTATGCGATATTCATTTATCCATAAAATGATCTCAATCCCGGCAATTGTTTTTTCAGCAGCTGTTGGAACTACGGTGTTCGCCAGTATGCAGCAACAAATAGATATTTTTTGGCAGGTGGTGGTTGGGTTTATGAGTGTATTGGCTGCAGTAATGACTGCCCTCCAGAGTACACTGGGCTATCAAGAACTTGCTGAAAAACATCGCGCTGCCGGTGCCAATTACAATGCGTTGGGAAGAGAGATGGAGTTTATGTTTGAAGCGGGTAGGGAAAATAATTTTGAAGGCTTGGATAATATGCGTCAGCGTATAGATTCGCTCGCTAAAGAGTCGCCTCATATTCCGAAGTCGGTACATAGTTATATGCATAAGCACGGCGTGTCAGATGAGTGGGTTCTACAGGACAAATCTGAAGTGTGATGATAAGTAGAGTAATGGCTTGTAGATTTAGCGCCCGCCAGTAATGGCTAAAGCCTTAAGGAGGTAATTAACCCGCTAGATTCCCATGCATGGTCACCATGCTTCGTTGCGTACGCCTAAAGCAGGCTCACGGAAAGCTCGTCAGCTGAAGGTTTACACCAAACCCCACAGCGGCGAGGTTATTGTGACAGAAGGTGGCAATCACGCAGGCTTGAAGAGGAAGGCAGAGCACGCAGTGAAACTGTTGAGTCTTGGTTGGCCAAGTGATTTTGATTTGACTACCCAAGGGGCCCTTTTTGAGGGCCTTCTTTATTTTTTAGTCCGATCAGGAGTCCTGTTTGCACCGCTTGTTTTTTCGTCAATCAAAATCGCCTCATGACGGTGCAATTCGCCCTCAAACGCCTGGATTCGCGAAGCAAAGTAGGGAAGAAAATGCTTCTTGGCTGGTGAGCGAGCCATTGCCCTGAATCGTCATAATGCATGGGCTATGATCATCCAGTCGACACCCATCAAATGACTAAAGCTCCCGCCCATGGAAGACACATCTGAGGTTCTCACTCCAGCCGATGACTTGTCGGAAGATGTCGTGACAAGAGAGTCGCTTTATGAACAGGTTTGGTCGGCTCCTATGACCAAAATCGGCGAACGATATGGGGTGTCTTCAAGCTATTTGGCTCGAGTTTTCACCAGCTTAAATATTCCTCGTCCACCGGTGGGGTATTGGGCTCAAGTCGCAGTGGGCAAAGCTAAAGCGCGTCCATTGTTGCCCGAATCTCGGCCTGGCGATTTGACTGCGTGGAGTCGAAATGGATCGCCTCTCCAGGTTTCGAGATCTTTGCCAAAAGAACGTCAAAAAACGAGCCGGAAAATATCTCCAGTCCCTGCTGCACTGCCTCGCAGGCACCCAATTTTACTAGATATTGAAGAGCACTTTAAGAAGGTTCTGGAAAGCGATAACGGTTATTTACGGCCCACAAAACGTTCCATGGCGGATTTAATTGTGAGTCGTACCGGGATAGCCGATGCGGTAGGTTTTGCCAACCAGTTTTACTTGGCTCTGATGAAAGAAGGTCTTGCAGTAGCGCTCAGCGATCCTGCTAAGCATATGAATCGTGAGTCAGTTGATCATAGGGAAAAGGCCTCAACGAGGTACATACATCCTTCGCTGTGGCAGCCGCAACGTCCTACCGTGGTTTACATCGGAGCCATAGTTTTTGGTTTGACCATCTACGAAATCAGTGAGTACGTCGAGGTCAAGTACGTAGACAAGGAGTATGTTCGATTGAGTTCACTTCCAGCCAATCAACGTCGCTCTCCTTATCGCAATGATTGGGTAATGAGTACCGACATGCCTACCGGTCGCCTCTGCCTCCAGGTTTATTCCCCTTACTACCGAGTAGATTGGATTCATCGCTGGATCGAGGACAGACCTGGTGATTTGGTCAGCAAAATCCCAAGCATCGTCAAATTCTTGATTGCTGAAGCCCCAGGGCTTGCCAAAAAAGTAGAGGTTGAGCGAGAAAGGGCTGAGCTCGAACGGCAGAAGCACCAATTGCAGATGGCTGAGTGGCAAAGAAAAGAAGAGGAAAAACGCCGACTCGAGGCGATCCAGGATAGCCTTGAGCAGCTAGAAGCTGTGATTCAGACTTGGGCAAAGGTAAACAGCATTCAGGCATTCTTTGACGATATTGAGAGATCTGCGCATAGGCTCGAAGATGATGAGCGGAAAGTGGTTATCGAGCGGCTGGCTAAAGCGAAAGAACTGATCGGGAATTTGGACGCGTTGAAACACTTCAATGGATGGGAGCCTCCAGCGTTTTGAGTCTATTCGGGCGTCTTGTCGTTCTGTAAGCCCTGCGGAGATGTTGTGCCTGCTAAGACTCGCAAGTCTAGGCTTTCAAAAAGGCCTACTGCTTTCACTGTCTGTAGCATAACAATGGTGTTTGCAGTATTAGCGCTGGTCTTCGTCCAGCTCGTTATCTTTCAGCATTGGTTGTTGGCCTGCAACTCAGGCTTACATGGACAGATGGTAGATTTCGCAGAGAAGCGCTCATTGTCGTGCCAGACGAAGATCCCGGCGGTAGGGGAGGTATAAGGGCTTAGGTTAGGTTTTGCGGTTGAGCAGGTTGTCGAAGAACGTGGTGCTCAGCGCCTCAGTCCAATCAATCGGCAGCAGTTCAACCCAGCTCAACGCCTGAAGAAGGATCACCAGACCCAAGCCGTAGGCGTTGCCAGGGGCAGCTTCCACGTACAGCGGCGCCCCGAACTTGGTGTCGTAAAAGAGCGACGATTTGACACCGTCCGGCCCCATGTACACCGTATGTGTCGCGATGTGGTCATTTCCAAGAATCATGAGGTCGGGGGCGTGGTCTCCCTGGACATTGCGAACAGAAACGTCCGGTGAGTATTTGCGTGCAAAGACTGCACAGAAGGGCTGGTTCTTGAGTGGAGGGTAAGTACGGGGCCAGTCCCTGGCCCTGCCGTTGTAGATAGGCCCATCTACTTGATACTCAGGGTTGGTGCGACCTCGGCGTGTGAGCAGCAATTTCTTTACCGCTTCGGCTTGGCTGACCGCCTTTGCCAATACCGCTGAATCCGAGATCGAGTGCTTGCATTCGATGTAGGCGTACACCGCGTCAACCGGGATTTGTTCTTTTACCGGAAACTGGCGGCTCAAGCCGGAGCGCAGGGTAGGGCTGGACATCTTGTCGTAGATAATGAGGTCATCCCCGGCCTTTTCGCCATTTTCAGCGATGATAAAACCCCGGCACACTCCGTACTTGGCTGGCAGAATATCCTCCAGCAAAGCGCATATGGCGACCTCGAATTCATCCCCAAGGTCAAAGTTGTAGATCGCCTCGATGTCCTGCAACCTCGCTTCGACTTTCCTGGCCAACCTTTCGATGTATCCACCGTATAAGCTCATTGATCCTCCTCCAGTTGCTCGATGTCTGTCTGCATCCATGACGCCAATCCTGCTGACTAACACAGGGTCTGGCAAGTCAGGACATGCTGCGGGATTAGGCGGCTCGGGCTGCCGTGACCTCTGCTTTAGAAGCTTCACGTTGCAATTGTGGTGGTAATCTACGCCCTTATATCGAAGAGGCGGCGCCCGGATTCCTGGCACGCTCTAAGCCTGCAGGGAGCTCTTAGCTAGTGGATTCGCGACCAACCAACCCTCATTCTCAACCACCACAGATTGATTCATCAGATGAAAACGATACCTTGGCGTGTGGCCATAGCCCACAGTCCGCCAAGCGTGGCTTTTTCAACTGGCTCACCAATGCAATCCTCGACGTCGTCGGATTTCAACAAACATCTGCTTGGAATGCGGGTCGGCTTGTCGGTACCAAAGAGGGGAAAAGCAAAGGCTTGGAGGAGGGTTTCTCTCAGGGGCATACCCAAGGACTGGACGACGGAAAGCTAATTGTTGAGTTACGTCCTGGTGCACCTACGACTCCAGCTTCACCGGGCATCAAGGAAACTGCACTGTTCAAGGACTGGAGATTTGCGATCACTCCAGAAATGGCTGCTGAGATCCGGCAGGATGTGAAGCACTATCTTCCTGATCAACCTCCTTCTGAAGATCAGTGGAAGATGATCTTGTCCACCACTCCGACCACCTCTGTAGTGGCGGGTGCTGGTAGCGGTAAATCGACCACCATGGTGTTGCGGCTGATTGTTCTATACCACTACCTCAAAATTGATTTGGCGGGTCTGACGGTTGTCACTTTCACAAAAGAATCCAAGCTGGATTTCGCGAAGAAAGTCCGCGAGGTGTTTGACCTTTGGGGTTATGAAGTCAGCGAGAAGAAGTCCCTTGAGATTGTCCGCACGTTCCATTCCCGCATTCTGTCCTTCGCAAAAAGCATCGATGGTCTAAGTGATGTAAAGGCTTTTGAGTTTCTAGACAACAAGCCAGGTGAGGACGAAAAGGACGGTTCGATGCTGAACGTCAAGCTGGGTGAAACCCAGCTTGACCTGATGAACGCGACATACCAAGAGCTCTATGAAACCAACACGGAGTTTCGCTCACTGATCGGAGAACTCTATCAACGCTCACTATTGCTAGCTGAGATGAATAAAGACCATCCAGACGTTCTGGAGCGCCAGGATAAGGCCTGGCAAATGGCGAATATCGATGATGCGTTGTGCGCTCAACTTGAAGGTCTTTGGGAAGCTGCCGGTTATTGGCCAATTGATGGGATAGAGCCTGCACATAAGACTGTCCGACTGCTTGGGAAAAACTTCCGGGTGAACGGATATATTCCCGAGTTCGATACCTACGTGATTCTAGGGGTCGACGATACCGAACCAAATGAAATTAAGCTTGATCACCAATATGGATGGTTCATGCGCAAGCACGTGCGCGACAAGCGGACGCTGTTTCAGGCGTTTTGCAGCCCACGGGTTGTCTATCTGAACAGTTATGTCGATGCATCGCGGTCGGTTGACGCGCTCAAAGGTCGGATAAATGGATGCCCGAAATTCCAGTACAAGGTCAGGGGAGAGATAAGCTCCAGTTATATTTTGGAGGCATTTTTTTCCAATGCTTCCTTCATCGAAAACCTGGGCCTGGACGCCATTGAGGCGGTCAAAAATATGACCTTGTACAAGGATGAGCCCGACACGCCATTTTTCCATGCGATGAGCATTTACTGGGCCGCGTTCAACGATGGACTGCTGCAGATGAGCCCGCCGGTAATGACGTTTAACAGTATGTTTGCGATGTTCAGCGAACGTGGTCAGCAAAATTTTAGGGCAGTACCGGACAGCGTACTTCGCCCCATGACGACGCTGCTCATCGACGAATTCCAAGATGTGGGGGCGAACACAATCTCCTGGGTCAGGGCGACCTTTAAGGAAATCGAACTGCGCGGGTTGGCCGCTAAAACTTTGGGCGCGCCAGCTTATGCTTCGGTGATGGCAGTGGGGGACGATTGGCAAAGCATCTATGGATGGCGTGGCAGCTCTCCACGTTTTCTGATGGAGTTCGGCAAGGAGTTTAGGTCGCCGAAACAGACACAGGTTTTCATGCAGGAAAACCATCGATCACACCAAATGGTGGTTGATGCGGCGGAAGCAATCGTCAACCAGACACCAGGTTTTGAAAACAAGCACGGTGTTGCCGTTAACAAGCGTGTGATCGGCAACCAGATACCGGTAGAAGTTCGAGAGCTTGACTGGGAACACCTAGTGCAGATGACCGAACACCATTACGACGCTGGCCACTCGATCCTTATTCTTTACCGTAAACGCGACACCAAAAAAGATGCCAAAGCAAAACTTAGCGACGTCATTGAGAGAGCTCGTGAAGATAAGCGAGACAAGGCCATCAAGTTTCTGACCTACCACTCCTCGAAGGGCTTGCAGGCCGACGCCGTCTTTTTGCTGGGGGATTGCGAGGTCACCACATCATCGCCTTCGAGAAACGATTTCTATGCCCAGGCTGGTATGGCGAATGCGGGCGAGCCCTGCGGTTACGACAGAGCACAGCAGCAGGAGGCGCTGCGAACAGCCTACGTCGCCATCACTCGGGCCGTCACCTACTGCTACTGGTATATTTCCTGGGACGAAAAGGTACCCGCGTCGGAGAAGGCAAGCCGTTATATCAAGGGGGATCAGGCCTATTGGAACGTTGTGACTCCACGTCCTGCGCCCCCTTCTGATGGGATCAAACGTAAAGTAGTTAAAGGACGCTAGCTAGGGCCTTCGCTCGTCACAATCTAATATCTGCAGGCGACGTGCGGGAATGCAGAAAAGCGCAGCGGCTGGGCGGACAAGGAGGTTGAGCGATATCCTATTATTCCTTCCGCCCTTCATTTCAAATTAATGCTCCACCTCCGTATCACTCAGGTTTGGCGGTGAGAGCGTTCATTTCCACTGGATAGGTGCGGTAAACAACATGACGTTGAAAATAGAAATAAAAAACAAGCTCGCAATCGGTAAACGAAATGAATTCGCCATCTGGGGATACTTGCTCGGCGAAGGGTTTGATGTGTTCCCCTCGCTGGTCGACGACAAGGGGATTGACGGAATCGTTGGACACCAAGGTCGCTACTTCGAAGTTCAGATCAAGAGTGGCGAAAACTGGAACAATCCGCGAGGTCTTAGCCGATCTGCTGTGAGTAAAAATCTTGACCGTATTTTTTTGATCTACAACACCACCGAGGACGAGGTTCGATATTTCACAGGGCGGCAGATTCTTGATGAGCCTGAATGGCGAGAGTGCATTGACTGGACGATTTCTCAAATTAAGCTTCCTAAACAAATGCTGGAGAAATATGAGGCTCATAACTGGGCCGGATTCGTCGCGTACCTGAGGTCTTCGATACAGGGACGCCCTTAAGCCAATCGGGTGGCCAGTCTGCTATCTGGCTTTCACTACCCAGATATGATCGAACTTCTCGTGTAGGTCTAATTCATCGATTCTCGCCGCATTGCCTAACTAGGCGATGCGGGCACGCTGGCTACTCGGAGGACTCCCTTTCCCTAGGAGCCATGATCTCATCCAGCACGCCTATCGACTCGTCCTCCATTACGGGCTGCGAATGCGCAAACAGGTCATCAGTGAATTCCCCGGGCTGTCGGAGACCCATCGGCGACACTGCCGCGCTGCTGTGCTTGTAGCCGGTACGGAAAAGGCTATTAACCGATTCAGTTGCTGCCTTCGTCATGAGCCGCCCGTCGTCGGTCGGGTATCCCAAGTCCACCAGAGCTGAGTAGGAAACTTTTTCCAATGTATCCCGTCCTATATTTGTATTCTCCACCTTCAATCGACTTTCCCAGCTCGATCCAAGTCGAGTTTGACCAGGATTGGACGTGAATGAACTGCCGACGCTTGGAACACCCCCTGTGCTGGAGGATCTGTCAAAATTCGAAGCGCCACCTCACTAAACGTCGAATAAGAAATAATTTTGAGGATTAGTTGTCTAAAGATTTTCGACGAATGTATCGCACTCATCTATCACATATTGAGGTACGAGCTGAAACTGGGAGGGATTAAGCTGGTATATGTAATTGTTTTCAATGTGGAACGCTTCATTGATAAATTTGCGAATCACGTCGGATTCTATATCCTTTGCTTTGCCATCGAAAAGCATTCTGTAAAGATGAAGCTTTTCATAGTTGTTTTTTGAGTCGAAATACAATTTCTTCAGTTCGTTGTCGTTTTGTACAAGTTGAATAAGTCTTTTGTACTCAAAGCTCTCTACGAATTTGCAAATGTGCTGAGTTCCCTCCTCCAATTCGCTTTCCGTTAGCTCGATAAACCCGCCATTTGGATCTTTTTTAGATGGCTTGGATCTTTTGTGGAAAAGGCTGGAAAGAATATCAAAGCTGTATTGTTTATTCTCCGTGATTTCGTAGTAGCGTCGCAGATAAACTAGGCGATTTATTTCGTGGCAGTCCGTACGCGAATTAGTCATCGCAATCTCTATGAAAGTCTGAATATCCGTCTTTTCAATTGTGTTCTCGCTTAGTAGGCCTTGGTTATTTTCGAGGAAGTAAACGGCTGGCTTTATGAAGCGGTCAGGGTGATGCAGCATCATGTCTACTACGGGTTCGAAATCGTGAGTGAGGAAAAGAACTGTCTTACCCCTGAATGAATTTTCCTTGCGGAATAGAGCGTCAACTATTGCGTATTTCTTGTTTTTATCGAACGACGAAATTGGGTCGTCAAGTATTATCAAATCGGCTTCGCTTTTTAGGCAGTCATACATGAATAAAACTAACGAAAATGCGTTGCGCTCTCCATAGCTCAAGTGAGAGCGTACATTTGCTATCTCACCTTCTATTGAGTTGTGAACCAATTTTAGTTTGTAGCTCTCACCGTCAGCAACGAGCATAACTGAATAGCTATACCCGGCATTTTGCAAAAATTCATTGATTCCAATGCCGTTGTTTTTTATGAGTTTTTCTATAAGTTTTTTTTGCTTCGCGACACTGCCTTGAAGCTTCCCAGCCTTCTCAAGCAACGCATCAATGCCCTTGTTAACTATTTCAATTTTTTCTGCTGTGCTTTCTGAGTTTAGATGAACGTATAGCTCTAGTTGAATTTTATGGTTTTTGAGTTCTTCAATTATGACGTCAACATTTCTAAGTGTTGAAAATCCTAAGTTTTTAGCTTTTGTCAAGCTGCCAGATAGACGATCAATTTGACCCCAAACTTCTCGGATAAAAGCAGCCTGATCGTCCGTGTACCCTTCGATATTTTTTATAAAGCTATCGATACTTTGGCTAGTCTCAGTTGAAAAGTATTTGTTGAGTTTAGAGAATGTGGCAATGGTTTTTGCTAGGCTTTCAATGGATTTGGAGTCATACGATTCTGTAACCTTAGTTATTACTTCCAGCGTGTCCTTTACATCATGTGTGCAATACGGACAATCTGATGAAATGTCTAGAAAGGGCTTGCCTTCTTGTTGCCACTTTATCCACTTGTAATTCTGTTCGTGTTGAATCAAAGTCGTAAATTTCTCCAGGCCCGCCGGAATGGATTCTACCTTGTTACCATTTTTTAGTGCTTTAGCCACATTGCTCGAAGCATGGAATCCTGTTTTTACAGGTTTTCCAAAAGCGCTAGAGAGTTCAAGTAAGTCTGTTATTAGTGTTTCGATTTCTGGATCCGCCCCTAGCATGTCCTTCATTTCGCTAGTTAAATTTCTTATTTCTTCCATCCCCGCATCATAATCCTTATCTCTTACAAAAATATCGAAACTACCCTTCACCAACTCATCAGCCTGGAAGACAAAGTCATTGATGTATGATTCGTCAAACACTCTGAGTTTAGTGATCTCTTCAGATCCTTCTATCTTGGGTGATAGCTCTGGGTTTTCTGCGTTTTTGAAAGACGTAAGTTCGGCTAGCTTGCTTGTACCAGCTAATTTGTCGTGTATAGAAAGCGACAACGCTCTAGCTACGGTACTTTTTCATGTTCCGTTTGTTGCATATTTTATATTGAGCTTGCCCAGAGATATATGAATGGCGCCACTATCGATGTTGTTACAATTGAAAATTTTAATGTCCATATGCAAATCCGCAGGCCTGAGGTGAACCCGAATAATAGCTGAGAATATTATTTTTGCAGGGAAAGGGCTTTATGTGGGCAGGCGAAATTTTTCTCGTACGATTTTTATGTCCCGTGACATTTGCAATGCTGGTGGAGGACAGACGCCGTTTTCTTTAAGGGTGAGCACCACTGATTCTTTATGGTTTAGCGCGAATGCGACCCACAATATCCAAATTTTATTTTTGGTGTATTGTTAGCAGACTAACCACACAGAGACCTGCCATGTCCAAACTCGCCGAATTCCGTCAACTCGAAAAACACCTTGCCGAGCAACTCCAGGCGCTCGAAGCCCTCAAGGGTGACGCTGGCCTAAAGAAAGAAATAGAGTTCGAAACAAAGCTGCGCGATTTGCTCGCAAAATACAGCTACGGCTTGAAGGACGTGATCAATCTGCTTGATCTGCAAGCCGGTCGACGTGCTCCTGTAGCCGCGCCAAAAGCCGGCACGCGCAAAGCCCGCCAAGTGAAAGTCTACAAGAACCCGCACACCGGCGAGATTATCGAAACGAAAGGCGGCAATCACAAAGGTTTGAAAGAGTGGAAAAGTGAGTACGGAGCGGCGACTGTAGAGACTTGGCTCGCCAAGTAATCTCTGGTCAGTACAAAGGGCTCCTTGATGGCCCTTTTTGGCTCAACTTTTGGTGCGCCAGCAGTGCCCCGAGCAATAACGAACCTCCCCCAGCATCGCACCCATTTCTTCCTCCAAGTGAAAAGAAGGCCGCACGTAAGGCAGGTTTTTACTGGAAGCTCGTTCTTTTTCACAGCCGCACCCATGTTGATGGTGGTCAGCAGGTTGCTTCTATAAAAAGTATCCGGTGGTACGCAGTTGAAGGCTGTAAACCCAGATCCCGAAAACCAAAGCGTATTCCTTGAACATCGGAAGCGTGAGCAGGTGGACGATAGAATGGCTACCCTCGCTCATTCTTCCTCAAGGTTTCGCCCTCGCTGACGTTAAGGAATGGTACGCATCGCGTTCTACGGGACGCTAAGCTGCGCAACCTCAGGACTTAAAAGCCCATCACGGCCAGAGGGCCGTCGCTTACCAAACAGGAGTTTCAGGTGAGATTTATCGCAGGTCGAGCTTTCGCGATTGGTGCCATTGGATTGGCCACCCTCAGCCTTACTGGCTGCAACGAAGAAATTGACGCCCGTCAAACTAAAGAAATACAAGGCCTTCTGTATAAGATCCACGCGGAAGATCCGTTTACTGGTCGTGTCACGAATTACCCAATTTCAGTTCTCGGGCTTTTTAACGTCGGCACATGCATTGTTGACTTCAAAAAAGGGCTTCCCGATGGTGACATGAAGTGTGCGGACAATGCAGGCACCGTGGTTGGTACCGGTGAATTCAAAGCAGGTAAGAAGGACGGTAAAGCCGAGCGCTTCGATCCCAAGACCAGCAAAAAGGTGGTTGTTGAGCACTGGAGAAACGGTCGGCAAGATGGCGTTCAGGAACTGTACGACGCCCAGACCGGAGAGAAAATTCTAGAGGTAAGCTACACCGAAGGCCGTAAGGACGGTCGTGAACGTGCTTGGGATAGCGCAGGTAAGGAAAAAATTGCAGACCTCGAATGGAAGAACGGGTTGCAAAGCGGCTTCGACAACAGAGGCACCCAGCATCGCAATTACGCCAATGGTAAGAAACAAGGCCTTCAGCAGGATTACAGCATCGATAGCAACCGGTGGTATCTGGCCAGCGAGAACAACTACGACAACGATTTAATGGATGGTGTCCAGAAGCAAATGGACGCTCAGGGCAATGTCACAGAGCTTAGTGTCTTCGACCACGACAAGATTCGTTCTCGCACCGTGGATAAGTACAGCTACACCGGAGCGCACGTGCATCACTACACTGGTCTCGCAATCATTCAAGATGCAAATCGCTACATGGCAAGCGACCTTAGCAAAGATGGCATTGAGCAGTATTGGGACGATCAAGGTCACCTGATCCGTGAGCTCCAGTGGAGCAAGGGCATCCTACAGAGCGCGGTGGCGACGGTATGGTCGGGTAACAAGCAGGACAGCCAGTTCCAAGGTATTGGCGTTCGCACAACGTTACCAACCCAGAGCGTGGTTAAGCATGGGCAGGAGAGGGTGATCAGCGATAAGGGTGAGCTGCAGACCGTTATCTTTTGGAACAACGGTAAACCTACTCAGATCCTTGCTGCCTTAGCTCCGAGCTTGAGCGCTCAGTATCCGGGGAAAATGGCTCTAGTCGATAATGACCGTTATGGAAGCGGTGTTACCAGCATCCCTGACTTTGAAGAAGCTAGTCGCTTTTCAGGAGCGGGAATACGGGGAGAAAACCTGCAACTGGTTAACATCCCCGCTGCTAGTCAGGAATCCGCCGCCGGGACAACACTAATATCTTCGGAACCTACGGTTGCAACACCAGGTATCGGTGGAGATTCCGACAGTTGCGTTCAGCAAAGACTTGACGCGGTTCACGCAGAAGACCCCGACGCGTTGATCCGTGCGGATATGCTCGAAGAGTTTGAGCAGGACTGTAAGTAACCTAGTGTCTCGGCTTTGCGGCACTTGGTAAATGTGTCGCTATCGCCGTGCTATGGAACTTAAAACGCATGTCAATATACGAGAAGATGATTACAGAATGCTGAATTATTTAATGAAAAATAAAGCGCCGATAGATTCTAGGTTGTTTCATTCATCCGTGAATCCCAATGCTCTTCTGCCTGGAGATATGGTTTTATATACGCCAAACGAAGAGGTGTTTAAGGGGGATATTGCTGATTCTACGAAAGGAAATTTTTTTCACGTGGGGCTCATTTTGAAAAGTTTGGGTTCATCAGTGTATGAAACACTTCATACTGGTGGAGGTGGTGCCTATATAAGAAATGAAAATTTTTCAATTGGCATTGTTTCTGACGGGGTTTTTATAGTTCGCGTCAAGACTAAAATAAGCGCCTCAGTTATCTATGCACAGGCGCAAACATTGGCCGGCACACCTTATGATAGTGCAAGCTTGTTTGGTGTTGGTTTGGCGGCTTGGGATAGAAGATGCCTACAAAACAAAAGTTTAATTTTTAGGCTGTTTGGTCAAAAATTATCAAAAAAGATCATAAGTTTTGTTAATAGAAAGGGGTCATTAAAGATTTGTTCAGGTCTTACCTTGGACGTTTTATCTAAGAGCATAGTTGGAGGTCAGAAGCTTTTTAAGGAATCTCCTGTAGCATTAAGTCAAATGAGTCCGAATTGCATTTATTTCGAGGCTGTCTTAGATGTGGATGATTTCGAGATATTTTGTTTGAGTCCCATGTCGTCTATACAGCTTGATCGGCGAAAGAAATACTTCATTCGAGCGGGACTTTGTCTGTTAAATAAAGTCAGCCCTAAAGCGCCCTAAAGCGCCCTAACTGTGTTCTCAAGATAGTGAATACCTGCGAGGGACACCTTCGCTACTCTGATTTCCGATCAAACTATAATAAGAAATGCCGGCCACCAGTAGTGCTTTCAGTGCGCGGAAAATTGATCGCAGTTTTCGCGATTATGTAGTGCTGGCGTGAAACGCGTTTGAGATCAAAATCAAATAGTGGCCGGGTCATGGGAGATTTTTGAGTCGGGCTAGACCTTGCTTGATGTGTCCGGCGTTCTCGCCGATTGTCTCCAGAGCACCGCGAACGTTATTTCCTACATCCGCATGTCCGTGGGCTTCTACGTGGAGGGTCAGCTCCATCAGGGCTGCCTCTAGAGCAAGCTGGTTTTGGTACATCCTTTCCAGCACGTCTGAAAACGAGTATTCACTGGGCATTTATATTGTCTCCTAATAGTAGTTCCTGCATCCTGCGCTGCTAGAACACTGTCAGCTTACTTGCTGGGAATTTAAAAGAGCTTTACTAGATTCATAGTCGGGACTTTATACGGTACGTATTGGCAAATACAGGCCGAAGGTAACTTATAAATATCGCATTCGTTACTTTTAATCAGTTACCTGTTCGTACCCTGTATCTGTCTTTTTAAAGCTTCGTCGCTTTATGGTTATCGGATTATCGATCATTGCTTGGACAGGGCAGATGTGACTAATGTCCGAAATATCACCAATTTGAAATTCGTAAGCGCCCCTACTATTAAAACCGGTATTTTCAACACCAAACGATATGCGAAACTCTCTTTGCCAAGAATATTTAATATCCTTTGTAAACAGTCCTAAAGCTCCGGAATAATTATCAAGCTCCCTATAGTTGATTAACCCAAACCCCTCATGTATGAATGGAGAGCTAAACGCATTTTGCTCCTTCGCAAGAGCGATATTTATTCTACGCCCAAATTCTGTTGCGCTGGTTATAAAGAGCACATGCGTCCCGAATTCCAAAAAACGCGGATCGAATGTAAGCATCCCATCCACCTCCCCTGTAATTACTGCATCCTCGTTTTCTGATAGTGCCCCCATGCAGAAAAGCATGATGTTTTTAGGTTGAGGAAAGTCAGCTCGCAAAATCGCTGCCGGCCCCAGATCTGTCTCCACATCACTCTCACCGATCTTGATTGAAAGTGTCGCGTAACCTTCAGTATTTTTCCCCGCTCTCAAGATACCGTAGACCTTTTCGAGTTCATCCACTCGAAGGGCAATTGACTCTTCATCCTTAAGATTGGAAAAATAGTCGAGACTGTTCATATACAGACATCCTGCCTGCATCTGGCGGAGTCGTTCGTAAGATGAGACTTTGAATAGCAGCCAGAAGTCTTGACGAGGTGGCGGATCTTGAAAGAATTGCTGAGTCCCGAGCTCCATTTTTTGCTCTCACAGCATGTAGATACGTTAGCTATAGCAGGTTCTGCAAAATATTTCTATCTGGTTAGGCCTGACTCAGCATGGGTGGCAAGTGGAGCTTGTAGGCTACAGCCGAAGACGTGAAGATGGACGCCCGCAGGGGCCGAGATGCTGGCGTCTAAGCCTAGGCTTGGTTCACAACAGCCCGCACCTGAAAGGGTACGCACCGAAACGGTAATTTTCACTTCACAATGTCTTTAGTAGTTGCTCAAGTGTCTGATGTTCCCATGTGCTGAGCAGTGCAACTGGATCAGTGCCAAAGCGATCCCCGGAGTCAAACGACCAGTGTCGCCCATCTGGACTGACGCATTGTTCGCAGTAGTCGAGCTGATCACAGTCGTTGTGAATCGATATCTCCCAACCGTCTACATTGATCTGGAAGTGGCCGGCATAAATCTCGTCCCACGATTCACGACCCACCTTACTCATGGCGCGTCGACCGAAAATCACCTCCCTCAGTACCTGGGATACCTCTCTCGCGGAGAGCTCAGCCGCAGTGCTTACGCTGCCGCTACCAACCTGATATGAACGAGCTGCCGCTCTGGCCTCTTTCAGTCTTTCCTCAGCATACATAGCCGGATCATCATCTGGCAGCGGATAGCCTGCCGCTGAGAGAGCTTCGGCGCGCTCTTCAATGAGCAAACGCTCGAGATCGCGAACTGCTTGGTAGGCTCTGCCTGGCACGCATTGAGTTACGTCAATTCGCGGCTCCCCAGGACTCACTTTCCAGCCAGCGTCGTCTGGGTATTTGGTTAGCTTGTAGCCACAGCAGTTAGGCACCTGGTTGGTGATCTCGTACTCGCGCCACTCGGTCATTGCCTGGCCATCGATTGTCTGCGGGTTGCGCTCGATCAGCCACGCGACGGCATTGATAAGTTGCCCATGCGAAAACACTACGATGTCATGAGCAGGATGCTCCGCAAGTCGATCCAGGAAAGACTGAGCTCGAGATATAAAGTCTAAAAATGACTCTGCGCCTTCCCCGTCCGTGAACTCGGGGTCTGCCTTGGCCCAATATGCCTCGACCCAGTCTCGTCTCTGAGCAACGGTCGTGTTAGTACACCGCTCAGGCTCAAGGTATGTGAATTCGTGGATAGGCCATATTTCAAACGGCACTGAAGGGAAAGCAGCCACTGTCTGCATTGCAGTTGCTTGAGCTCTGGAAAACGGAGAAGCAACAATCAGGTCTGGGGACTTGGTGAATGACCCGGCGACTAGGCGCGCTTGTTCTACACCTTTTGGCGTAAGAGGGATGCTCGCGTGATCCAGGCTGGCTTTGCCGGCGTTGGCCGCGCTTTCACCGTGCCTGATTAGCCTGACATGCTTCATCGAAAACTCTCACAGGCTGGCACGCAGCGCGTTCCATCCATTTCTGATATTGGCGGCTTATGACGTAGAGCCAATGGATTGTTGCCCCAACAATATCAGAACGCTTTGGTCAGTGGTCTGGATGGACAGGTCAGGAATGATGGGCGTGCAGAGCCTCTGAGTATCCCGACAGCACTGTAGTGAGAAAACTATTCCTTGTGCCAGTAACGCTGCACAGTGGAGGCAGGTAAACCGAGCTTGATCACTGTCTCACGCTGAGTCATGCCCGCAACCTTGCACTCTCGTACAGCAGCCAATTTTTTCTGGGAAACCTGAGCTCCCGACGGTCTGCGTACCAACTCGCCATTTTCTATTTGGCTTGCGAAATCGGCCAAAAAACGTGGCGAAGAAAACTCGCGTACTTCCGTTTTTACTTCGGCCAGTAACTCATGAGGCGATATTTTTTCGCGAAGACTTGTTGCGAGCACCAGCAACGAGACGGTTCGGAGGTCAAGGATCTTTGCTACGGACTCGAGCGTTTCAAGCGATACGCTGACTTTACCGTTTTCAAGGTTGTTCACGTGAGTGGGGTCGATGCCAGTAGAAAAATCCTCTGCTTTCAGATCACGGGCACGTCTGAGAACGCGTAGGACAGCGGCAAGTGAGTCCCTAGCAAGCATTGGAGTCTCCAAATGCGAGGATAAGGCCACATTGCTAAAACCCATTCCATCTAATATATTCAGCATCGGGCATGGCTGGTTGATATCACCTCCGTATCGCCTACCAGCAGGGAAACGCCAGAGCTCCTCGCAGCAGGGTCTTCCGCGCGCACCTCCCTGCTACCGGAACATGGTTACATTTGGGGAAGCTGTAGATTTCAACTGCTCCAGAACTCTATTACGTGAATAAAAGGTAAATGTTGTAATGAAGTTTGATTGCGTAAAAGTTTCCGGAACGCTCGACTATGTACGATCTGTGATGCCCATGAACGGTGGGTATAAAGCCAAGATCAGTATTGATGGATCTATCATTCCTAATTTGACATTGACCAATAAAATTTACGAAGAATTAGAGGTTGGCCAAAGTGTGACACTTTATGGGATGTTCAAGAACAGTAGTAAAAAAGAAAAAAATATTGGTGTGATTTATGGTGTTCAAAAAGAAAGTGGCGAGAAAATGTTCGCTACTTCCTTTAGGCTCATGGTACCAATGATTTTGGCGGGCGCCGCCGCTCTCGCGTTCTGCATGGTATTTCTCATCGGCTGGTTTCCTTCTTTATTCGCATTGATCTTCTTATTCGGACAAGATCAAAGCTATATGTATAACGCTACAGTGGTTACCATATTTGAAGCAGGGCTGGTTGCGCTGTTTTTCCTTTGGCGCGCCTGGGTAATTTTCAGTGCCACCTCAAGGCCGGAATCGTGGGAAATTATTGCCCCTTCCACGCTGTCGAGTCGCTTCAGCAAGTTTCATAAGGAGTAATGTTCGCGGCTGGCGGTAAAAGCTAAATGTTTGCGCCGCAATTTCGCTGAAAATTGAACTCAGTCAGAATTCCGGCGCACTACACATTAGGCAAGCGGAGCGCGCAGGCGTGCAGGATGAGCGCCCGAAGGGCCGAGACGCGGTTTGCCGTGGCTCGGTTCACGCCAGCCATCCGCCGAAGGTGGCACGCCATAACCACCGCCCAGCTTTGTGAAAAGGAGGCTGAAATGACCTGCGATTTACTCCGCGAGCGTGAGAGAACTAGGCGAAGAGCTCTGTGGGCGCTTGCAAGCCTCCGTCCTGGTGATTCTGCAGCATCCGAGCTCCTTACCATACTTGATGAGCTCGACGAACAAGAACGAAGTGGTACGTCCTATAGCGATAACCCACTCGAGCTCATTGAGGTTCGTAATTCAGTCTCAGCGAAGCGTCACAACTCCGGCATCGACATCATTTTGGAGCAGAGTATTCCGCAGCCCTGGAGGGAGCGGTTCTATCAGGCAAGCATCGGATCGACCAGGTTGGTTGATGGGCCATACGCCGCAGACTGGGATAAATTCCTGGCGAGTTGGGAAGCAGAGATGCGGTACCTGGAGCAGCATAGGGCCGCAAGATATCAATGAAAAAGACTGAGCGGGTGAGGGCATGAGACAAGACGATGACACGGTGTACTGCGATATCCAGATGCCGCTAGCCCAGGGTCGAGTGCTTCTGGAATTAGTAAATGCACTGCGAGAATCGAAAGCTCATCCGCGTCTCGAAAAAGTCTTCGAGCACATGCAAGACGAACTCAGTACGTCCATCGATTTCGTCGAAAACCCACCAACCAGGGACTCGTTTGGGCCGACGCGCCACTGAGCATCGGCACTAGAGCATCAAGGAGGATAGAGGCTAAGGCCAGCGTACTAGCTGAAGCTCCTTGATTCGTATCGCCATCGCAATATCCGAAACCCCAAATTGAACCGAAAGTGGAATCAAATTACGGTTGTTGAACCGGGCACACCTTGCCAACGAAATCTCTCGATCAAGCGAATCCCTTTCTGCGTTCAGAAGCGACCATGGATCTGAAGGGTTGAGGTGGTAACAGGTGGTATCAGTGAAGGGGAGGGGGCCCTTCATTTGAAATTGAGCAGCAAAAGCATCTAGTAGAAGTCGGGCTGGTATCAAAAAACACGCCGCAAAGTAATCAGCCTCCCTTTCCTTGGGAGGGCGACTTTGTCCTCGTGCAGATCCGTCTAAAGGCTTATCACGATGCATCACCTCATCGTCATGAAGCACAAAGTGACCGACCTCGTGAGCGCCGGTGAACCGGATCACATTTAGTGGGAATTCGGTGGAAACTGCTATGCGTCGAATCGAGCGATTCATTAAACCAGCAGCCTTGAAGCGCTCTCCCTCTCGCCCGAACAGTGGAGAGCCCAGGTCTGGAAGGAGCTGGTAATCAAGTCCTAAAATATGGGCCGCGACCTCAGGTGCCAGCATCTGAAATGGCGTCAGGTGTCGGTTTGGCCATAAGCGTTCTTGGTTGTCCCAAATTTCTTTATGAAGACGATGGGCTGCTTGCTGGATGCTTTCACGATTCATAGCTTTGTACACCATATGATGTGCTATTTTTGTAGACTAATCACCATATGTAGTGTTGTCAATGACCTGTAATGCCAAGGTTATGTCGGGCTAAAGACATGAGTGGGCTCCCGCTGCTCGTGCGCTGGATACTCCAGCCCAGAACCCATCTCGGTGCTTGTTCTGTTGCGATCCAGACTAGCGACTACCCTAGCTCAAGGTTTGCGTACGGAGCCACGCTTCCACTTTTTGCCATCGGCCAATCTTGGAAAGCTGTGACCTTGCTGTATCTAGAATCTCAAGCAGTCGCTGTCTTTCCGCACGAGAGGGGAACCAGTCATCAATCTCGACGCTGCAGTGGTTGGACTCGCTCAGTGCCCATCTCACAATCATGTCCGCAGCAGCTCTGCGGTGATCCGCCATGTACAGCCGCCGTCCTTCAACAGACCATCCACGCTTTGCTAGCTCATCGGTCACGTCGATGATGCCAAGGTCACCAAAGTAGGCTGTGGTGTCAGGGTAATGAATGCCTGCTAACGACACCTTGGCCTCCCCGGATTCCCGATCAAAATAGGAAAGGAAATGCCACCCACCCGTGGTGCTTTCAGGATGGGGGAAATTGATGGCGGCTTTCCCTGTTACGTAGTGCTGATGCGAGACGCGTTTGAGGTCAAAATCGAACAGAGGCTGCTTCATGGGGGCGAGTCCTAGACGAGCGTTCGCGGTGCGTCCATCACTGCGGCCTGCGTGCCTTCTCAATGCCCCGCGTCAGCGTCAGTAGCCCTGTTGGCGGCATGCAGATTTAGCCGACACTGTAGCGCCATGCCATAGGCTGTCACTAGATGGGTAGCTAGAGAACCTCCCATCTCTATGTGTTGAGATAGAACCACATCGTGATCTGCATCTGTCAGAACATTGGTGAAAATGAGCCAAGAATGCATGTGAGGAGTTGTCTGTGTTATCGCTTGAGCAACGCTTTCTGAGAGTGCTCTGGCTTTGCGATCATCGGTGATGAACGCTTGACGAATTCTGCTTGCGAATGCGATTGACGAGAGCTCGCCCTTACCCAGTTTTTTTCGGCTTTCAAGGTTTGCAATGGCCTGGAGATCGTCAATGCTGCAGGAGTGGGACGCGAATTTACCCCTGGATTGCTCTTGCTTGAGGCGCTTCCTCAATTCTAGGTCGGCTACAGTAGGGGAGGTGCGAGGCTTGACCAAGCATTCGTATAGGACAAACCCCGTCATGCAAAATTCACAGCTTGCCTCTTGAGTCGCAGCATACAGCCGGCGCGAAGACAAAATGTTCCAAACCGAACAGGTGTCGGCAACATTGATCTTGTGGAATTTCGATGGATCAATAGCCATGTATTGTCCTTCCATATAGAGAAGCAAGTGCCGCCAGTTCGCCGTAGCTGCAAAGGAGAGCTTCGGCTAGCCTGCCGAGGCTTATGATGCCTTGGCTTTGCGCATCTAGACATAGCCTCACGTAGTGATCGGACAGTCCTCGTTCGAGTAACGCCGCTTTCCTGGATCGCTGTTGGGCGGTGAGGCTCTCTGGAAGTTCGGGGTCTATCTTGGCTTGCCGAGTGACCCGGTATCCCCGGATACGTCGACTGGTTTCAAGGTCAGCGCGCTTTGCAGCCTTCAAAGCGATTCCCAACGCGTCACAACTCACTCGGAACTTGTTTGCCCAATCTTGGGCATCTCCTTCAGACCAGGTAGCTGGGGCGGGAAGCAAGCGAATCGTTTCGGGAGGCATCAGGTAGCAGGAGGCGAACCTGTTTGCCCGTACCTCCCTCATATCTTTGTCTCCCGGGATAGTCACGCTTGCCCCTTGGTCGCTATCAAAAATACAGTGGGCCATCTCGTGTGCTGCACTGAACCGCTGTCGGTAAACGTCCTCGGTGTAGTTCACCAAAATGCATTTACCCGCGACAGGGTGCATCACGAATAGGCCTGAGATTTTGGAGTTGGACAGCCTTCGCCTGAAAACATGCACGCCTACTGAGCGAAACTCGGAGTAGATGTCTCGGGGAACCTCTCTGTCGGTATGACCCATCTGCTGGCGAAAAGCCCTTGCCGCGCCTTCTGCGTGACCAATGAAATAGCTGCCTTGCGGAGTGTATGCAAAGGTGCTGGCAGCACCACGGAGCTCTTGGGTTAAAAACTCTTCGGTTTCGCAGAGGTACAGAAACTCTTGAATGGCAGAGCGATCCTCTTTCGAGAACTCCCGGCCATGCGCCCGGTAGAGCGTTTCAGTTTGTTCGAACGGAGCGACTTGTTCGTTCGAGATGAAGAATTTGAAATCGCATCGATAGTAGTCTGCGAGGATGAGCACCTCGTCTCCAGTAGGCTCCAACTCACCTTTCTCGATACTACTCAGGCGTTCAACGTTGATGGCAGTGAAGGCTGCGACTTCGTCAACAGATCGCTGAAGCTGAATACGGTAACGTTCAAGCTTGTTGCCAAGGGCCTGGAGATTCATTGCTTTTTTGACGTCCTGTTAGGCAATGCACCGAGACATCATAGTCGTTTTTGTTGCAAAAACGTCCGTGGGATTCTGGCTACGCAAGGGAGGCCGCCTTGTATCTAGCCCAAATTTTTTGAGGAGGATGCGAGGCTTGACGGTCACTCGCTTTTTTTCCAATATGCGTTTGCGCCATTGACGGTGGCGTTCAGCCCTAGCTTGGTGAAGCCTCTGCACCGTCGTTTCAACCTCCTCTCCTGCCACCTTGAATGGTCAGCTGATACTAGGGCTTAGCGTTGACCGTGAGAGGCTAGGCTATGAACTTCCCTGATACTCCTTCGCTTGCTGCTTTCAAGTCAGATGCTACTGTCCTGCTTCATGAGCTACGCAGTGGCAGTCGCTCTGCATTAGACAGAGCAATTCGCGCTCAGTTAATCAGTTCGGGCCCTGCCAACAGAGACATCTGTCTTCGCATTCTTGCTAAAGAATACGGTGTGACATACAAAAAAATTGTCGCTAGAGATCGGATGATTTCGCGATATGCCGCTCATTGTTTTTCTCAAGGTTTTTGGCGGCAGCCCTATGAAGGCGAATTTCGTAGAGCCCGATTTTTACTGCAGTTTGAAGCGCTTGTTGAATGCCTTCGTGACCAGGTTCCTCTTGCAATAGCTGCGGACAAACGGGGAGTGGATTTCAGTGGATTCCATTTCAGCTCGTTGCTATTCAGCAGAATTGGGCTCGTTCTCAAGCGCAAGAAAGTCCCTGATTTCAGCTATCTTCAGGCGCCCGGGAGCCTAGTGCACTATCACTGGTTTCAAGATGTTCAGAAGGCGAGTCACTCGAATTTCAGCAATGCGAAGTTTTACTCTATTTCCGCAGATCCTGTAGTTCAACCAGGAGCCTACGGCTGGGAGACTGACTTCAGCCAAGCAGATTTGAGAGGTGTTGATCTTCGGGGTGCATATCTTCGAGGTGCCTGCTTTTTGGGGGCTAAACTCGACGGGGCTGATCTACGCAATGCAAATATCAACCAGTGCATATTTACCGGGGCCAAGGGGGCGTTCGTGAGCGGCGAAATTCTTTACCACAATTGGGACGTTGGCCCGAAGGGTGTTATCCCATGGCTGCCAGACGATGAGGTCTAAATCGTAACTTCTGGTTTCTGGTGCCCCGCTCACGCGCCCAGATTGAACACTGGGCGTCGTAGGGCGCAGCAGGTTGGCTAAAGATTTAGCGTGTGCATCCCTTTTGCATAATGCGGCCCTACGCAAAGTGCAGTTTTATCTAGCACTGGGTCAACCATGGAGGTAGTCATGATGACCTGAAAAGGCGTGGAATTATGATGCGATAGGGACTCTACCAAGACTCGCTGAAAATTTTGACTGCGGTCGGAGTTCATTCCCTTGTCTTCTGTGTTGTCCAGCAACAAAAGCCTAGGGTAACGCATCGTCTGATCTTCCAACGACTCCAGTAGGATCGCAAGATGAAAGCTATTCTTAAGGATCGTTTCCGAACTTGCGGAGAATTTTGAACGGCCATCAACAAGCATAAAATCTTTGCCGAAATCGAACATCACCACTTCGGCGTCATTGAAGGCCGGCTCGAAACCACCATCTTGCTTCAGCAATTCGACTGTCTTTTCAGAAATGCGGCTTTCAACAGTTTCTCTGCGCGTGCTAGTTTGACCCCTCTTAATCTTGATGTCTTCTGCCAGATTTAGAATGGACTCATTAAGAACCCGTTTCTTCTCGATGAGACCCTCTATCGCAGCAACCAGCTTGGCTTTCGTTTCGTAATTTTTAATCCGCTCCTCTACGCTTCCGATTTTTGCAGAGACCTCGTTAAGTTGCAGAGTCCGGTCGGAGCTTATACGTAAAGTCGTGACATGCTTGGCCCTTAAAGCTTGAAGTGCAAGCTGGTTAGATTCCAGATAATGGGAATGCTCACTAAACTTCGTCCTCATTTCAAGTAATACTTGAGTGCTTTCCTTTTTTTGAAAAATCAGCTCATTCAAGGCTGCTAAATAAGAAGCCTCTCTAGAGTTTGTATCGATCTCGGTTTTGCACAGGTGGCACTGATCTCTCTCATGATTGGTAATGGCGGAAAGACAGCTTGGACAAAACTTAAATCTTACTTCGCCAAAAAAGTCATAGGCAGTCTTCGACTCTTTAAGGGATTTGATTCTTGAGTCTATTGCCGAAATAAAAAGTTCGGATTCTACAATTTCATTCACCATCTCCGCCTGCTTAGCAGTTCGAATGTCGATCTCCTTAGAGAGCTCACCAATGGCTTTGGCTGCCTTCTCCGCCTCTACATTAAGCGCCGCGTCAGAGGTCTCTTCAGGTTGGACAATCAGGCGCTCGCGTTCCGCAAGAAGCTCCTGTAGTTCGATATTGGAATTCTTGATGGCAGTATTGAGTGAGGTCTCACGCAAGGTGCCTTCGGATGGCGATACGTATCTGTAGATTGAGTCTAATTGCCCATCAATTTTGGCGAATTCTGATTCGGCTTTTGCGAGCTTTTGCTTCAGCGAGTAAATCCCGAGATCATCAAGGCCGAGCAGGAAGTCACCTATCGCCTGGCGCATGCTAGGCTTGTCGAAGGTAGTGTGCTCAGCTCTCAAGATCTTGTTTACTGCGGTGCCTTGGTCGACATAAATCAGTCGCAAGACTTGATGAATAGTCAAGTTGGCAAAGTCATCAGTTTGGTCGTGAGGCCAATCTAGTAACTCAAAAATTTGTTGAGAAAAGCTCAATTTTTCGTCGGTTCGAATCAAACCATATTTTTGCCACACGGCTGACGTGCCTGCTTCGCGGAGTTCATTGTATGACCCTCCGAAAAAGCTCATGGGTGGCTTCTTTCCAGGCTCTACCGTCCTGTGTATGGTCATCACGTGACCGTTAATCTCAATTTCAGCAAAAACTCCATCACAGGTTTGTGCTTCTTCATTCCACCGATCTTCGGCTATATCCCCACCGAGGCAGCTAAATAGAAAGTCCATGATTGTTGACTTTCCGACACTGTTAGCACCTCGGATTATATTGACGCCTTTGTGGAACACTGCGTCATACACCGCCTTCCCCGACCTGGTAATTATAAATCGGTTCACAAATAATGTTGAA
Organism: Pseudomonas poae; assembly: GCF_001439785.1. Taxonomy (GTDB): domain Bacteria; phylum Pseudomonadota; class Gammaproteobacteria; order Pseudomonadales; family Pseudomonadaceae; genus Aquipseudomonas; species Aquipseudomonas poae. The sequence continues at coordinate 182,479 of NZ_JYLI01000011.1, read as the reverse complement.
GGCTTAGATGTCATAAATAAATTCCATTAGGCCGGAGCGAGATTTGAGTCCGTTCGATCCGTAAAAAGGTGCTTCTGGCAGACCTTTTGTAATGACTATGAATGCGTCGCTCCTCAAAAACTCATCGGTTTCAAGGAGTGCAATATAAACGGGCGGCAAAGCGTCTGGTTCTAACTGCATGATGCCTTTATCGAATTCGGATTTCGATAAACAACCTTTCGCAATAAGCTCGAGTGTTGCTGCCTTTTGGAAGCTTTGGAGGTCAAAGAATGTGCGAGCGGGATTTGTCAAATTTTCAAACTGATCTTGAATGTTAGCGGTTTTTGATTTGTACTTGCCGATTTCCCTGGGCCACGGTTTTATCGCCTTAAGCTGGCTAGGGAACAAATAATAAAAATCAAGCATGCGAAACAGGGGCCAACTAATTGGCGTGCTACCAGTCGCATTGAGAATTGATACTATTCTGTAAAGACAGTGGTTTGCATCGAAGGCTGGGTGATACATTAGCATTTTGGCTTCTCCCAGATCAAATGGCACTTCCCTGTGAGAAAATATAACATCCCTGAAATCATGTACTGATCTATTGTGAAGTCTTCCGCCATAACCTCCCGGTAAATGGTATCGACAATTCCGTTGAGGATTACCCCATCGATAACATCATTCGGGACACCTTGTTTTATTAGCGGTCGAATGGATTCTTCGAAGCCAAAACTAATTTTTTGGAGAATGTAGAGAAAGATAGCCTGTCGTCTTCGATTGAGCTGGGACTTCATTGATCTCTTCGCAAAGGCATCTTTGCGCTCGATTGCTACCTCTAGCAAATCCTCACGCCCCCCGTTTTTGAGTTTTTGCTCCAGACCGATCATCGGAGACTGAGTTTTCTGGTTGGTAAAAAAATCCAGACGTTCGATGAAGTACATGAAATCTTCATCGTGCTCACTCAACTCTTGGATTCTTGCAAGTGCGCGAGTAATCGCAGTCGGATCTGCAGGGGGTAGGTTGATGACATAGTTGGTGTCATCACCCACACGCACGCCGCCCTGGATGTTTGAGCCCCAAATGCTTGCTTTATTCATTTGGGCGAGTTGTTTGTGTCGTTGCCCGCCCGCACTGAACCATGAACTGTGGAACCCTTGATGTTCACGGTATTGCTTCCAGTGCGTCCTTTTGTACCGGCATTAATCAATGCCACGCATAATGCGAAGGTCACAACCACCAGAAGGCACATCAGAGCGAACAGTTCGGTATGCGTCAGATTCTTGAGGTAAGGCGAGGAGATGATTTGCGGATAAACCGTGTACCCCAACAGGCCGGCTAGCGCCGCACTGCCGCAATACTTGACAGCGTTTTTCCAAAATTCGTCCATGATGAACCCAAGCTGGTAGTCAAAACGCTATCATCATGTATCCGAGGGCCTTCGTAAAGCCACGGAACCGCGAACTCCCGCAATCGGATGCTAACCGACGGCGTTAGCCTTTCTTTTGACGTGGAGCCGCCTGCATACGTAGGCTGGTGTCGGTTTAGATCGACGGATCTGAGGTTTTTCACGCAGTCCCGGTATCAGACTAGGGGGCCGTGAGGGATCCAGCGAGACGCCTGTTTTTGAAGGGCGACTTCTGCGGTCGGGGGTACCAAGAACGTGCTGAGGCAAGCGTGATCATGTGAAGGGGCTTCACCACCCTGGGTGGCGGCAATGTGCGTTCAACCATCTTCAGGGGGCCTCCCCTCCAATGACGCTTTGAGCCCGTCAATGATCTGACGATGCCCGGTCAGATCAGGCATTGCGTTGAAGAGCACGAAAGGCTCTGATTTACCTAAACGCTGCTGCAGGTTTGAAGACCAGATTTCCACCGACGCATTGCAGTACAAGGCGAATTTAAACTCTTGTAGAGACAGCTCCGACTCGATGTCACTTCTACTATCACGCCGCTCGTTTAGTAAACCACAACCCGCTAGGGGATCAACTAGGAGACGCTCATTTCTGAAATCCATCCAGAAAATAAACGCCACTCGACCGTTGGCCGACTCCAGGCGAACACCTACCTTTCCGTCATCCATACCGGTGGATGTAAGGCGCATGTTTCCTAACGGAGTGCATGATTTTCCTTTGCGTGCGAGTACGTAAAACTCATCAGGAATTTCGTATTGCCGATTAGGGACGAGCTCACCCCGCTTTAGCCCGTCCAACTGCTCCTGGTCAAACAGGGTGCGAAATCCTTCGAGCTCATAGAGGTGCTCCCGGTCATATGCCCACCGTGCTGGCACCCCAAGACGCTCCTCCATAGCGAGCTCAGCAAGATGCCTCATCAGTGGCTTGTCCATGTGAATCCGCTGGTGGTCATCCGGATCATCTGGATCTACGATATCGTCGCGTTCGGCATGGGCGATAGCATGGCGGCCTTGTGTTGCTAGGTAGTCGGAAATGTCGGTGCCAAGAGCCTGCAACTCATCACGACGGGCAATTGAGTCTCTGTCCGTTAATACCGGGAGGGCCTGCTGGATCCACGGCCCTCGTTCTCGGCCAACAGGCAAAGAGCGGGCAAACGCTTTGTAGAATCCGAGAAACGAGTAGAAGGGATTGCTGAGTGACAGCCCTTCGCGATAGTAGGCCATTGCTTTGCGGGCTTCATCGCTTTGAGGGGAGTGGAGGTTCTCGTCAGAAAAAAATTCGGTAAAGGCATTGTTGCGAAGCATGCCTACTCGATGTGGATGGCTACCACCACCCCACATGACGATCTCTACTTTCGCACCCTCACGCCAGGCAATTGCAGTTGCCAGGCGCATCACTGCAGCTCGCCCTTCATTGGCAGTCATGCCTTGACCATTAACTCGAAGCGCAATTGCAGGAAGGCTCCGATGCTCCCCTTCGGATATGGCCGGTTGCAGCAAAAACTCTAGCCCCTCAAAGGTTATCAGCTGAGCCCTATTCGGCCAGAAAACCTGGGTTTCCAGCCCGCCAACCACCCATTCACCTCGCTGGGCTTGATATTGCTCTGCGCGTTTGAATGGATCAACGGTTGCGAGCATTGTGAAGCTCCTAGGGTTCGGCGGTTAGGTGACCACCAACTTTCTCACGTGTCAGTAGAATGCGATTCGATTTATGCAGTCACCCATCCTGTAGCTTGGCCTGCACCAGTTCGCCTGCGCCACGTTGAACTCTAGGTGAATAGTAAAAGCATAAAGGTTGTTTATCCGTCCCAGCTAGCACTCAGTGGGCGCATAGTACCCATCGGGGTACGGTAATCGACCGTTTATGAATCTTACAAACTCGAGAAGAGTCCTCAATGCTGCATGTAGCTCTTCTGCAGAACCTATAGAGTTTTCCTTAAACGCATGGATAGCGTTTCTCCGGCGCTGCACCGTACGTACCCAAGGCTCCCAGTCTTCCTGCTGCGACCAAATTCTCTTCTTGAAAAATACGATCAAAGGTTCAAGAGTCACCCCATCTGGATCCACGGTATTTCCGGTTCTTCCGTTCTTGATAGCCAGAGTGTCTACTAAATATTCTTGGTAGTAGACAGACAGCAGCAACTTCATCTGGCCCTCAACCAAGGCGCCAAGGTTTGTCCAGGCAAGAATTAGTTGACCATCGCTCAATGGGCCGCACCACCCACTCAGTTGTTCCGCAAGCGAGCTCTGCCACTCAAGCATTGATTTGCTCAACAACTCTGCTGCATCAATTGGCGCCCACCCATGAGCGTCCTTCCAGAACGCCATCATGCCTCGGATCAACGTGCCGATGCGTTCGACTGTTTCCGGGAGGGGCAAAGCGCTGGCTTTCATATAGATCATATCAACGATAATCCTGAGGGCAGGATGAGTGGCCTGAACCTGCGATGGTCTTCTTGACCAATTCGGCTCCATTGACCTACTGCGAGCTTAGCCAATCCTGTTGTTCGGAACAATTACATGCCCTTTGTAGGATTCAACCAGTTGGATTGGACGGATCCAGCAGTTGCGATGACGCTAGTGACGAACCTATCACAGGGCAATCCGTTTACAGGAGGGGTAATCAAGTGCAGCGACGCGTTTTTAGTCGGACGCGTGCTTGGGGATCTCCTAGGCGCAGCCTTCAACACTGCTCCTGATAAGGAGGTAGCGGCGAAATTTGAGCCCCTGGTGGAGTGGGCTCAGTTGGAGGCGCTGCGGTTCGCGATAGAGATGAAGCAAATGTACGACATCACGGAAGAAATAATTACACCAATGCCCGTGCTTTCTAGAGATCCAGCTAAGCGCGTGCAGGCAATGGTGGAGCTAGCCCAATGGATTAGCACGGATCTCATCAGTAATCGGCATACGTTCCACCAAGCATGCTTCGATCTAGGTTACCGACACGCCTGGCTATTTAACCTGCTGGCGGCGCAACACGCTGATCAGGCTGATCCGAACGAGTATGAGGCAGCAGCATCAATCGCCCGCAATATTGTCAAGGCGCTGCTTTCTCGTGCGGAGTATAGCCAAGAGCAAATGTTCCAATCCTTCGGGTTCGTAGATTTTATGGCTTTTCTTGATCCTTATTTTGACGATGGGATCAACCTCAGCGATGCACAAGAAATGAATGAGGTGATTGAGGCTATCCCGACCGATGAGCTACTGGCTAGGTTCCCAATTAGTGTCGTAAAAGGCGCAGACTCCATATCCCCGTAGTCCTACACAGGACTCGTGCGTCTTTCCCCGTGCTGGTTGACTGGGAATGGCTGAAGGGCGGCATCAGGGCGTTGTTTGAAAGCGGGGATCGTTGCCCAGCTTTCGTTTTTAGCCAAGATGGAATGGTAGGCAGTTGTCGCCTGGTAGAGCCTTTTAGGCTTCTTCCTCCTATCAGTGATCCTGAAATCGAGGTTTATGTACTAGATGAATCCTCAGCAATGAACATCGCGATCAAGATGACATGAAATGAGGTGAAAGAATTTCATGCCAAGCGAAGCTAGGGGTACGACGCGCCAGCTTGATTGGACTTCATCAATAACTATCTCAAAAAGAAATAGTCGCCTGTTTAATGAAGCGCCATAGGGGATTTCACCGTAGCAAACACGTCCGGATCATGCACGCAGGCTGATGACACTCATGAGCGCATCCGGCATCACGCTACGTAGCTAACCGCAGGTAACTAGGTAGAACGTCTTGGTGCCCATAGATCGATCTGAGTTCAACATGTTTATGATGTTTAGGTGCACGCTAAATATGCTTCCAACCTTCTTTGGTTAAGATCTGCGCATACTCCAGTAGTTTTTTTGAACGGGATCGATTGCTTTCAAAACACTTCAGCGCTAGGAGCTGTGCCTTGCCAATGCGGTCGAGCACAATTTTTTTTCCCGCCTCAATCGTCTGGATTTGATCAAGCTTACAGTCTATGATCATGTTTTTCGCTCGGTTGGCTTTAGGAGCGTTGGCTTTGATTATGTAAATCCACGACTCAATAATTTCGATATTTTCGAAGTAGTCATCAAAATATGGGTGAATCCATCGAAACTCACCGGCCCCAGCAGTTAAGCCTAGTGCCAAAGAAATTGTTTCATCACCCATATCTTTTGTAGATTTTTGCATGTTGCATGGGTGGCATGCTATGGCCAGGTTAACAGGGGAAAAAGCCCATTTTCGATACTTTTCCTTGGATTTGTCTAAGTAATGTTCAATATCTTCTGCGGTATTTCGTCTTTCTATAGATATTTTTCTCCTGCAATATACGCATCTTCCCTGTTGCTGCGTTCTAAGTAATATTCTGAGAGAATGCTTTAGAGGTGCAAGCTGCGTATTGTTCCATTCAATCTGTCCCTCAAGATATTTTGTTATACCGGTAGAGTGTCTCTTTATAATATGTCGATGATTTGGGTATAGCTTCCCAGGGCCAAAGCTCATGAAAATCTCTCCCGAAGTTCATGAATACGACTCATTGTGCTGAAAAGAGGATCGTCCTGGTCGAGTTTTATATTTTGGTTTAGAAGGGTGTCTGCTGCTTTGATAAACCGTGCAGGGTTTTCGTTTGCTTCCATCAACGTGCTCAAGCATTCTTGTATCAACATTGCGACGGATAAAGATCTAGGTGAGTTAAGTCCGAACTGTTCGGAAAGAACAGTGTCAGTATTTCGGCCGTAAAGCTCAGATTTAATCCACGGGGCTTCGGAAGGTAAGTTGCATATTAGGCTGATATCATTTGGTGCGCTGGAGACAATCAGTGGAGAGTGGGTGGCGATAACGGTGGTACATTCATCAGCCATCTTGCCAATAATTTTCACCATGTCCTGTATTATTTTGGCCTGCCAGTGTGGGTGAAGTGAGTTCTCAGGCTCATCGAACAAGATAAGTGTTCCGTCCCGCACGCAAAAACAAAGTGCGAGAGTAGTAAGTAGATATAATCGCTCGCCAGAGCTCAAGTTTGATAAGGTGAGCTCTTCACCATTTTTTTGGAAAACTAAATCAAGTAACGATGCCTCGCCATTGGATATACTTACAAGCCGATCTTCGGTCTCGTAGGTTTGTTCTAATGTGCTGGATAGCTCTATTATGATATCTAATTCGGAAGCGCGGGCATTATACTTTATTCGTAAGCCTTTCTTGTAGGCAGTCCGGGAAAAGCGGAGCCCTAGCTTTCTACTAAAGCCAATTTCTTCTAGGACATTTCCGGCCATTTCACCTGATATGCCGTTACAGCCCTCGCCTAGCATGTAGTGTGCTAGTAATCTAAATGGGGCTTTTTCCGATAGGATGTTACCTTTTGCTTTATTGCCAAAATATAGATAGTTAATCTTAGCGTTTTCAGCGTCTCCTTGGAGTGGGAATCGGTCATAAGCAGTTCCAGATAGGCAGATTATCCGCTTGTAGTATTCTTCGGGTGCTCCGTGTTTGATCAATGATCTAAGGTATCTTGATTTACCTGTGCCATTAACCCCAGTTATTATATGGAAGCTTCCTCGGTGTGGAGGGTAGGGATAATTTTTTTTGCTATTTTTTTCTCCTGAAGATAACAGCTCGTCTTCATTTTTTGAGGAGGCGTATAAAAAATCATCGAGTGCGGGGAGGAAGGGAACTATCTTGTGTATGAGCCGATTTCTCTCAGACTGAATCTCTTTGTAACGCTCCTGAGTCAATGCAGTATTTAGGTTTTTGCTAGCTTTTTGATATTCTGATTGCGCGCGCGCTATCTTTGAAGCGAGCTTTGCTGCGTTGCCATTTATTTTGGCGTGCAGCAGTGAATAGCGGTTTGCTTCTCTCTGTCCCGCTGCAATAGCTGATGGCGTGACGGCTCGAGATGCATTCGCCATCAAAACCAATCTTTTCTGCTCTGCTTCGGCTGCTTCATATACCAGTTTTGTTCTTTGTACTTCGAGGCCAGCGATCTCTGCTTGACGCCTAACCACCTCATCACGGTAATGCTCTGAGTTCATCTTTTAATATCCCCTCTACACGCCGTCCAGTTTCATATAGAAAAGCTAGGCTTTGACTTTCTGCTGAAGCTTTGGGTTTTAGATGTCGTTAAATTCGTCATGGCTGATCCCCAAACCATCTTGATTGTTATCGACGTTTATATCGCTCCTGCTGATTCAACGGCGTCTCCTTGTCGCGTCGTTGGTACTCGGTGGTTGGTGGAGGTGGCGGTATTTTCTGCTCGCTACTTTGTGGCTTTTTTTCATTAGTCATGCGATTAACTCCCTGATGATAGTAAGCACGGCGAGTAGAGCAAATGCGCTCGCTCCGATTGTGATTTCCTGGTAGGCCAAATCTAGCGGTTTCGACTTTTCGTCGATAGCTGTCTTGAGGATCTCGAGGGTATCGACATAGCAGTTATAGAGATGCGCTTTTTGCGCTTCTCCATCTACCGCCTTCAGATATTCTGCCGTCTCACGACTGGAGGGCAGACTTGGGTAGGACTTGATACTAAGCGCACTGAGCGCGTGCCCCCAGGCACAGGCTATAGAGAACGCTGCCACGGCAAATGCTACGAATGCACACACGGCTAGTGGGGTTTGGATCTGGAAAAGAATCCCATTTTTCAATGCTGCTAAGGCACTGAGCCCAGCCACCAAAACTGACACAGCGGTAAAGAATTTAGCACTTTTATTCTCTACCTGATCGAAGCGACCTTGCTCTTCTTTGAACCTGTCTTTCAGGTACGAAATCGTTTCATCCATCGAAGCGCTAACTCCATGCTAGACAGCTCATAGGCGCAATCCCCTTGAGCCTGATCGCGGTATAGTAGCGATATGGAGGCATGGACAGAAGGGAATTTGTTATGAACACCGATCAGTACCGTACGCAGGTAGCCAATATTCAAAAAGGCATTGCCAAGCTTCAGGGCGAAAAAGCCAGGAAAGTCGATGCCGCTGCGAAATCAGGTAAAAAAAATCACGACGCCTTGGCCGCAGCAGCACGCGCATCTTCGGCGTCGACCGCCACGTCTAAACTCCGAGAGGCGACTAGGTACGCCAGTGATCAGGCCAAAGCCGAAACAGAGGTTGGCAGAATTGAAAAGAAAATTGCCGATGAGCATACAAAACTCGTTACCGCACAGAAGCGTCTCGAGGATGAACTGAAGCGAGAGCGCAAACGGCAAGACACTGCTCAAGCTAAGCGAGTTACGGAAGAGAAGAAAGTCATGGCTGAGCAGAAGCGCGCCGCCCTCCAGCAAGGTCGTGTACTCCGTGACCTGAGCCAAGGCTTTTCGAGGCACGAAAATCTGCACGTTCAAACCGCTCTGGAAATTGAGCGTCTGAAGGCTCTCCCAGGGAATATTACCGTCGTCTTCTTCGCTGCTGACCCTGGCAACGACTCAACAACTAAGCTTGGGCTCGATGAAGAAGCTCGCTTAATCGGTGAGCGCATCCGGGCCTCGGAATATAGAGATGTTCTGGTTTTTCACACACGGTGGGCGGTACGACCGCGAGATGTGCTTCAAGCCATTAATGAATTGCAGCCGACCGTGGTTCATTTCAGTGGCCATGGGACAAGCGCCGATACGCTTGTGCTACAGGACGATCAAGGTAATGAAAAACACGTCACCAAAGAGGCCATCGTCAGTGCCATGGCGCTTGGTGCCGAGAGCGTGAAACTGGTGTTCTTCAATACCTGCTTCTCCTTCAATCAAGCTCAAGGTTGCTTGCACCACGTGCCAGCGACCATTGGCATGAATAGAGATGTAGGGGATTTACCTGCACGAATTTTCTCTGCGCAGTTTTATTCTGCAATCGGCTTTGGACTTTCCATCACCAAGGCGTTCGAGCAGGCTAAAGCATTGGTTGCAATGGAGACGCCTGGTGAGGAATCGATACCAGAACTATACGTCCAAGAAGGTTTGACTGAAGAAATGCTGACGCTCGTTAGGCCGCCTTCACTTTAAACACTGGTTCAGCTGTTCTGGGGCCACGGCACGAGTGTTGCTCACATCAATCCTATTCGATTCGATATCAGCAGTTGAGAGCACTTTCCAAGGCCCTGCTTCAGTGACGATGCAGAGCCTGCTTCATAAAACGTTCGGCGACCATCCTGCCTCCTAGTCCATCGGTAATCCTCATCGCTTCTTTTTGAACTTGACCATTCGGGCTCGGCTGGCGTGAACCAAGCCTTCGCTGCACCAGGTTTTGGCCCTCCGGGCGGTCATCCTCAAGTTTTCGGCCCGTGCGGGCTGAAGCGCTTCGGTTGCATGGCAGGCCATCACTGCGTGATTGAGTCCTGCGCGTGCTCACGTGAACCGCTTTAGCTATTGGGTAGGTTTGATCAATTCGAGCTATTTGCGCACAAGCACTTTGATCTGATCATGCGCTTCGATGATCTGATCGCTAATTTCTTTTGAAGTCGATAAATATCACGCGCCGCCCGAAGATGGTATCGCGCAGCACCCGGCAAACCTCCCTTGCTGTGAGTGCAGGCATAGACTCGTCAGGGCAATCGGTTAAAGTCATAAAAGAAACCAGCTGGTTTTGATCGTTTTACCAAAGCTACACGGGCAGACATGAACCAGGTACTCACAGGGGAGGAGGGGATGAAGCTATTTTTGGATTGCGAGTTCACCCAGCTCAACCGGGACACGAAGTTGATTTCGCTGGCACTCGTGTCCGAGGCCGGCCACGAATACTACGTTGAACTCACAGACACCTACCAAGTGGGAGACTGCAGCGACTTCGTGATCCACAACGTCCTACCCCTGCTCGACCTGGCTGAGCACGGGAAAACCTTGGTCGAAGCCCAATCCTCACTACTTGCTTTCCTGAGCAACCTGGAAGGCCCCCTTGAGGTTTGCTCGGACGCTCCGGACTGGGACTGGGATCTGTTCTGCCAGTTGGCGTACGTAAATCATCGTTGGCCAGCAAATGTGGTAAATCGCGCAACCAACCTGATCCTGATATTCAGGCATCTCCAAGCGGATGATATTGGCAACATAACGCTCCCAGAACTTCCACATCACGCGCTGCTGGATGCTCGCCTCTTAGCCGACCTTTACCGTCGACTGACTGCCGGTTCATATCGAGGCACTGAACATGAATGATGATCTTCGTACGCGTGAGTCTGCCAGGCGCAAAGCACTATGGACACTGTCGCACCTGATCCCAGGTGATCCGAAGGCAGCCGCGATTCTGGATGTTCTAGACGGCATTGAAGACCAAGAGCGCGTCGACTTAAACCGTAGTCATCCAGGCCTCGATATCGATGCTGTCCGCAAAGCAGTTCTGATTGAACGCCACAGTTCCGGTATCAGCATTGTGCGCGAGGCAGGTATTCCCCAGCCATGGCGTGAGCGCTTTCTGCAAGCGAGCACCGGCTCGACGCGCCTGGTCGATGGCCCGTACGCCTATGACTGGGACAAATTTCTGACTCAATGGCAGGCTGAAATGCGGCATTTATATGCACATAGGGCTGCTAGACGACCGGGACATGATGACCCGTAGCATTAGCCAGCTTCTGGAGGTAAAGGCCTAAATCCTGAAACCCAGCCTCACGCAGTACCTCAGATACCTTCCCAGCGCGCTTCTCCGCTTTAGGCAGGAATATCGCCGCCTGGTCAGTGTATGGACGTGGGAGATCCTTCCAGTAGTATGTCGCCTCAAACCTCTGCATGGCTCGGTGAAAGTCCATTTGCTGTTTGCAGTGCCATGACAACACAAACATGTCGAAATCGCGTCTTAGGCTCGCCAAGGCGACCTGATTAATTCCGTAAACCTTATACCGCCCTGTGAGTGGGACGTTGACCCCGATCCGTTTCGCGATGTACTTGGCCGCTGCGAAGTGGTGGGAGCCTCCGCTGTTGATCAAGAACACTCGTCCGTCCCATTCCCAAGTGGAGAAGTAATCGTGATCTTCTCTTGAGATGATCCGGATCTCGTCCCATCGGAGATTCTCTTCAAGCTTTTCTTGGGTAACAGGTGTGATCATTGGCTGGGAGTTGCGCTCAACCAAGGCGTCCATGCTTTTGAACCTGCGCAGCTCTGACTTCGATGCGGAAAAGCCGTCGACCTGCTGAATATCACAGTTCCATCGCTTGATCTCCCTAACTGTACCCAAGCTGAGAAGATCCTCTCGGACTAGGCTGGTCGAGGCGTAGTTTTGATAGGATCCAGGGGAGCGTGTCCATCCATTGAGCCTCCGCCGGTACATCCGACTTGTCTCGTACCCCAAGTCGCCAAAGTCGTTCCAACGCACCACTTCGCTTGCGCTGATACCCTTTCGATGCTCGACCAAGTGCCTGTTCAGGCCGACGTCTGCACGAAGCAAGTTTATCAGGGTCGCCGGCTGGCCGAAGTCCTCCAGTAGAGAGTCGCGGAGAAATTTGATCGCTTTCTTAAGCATTGGCGCTTCCTATATGTCTACCCCGGCGCGATGCACGAGATGTCTCAGCACAGAATGTAGCACTGCGATATGGAAGGCTAACCGAAACATAGCTGCGGATTCCGGATGAGGTTGCTACGACCTAGAGCACGAAAGGCTGATCTAGGCGACAGGATCAAATCTCTGTGTAAGCAGGCGGGGGAGGCAGACCAGTTTTCGGAAAGCCGCCGAGCTGTTCCTGCCGTGGTATGGCTTTAGGTCGTGGACGTTTTGTAGCTGAATCGCGGGCCTTTATCTGCACCGATTGGTGGTTGATCCTTAGCGAAAGCTATTTCTTAACCAAGCCTTTATACAGCTCACGGGCGGCAACAATCTGGTCTCGAATCTCTTCAGGGTCAATCCTCATGCCACCACGAGGCGTGACCTGAAGCGTCTTTAAGCGGTTCGCAGCCTTGATGAATTCCCGTTCTTCCGCCTGAACCCACGCGGGGCGCTTGTCTTTCCAAAATAGCCAACCCATTTGCCCGGCCTCATCTTTAATCGGATGCTCAGCAGTATGTGGGAGCGGTAGCCGATGTCCAAGTAAGAAGGTGAGTCGGATCGCTCTGCAAGCGGAGCGCGCGGGCCAGGATGGTCGAAGAGCGTAAGGATGGAAGCCCGAAGGGCCGAGACCCAGCGCAGCGGTGCTCGGTTTACGACAGCCGATCCCGAAGGGATACGCCCGACCGCCTTGATTAAAAGTTACCGAACAGCTCGTTGATCAAATGACCGAGGCACTACGCCCAGTGCGCAAAGATCGTATGTCCTGCGCAATGCCACCTCGTCACCAGACGACACCCTGACATGGGTAAAGATCGTCGACAGAAAGCGTTTCCTTTCGCCGTTGCCAAGCTCAGACCAAATCCTTGGTTGTCCCTGTGCATCAGGAATTGCCAAACGGTCGAGGAGATACTCTTCCAGGCTGTGCAGACGTTGCTGGCCATCAATCAAAATTTCACTGTTTACGGCCAATGCCCTGCTACCGATCACTGGCTCGTACCAGTCATTTGTGAGGTAGCTTCCCAGATCCCCGCCTGACCATACTGCGGAGATGAAGCGAGACTTCTGACCGAGGTTCCACTCCAGTCCACGCGCCCAGTTTGGAACGGGCATGCCCATAACGAACCGCGCAGCCCATGGAAAATGTTCACGAGCGGAGGAGGGGTCTAAGAGATACTTTTCCAAATGGCCCACTAAGACCTCGAGGGGACAATGACTGACGGTCGTGGGCAGAAGACGCTGAGGCATCTTGATGTGCATGTCTGATGTTCCGCCGTCGGCGTAGCGTTTAAAAATGGAAGTCATGGTTTTCCTGGGGCGTTCAGATAAGGCGAAGTTTTCGATTCAATACGGGTGCATCGCCAAGCGTCGACCGTTTCGATGATCAACAGATCTCGTTCGATAGAAACGTGGATCTGGTCGCTGTCGACAAGCGCGTGCACATAGCCTTCGATGTAGGATGCTGCTTTATCGAATGCGGAAGGTGAGTCGGATGACTCAATGTAACTTATCAGTCGTTCCCAGGTTCTCCGCTGACGGTTGCCCAGGATCGTCTCGGGAAACGATATCGCTCCCCGCAGAATCTGAATGGATGAAGACATTGATTGGGTCAAGGCTGATTTCTCACCGTGTATATACAATTGAAAACGGTGTGTTTTGGTGAAACTTGAGCTGGAGCGAGGATTTTTTGTTCAGATGCTGCAGGGACGCGAATGCCCCCTTCAGCAATAGAAGGCATTCGTGTTGTGTGTAAAGCGGATAACGAAAAGACCATGCGTTCGATCATATATCACCGACCCTGACGCCTGAATCTGAGGTCTAGTGAACCACTGCGACGTTTGCTTTCAAAAAGCGCTTATCGTGATCTGCCGCTGGAAGGTGGGTGGAGTCGTACTGACCAAACAACCGATAGCGATTTACCGCGATTTTGTCGTACATCCAATCTCGCATGGCTGCTGGTACAACACGTGCAGCAGTGAGCCAGCGCCACGGGGCATTTAGGCGACCTAAAATTTCGAACATCGCCTCAGAACGTATGGACACCTTGTTGTTTGAGATGAGAACAATGGTGTTGAATTTGTCCTGCGGCAGTCCGGCCCACCTCAAAAGCTCTTGGCCCTCAGGCGACTGAACCGCAGCGAGCTGAATTCGGTGAGCCTTGTCATAGTGGATGATGAACCTAGCCCACCCGTTGCAGAGCTTGCATGTGCCGTCGAAGAGAACTGCCGTGTCGCCGGATTGTAAGAACGGGGCAGTGGATTCTTTTGTCGTGGTCATTCAGTCTGCTGTTTCATTTACAGTTCCCTGCCTTTCGGTAGCCCGCAGATTTAGCAGCGGATTCTGAGTCGAAGGTTACCTGGTTCTTCGAGGACACCTTGTCGTAGCTTGGGCAACCTTCAGGTAGATGGTAAACGTGGCTTTTACTATTGCCAATGATGTACCCGGCTGACTCAGAGCGTGATGCGGTTGTTGTTTTTGGTGATTGCGCCGACTTTGCCGTAATGCCGATGAACACTCCGTCACCCACCGGCTTATAGCCTTGAGTCCAACTCCGTTCTTTAGTCACGAAAGGATTGGGATGCCCCGTGATCGCGGTGACACGTTTATTTCGCTCCTGATCCCAGGGCGTAACGGGAAACTGCTTGTTCCATGCCATCAGTAGCTGTTGCTGTTGGCGAGACATATTAAGGTTTTACCGCTCGAACATTTAGAACGTCGTCCTTGCTACCGATCCTTCACCTTGTCTCGCGGTTCAGTCGCACGCCTTGGCCGACTGGCGCCACGAATCCAAGTCATCGTCGAACAGGTCTGGCTCATGTCTCTGCTGCTCTGAGGAGGCGTCCGCTTCCACGGCAGGAGACGGCCCGTAGATATTTTCAGGCGACCAGTCATCTTTGAAAAGGAACATATCACGCGTAAATTCAGCGATTCCGACTTTGCTGTTGTCTAGGATGTCACGAGCAAAATGTCTGAAAATCCTGCCTCCATCAACGCCACGTCCGACATCCTTATCTTTGACTAGAAGGACAGTCCAATTCTCATACAACGCGCCGGCAGCAATTTTCGCCCAGGCGAGGTGAAACAACTTATAAGTCACACCGACAAACATGGAGTCATACACCACGACAAGCGTCCCTTTGGACGCATGCAAAAGCTTCACGGGGGAGAGAACTGCCAAGGTAATAGACTGCTCGATCAAATCGATCACCCTTGTGTCAGGTTGTCCTTCCCAGAGCACTACGAATCTCTGAATGCACACGACCTCGAGTGGCATGCAGTCAACAGCCGAATAACTGCTTTGTAGAAAAAATCGTGTACGCGCCCTCACCATCATCGTTGTGAGGCTGCTCATGTTCGGTATAAAGCCAGCGGGAATAAATCATGTCGGATACCGTTTTGGCGAAGGATTTTCAATTTATATGTGGGGCGTCACTGTGGCGCGCCGAGACATCGATTGGTAATGGCTGGAAGTTAGCGGCAGAATTTGCTGTGGTATTTTGATGCTTTATCATTGGTATAGCGTCTAAAGAAACGAGGGAATGGTTTTCCCAGAAGCTACCGATAGTTCGAGGTGCTTGAGTCAAGAAGAGTGCGGCTAGGAACGTCTGCCGTGTCGACGATCCGCAAGATTTCGTTTTATGAAAATATCGATCTAGCCTTCTACAATTCTCAGTCCAAAGCTTTTTCAAATTTAAGGCTTTGAAGTCTCATTGGTAGAACTTCAGTAGGGCACCAATCAAGCGCAGCAGAGATGCATAAATGCCAGATCACCATTTGGATGCGGAGAACATCTTCCGTGGGGTGCCGCCACATCAGCTTGCGTGGTTTCAGAATTGATTTGAGAGTATTGACAACCCCTCTGGGGTAGCGCCCGCGACCGTCTCTGTCCGCAACTACAGCGAATGCGAAACAACCGCAATCTTGGTAGCTGTCCGAAATCTTTCTTAAACGATTTCTAAGCTCTTTCTTGCTAATTCTAGAGGCAACAATCCACCAGATTAACTCAACGTCTTCAAGATCGATCCATTCGGGCGGTATATCACAGTTGTTTTCATATTGCTCAAATGGAAGCAGGTTGGTTGGATTCAGTCTCCCTCGTGACGGCTGTCCGAAAGTTAAATCAGCTTGTTGGTTGTTCATTCATTTCTTCTTAGTTAAGGCGTAGGCGTAACAGGGCTATGAGGTGCGAAAGACGCCATTTTTTGGGGTGTGGGCAATTGACTAACTTGTCAGGTGTCTTTCGGCAAGAATTTCGGGTAGGTAAGCCCCACTAAAGACTATTCCTTAAGCTTAAAAGCTTGACCCGGTCTAGCCCTTTCACTGTTCGTATTAGTTTTGCGGCGGGCGCTTGTTGATAGCGTAGTGATGGGTCATGTTCCGGCTGATTGTGCCCATGGCAGGATTGAAACGCTTGAATACCTGCATCGCCGCTTCTGCCTTAGCTATAATTACCGAACGACGTACGACGTGTGGCGAGCGTCCACCATGGCTTACGTTCGCAGCCTTCAGCCAGCTCACAAGCTTCTTACGAAGTTCTTCAGGCTTCATCGGAGAGTTTGAAACTGAGCCGCTGGGAAAAATGTAGTCGTTCTTTGAGCTGTTCCTCAGGTTCAGTATCTCTACTGCAAGATCTATGTCTTGCTTTGGCAGTGAAACTGCTCTGAAGTTTACTGTTTTCTCGACTCCAAGCACTAAGTCTCGCGATTTGATCGGCAAATATTCGCTGGGCCTCATGCCTGTGAGCATTAGGGAGAAAAGTAACCGGTCTGTAAGCGAGCCTTTCTGTTCGAGAGTTTCTTTTATTTGCATCAGCTCACCTCGACTAAAAGGCCTGGTCGCTTTGCTTTGCATATCTTCTTTTGTTTGACTCATCATCAATAACCGTCATGAGAGGGCTGCCATTTAAGAGGAGTGGCTGCGCTGACGTCAAGGTATTTTTGCACTTTTCTCGGCGTATGGTAATCTTTTAACAGTATATTAAAAGTAGACTCTTAATTTGATTTTGTAGTTTTTAGAAAGTTTCTGGCACGGCTTTTTTTATTGGCTTTTCGGTATAGTTCTAGTGGCGGGGACTTTATTTTTTGCTTAAGTTTTAAGTGTTGTTGCTGCTCAGCGATTACCTCGAATGCAATTGATTAAAAGTTTGTTGATGGCTTTTGCTTTTGAATTGAGTGGCGGTCAACAATTTATATTTATAGCGGAGGCCGGTTATCCATTGTGCGAGTTTCCGTAAAAGACCGACGCCGAAATTACAAAATGTGGAGTTAGCGATTGCAGAGCATGAGTGGTGACTTGAGTAGTGTTTCGGTAGATCAAGTCCTTGGTGAGGTTACGATGCGGTGGGCAGCCGGTGAGCATAGAGTTTCACAATGCTGATCCTCCAACTCTGGGAGCCGCCTCCTCATGCGAGCACGCTCTGAGACTGCAAAGTACCGCAAGTGATCGTCAGACCGAACCGGGTGGCGGGCTTGGCTCAGGTATTTTGTCCTGAGTTTCTCCCCTCGTTAAGGTGCAACGCTTAACATGCAACGAGTTGCACCTTTGCAAACTTTGGGGCGACGACGGGCTACGGTAATATTTCATTGGCAGAGAGCCCGGATTCATTGATGTTGACTAAGGTGCAGCTTAAAGCTATCGTAATGGCTTTTGAGGAGGTATTGGGTTGAACCTTATATAAGAGTTCGAATCCCTGGTTTCCCGCCAAGATTTACACAGAAGCCTCGCGAAAGCGGGGCTTTTGCGTTTCTGGGGCTCCGTCGGAGTGTGCAGCGTCGTGCAGGCGCGAGAGCGGTGGATCGCCTCGTGACCGCGTCACGAGGCGCCTGGCTCCGGATATTCAAATCTTGAAACGCGTCACCATGTTCTGCAAATCGCCGCCCAGGCGTGCCAGCTCTGCAGTCGATGCTGCGCTTTGCTCGGTTGCGCAGGCAGACTGTTCGGCAATGTCACGCACGCTTAGTACGCTGCGGTTGATTTCATCGGCCACTGCGCTCTGTTGTTCGGCAGCGGCTGAAATCTGTTGGCTCATCTGTTCAATCGTGCCGATGGACTGATTGATTTCAACCAATGCCTGTTCAGCCTGACGCGCCAGCACCACGGTGCCCTCGGTGCGTTGCAGGCTTGCATCCATCAAACCTGACGCGGCGCCTGTGCCCTGTTGCAGGCTCTGGATCAGCGCTTCGATTTCAGTTGTGGAGTGCTGGGTGCGCTGTGCCAGCGAGCGTACTTCGTCGGCGACTACGGCGAAACCGCGACCTTGCTCACCGGCGCGCGCGGCCTCAATGGCGGCGTTGAGCGCGAGCAGGTTAGTCTGTTCGGCGACGGCCTTGATCACGTCAATCACGCTGCCGATCTTGCTGCTGTCTTCGGTCAGGCGCTGCATGGCTTCGCCCAACTGCTTCACTTCACCGGCCAACTGACCAATTTCCCGCGTGGCGTGCTGCACCACACTGCTGCCATGGGCCGCACGTTCGCTGGCCTGTTTGGCAGCCCGCGAAGCGTCTTCGGTGTTACGCGCTACTTCCTGTACCGTGGAGGCCATTTCGTTCATGGCGGTGGCGACCTGGTCGACTTCGTTTTTTTGCAGGGTGACGCCCGCACTGGTTTGCTCGCTGACAGCAGACAATTGGTCGGCCGCCGTAGCGATCTGCGTGACACCGTTGCCGATGCCACCGATCAGGCCGCGCAGGGAGACGGTCATGTGCTGCATGGTGTTCTGCAACAAGCCGAGTTCGTCCTGACGGGTGGTGAGGGTGTCCTGCGTCAGGTCACCGTCAGCAATCCGGCGCGCGGCAATGACCGTATCATTCAATGGAAGGGTTATCTGGCGGGTGATCAGAAACGCAGCAAAGATACCCATCAGCAAGACCACCAGCGCGACACTCAGCAACTGAACGACGGCGGTGTTCTTTTCTTTTTGAGCGCCAACAATCTGCTGTGCCGCCAAATCATCGGCCACCACCGCTGTTGCGATGGATTGCTTTTGCAGGTTGCCGCGAACCTGATCGGCCTGCTGAAGCATTTCCGAGATCGACGACATCAGCACCTTATACTGTTTGAGCGCGTTCAGCGCGGTATCTACAGCGGCGTTCGCCTGGCTTGGCAATTCGCTGCGGGCCGCCGCCACCTGGGCGATCAGTGCGTCGGCAGAGTTATAGGTCGCTTGACGGTTATCGGCTGAGGGGATACTCAGATAGCGGCGAAACACCAGCCGGAAGTTGGTCATGCCGTTACGCAAGTCACCCGCGATCTTGACCTGCTTTATGCCGGTCTCATCCGGAGCACGCATGGTGTCGTCAATGGTCTTTTGCAGCAGGTTTTCGAACGTGGCACTGACCTCGTCCGAGACCTTGATCAAGGGTTTCAAGGCATCATCGATT
This sequence comes from Pseudomonas poae, assembly GCF_001439785.1. Lineage (GTDB taxonomy): Bacteria > Pseudomonadota > Gammaproteobacteria > Pseudomonadales > Pseudomonadaceae > Aquipseudomonas > Aquipseudomonas poae. The sequence continues at coordinate 163,307 of NZ_JYLI01000011.1, read as the reverse complement.
TTCTGATTGATGCCGACCAATTGATCAAACGTTTGCTTCAGGCCGCCAACCTGCTCCTTGATGTCACGCAGCCTGGCCAGATTGCTCGACAAGTCGAACACCTCAATGCCCTCATCGACACTGCGGCTCAGCTTGTCCAGCGCACCGCTGTAGGCTTGCACGCCGGCAGCACTCGGCCCGGTGGCGTAGGCCTGTGCGGCGATGCGGGCGTTGAGGACATCAGCCTTGATCTCGGCGACCTTGCCACTCTTGCCAAGGCGCTCGATCAGCAGGTTGGTGCTGGAGTAACCGATTGCGGCGACGGTCAGCACGCCCAGCAAAATAGCGGCGAAGCCCAACCCGAGCTTCTTGCTGACTTTCAGGTTATCCAACCATGTTGCGCTCATCAGGTGTGTGCCTTTGATTTATTTCGAGATGCCCGTGAGTCGGCGCCAAGTCGGGTAACTTGATAGTCGGCATGACGACATTCAGCTCGCCAACTAATTGAAAAACCACACACCCCTTGCTTTACAGGGCGTTCAGCCCTTTATGAAGATTTATTTAATTTTGCTTAACGGGCCTTTCCCCCGATGGCCGGTGAGCCGACGAGCGCTACGGGATTTTCAGCGCAGGGCCACGTGCCCTTAAAAAAATTTCAAATCCGGCCCTTGAAATCTTCCACCCCGCACATAAATTCCCTTCACGCGACGCCGAATCAGGGTCGCGCATTAAATCACTTGGATCTAATCAGGAGATTTTAAAATGGCTACTACTCTTTCTCTGGCCCCTCTGTTCCGTCAGTCGGTGGGCTTTGATCGTTTCAACGACCTGTTTGAGTCTGCGCTGCGCAGCGAGGCTCCGAATACCTATCCGCCTCATAATGTAGAAAAGCACGGTGATGACGAATATCGCATTGTCATTGCAGTCGCCGGGCTCACTGAAGCGGATCTGGATATCCAGGTCGAGAAGGGCGTTTTGACGGTTGTCGGTGACAAACGTGAAAGCGAGAAAGAGGTGACTTACCTGCACCAGGGCATCGCTCAACGAGCCTTCCGGTTGTCGTTCCGCCTGGCCGATCACATTGAGGTGCGCGGGGCTTCGCTGAACAACGGGTTGCTGAGCATCAATCTGCTGCGCGTGGTGCCTGAAGAGGCCAAGCCCAAACGCATCACGATCGGCAGTGACAGCGATCCGCAACTGCGTCAGGTGAGTTTGCAGTAAGTGAAAAAACGCTGGGCGGGCGGTGTGAAAACACGGTCTACACCGGCTCACAGCAAATGCCCCGATTCGTCGGGGCATTTGTTTTTGTATGACGCTGCTGCACGTCCGACCTGACCTTCATTCCACCGAGCATATCCAGCGGTGATTGTGCCGATAAGGCGCACGGGTAAAGTGCACATCCGACACCAGATTCAAGCCGCGTTCGCGCAGCGCTTCGGTCAGTTGTACGAGTGTCTCTGCCTGGATAGTCATTGCGCTCACCTCGTCAGATTGACTGCGTTCATAATTCTTGACCGGGAGGACAACCCGCTAATTCAAATTTTCTACAGCGCCGATTGATAAAGCCGTTAACGCCAGAGCCTGACGATTAAACTGAATTTTTGGCACGCATCTTTTTCTACCAAAAATAGTCATCAGGCGAATCAGCCAGGCAGAGGTGTGTGATGAAAGAGATCGGCCGGAGGTTGAAACAGGAGCGGCGGCGCATGGGCCTGACCCTCCGGAAGCTGGCTGAAATGGGAGGCGTCACGACGGCAGAACAGCGTCATTACGAGCTCAGCGAGGCGATGCCTGAGGCCGATTACCTGGCGGCGCTGGCTAACCATGGCATGGACGTGGTCTATGTCGTCACCGGAAAAAAACAGGCAGTGGTCAAGATGTCCTGGGAGGACGCGCAGGCATTGCTGGACAGTCGGGCCATTTCCGATGACCTGTTCCAGAATGACCCGGACGAAGAGATCTATTTCAAGGTCTCCCGACCGAGCAAGGTCTGAACAGGCCACCGTTCGTCTATCAAGCGGCACTTGTCAGCCCACATTGCTTCTCATGTTCGAGCGCGGATATCCCGGACGCCCAATCGGAGAGCCAGCATGGAAATCGACGAGAACGCCCCAGGCAACATTTCACAGCAGCCCGTGACCAGGGGCACCGACAGTGAAACTGGCCATGATCCCAAGCGGGACGCCCCGGAGCAGTCGTTGCCGGCTGATGACGAGGAAGACATGTCTGACGTGGACGCGGCCGACTCGGTGGCGAGTGAGCACCCGGACAATTGAGTACCGCTCCCTAACAAGAAGCCCGGCCATTGAGCCGGGCTTTTTGCGCCACACAAAGAAAAGCCCACGATGGGGGCGCGGGCTTAAAAGGTGTTCACTTAGGAGCTGAGTGGAGCTTAAGTGTCCGCCTGTGAAAACTGTGTGAAATATCCTACGCATCGCAGCATTTTCAAAAAATATTCAATCGGATTTCTTCGCAACCTGCCGCTCAGCGTCACCACCAGGACCAAAGCCTGCCGACAGCTGCTCTTTCAAAAAAAGCACCAATGCACTCACCGCCTTCGGCACATGGGGCGAATACGGCCGTATCAAGTGGATTTCATCGGCGAATGCGCCTTTCAATCGCCATCCCTTGAGCACTTGCGTCAGCGTACCGCTGGCCAGCGCCGCGTGGGCGCTGAAATCCGGAAGCAGGGCGATGCCCAGGTGATTGAGCGCCGAGTCACGCAGTGCCTCGCTGTTATTGGTGGAGAAACTGCCGGCAATGGGCACGGTGACGCGTTCTGTCTTTTTAACGCCGCGCTCGAAGGTCCACGCGGGCTGGTCGGCGCCGCGCGGATAGTAGAGGCAGTTGTGGGCAATGAGGTCGGCGGGTTCGCGGGGTTCGCCGTGGCGGTGCAGATAGTCCTGGGTGGCGACCAGCACCGAGGTGGTGTCGCAGAGTTTCCAGGCGACATGGGTTTCCGGCACCTGGAAGCCGTGGCGCACGGCCAGGTCATAGCCTTCGGCGGCGAGTGAGCTCAAGGCATCGGACACGTCCAGCTGAATGCGAACCTGTGGGTGCTGACGCAGGAATTCGGGCAGGTGCGGCACCAGTTGCTGGCGCGCGAATGCGACCGGCGCGGTGAGGCGCACCAGGCCGCGAATTTCTCCTGCCCAATCGCGCACCGAGGAAAAACTGCGGGCGATGTGCTCGTAGGCGCTGCGCACTTCACGGGTCAGTGACCGCCCCGCGTCGGTGAGCCGCACGCTGCGTGTGGTGCGGGTGACCAGGCGGGTGCCGGTGGCGGCTTCCAGCTCGGAAATGCGTTGGCTCACCGCCGATTTGCTTACGCCCAGGCGCGCAGCGGCGGCGGTGTAGGTGCCATGCTCTTCCAGCACGGAGAGCCAGCGGATATGGGTCCACAGGCCTTCGATTTCGGTTTTTTCCATGGGGCAATTGTTCGCCTGTGTGCACAATCAGTTCTGGATTCTGCTCTGGTTTGGAACAAAGCGGAAGCCTATGGTAGGTGCCGACGCTAACCGACCCGGGATCCGCTGCCATGATTACCACCCTTGAGCATTACATCAACGACCAGCGCGTCAGCCGCGATGATCGCTATCAGGACGTCTATAACCCGGCCACCGGCGAAGTGACCGGCCGCGTCGCCCTGGCCAGTCGCGACACCGTGGGCGAAGCCGTTGCCGCCGCCCAGGCCGCCTTTGCCGACTGGGCCGACACGCCGCCGATCCGCCGCGCCCGCGTGTTGTTTCAGTACCTGCACCTGCTGCGTGAGCGCAAGGACGAGCTGGCCAGCATCATCGTTGCCGAGCACGGCAAGGTGTTCACCGATGCCCAGGGCGAAGTCGACCGTGGTATCGACATTCTCGAATTCGCCTGTGGCATTCCGAATCTGCTCAAGGGTGAACACTCCGACCAAGTGTCCCGCGGCATGGACAACTGGACCCTGCGCCAGCCCCTGGGCGTGGTGGCGGGCGTGACGCCGTTCAATTTTCCGGTGATGGTGCCAATGTGGATGTACCCGATCGCCATTGCCGCCGGCAACACCTTCATCCTCAAACCCAGCCCCACCGACCCGAGCGCCTCGCTGTTCATGGCCGAGCTGCTGCGCGAAGCCGGCTTGCCCCAGGGCGTGTTCAACGTGGTGCAGGGCGACAAGGAAGCGGTGGACGCGCTGCTTGAACACCCGGACGTCAAGGCCGTGAGCTTTGTCGGCTCAACGCCGATTGCCCACTACATCTACGAGACCGGCGCGCGCAACGGCAAGCGCGTGCAGGGCCTGGGCGGTGCGAAAAACCACATGGTGGTGATGCCCGACGCCGATATTGAAAAAACCGTCGACGCATTGATGGGCGCCGCCTACGGCAGTGCCGGCGAGCGGTGCATGGCCATCTCCGTGGCGGTGCTGGTGGGCGATGTGGGCGATAAAGTGGTCACCGCGCTGACCGAACGTGCCAGGCAGTTACGCATCACCGATGGCCGCGACCTCAAGGCCGAAATGGGCCCGATTGTTTCCCGTGCGGCGCTGGAACGCATCAGTGGCTACATCGAACAGGGCGTGCAGGCCGGCGCCCGGTTGCTGCTCGACGGCCGTGACTACGTGCCCTCCGAACCCGGCCTGGAAAACGGTTTCTGGCTCGGCGCGACGCTGTTCGATCACGTGACCAAAGAGATGAGCATCTACCGCGAAGAAATCTTCGGCCCGGTGCTGGCCTGCGTGCGGGTCAATGACTTCGCCGAAGCCGTGCAACTGGTCAACGACCACGAATTCGGCAACGGCGTGAGCTGCTTCACCCGCGACGGCAACATCGCCCGTGAGTTCGCGCGGCGCATCGAAGTGGGCATGGTCGGCATCAATGTGCCGATCCCGGTGCCGATGGCGTGGCACGGGTTCGGCGGCTGGAAGAAAAGCCTGTTTGGCGACATGCATGCCTACGGCACTGAGGGCGTGCGCTTCTACACCAAACAGAAGTCGATCATGCAGCGCTGGTCAGAGAGCATCGAGCAGGGCGCGGAGTTTGCGATGCCGGTCTCTAAATAGGATTCAACAGGCACTCCAGGACCCATGTGGGAGGAGGCTTGCTCCCGATAGCGGTAAATCAGTCGACATCGGCATGACTGACAGACCGCCATCGGGAGCAAGCGCCCTCCCACATTTTTTTGGCGCAAGGGTTGACGGCGTGGCGAACGCCGAATACTGTATATAAGCACAGTATTTAAGTGCTGATCACCCAGGAAGGGTCACGTCAGCCACGCCAGGCACTGTGTGCAGTAATGGATTAATTCACCACGATTAAAAGGACTTAACGATGAAACACACAACGATCATCCCCACTCGCTGGACGCGCGCCGATGCGCTCAAAGTCAACGAAAACGACCCGACCACCACCCAGCCGTTGGTGCCTGCCGACTTTCCAGTGATGAGCGACAAGGTCTTTATTTGGGACACCATGCCGTTGCGCACGCTGGATGGCACGGTGGTTTCGGTCAACGGCTGGTCCGTCATTTTCACCCTGACGGCTGACCGTCGTCCCCACGATCCACAGTTCATCAATGCCGACGGCCGTTACGACATCAAGCGCGATTGGGAAGATCGCCATGGCCATGCGCGCATCTGCTACTGGTACTCGCGCACCGGCAAGGACTGGATCTTCGGTGGCCGGGTCATGGGCGAAGGGGTATCACCGACCACGCGTGAATGGGCCGGCACCCCGATCCTGCTCAATAACAACGGCGACATCGACCTGTATTACACCTGCGTCACCCCAGGTGCGACCATCGCCAAGGTCAGAGGCCAAATCGTCACGTCCGATAACGGTGTGGAGCTACGCGGCTTCACCCAGGTCAAGGCGCTATTCGAGGCAGACGGCACTTATTACCAGACCGAAGCGCAGAACTCGACCTGGAACTTTCGCGACCCCAGCCCGTTTATCGACCCGGTGGATGGCAAGTTGTATATGGTGTTTGAAGGCAACGTCGCCGGCGAACGCGGCACCCACGACGTGGGCCCGAATGAGCTGGGCCTGGTGCCGCCTGGGCACGAGGGCGTGGGGGGTGCGCGCTATCAGGTCGGCTGCATCGGCCTCGCCGTCGCCAAGGACCTTGCCGGCGACGAATGGGAAATCCTGCCGCCGCTGGTCACTGCCGTGGGGGTGAACGATCAAACCGAGCGGCCGCATTATGTGTTCCAGGACGGCAAATACTACCTGTTCACCATCAGTCATAAATTCACCTACGCGGATGGGGTGACCGGCCCTGATGGCGTCTACGGTTTTGTCGGCGACCGCCTGTTTGGCCCTTACACGCCGATGAACGCCTCCGGGCTGGTGCTAGGCAATCCACCGTCGCAGCCGTTCCAGACCTATTCTCATTGCGTGATGCCCAATGGCCTGGTGACGTCCTTTATCGAAAGCGTGCCCACCACCGGTGACGACTTCCGCATCGGCGGCACCGAAGCGCCCACGGTGAGGATTGTATTGAAGGGCGATCGCTCGTTTGTGCAGGAGGCTTACGACTACGGTTACATCCCCGCGATGCGCGATGTGGTGTTGAACCCGTGACCGCCGTGTAAAAATCGGCCTGACTCATCAGGTGTAAACCGATCCAACGGTGGGAGGGGGCTTGCTCCTTCCCACTTTTTTTTACCGCTTTTCAATCCGTCTTCAGCGCTCAAGTCCCCGCCCGCCGGGCCGATACAGCCACTAGGTGCACGCCTGGTCGTCGTTCAGGCCAACGAATAAAAATCAAAAAGGGGTAGCCATGACCATATTGCAGCGCGTGATCGGTGGATTTGCGGTGTTGGTGCTGTTGCTGCTGATCATGGCAGGGATCAGCTATCAGAACACGCAGTCCATCAGCAGTCGCTTGTCCACCATCACCGGCCAATCGGCACCCTTGAGCCGGGCCGCCAGTGAGTTGTACGTGCACATCCTGCGCGCCAACCAGGCGTTGCTGGCCATTCAGATCAGCACCGACCCCAAGCAGATCGAGGACGGCAAGCGCCCGTTTACCGAGAGCATCACCCTGTTCAACCAATTACTCGACAGCACCCTGGCCTATACCGGCGAGCATGAGGCGTTGCGGGCGAATCTGGCGCAGCAGCGTCAACAGGTAGGGGCCTACGCCGAACAGGCGCAGGCGTTGATGACGTCTCACTTGCAGCATGTGCAGCAGTGGGTACTGACCCGCAAACTGCAAGGCTACAGCAGTGCGCAGGCGATGCAGTTGACCAGCTATCTGCGTGATTACATCGCGCAGGCGCGCAGTGCCGGCGAGCCGCAGCAGGTGGCGGCCGCAGAAAAACTGCTGTTGGAAGTCAACAAATCCTACGATGGCTTCGCGGCTCATTCCGTCACGCCCGCCATTGATAAATTACAGCGCGTGCTCAACCTGCAGGACGAAGTGATCAGCACGCGCGCCCAGGCCCTGACGGCGATTGATCCGAGAGTCGGCCGGATTGCCGGCGTCATGGTCAATCGCCTGCTCACGGACCTGACCGCCCCTGACGGTCTGTTCCAGGCCTATCAGGTGGAGGCGAAACTGGCAGCGCAAGTGCAGCAGCAACGCGATGCCGTGGACGCGGCGCTCAAGGCCACCCTGGAGCGAATTGGCGAGTTTGGCAGCCAGTCCCTGGAGGTCGCCAACCAGGCCAGTCACTCGGCCAATGCCACGATTGGCACCAGCCGCAGCTTGCTGTTGATCGCGTGCGTGCTGGCGGTGCTGGCAGCGTTGGCGATTGGTACGTGGGTCGCTTTCAGCTTGCGGCGTCCGTTGGCGGCCTTTCGCGATGTACTCAAGACACTTACCGCCGGGGACATGCGGGTCAGTTTCGATGTCAGCCGTAAGGATGAGTTCGGTGAGTTGGGCGGTTATCTGAACGAATTGACCAAAGCCCTGCAGAAGACCTTCCGTGAATTGATCAGCTCTGCCGATGCGCTGGCCGTCACCGCTGGAAGCAACGCCTTGAACAGCGAGCAGACCACCCGCGTGGTGGATGAGCAGAAGGACCGCTTGCAATCGGCCGCTTCGGCCATGACACAGATGGAAAGCACGGTCGAAGAGGTTGCGCGGCGCGCGCAGGACACGCGCCAGGCGGTGGACGACACGAGTGATCTCACGCACCGGGTGCAGGAGCGCGTGGCGGAGACCATCGTCAATATCCGCCAGCAGGCCGAGCAGGTGAACAAAGCCACGCAGGTGACCGATGAGTTGCAGAAGTACGGGCAGAACATCGAGGGCATTGTGGTGGCCATTCGCACCATCGCCGAACAGACCAATCTGCTGGCCCTGAATGCGGCGATTGAAGCGGCCCGTGCCGGCGAGCAAGGGCGTGGGTTTGCGGTTGTGGCCGATGAAGTGCGCTCCCTGGCCAGCCGTACGCAGACCTCGACCAGCGAAATTCAGGACATGATCGGGCTCATGCAGGAAAAAATTCATTCGGTGGTGCACGTCATGAATGAAAGTCAGGTGCAGTCCAGTCAATGCGTGTCGCTGGCCTCGGGCGCCGGTGACCTGTTGCTCTCCATGAGCGGCGCGGTCGACAGCATCCGCGACATGAATATTCAGATTGCCGCCGCCACCGAGCAGCAAAGTGCCACGGTGCAGGAAACCAGTCGGATGGTCATTCAGATCAACGATTCGGCCCAACAGACCGCCAGCGGTGCGGAGCAGTCCGCCATCAGCAGCCAGGAACTGTCGGACATGGCTAAAGTGCAGCGCGAGCTGCTCCATCATTTCAGCGTTTGAGCCGCAGGAGTCAGAACATGAAAGCATGGTTAATGCTCGCGCTGGGCGCGACGCTGTTCGTCCCGGGCCTCACCCAGGCCGCCACGCCCTTGCTGGGCGTGGGGATGGCAAAATACGACGATAACTTCCAGACCCTGCTGCGCAATGGTGTGCAGCAACAGGCCAGCGTCATGAATGCCGATATCTTTATGGAAAATGGCAAAGACAGTATTGATTTGCAGATGCGCCAATTTCGCAATCTGGTCAATTCCAAGGTGGATGCGATCATCATCGCGATGGTTGACGGCAAAAGTGCAGCGCAAATGATGCAGTTGGCTTCAGAGGCCAAGATCCCGCTGGTATTCGTCAACCGCAACCCGAACCCGGAAAAGTGGCCGGCGCAGACCGCGTTCGTCGGCTCCAACGAACTGGAGTCGGGCACTTTGCAGATGGAAGAGTTGGCGCGCCGTGCCGGTTATAAAGGCAACGTAGTGATTCTGGTGGGCGACCCAGCCAACGCGTCTTCCCTGATGCGCACCGAGGATGTGGAAAAAGTCGTCGCCAAGTACCCGGATATGAAAGTGGTACAGAAAAAGGTCGGTAACTGGGAACGTAGCCAGGCCGCCACGATTGTCATCGATTGGCTCAAGCAGGGTGTTGATTTTTCGATCATTGCGGCCAATAACGACGAAATGGCGATCGGCGCGATCATGGGGCTGGAAAAGGCCGGCAAGCAGGCCAGGGACTATTGGGTTGGCGGCATCGACGGCACACCGGACGGGTTGAAATTGATGGCCGAGGGCAAGATGGCGGTCAGCGTGTTCCAGGATGCCGCCGGCCAGGCCAGTGGCGCCGTGGACACCGCGCTGCGCCTGGTGCGCGGCGAAGTGCTGGAGTCGACGGTGGTGTGGGTGCCGTTCAAGTTGATCACCCCGGAGAATCGCCAGGCGTTTGAATAGGGAGACCACTCGGAACACGCCTTGAAATGCAGTCAAATGTGGGAGGGGCAAGCCCCCTCCCACAGGGTTATGTGGTAGTAGTGAGACTGGGGTTCAGCGCCGCCCCGTGCGTGTGCTCACATCCACCCACACCGCCAACACCAATATGCTGCCCTTGACGATCATCTGCCAGTAACTGTCCACGTCCAGCATCGACATGCCGTTATCCAGGCTGGTAATCACCAGCGCTCCCAGCAGCGCGCCGTACACCGTGCCCGAACCGCCGCGCATCGACGTCCCGCCGATAAAGCACGCGGCAATCGCATCCAGCTCTCCCATATTCCCCGCCGACGGCGAGCCGGCCGCCAGGCGCGCGGTATTGACCAGGCCGGCGAGGGCGCACATCACCCCCATGATGCCGAAGATCCACAGCTTCACCGCCTGCACATTGATGCCCGACAACCGCGTGGCCTCCATGTTGCTGCCCACTGCATACACCCGGCGGCCGAACACGGTCTGGCTGGTGACGTAGCTGAACACCCCGAGCAGCGCCAGCAACAGCAGCACCGGCACCGGGATGCCGTCGTAGCTGTTGAGGGTGGTGACGAACCCGGCCAGCACCGCGCCGATCAGCACCACACGCAGCCCGTCACGCACCCGCGAATGCGCGGCCAGGCCGTGCAGCGCGCGATTGCGCCGTTGCTTCCAGGTGAGAAACACGGTGAGTGCAAACAGCAAAATCCCCAGCCCGACTCCCACCGCATGCGGCAGATAACCCTGGCCCACATACACCAGCGACGGCGACACCGGCGCAATGGTGGTGCCGCCGGTGATCCCCAGCAAAATCCCGCGAAACGCCAGCATGCCGCCCAGACCGACGATGAACGAAGGGATGCGTAGATACGCCGTCATGTAGCCGTTAGCCAGGCCGATCATCAACCCGCACAACGCCACCAGGCTCAGGTTGGCCAGCAGCGGGACGTGGTACACCACGTCGAGAATCGCCGCCAGCCCGCCCAGCAACCCGAGCAACGAGCCCACCGACAAATCGATCTCGCCGCTGATGATCACCAGCACCATGCCGCACGCCAGAATCCCGGTGATCGACATCTGCCGCAGCAGGTTGGACAGGTTGCGCGGCGTGAGAAAACCGCCCTCGGTCTGCCAACTGAAAAACAGCCAGATGAACGCCACGGCGATCACCAGCGCGAGCATTTTGTAGCGGGTAAAAAGCTGTTTGACCTGATTCATCTAAGCGGTCTTCCGATCATTATTGTGTTGGCTGAGCGCAGCGGCGAGCACCTGTTCCTGGGTGAGGCCTTGGTTGACGAAGTCGCCGCGCAGCTGGCCGTCGCCGATCACCAGCACGCGGTTCGACACCCCCAGCACTTCGGCCAGTTCCGACGACACCATGATGATTGCCACGCCCTCGGCCGCGAGGGCGACCATCAGTTTGTAGATCTCATATTTGGCGCCCACGTCCACCCCGCGTGTGGGCTCGTCGAGGATCAGCACCTTGGGTTTGGCCATCAGCATTTTCGCCAGCACCGCCTTTTGCTGGTTGCCGCCGGAGAGGCTGGTGATCGGCAAGAACGGGCTGGCGGTTTTCAGGTGCATGCGCGCGATCTGCTGGTCGATGCTGCCCAGTTCGGCCTCGGCATCGATGCGCGTCAGGTGCGCGTAGGTGTCGAGCACCGCCAGGGTGATGTTCTGACCCACGCCCAGGTCGGGAATGATGCCCTGGCGCTTGCGGTCTTCGGGCACCATGCACAGCCCGGCGCGAATCGATTTGAGCGGCGTGCGCGTGTCGATCACGTTCCCGTCCAGCCACACCTCGGCGCTGTAGCGGCCGGGGTAGGCGCCGAACAGCGCCGACACCAGCTCCGTGCGCCCGGCGCCCACAAGACCTGCGATGCCGAGGATTTCACCCCGCTTGAGCACGAAGGAAATATCATCGACGCGCTTGCGCCTGGGGTTGTCCACGTCGTAGCAGGTGACGTGGCGCGCCTCGAAGATCACTTCGCCCACCCCGTCAGGTCTGGCGGGGTAGAGGTTGCTCATTTCGCGCCCGACCATCTGCGTGATGATCTGCGGGATATCCATGTCGGCCATGGCCGTGGTTGCGATGTGCTTGCCGTCGCGGATCACCGCAATGGTGTCGCACACGGCCGCCACTTCATCGAGCTTGTGGGAGATGTACACGCAGGCCACGCCCTTGGCCTTGAGCCCCTTGATGATGTCGAGCAGCACTTCGATTTCCGAGCGGGTCAAGGCCGAGGAGGGCTCGTCGAGAATCAACAGACGCGCCTGTTTGTTGAGGGCCTTGGCGATCTCCACCAGTTGCTGATAGCCGCCGCCATACTGCGACACCGGCAGCGCCACGTTCATGTCCGGCACTTTCAGTTCACGCATCAGCGCTTCGGCGCGGTGCAGCATCGCCGGGTAGTTCATGCGCCCGCCGGGCAGGGTCAGTTCGTGGCCCATGAAGATGTTCTCGGCCACCGAAAGGTCCGGCACCAGCGTCAGTTCCTGGTGGATGATGACGATGCCGGCGGCTTCCGTCTCGCGGATGGATTGGGCCTGCAGCGGCTGCCCGTCCCAGAGGATTTCGCCCTCCCAGGTGCCGTGCGGATAGACCGCCGACAGCACCTTCATCAGCGTGGATTTGCCGGCACCGTTCTCGCCGCACAGGCCCACGCACTCGCCGGGGCGTACCTTGAGATCAATGCCGTTCAGCGCATTGACACCGCCAAAGCGTTTGACGATGCCGTTCATTTGCAGCAGGTAGTCGGGCATGACGGTCATTGCCCGCCGATCTGCTCTTTGGTGTAAAAGCCGTCCTTCTCCAGCAGGTCCACGTTGGCCTTGGTCAGCGGGGTCGGTGTCAGCAAAATGGTGTCGACCTTTTTACTGCCATTGTCGTACTGCGAGCTGTAGGCCGGTTTTTCGCTGCGGGCCAGTTGCACCGAGAGTTTGGCGGCTTCGGTGGCGATCAGTTTGAGCGGCTTGTACACCGTCATGGTCTGGGTGCCGTCGATCACACGCTTGATTGCGGCGAGGTCGGCGTCCTGCCCGGAGATCGGCACCTTGCCCGCCAGCTTCTGTGCGGCCAGGGCCTGGATGGCGCCGCCAGCGGTGGCGTCGTTGGAGGCGACGATGGCGTCGATCTTGTTGTCGTTCCGGGTCAGGGCATTCTCGACGATGCTCAGGGCTTCGGTAGGGTTCCACTCCTTGACCCACTGCTGGCCGACAATCTTGATATCGCCTTTGTCGATGGCCGGTTGCAGTACCTTCATCTGGCCTTCGCGAAGCACCTTGGCGTTGTTGTCGGTGGGGGCGCCGCCGAGCAGGAAGTAATTGCCCTTGGGCGCCGCCTGCAGCACGCCGCTGGCCTGCATCTCGCCGACTTTTTCGTTATCGAAGGAGATGTAGGCGTCAATGTCCGCGTTAAGAATCAGACGGTCATAGGAAACCACCTTGATCCCGGCCTTCTTGGCCTCGGCGACCGCGTTGGTCAGCACCGTGGCGTTGAACGGCACGATCACGATCACATCGACGCCCCGGGAGATCAGGTTTTCGATCTGCGAAATCTGCTTTTGCTCATTGGCATCGGCCGATTGCACAAACACCTTGGCATCGAGTTTTTCCGCCGCCGCCACGAAATAATCACGGTCGCGAGACCAGCGCTCCAGGCGCAGGTCGTCAATGGAAAAGCCGATTTTCGGGTGGGCGGGGTCTGCCATCACCGGCAGGGCGAGCACCGCCAGGGTGGCGGCAAGCAAAGTACGTTTGAATGACTTCATGATGGTGCGTCCTTTTATTGTTGTTGGAAGACTCTAGGCAAACACAGTACTGATTGTGGCGAGCGGGCCTCTGTGGCGAGCGGGCAAGCCCTAATGCCGTTCAGTTAAGCGCAGATTCCCCTGTGGCGAGCAGGCTTGTCCTGCGTTGGGCTGCGCAGCAGCCCCAAAACCAGGCGCTGAGCCGTATCAGGTACACCGCGTTTTGCTGGATTGGGGGCGCTTCGCACCCCAACGCGGGGCAAGCCCGCTCGCCACAATGAACCTGCTTGCCACAGAAGCAGGCTCACCACAGAAGCCAAACTTCACCGATAGATAAACCGGTTGACCACACCCTCCAGCATCTCCTGCCGCCCACTTACCGCCTGCGGGTTGAGCTCATGGGTGAACGCGTGCTCGGCCAGCGACTCAAGGCTGAATTCACCGGCCAGCACTGCCTGGCCAAGCGGCTGTTGCCAGCCGGCATAACGCTGATCCTTGAACTGCTGCAGCGTGTCGTTCTGCACCATCGCCGCCGCCCGTTCGAGCGACAGGGCCAGCACGTCCATGGCCGCGACATGCCCGTGGAACAGGTCCACTTCATCCAGGCTCTGACGGCGCACCTTGGAATCAAAGTTATAGCCGCCGTTACGGAATCCGCCAGCCTTGAGGATTTCGTAGGTGGCCAGGGTCATTTCCTCGACGCTGTTGGGAAACTGGTCGGTGTCCCAGCCGTTCTGCGGGTCGCCACGGTTGGCGTCGATACTGCCGAAAATGCCCAGTGACACGGCCGTCGCGATTTCATGATGAAAACTGTGCCCGGCCAGCGTTGCGTGGTTGGCCTCGATATTGACCTTGATCTCATGCTCCAGGCCGTACTCGTGCAGGAAGCCGAACACCGTGGCGCTGTCGTAATCGTACTGATGCTTGGTCGGCTCCTGGGGCTTGGGCTCGATCAACAGGTCGCCCTTGAAGCCGATCTTGTGCTTGTGCTCCACCACCATGCGCATGAAACGGCCGAGCTGTTCACGCTCGCGTTTTAGGTCGGTGTTGAGCAGGGTTTCATAGCCTTCACGGCCGCCCCACAGCACATAGTTGGAGCCCTTGAGGCGCAGCGTGGCGTTCATCGCACTGAACACCTGGGCGGCGGCCCAGGCAAACACCTCGGGGTCCGGGTTGCTCGCGGCGCCAGCGGCGAAGCGCGGATTGCTGAAGCAATTGGCGGTGCCCCACAGCAGCTTTATGCCGCTCTGCTCCTGATGGCGCTCCAGATGGTCGACCATCTGCGCAAAGTGGTTGCGGTATTCCTTGAGCGAGCTGCCCTCGGGTGCCACATCGGTGTCGTGAAAACTGTAGTAATCGACGCCCAGCTTGGCGAAGAACTCGAAGGCCGCATCAGCCTTGCCAATGGCGACCTCCATCGGATCACCGCTGCGCTGCCACGGCCGCTTGAACGTGCCTGAGCCAAACACATCCGCGCCCGGCCATACAAAGGTGTGCCAATAACAGACGGCCATGCGCAGGTGTTCGCGCATGGGTTTGCCGAGGATCAGCTTGTTGGCATCGTAATGGCGAAAGGCGAGGGGATTGTCGCTGTCTGGGCCTTCGAAGCGAACCTTCTCGATACCGGGGAAGTACGGCATGGCGTTTTCCTTATTGTTCTTGGCGGTGTCTGGATACTAGCAACGGCCTGTGGCCTGGCGATTATGAAAATCACCAAGGTGTAGTGCGATTTTGAGTGGCGCGGTCTAGTCTGTCCGGACCGGCCCCAGGATAACAACAATGAAAACCCTACCGCCCGTCCACCGCATCGCTTTGCTCTTCAACGGCAGTAAAATCTACGACCGCGGCATCATCGCGGGGATCGGCAATTACCTGAGCAGCACTCGCGCGTCCTGGGATCTGTTTCTGGAAGAGGACTTCCTGTGCCGACTCAAGGGCATCGAGCGCTGGCAGGGCGACGGCATCATTGCCGATTTCGATGACCCGCTGATCGGCGAGGCGCTGGCCGGGAGCGCGTTGCCGGTGGTGGCGGTGGGGGGCTCTTACGAGGATGTGCGCGCCTATCCCAAGGGCATTCCCTACGTGGCCACCGACAACCACGCCTTGATGAAGCTTGCCTACGAACACCTGATCGAGGCCGGACTGACGCGGTTTGCCTGTTTCAGCCTGCCCGAAGCCCAAGCCAACCGCTGGGCCCAGGAGCGGGAGAAGGCCTTTCGCGGGCTGATGCAGCGTGACGGTTTGGCGGTGCAGATCTACCGCGGCCTGGGCACCAGCGCGCCGCTGTGGGACAGCGCGGTGGAACAGCAGATCGCCTGGCTGCACAGCCTGCCCAAGCCCATCGGCATTATCGCCGTCACCGATGCCCGCGCCCGGCAGCTCTTGCAAGCCTGCCTTACGGCGGGCATTGCGGTGCCCGAGCAGGTCGCCCTGATCGGCATCGACAACGACCCGCTGACCCGCACCCTTACGCGGGTGCCGCTCAGTTCGGTGATCCAGGGCACCGAGACCATGGGCCGTACCGCCGCCGCGTTGCTGCACCAGATGCTGCATGGCAAACCCTGCACGGGCACCCAGGTGCTGGTGCCGCCGGACGCGATCAACGTGCAAGCCTCCAGCCTGCATCAACCGCTGGGCAATCCCTATGTGATGCAGGCCCTGCTGTTTATTCGCCAGTACGCCTGCCAGGGCATCAAGACCGCGCAGGTCGCGGCCTATGTCGGCGTGTCGCGTTCCTCCCTGGAAGCGCACTTTCGCAAGGTGCGTGGCTGCAGCGTGCATGACGAAATCCTGCGCTTCAAACTCGCCGCAGCCGCCAGGGAATTGGGCAACCAGGCGCTGGCGATTGCCGATATTGCCGCTAGCTGCGGGTTCACCTCGGCGCAGTATCTGCACACGGTGTTTCGGCGTGAGTTTGGCTGTACGCCGCGCGAGTTCCAGCAGGGCAGCGCGCCTCGGATAAACACGCCGAGGCAGCGGATTTCCCCGGCAATTGGTTGAGATCGAAGGTCGTTGTTACGTATCAGCCCGCTGAAGGCCGGAACGATCGAACTCGATCCGCCACGCAGAAGTACCCACATCGACGGGTCGACCTTTATTTCAATTACCGAGACTTGAATGTCATGTTCATGAGTGCTGCGTACAACCATCGTCCAATGATGTTGGGCGGTGAAACTTCCGTGCCCACCCGCCAAACGCCTGAATCAATCAATCACCCACAAACAACGAGCGACAGCGTTGATCCTCTTCGGCAGTTCTCGGCGCTCAGTGAGATTGGCCAACAGTTAACGGCACAGGAAAAAGACCCCGAACTGGCGGCCTTGTTGAAGATGTACGACGCATTGGTCAGTGCATTGAATCAATGGATGGCCAAGGATAAACCGCTGCCAAGTCCACTGCCCGCGGTGACTGTCGCGCCCCCACCACGCGCGGAACCTGCACCGGCTCCACGTGCCTCGTCTCCCATGGACAATGTCTGGCGCGACAGGCTGGCAGCGTTCATGGAACGGCCGAACCTGGCAAGTACCCGCACCCGTTTCGATAGCGAACTGACTGAGATGTTTGCGGATGAACATTACGAACCACTCACGAGTTTCCTGTCGACTGCACCTCAAGGACGCAAGCCGGACGACATCGTCAACGGATTGCGTGCGTCTTACGAAAACTACCCTTACCTGGGCAGCTCTGGCAGAGAGGAACATGTAGGCGCCATCAAAGTTGCAATGATGAAATTCGGGCAGAGCCCGGCCAGCGTGTTCAAGGAAGTGCTGAGTGCAAAGGACGGCTACACCATCACCCTGAGAGATGGTTTCAAACTGAATATCTCGTTCGAAGAACTGAACCTGGCGTTCAGGGCCGCAAAGTTCAGCGGCGGCGATGAAGACATGATCAAGGATGCCAGCTTCCTGTTTGCCGTGATGAACAAGCGCCAGAGCCTCGAGCTGGATGTTCAGAAAGCCTCGGACCCGTTCATGAAGCTCTATGGCGAGGACAGTGCCTACCATGCGCACCGCACTTATCCGGGCGTGCTGGCGTCGGCGGGTGAGGGCATCGATGGGTACTCGGCACTCTCTTTGCTGGGCTTGAAAGAGCAGATCAGGGTGGTCGATGCGCAAACCCTGGGCTCGCAGGTGGGTGTACCGGTGAAGTCAGGCGGCAGCTACAAGAACGGCGTCATCATTGACGGGGTGATGGAGGGGCAGTTGTATAACAGGCCCGTCTCGCCTTCCCTGAAAGTCGCCATGCTTGCTGATTGACTGCACCGGCCACCGATTGGAGTTGGAAAATGCTGAATCTGAATGTGCATGTTGGAAGGGCGGATCATGGCGCGGCGCGTACGTCGATCGAGCCTGCATCGAGGCAGAACGCAGAGCACCTGATCAGTGCGATGGACGTGTTGGGCAAACGGCTAAGGCAACTGTCTGCACGCCAGAGCGTCCGGTATGACACCCACGAAGTGAATCGCCTGCGCATCACGCAGGCTGAAAACCAGGCGCCGGGTGCGGTCGAGACTGGGCGATTTATCCGCGGCACGGCGGCGAATATCGGCATAAAACCGGCCGATGTATTCACGGATTTTTATCAGAACGATGAAAGGAACTGCGTCACCGTTTCCGCAATCAAGGCGGCAATGATGAGGTTCGGTCACAACCCTCACGGCGTCTTCAAGCGGGTACGGGCGACCGCCACGGGTTTTGAGGTAGTCATGCGCGATGCCTACAGGCTGCACATCAGTCACGCAGAGTTGGAGCAAGCCCGCAAAGCCTCGGATTTCAAGGCAAACAGGCCCAATGACGTGCTGGTCAATGCACAGTTCCTGTATGCCGTCAGTGGCAAGCGAGCCCAGATGGAAGGCAATGATGGTGTTGATAAAAAGGACTACACCGCTGCCCTGACCAGCTTGAACGATGGCGAGTACCCAGGGCAGGCCCTGCGCCGCCTGGGCCTGAAGAACTACGTGGCCCCGGCCACCCTTGAAGACTTCAGGCGGGGGGCCATCGGCACGGTCGCTGACTCAGTGCACTCAATGGCAGTCATCAACGGCAAGCTGGATGACTACGGAAAGGCAGCCGAGCTGAATGAATCACAATGGCGCAACCGCTCGGCGATCGGGCTCAAATTGCTCTAGGGTGCAACCGCCAGGCGCGGGGCCTCGGCCCACGCGCCCCCCAGCGCGGTATACAGGTTCACCTGCGCCACTAACTGCGCCAGTCGATCCACGATCAATGCCTGCTGCGCGCTGAACAGCGAACGCTGTGCGTCGAGGAACGTCAGGTTGCTGTCCATACCGCTGCGGTAGCGGTGCTGGGCAAGGTCGTAATAGGTCTGGCTGGCGGCCACGAAATCCCGTTGCGCGTTGAGCTGGTCGACGAACGTCTGACGTGCGGCGAGGCCATCGGCTACTTCCTGGAAGGCGGTCTGGATCGATTTTTCGTATTGGGCCACCGTGATGTCTTTTTGCAGCTTGGCGTAGTCAAGGCTGGCGCGCAGGCTGCCGGCGTTGAAGATCGGCAGGTTGATCTGCGGCTGAAACGTCCAGGTGCCCGAGCCCCCCTTGAACAGCCCCGACAGCTCGGTGCTGGCGCTGCCGGCATTGGCCGTGAGGCTCACCGAGGGGAAAAACGCTGCGCGGGCGGCGCCGATATTGGCGTTGGCGGCCTGCAACTGGTATTCGGCCTGGAGGATATCCGGGCGGCGCTGCAGCAGGTCTGAGGGCAAGCCGGCGGGCACCCGTGCAACCAGGTCGTCGGCCAGCGGGCGCGACGGCAGGCTTGGGTCTACCGGGCCGCCGATCAGCAAGGCGAGGCTGTTGAGGTCCTGGGCCACCTGGCGCTGGTAACGGGCCACGCTGGCGCGGGTGCTTTCGACGCTGGTGCGCGCCTGCACCACCTCCACTGCAGAGGCCTTGCCCGCGCGTTTGCTGCGGTCGGTGAGGTGCAGACTGCGTTCGTTGGCGGTCAGGGTTTGTTGTGCCAGGTCCAGCAGCTCCTGATCGGCACGCCATGTGAGGTAGGCGTTGGCCACATTCGCCACCAGGCTCAACTGCGCGCTGCGACGGGCCTCTGCGGTGCCCAGGTAGGTGAGCATCGCCTGTTCGCTGAGGCTGCGAACACGGCCGAACAGGTCCAGTTCATAAGCGCTGATGCCCAGGGTGGCCGAATAGCTGGAGGTGATCGCCGACTTTCCGGTGCCCGTCACGTCCGCCGGCACTTTCTGGCGCTTGCCGGCACCGGCGGCGGACACCGCCGGAAACAGGTCGGCACGCTGGATACGGTACTGGGCCTGGAATGCCTCGACGTTCAGCGTCGCCACCCGCAGGTCGCGGTTGTTGACCAGTGCTTCACCAATCAGCTGTTGCAGCGCGGGGTCATGGAACAGGTGCTGCCAGTCCGAGGTGGTTTGCGTGCCCGCTTGCGCCTGGCGGTATACCCCGTCCTGTGGGTAGTGCTGCGGCACGGGTGCCTGGGGCCGCTGGTACTCGGGAATCAGCGAGCAGCCGCCGAGCAGGCAGGCCATGCCGACGGCTGTGACGGTGACGCTATTAATCAAGGGCCTGCTCATCACGTGCCCACCATCCATTTGGCCAGGCCATGGCGGCCACTCACGCCCAGTTTGGCGGCGGCGCGCTTGAGGTAGGTTTCAACCGAGCTGTTTTTTACGCTGAGTTTTTCCGCCATCTGCGGCACGGTGCCGCCGGTCAACAGGCCCAGGCACACTTCCTGCTCCCGCGCCGACAACGTGATATCGCTCAGCGACAGGCGCTTGTAGAACTCACGCTGCAATTGCGATTGCTCCAGCGGGTTATGCACCGGTTCCAGACTGCTCTGCGGCGCCTGGTGAAGCAATTGGGCATGGCGCTCCAGCAACGGCAGCAGCGTATCCGACAGGCACTTGAGGAAGGACAGTTGCGCCAGGGAAAACCCACGCTGGGCCGGCGGGCGGTAAAACGAAATCACCTGGCGCCGGTTGCCCTGGCGAGCCACGAGGTTGCACTGGTGCGAGGTGCCGCGCGGGTGTGCGCTGTTGGGTTGGGCGCGCATCTGAATCAGCAGCGGGTCCTGCATGCGCAGCATCTCCCGCAGCAGCGGATGGTCGTTGAGCGGGTGCAGGGTCTGGGGTGCAGACAGCTCGCTTTTGAGGCCCGCGCTGCCGAGCAGCTTGATATCGAGCACGCGATCACGCAGCTCGTCCAGGGTCCATTCGCTGAGGTCCACCATGTGGATCGGCACCCATTTGTCCACCAGGTGCAGCATGTGTGCGGCGAAGTCTTCCTGGCCGCTGCTTGAAATCAGTTCACCCATTTCGGCATAGAAATGCGGGCTGGTTGTGTTGCTCAGGGTACGCGTCAGACTCATGGCCATCTTATCCTTGATGTCGAAAACCGTCATCGGGCGCCCTGGGTCTGTGCGGGACGCGCCGTACTGCTTGAACGTAACTCGGCGTTCGAGATTTCATTTAGCCATATGGATTTGTCCTACGTATGTAGCGGAAACGAGGGACACAACCTGCCACAAAAGCGCCGCCAATAATTCGACGGTTCTGTCAGGTATTTCCATATACGCATAACCTTCGCAGATTTTTATTGATTTTTAATCCATTGATTTAAAAGGGAAATACCCATTTAAAGCTGAGATGTCTAATTGCCATCCTCGGGCAGATATAGCCAATCTCCTACAACGCTTTAATCGTTTCAGCGGTGAACCTTCAGCCAGGCCGGATCCATTCATTTGAATGTCCGGGTTTGGGGTGTCAGGCAGCCCCGTACCCCCATGCTCCAATCCGGCAATTTCGCCGTGATGGACCTCCCCGGCGACCCCCCATGAGAAGGATCTTATGCCGCACATTTTCAGCCCTTCGCCCAGCTTCCCACTCACCGCCGCCCAGCAGGACATCTGGCTCGACCAACAGCGCGCGGGTGACTCGCCGCTCTACAACATCGGTGGTTTTCTCGACATTGACGGCCCGGTCGAGCCGGCGCTGATCCAGCAGGCCATCGAGCACCTGGTAGCCCTGCACGATGGGTTGCGCACTCAGTTGTTCAGCGACGCCGACGGCTTGCCACGCCAGTACTTCGCTGCGGCACTGACGGTAGAGGTGCCGCAGCACGATTTTTCGGCTTTGCCCGCGCCGCAAGTCGCCGCCCAGGCCTTGATGCAGGCGCAGATGGCCCGGCCCTATGCGTTGCAGGGCGAGCCGTTGTTCCGCTTTTTCCTGGTCAAGCTCGACGCTGACCACTATTGGCTCGGCACCCAGGCCCATCACCTGATCCTCGATGGCTGGGGCTTCGGCCAGATGCTGCATTCCCTGGCGCAGCTCTATACGGATCTGGCCCAAGGCCGGCGGCCACAGATACTGGCGCCGTCGTATATCGACTTCATCGACGCCGACCAGCACTACCGGCAGTCGCCGCGTTGCACCCGCGACCGCGTGTATTGGCTGGACAAATACCAGACCCTGCCCGAGCCGCTGCTGACGCCACGGCACTCCGCGCCAGCGCCGAGCAGCACGCTGGTGCAAGGGTTTCCCGTGGCGTTGCTGCACCGCATGGAAGAGGTGGCCAGCCGTTACCAGGCCTCGGCGTTCCATGTATGGCTGGCGGCGCTATATGTGTCTTTCACCCGCGCCCATCAGCGCGATGAGTGGGTGGTGGGGCTGCCGATGCTCAACCGCGCCAATGCGCAATTTCGCGCGACCGTGGGGATGTTTGCCCAGGTCAGCGCGGTACGTTTTCAATTCAGCGAGCAGCTGTCTTTCGGCGAGCTGGTGCGCGGCGTGCGCGACCAACTCAAGCAGGACATGCGCCACCAGCGCTTCCCCTTGAGCGAGATGAACCGTGAGCTGGGCCTGCGCCGTACGGATCGCGGTCAGCTGTTCGAGGTGTCGGTGTCCTACGAGCAGGACGACCATGAGCTGCGCTACGGCGAGTTTCAGGCCCGCGCCGTCAAGGTCTCCAACCACCATGAGGCGCTGCCGATTGCCATTCACCTGCGCAGCAACCGCGTGCAGGACACCGCCTGCCTGCATTGCGTGTACAACGAGGCGTATTTCAGTCACCACGAGGTCCAGGCACTGGCCCAGCGCGTTATCGGGTTGCTGGAACAGGGCCTGCAAGACACGGCGCTCACCCTCGCCGAAATGTCCCTGATCACCCCGGCCGAGCAGGCGCAGTTGCAACAGTTCAACGCCACCGCACAGCCCGACACCCAGCCGAGTACCCTGCACGCGCGTATCGAAGCCCAGGCTGCGCGCACGCCGCAGGCTGTGGCGGCGGTGTACCAGGACCGGCAACTGAGCTATGCCCAGCTCAATCAACAGGCCAATGCCCTGGCCCATCAGCTCATCGAACAGGGTGTACAGCCGGACGACCGCGTGGTGATCCTGGCCCGGCGCGGGCTGGACACCCTGGTGGGGCTGCTGGCGATCCTCAAGTCTGGCGCCTGCTATGTGCCGGTAGATCCGGCTCATCCCGCCGAACGTCTCAACTACCTGCTGCACGACAGCGCCCCGGTCGCCGTGCTGACCCAACATGACCTGCGCCAGCGCCTGCCTGCGCTGGATGTGCCAGTGATCGAGCTGGACCGTCCTGCCTTGCACCTGGGCACCAATCCCGACGTGGCGGTGCAGCCCACGCACCTCGCTTATGTGATCTACACCTCCGGCTCCACCGGCCTGCCCAAAGGCGTGATGGTCGAGCACCACAGTGTGTCGAACCTGGTGGACTGGCACTGCCGGACCTTCAACCTGCACGCGGGTAGCCACACCGCCAGCGTCGCCGGGTTCGGCTTTGATGCGATGGCCTGGGAGGTCTGGCCGGCGCTGTGCGTGGGCGCCACGCTGCACCTGCCGCCGGCTCGCGACGGCGCCGAAGACATCGATGCGCTGCTCGACTGGTGGCGTGCCCAGCCGCTGGACGTGTGCTTCCTGCCCACGCCAGTGGCCGAGTACGCCTTCAGCCAGCGCCTGGAACATCCGACCCTGCACACCTTGCTCATCGGTGGCGACCGCCTGCGCGCGTTCAGCCGTGGGCAAACCTTCGACGTGATCAACAACTACGGGCCCACCGAAGCCACGGTGGTCGCCACGTCCGCACGGGTCGAAGCGGGGCGGTTGCTGCATATCGGCAAGCCTGTGGCCAATGCCCGGGTCTACGTATTGGATGCCCGGCAACGCCTGCTGCCGATTGGCGTTGCGGGTGAGTTGTATGTCGGCGGTAACGGCGTGGCGCGCGGTTACCTCAACCGCCCGGACCTCAGCGCCGAACGCTTTCTGGATGACCCTTTCAACCCCGGCCGCATGTACCGCACCGGCGACCTGGCGCGCTGGCTGCCCGATGGCAACCTTGAATACCTGGGGCGCAATGACGACCAGGTGAAAATTCGCGGCGTGCGCATTGAGCTCGGTGAAATCGAAACTGCCCTGGCCGGCCATCCCGCCGTCAAGGAGGCCGTGGTGCAGTTCCGCGAGGGGCAACTGCTGGCCTGGTTCATCGAGCATGGCCCTGTCGATATCGATGCCCTGCGCGCGCACCTGCAGACGACGCTGCCCGACTACATGCTGCCCGCCGCCTACGTGAAGCTGACCAGTCTGCCCCTCACCGCCAATGGCAAACTCGACCGCAAGGCGTTACCGTCACCGACCCAGGACGCCTTTGTCACCCGGCGCTACGAAGCACCGTACGACGGCGCGGAAACCACCCTGGCACAGATCTGGGCCGAGCTGCTGCAGGTGCAGCATGTGGGCCGGCATGATCATTTCTTCGAGCTGGGCGGGCACTCGTTGCTGGCGGTGCAACTGGTGCAGCGCATGCGCGAGGCGGGGCTGCATGCCGACGTACAGGTGCTGTTCGGCCAGCCCACCCTGGCGGCGCTGGCGGCCGTCAGCCAAGGCCGTGAAGCGGCGGTGCCGGCCAACCGCATTGCGCCAGATTGCACCCACATCACCTCGGACCTGCTGGTCCTTGCCGAACTCGACCAGCCGAGCATCGACCGCATCGTCGCGGGCATTCCCGGCGGCGCGGCGAATGTGCAGGACCTCTACCCGCTGGCGCCGTTGCAGGAAGGCTTGCTCTACCACCACCTCACCGACGAGCGCGACCCGTACCAGCAGCACGCGATGTTCAGCTTTGCCCGGCGCGAGCAGCTCGATGCTTTTGCCCTGGCCTTGCAACAGGTGATCAACCGCCATGACATCCTGCGTACCAGCCTGGTCTGGGATGCGCTGGAACAACCGATGCAGGTGGTGTGGCGCAAGGCGCACTTGCGCGTCGCGCCGCTGGGCGACACCCATGAACCGCTGGACTTGCGCCAGGCGCCGCTGATGGCCCTGGACTATGCCGAACAGCCGCAGCAGCAGCGCTGGATTGCGCGATTGCGCTTCCACCATCTGGTCAACGACGCCACCTCGACCACCGTGCTGGTGGACGAGATTCGCGCGCACCTGCTCGGTCAGCAGGCGCAACTGCCGGCGCCGGTGCCGTATCGCAATGTGGTCGCGCAGAGCCGCTTGCCAGCGCGCCAGGCCGCCCATGAGGCGTTTTTTCGCGAGCGTCTGGCGGATGTCGACGAACCGACATTGGCGTTCGGCTTGCAGGAGCGCCAGGCCAATCGCGCTGACACTGAAGAGGCCGAACAGGCCCTCGGCGAACACCTCAATCAACGCATACGCGAACAGGCCCGTGCCGTGGGCGTGAGTGCCGCGA
Organism: Pseudomonas poae; assembly: GCF_001439785.1. GTDB lineage: Bacteria > Pseudomonadota > Gammaproteobacteria > Pseudomonadales > Pseudomonadaceae > Aquipseudomonas > Aquipseudomonas poae. Next base: position 138,189 of record NZ_JYLI01000011.1, on the reverse strand, counting down.
GCCTGTTTCACCTGGCCTGGGCCCAGGTACTCAGCCGTGTGTCGGGCCGCGATGACGTGGTGTTCGGCACCGTATTGCTCGGCCGCCTGCAGGCGGGCGAGGGCGCCGACCGCGCCCTGGGCATGTTCATCAATACGCTGCCGCTGCGGGTGCGGCTGGCCGGGCAACGTGTGGTGGATGCGCTGAGTGACACCCACGCCCAACTGAGTGCCTTGCTCATTCACGAGCAGGCGTCGCTGGCGCTGGCCCAGCGTTGCAGCAACGCATCGCCGTTGTTCAACAGCCTGCTCAATTACCGGCATACCTCGGCTGATCCCGAGCTGAAGCTGGTGCCCGGGATTGCCCTGCTCAGCAGTGAAGACATCCTCAGCTACCCGCTGATGCTCACGGTGGATGACACCGCCGACGGGTTCCGCCTCAAGGCCAAGGCGCCAGGCAAGATCGGCGCCGCGCGGCTGCTGGCCTACCTCGACACGGCGGTGTGTGGCCTGGTGCGGGCATTGGAGCAGGCGCCGACGTCGGCGCTGCGCGACGTGCCGGTGCTGCCCGCCAGCGAACTGCGCACCTTGCTGGTGGCCTTCAACGCCACCGACACCGTCTACCCCGACACTTTCAGCGTGCAGGCACTGTTCGAGACGCATGCGCGGCATACGCCTCACGCCATCGCGGTGCAGGCCGGCGAGCAGCAGCTGAGCTACCAACAGCTCAACGAGCGCGCCAACCAGCTGGCTTACCACCTGCGTGAGCGCGGGGTGCGGCCCGATTCGCGGGTGGCGCTGTGCGTCGAGCGCGGGCTGGATCTGGTCGTGGGCTTGCTGGCGATTCTCAAGGCCGGCGGCGCTTACGTGCCACTGGACCCTGGTTACCCGCGCGAGCGCCTGGCCTACATGCTGCACGACAGCCAGCCAGTGGCGCTGCTGGTGCATGCCGCAACGCGCGACCTGCCGGGCGACGTGTCGATTCCGCTGATCGACTTCGACTGCTGCGCCTGGCGCCACGCGCCGACCGGCAATCCGTTGGTGCCGGGCCTGAGTGCCGCCAGCCTGGCCTACGTGATGTACACGTCCGGCTCCACCGGCACGCCCAAAGGTGTGATGATCGAGCATCGCGGCCTGAGCAACCTGATGCACTGGGGTTCCACACTGTGCCCGAACGCTGAAGGCGGCGCGCTGCTGCAACGCGCGCCGTTCAGCTTCGACGGTTCGGTGTGGGAGCTGTTCTGGCCGCTGACCAACGGCATGCGCCTGGTGCTGGCGCGACCTGACGGGCATCGGGAGCCGGCGTACCTGGCGCAGGTAATTCGCGAGCAGCGCATCAGCGTGATCAAGTTCGTGCCGGCGATGTTGCAGCAGTTCCTCGAACTGGACGAGTCCGCGCTGTGCACCAGCCTCACCGACGTGCTGTGCGGCGGCGGCGAACTCACCGAAACCCTGGCCCGTGGCGTGCAGGCGCGCTTGCCCCATGTGCGGCTGCACAACGTCTACGGCCCCACCGAAGCCACCGTCGACAGCAGCGCCTGGACCCTCGAACCCGGCGCACCGGTTCCAGCGCTGCAACTGCCGATCGGCCGCGCGATCAGCAACACGCGCCTGTATGTGCTGGATGACCACGACACGCCGGTGCCGCTGGGGGTCAGCGGCCAGTTGCATATCGGTGGGGTTGGCGTGGCGCGCGGATACCTGGGTCTGACGCAGATGACCGCCGAGCGCTTTATCGACAGCCCGTTCGTGGCCGGCGACCGCCTGTATCGCACCGGCGACCTGGTGCGTTACCTGCCGGACGGCAATCTGGAGTTTCTGGGGCGCAATGACTTCCAGGTCAAGCTGCGCGGCGTGCGCCTGGAGTTGGGCGAGATCGAGTCACGCCTGCTGGCGCATCCGGCGTTGCGTGAAGTGGCAGTGCTGATCCGCGAAGATCGTCTGGTGGCCTATTTCACCGTACGTGAAACGGCGCCGAGCCTTGAAACGCTGCGCGCCCATGTGCTGGAGCAACTGCCCGAGTACATGGTGCCGGCCGCCTTCGTGCAGCTCGAGGCGTTGCCACTGAACCCGGCGGGCAAACTCGACCGCAAGGCCTTGCCGGAGCCGGGCCTCGAGGCAGTGATCAGCCGCGCCTACGAGGCGCCGCAAGGCGAGGTGGAAACCACCATGGCCGGGATCTGGGCCGATGTGCTGAAACTGGAGAGAGTGGGGCGCCATGACCACTTTTTCGAGCTGGGCGGCCATTCCCTGCTGGCGGTAAACCTGGTGGCACGCCTGCGCAAGGCCGGGCTGGAAGTGGATGCACGCACCCTGTTCAGCCAGCCGACCGTGGCGCAACTGGCCGCGCGCACCCAGGTGCAGGTGCAGCGGGTGGAAGTGGCGCAAACCAGCATTCCGCAGCTCAATCGTCGTCGCAGGATTTGAGGGTGTATTAACGCTGAACCCGAGTTTGAAATGCGCTCCCAGTGGGAGGGAGCTTGCTCCCGATGGCAGAGGGTCAGTCGATGATGGGTTGACTGATTCACCGCTATCGGGAGTAAGCCCCACCCACATTTTTTGCGCGTTCAGGCGGTGGTTTTTGGGTTGTTCAGGCAGTGGATAGAGCGATCCACCGTGGTCCTGGCAATCTCCAGTAAATGCCACACCGCCAGAATCTTCGCCCGCTCGGGGCTCTCCAGGTGCTCACTGCAATCGAGTGCCGTCACCGAGGCGCTGTCCAGCAAGCTGGCGGTGTAGAGCAGGGCATCTTCGAAGCTCAGGTCTTCATTGACGCAATGGAAGTCTTTTGTGGGTGAGTGACGGTCAATGGCGCGGTGGAAGGCGCTGTGATCGTGGGGTGGATCGGGTAGGGCTTTGTTCATGGTGTAACTCCGAGTTTTGACTAAGGAGCCGTACCTGTCGCGACTAAACGAAAGGTGGCGGCTGTACGCAGGTTAGTCGACCGGCCAAAATCGGAAAATCCGGCGCACCCGAGGGTGCCCTGCGCACAGCCACCATGAAACTGCATGGACCATGCGCCGATTTAGAGTAGCGGGCGACTAAACCCGATCACTGAATTGGCAGTGACGGGCCGCAGACTAGCCACCGACTCCAACAGGCGCAAGGCGGCAGAGATTGTCTAGGAAATGTCCTGCAATTAAAAGGGACGCGCCTTGCTGGCCCTTAACAAACCATGACCAAATGCCATTAACCAAGGCCCCTGTGAAACGCGTAAGAAATGTGGGAGGGGGCTTGCTCCCGATGGCAGGGAGGCAGTCGATGATTGACTGGCTGATCCAACACTATCGGGAACAGGCCCCTCCCGCATTTTTTACGGCGTTCAGGCGGAAAAATCAGGCCGTTGGTCGGAATATCCGCTCACTTTTGATGCGTACGCTGTTTGCTTAAATAGATGCCGGATAGTCGAAGTTCTTTGATTGCTCAGTTTGCCGATATATAACTCTATAGTTTTTAAAGAATTTTTATAAGTCTCTCGAAGTTGTTTTGATTTTCGTAAAAAATACAATTGATAAGGGTCTTGTCATGTTGAGTGAAATTTCCCAAAAGGCATCGGTGTTTTTTCTGCGTAAAAAAGCTAGAAAGGTTTGCAAGTTTTGAATGGGAGGCTAAATTGTTGTTGTTAAACTTTTGAGTGTGTGTTTTGCAAATGTTTATCGTCTGTTTTTGTATGTAAATGGCTTGAAGTTGTTGCATGTGTTTAATAGTTGATGGCGATGTCGTAACGTCGTGCTTTGAGTTGGCATCATTATTGTAGTGAGGTGAGTCATGAATGACGTTTTATTCTTCAGATCGTTTTTTCTCGCAATGCTTTTTATCAAGGAGCATTTAAAGGAGCCTGCTGCGCTTTTGTGGAACGTTCTATCACCCGTCGTGATTTTTTATTTAATGTCGTACGCCAGGGAACCACAAGTTACAGCATTGGACTATCTATCAAGTACTTCATGGTTTTATGCATTTGTCGCTTCGAGCGTGGCCTTGTTTGGTCTTGCTTTCTATATTGTAGGGCGCAGAGAAAGTGGGTTTTTGCGATCTTTTGTTTATACGAAGCAGGCGAAAGCTATCTTTCTTGTTGGGCAGTTCCTGGCCTATTCACTTATGGCGGTCATGTATTGCTCCGTTTTTTATATGCTGACTCGGAATTATTCGGGTGTTATGGAGTTTTCAGAGTTCATTGTAGTGGTGACTAGGTTTTACATCTGTTTCCTGCTGTTTTCCACCTTTTCACTTTTGCTGACTTTGATTCCGGTAGGCTTCCAAAACTCCAGTACGGTATTTTCCATATTTTCGTTCGCGATGCTGGCATTTGGAATTGTCAGTATCAATTCATCTCATCCTGCTGTCGAAAATTTCAGGGCTTTTAACCCCATGTGGTGGGCCAATAAAATTATGCTGGACGGTGTTTTGGAATGCCTGGCTATCGTTATTGTTGTTTTTACACTTTTTGTCATTTCAATTTTTGTGACGTCTCGTTTTATGATCATCAATCCGGTTTGGAGTCGATACTGATGAAGCGTCTTATGGTCAAATCACTCAGTCTTAAGTTTTCACAGAATGTCTTGTTTGACAACGCTTCATTGTCGGTAGAGGCGGGTGCGATTTCCGGTTTGCTTGGGCCGAATGGCTCCGGGAAAACCACGTTATTCGACGTGCTTTGCAATTTAAGGAAGGTGGACGCTGGTGAAATCCATAATCCATTTTCCAAGCTCCTTTATCTTTCCCAGATAATATCGACTTCTCCAGTACTTCGGATGTTTGATGTTTTTAATATGATGATGATTTTTTGCTCCGATTCGAAAGTGACACAACAGCATGCGTTAAGGAAAATCGAGAAATGGAGTCCGGGGATAGTCGACCGTTATTGTGAAATCTGGAGAAAAAAGTCCTCGTTGTGCAGCTATGGTGAAAAACGATGGTTCTTCACGTTGTCGCTTCTCTCTGCCAACGCAGATCTTGTGATACTGGATGAGCCTACTGCGGGTGTTGATCCCGAGTTTCGTCATCATATTTGGAAATGTCTGGCGGGGGCTGCTTCGGAGGGGGTTGCGGTGCTGGTTTCATCGCATAGCGTCGATGAAATCGTGACGCAATGCGATGATTTTTACATGCTGAGTCAGCGGCGTTTCAGTCGATTTACCAACGCCGAGGATTACCTGCGTACCTATGGAGGTAAAAATTTGGATGAAGCATTTATCCACGCAGCGAGCATGCCGGAAATTAAAGGTTAGTTTGCGCCTGGCTTGTTATTTACTCACTGGCATAAACCCCACACTCCCACCTTCACGCTTGTGGAACAACCGCTCTCCATTATCCGGCTGGGTAACAATCACTTGGTGATCCACCCCCAGATAGGCCAGCGGCGTCGGGTCGTCTTTGGAGAACTGCGCGATGATGATGGTGTGCTGTGGATCAAACCGCTGGCCGCTGGTTTTCTCCAGCCAGGCCATGAGCGTGGCGCTGTCGCCCTGGCGCGGGAAGTTTTGGGTTTCACTGACGTAGTAGAAGGGTTTGCCGCCATTGTTCAGGTACATCGGCAGCTTGTTGTCGACTTCCACCAATACCATCTGCCACTGATCCCACGGCGCTGTTTTCACCGCCTGTGCTTTCACGTCCTCGACAAACTGTGTCACGCCGCCATTGCCGTTGGTCCAGGGATACACCCCGCCGATCACCAGCAGCATCAAGCCCGCAGCGAAGCCAAAGCCCTTTTGCCAGCGCGGCCGGCTGGCGGGGTTTTTCGCCAGGCGCTCGCTCAACCACCATGCCGCCAGCAGTTGGGCAAAAGGTACCAGGGGCAGTACGTAGTAGCTGCGTCGGCTGCCGCTGGCGGTGAAGAACACGAACAACAGGCCCAGCCCCCACACCAGCCAGCGCACATTGGGCGGCGTGTCGCGCCAGTGGCGTAGCGCCAGCCACAGGCCGAGCATCCAGCAGGGTGCCCATGGCAGGGTGTACGCCGGCAGATAGATCAGGTAGGTGTAGATCGGCCCCATATGGTCGAAGGGGTCGAAGAAGCGCACCACGTTTTCCTTGAACACCAGTTCCAGGCCGCTTTCGCCATAGGTGGGTGCGCCATAGAGATGGGACAGCACGAAGGGAACCGCATAGAACGCACCGGCGATCAGCACGGCCAGCAGCAGGCGAAGGTTGAAGTGGCGTTTGTAGCGCTGTTCGCTGAGCAGGTGCGGTAACAGCACCAGGCCCGGCAGTACGAAACCGATCAAGCCCTTGAACAATGACGTCGCCGCCAGCAGCAGGAAAAACACCGTATAGCGCCCCAGCCGCGTGTCGTCCGGCCCGCGCCAGTACCACCATACGGCGGCCAGCACGCCGCACACGGTGAGCACATCCGCCGTGGCCACCCGCGCCCAGAACAGAAAGTAGAACGTGGTGGCCAGCATCCAGCCGGCAATCAGCCCGGTGCCCTTGCGAAACAGGCGCTCGCCGATCAGGTACACCAGCCAGATGCTCAACCACGCGGCGATCACTGACGACAGGCGCAGCGACCACGGGCCCAGGCCGCCCATCAGGTTGGCAAAGCCAGTGATCAGCCAGTAGGAGGGCAGGGGTTTGTCATAGTAGGACGCGCCCTTGAGATAAGGGTCGAAGTAGTCGCCGCTTTGCAGCATCTGCAGGGCGATATTCGCCCAACGTGTTTCCGGTCCCCACAGGTCGCGGCTGCCCAGGCCAAGCAGCAGGAGCAGGGCTGATACGCCCAGCAGCAACAGCAGGGCGCCGCGTTCGGTTTTCCAGAAGCTCATGGGTAGTCCTAAGGGGTTGGCGGGTAGAGGGTAATGACCAGGTCGCCCTTGCGGTAGCGCTTGCCACCGGGTGGCAGTTGCCCCTCTTCACGGTGTTCGCTGGTGCTTCTGACGCGCAGCAGCACGCCGACCGAACCGTGTTTGCGCGCCTCGGCGAGCCAGGCCTGGACGTTCTCCAGGTTGACCTTGCGGTGCGCCGCATCGGCATACTGCAGGCCGTAGCGCAGTTCGCCTTCGGTGTTGTAAAGCGTGACGTCCGCGCGGTTCAGGCGCCAGGCCAGTGCGGACGCCGATTCCAGTTGATTGCTCAACAGCGCCTGGGTCTGCTGCAGTTCGTCCAGGTGTTCGAGCACGAACTGATCGGGCATTTCGTTATTGGCTATCTGCGCCGGCATCCCCACCGGCAGTAACACCACCAGCAGGCCGATGCCCAGTACTGGTGTCGCCCACAGTGTCAGCGGGCGAAAGGCCTGCAGCAGGTTGGCAAGGATCCAGCCCAGCAGCACGATAAATGCCAGCGACAGGCTGAACATCTCGGCATGGCTGTTGCCGTACAGCGGGCGGTCGATTTGCAGGTAGATCAAGGCCGCCATCGCGAGCAGGCCGACGACCAGGTTTATCACGCCGTTGAGGCGGATCGCGCGTGGTTTGTGCTGGTGGACCAGGTCGATCAGCGCATGCCCCATCAACAGGGCCAGCGGCAGCAGGCACGGCATGATGTAGGTTGGCAGCTTGCCCCGGCTGAGGCTGAAAAACGCCAGCGGCAGCCACAGCCAGAGGGAAAGGAACACGATGGCCGGTTGACGTTTTTCCCGCCAGCTTTTGAGCAGTGTGCTGGGTAGCAGCCCGGCCCAGGGCAGGCACGCCACTACCAGGATCGGCAGGAAGAACCACCACGCCCGTGCATGTTGTGCATCATCGGCGGCAAATCGACGGATGTGTTCGTGCCAGAAAAAGAAGCGCCAGTAGTCCGGTTCCTGCACATGAATCGCCCAGGCCCAGGGCAGGCACAGCAGCAGGGCAATGCCGACAGCCAATGGGCCATGGCGCAGCAGCTCACCCAACCGGCGCTGCCACAGCAGGTAGGGCACGGCGATCAGCACCGGCAGCAGCCAGGCGAGGAACCCCTTGGTCATGAAACCCATGGCGCAGGCCACCCCGAGCAGCGCCCAGGCGCCGAGTCGGGCGCGTGGCGTGCGGCTGTCGAGAGCGAACCACAGCGCGACCAGGCTGAGATTGACCCAGAACGTGAATTGCGGATCGAGGTTGGAATACCCGGCTTGCCCGGCCACCAGGCCGAAGCTCAGGTAGAGCAGGGCGCAGGCGTAGCTTTTGCGTGGGTCGTTCCACAGGCGGCGGGCGATCAGGTAGGCCAGCAGCACGCTCAGGCCCGTGGTGAGTGCCGAGGCAATCCGCACGCCGAACAGGTTCTGGCCGAACACCGCCTGGCCCAGGGCAATCAACCAGTAGCCGCCGGCGGGTTTCTCGAAGTAGCGCAAGCCCATGAAATGCGGAGACACCCAGTTGCCACTGGTGAGCATTTCCTGGCTGATCTGGGCGTAGCGGGTTTCGTCGGGCACCCACAGGCCGTGCAGGCCAAGGGGCAGCAGGTAAAACGCGGCGATTGCCAGCAACAGTAGGGGAAAAGGTTTTAATCGGGTCATGAGCGCACGGCTCCTTGACACTTATTGACGGAGTGGGGGGCTATATAAGTAATAAGAGCAGGACTCAAAATGTTCACTAACTGGTCGAGTTATGGTGGGCTGCGTTAATTAACGCGCGGCTCAACATGCCAGAGCAGGCCTGTCATTTTGCTGAATAGGCAGGGCTGGATATGTAAAAGAGTGTGTTTACAGGTTTTTCAAAACAGCCGGCCATGCCGGACCATTGACCAGGCCCAGGGTGTCGAACCTGCCGTCGGCCCTTGCGCGTATGAACAGCGCACTGCCGTACTGGGGAAACGCCGCGTGGGGATAGCCCAGGGCTTTTTCGAAGTCGGCGATGCAGCCACTGTGAGTGACGAAGATCAGGTTGCGTCCAGGGTGTTTGTGTTGCAGCAACTCTTCGCCGATCGCCTCGCCGCAGATGGCCTGCGGATCGGCTGTCAATTGAACCTTGCCAAACATCGCCTGAGCGGTCTGGACCGTGCGAGTGGCGGGGCTGGCAAGCACATCGGTATGCGTCATGCCCAATACCCTGAAGGCTTTTCCCAGCGCCTCGGCGTGTTGGTTGCCGACGGCGGTGAGGCCGTCAAGTGGACCGAGACAGGGGTTTTTCGAGCGATCACAGCGCTCTTCATGGCGCACCAGCACGATCAGTTCACCTTCCCGCCAGGCAGGCAGCAGGTGCGCAGTCATCAGCCGCTTGCCCACACCCAGGTCGCGGGGTGTTGCAGGCCACAACAGCCAGCCCGCAAGCATCAGGCTTACGACGGCAAGGCTCATCCGCCACGTTTGCCAGCGCTTGATAAAGCGTCGGCGCGTGCGCGGTTTGGTCAGCGTGAGGTCAACCACATCATTCACCATGGCCCGTATTTATTAATATTCAAGTAGGCGCAATGCATTAACGGATACCCGCAGTGGGATAAGGAGGCTGTCACAGGACGGCTGTCTTTTGGCTGAACATTCGACGGTTAAAAGTTGTCGCATTGGATAACTAACAAGTTGCAGGCGCATCCGTAACAGGCCCGCAATTTAAAGTGGCAGTGGTGGGCGGGCAGTGAAATCCATGTGAAAAATTTGCTTACGTTGCGCCATCAGCCGTTATTCTCGTTTTCGGTTATTCAAGTGAGCATGTTTATGTTGCAGGTGCACGGTGTGCGCAAAAGCTACACCACCCCTCAGGGGCCGCTGGCGGTGCTGGCTGGCGTCGACCTGCATCTGGGCGAGCGCAGCAGCCTGGCGCTGATGGGGGAGTCGGGCAGCGGCAAGAGCACGTTGCTGCACCTGGTGGCCGGGCTCGACCGTGTGGACGCCGGCAGTATCCAGGTGGGCGAGCAGCGCCTGGACCAATTGGGCGAGGCGCAACTGGCGCAGTGGCGGCGCAGCGAAATCGGCCTGGTGTTCCAGCAGTTCAACCTGATCGGCAGTTTGCGCGTCGACGATAACCTGGCGTTCCAGGCGCGCCTGGCTGGGCGTTTTGATCCGCAGTGGCAGGCGCAACTGGTCGAGCGCCTCGGCTTGGGCGACTTGCTCAAGCGTTATCCCGAGCAACTCTCGGGCGGTCAGCAGCAGCGGGTAGCGGTGGGCCGCGCCCTGGCGTCACGGCCGGGCCTGCTGTTGGCGGATGAACCCACTGGCAATCTCGACGAAGCTACCAGCGACGACGTACTGCAACTGCTGCTGGACCTGCTGCGCGACAGCCCCACCAGTCTGTTGATGGTCACCCATAGCCCGCGCATCGCGGCGCGGCTCGACCGCCAGGTGGTGCTGCATCGCGGGCAGGTCGTGCCTGCTGTTGCGCCTTGAAATGAGGGTATTTTATTGGGCCTTGCGCGCGCTGCTCAGCCACTGGCGGCGTCACCCCGTGCAGTTTTTCAGTGTGCTCACCGGCTTGTGGCTCGCCACGGCGTTGCTCACGGGTGTGCAAGCCCTCAACAGCCAGGCGCGAGACAGTTACGCGCGCGCCGGCCAGTTGATTGGCGGTGAGCCGCAAGCCAGCCTGAGTGCGCCGGATAGCGCCGCTTTCCCCCAGGCGTTGTTCGCGCAGTTGCGTCGCGCCGGCTGGCCGGTATCGCCCGTGGTGCAGGGGCGCGTGCTGCTCAAGGGGCATGAAGACCAACGCCTGCAGTTGATGGGCATCGAGCCGCTGTCCCTGCCTGGCAGTGGCGCGGTAGCAGGGCAGCGCTTGAGCCAGGCGCAGATGCTCGCGTTTTTTGCAGCGCCGGGGCGCACCTGGATTTCGCCGCAGACCCTGCACGCGCTCGGCCTGCGCGAGGGCGAGCAACCGCACACCGTCGGCGGGCAAACCCTGCCGCCCTTGCAGGCCCAGCCGGACATGGCTCCCGGCCTGCTGCTGATGGACATCGGCTTTGCCCAACCTTTGCTGGGCATGCCGGGGCAATTGTCGCGCCTGCTGCTGGACAAGACCTTCGCCGCCTCCCATCCAACGCCACCGGCCGGCTTGCAACTCAAGCAGGGCGAAGACAACAACCTCGCGCGCCTCACCGAAAGCTTTCACCTGAACCTGGATGCCCTGGGGTTTCTGTCCTTTGTGGTCGGCTTGTTTATCGTCCACGCAGCCATCGGTCTGGCCCTGGAGCAACGACGCAGCCTGCTGCGCACCTTGCGCGCATGCGGGGTCAGTGCGCGGCTGCTGATCCTCAGCCTGGGTGTGGAACTGGGCGTGCTGGCGTTGCTCGGCGGCGTACTGGGCGTGGCCAGCGGTTACCTGCTGGCCAGCCTGTTGCTGCCGGATGTCGCTGCCAGCCTGCGCGGCCTTTACGGCGCCGAAGTGCCAGGCCAGCTGAGCCTCAGCCCGGGCTGGTGGTTGGCCGGGCTCGGCTTGAGCCTGCTCGGTGCGCTGCTGGCCGGCGCCGGCAGCCTGTGGCGCGCGGCGCGCTTGCCGCTGCTGGCGCTGGCCAACGCCCAGGCCTGGCATGAGGCCCATGGCCGCTGGTTGCGACGTCAGGGTTGGGTGGCGGGGGCGGCGCTGCTGGTTGCGCTGCTGGCGCTGTGGCTGGGCAACAGCCTGGCCGCCGGGTTCGTGCTGATGGCCGCTCTGTTGCTGGGCGCGGCGCTTGGCTTGCCGGTGTTGCTCAATGCGCTGCTCAAGGGCGTGCTGGGGCGCAGCCGTTCGGTGTTGGGGCAGTGGTTCCTCGCCGACTGTCGCCAGCAACTGCCGGCGCTGAGCCTGGCGCTGATGGCTCTGCTATTGGCGCTGGCGGCCAATATCGGCGCGGGCTCCATGACCTCGGGCTTTCGCCACACTTTCGATAACTGGCTGGAACAGCGCCTCACCGCCGAGCTTTACCTCAACCCGCAAAACCCGGCGCAGGCCGAGCAGATGCACACCTGGCTGGCGCGCCAACCGCAGGTGCAGGCGGTGCTGCCCGCCTGGCAGGTCAGCGTGCAGTTGCAGGGCTTGCCCGCGGACGTGTTCGGTGTGGTCGACGACCCGACTTACCGTCAGCACTGGCCGTTGCTGGAAGCCGTCGGCCAACCCTGGGACCGCCTGCATCAAGGCGATACGGTGATGCTCAGCGAACAATTGGCGCGGCGCTTGAAGGTGGGACTGGGCGATACGCTCAGCGTGCCCACCCCGCAGGGCAACTGGTCGCCCTCGGTGGTCGGGATCTACGCCGACTACGGCAACCCCAAGGGCCATCTGCTGGTCGATTCACAGCACCTGCTGGCGCACTGGCCGGGGCTGTCGCCGGTGCGCTTCAACCTGCGCGTACTGCCGCAAAATGTACCGTCGTTGATCCAGGCCGTGCAGCGCACGTTTGCCCTGGAAGACAGCCGTATCATCGATCAACAGCAGCTCAAAGGTTGGTCGAGCCAGGTGTTCGAACGCACGTTTGCCGCCACGGCCGCGCTCAACAGCCTCACCCTCGGCGTCGCTGGCGTGGCGCTGTTCATCAGCCTGTTGACCCAGAGCCAAAGCCGCCTAGGCCAACTCGCGCCGTTGTGGGCGCTGGGGGTGACGCGCCGCCAACTGATGCTGCTCAACCTGGGCCAGACCTGGCTGCTGGCGGTGTTGACCCTGGTGCTGGGCTTGCCCCTGGGCCTGCTGCTGGCCTGGTGCCTGGATGCGGTGATCAACGTGCAGGCCTTTGGCTGGCGCCTGCCGTTGCAGGTGTTCCCGTGGCAGTTGGCGCAGTTGCTGGGCCTGGCAATGCTCGCCACGCTGCTGGCCTCGGCCTGGCCGCTGTGGCAGCTGTACCGTAGCCGCCCGGCGGATCTGCTGAGGACCTTCGCCCATGAAAATTAAAGCCTGGCTGTGGTGCGCGTTGCTGCTGTTGAGCGCGTGCGACAAAGTCCCCGCCCCCGAAGAAAGCTTCGCCGGCCTTGGCAGCGATGCGGCGGACTTTGCGCAAGTGGTGCCGGGCAAGGTGTTCACGTTTCCCGAAGACCACGGCGCTCATCCAGGTTTTCGGATCGAATGGTGGTACGTGACCGCCAACGTGAAGGACGCCCAAGGCAATGTGTTTGGCGTGCAGTGGACGCTGTTTCGCAATGCCTTGCAGGCCGGTCCCATGCAGGCTGGTTGGCGCGATTCCAGCGTCTGGCTGGGCCATGCCGCCGTTACTTCCGCCACTCGCCATTATGCTGCCGAGCGTTATGCCCGTGGCGGCGTCGGCCAGGCCGGTGCTCAGGCGGCGCCGTTTGCTGCCTGGATCGACGATTGGAATTTTGCCAGCCGTGCCGACGCGACAAGCCCGTTGGCGGACATGCAACTCAAGGCCGGCGGCGCGCAGTTTGCCTACGATTTGCGCCTGACCTCCAGCCGCCCGCTGGTGCTGCAAGGTGACCGTGGCTACAGCCGTAAATCGGATCAGGGCCAGGCGTCGTACTACTACAGTCAGCCGTTTTTCACGGCCAGCGGCAGTGTCAGCATCGATGGCAAGGTGTATCAAGTGACCGGGCCGGCCTGGCTGGATCGGGAGTGGAGCAGCCAACCATTGGCCGCCAGCCAGACGGGCTGGGACTGGTTTTCGCTGCACCTGGACGGGGGCGAGCAGTTGATGCTGTTTCGTGTGCGGCAAAAGGACGGTTCGGGTTACCTGACGGGTACCTGGATTGATCCGCAAGGGGTGACGCAGACCTTGCATAACGCCGATATCCAGCTCACGCCATTGGCCACCACCGAGATTGACGAGCGCCGTATTCCCACGCGATGGTCGCTGAAGATTCCCGGCAAGGGGTTGGATATTACGACGCAGGCCGTCAATCCCAAGGCCTGGATGGATTTGAATATTCCGTACTGGGAAGGTCCGGTGAAGTTTGAGGGCGGGGTGGGGTATCTGGAGATGACCGGTTACTAGGCGTGGTTGTGGATGTACACCTGTTCAAATGTGGGAGGGGGTCTGTTGTGGCGAGCGGGCTTGCCCCGCGTTGGGGGTGCGAAGCGCCCCCCAATCAAGAAAAACGCGGTTTACCTGACACTACTCAGAGCCTGGTTCAAGGGCTGCTTCGCACCCCAACGCGGGCAAATCCGCTCGCCACGACAGGCCCGCTCGCCAAAGTGGTAAAGGTTTGACGGTAGGTCGGGTCGCTTCTGTAAGCGCAAATTCTCTGCCGTGTAGGCAGCTTCCCAAATGTGATGGACCCCTCCCGGACTTGTGTCCAGGCCGTGCTCCCCTGCTTATATTTCGACGCCAGTTTCATTGCATCCCGGATGTAAGGCATGGCGCAGAGCTATATCAATGACCGCACAACGGACTACGAGAGTTTGAAATCGCGCTTGATGGGCGGCGGCCTGAATCGACAGCGCTCTGATCATTTCGACGTACTGAACCGACACCTGCGCCCTGGTCTGGTGGCACCGGGGCAATTGGTGATTATTCCCGATGTCGGCAGCGTGAGCTGTTCCGGCGAGGAGGCCTGGTTGATGCGGCATGCTGAACAGGTTCGTCGCAGCCTGGAGCTGAATACGTCGGCCGGCGCGGTGGTGATCGGCAATTATGATTTGCTGCAGAGTTTTCTTGCGTATGGCTCGATTGGTGTGGGAAGTGCAGCGTCTGGCTGGGGGAGACATCTGGATGAAGTAGGGCGAACACTGGGAGAAATCGAACGTTTGCACCAACGGTTGAAGAGTGGCGGGTTGGACAGGGATGGATTTGTTCGGCAGCGGCAGATGCTGTTTGGTCGACTGGATGCGCAGTTGCAAGGAGCGGCGCGTTTCGGGACGGGATTGCAAGGCAATCAATCGTTGAAGAAGGTACTCGGATTGTCGACGAAAAGTTATCTGCATAAGAATGAAATTGCAGGGTATGCGCAAAGAGTCAAGGCGATAACGCAGACGTCGAAGTGGTTGGGCAAAGGGACATATGCAGGATTGCTGTTGGATGTTGGCGTCACAGGTTTGGAGATCAAGGAAGCCTGTGTGACGGGTAAGGAAGCGCAGTGCAGACGAGCGAAATATGTGGAAATGGGCAGGTTTGTGGGCGGAGTGACGGGAGCTGCCATTGGGGCAAAATTAGCTGCTGATGTAGCTCGTAGTGCTTGTCGCTTGTATCTGGGCGTTTATTTGAAAGGAAATGGATTACTTGCGTGTGGAGTCATTGGAGGTGCAGCGGGAGGCAGCGCAGGCGGAAATGCAGGTGGTGCCGGAGGTGCTTTTTTGGGCGGGGAGATCATTGAAGTTAATGGAGACTTGATATTCGAACCTGAAGGGGCCTGATAAGTGTCATTCTTTCTCGTCTACACCGTCGTCTGGTTTGTTGGAGGCCTTGTTACCCTGGGGCTGCGACTATTTGCCGAATACGTAAAACTCGACAGTCTGGAAAGCTGCTTCAGCCAAAATGAAAAGGTTCGCGACACTAAACGCTTTTGGGGAAGAAACCAGCCAATCGACAGGTTTTATCGCATGTTGCAGATTTATGAGTTTTTGTCCGATTCAAAACGCCATGTGGAAGCAGGAATCGTGACGGAGGCCGAACTGCAATCCATTTCCTTGTCACTCAGGCGTTGGGTGCTGTGGCCCTTTTACCTTACTTATATTTGGGGAGGCGCAACCATCGTTTGGTGCCTCTGGTTTTGGTGGTTCGACATTCAAATCTGATGTGATCCAACGGACGCCGTGAAAAAAAGGTTTATGACTGAGGCAGAGTTATCCGCCGTTCCGCTATCACTCAAACGCTGGACCGGATGGCCCTATCGACTTGCGATGATTTGGGCTGTCAGTTGGGGCTATTGGTGCGCCTGGCTTCAGTGAGCGCTCCCGACTACCGGCTATTGCCGAAGGTTTGACGGTAGGTCGGGCCGCTTTCTGTAAGCGCAAAGTCTCTGCCGTGTAGGCAGCTTCCCAAATGTGATGGACCCCTCCCGGACTTGTGTCCAGGCCGTGCTCCCCTGCTTATATTTCGACGCCAGTTTCATTGCATCCCGGATGTAAGGCATGGCGCAGAGCTATATCAATGACCGCACAATGGACTACGAGAGTTTGAAATCGCGCTTGATGGGCGGCGGCCTGAATCGACAGCGCTCTGATCATTTCGACGTACTGAACCGACACCTGCGCCCTGGTCTGGTGGCACCGGGGCAATTGGTGATTATTCCCGATGTCGGCAGCGTGAGCTGTTCCGGCGAGGAGGCCTGGTTGATGCGGCATGCTGAACAGGTTCGTCGCAGCCTGGAGTTGAATACGTCGGCCGGCGCGGTGGTGATCGGCAATTATGATTTGCTGCAGAGTTTTCTTGCGTATGGCTCGATTGGTATTGGCAGTGCTACATCCGCCTGGGCGCGGCATCTGGATGAAGTGGCGCAAACTTTGGAGGAAATCGAACAAGTGCATCAGAGGTTGAGAAGTGGGGATCTGAGCAGGGAGAACTTTATCCGCCAGCGCCAAACGTTGTTCAGCCGGTTGGAATTGCAACTGCAAGGTGCTGCGAGGTTCGGTACAGGTTTACGCGGCAATGAGTCGTTGAGGAAAGTGCTGGGAATTTCGACCAGAAGCTATCTGCATAAAGGTGAGATAGCGGGATATGCGAAGCGGATTCGGGAGATTGCGCAGATGTCGAAATGGCTGGGCAAAGGGACTTACATTGGGTTGGCGCTGGATGTAGGCGTTACTGGGTTGGAGGTCAGGGAGGCGTGTGTGACGGGGAGAGAGGCGCAATGTCGAAGGGCGAAGTATGTGGAGACAGGCAGATTTGTGGGTGGGGTAATGGGATCGGTTTTTGGTGGACATGTAGGTGCGAAGTTATCTCGTAGTGTTTGCCATATGGTGTTGGGTATTTCTATGAAAGGGCAGGGTGCGCTTGCTTGCGCAGTTATTGGCGGCGCTGCAGGTGGCTATGAGGCAGGTTCGGTTCTTGGTGATGAAAGTGCATTTCTGGGTGGAAAGATACTTGAGCTCAACGGTGACTTGATCTTCGAGCCAGAGGGTGCCTGACCGTGTCGTTTTTTCTTGCCTTAATCATCGTGCATCTCGCGGGTATTTTTGTACTCCTGAGCCTGATGCTTTTTGCCGAGTATGCAAAACTCGACGAGCTGGAAAGTTACTTTGACAATAACGAAAAAGTTCGTAGACATAAGCGCTTTTGGAAGAAAAACAGTCGAATCGACCGGTTTCATCGTATGGGGTTGATGATTGACATCCTCTCGATGCCCAAGCGCTTTCTGAAAGCAGGCCTTGTCACTGAAGAGGAATTGGCATCTGTTCCTCCGGTGCTCAAGCGTTGGGCATTGTGGCCATATCGTGTTTCTTATATTTGGATTATCGCAACAGGCGCTTGGTACGCGTGGTTCAAATGGTGGCCAGAGGGGA
The DNA here is from genome assembly GCF_001439785.1 of Pseudomonas poae. Lineage (GTDB taxonomy): Bacteria > Pseudomonadota > Gammaproteobacteria > Pseudomonadales > Pseudomonadaceae > Aquipseudomonas > Aquipseudomonas poae. The sequence continues at coordinate 121,019 of NZ_JYLI01000011.1, read as the reverse complement.
CTTAACGATGTCCTGGTTTGTCGCCTACACCCTCGTGATGTTCATCGACACATTCGTCGCTTTTGGCCTTCTGTAGGGCTCAGTGAAAAAAGTTTTATGACTGAGGCAGAGTTATCCGCCGTTCCGCTATCACTCAAACGCTGGACCGGATGGTCCTATCGACTTGCGATGATTTGGGCTGTCAGTTGGGACTATTGGTGCGCCTGGCTTCAGTGAACACTCCCGACTACCGGCTATTGTCAGAAATTTCCCGCAGGAGTACAAATGTACTCCATGACGACTCTAACCCCCCGCCGCACCGCCATCCTGACCTTTATCCGCGATCGCATCGCGCAGCAAGGGCAGTCTCCCAGCCTCGCCGAGATCGCCGAGGCGTTCGGTTTTGCCTCGCGCAGCGTGGCACGCAAGCATGTGCTGGCCCTGACCGAGGCCGGTTTTATCGAGGTCAACCCCAACCAGGCTCGCGGTATTCGGCTGCTCAACCAGCCGTCGCGGCCCGACTGGCTGGATGTGCCGGTGCTCGGTCGCGTTGCCGCCGGGCTGCCCATTGGTGCCGATGCCGAGGTGCACAGCCGCCTGCAACTGGACCCGGCCACGTTCGCCAAAACTCCGGATTACCTGCTGCGGGTGCAGGGCGATTCGATGATCGAAGACGGCATTCTCGACGGTGACCTCGTGGGTGTGCGCCGCAGTGCAGAGGCCGTAAACGGGCAGATCGTGGTGGCGCGCCTGGATGGCGAAGTCACCATCAAGCGGTTCGAGCGCCATGGCGACAGCGTGCGTCTGCTGCCGCGCAACCCGGCGTATCAGCCCATCGTGGTGGGGCCCGACCAGGACCTGGCCATCGAAGGCGTATTCTGCGGCCTGGTGAGGCAGGGTTGATGGGCGCCGTCATTGCGCTGGACACGCTGTTCAATGGCGGCCGCGTGTGGAAAGGCCGGCCCGCCGCGCCACCGGCCAGCGTGCACCCCACGGGGCTGGCGGCGCTGGATGCGGTGTTGCCCAGCGGTGGCTGGCCGGAGTCAGCCCTCAGCGAAATCCTGATGGCCAAGGAGGGCGTGGGCGAATTGCAACTGGTGCTGCCGACCCTGGCGCGTCTGTCGGCGGCGGGGGAGCGCATCGTGCTGGTGGCGCCGCCCTACACGCCGTATGCCCATGCCTGGCACAACGCCGGGGTGGACCTGCGCCAGCTCGCCGTCATCCAGGCCGAGGAGCGCGACGCGCTGTGGGCGGCGGAACAGTGCCTGCGTTCTGGCAGTTGCGGTGCTGTGCTGTGCTGGCCGCGCAAGGCCGATGACCGCGCCTTGCGTCGCCTGCAGGTGGCGGCGGAAACCGGGCAGACCCTGGCATTCGCCTGGCGCGCATTGGGCGAGGCGGTCAATGCGTCGCCGGCGGCCCTGCGCCTGGCGATCGAGACGCGGCCTGCGCAGGTGCGTGTGCTCAAGTGTCGGGGCGGGCTGGCCCACCCGGCGCCGATCGCGCTGGCCGGGCACTGAGGTTGCCATGCGCTGGGTGTGTATTGTCTTCCCGCAATTGGCGCTGGACGGGGTGCAGCGTCTGCATCCCGAGCCGGACCAACCCCTGGTGCTGCTGGCGGGCACGCCGCAGCGACGCGTCGTGCAAACGGCCAATGCCGCCGCGCGCGCCTTGGGCTTGCGCCCCGGCCAGTCGCTGACGGCCGCCCATGCGCTCAGCAAAACCTTTGCCAGCGCCGAGTATGACCCAGCCCAAATTGAACACTGGCAACAGTTTCTCGCGGCCTGGGCCTACCGCTTCAGCTCCCAGGTCAGTGTGTTTTACCCGCGCGCGCTGTTGTTCGAGATCGAGTCGAGCCTGGGGCTGTTTGGGCCCTGGCCGCAGTTCGAGGCGCGCCTGCGCAAAGAGCTCACCGAACTGGGGTTTCGCCACCGCATCGTCGCCGCCCCCAACCCGGCGGCGGCGCGGGTGCTGGCGAACCTCTACGATGGCCTGGCCGTGGCCGACGACAGCGCCTTGCTGCACGCCCTGGCGCCGCTGCCCGTCGACCGCGCAGGCCTCAACCCGCAGGTCGCCACCGCCTTGGCGCGCATGGGCCTGCGCACGCTGGCCCAGGTACAGGCGCTGCCCCGGCATACCCTGGCGCGGCGGTTTGAAGCCGGGCTGCTGCAGCACCTGGATACCTTGAGCGGGCAACGGCCACTGGCCCTGGCTTTCTATCAGCCGCCGGACCAGTTCGATGCGCGCATCGAGTTGAATTTTGACGTGCACTCCCACCAGGCGCTGCTGTTTCCCTTGCGCCGTTTAACCGGCGATCTATCGGCCTTCCTCTGCGGCCGCGACAGCGGTGTGCAACGGTTCGACCTGCACCTGGAACACGCCCAGGCGCCGGACAGCGTGATCAAGGTCGGCCTGCTCAGCGCCGAGCGCGAACCGGCGATGCTGTTCGAACTGGCCCGCGGGCGGCTTGAGCAGGTGCAGGTCACCGCGCCGGTACGCGGCTTTCGCCTGGTGGCCGAGGACCTGCCGTTGTTCGTACCGCAACGCCAGGACCTGTTTGACGACCGCCCGCAACAAACCCTGCCGTGGGAGCAACTGCGCGAACGCCTGCGCGCGCGCCTGGGGGATGAGGCGGTGCAGGGCCTGCGTTTTCATGCCGATCACCGCCCCGAATGTGCCTGGCAGGCGGCGGTCGACAAACACCCTTGCCCAACCCTGAACAAGGTGCAACGCCCTGGCTGGCTGCTGCGCGAGCCGACCCTGCTGGCCGAGCAGGGGGTGCAGATCCTGATGGGCCCGGAACGCATCGAATCCGGCTGGTGGGACGGCGCCGATATTCGCCGCGACTACTATCTGATCCAGACCCGTGCCGGTCAGCAAGGTTGGGCCTATCGCAGCGTGGGGCAAAGCGACGGACTATGGCTGCAAGGCTGGTTTTCATGAACTACGCCGAACTGCACTGCCTGTCCAACTTCAGCTTCCAGCGCGGCGCCTCCAGTGCGCTGGAGTTGTTCGAGCGCGCCAAACAGCAGGGCTACCGCGCGCTGGCGATCACCGATGAATGCACCTTGTCGGGTATCGTGCGGGCGTGGCAGGCGGCGAAGGCGGTGGAAGTGCCGCTGATCATCGGCAGCGAGATGCGCATCGAAAACGGCCCGAAACTGGTGTTGCTGGTGCAGGACCTCAACGGTTACCAGCACCTGTGCCGCCTGATCACCCTGGCCCGGCGACGCGCCGAAAAGGGCCGCTATCGGCTGCTGCGGGAGGACTTCGACACACCGTTTTCCGGCCTGCTGGCGCTGTGGGTGGCCGAAGATGGCAATACCCAAACCGATATCCAATGGCTGCGCCGCACCTTCGCCGACTGTCTGTGGCTGGCGGTGCACCTGCACTGCGGCCAGGACGATGCGCGCCATCTGGAGCAGCGCCTGCAGCTGGCCGCCCGCCTGCACCTCCCGGCGGTGGCCTGCGGCGATGTGCACATGCATGCACGCGGTCGCCGCGCCCTGCAAGACACCATGACCGCCATCCGCCATCACGTGCCGGTGGCCGAAGCCGGCACGCGCCTGCACCCCAATGGCGAACGCCACCTGCGCAGCCTCGACGCACTCGCCGCGCTGTACCCCCAGGCCTTGCTCGATGAAACCCTGGCCATCGCCCGGCGCTGCACCTTCGACCTCGACCAGTTGCGCTACCACTACCCGCGCGAGCTGGTGCCCGACGGCCACAGCGCCAAAAGCTGGCTGCGTACCCTCACCGAAGAAGGCATCGCCCGGCGCTGGCCCCTGGGTGTCGCTCCCAACACCTTGCAGCAGATCCACACGGAGCTGGAGCTGATCAGCGAGTTGGGCTACGAAAGTTACTTCCTCACGGTGCACGACATCGTGCGGTTCGCCCGCAGCCGTTCGATCCTGTGCCAGGGGCGCGGTTCGGCGGCCAATTCGGCGGTGTGTTTTGCCCTGGGCATCACCGAGATCGACCCGAGCCTGACCCGCCTGCTGTTCGAGCGCTTCCTGTCCAGGGAGCGCAACGAACCGCCGGACATTGACGTCGACTTCGAACACGAACGCCGCGAAGAGGTATTGCAGTATGTGTTCCAGCGCTATGGGCGTACCCGCGCGGCGTTGACGGCGGTGGTCAGCAGTTACCACGCGGCCGGCGCGGTGCGCGACGTGGCCAAGGCCCTGGGCTTGCCAGCCGATCAGATCAACGCGCTGGCCGAATGCTGCGGGCGCTGGAGTGATGATGCGCCACCGCTGGCGCGCCTGCGTGAAAGCGGCTTCGACCCGGACAGCCCGATCCTGCGCCGGGTGCTCACGCTGACCCAACAGTTGATCGGCTTCCCCCGGCACCTGTCCCAGCACCCCGGCGGCTTCGTGATTTCCGAACACCCGCTGGACACCCTGGTGCCGGTGGAAAACGCGGCGATGGCCGAGCGCACCATCATCCAGTGGGACAAGGACGACCTCGACGCCGTGGGCCTGCTCAAGGTGGATATCCTCGCCCTGGGCATGCTCAGCGCGATCCGCCGCTGCTTCGACCTGCTGCGCCGCCACCGCAACCTGGACCTGACGCTGGCGTCGATCCCCAAGGAAGACCCGGCCACCTACGCGATGATCAGCAAGGCCGACACCATTGGCGTGTTCCAAATCGAGTCGCGGGCGCAGATGTCGATGTTGCCCAGGCTCAAGCCGCAGGCGTTTTACGACCTGGTGATCGAAGTCGCCATTGTGCGGCCCGGGCCGATTCAGGGCGGCATGGTGCATCCGTATCTGCGTCGGCGTAATAAAGAAGAGCCCACCACCTATCCATCGCCTGCATTAAAAGAGGTACTGGAGCGCACCCTGGGCATCCCGCTGTTTCAGGAACAGGTGATGCAGATCGCCATGGTCGCCGCCGACTACAGCCCCGGCGAGGCCGACCAGTTGCGCCGATCCATGGCCGCCTGGAAACGCCATGGCGGGCTGGAGCCCCATCAGGCGCGCCTGCGCACCGGCATGATGAAGAACGGCTACACCGAAGCCTTTGCCGCGCAGATCTTCGAGCAGATCAAGGGTTTTGGCAGCTATGGTTTTCCCGAGTCTCACGCCGCCAGCTTTGCCTTGCTGACCTACGCCAGTTGCTGGCTCAAGTGCCATGAACCGGCGGCGTTCGCCTGTGCGCTGATCAACAGCTGGCCCATGGGTTTCTACAGCCCGGACCAGATCCTGCAGGACGCACGCCGTCATCGCCTGCAGATCCGGCCGGTGGACGTGCTGGCCAGTGACTGGGATTGCAGCCTGGAGCCCATCGACGGCCAGCAACCGGCGATTCGCCTGGGGCTGCGCATGATCGCGGGGTTTCGCGAAGACGACGCGCGGCGCATCGAGGCCGCGCGTGGGCGCCGGGTGTTCGGCGACATTGCCGATCTCGATGAGCGGGCCGGGCTGGATACGCGCGCTCAGGCCCTGCTGGCCGATGCCGGTGCCTTGCGCGCGCTGGCCGGCAACCGGCACCAGGCACGCTGGGACGTGGCCGGGGTGCATAAACAGCTGGGGCTGTTTGCCGGCCTGCCCAGCGCCGACGAAACCCCGGTGGCGTTGCCCGCGCCCACGTTGGGCGAAGACCTGCACGCCGACTACGCCACCCTCGGCACCACGCTCGGCCCGCACCCGCTGGCCTTGTTGCGCGGGGAGCTGCGCAAGCGGCGTTGTCGCAGTTCCCGGGAGCTGGCGACGGTGGAGCATGGGCGCAATGTCAGCGTGGCGGGGCTGGTCACGGGTCGGCAACGGCCCGGTACTGCCAGCGGCGTGACCTTCGTCACCCTGGAAGATGAATTCGGTAACCTCAACGTGGTGGTCTGGCGCGACCTGGCCGAACGCCAACGCCAGGCCCTGGTGGGTTCGCGACTGCTCAAGGTGGACGGGCGCTGGGAGACGGTGGGCGAGGTGCGCCACCTTATCGCCGGCCGTCTTACCGACCTGACGCCATTGCTGGACGGCATCCATGTGCGCAGCCGGGATTTCCATTAAAGCCGTTGATTGCACGGTGTTTGCGCCCTAAATAAGTCCGGATGAAACCATCTACACCTGGCATGCTCCAAACGTTGCGAACGTTCTCTTTGTGCAGAGCCCCATCATGCAATTTTTATCCAATCCACATGACTGTGAAGGCTGGGCCGGTGAAATGGCCCAACGCATTCGCGCGTTCGACTGGTCGAACACCGACCTGGGGCCGCTAGACGAATGGTCCACCAGCCTGGCCTGCACGGTGCAGATGATGCTCGCATCCCCGGTGCCGATGGTGATGCTGTGGGGGCGGGCGGGTTACATGATCTATAACGACAGCTATTCGGTGTTCGCCGGCGGGCGCCATCCCTACCTGCTGGGCACACCGGTGGAGCAGGGCTGGCCGGAAGTGGCCGAGTTCAACCGGCATGTGGTGGACACCTGCCTGGCCGGCGGCACGCTGTCGTTCAACAACAAGGAACTGGTGCTGTCGCGTAACGGCCAGCCTGAAACCCTGTGGCTGGACCTTTACTACAGCCCGGTCGCCGGCGACAACCAGCAACCGGCCGGGGTGCTGGCGATTGTGGTGGAGACCACCGAACTGGTGAAGTCCGAGCGAGTGCGGCAGGAACTCACCCACAACCTGGAGCAGCGCGTTGCCGCCGAAGTGCAGGCGCGTTCTGCTGCCGAGGAGCAGTTGCGCCAGTCGCAGAAGCTCGAAGCCATCGGCGGCCTGACCGGCGGCGTGGCCCACGACTTCAATAACCTTTTGCAAGTGATCGCCGGCAACCTGCACCTGCTGGCCCGGCATGAGCCGGATAACCCCCAGGTGCAGCGCCGCGTCAATGCGGCCATTGCCGCTGTGGACCGGGGCGCCAAGCTGTCTTCGCAATTGCTCGCGTTTGCCCGGCGCCAGCCGCTGTCACCGGCGGTGTACAACCCTTTGCGCATTTATGAAAACCTCGGCGAGCTGTTACAGCGTGCGCTGGGTGAAACCATCCATATCGATGTGCAGCTGCCGCGCGACCCGTGGCGCATTCACGTCGACCGCAATCAGCTGGAAAATGCCCTGCTCAACCTGGCGATCAACGCGCGGGACGCCATGAAAGGCGAGGGCGTGATTCGCATCAGCGGCGAAAATATCATCCTCAACCCCAATGATTGCGTGGGCAAAAGCATCTGCCCCGGTGAATACGTGCGCCTGTCGGTGAGTGACAACGGGGTGGGCATGTCACCGGCGATCCAGGCCAAGGTGTTCGAACCGTTCTTCACCACCAAGCGCGACGGCCACGGCACCGGCCTGGGTTTGAGCATGGTGTTCGGCTTTGTGCGCCAAAGCGGCGGGCATGTCGACGTGTGCAGCGCCGAAGGCCAGGGCACCGTGGTGCAGCTGTATTTCCCGCGCAGCCTTGGCGAGGAATGCCAGGAGTCGTCGGACGAACCCGTGGAGCCCATCGGCGGCCAGGAAACCATCCTGGTGGTCGAGGATAACGAAGGCGTGCGCCTCACCGTGGTGGAAGTGCTCGAACAGTCAGGCTACACGGTGCTCACCGCCGACGACGGTGACCAGGCCATGCAAAAACTGCAAACCGGCCTGCAACCGGAGCTGATCTTTACCGACGTGGTGATGCCAGGCCGGGTCAGAAGTACCGACCTGGCCGACTGGGCGCGCCGGCAACAGCCGCCCGTGCCGGTGCTGTTTACCTCCGGCCACACCCGCGACATCCTCTCCAGCAACCACCTGCTGAGCCCCGACATTCATCTGCTGAGCAAGCCCTACAGCCCCGAAGCCCTGACGCTACGGGTGCGCAGCATGCTTACTGCACGACAAGGTTGCCAATGACTTCACAGCGCACCATCCCTCCGATTTCCGCCCAACGCCCAGGTTTTGTCCGGGTGCGCGGCGCCCGTGAACACAACCTGCGCAATGTCGATGTGGATATTCCACGGGATGCCCTGGTGGTGTTTACCGGCGTGTCGGGTTCCGGCAAATCGTCGCTGGCGTTTTCCACGGTGTATGCCGAGGCCCAGCGCCGTTATTTCGAGTCGGTGGCGCCTTATGCGCGGCGCCTGATCGATCAGGTCGGCGTGCCGGACGTGGATTCCATCGAGGGTCTGCCGCCGGCGGTGGCTCTGCAACAGCAGCGCGGCACGCCGAGCGCGCGTTCCTCGGTGGGCAGTGTGACCACCTTGTCGAGCCTGATCCGCATGCTGTATTCGCGCGCCGGCAGCTACCCGCCGGGCCAGGCGATGCTGTATGCCGAGGACTTTTCGCCGAACCTGCCTCAGGGCGCCTGCCCGGAGTGCCATGGGCTGGGTCGCGTGTATGAGGTGACCGAGGCGTTGATGGTGCCCGATCCTTCATTGACGATCCGTCAGCGTGCGGTGGCTGCCTGGCCGCTGGCGTGGCAGGGCCAGAACCTGCGCGACATCCTCGTGACCCTGGGTTATGACGTCGACATCCCCTGGCGCGACCTGCCGAAAAAGCAGCGCGACTGGATCCTCTTCACCGAAGAAACCCCGACGGTGCCGGTGTACGCCGGCTTCACCCCGGCGCAGGCGCGTGATGCGTTGAAGCGCAAGCTCGAGCCGAGCTATCAGGGCACTTTCAGCGGTGCGCGGCGCTACATCCTGCACACCTTCAGTCACACCCAAAGCGCGCTGATGAAAAAGCGCGTGTCGCAGTTCATGCAGGGCAGCGCCTGCCCGGTGTGCGAGGGCAAGCGCCTGACCCAGGCGGCGCTGTCGGTGAAGTTTGCCGGCGTGGATATTGGCGAGTTGTCGCAGCTGTCTCTTTCACAACTGGCCGAGCTGTTGCGCCAGGTGGCGGCGGGGCAGGACCGCATGCAGCTGTCGGTGGAGAAACGCCTCGCCGCGCAACGCATCGCCCAGGACCTGCTCGAACGCGTCAGCACCTTGATCGACCTGGGCCTGGGCTACCTGTCTCTGGAGCGCAGTACGCCGACCCTGTCGTCCGGCGAGTTGCAGCGCTTGCGCCTGGCCACGCAATTGGGTTCGCAGCTGTTCGGCGTGATCTATGTGCTGGACGAGCCCTCGGCGGGTTTGCACCCGGCTGATGGCGAGGCGCTGTTCACTGCCCTTGAGCGCCTCAAAGCCGCCGGCAATTCGCTGTTTGTGGTGGAGCACGACCTGGAAACCATGCGCCGCGCCGACTGGCTGATCGATGTGGGCCCGGCCGCCGGTGAGCATGGCGGGCAAGTGCTGTACAGCGGCCCGCCGGCCGGGTTGGCGGACGTGCAGGCCTCGCAGACCCGCGCCTACCTGTTTGCTGAAGGGCAGGCGTTGAATCCTGCGCGGCGCGAACCCGCCGGGTGGTTGAAACTGGAAGGCGTGACGCGCAACAACCTCAATGACTTGAAGGTGGATTTCCCGCTGGGGTGTTTCACGGCGGTGACCGGTATTTCCGGCTCGGGCAAATCCAGCCTGGTCAGCCAGGCGCTGCTGGACCTGGTAGGCAGCGGCCTCGGCAGCCGGGTGGTCAATGACGAAGAACCCAGCCTGGAGGACGACGCCCCGCAAACCAGCGGCGGACACATCCGCTCCGGGCTCGAACATATCCGTCGGCTGGTGCAGGTGGACCAGAAACCCATCGGCCGCACCCCGCGTTCCAATCTGGCGACGTACACCGGGCTGTTCGACAACGTGCGCAAACTGTTTGCCGCCACGCCGGCAGCCATCAAGCGCGGCTATGATGCCGGGCAGTTCTCGTTCAACGTCGCCAAGGGCCGTTGCCCGCAGTGCGAGGGTGAAGGTTTTGTCAGCGTTGAGTTGCTGTTCATGCCCAGCGTGTACGCGCCATGCCCGACCTGCCATGGCGCGCGCTACAACCCCGAGACCCTGGCGATCAAATGGCAAGGCCTGAGCATCGCCCAGGTGCTGGGGCTGACGGTGGAACAGGCGGTTGAGGTGTTCGCCGAGCAGCCCGCCGTGCTGCGTTCATTGCAGGTGCTGCGCGATATCGGTTTGGGCTATCTGCGCCTGGGTCAGCCGGCGACCGAGCTGTCCGGCGGCGAAGCGCAGCGCATCAAGCTCGCCACCGAGCTGCAACGCAATGCCAGGGGCGCGACCCTGTATGTGCTCGACGAGCCGACCACCGGCTTGCATCCACGGGACGTCGACCGCCTGCTCAGCCAGCTCAATCAACTGGTGGACGCCGGGCACACGGTGGTTGTGGTGGAGCATGAAATGCGCGTGGTGGCCCAGAGCGACTGGGTGATCGACATCGGGCCGGGGGCAGGGGACGAGGGCGGCAACGTGGTTGCCTGCGGCACGCCGCAAAAGGTCGCCAAGAGCAAGAAAAGCCGCACCGCGCCGTTTCTGGCGCGCGAGCGGGTCTAACCCTCAACCAGAATGAACGGTGGGAGGCTCCAGACTGGACCTCTGTGGCGAGCGGGCTTGCCCCGCGTTGGGGTGCGAAGCGCCCCCACTCCAGCAAAACGCGGAGTACCTGATACGGCTCAGCGCCTGGTTTTGGGGCTGCTGCGCAGCCCAACGCAGTACAAGCCTGCTCGCCACAGGGAACCTGCGCTTAACTGAACGGCATTGGGCGCAAGCCTGCTCGCCACTACTACAACAAGCCCGCTCCCACAGGGTCTCCCGTCTCACAGTTGAGTCAGTGTTGATTCAGCTGGATTTGCTGTTTGGCCTGCTTGACCACGTTTTCCACGGTGAAGCCGAACTTTTCCTGCAGTTTGGCCAGCGGTGCCGAGGCGCCGAAGCTGTTCATCACCACTTTGGCGCCGGTCTGCCCGACATAGCGGTCCCAGCCGAGCGGGCCGGCTTGTTCCACTACCACGCGGGCCTTTACCACCGGCGGCAAGACGCTGTCGCGGTAGGCCTGGTCCTGATCTTCGAACAGTTCCCAGCTGGGCATCGAGACGACCTGCGCGGCAATCCCTTCACCCTTGAGCTGTTCATACGCCGCCACCGCCAGGCTCACTTCACTGCCTGTCGCCAACAGCAGCACTTGAGGCTGCTCGGCGCCCGCCAGCACATAAGCTCCCTTGGCCGCGCCGCTGGCCGCTGCGTACTTCGTGCGGTCCAGGGTCGGCAGCGGCTGGCGCGAGAGCACCACGCAACTGGGCCGATGGGTTTGCGCCAGGGCCACCTTCCACACTTCAAGGGTTTCATTCGCATCGCCCGGGCGCAGCGTCAGCAGCCCCGGTGTGGCGCGCAGTTGGGTCAGGTGCTCGATGGGCTGGTGGGTCGGGCCGTCTTCGCCCACGCCAATAGAGTCGTGGGTAAACACGAACACCACCGGCAACTCCATGATCGCCGCCAGACGGATTGGCGGTTTCATGTAGTCGCTGAACACCAGGAACGTCGAGGTGTACGGCCGCAGGTAGGACAGCGCCATGCCGTTGGCAATCGCACCCATGGCGTGCTCGCGGATGCCGAAGTGCAGGTTGCGCCCGCTGTAGTCATCGGCGCTGAAACGCCCGGCGCCGTCGAAGGTGAGGTTGGTCTTGGTCGAGGGCGATAAATCCGCCGAACCGCCGAGTAACCAAGGAATCTGTTGGGCAAAGGCGTTCAGCACTTCGCCGCCGGCGGCGCGGCTGGCGACGCCCTTGGCGTCGGCTGCATAGTCGGGCAGTTGCGCCTGCCACTGCGCGGGCATTTCGCCGGCGCGCATGCGCTGCAGTTCATCGGCCAGGTGCGAGTCGAGGCGCGACAGGGTCTGGTTCCACTGCGCAAACAACGGCTCGGCACGTTCATGCAGCGCATCACGCAACACCGTGCGCGCTTCTTCGGGCACCAGGAAGCTGGAATCTTCCGGCCAGCCATACGCCGCCTTGGTCAGGCGAATTTCGTCGTCGCCCAGCGGCTCGCCGTGAGCTGCCGCCGTGTTGTGTTTGTGCGGCGAGCCGTAGCCGATCACGCTGTCCACCACGATCAGGGTCGGCGCGCCGGTGTTGCTCTGGAAGGCCGTCAATGCGTCGCTCAAGGCCTGCAAGTCATTGGCATCGGTGACGTGCAGCGTGTGCCAGCCGTAAGCCTGGAAGCGCTTGATCACGTCTTCGCTGAACGCCAGTTCGGTGTGGCCTTCGATGCTGATGGTGTTGTTGTCGTAGATCCAGCACAGGTTATCCAGCTTCAAGTGGCCGGCCATCGACGCGGCCTCGCTGCTGATGCCTTCCATCATGTCGCCGTCACCGCACAGGGTGTAGACGTTGTAATCGAACAGCACCTGACCGTCGCGGTTGAAGCGCTTGGCCAGCCAGCGCTCGGCCATCGCCATGCCGACGCTGTTGGCGCAGCCCTGGCCGAGCGGGCCGGTGGTGGTCTCCACGCCGGTGGTCATGCGGTACTCGGGGTGACCGGGGGTCTTGGAACTCATCTGCCGGAATTGCTTGATGTCGTCCAGGCTGATTGCCGGCTGGCCGCTGCGCTTGCCGTGGGCGTCGATCTCGACCACACCCGCCAGGTGCAACAGCGAATACAGCAGCATCGACGCATGGCCCACAGACAGTACAAAGCGGTCACGGTTGGGCCAATCCGGGTGCTCGGGGTGATAGCGCAGAAAGCGACTCCACAGCGTATACCCCACCGGCGCCAGGCCCATGGGCGTGCCCGGATGGCCGGAATTGGCCTTCTGCACGGCGTCCATGGCCAGGGTGCGGATCGTGTTGATGCATTGGGTGTCGACAGCGGTGGCAGCGTGATTCATGAACCGGTCTCCCTTGGGTGGCGATCTACAGTGGAGGGCAGGGCGCCGCAAAGGTTTGATCCCATCCCTCGCGCCGCGACGAACGGAACCGATGGGCTTGAAACATGACAAGAACGTCAGGAATGGGCTAGTTTCAAGGGCGTAAGCCATTGATCAAACTGTGAGGAGGTACGTCATGCCAGTTAAACACGACCTGTATCAGGACCTGGGAATGAGCAAGGATGATGTTCACAAACACAGGGCGCACGATAAACGGCTGGACGCGCTGCTCACTCAGTATGACGACCTCGACAAGGAGGTGCTGGAGGCCGAAAAAGCCAGTGCCAGCGATGAGGATGTAGAAAGGCTCAAGAAGAAACGCCTGTTGATCAAGGACAAGATCAGCGGCCGCCTGAGCTGAATGCCAACGGCTGTAGGAGCACGCTTGCTCCTACAGCAATGCCTGGGTGCAGGCGTCGATGGAACGCTGCTGCGTCTGTGCATACAACTGCAATTCATCGATTGTCCTGCACCCCAGCGCCTGCTCGAGCTCGGCCTGGTTCGAGTTCGCCGCGTAGTGACCCTGCGCCCCATCCCCCAGGTTCGACTGGAAAATCCCCGCCGCACTCACCGGCAGAAAGTCTTCATACACCAATGGCTCGATCGCCACGTGGCCGGCGCGCAGCAGTGCTTCCAGCGTGCGCGGCCGGTCGGCCTGGTCGCGTGCCGCCAGGCCCTGCTCGGTGACGAAATAGCGAAAGTAGGCCAGGCCCTGCTCACGCATCTGCCCATGATCGTCGGGGAAGGCCTGGAAGTGCTGCTCCATCAGCTGCGTGTAGCGCCCGGCGTTGGCCTCGTTGGGAAATGCACCGAGTTCATCGCGCGCGGCATTCAGCAGTTGGTCGTACAGCGCGCGGCCCTTGGGGGTGAGGGCGACGCCCCGTTGTTCGATTTCGCCGAAGCGCGCGCTGTGACTGCCGTGGGCATCGGTAAAGGCGATGGGTTCTTCCAGCGCCTTGAAACTGGTCTGGCGCAGCAGGATCGGACAGCGGCGGCGCGGCGGTCCCTCGATCACCGCCTTGGGTGTGATGCCTTTGCCGGGCATGGCGGCCTGCACCTGGTCGATGTCCAGGGTGCGTGGCGTTAGGTGGTTGATGTGCGGGCCCTTGAAGGCCACCACATCGGCGATCAGGCGGTGCTGGTCGCTCAATTGCCGGTACTGCGCGCCGGTGACGGTGGCGGTGGGGTGCCAGCGAAAAGTCTCCAGGGCCTGTCGGATAAACTCATCGGCCTGCGCGGCTTCGAGGCCACCGTGTTGCTCGGCGTGTTCGATCAGCGCGAGGGCGCCAGCGGTGAAGATCGAGCGCTTGGCCAGGGCGGTTTCGGCGAAGGCGCGCAGCTCGGTGCTTTCGATCAGTTCCAGGCGCAGCAGTGAGGTGAATACGCGGAACGGGCTGGTGTGCAAAGCGCTTTCATGCACCGCGCGAAACGCCGTGGAATGCACCGGCACGCCGGCTGGGGTCAGGTCGTAGTAGCCCACCGGCTGCATGCCCATCACCGCGAACAACCGGCGTAGGGTTGCCAGTTCCGCAGCCGTGCCCACGCGAATGGCGCCGTGGCGTTCCCTGTCCAGGCGCTGGATTTCGCCGGTGCGCTGCAGCTGTTGCGCCAGGCCCGTATCGCTGTCCAGCACGCGGCGGTTGGTCTCGGCCACCAGCTCCAGCAGCGTGCCGTAAAGCGGGACCTCATCGCGGTACATGTCGGACATGGCCTTGGAGAAACCTTTGCGAATGTCGTCAGGGCTGACATGGGCGGTGCTGGACATGGAAAAATTCCTGATGGCAGGGGCAGTGAGCGTGGCCGTTCACGGGATTTTGTTGGGCGCGAGGTGCGTGTGCAAACGAAGAATCCTCAGGACTTCATTCTGCAAATGAATGAAAGGCCTCTTCCAAGTCTTCATGTGCATCCGCGCGCGGTTGGGCTCTACACTGCGTCTATCAGGCAGGCGACGGAGGACTCCATGACGGCCACACCCAATACCCGGCTACGTGAAACGGTTGAAGGCCAGCGCCTCGCTACCGAGGGGGCCGAGGATTGGCGCGCGTGGGGGCCGTATTTGAGTGAGCGCCAATGGGGCACGGTACGCGAAGACTACAGCGCCGACGGCGATGCCTGGTGCTATTTTCCCCATGAGCACGCGCGCAGCCGCGCCTACCGCTGGGGCGAGGATGGTCTGGCCGGGTTCAGTGACAAGGCGCAGCGCTGGTGCCTGGGCCTGGCGCTGTGGAATGAGCGCGACGTGATCCTCAAGGAGCGCCTGTTCGGCCTGAACAACGCCGAGGGCAACCACGGTGAGGACGTCAAGGAACTGTACTTTTTCGTCGACGGCGTGCCGAGCCATGCCTATATGCGCATGCTCTACAAATACCCCCATGCAGCATTTCCCTATGCCGACCTGATCAGCGAGAACGCGCGACGCGGCCTGGGCGATGCCGAGTATGAAATCCTCGACACCGGCGTGTTCGCAGACAACCGCTACTGCGATATCAGCGTCGAGTATGCCAAGAATCAACCGGACGACATCTGCATGCGCGTCACCGTGCACAACCGCGCCGAGCAGCCGACGCGCCTGCAGGTGTTGCCCCAGGTGTGGGCGCGCAACGACTGGAGCTGGACCGCTGACGCCCCCAAGCCACAGTTGCAGCGCGACGGTGAGCACGTGCTGGCGCGTCACCACGAATTGCCCGATTACCGTCTCGACGCCTGGGGCCAGGACGGCGTGGAATGGCTGTTCTGCGAGAACGAAACCAACTACCCGAGGCTCGACGGGCAAGCCGCGCCCGGACCGTTCAAGGATGGCATCAACGATTACGTGGTGGACGGTGTGCAGACCGCAATCGGGCGTGACGCGGGCACCAAGGTCGCCGCGCGGTTCATCCTTGAGTTGGCGGGGCTGGAAAGCAAAACGCTGTATCTGCGATTTGCGCCGGTGGGCGCGTCAGAGCTCAATGCGCGCAAGCTGTTCGAACAGCGTCGTCAGGAAACCGATGATTTCTACGCCGCCCTGCAACAGGGCATCGCCGACGAGGACGCGCGCAATGTGCAGCGTCAGGCCTTGGCCGGCTTGCTGTGGTCCAAGCAGCTCTATTATTTCGACGTAAACCAGTGGCTCGACGGCGATCCCGCCCAGCCGGCGCCGCCGCCCGAGCGCTTGCACATTCGCAATACCCATTGGCGGCACCTGTCCAACTTCGACATCCTCTCAATGCCCGACACCTGGGAATATCCGTGGTACGCGTCCTGGGACCAGGGCTTCCAGGCGGTGGCGTTTGCCCTGATCGACCCGGGCTATGCCAAGCAACAGCTGTTGCTGCTGGTGAAGGACCGTTTCATGCACCCCAACGGCCAACTGCCAGCCTATGAATGGCGCTTCGACGATGCCAACCCGCCGGTGCATGCCTGGGCCAGCTGGCGTGTGTATCAGCAGGACAAGGCGCTCACGGGCGTGGGCGATATGGATTTTCTCGAGCGGATCTTCCACAAGCTGCTGCTGAATTTTTCCTGGTGGGTCAACCGCAAGGACGCCGAGGGGCGCAACCTGTTTCAGGGCGGGTTCCTGGGCCTGGACAACATCGCCTTGTTCGACCGCTCGGCGCCGTTGCCGCCGGGTTATCAACTGGATCAGGCCGATGGCACCGCGTGGGTGGCGGCCTATGCGCTGGACCTGATGCGCATCGGCCTGGAACTGGCCAGACGCAATGCGGTGTACGTCGATATTGCGGTGAAATTCTTCGAACACTTCCTGTATATCGCCGGCGCCATCAACCGCGTCGACGACAGCGCCGAAGGTTTGTGGGATGAGCAGGACCTGTTTTTCTACGACGTGCTGCACCGTCCCGATGGCCACAGCGAGCCGGTGCGCCTGCGCTCCATCGTTGGTCTGATGCCGCTGTTCGCCGTGCTGGTGCTGGAGCAGCGTGAGCATGAAGGCCTGGAAGGTTTGCGCGAACGGCTGCTGGGGTTCATGCATCACCGGCCAGACCTGGCCAAACTGGTGTCGCGCTGGAATGAACCGGGGCAGGGCAATCGCCTGTTGCTGGCATTGCTGCGCGGCGAGCGCACCAAGGACCTGTTGCGGCGCATGCTGGATGACGATGAATTTCTCTCGGCATTTGGCGTGCGCTCCTTGTCCAAAGCCTTCGCCGAACAGCCGCTGGCGCTGCAGATGAATGGCGACAGCCTGAGCGCGCGCTATCAACCCGGCGAATCCGATTCACGGCTGTACGGCGGCAATTCCAATTGGCGCGGGCCGGTGTGGATGCCGGTGAACTACATGCTGATCGAGTCGCTGCGCGAGTTTCATCGCTACTACGCGGATAATTTTTCGGTGGAGTACCCCACGGGAAGCGGTTATCTGGCCTCCCTTGAAGACGTCGCCGACAGCCTGAGCCAGCGCCTGACGCGCTTGTTTCTCAGGGATGAAAACGGCTTGCGGCCTTCGATGGCGGGGTATGCGCAACTGGAGGCGGACCCGGCGAGTCGCGATCTGGTGTTGTTCCATGAATATTTTCATGGAGAAACCGGGCGGGGGTTGGGGGCGTCGCATCAGACGGGGTGGAGTGCGTTGGTGGCGTTGTTACTGCAACCGAAAAACTGAAGAGGGAGGGGCAAGCCCCTCCCACCGGTACTCAGGACGGGAACAGTTCGCTCAGCTTCATGGCCAGCATCATGTCGCCTTCGGTGCGCAGCTTGCCGCCCATGAACGCCTGCATACCGTCGGTGGAACCGTCGACGATACCTTCCAGGGTTTCGCTGTCCATCACCAGCGTGACCTGGGCGTCCGGGTTTTCGCCCTCGTGTAGTTCGCAGGTCTTGTCCTTGACCACCAGCGAGAAGTTCTTGGTGTCGTCGATACGGAAACCGAACACCAGGTCCAGACCTTCGGCGGCGCTTGGGTTGAATTTGGCTTTCATTGCTTCTACGGCTTTGGCTACGTCAGTCATGGTTTCGATCCTTTAGGGTAGAGTCCAGTGACCTTTGGGTCACGGTTGGCCGCAGTCATCGGAACGTGATGAGCTGCGGCGCCTTCAACAGTTGCAAGTGTGCATGGCTGTTGAAGGAAGCCAGGGCCACCTCGCGACCGCGGAATTTCAGCTGGTTGAGCGAGGTGTTAACAATTTGCCAGTTCAGCTCGAAGGCCTGGGCGGCAGGCATTCGGGTGATCAGGTGGAGCAGGGCGGTGATGGTGCCGCCGGAGGTGAACACGGCGATCTTGTCGGCGTCGTCGGCAGCCTCCAGCAGACGCTGCAAACCTGCCTGTACGCGCTCGACGAACCCCAGCCAGCTTTCCAGTCCCGGCGGGTCATAGGTGCCGGCCAGCCAGCGGTCGATGATCAGCGCGAAGATGCGCTGGAATTCGCGGCGGTTTTGCGCGGCGTTGCGCAAGATGTCGAGGGCTTCAGGCTCTTCGCTCAACAGTTCGGGGAGCAGCGCGCGGATCACGGCTTCGGCGTCGAATTCGTTGAATGCGCTGTCGGTTTCCACCGGGGGAACCGGCAAGCCGAGGGCGCTGAAAGATTCGAATGTAGCGGTGGCGGTGTGCTGTTGGCGGCGCAGGTCGCCGGCGATGCAGCGGTCGAAGGCAATACCCAGATCGGCGAGGTGACGACCGAGCACCTGCGCCTGTTCCACACCGATGGGCGACAGGACGTCATAGTCGTCTGCCCCGAAAGAGGCTTGGCCATGCCGAATCAGATAGATACTGCCCACGTCCGTTTTCCTGGGTACGTTGAAACGTCCGACGAGGTTATGGGGATGCCAGGAAGCTGTCAATGGAAAAACATACGCTTGTTTTAAAAGGGAGTTGGAGGGCGGCTACTGGCGGTTTGGGCACTGGTTTGCAGGCAGTGCCGCCGGTATGCTGGGCCATCCGCGCCTGGCGCACTGCACTTTGTAAGGGGAACTATGGATTTTCTGGTTGAATACGCGAGCTTTCTGGCCAAGACCGTCACCCTGGTGGTCGCCATACTGGCCGTGCTGATCAGCTTTGCGGCGCTGCGCAGTAAGGGGCGGCGCAAGTCGTCCGGCCAGTTGCAGGTCAGCAAGCTCAATGACTTCTATAAGGGCCTGCGTGAGCGCCTGGAGTCCAGCCTGCTCGACAAGGATCAGCTCAAGGCCCTGCGCAAGTCCGAAAGCAAGGCCGAAAAGAAGAAGCAGAGCAAGCCCAAGCCAGAAGCTCGGCCACGGGTGTTCGTGCTGGATTTTGATGGTGATATCAAGGCCTCGGCCACCGAGAGCCTGCGCCATGAAATTACCGCGCTGCTGAGCCTGGCCACGCCCGAGGATGAGGTGGTGCTGCGCCTGGAAAGCGGCGGCGGGATGGTGCACAGCTATGGCCTGGCGTCGTCGCAACTGGCGCGCATTCGCCAGGCAGGCGTGCCGTTGACCGTGTGCATCGACAAGATCGCGGCCAGCGGCGGCTACATGATGGCGTGCATTGGCGAGAAGATCATCAGCGCGCCGTTTGCCATTCTCGGCTCCATTGGTGTGGTGGCGCAGTTGCCCAACGTCAACCGCCTGCTGAAAAAGCACGACATCGACTTTGAAGTGCTGACCGCCGGTGAATACAAGCGCACCCTGACGGTGTTCGGCGAAAACACCGAGAAAGGCCGGGAGAAGTTCCAGGAAGACCTGGATATCACTCACCAGCTGTTCAAGAACTTCGTCTCGCGTTATCGCCCGCAGCTGTCAATCGATGACGTTGCCACCGGAGAGGTATGGCTGGGCGTGGCGGCGCTGGACAAGCAACTGGTCGATGCGCTGCAGACCAGCGACGAATACCTGGCCACCAAGGCCAAGACGGCCGAGGTGTTCCACCTGCACTACGCCGAGCGCAAGAGCCTGCAGGAGCGCGTGGGCCTGGCGGCCAGCGGTTCAGTGGACCGGGTGCTGCTGACCTGGTGGAGCCGTCTGACCCAGCAGCGGTTCTGGTAGGCGCAATGTGCGAGGCTTAGCGCTTTCGCGAGGCCAGCTGTAGCGTCTGTGGCGAGCGGGCAAGCCCCAAGGCCTGCGTTCGGCCAGCGTGTTTGACGGGGCGCCTCAGATCAAGATCAAGATCAAGATCAAGAGCGCGGCGGCCTGAGAGCCGACCGAGATTGTCGGCCGAACCCTGTACACATTGTGGGAGGGGGCTTGCTCCCGATGGCGTCGTCCCAGCAAACATTGATGTCGACTGACCCACCGCTCCCACAGTTAAGCGCAGATACCCTGTGGCGAGCAGGCTTGTCCTGCGTTGGGCTGCGCAGCAGCCCCAAAACCAGGCGCTGAACCGTGTCAGGTACACCGCGTTTTGCTGGATTGGGGGCGCTTCGCACCCCAACGCGGGGCAAGCCCGCTCGCCACAACAAGCCTGCTCGTCACAGTGATGTGGTTGTCTGAACTTTCAGGCTTTAAAAGCAGGGTTTCTCCTACAGTAAAATCTGCATTCATACAGCGGATCAGAAGTTGACCGAAGCACTCAAGCGCGCCGTCAATGGTGCGCCCTGGAACAGGTAGTCATCGCCCATGTACTCGCCCGCGTCGCGCCAGTAACGTTTGTCGAACAGGTTGTCGACGCTCAGACGAAACACCGTTTCATAGCCGTCAAGCCGCGTGGTGTAGCGACTGCCCACATTGACCACCGCGTAATCCCCCACCTCTGCATTGCCGGTGCGGTTGGCGTACTTTTTGGCGCTGTATTGCACGCCGCCCAGCACCGCCAGACCGTTCACCCACGGCAACGCATAATCGGCATACACACTGGCGCGCAGCGTGGGCACGTTGATTGCCTGATGATCTTCATAAGCCGGCGTGCCGCTGCCGCTTACCCGTGCGCGAATGGCCGCCACGCTGGTTGCGATCTGCAGGCGGTCCGTGGCCCAGCCATTGGCCGAGAGTTCCAGCCCCGTGTTTTTCTGTTCGCCCTGTTGCACATACGTGAAGTTGCCAGCGCCGTCGGGCATGGCGTACTGATAAGCCTGGCGCGTCTGGAACACGGCAGCGGCGAAGCTGATACGGCGCCAGTCGTATTTCACCCCGGCTTCGATCTGCCGTGACGGGGTCGGCGCCAGGGTGGTATCGGGATTGCTCGCGAACCATGGCGCCGTGCCGCCCAGGGACAGGCCCTTGCTGTAGCTGGTGTACAGCGAAACAGCCTCCACCGGCTTGTAGATCAACGCCGCCTGGGGCAGGAATACGTACTGTTGGGTATGCCGTGACCGATTGCCGTCGCTGTCGAAGGCGCGCTCGTCCAGGCGCACTTCGCGACCGCCCAGAATGGTTTGCCAGTGCTCGCTCAGGCGCATGCGATCGGTGATGAACACGCCGTACTGGCGGCTGTCGAGTGCGCGGTGGCTGTCATTGAGCGGCTTGTCGGCGGGTGTGAAGGTCGGCACATACTCGTCGATATTGGCCGTGCCGATCAGCTCGTTGACCGGCGCGCGCTTGTCGACTACCCGACGAAAAACGCTGCTGCCCAAGGTCAGCTCATGACCGATGCCGGCGGTGTCGAACAGCCCGGTCATGGCCGCCTGCACTTCGTCGTCGCGGCGCGTGTCATCCGGGCTGCGGAAGTCGTAGACGTCGTAATTGCCTTCGGGGCTGAAAAAGTTGGGCGTACTCGATCCGCTGCAACTGGCCGACCCGTAGCAGCCCCAGGCAAACGCGCTGTAGTCGTCGATCACCACCTTGCTGCGGGCTGCGCTGAGGCGGCCTGTCCACTGGTCGCTGAAGCGGTACTCGAACATGCCGTTGAGGTTCAGCGAGTCGATGCCCACCTGCCTGGAACCGCTCTGGTGGCCCAGCAGTTTCTTTGGCGACGCGCCGTGGGGCACTTGCGTCCCATCCAGCAATTGATAGCCGGGGACCGAGCGTTGTTGCTTGTTCTGGTATTCCGCGTCCAGTTGCAGCACGGCGTCGGGGCTGAGATTCCAGTCGAAAGCCAGGGACACGAAATCGCGCTGACCATTGGCGTGTTCCACATAGGAATTGAGGTCTTCATGGGCCACATTGGCACGCAGGCCGAACTGTTGTTCGCTGCCGAACCAGCCACCCACATCCGTGGCCACATAACCGCTGCCGCGATCATCGGTGGAGACGGTGACCGAACGCACCTCTTCCGGGCGCTTGGTCACGTAGTTGATGACGCCGCCGGGTTCGGAAATCCCGCTTTGCAGCCCGGCCAAGCCCTTGAGCACTTCCACCTGCTGCTTGTTCTCCAGCGCGACGTTCTGCTCGCCGGTGATGGTGCGCCCGTTGATCTTGTAGCTGCTCGCCGCATTCAGCGAGAAGCCGCGCACCACGAAGTTTTCGTAGTAGCCGATCGGCGCATAGCTGTCGCCCACCGAGGCATCGTTGCGCAGCACTTCACTGAGCAGGCGCGCCTGCTGGTCCTTGATCAGCGTGGCGTTGATCACCGTGATCGAGGCTGGCGTGTCGAGCAACAGCGCGTCGTTGAAGCCGCCGACCGAAGCGCTCTCGGTGCGATAGCCGGACGCCTCCTGGCCCTGGACCTGTAACGTCGGCAACTCGATGTCTGCCGCCTGGCTGCTGCCCATGCCGCTACCGAGCAACAGACCGAGGGCAAAAGGTGAAGTGGCCAGAGAGGGAAAAGGGCGAAAACGCAAAACCATGGACGGGGCCTTAAAGCGTTGGGCGAGGGGGCGCATAAGCTAGGCATTACGGCACGGTTTTACAAGTCATTGGGAGAGCTGCATGCAAGGGTGGCGTACACTGCCTGCGAGCTGAGTTTTTATTGACCTTCTGGAGTTACTGCCATGGCAACCGCATCTTGCGTCATTGAAATCCCTGCTTCGGCCAATCAGGTCTGGCAATTGGTGGGCGGCTTCAACAGCCTGCCGGACTGGCTGGCATTCATCGCCAGCAGCGAGCCGGGTGAGGGCGGACGCGTGCGTCACCTGCAAACCACCGATGGCGCCGTGATCGTGGAGCGCCTGCAAACCTTTGACAATGTAGCGCGTACCTACAGCTACACCATCGAGCAATCGTCGTTTCCGGTGACTGCTTATCTGGCGACATTGCAGGTTGAGGCGTTGACCGAGACGTCGGCAAAGGTGACCTGGTCCGGCGTGTTCACGCCAGCGGCGGGCACCACCGAAGCGGCCGTCGAGGAATTGTTCATTGGCGTGTACAGCGGTGGACTTGCGGCGCTGCGCGCCAACTACCCGGCCTGATCAGATCCGAAACTTGAGCCTGTGCCGAGCGGGCTCGCCCCAAGGCCTTTCAGTTAAGCGCAGATTCCCTGTGGCGAGCAGGCTTGTCCTGCGTTGGGCTGCGCAGCAGCCCCAAAACCAGGCGCTGAGCCGTATCAGGCACACCGCGTTTTGCTGGATTGGGGCTGCTTCGCAGCCCAACGCGGGGCAAGCCCGCTCGCCACAGGAATAGCCCGCACCACAGGGATGCGGTTGCCCCCTCCCACATTTTTTGGCGGTGGCTGGGCTATTTGGGCAGCAGCTGCTGTCGGCACTCCAGCGCCAATCTGGCGCCGCCGCGCTGGCTGCTGCCCACGTCCAGCTTGAACCCATGCAGGTTGATGATCGCCGCCACAATCGACAATCCCAGCCCGAATCCGCCTTGCTGGTCGCCTTCGTCCACCCGGTAAAAACGCTGGAACACCGCATCGCGCTCGGCCAGTGGAATGCCCGGCCCGGAGTCGTGCACTTCAATGCGGGTGCTGCCGGCGTTATTCACACCACGCAAAATCACTTCACCGCCTGGCGGGGTGAACTTGATCGAGTTGCTCAACAGGTTGGACAGGGCCTCGAACAGCAGCGCGCGGTCGCCACTGATCGGCGGCAAAGACGCTGGCACCTGCAACAGCAGTTGCAATTCGCCTTCCTCGGCCAGGGGCAGGTAGAAGTCATGCAGCTCGCGCAGCAGCGGCAGCGGGTCCATGACCAGAAAGCCCGAGCGGCGTTGATGGTCCTCCAGTTCCGAGATGCGCAACAGCCCGCGAAACCGGGCCATCAGCGTGTCGGTTTCGGCAATCGCATCGTCGAGTTTCACCGCGTGCACCGAGTCTTCTTCGGCTTGCTGCTTGATGCGGTACAACTGCGCGCGCAGACGGGTGAGCGGGGTGCGCAGGTCGTGGGCGATGTTGTCGCACACGCCCTTGACCTCGTTCATGAGCTTCTCGATGCGGTCGAGCATGGCGTTGACGATGGCCGCGAGCATGTCCAGCTCATCACGCCGGTCGGACAGCGGCAGGCGGTGAGTGAGGTCGCCAGCGACGATGGCTTCGGCGCTTGCCTGGATCCCGCGAATGCGCCGCAACGGGCGGCGGCGCAGCAGATGCCAGCCGGCGATGCCGGGGATGATGGTCAGCGACAGCGCCCATAACAGCGCGTGCCAGATGATCCGCGTCACGCCGAACAGCGAACCGTTGGCGCGCACCAGCACCAGCCAGCGGCCGTCGTCGGTATGGGTCGCGACGGCGTCGCAGCTGTCCTTGGGCAGCTTGGGGTCATCGGATTCGACGCAATTGACCAGGGTATGGATCTTGCCGTCCAGGGGCAGGTCCGGTGGCACCCCGCGGATCGGTCCGCTCAGGGGGCGGAAGGCCTCGTCGAACAGACCGTAGGCGTCCACACCTTTCATGTCGAAGGTCATGCTGGTGGTCAGCGCTTCCACCAGCTCTTGGCCGTCGAAGCGCTGGAACAGGTGCTGGCGTTGCAGCAGCGAATGGCGCGACAAGTCGCTCAGGTAACCGGACACCTCGTAATACAGCACCCCCATGAGGATGCAGCTCCAGGCCACGAACAGCGAACTGTACAACGCCAGCAGGCGGCTGCTGGAGGAGCGCCAGCCCTTAGAGGGGTTCAGCAATGACATAACCCGAGCCCCGTACCGTGCGAATCAGCGGCGTGAGGCCCGGGGGATCGATCTTCTTGCGCAGGCGCCCGATGTGCACGTCGATCAGGTTGGTGCCGGGGTCGAAGTGATAGCCCCAGACTTCCTCGAAGATCATCATGCGCGAGAGGATTTGCCCGGTGTTGCGCATCAGGAATTCGAGCAGTTTGTATTCGGTGGGCAGCAGGGTCAGTGGCTGCTCGGCGCGACTGGCTTCGCGGCTGATCAGGTTCAGTTCCAGGTCCGCCACGCGCAGCGCGGTTTCGAACTCCTTGACCGTGCTTTTGCGGCGCAGCAGCACTTCGACGCGGGCGGCCATTTCATCGGAGGCAAAGGGTTTGGTCAGATAATCGTCACCGCCGGCACGCAGACCACGCACACGCTCGTCGACGTCGGAGAGGGCGCTGATCATCAGGATCGGCGTGGAAACGCCGATGGTGCGCAGGGTGGTGACGATGGCCAGGCCATCCAGTTCCGGCAGCATTCGGTCGAGGGTGATCAGATCGTAATCACCACTCACGGCGCGGACCAGGCCTTCACGGCCATTGTCCACCCAGTCTACCTCCAGTCCATGGCTACTCAGCTCGGCGACGATCTCGCGGGCCGTTACGGCGTCATCCTCGATGGTCAAAATACGGGTCATAGGAGTACCTGGTGAGCGATTCACACTAGAAGTACGCATATTTTGCCAATAAGTAACTGAACGTTTCCTAAATAAAACTTCATCTCCCTGAAATGCCGGCAGATAAAGGGCGGCCGTCTGACCTGGCGCTATCGGGAGCAAGCCCCTTGCGCAGGGAATCTTTTGTGAATGGAGGATTGCATTACGCCCGCTCAAAACCGGGTTTTATTGCAACTTGCATGGATGGAAGAAGTTCGATTTATCTAACTAATTGAAATGTAAGGGTTTTATTTTTGTCGTGCGCTGGCACGCGGCCTGCACTGTCCTTTTTGAGACTTGTAACACCTTTTTTCCTGCCGGGAGCACAACAACAATGATCACATCATCCACCACGCTTCAAGAATCGAGCGCGCGCTCCGGGGTTTCCTGGGGGGCGATTTTTGCCGGGGCGGCCGCAGCCGCCGCACTCTCGTTGATCCTCGTAATGCTGGGCTTCGGCCTGGGTTTCTCGGCGGTATCGCCGTGGGCCGACAGCGGCATGAGTGCCAAGGGGCTTGGCATTTCCACGATTATCTGGCTGGCCTTTACCCAGATTGTCGCGTCAGGGCTGGGCGGTTACATCGCCGGTCGCTTGCGTGTGAAGTGGGCCAACATGCATGGCGATGAAGTGTACTTTCGCGACACCGCCCACGGCTTCCTGGCCTGGGCTGTGGCGACCCTGATCACGGCCATGCTGGTCGTCGGCTCGGTGAGCAGCGTCGTCGGCGGTGGCGTCAAAGCCGGTGCCAGTGTGGCCTCCGGTGCGGCAAGCGGCATGACCCAGGCAGCTGGCAGCATGGCCAATGGCGCCCACAGCGGCGACTTCGGCTACTACGTCGACAGCCTGTTCCGTGACGATCGTCCTGCAGCGGTCAGCGATGACGCTGCCCATGCCGTAGTCGGTCGCATCTTCGCCCGTACCCTGGGCAACGACGGCCAGTTGGCTCCGGAAGACCGTACCTACCTGGCTCAGTTGATCAGCCAGCGCACCAACCTCAGCCAGGCGGATGCCGAAGCGCGTATCGACAAAGTGTATGGCGACGCCCGCAAAGCCATCGAAGATGCCAAGCTCAAAGCCAAGCAAGCCGCCGACACTGCCGCAAAAGTGGCTGCGTACGCTTCGCTGTGGACCTTCGTGTCGCTGTTGATCGGTGCGTTCTTCGCCAGCTTCGCTGCCACCTTCGGCGGTCGCCGTCGTGACGCGGTGGTGTATGTCGAAACTGAAAACTACGTTCGTTAAATAAGGAAGAACATCATGCGCTCATTACTTCTGTGGTTCCTCGGCGTGCCAATCCCGTTGATCATTCTGATCGCGATCTTCATGCACTGATCCGAACCAGGCTCCATCCCGATGTGTGAGGGGGCTTGCTCCCGATAGCGGTGACGCACCGCTATCGGGAGCAAGCCCCCTCACACATTTTTTCGTCAGTCGTCGAAACCCAGCTGCTCGTGAATCTCGTCCACCTTCAATTCCAGGCGGTAAGCCACGGCGATGAACAATGCCTGGCACAGGCACAGCGTGGCGCTCAACGAGCGAAACGCAAAAGATGACCCCTCGTTGACCAGCAGCACCGCATTCGCGCGCTTGGCCAGGGGCGAGAGGTTGCTGTCGGTGATGATCAGCGTCCTGGCCTGATGATGCTGGGCGATGCGCAGGCAGTGCTGGGTCTCTTTGCCGTAGGGCGTGAAGCTGATGGCGATGACCAGGTCATCGGCCCGCACGCTGCGCATCTGCTCGCGATAACTGCCGCCCAGGCCCGAGACCAGATGGATGCGCTTGTTGGTGTGCTGCAGGTTGTAGACCAGGTAGTCGGCCACCGCAAACGAACGGCGCACGCCCACCACATAAATGTTTTCGGCGTTGACCACCAGGTCTACCGCCTTGTCGAACGCCACGTCATCCAGTTCCAGGCCCAGTCGCTCGATGCCTGACAAGGTGGCGTTGACGCACTCGCGCGCCAGGTCGCCGCCGCTGGCCTTCTGCGACTTGTTGGCGATCATGCTGCGGATACGCTGCTGGTAGTTCTGCACCGGCGTGGTCTTGTGCGTATACGCCTCGCGAAACAGCGCCTGCATCTCACTGAAGCCACTGAAGCCGAAACGCTGGGAAAAGCGCACGATGGCTGACGGGTGTACTTCGCATTCACGGGCGATGTCGCTGATGCGGTCGACCATGATCCGGTCGCTCTGCTGGCTGATGTAGCTGGCAATGCGTTTGAGCTGGCGCGGCAGGCTTTCGTATTCGTCGGTGATCAGCTGCAACAGGCGTTCGGCATTGAGCGGGGGGCTGGCGAGAGCATCTTGTGAAGGGGTCTCGGGCATGGGCAATCCTTCTGGCGTGTTCGTCTGGTGCGCTGGGGTGGCGCAAGTCTACAGGGTAGGCGCAAAAAAATACCTCGGCATCACGGAACACGGGGCTGGCTGGAACGATGCACGGTGGCTGGCGCGAGCCTATGATGGCTTATTGGAAAAAATATTCCACAAAAATAATTATGGAATAAATATTGATCGTGCTCGCCGGACGTTCTAGTCTGCTTCCCACCAAGAGCGTTTGCCGTGTTCATGGCGGCACGACGCAGGCTGATAAAAATAACAGGAGCCAGCATGGGCCAGACTCGTTTTGCCAGTGGGCGTCAATTGGATCTGATTTGCCTCGGACGCCTGGGCGTCGACCTCTACGCGCAGCAAGTGGGCGCGCGGCTTGAGGACGTGACCAGCTTTGCCAAGTACCTCGGCGGGTCCTCCGCCAATATCGCGTTCGGCACCGCGCGGCTGGGGCTCAAGTCGGCGATGCTCAGCCGCGTCGGCGACGATCACATGGGTCGCTTTCTGCTGGAGTCCCTGGCCCGCGAGGGCTGCGACGTGAGCGCCGTCAAGGTCGACCCGGAACGTCTCACCGCGCTGGTGCTGCTGGGCCTCAAGGACCGCGAAACCTTCCCGCTGGTGTTCTACCGCGAAAACTGCGCCGACATGGCCCTGCGCGCCGAAGACATTGACGAGACCTTTATTGCTTCGAGCAAGGCGCTGCTGATCACCGGCACGCATTTCTCCAGCGACGGCGTGTACAAGGCGAGCATTCAGGCGCTCGATTACGCCGCCAGGCACCACGTCAAGTGCGTGCTGGATATCGACTACCGCCCGGTGCTGTGGGGGCTGGCGGGCAAGGCCGACGGCGAAACGCGCTTCGTGGCCGATCAGAGCGTCAGCCAGCACGTACAGAAAATCCTGCCGCGATTCGACCTGATTGTCGGCACTGAAGAAGAATTCCTGATCGCCGGCGGCAGCGAAGATCTGCTGAGCGCATTGCGCACGGTCCGTCAGCTGACCCCGGCAACGCTGGTGGTCAAGCTTGGGCCGCAAGGCTGCACGGTGATCCACGGCGCGATTCCGGCCCGGCTGGAAGATGGCGCGATTTACCCCGGCGTGCGGGTGGAAGTGCTCAACGTGCTGGGGGCCGGCGATGCATTCATGTCGGGCTTTTTAAGCGGCTGGCTCAATGACGCCAGTGATGAGCGTTGCAGCCAGTTGGCCAATGCCTGCGGTGGTCTTGTGGTGTCGCGGCATGCCTGCGCGCCCGCCATGCCCACCCCGGCTGAACTGGAATACCTGTTCAGCAGCCCGGTGCCCATCACCCGGCCGGATCAGGACGAAACCCTGCAACGCCTGCACCGGGTCACGGTGCCGCGCAAAACCTGGAAGCAGCTGTTTGTATTTGCCTTCGACCACCGCTGGCAACTGGTGGAACTGGCGCAAAAAGGCGGCCAGGAGCTGACCCGCATCAGCGCCATCAAACAGCTGTTTATCCAGGCCATCGAGCGCGTCGAAACCCGGCTGCGCGAGCAGGGCGTCGAGGCCGATGTGGGCCTGCTGGCCGACCAGCGTTTCGGCCAGGACGCGCTCAATGCCGCCAGCGGTCGCGGCTGGTGGATCGCGCGTCCGGTGGAAGTGCAGAACTCACGGCCGCTGGCGTTTGAACACGGGCGTTCGGTGGGAAGCAACCTGATCGCCTGGCCCCAGGAACAGATCATCAAATGCCTGGTGCAGTTTCACCCTGATGACGAGCCGCTGCTGCGCCTGGAACAGGAGGCGCAACTCAAGGCGGTGTACGAGGCGTCCCTGGTCAGCGGTCACGAATTGCTGCTGGAAGTCATACCGCCCAAGGATCATCCTTCCACCTGCCCGGATGCGCTCTACCGTAGCGTCAAGCGCCTGTACAACCTGGGCATTTACCCGGCGTGGTGGAAGATCGAGGCGCAGTCGGCCGATGAGTGGAGCAGGCTCGATGAGCTGATCGAGGCGCGCGACCCGTATTGCCGGGGCGTGGTGTTGCTGGGGCTGAATGCCTCGGCCGAGTGTCTGGCCGAGGGTTTCCGCCAGGCCAGCCGCAGCCGCAGCTGTCGCGGGTTCGCCGTGGGCCGCACGATCTTCCAGGAACCGAGCCGCGCGTGGATGGCGGGGGAGATCGATGACGAGCGCTTGATCCAGCAGGTGCAGGCTATGTTCGAACAGCTCATCAACGCCTGGCGCAGCGCTCGCAATTAAACGCTCCCACATAAGCAGAACTCAGTGGTATCTGAAAACAATAAAAGGTGCAGCCATGCCCGCAATCCGAATTGGCATCAACCCGATCTCCTGGAGCAACGATGACCTGCCGGCCCTGGGCGGTGAAACGCCGCTAAGCACCGCGCTGAGCGAAGGCCGGGAGATCGGCTACGAAGGCTTTGAACTCAACGGCAAGTTCCCCAAGGACGCCAAGGGCGTCGCCGACGTCTTGCGGCCCTACGAACTGGCGCTGGTCTCCGGGTGGTACTCCAGCCGCCTGGCGCGCCGCTCGGTTGCCGAAGAAATCGCAGCGATTGCCGGCCATGTCGACCTGTTGAAACACAACGGCGCCACGGTGCTGGTATACGGCGAAGTCGCCGACTCGATCCAGGGTTCGCGCATCCGTTTGATCGAACGCCCGCGTTTTCACAGCGAACAGGCCTGGCAGGACTACGCCGACAAGCTCACGGAGCTGGCGCGCTTTACCCTGTCCCAAGGCGTGCGCCTGGCCTACCACCACCATATGGGCGCCTACGTCGAGTCCCCGCAGGACATCGACCAGTTGATGCAGCGCACCGGCCCCGAAGTCGGCCTGCTGTTCGATTCGGGCCATTGCTACATGGGCGGCGGCGAACCGCTTGACGTGCTGCGCAAACACATCGACCGCGTTTGCCACGTGCATTTCAAGGACGTGCGCAAACCGGTGGTGCAACTGGCGCGCAATCAGATGTGGAGCTTTCCCGACTGCATCGTCAACGGCACCTTCACCGTGCCCGGCGATGGCGACATCAACTTTGCCGAACTGCTCGATGTATTACTGGCGGCCCGATACGAGGGCTGGCTGGTGGTGGAAGCCGAGCAGGACCCTGCCGTGGCGCCCAGCTATGTCTATGCGAAAAAAGGCTATGACACCTTGCGCGCGCTGCTCAATGAGAGGACTCAGCCATGAGCCTGTTGGTCAAAAGCAGCAAGCGCGGACAAACCATGGTCGCCCTGGAAGCCGGGCGCCTGGAGTACGTGGGCTTCAGTGCTTACCGCCTGAGCCTGGGCGAAACCCTGCCGGTCAGCGCCGGCGACAAAGAGCTGTGCCTGGTGCTGCTCAGTGGCCGGGTGACGATTCAAGGCGAAGGTTTCGACTGGCAGAACCTTGGTGATCGCCACTCGGTGTTCGAGGACAAATCGCCGTTTGCCGCCTACCTGCCGCCGGGCACCGATGCCCAGGTGACCGCCTTGAGCGATGTACAAATCGCCGTGTGCGCCGCCCCCGGCGCCGCAGGTTTCGAGCCGCGCCTGATCCGCCCCGAACACTGCAAGCGCAGCGTGCGCGGCAAGGGCGCCAACACCCGCTATGTGTGCGACATCCTGCCCGACAGCGAGCCGGCGCATTCACTGCTGGTGGTGGAAGTGCGCACGCCGTCCGGGCACTCGTCGAGCTACCCGCCGCACAAGCACGACACCGACGACCTGCCGCACCAGAGCTTTCTGGAAGAGACCTATTACCACCAGATCAACCCGCCCCAGGGCTACGTGTTCCAGCGCGTCTACACCGATGATCGCAGCATCGACCAGGCCATGGCCGTGGAAAACAGCGACCTGGTGGTGGTGCCCAAGGGGTATCACCCGGTCAGCGTGCCGTACGGCTACGAGTCCTATTACCTGAACGTGATGGCCGGGCCCAAGCGCGCCTGGCATTTCCACAATGATCCGCAGCACAGCTGGCTGCTGGACCTTTAAGCTGTTTTGGACGGGGAACAACAACAATGAAATCGCCGTTACGTTTCGCGCTTAACCGCATGGTTGCGCCGCACCTGTCTCTGCCGGAGTTCATCCAGCTGGCGGTCGCGCTTGAATGCGATGCCATCGAAATCCGCAATGACCTCGCCGACCGGCAAATTGAATTCGGTGCGCCGGCCAGCCGCGTGCGTGAATTGTGTGCCGCGCAGGGCATCACCGTGCTGTCGATCAACGCGCTGTACCCCTTTGATGTGTGGAATGACGAGCGCCGTGCCCAGGCAATCAACCTCGCCAACTACGCCCGTGAATGCGGCGCTCAGGGCTTGGTGATGTGCCCGTTCAATGAACCGGGCGACACGCGCAACGAAGCCCAGCGCGCCGCCGGACTGCGCACCGCCCTGAGCGAACTGGCGCCGATCCTGCGCGAGTACGGGATTCTCGGTTTTATCGAGCCGCTGGGCTTTGAAGAATGCGCCATGCGCCGCAAGCGTGTGGCGGTGGACGCCATCCAGGCGACCGGTGGCCTGGACGTGTTTCGCCTGGTGCATGACACCTTCCACCATCACCTGGCCGGCGAGCAGGAGTTCTTCGCGCCACTCACCGGGCTGGTGCATATCTCCGGCGTGGAAGACACCGATGCGCCGCTCAATTCGATCCGCGACGGCCACCGCGTACTGGTGGGCGAGGGCGATATGCTCGGCAATGCGGCGCAGATCGACCGCTTGCTCGGCAGCGGCTACAGGGGCTATCTGTCGTTCGAACCGTTTGCCGAAAGCGTGCATTCGATGGCCGATATTCAGCAGGCTTTGGGGGCGAGCATGACCCTGTTGCAAAAGTCCCTGGCATAACCGAGACCCAATGGACCTGAATTGACACAAGGTGCAAGTGATGACCACAACCCGATTGACCATGGCTCAGGCCCTGGTGAAGTTTCTGGATAACCAGTACATCGAAGTCGATGGCGTGCAGAGCAAATTCGTCGCCGGGGTGTTCACTATTTTTGGCCACGGCAATGTGCTGGGCCTGGGCCAGGCGCTGGAGCAGGACAGCGGCGACCTGGTGGTGCACCAAGGCCGCAACGAGCAGGGCATGGCCCATGCAGCCATCGGGTTCGCCAAGCAGCACCTGCGCCGCAAAATCTATGCGTGCACCGCGTCCGTCGGCCCGGGTGCGGCGAATATGCTCACCGCGGCGGCGACCGCCACCGCCAACCGTATTCCATTGCTGTTGTTGCCCGGCGATGTCTACGCCAGCCGCCAACCCGACCCGGTGTTGCAGCAGATCGAGCAGTTCCACGACCTGAGCATCAGCACCAACGATGCGTTCCGTTCGGTGAGCAAATACTGGGACCGCATCAACCGTCCCGAGCAGTTGATGAGTGCTGCGATCCACGCCATGCGCGTGCTCACCGACCCCGCTGAAACCGGCGCCGTGACCCTGGCGTTGCCGCAGGACGTGCAGGCCGAAGCCTGGGATTATCCGGATTATTTTCTGCAAAAACGCGTGCACCGCATCGACCGGCGTGCGCCCACTGCCGCAATGATCGGCGATGCATTGGCCGCGTTCCGGGGCAAACGCAAGCCGTTGATCATCTGCGGCGGTGGGGTGAAGTACGCTGGCGCGAATGCGGCGTTGCAGGCCTTCGCCGAGCGGTTTGACATTCCCTTCGCCGAGACCCAGGCGGGCAAGAGCGCGGTGCTGTCCAGCCATGCGCTCAATGTGGGCGGTATCGGTGAAACCGGCTGCCTGGCCGCCAACCTGCTGGCGCCGGAGGCGGACCTGATCATCGGCGTCGGCACCCGTTATACCGACTTCACTACCTCGTCCAAGTCACTGTTCAAACACCCCGAGGTGAGGTTTCTGAACCTCAATATCAGCCCGTGCGACGCGTTGAAGCTGGACGGTGTGCAGGTGCTGGCGGACGCCAGGATGGCCCTCGAAGCGCTGGCCGATGCCCTCGGCGACTACCGCGCGGGCTGGGGCGAACAGGTGAGCGATGCGAAGGCGCAACTGGAGGCTGAGCTGGATCGCGTGCACAGCGTGCAGTACCACGGCGATGATTTCGTGCCCGAGGTCGACGACGCGCTGGACCGCGCGGTACTGCGCGAATTCATCGAACTCACCGGCTCCTGCCTCACCCAGAGCCGCGTTCTGGGCGTGCTCAATGAAAGCCTGGCCGACGACGCCATTATCGTGGCCGCCGCCGGCAGCCTGCCAGGGGATTTGCAGCGTGCCTGGCGCAGTAAGGGCGTCAACACCTACCACGTCGAATACGGCTATTCGTGCATGGGCTACGAGATCAATGCGGCCCTTGGCGTGAAGCTCGCCGAACCACAGAAGGAGGTGTATGCGCTGGTTGGCGACGGCTCCTACATGATGCTGCATTCGGAGCTGGCCACCTCGATCCAGGAGCGGCGCAAGATCAACGTGGTGCTGCTGGACAACATGGCCTTCGGTTGCATCAACAACCTGCAGATCGGCAACGGCATGGACAGCTTCGGCACCGAATTCCGTTACCGCAACCCCGAGAGCGGCAAGCTCGACGGCGGCCTGGTGCCGGTGGATTTCGCCATGAGCGCGGCGGCCTATGGCTGCAAGACCTACAAGGTCAGCAACGTGGAACAGCTGCAAGCGGCACTGGCTGATGCGCGCACGCAAAGCGTCTCGACCCTGATCGATATCAAGGTGCTGCCCAAGACCATGGTTCACGGCTACCTGTCGTGGTGGCGGGTGGGTGTGGCGCAGGTGTCCACCAGCGAACGCACCCGTGCAGCCGCCGCAAAACTCAATGAACAGTTGGCCAAGGCCAGGCAGTACTAACAACAAGAGGAGTGTTTGCATGTCTTTGAAGCTTGGAGTGATCGGCACGGGCGCCATTGGTCGAGACCATATTCGTCGGTGCAGCCAGACGTTGCTCAACAGCCAGGTCGTGGCGGTGACGGACATTAACCTTGAGCAGGCCGCCCGGGTGGTTGCCGAGTTACAGCTGGATGCCGAGGTGTACCCGGACGGCCATGCGCTGATCAATTCGCCGCAGGTCGAGGCGATTCTGGTGACGTCCTGGGGGCCGAGCCACCAGGAGTTTGTGCTCGCCGCCATCGCCGCCGGCAAGCCGGTGTTCTGCGAAAAACCCCTGGCCGTGACGGCCGAAGGCTGCCGGGCGATCGTCGATGCCGAAGTGGCCCACGGCAAACGTCTGGTGCAAGTGGGCTTCATGCGCCCCTACGACCCTGGTTATAGAGCTCTCAAGGCAGTGATCGACAGCGGCCAGATCGGCGAGCCCTTGATGCTGCACTGCGCACACCGCAACCCGACGGTGGGCGACAACTACAAGACCGACATGGCAATTACCGACACGCTGATCCACGAGCTGGATGTGCTGCGTTGGCTGCTCGACGACGACTACGTCTCGGTGCAAGTGGTGTTCCCGCGCAAGAGCAGCAAGGCCCTGGCCCATCTGCGCGACCCACAGATCGTGCTGCTGGAGACCGCCAAAGGCACGCGCATTGACGTGGAGGTGTTTGTGAACTGCCAGTACGGCTACGACATCCAGTGCGAAGTGGTGGGGGAGACCGGTATTGCCAAATTGCCGGAGCCTTCGCAGGTGCAATTGCGCAGTGGCGCCAAGCTGTCCAATGCGATCCTGATGGATTGGAAGGACCGCTTCATCGGTGCCTATGACGTGGAGTTGCAGGCCTTTATCGACAGCGTGCGCGCCGGGTACGTCGGCGGGCCGTCGGCGTGGGACGGCTTCGCCGCGGCGGTGGCGGCGGATGCGTGCATCGAGGCGCAGGGCAGTGAGCAGATCGTCAAGGTCAGCTTGCCGGATCGGCCGAGTTTCTACGGCTGATCACCGTCAGTGTGGGAGAGCGTAAAAAATGGAATTAAATTCTAAAAGATATTGATATGGAAATTATTTTCCAATAAAGTCTTTTCCAGGTTGCATAAAGGTCGTCGCGGATTCGATTCGCGCGACTCGACAAAAACAAAATCAAAAACAACCAGGTACCGTCAGATGAAAATCTTCAACGCTGTACTGCGCGTTTTACGCCCTGCCCATGCGCCCCGCGATCTGCCCCGTGCGCGGCCGTTCTACTTCTCCTTCCTGAATATGCTGTGCGTCGAAAACCACGGCGCGCTGCTGTGCTGCATTCCCGGCGCGCCGGTGGTTCGACTGCCTGCCGAGTCCTGACCAACGCAACGTCCAGAAAACCAACAATAAAGTGGAGACAGACCGTTCATGAAGACCCCGATCCGTTTTACCGCGCTGGCCTTGTCCCTCTGGCTGGCCAGCGGCATTGCCGCAGCCGCCGACATCAAGGTGGGCGTGAGCATGTCCGCCTTCGATGACACCTTCCTCACCTATCTGCGCGAAGACATGGACAAGCAGGCCAAGTCCTATCCCAAGGGCGACGGCGTGCAGCTGCAATTCGAAGACGCCCGCGCCGACGTGGTGAAGCAACTGAGCCAGGTCGAGAATTTCATCAGCCAGAAGGTCGATGCGATCATCGTCAACCCGGTGGACACCGCATCCACCAAAAACATCATCAGCGCAGCCACCAAGGCGGGCATCCCGCTGGTGTTCGTCAACCGCCGCCCGGACCAGAAAGACCTGCCCAAGGGCGTGGTGGCCGTGACCTCCGATGACGTCGAGGCCGGCAAGCTGCAAATGCAATACATCGCCGAGAAACTCGGTGGCAAGGGCAAGATCGTGATCCTGCTGGGGGATCTGGCGAACAACTCCACGACCAACCGCACCAAGGGCGTGAAAGAGGTGCTGGCCAAGTACCCCGATATCAAGATCGAGCAGGAACAGACCGGTATCTGGCTGCGTGACAAGGGCATGACCCTGGTCAATGACTGGCTGACCCAGGGCCGCGAGTTCAACGCGGTGCTGGCCAACAACGATGAGATGGCCATCGGCGCGTCCATGGCGTTGAAATCGGCAGGCACCAAACCCGGCACGGTGCTGATCGCCGGCGTCGACGGAACCCCGGACGGGCTGAACGCGATCACCAAGGGCGACATGGCGGCCTCGGCGTTCCAGGACGCCAAGGGTCAGGCGGTGGGCTCGGTGGAAGCGGCGCGCAAGATGGCGAAGAAGGAGCCCGTCGAGCAGAACGTGATTATCCCGTTCAAGCTGATCACCCCGGACAACGTCAACGACTTCAAATAAGCAGTGACATAACGACAATAAGCCGGCAGGGCGGTCACCACCGCCCTGCAGATGGAGTGCCTCCCCATGCTCGCTCAAGCGACTGCCTCGCAGCCCCCTGACACCCGGCCAGTGGCGCTGGACGAACCCTACCTGCTGGAAATCGTCAACATCAGCAAAGGCTTTCCCGGTGTCGTGGCCCTGGACGATGTGCAACTGCGCGTACGCCCGGGTTCGGTGCTGGCGCTGATGGGCGAGAACGGCGCCGGCAAGTCGACATTGATGAAAATCATCGCCGGTATCTACCAGCCCGACGCCGGCGAAATCCGTCTGCGGGGCCAGCCTGTCGTGTTTGAAACGCCGCTGGCCGCGCAGAAGGCGGGCATCGCGATGATCCATCAGGAACTCAACCTGATGCCGCACATGAGTATCGCCGAGAACATCTGGATCGGCCGTGAACAGCTCAACAGCCTGCACCTGGTCAACCACCGCGAAATGCACCGCTGCACCGCCGAGTTAATGGCGCGCCTGCGCATCAACCTGGACCCGGAGGAACAGGTGGGCAACCTGAGCATCGCCGAGCGGCAGATGGTCGAGATTGCCAAGGCAGTGTCTTATGACTCCGACATCCTGATCATGGATGAACCGACCTCGGCGATTACCGAGAAGGAAGTCGCCCACCTGTTTTCGATCATTGCCGACCTCAAGTCCCAGGGCAAAGGGATCGTCTACATCACCCACAAGATGAACGAAGTGTTCGCCATCGCCGATGAAGTGGCGGTGTTCCGCGACGGCCGCTACATCGGCCTGCAGCGTGCCGACAGCATGAACAGCGACAGCCTGATCTCGATGATGGTCGGCCGTGAGCTGAGCCAGTTGTTCCCCGTTCGCGAGACACCTGTCGGCGATTTGCTGTTGTCGGTGCGCAACCTGAGTCTGGCTGGCGTGTTCAAGGACGTGTCCTTCGACCTGCATGCCGGCGAGATCCTCGGCATCGCCGGGCTGATGGGGTCGGGCCGCACCAACGTGGCGGAAACCCTTTTCGGCATCACCCCAAGCTCCAGCGGGCAGATCACCCTCGACGGCCAGCCGGTGCGCATCAGCGACCCGCACATGGCCATCGAGAAAGGGTTTGCGCTGTTGACCGAGGACCGCAAGCTCAGCGGACTGTTTCCCTGCCTGTCAGTGCTGGAAAACATGGAAATGGCCGTGCTGCCGCACTATTCGGACAACGGTTTTATCCAGCAGAAAGCCCTGCGCGCGCTGTGCGAAGACATGTGCAAAAAACTGCGGGTCAAGACCCCGTCGCTGGAGCAGTGCATCGACACCTTGTCTGGCGGCAATCAGCAGAAGGCTTTGCTGGCGCGCTGGCTGATGACCCATCCTCGCTTGCTGATCCTCGATGAACCGACCCGCGGTATCGACGTGGGCGCCAAGGCCGAGATCTATCGCTTGATCTCGTTCCTGGCCAGCGAAGGCATGGCGGTGATCATGATTTCGTCGGAGCTGCCTGAAGTGCTGGGCATGAGTGACCGAGTGATGGTGATGCACGAAGGCGAACTGATGGGCACGCTGGATCGCAGCGAGGCGACTCAGGAAAACGTCATGCAGCTGGCTTCCGGCATGACCGCCGTCCACTGACTACAGAACAGGAAGGTAATGGGCTATGAACGCGATAACAGACAACAAGCCGGCCACGGCGCCGGTCAAGCAGCGTCGGCGCTTGCCCACCGAGCTGAGCATCTTTTTGGTGTTGATCGGTATCGGACTGGTATTTGAGCTGTTCGGCTGGATCGTGCGGGACCAGAGCTTTTTGATGAACTCCCAGCGGCTGGTGCTGATGATCTTGCAGGTGTCGATCATCGGTTTGCTGGCCATCGGGGTGACTCAGGTGATCATCACCACCGGCATCGACCTGTCTTCGGGCTCGGTGCTGGCGCTGTCGGCGATGATTGCCGCGAGCCTGGCGCAGACCTCGGACTTTTCCCGCGCGGTGTTTCCGTCGCTCACCGATCTGCCGGTGTGGATTCCGGTGGCGATGGGGCTGGGTGTGGGGCTGCTGGCCGGCGCGATCAACGGCAGCATCATTGCAGTGACTGGCATCCCGCCGTTCATTGCGACGCTGGGCATGATGGTCTCGGCCCGTGGCCTGGCACGCTACTACACCGAAGGGCAACCGGTGAGCATGCTGTCGGACGCCTACACCGCCATCGGCCATGGCGCCATGCCGGTGATCATCTTTCTGGTGGTGGCAGTGATCTTCCACATCGCCCTGCGCTACACCAAGTACGGCAAGTACACCTACGCCATCGGCGGCAACATGCAGGCGGCACGCACCTCGGGGATTAACGTCAAGCGCCACCTGATTATCGTCTACAGCATCGCCGGCCTGCTTGCCGGGCTGGCCGGTGTGGTGGCTTCGGCACGGGCCGCCACTGGCCAGGCCGGCATGGGCATGTCTTATGAGCTGGACGCGATTGCCGCTGCGGTGATCGGCGGCACCAGCCTGGCGGGCGGGGTAGGGCGCATCACCGGCACGGTGATTGGCGCGCTGATCCTCGGGGTGATGGCCAGCGGGTTCACCTTCGTGGGGGTGGATGCCTATATTCAGGACATCATCAAGGGGCTGATCATTGTGGTGGCGGTGGTGATTGACCAATACCGCAACAAACGCAAGCTCAAGCGCTGAGCGGCAAGCGGCAAGCGGCAAGCGGCAGGGAACGTCTTGCAGCTTGTCGCTTGCAGCGTGCGGCTTATAGCCGCTTTACGAACTTTCCTGCTATAAACGCACTCCGATAACCATTCGCCAAGCCCGTCCTGGTGCCTTTGGGGGTTAATCGGGAAAAATGCCTGTCATTTCAGTTGCTGCGCCCTCAAGTCGGCCTTAGACTGCCGCCCCTCTTAAATTGAGTGCCGGGTGGCGCTTGGAATGGATGGCGCCCTTCCGAGACCTGCAGAGGTCGGCCGGAACGCTCCCTTATTCGCCTTAATGCACGTATTTTTTATAGAGAAATCAATGACAAAGGAAAAGTTGCTGGCCATGCCGGCGGATGACTACATGAATGCCGAACAGCACGCTTTTTTCGAGAAGTTGCTGCAGGACATGAAAGTCGAACACCACGAGCGCATTGAGCAGAACCGTATCGCCATTGAAAGCCTGGACACCCCGGCCGACCCGGCCGACGCCGCCTCCGTTGAAGAAGAGCGCACCTGGCTGGTCAATGCCATCGACCGCGACCAGCGCATGCTGCCGCAGTTGGAGCGCGCCCTGGAGCGCATCAAGGAAGATTCCTTTGGCTGGTGTGACGACAGCGGCGAGCCTATCGGCCTCAAGCGCCTGCTGATCAGCCCGACCACCAAATACTGCATCGAAGCCCAAGAGCGTCACGAGCAGATCGACAAGCATCAGCGCCAGGCCTGATGCGTTGAAGCTGGGGCGCCGTGCAAACGGCTCCCCAGGGCAATGTCCGTTACACCCCATCTGTTGATGTGCTGCAAGCCCCCACTAAAGGCCCATGGATAATGGCCCGATAGTGGCGTTTAATGCAGGCACAACAACGACAAGCAGTGGGGTAACGACGATGGCTGGAGATGGATCTCTGATGGGCACGGCAATGCCACCGCAAGCGGTGAGCAGGCTGCCCGTCTGGCTGACGCCGCTTGTGCAGAGCGCCGCCATGGTGCTGGTGCTGCTGGGTCTGGCATTTGCCGGCCTGCCGCTGTACCTGGGCCTGCCACTGGCCTTGCTGGTGATCTGGCTGCCGCGCTTGAAACCCCGTACGCCTGCCATTGCATCGCTCAACACCGTTGACGCAATCAGTGAACTGACGCGCGACCTCTCCCATACCACCAGCCATAACGCACTGTCAGCCGCAGGCGTGGCCTATTCGGTCAAGCAACTGGCGGCGCGCCTGCAATCCCAGTTGAGTGCGGCCAAACAGATCGTCAGCAGCGCTGAAGTGATGATCGGCACCGAGCAGGCCACCGCCCAGCTCAGCCGCCAGGCCCTTGGCGCGGCCAGCCAGGCCCATCAGCGCAGCAGTGAAGGGCGCGAGGTGCTGGCCCAGTCCATTACGCGCATGCACCAGCTCAGCCAGCGTGCCAGCGCCAGCCGTGAGCTGATCGAAGCCTTGAGCCAGCGCAGCGAAGAAATCCAACGCGTGACCCTGGTGATCCAGTCCATTGCCAGCCAGACCAACCTGCTGGCGTTGAACGCCGCCATTGAAGCCGCACGGGCCGGCGAGCACGGACGCGGGTTTGCGGTGGTGGCCGATGAAGTGCGGGGGCTGGCCGGGCGTACGGCCAAGGCCACCGATGAAGTCGGGGTGATGGTGGCGGATATCCAGCAACGCACAGCCCAGGTGGTGGAGCAGATTCGCCAACTGTCGGCGGACCTGAACACCGGTGTCGCACAGGTGGAAGAGGCGGGCGAACAGCTGGAGACCATCGCCAGCCTAGCGGCGGATGTGGAAGGGCAGGTCAACGAAATCGCCCAGGGCAGCGACACCAATCGCGCGCAACTCGACAGCCTGTTCCATGCGGTGGAGCAGATGCGCAGTGACCTCACGGTGAGCGACCAGCAGACGCGGCAATTGGCCGACGCCGCCGTGCAGATGGAAGGGCAGGCGGAAACCATCAGCGAGCGCTTGGCCGAGGTTGGGCTGGATGACTATCACCAGCGTGTCTACGACCTCGCCCGCGAGGGCGCCAACCGCATCGCCGAACAGTTCGAGGCGGATGTGCAGGAGGGCCGAATCAGTCTGGATGATCTGTTCGATCGCAGCTACACATTGATCCCCAATACCCGCCCGAGTAAATATCACACACGTTTTGACGGCTACACCGACAAGGTGCTGCCGGCGATACAGGAAGCCCTGCTGCCTCGTCATGAGGGGCTGGTGTTTGCGATTGCCTGCACGCCGCAGGGCTACGTGCCGACGCATAACCAGGCGTTTTCACAGGCGTTGACGGGGGATGCTCAGGTGGATGCGGTGCAAAATCGCACCAAGCGCAAGTTCGAGGACCGAACGGGGATTCGCTGCGGCAGTCACCAGCAGGCGGTGTTATTGCAAACCTATACCCGCGATACGGGGGAGTTGATGCATGATCTGTCGGTGCCGATCATGGTGAAAGGGCGCCATTGGGGCGGCCTGCGCCTGGGCTATAAACCCGAGGCGGCCAAGGTTTAGCGCGCCGCCACGGTGATAGGGCTATGGATGAATCAAACCTCTGGGGACTCATGCAGCAATGCGTTCAGATCATCCACGGCCGGCGCCCATTCAGCATCAACGTGCAATTGCTCCTTGAGGAAGTTCGCCTGTTGCTCGGTCCAGAACGGCGCATCGATCAGCTTTACATCATCAGGCAGGCGGTGCTCTGCGGTGAAGCGCTCGATGCCTTCCTGGCTTGAATCCAGGCCCAGTTGATCGAACAGGGTTTCCAGCGTCGGGGTAGTGGTGTCCATCGGGTTCTCCATGCGGGTTGACCATCGTTATGCATGGGAGACCTGTGGCGCGCCAGAGTTCGATCCGATTCTCAGGAGGTCAGTGCGCCGGAATCCACCGCCGCCTTGAGCGCCTGGGCTTGCTCCCGGCCTGCGACCGCAGCCGTCTCGAATGTCTTGAACCAACGGTCTTTTTCCACCTGGTGCGTGGTGACGGTGGTCAGCGGCGGCTTGGCGCGCATGACGATCACCGCTTGAAACTCTCCTTCCACTTCCCGGGCATCGCCGTGGATGAAAAACTCGCCAATATCAAATTCCGTCACGTATTGCCTTCCCTTCAAGGTAACTGCACTGCTGAAACCGCACCCACATGGGCAAACTTCAATGGACGCGGCAGTATGGCAGTTGTTGAAGGGCGATGGCGCAGTAAAGTCATCGGTGTGACGAACCGCTCGTCCCGTGAATGGTGTTCAGGCTGGCTTCCATTTGCCTGGCCAGTTCGCAGGCCTTGCCATGGTGGCTACGAAAGCCGCGAATCCTGCCGCTGGTCACTTCCAGAATATGGAAGAAATTGCGTCCGGCCGGTACAACTCGGTAAAGAACGGAATTGGAGTACCCCTCCGGGTCAGGCAGGCAGTAGTATTGGCGCCCGTCCTGCGCAGATGAACAGGTACGGGAAGACGTAGCATCGTGTAGGCGTGGTTGCATGGTCAGCTCCTTTTGATTGATCCTGTGTGCTCATCGGCAGCGTTTCGAGTGGTTTTGAACGGCGGTGCTGTTTTAGTATTGTCGCCGGCAACCCGTCTGGTTCCACGCTCAAGTGTTTTGTTTTGTAGGGTGCGTGGGAATTGTGCGCGCCGGGCCGGGTTATTCTCTGAAGTAGCACGGCCCGTATTCTCTGGCCGTTGAACCTGTGATCTGCTGTGACGCCGGATGACCTTGCACAAGGTTCATCGTGCATGCCTGTACTAGTCTTGTAGGCGCAGCAGGGTTTTCTTCAGTTTTTTAACGAATATGTGATCGTGCCTGAGGGCCGTTTTTTGTGCTGCCTGCTTCGGCGGGCGGCACTCTTTCAATGTGGGGGCGTTTCCTTGGCAGTCAGTAATCTGGATATGCACGCGTTGTTCGTGCTGGGCGATTTGCGCGCAAAATTAGTCAAGCAGTTTCAATCACGTTTTGTTTACGTCACTGAACAGACGCCGGAAGGCATCTACATTGCTGAAATAGACACCGAAGCGGCCCTGGTCGTCGACGACAAGCCGCGTCTGGAGCTGAAGGTAGGTGATCATTTCCGCGCCGCTGTGTTGCCCAGTCGTGAAGGCGGCAAGTTCGAACTGAAATTTCGCGAGATCAAGTTGACGGTGTACGGCCTGGGCGACTACGCCTTTGTTTCGTCGGCCGAAGGCCAGGGCATTGTGTTCAAGGAAGGCCATAGCGTGATGCTGGTATTCGCCGCCCATGAACAACTGCAGGAAGGCCTGACCAAGACCCTCAAAGCCGTGACCGGCAAAGCCGCCAAGTGGCGCAAGGGTGAGCTGGTGACCTTCAAGGCCAGCGAGTAGTCGCAGCAGGTTTTTTTGATTCCTTTCTCTTTGCGGAACCTCTACTACAGTTGAGCTGACTTAACTATTCAGAGGCTTCGCGCATAGGCAGCAAGCCGTCCGTCAGTTGCTGCACAGATGCGAGGTGGGAAGGCATGAAAGGATTGAGAACCCTGTTGGCTGCGGCGGTGACGACGTTGAGTCTATCGTTGCCCGTGTCCGCGGCGCAGGCGCCCGTGCATTTTGCCGACCTGAACTGGGAAAGCGGCAGCCTGATCACCGAAGTGCTGCGTTTTATTGTCGAAAAGGGCTATGACCTGCCCACCGACACCTTGCCCGGCACCACCATCACCCTGGAAACCGCACTGGCGAAAAATGATATCCAGGTGATCGGCGAAGAATGGGCTGGTCGCAGCCCGGTGTGGATCAAGGCTGAAGCCGAAGGCAAAGTGGTGGGTCTGGGCGA
Organism: Pseudomonas poae; assembly: GCF_001439785.1. Lineage (GTDB taxonomy): Bacteria > Pseudomonadota > Gammaproteobacteria > Pseudomonadales > Pseudomonadaceae > Aquipseudomonas > Aquipseudomonas poae. The sequence goes on along the minus strand of NZ_JYLI01000011.1, from coordinate 76,943 downwards.
TACGGTCAAGGGCGCTACCGAAGGCTGGTGGGTGCCGGAGTACGTGGTCAAGGGGGACCCGGCCAAAGGCCTCAAGCCGCTGGCGCCGGACCTGAAGACCGTGCAGGACCTGGCGCGCTACAAGGACGTGTTCAAGGACCCAGAGTCGCCCGGCAAGGGCCGCTTTCTCAACAGTCCCATCGGCTGGACGTCCGAAGTGGTCAACAAGCAGAAGCTCAAGGCCTATGGCCTGGACGACAGCTACGTGAACTTCCGCAGCGGTTCGGGCGCGGCACTGGATGCCGAAATTGCCTCATCGATCCGCCGAGGCAAGCCGGTACTGTTCTACTACTGGTCGCCGACACCGTTGATGGGCCGCTACAAATTGATTCAACTGGAAGAACCGCCGTTTGACGCCGACGCCTGGAAGACCCTCACCGACGCCGACAACCCCAACCCTCGTCCAACCCGGTCACTGGCGTCCAAGCTGAGCATCGGCGTATCCACGCCATTCCAGCAGCAACATCCGCAGATCGCCGAGTTCTTCACCAAAGTCCAGTTCCCCATCGACCCACTGAACAAAGCCCTGGCCACCATGAGCGAAAACCACACGGCACCACGGCAAGTGGCCCAGGCGTTTCTCAAGGAACATCCTGAGGTGTGGAAAGCCTGGTTGACGGCGGATGTGGCGCAGAAGGTTGAGGCTGGTTTGAAGTAGTCACTGTTCTGCTGTCCAGGGGGCATGGGCTTTGCCAGGCAACTGCACAATCATGGAAAGCGAGCTTGTGTGGCGAGCGGGCTTGTCCTGCGCTGGGCTGCGCAGCAGCCCCAAAACCATCCGCTGAGCCGTATCAGGTACACCGCGTTTTGCTGGATTGGGGGCGCTTCGCACCCCAACGCGGGGCAAGCCCCAATGCCGTTCAGTTAAGCCAGCGTGATGCTCAGAGCAACGAGCGGTGCGACTTTTCGGTGTACATATCCGTTGCTGCGGTGATGGCGACTTAGGGTTCCGCCCTTACGGCGGCTCACTTTTGGAAAGACCCAAAAGTAAGCAAAAGGTCATTGCCCCAACACTCGGCACCTCGCTGAGGCCCGGCCAGCGTGTTTGACGGGGCGCCTCAGATCAAAAGCAAAAGCGCGGCGGCCTTAGAGCCGACCGGTATGGGTGAGTGTGAACGCGATCAAATGTGGGAGCGGGCTTGCCCGCGAAGGCGTCGGCCCAGCAAACATTGAGGCCGACTGACCCACCGCTTCCGCGGGCAAGTCGCACCGCCGCTCTTAACTGAACGGCATTGGGGCTTGCCCCGCGTTGGGCTGCGAAGCAGCCCTGGTGCAATAACGGTGCACCGCACAGCTCAGCCGCGAAAATCATGGTGATATTGCAAGGACGATTTGAGTTTTGGAGTTAACCTCCTGGTGAGTTGGAATGTGGGCAGCGTGAGTCATCCGTGACATCTCGGCAGGGGTCAAAGCGTTGGATTCTGCCCCAGCAAAAATCCCCCGCATGAACGGTTATACAAAACAGAAAAGGCCGACACACCGCGCAGAAAACCCGCTGAAAACCAGGCTAACTAGCCACACAAAATCACAACCCGTCTGCTTGCAAAATACCCGCCCAAATAAAAATCGCTCTCATCCTTGCCCGATTTCGCGACCTGGCCGTCATGGTTAGTAGAACCTTCATTACGCAGGATTTTCCATGTCGCGCCTTGCCCGTCCCTTGCATCCACTGGCCCTGTCAGTGGCGATCGCCTTTGCCGCCGTGCCGTTGCTGGCGGCTCAGCCAGTTTTTGCCGAAGACAGCGACAGCGCCGTGCGCCGCTTCGAGGTTGCGGCCGGTGATCTGAGTCAGGCACTCAACAGCCTGGCCGAACAGGCAGGGCTGGTACTTGCCTTTGATGCGAGCCTGACCCGAGGCAAGCGCAGCAATGGCCTCAACGGGCAGTACGGGACGGATACGGCGCTGGCCCAGTTGCTTGCAGGCAGTGGCTTGCAGGCGCTGAAGATTGCCGCCGACCGTTACCGGCTCGAAGCCGTCCCGGATAGCGGCGGTGCCATGGAGTTGCAGGCCACCACCATCAGCGCTGCCTACCAGACCGAAAGTCCCACCGGGCCGGTGGTCGGTTATGTCGCCAGCCGCAGCCTGTCGGGCACCAAAACCGATACGGCGTTGATCGAAACCCCGCAGTCTATTTCTGTGGTCACCAAGGACCAGATGCGCGCGCAGAATGCCGAAAGCCTCAATCAGATCCTGCGCTACAGCGCCGCCGTGGTCCCGGAAACCCGGGGCGCCACGGCCTCGCGTCTCGACCAGTTGACCATTCGCGGCTTCGCCCCGGCCACGTACCTGGACGGCCTGCGCGTGCCGTCAAGCCGCGACGCCTTGCCGCAAAAGGACGCATTCGATCTGGAGCGCGTCGAAGTGCTGCGCGGCCCGGCTTCGGTGCTGTACGGCCAGGGCACGCCGAGCGGGGTGATCAATATGGTCACCAAGCGTCCGCTGGACACGCCGTTCCATGAGGTGGGCGTGGAGTACGGCACGTTCAACAAAAAACGCACCACCTTCGACCTGAGCGGACCGATTGACGATCAGGGGGTATATGCCTACCGCGTTGCCGGACTTTTCGATGACGCCGACGGCCAAGTGGAACACACCGAAACCCGCCGCCAATCGCTGTCCAGCGCGTTCACCTGGCGCCCGGATGACGCCACGTCGCTGACCTTGCTGGGGCATTTTCAGAAGGACCCGAAGGGCGCTTCCTACGGTTCGGTGCCGGCCTGGGGCTCGGTGCTGCACAGCCCGACCGGGCGCAAAATCGATGTGGACTTCTACGATGGCGAGAAGAATTTCGAGAAGAGTGACCGCGAGCACTACTCCCTCGGCTATGCGTTCGAACATCACTTCAACGATGTCTGGACCGTGCGCCAGAACGCCCGTTACCTGCGTGCCGAAGGTGTCTACCGCAGTATCTACAACAGCTACCTGCAGGCCGATTACCGCACGGCCACGCGCTCGACCATCGCCACCGATGTGGACATGGACGCCTACACCCTCGATAACCAGCTGCAGGCCCGATTCGACACCGGGCCGCTTCAGCACACGTTGCTGACGGGCCTGGATTACCAGAACACCAGCACCGACACCAAGGCGGGCTACGGCAAGGGACCAAGCCTGGATATCTTCGACCCGGTCTACGGCGCACCGGTGTCCACACCGGCCTTTGGCACCGACGCCACGTCGCGCAGTGAACAGACCGGGGTGTACCTGCAAGAGCAAATGAAGTGGGACAAATGGGTGCTGCTGCTTGGCGGTCGCTATGACTGGGCCAGCACCGACAGCACCACCAAGTCGCTGAGCAACGGCGCCAAGAGCAAGTCCTCCCTGGACAGCCATGCATTTACCGGCCGCGTTGGCCTGGTGTATCTGTTCGATAACGGCCTGGCGCCGTATGCCAGTTATGCGGAGTCATTCAACCCGCAGTCGGGCACCGGCTACGGCGGTTCGGTGTTCAAGCCGACCGAAGGCAAGCAGTATGAAATCGGCATCAAGTACCAGCCGCCGGGCAGCAACAGCTTTATCACCGCCGCCATTTTCGACCTGCGCCAGCGTAACGTTCCGACCCTTGATCCGGACCCGTCCCATATGTGCGGCAACGGTCGCTGTTCGATCCAGGACGGCGAGCAGCAATCCCGCGGCTTTGAACTGGAAGGCAAGGCCAGCCTCAACGACAACCTGGATCTAACCGCTGCCTATGCCTACCTGGATAACCGCGCCAGCCAGTCCAACAGCACCGCGCAGTATGCGCCGATCAGCGATGTCGGCATCGGCCCGGCTGTTCCGGTCAAAGGCACCACGACTTACGGTCTGCCGCGTCACACGGCATCGGCGTGGGCGGACTACACCTTTCACGACGGCCAGTTGAAAGGCTTTGGTGTGGGGGCCGGTGCGCGCTATGTCGGCTCTTCATGGGGCGATACCGCCAACACCCTGAAGGTGCAGGGTTACACCTTGTTCGATGCGGCGGTGCACTACGACATCCCGAACATTGCCAACCCCAAAGACAACCTGCGCCTGGCCGTGAACGCCTCCAACCTTGCGAACAAAGAGTACGTGGCGTCGTGCCTGTCGTATTCGTGGTGCTGGTATGGCTCACAGCGCACCGTGCAGGCGAGCGCCACTTATCAGTGGTAAATAAGGCAATCTGATGGCCCCCATGTAACAAAATCCTCGCCAGAATCGCTTTTATTTTCAGGTGGTTAGGTGAGGAAGCAAATGCGCACTGTTGGAATCATGCTGTTCGCCTGCTCCCTGGCCTGCGGCGCGGCTACCGTGCAGGCACGGGAGCTGCGCGAAGGTGACAAGTACATGTGCAGTTGGGGCGCCGGTACGGCGGCCAGAGCCCAGGAACTCAAGCTGTCGGGCGTGTCGTTATACGCCGCTCGACAGAAGATCCAGACTATCAAGTTCAACAAACCGTGGATGCACATGATGGCCATGGGCATCACCGAACAAACCTACGACAGTCGCTCACGGCTCAAACCCGAGGCGATTCGCCAAAGCTTCTATCAGGAATGCCTGCGCTACCGGGTCGCGCGCAAGTGAGGGGCTGAGGCAAGCCGGTTTATCCGCCGGAGCGCTTACAAATCCACGACAGATGCTGTGTCTCTATTTGCATACAATCGCGCACTTCACCCTGGAGGCCTGTATGCACACCCCGGAAAGAGCAGGGCGCCCGTCACTCATGAATGCGCCAGAACCTTCATCGTCCGATAGTTTCGGTTACTTCGTTGCCGCCGTGCTGGGCGTGGCGGTGCTGCTGGGCATTTGCTTCGTGGAGTACAACGCCAAGGTGGATCAGCAGCGGCAAGCGGCCGTCGAGCGTTGGTTGCTGTGCTCACAGATGGAAAGGGTCGCCAGTGTGGCCTCTGTCCGGGGCGTGAGACTGAGTGCAAACTGCCGCACACTGAGTGAGCAGGATCACAAGTAAGGGGCAAGCCAACGTACCCTGCACGTTACAGGCGTCGTACAAACGATTTGACGATATGCCGAGTGACGTCGGTGGTATCGAGTTGATCGACGTTCTCATAGGCATGCCAGCAACAGTCGACAATCTCGTTACGCGGTCGCGCCTCGTCGATATTGACCACCGAGGCCTCGAACACATGGTGCAGCGTGTCGCGTGCCTTGAGTTCCTGCAGGTACAGCAGGCCATCCACGTTCAACCCGGTTTCTTCTTCCAGCTCGCGTTCTGCCGCGCCCACCGGACGCTCGTCGCGCTCGACCTTGCCACCCGGCAAGGCCCATTTCGATCTGGCCTTGCGCACGAAAAGGATATGTCCTTCGTGTTCGCAAATGACCGTGGCCCTGATTTTCATTGTCTGTGCCCCCGCAGCAAATGAGTGTCACAAAAGTGTAATGCAATTGTCATGCTAAGTGGTTATGGCGTGCCGGGGTATGTATGTGGATACTGCCCGATTGAAAGAAACGGACGAGGAAAACCGATGAACACCGTACGTTGGGGCATGATCGGCTGTGGCAGTGTCACTGAGTTAAAGAGTGGACCCGCTTTCTATAAAGCGCCAGGTTCTGCCCTGGTGGCCGTGATGGGGCGTCGCGAGGAGGCCGTGCGCGATTATGCGACGCGCCATGGCATTGCACGTTATTACACTGACGCCCAGGCGCTGATCGACGACCCCGAAGTGGACGCGGTCTACATCGCCACGCCCCCCGACAGCCACCTCGACTACAGCCTGATGGTGGCCGCAGCCGGCAAGCACTGCTGCGTCGAGAAACCCATGTCGCTGAATGCCGAGCAAAGTGCCCTGATGCAGCGCACCTTCGAGCGCGCCGGGCTGCACTTGTTCGTATCCTATTACCGGCGCTCGCTGCCGCGCTTTCAGCAGGTACGCGACTGGTTGCAGCAGGGCCGCATTGGCGAACTGCGCCACCTGACCTGGACCCTGTGCAAGCCGCCGGCCGCCAATGACGCCAGCGCCACCAACTGGCGCACCGACCCCGCCATCGCTGGCGGCGGCTATTTTGCCGACCTGGCCAGTCATGGCTTCGACCTGTTCCAGTACCTGGCCGGGGATATTGTCGAGGTGTCGGGCTTTACCGCACGGCAGGCCGGACACTATGCGGCTGAAGACGCGGTGACGGCGTGCTGGACCTTCGCCAACGGCGCTCTGGGCATGGGCTGCTGGAATTTCGTCGCGGATCGCCGTGAAGACAAGGTCGAGCTGATCGGCAGCCTGGGTCGCATTACCTTCTCCGTGTTCGAAGACCAGCCCCTGCGCCTTGAAGGACAGACCCACCAGGTGCTGGAAGTGCCATGCCACGCACATATCCAATGGCATCACGTGCTGGCAATGAACGCGCACATCCGTGGTGAGGCCGAGCATCCATCCCAGGCCATCGAAGCGCTGAAGACTGATCGTATCCTCGACAAGGTGCTACAACGTAACCCCAACCATCCCGGCTAAGCGTGCCAGGATCAGTCTTTTCAAGGAATTGACCCATGAAATACTGGATGGCCGTGTGGCTGGTCCTGGCCGCAACCGTGACCGCAGCGCCCCGGGAGCAGCGGCCGGCCGGGGATTTTGATTTTTATGTGTTGTCGTTGTCGTGGTCACCGACGTTCTGCCTCACCCATCCGCACAACGAGCAGTGTTCGGGCAAGGGCTATGGTTTTGTGCTGCACGGGCTTTGGCCGCAGTATGCGAAGGGTGGCTGGCCGTTGGCGTGTGATTCACGGTCACGGCTGTCGGACGCCGAGCTGGCCAAGGGCGCGTTGATCTTCCCCACGCGGGCGCTGCTCAAGCACGAGTGGAGCAAGCACGGTACATGCAGCGGCCTGGACGCCACGCGCTACCTCGACGCGACGGACGCCGCACTGGCCTCCGTGCAGATTCCGCAACAGCTGCAACCGTTCAACGTGCCCAATTATCTGGAGGCCGCTGAAATCGAAGCGCTTTTTCGCCAAAGCAACCCTGCCATGGGCAACCACAGCGTGGCGGTCATCTGCAAGGGCAAGGTATTGTCCGAAGTGCGCGTATGCCTGAGCAAGGAACTGCGCTTTGCCGGTTGCCCCAGAAGTGTGAAGACGCAGTGCCGGGGCGGCGATATCCGCATTCCGGTGCAGCGTTAATGTGAGCGCGACACCTGCCTGATCCGCCCCTTTGCGGTATCCTCCGCGCCCCGCTTATCCATGATGCAAGGCACGATGACAGGACAAGACATGCAGGCACTGCTGGACGCGATTCTCGACGAAGTTCGTCCACTGATCGGCCAGGGCAAAGTCGCCGACTACATCCCCGCGCTGGCCGATGTGCCCGCCAATCAGCTTGGTATCGCCGTGTATGGCAACGACGGCGCGGCCTACTGCGCGGGGGATGCCGATACGCTGTTCTCGGTGCAGAGCATCTCCAAGGTCTTTAGCCTGGTACAGGCCATCGACCACGGCGGCGAAACCATTTGGGAGCGCCTGGGCCATGAGCCTTCCGGGCAACCGTTCAACTCCATGGTGCAGCTGGAGTTCGAGCGTGGCCGCCCGCGCAACCCGTTTATCAACGCCGGCGCCCTGGTGATCTGCGACATCAACCAGTCGCGCTTCGCCGTGCCGATCCTGTCGATGCGCGACTTCGTCCGGCGCCTGTCAGGCAACCCGCAGATCCTGGTCAACAGCATCGTCGCCGACTCCGAAGCCCAGCACGGCGCGCGCAACGCGGCCATGGCTTACCTGATGAAAGCCTTCGGCAACTTCCACAACGACGTCGACGCAGTGTTGCACAGCTACTTCAACTACTGCGCCTTGCAGATGAGCTGCCTGGACCTGGCCAAGGCTTTCAGCTTTCTGGCCAACGAAGGCGTAAGCGCCCACAGCGGCGAACAGATCCTTACCGCGCGCCAGACCAAACAAGTCAACTCCATCATGGCCACCAGCGGGCTGTATGACGAAGCGGGCAATTTTGCCTATCGCGTGGGGTTGCCGGGCAAGAGCGGGGTAGGGGGTGGTATTGTCGCGGTAGTGCCGGGGCAGTTCACGGTGTGCGTGTGGTCACCAGAGTTGAACGCGGCGGGGAACTCGCTGGCGGGGATGAAGGCGCTGGAGTTGTTGAGTGAGCGGATTGGGTGGTCGGTGTTTTGATTACTTCGACTTGGCACTGTCGCGCAGCAAACCGGAGTCTCTGTGGCGAGCGGGCTTGCCCCGCGTTGGGGTGCGAAGCGCCCCCAATCCAGTAAAACGCGGTGTACCTGATACGGCTCAGCGCCTGGTTTTGGGGCTGCTGCGCAGCCCAGCGCAGGACAAGCCTGCTCGCCACAGGAATGGCCAGGAGCTGTTGACATGACCATTGGCGCGCCGGTACTGGGGGCGAATGGCCGCCCGGTGGCGGCGGTGCATGTGGTGGCGCCGACCAGCCGGTGGAGCAGGGCGGATGCGGAGAAGCAGCTGGCGTCGGTGTTGTTGCAGTGTTCAAGGGCATTGAGTAATTCGGCCAGGCATCTGGAATAACAGCCACTGCAGATTCAAGTGTGGGAGGGGGACTTGCCCCCGATAGCGGTGGGTCAGATGGAAATGTGTTAACTGACACATTGCCATCGGGGGCCAGCCCCTCCCACATTTGGATCTCCGGTGTTTTGGGAATCGTTACTCACCCCCAACAAAAAATGCGCCCCTGAGGGCGCATTTTTTTGTTCGGTCAGCTATCGCCTATCAGGCAATCGCATCCCAGGCCCGATCACCTTTCTCATCCTTGATCCGGGTCGGCAAGCCCATCACGTCCAGCGCTTTCAGGAACGGCTCAGCCGGCAGTTCCTCGACGTTGGCCATGTGTTTCACGTCCCACTCGCCACGGGCAACCAGCAGCGCTGCTGCAACCGGTGGCACGCCTGCGGTGTAGGAGATGCCCTGGCTGTCGGTCTCGGCGAAGGCTTCTTCATGGCAGGCCACGTTGTAGATGAACATCTCACGTGGTTGGCCGCCCTTGGTGCCTTTGACCAGGTCACCGATGCAGGTCTTGCCGGTGTAGCCAGGTGCGAGCGAAGACGGGTCGGGCAGCACGGCCTTGACCACTTTCAACGGCACCACTTCCAGGCCTTCGGCGGTCTTGACCGGCTTTTCGGACAGCAAGCCGAGGTTTTTCAGCACATTGAACACGTTGATGTAGTGTTCGCCGAAGCTCATCCAGAACCGCACGTTGGGCACGTCGAGGTTTTTCGACAGCGAGTGCACTTCATCGTGGCCGGTGAGGTAGAGGTTCTGCGAACCGACTACCGGCAGGTCGTCGGTTCGTTTGACTTCGAACATGGTGTTGCTGGTCCACTGGCTGTTCTGCCAGCTCCACACCTGCCCGGTGAACTCGCGGAAGTTGATTTCCGGGTCGAAGTTGGTGGCAAAGTATTTGCCATGGCTGCCAGCATTGACGTCGAGAATGTCGATCGAATCAATGCGGTCGAAATGCTGTTGCTGCGCCAGCGCGGCATACGCGTTGACGACACCCGGGTCGAAGCCCACGCCAAGGATGGCGGTGATGTTCTTCTGTTTGCACTCTTCCAGGTGGTTCCATTCGTAGTTGCCGTACCACGGCGGGGTCTCGCAGACCTTGCCCGGCTCTTCGTGAATGGCGGTGTCAAGGTAGGCAACGCCCGTGTCGATGCAGGCACGCAGTACCGACATGTTGAGGAACGCGGAACCCACGTTGATGACGATCTGCGATTCGGTCTCGCGGATCAGGGCCTTGGTCGCTTCCACGTCCAGAGCGTTCAGCGCGAAGGCCTGGATGTCGGCGGGTACCTTGAGGCTACCCTTGGCCTTGACGCTGTCGATGATGGCCTGGCATTTGGAGATGTTGCGCGACGCGATAGCAATACGACCGAGTTCGTCGTTGTGCTGCGCGCACTTGTGGGCCACCACCTTGGCGACACCTCCTGCACCAATGATAAGAACGTTCTTTTTCAATTGCTTTATTTCTCCTATATCCGCCAGCTTACGAAAGGCTGGACAGGTAGTCGTCGTAACCAAATTCACGAACCACTTCGACTGTACCGTCGAGTTGTTTCACTACGATGGACGGCATTTTCAGGCCGTTGAACCAGTTTTTCTTGACCATGGTGTAGCCTGCGGTGTCGATGAACGACAGCCGATCGCCGATGGCCAACGGACGATCAAATTGATACTCGCCGAAGATGTCCCCGGCCAGGCAGGATTTGCCGCACACCATATAGGTGTGCTCACCCTCGCTCGGCGCCAGCTTGGCGTTGAGACGGTAGATCAGCAGGTCCAGCAGGTGGGCTTCGATGGAGCTGTCGACCACGGCCAGGTGCTTGCCGTTGTAGAGGGTGTCGAGCACCGTCACTTCCAGGGACGCACTGTTGGTGATCGCCGCTTCGCCCGGTTCCAGGTAGACCTGCACGCCGTACTTCTCGGAGAACGCCTTGAGCCGCGCGCAGAACGCATCCAGCGCATAGCCTTCACCGGTGAAGTGGATGCCGCCGCCGAGGCTGACCCACTTGACCTTGTGCAGCAGCGCGCCAAAGCGTTCTTCGATGGTGCCGAGCATTTTGTCGAACAGGCTGAAGTCGCCGTTCTCGCAGTTGTTGTGAAACATGAAACCGGAGATCTGCTCGATCACGCCGTCGATCTTCACCGGGTCCCACTCGCCCAGGCGGCTGAACGGGCGCGCCGGGTCGGCCAGCAGGTAGTCGGAGCTGCTCACCTGCGGGTTCACGCGCAGGCCACGGGTCTTGCCTTCGCTGCGTTCGGCGAAGCGCTGCAACTGGCTGATGGAGTTGAAGATGATCTTGTCGCAGTTTTCCAGCATCTCTTCGATTTCATCGTCGGCCCAGGCCACGCTGTAGGCGTGCGCTTCGCCCTCGAACTTCTGGCGGCCGAGCTTGAGCTCATACAGCGACGACGACGTGGTGCCGTCCATGTATTGCTGCATCAGGTCGAACACCGACCAGGTGGCAAAGCACTTCAGTGCCAGCAGAGCCTTGGCGCCGGACTGCTCGCGCACGTAGGCAATCTTCTGCATGTTGACCAGAAGCTTCTGTTTGTCGATGAGGTAATACGGCGTTTTGATCATTTTTGAGAGCCTGCGGCGGTGCCTGCCAAAAAAGGACACGCATTGTGCCCGCACTTGGACAGGATCGAAAGGTTAGCGAGCGGATTTTGCCGCGCCGGTTTTTGACGATACCCGGCGATTATGACCATCCATGGGCATACATCGAGCCTGTGTGGGAGCGGGCTCGCTCGCGAAGGCGCTGGGTCAGTCACAGCAACATTGACTGATGCGGCCCTTTCGCGAGCAAGCCTGCTCCCACATATGCATTTTTTGCACATGAATTCACTGACATCAAACCGTCATCTCTTCACCACCGTCCTGCCATATTCCCCCGTTACTGTCCTCGCCAATGAGATCGATCTCAAGCGAGTGACCATGCCTGATCTGAAAGACGTTGCGCGCCTGGCCGGCGTGTCCCGTGCCACCGCCGCGCGCACCTTTGCCTCTCCCGACCAGGTGCGTCCGACTACCCGTGAACAGGTGTTCGCCGCCGCCCGTGAGTTGGGGTTTCGGCCCAACCTGCTGGGCCGTCAGCTGCGCCTGCAAACCACGCAACTGATCGGCGTGGTGGTGCCCAACCTGCTCAACCCGGTGTTCGCCGAACAGTTCCAGGCCATGGAGCGCGCCGCGCGGTTGCGCGGCTACAGTCTGTTGCTGGCGACCACCGACTACAGCAGCGAGCGCGAGAGCATTGTGGTGGAAGAGTTGCTGCGCCAGCGCGTGGACGGGCTGGTACTGACCGTCACCGACGCCGAGAGCAACAATGTGCTCAACAGCCTGGCCAGCGAGCAGACGCCGTTCGTGCTGGCGTACCACCAACCCAGCAACCCCGATTACAGCGCTGTGTCAGTGGACAACCGCGCCGGCATGGCCCTGGCCACCCGTTACCTGCTGGATGCGGGACACCGGCGCATCAGCATGGTCGCCGGCCCCGCGTTGCAGTCCGACCGTGCGCGCCTGCGCCATGCCGGCTACTGCGATGCGATGAAAACCGCGGGCCTCAACAGCCGCCCGGTGATCGAAATGCCTGCGCACACCCAGGCCGAATTCGCCGCTATCGAACCGTTTCTGACCGGCCCCGACGCGCCGACAGCACTGCTGTGTTCCAACGATTTCCTCGCCATCAGCCTGATTGCCGAGCTGCGCCGCAATGGCTGGAACGTGCCCGGGCAACTCTCGGTGATGGGCTTTGACGGCATCACCCTCGGCACGCAGCTGCACCCCACGTTATGCAGCGTGGTGCAGCCCATCGCGCTGCTCGCCGGCACCGTGATTGACCAGTTGCTGGCGCAGATCGCCGGCAACGCGCCGATTTCCCATTGTCTGCCTTGCCATATCCGGCCGGGCGAAAGCACTCAACCCCATGAGGACACCCCTGATGCGCACACTCCGTAAAACCCTGGCCGCCGCGCTGCTGTGTGGCATGGCAAGCCTGGCCCAGGCCGCCGACACCGCGATCTGCTACAACTGCCCGCCGGACTGGGCCGACTGGGGCACCCAGCTCAAAGCCATCGCCGCGCAGACCGGCGTGCAGGTGCCGCTGGACAACAAGAACTCCGGCCAGTCCCTGGCGCAGTTGGTCGCCGAAAAAGCCGCGCCGGTCGCCGACGTGGTCTATTACGGCGTGACCTTCGGCCTGCAGGCGCAAAAGGCTGGCGTGGTCGAGGGCTACAAACCCAAGGGTTGGGAACAGGTTCCCGCCGGTCTCAAAGACCCGTCCGGGCAGTGGTTCGCGATCCACTCCGGCACCCTGGGCATCATGGTCAACGTCGATGCCCTCGGCGGTCTGCCCGTGCCGCAAAGCTGGGCGGACTTGCTCAAGCCTGAATACAAAGGCATGGTCGGCTACCTGGACCCGTCCAGCGCGTTTGTCGGTTACGTCTCGGCGGTCGCGATCAACCGCGCGCTGGGGGGCGATCTGGACAACTTCGCGCCGGCCATCGACTACTTCCAGAAGCTGGCGAAAAACGCCCCTATCGTGCCCAAGCAGACGGCCTATGCGCGGGTGTTGTCCGGCGAGTTGCCGATCCTGGTGGACTACGACTTCAACGCCTACCGCGCCCGCTACAAGGACAACGCCAACGTCGCCTTCGTGATCCCCAAGGAAGGCAGCATCAGCGTGCCCTATGTGATGAGCCTGGTGGCGAATGCGCCGCACCGCGCCAACGGTGAAAAGGTCCTCGACTTCGTATTGTCCGATGCAGGCCAGGCGTTGTGGGCCAAGGCCTACCTGCGGCCGGTGCGCCCGGTGCAGATGCCGGCCGACGTGGCCGCGCAGTTCCTGCCCGACAGCGACTACGCCCGTGCCGGCGTGGTGGACTATCAGAAAATGGCCGCCGTGCAGGAAGCCTTCGCCGCCCGCTACCTCAACGAGGTCAAGTAAGTGGCCTCGACCCCTCGCGCCGCCTGGGCACTGGCCCCGGCCTTTGCGCTGTTGCTGGCGTTCTGGCTATTGCCGCTGGCGCACCTGATGCTGCTCGGCGGCCAAAGCCGCGACAGTCAAGGCAGCGGTTACTGGCAGGTGCTGAGCAGTGCGCAATACCTGGGCAGCCTGGTGCAAACCTGTGCGCTGGCCGTCGTCGTGACGCTGACGGCGTTGGTGATCGGCGGCATCAGCGGTGTATTTCTGGCACGCCAGCAGTTTTCCGGACGCTCGGCGCTGGTCGCGCTGCTCACCTTTCCACTGGCATTTCCCGGCGTGGTGGTGGGGTTTCTGGTGATCCTGCTGGCCGGGCGCCAGGGCCTGTTCGCCGCGCTGGGCCTGCAACTGGCCGGTGAGCGCTGGATCTTTGCCTACTCGTTGGTGGGGCTGTTCGTCGGCTACCTGTACTTCTCGATTCCACGGGTGATTCTCACCGTGATGGCGGCGTGCGAAAGCCTCGACCGCAGCCTGGAAGAGGCCGCGCATTCGCTGGGGGCAGGGCACTGGCGCGTGGTATGCGATGTGATCATCCCTGGCCTGGCGCCGGCGCTGGCCTCGTGTGGCGCGATCTGCTTCGCCACCTCCATGGGCGCCTTCGGCACCGCCTTTACCTTGGGCACGCGCCTGAACGTCACACCGGTGGCGATCTACAACGTGTTCACCAATTACGCCAACTTTGCCGTCGCCGCCGCCTTGTCGGTGGTGCTGGGGGCGGTGACCTGGGCCGTGTTGCTGCTGACCCGGCGCCTGGTGAAAAACGCGGGGACGGTTCTGTGAAACGCTCATCGTTGTTTGTGCTGCAACTGCTGTTCACCCTGCTGGTATGCGCCTTCATGCTGGTGCCGGTGCTGCTGTCGTTGATGGCGGGGCTGACGCGCAATTTCTTCGTCGGGCTCTCCAGCGGCCTGACCTTCGACTGGCTGGTCCAGGTATGGCAGGCCTATTCGCCCACGGTGTGGTTGTCGCTGCAACTGGCCCTGGCCTGCGCGGTGTGCGTGTGCGTGGTGGGCGTGCCAGCGGCCTACGCGCTGGTACGCATGAACAACCGCTTCAGCCGCGCCTTCGAGGAGTTGATGGTGCTGCCGGTGGCAATGCCGGGCCTGGCCAGTGCGTTGGCGTTGTTGCTCACCTATGGCCAGTTCGGCGCGTTCCGCAGCAGTTGGCTGTTCATCCTCGTCGGCCATGTGCTGTTCACCCTGCCGTTTCTGGTGCGTCCGGTGATGGCGGTGATGCAGCGTCAGCAACTGCCGGTGCTGGAAGAGGCCGCCGCAAGCCTGGGGGCAGGGCCGATCAAGCGTTTTTTCAGCGTGGTGGTGCCCAACTGCCGGGCGGGGATTCTTGCCGGTGTGCTGATGGTGGTCACCCTCTCGCTGGGTGAGTTCAACCTGACCTGGATGCTGCACACGCCGATGACCAAGACCTTGCCGGTGGGCCTGGCCGACAGCTACGCCTCGGCGCGCCTGGAAATCGCCAGTGCCTACACCCTTATCTTTTTGCTGATGATCGTGCCGCTGCTGATCGCGTTGCAGGCCATCAGCGCCCGTTTGTCTCGTGGAGAGCGTCGATGACCGCTATCACTATTCGCCTCAAGGGCTGTCGCAAGGCGTTTGCCGACGGCACCGTGGCCGTGCACAACCTTGATCTGACCGTCGAAGGCGGCGAAACCCTGGCCATTCTCGGCCCCTCCGGCTGCGGTAAAACCACGACCTTGCGCTTGATGGCCGGCTTGGAACGGCCCGATGTGGGGCAGGTGTTTTTCGGCGATCAGGACGTCACCCGCCTGCCCATCGAGCGCCGCGACGTGGGCATGGTGTTCCAGAACTACGCGCTGTTTCCCAACCTGGATGTGGCCGGCAATATCGTCTACGGCCTGAAGATTCGCGGCCTGTCGGCGCTGGAGCGCAACAAGCGCTGTGACGAGTTGCTGGAGCTGGTGGGGTTGCACAATCACGGCCGGCGCAGCATTCACGAACTGTCGGGCGGGCAGCGTCAACGCGTTGCCCTCGCTCGCGCCCTGGCGCCGCGTCCCAAGGTGCTGTTGCTCGATGAGCCGCTGGCCGCCCTCGATGCCCAGCTGCGTGAGCGTCTGCGCAGCGAGCTGAATGAACTGCTGCGCGGTCTCGGTATTACCTCGGTGTTTGTCACCCACGACCAGGGCGAAGCCATGGCCCTGGGCGATCGTATTCTGGTGATGGAGCAGGGCCGCGTGGCCCAGTTGGCGAGCCCCCGGGAAATCTATCAACAGCCGGCGAATGCGTTTGTCGCAGGCTTCGTGGGCAACCTGAATGCATTTCAGGTGATCGCGCAATCGCCCAGGGGCCTGACGGTGTGCGGGGGCGAGTTGCCGTGGCAGGCGGGCGAAGTGCCCGCCACCGTGTATTGCCGCCCCGAGCACCTGCGGGTGATGGACGGCGAGGGGCACCTGCACGGGCGTCTGCTGGCGCAGTTTTTCCAGGGCGCGCAAAGCCGTCTGCTGGTGGATGTGGGCGGCCCGCAACCATTGCTGGTGGACAGCAGCGACAACCAACTGCATGCCGTCGGCGCACCGATTGCCCTGGCGATCACGCCGCACATGTTGTTTACCCTCAATGCATGAGAGTTTGCCTGTGAACAGTCCGTTTCTGGTTGCGCAAATCAGCGACCTGCACCTCAAAGCCGGCCAGCGCCTGACCTATGGGGTCGTCGATACCCTGGGCGCGCTGCGCCGTGCCGTCGACCATCTGAACGCCAGCCACCCGCGCCCCGATATCGTGGTGATCAGCGGCGACCTGGTGGACTTCGGCCGCGCCGATGAATACGCGGTGCTGCACCCTGAACTCGCACGCCTGCACATGCCTTGCTACCTGGTGCCCGGCAACCACGACGCGCGCGGGCCGTTGCTGGACGCGTTTGCCGATCACGCCTACTTGCCGCGTTCGGCGCAGGCGCCCCTGGACTGGGTGGTGGATGACCATCCGCTGCGCTTGATCGGCCTGGATTCGACGATCCCGGGCAGCCATGGCGGGCAGTTGCTCGACAGCCAGTTGCAGTGGCTCGACGCACAACTGGCGCTGCGCCCGCACGCGCCGACGCTGCTGATCCTGCACCATCCGCCGTTCATCAGCGGCATTGGCCATATGGACCGTGAGCCGTTTATCAATGCGACGGCCCTGGAGCAACTGATCGCCCGTCATCCACAGGTGGAGCGCTTGTTGTGCGGGCACCTGCACCGGCCGATGCAGCGGCGTTTCGGTGGCAGCCTCAGCTGCGTATGCCCCGGCACCTCCCACCAGATCGTGCTGGATCTGCAGGACGCGGCCCCGGCGCATTTCAACCTGGAGCCGGCCGGGTATCTGTTGCATCGCTGGGAGGCGCAGCAGGGGTTGGTCAGCCATAACGGTGTGTTCGGGGAGTACCCCGGGCCGTATCCGTTTTATGACGCCCAGGGATTGATTGACTGAGGGTTTAAAAACCGTTTGCGAGCAAGCCTGTTGTGGTGAGCGGGCAAGCCCCAATGCCGTTCAGTTAAGCCAGCGTGATGCTCAAAGCAACGAACGGTGCGACTTTTCGGTGTACATATCCGTTGCTGCGGTGATGGCGACTTAGGGTTCCGCCCTTACGGCGGCTCACTTCTCGGCACCTTGCTCAGGCTCGGCCAGCGTGTTTGACGGGGCGCCTAAGATCAAAAGCAAAAGCGTGGCGGCCATAGAGCTGACCGGTATGGGTGAGTGTGAACGCGATCAAATGTGGGAGCGGGCTTGCCCGCGAAGGCGTCGGCCCAGCAAACATTGAGTCGACTGACCCACCGCTTCCGCGGGCAAGTCGCACCGCCGCTCCCACAGGGGATTTACGCTTAACTGTGGCGAGCAGGCTTGTCCTGCGTTGGCGTGCGAAGCGCCCCCATCAAGGCGCACGCGTTCGACCTGACAGTGCTCAGAGCATGGTCTTGGGGCTGCTGCGCAGCCCAACGCGGGGCAAGCCCGCTCGCCACGGGGGATTGTCTGAAATGGCTTGCGGGGCAGATTATTTGACGGGGGCTACCCGATTGCGGCCTTTCGCCTTTGCTTCATATAGCTGCAGATCGGCGCGGGTCAGCAGGGCGCGGGTGTCGCGGTCTGATGGTTCGGCGATGCTCACGCCGATGCTTACGGTCACCTGCCCAACCCCCTCGAACATCGCTTCGGCAATCGCCGCGCGGATATTCTCGGCCACCACGTCGGGGCTGTCCGGGGCTTCTACGGTGGGCAGCAGCACCGCAAATTCCTCGCCGCCGTAACGGGCAACAAAGTCGGTAATGCGGGTGGTGCTCTTGATCAGTTGCGCGAGTTGGCGCAGCACGTCATCGCCCACGGCATGGCCGTAAGTGTCGTTGATCTGCTTGAAGTGGTCGGCATCGATCAGCAGCAGGGCAAAGGTGCGCCCGGTGCGCTGAAAGAGCAGGCTGCTTTCGGCCAGTTTTTCATCGAAGCGGCGACGGTTGTACACGCCGGTCAGCGCATCGTGGGTGGCCAGGTTGAGCAGGTCGGCATTGGCTTGGGTGAGGTCGGCGGTGCGTTGCGCGACGGTCGCTTCGAGGAAGGCATTGGCATCCTGCAACTGACGCTCCTTGGCCAGCAGCGATTGGGTCATGCCGGTGAGTGAGCGGCCCAGTTGAGCGATCTCCAGTACCGCGTGATCCTGCGGGAATACGGCGCCGGGCTGCTGGTCCTGCACGCGTTTGGCGGACCTGGCCAGGCGCTCGATGGGGCGGCTGAGGGAGGAGGCCAGGTAATAGGCCGCCAGCACAAACACCAGGGCGGCGAGCACGCCGAGCAGCAGCAATTTGTAGAGCAGGGTGCGCGCCGGTTGCAGCGCGACGTCCAGGGGTTGGCGCAGCATGATGTACCAGGTCACTTTGGCGTTGGACGGGCTGGGCACCGCGACCGATGCAGTGACATAGCCTTTGCCCGTGGACCAGCCAGACGCGGTGTTCAGTTTGTCCGTTGCCATCTGTTCACCAGCAAGCAGTTCGGGGTACAGCACCTTGCCGTCGAAGTCGACGATCAGCGCTTCGATCTCGGGAAACGCATCTTTTTGCATCACGGCCGAATCGACGATCTGCGTGATCCAGCGCCAGTGCGCGTGGGCGCCCAGCACACCAATGGTCTGGCCCTGGGCATTGAGCAGCGGTGCGGCAAAATCGATAAAGCGCAGCGGCTCGCCGTTGTCCGGGCCCGGCAGCAGTTTGGCCAGCAGCACGGCCTCGTGGGGATCACCGGTGTATTCACCGCGCATGCCTGCCTGAAACCAGGGGCGCTGGCCGACCGACTGGCCCACCAGCAGCCCGTTCGCCGCCTGGTGCACGCGGCCGTCTGCGTCGGCCACGCCCATCCACGCGTACTCGGCGCGCGAGCGCGTGCGCAGTTCCATCAGAGTAAGGATGTCCGGCTGATCCAGATCGCCGCGGCGAAACAACGGTGCCTGGCTCAGCAGCGAGACTTCCAGCTGACGTTCGCGCAACTGCACGGCCAGCAGCGCCGCCGTGGAGCGCGCCGTGCTCAGCAGCGCATTGCCGCTGGCCTGCTTCATCTGCTCGGTGGCGATATGGCCCACGTAAAAGCCCACGCTCAACAAGGTGAGCAATGACAGCCCGGCAAACCAAAGGGTCAGGTGACTACGCAGGCTGGCTTTGATCATGGCGGCTCATTTGAGTATTTGTTTGGCAGCATAGTACCCGTAATGAATCACCGATCACCTACCACAAACGTACAAGATCGAGCGATACACGCCTGGATAGACTCGCCGCATCACTTCTCACGAGGTCTGCCATGGACATTTTTCTCTACGCCTTCAGCGTCATGTACAGCCCGGGGCCCGTCAACCTGATGGGCCTGAATGCCGGGCTCACCGGAAAGTTGCGTCGTTCCAGCGGTTTCTACCTGGGTGTGGGCTGCGCCATGCTGCTGATGTTCGTGCTGTTTGGCTACACCGGTGAAGCGATCGTTTCGCAGGCGGCGCTGCCCTATATCTCGTTGATCGGCGGTGCCTACACGCTGTACCTCGCGTATCAGGTGTTCACCGCGCGCACGGTGGTTGAAGAGGACTCGGCCGCGCCGATCAAGGCACTTACCTTCTGGAACGGCCTGGTGATCCAGTTGCTCAACCCCAAGGGCATTGTGGCGGTGTTACCGATCACCAGTGTGATGTTGCCGGCGGCGCATATCACCGGCGCCTCCATCTTTGGCGTTTCGGCCCTGCTGGCGTTGGGCGCGGTGGGTGCGCCCTGGGTCTATGCGTTGCTCGGCGCGCTGCTGGGGCGGCGGATCAGCGGCGCGGCGGCGTTCACCTGGTTCAATCGCTGCATGGGGCTGGCGCTGGCGGCCTGCGCCGGGTTCATGTTCCACGGGTTTTATCTGCACCTGAGCGCAACATGAGTAAAACTTGTGATGATCTGGAATTTAACGAGTTTGTCTCATCATTCAAATCTGTCGACAATGGTTGCCATCCTTATCGACATCGGAGTTGCACGTCATGGCAGTCGCTCATTCCCTCGGGTTTTCACGCATTGGACGTGATCGCGAACTGAAAAAAGCGCGGGAAGCGTTTTGCCTGGGAGAGCTCGACGAAGCCGGCCTGCGCGCCGTTGGCCGTGACCTGCGCAAGGCCCAGTGGGCGCTGCAGAAAGGCGCCGGAATCGAACTGCTGCCGGCCGGTGATTTCGCCTGGCACGACCAGGTGCTGACCCACTCGCTGATGTTCGGCGTGATCCCCGAGCATGTGCGCCCGGCGGACGGCAAGGCGACCTTGCAGACGCTGTTCGATGTGGCCCGCGCCGTCAGTGAGCGCGGACAGTGGTTCGACACCCCCTGCCTGGCGCCGGAATTCAGCGTCGACCAGCAGTTCCAACTGGGGTGGGAGCAGTTGTTCGAAGAAGTGCAGGAAGCACAGGAACTGGGCCACAGCGTCAAACCGGTGGTGATCGGCCCGCTGACCTACCTGTGGCTGGGCAAGACCCAGGGTGCTGATTTTGACAAGCTCGACCTGCTGGATCGTCTGTTGCCGTTGTACGGCCAGATTTTCCAGCGCCTGGCGGACCTGGGCGTTGAGTGGGTGCAGATCGACGAGCCGATCCTGGTGCTCGACCTGCCGCAAGCGTGGAAGAATGCCTTTGAGCGCGCCTATAACCTGATCCAGCGCGACCCGCTGAAGAAACTGCTCGCCACCTATTTCGGTGGCCTGGAAGAAAACCTCGGCCTGGCGGCGAACCTGCCGGTCGACGGCCTGCATTTCGATTTAGTGCACGCACCGCAGCAGTTCCCGACCATCCTCGATCGGGTGCCGGGCTATAAAGTCCTGTCTTTGGGCGTGGTGAACGGCCGTGATTCTGCGCACTTCGATCTGGAAAACGCCCTGGCCACTGTTCAGCACGCTCATGAGCGTCTGGGGGATCGCTTGTGGCTGGCGCCGTCTTGCCCGTTGCTGCACGAACGGGTCGACCCGGGGGAAAACGCACTGGCGTTGGCTGCGCAGACCTGTTCGCAGGTGACGACACTGGCCCAGGCCGTCAACCAACCCCACGCGCCAAACGTACAGGCGACGCGTGCTGTGGCGTAATCCAATACCGGCTCAAAAATATTTGAGCCAGCCCAGGTCGCGCCGGCGTGCCTTGAGATTGGCAAACCAGCGCACGGGCAGGTACAGCGCCAACGGCAGCAGCAGGGCGACGAGCCAGATTGCGCCGATGCTGTCGAAACCGAAGTAGTTGCCGTGGTTGAGGCCGAACAGGGCGACGCAGGCGACATACAGCACTTTGAGTACATAAAGGTGCAGCAGGTAGAAGAACATCGGCGCCGAACCGAACACCGCCAGCACACCGATCCAGCGCTTGTGCCCGGCGCGTTCGAATGCCAGCAACAGCAGCAGGCCGATCCCCAGGGTCAAGGCCAGAAACAGCAGCGAAGGCGGGTACTTGGTCATGTTGAAAAAACTCATCAACGTCTGCACGCCAGTGTCATAGGCTTGCCACGGCTTCTCGCCATACCCGTTGAGCGACCGCAGCAGCACGAACCCCACCAACGCGCCAACGCCACCCAGCAGCAGGTAGCGCTGACGCAACGCCGCCGGCATGCCCGTGGCAAACCAGGGCCCCAGTCCGTAACCCAGGGCGATTACGCCGATCCACGGCAATACCGGATACGTCACGCGCAGGCGCAGGCTGTCGCTCACCTCGATCCAATTGCGTTCGTGCAGGATGGACCAGGCCTGTTGCAGCGCTGAACCTTGTGCGAAGTGCACGTCATCGAGCAGGTTGTGACCGCTGATGATCACCAGTGCCAACGCTATCAGCAGCGGTCGCGGCAACCACGCCAGCGCGGCGAGGGCGATCATGCTGATGCCGATCGCCCAGATCACCTGCATGTAAATCACGCTGGGTGGCAACTGGAAGGTCCACGCAAAACTGACTAGGGTGAACTCCAGCACCACCAGAAACAGCCCGCGCTTGAACAGAAACGCCGACACATCGCGAGTGCCCTGGTATTTCTGGCCGTAAAGCCAGGCCGACAAGCCGGTGAGCAGCACAAATACAGGTGCACACAAGTGGGCCAGGGTACGGCTCACAAACAGCGCAGGCTCGGTGCTGTCGATGCTCATGGGGTCGCCGACCTGGCGTTGCATCAAGAAAGTCTCGCGCACATGGTCGAGCAACATGAACAGAATCACCAGGCCGCGCAGGGCGTCGATGGAAAGCAGGCGTTGGCGTAGGGGAACAGCGTCAGTCATGGGCGGCATCGCAGGGCGGGGCGGAGAGAGGGCGTTATCCTATAACATTAAGCTGAGCGTTGGCGCGCTATTCCCGCCTGGAATGCCCCCATAAAAACCCTGCATTGTCTTTATCGCCGCACATCTCGTAGCGTGGCGACTCATCTCAAGGAGAACGCCCATGCACCAAGGCCCGCTGCGTCTGTATGTCGACTCGCTGTTCACCAGCCCTTACGCCATGTCGGTGTTCGTTACCCTGCGGGAAAAAGGCCTGGCCTTCGACACCGTCACCCTGGACCTGGACGCGGCGCAAAACCAGGCAGCTGACTTTGCCCGGCTGTCCTTGACTCAGCGTGTGCCGACACTGGTTGAGGGCGACTTTGCACTGTCGGAATCGTCGGCGATCTGCGAATACCTGGACGAGGCTTATCCTGCAATCGCCGTGTACCCGGCCGATCGGCGGCAGCGGGCGAGGGCGCGGCAGGTGCAGGCGTGGTTACGCAGCGACTTGCTGCCCATTCGCCAGGAACGGTCGACGCTGGTGGTGTTTTGCGGGCACACCATGCCGCCGTTGTCGCCGTTGGCTGCAGCGGCCGCACGCAAGCTGATCAGCGCGGCGCAGGCGTTACTGGCGGGGAATCCCGAGCACCTGTTTGGTGAGTGGTCGATTGCCGATGTGGACCTGGCCGTGATGCTCAACCGCCTGATCCTCAATGGTGACCCTGTGCCTGGCGAACTGGTGGCGTATGCGCAGCATCAGTGGCAGCGCCCCTCGGTGCAGGCGTGGGTCAATCTGCAACGCCCTGGGTCGCAGGGCGTTCAATGATGTGCGCGACCCGCCGGTCGAGGTCTTCCCAGTCAGCCATGCCCAGCACCCGCGTGGTGTTGAGGCCGCGCAGGTAGCCGCGCAACTGCTGGGCGCTGGCGTGCACTTGGCGCGCATCGGCGGCGGCATTCTGAAGCACGGTTTCATACTCGACCAGGTAGTCGGCGATCCGCTCGCGAAACTCCGGCAGTACGGCTTCGCGGATGCGGTCGAAGGTCTTCTGGTGGGGCTTCATGATGGGGTCCTTATCGTTATAGGCGGTGCACTATCGGTTCAGATAATAGTCACCATCATGCATCGCAAGTTCTGTTTTTGCAGGGAACATGGAAAATCAGCGCGTGATCCACGTCGGCAACTGCCGGTGATCAGCGTACGGGCCATTTGCTGGCACGCGTTGCTGGCGTAGACTTCGCGCCGGACTGAAGCGGATTTTTCTTTTATTGATGCAGGAAGGTGTATGCGCTCTTTTTTCGTACCCGTCATGGTGTTGGCGCTGGGCGGCTGTGTTACCGCCCCGAACGCTCCGTCGCTGACGCTGCAAACGGCCAAGTCCCCACAAGCCTATGTGCAGTGTTTGTTGCCTGAGCTTGAGAAACACGGCATCACTGCCACCGTGACGCAGAACTCGCGTCACGCCACGGTGCTGTTGAGCAGCAAGATTGCGGCCGACGATGTGCTGGAGGCGTACAAGTCCCAGGATGGCACCAAGGTCTCGTTGTATGAGCGCAAGCCGGTGGTTTCGGCGATCAAGCCATCACGGCTCGAGCTGGCGGCGAAGGCGTGCCAATAACGTTCTGATTTGCCCCTATTGCCATAGGCGAACGCTTCCTGTAACGAAGATCAAATGTGGGAGCGGGCTTGCCCGCGAAGACGTCGGCCCAGCAAACATTGACGTTGACTGACCCACCGCCTTCGCGGGCAAGCCCGCTCCCACAGGGATCTGCGTTTAACTCACTGGCATAGGGCAAGCCCGCTCGCCACAGTAAGCCCGCTCTTCACAGAAGCTCCAGTGTGCTGCGCTGCATTAAATACGTGCTTCGTTGCTGAAACTGTCCACGGCTTTGACCAGCCCAAGGGCCGCCAACGCCACCAGCTCACCGCCTTTTTCCACCGTCGCCAGGGCCGGGTCCGAGCCCATGCGGCCGTCGGGGAAGCGTGCGCGGAAGTCCAGTGCTTCGCGGATCGGCCCGGTGTTGGCGATCTGCGGCGAGTAATCGGCTGACTTGATCGACTCCGGATACGCCCATTGCGTCACGGCAATCTCCGAAGGCGTCGCATGGCTGCCGTGGCCCACTGGAAACTGACGGTGCGCCAGGTCGGTAACGCCTTCCAGGTCCCACCAGTTCACCAGTTTGAGGGCGAACCCGGCCGGGCGACGGGCGAAGCTGGCCTCGGCGTACAGTTCGGAAAACGCTGCTTCAATCGTCGCGATGTTGCCGCCGTGGCCGTTGAGAAACAGGATCTTCTCGAAACCATGCCCGGCCAGTGAGCGCACCCAGTCGCCGATGGCGGCAATAAAAGTGGAGGGGCGCAGCGAGATGGTGCCGGGGAACCCCAGGTGATGCTGGGCCATGCCGATATTGAACGTGGGACCGATCAGCATATCGGCGTGCTTTTGCGCCTCATGGGCGATGATTTCCGGGCACATCCAGTCGGTGCCCAGCAGACCGGTGGGGCCGTGCTGCTCGTTGGAGCCGATGGGGATGACCACCGTGCGGCTGCGTTCCAGAAACTGGCCAATCTCGATCCAGGTGGACGTGTGTAGAAGCATGGGACGCTCTCTTATCTCGGTGGGGACAGGCTAACCGCCACGGATTGTACGGCTGGTTGCCACCTGTTGGGGCTTGCAATTGAGGTACGTGGAGGACTTCAGCCAGCGCTGGTCGGGATACCAGGAGAACATGAACTGCCCATCCTTGAGTTTGTCGACCACTTTGCGCGCCACCTGCGGACGTACGGCGGGGCAGCCCTGGCTGCGGCCGATACGGCCTTCGCGCTTGCTCCACAGTGGGCTGACGTAGTCGGCGGCGTGGATCACCAGGGCACGGTCGCGGGCCAGGTCATTGAACCCCGGCTCCAGGCCATCCATGCGCAGCGAGTAGCCATGGGTGCCCAGGTAGCTTTCCTGGGTGCGGAACAGGCCCAGGCTGGATTGATGGCTGCCTTCGAGGTTGGAAAACTGGGTGGCGAAATTTTCCCCGGAGTTGGCGCCGTGGGCCACCAGGTCGCGCAGCACCAGGGTTTGTTTGCGCAGGTCGAAGATCCACAGCCGACGGGCGGTCGAGGGCTGTGAGTAGTCAATCACGGCCAGGCGTTCGGAGCGTTCCTCGCCATTGTTGACCGCGCATTGCACTGCGCTCAGGGCGCTTTTCAGTACCGTGGGATTGAGTTCTGGAGCCGAGCGCGCCAGGCTGCTATACAACGTCGGAGGGTGGCCATTGGCGGCGAGCGTGACAGTGCTCAGAGTGGCCAGGGTCACCGTCATGAAACCGAGGCGACACATAAAAGTCAGCATCTACAGTACATCCCCCCAGCGGTAGGATCGGAGCAACGTCATTGTTCAAAAAACACGCATGTTACTTGAGCCTTTGCCTGATCGTTGCACCACTGGTCGCGACGGCCGACGAGCTGCCGCTGGAGACATTACCGGTTGTCGCGCCCGCCCCGTTGGCACTGGCTCCGGTGCAACAAGCCCTCACGCAATTGCCCGGCGTCTGCCCAGGCTTCGCCGCGCATGTGGACGCCGGCACCCTGACGCGCCTGCAAGCGTTTTACCAGCAGCAAGGTGATACGCCACTGTGGACCGCCGACGACCGTCGGCAAGCGTTGCACACCCAGTTGCAGCTGCTGGCCGACGATGGCCTGGACCCCGATCACTACCGCCTGCCCACTGCCGATGCCACGAGCAATGTGCTGTGCAGCGATATCGACACCAGCCGTCACTACCTGCAAGCCCTGCAGGATCTGCATTACGGGCGCCTGCAGCAATCGCGTTTCGAACCGCTGTGGCATTCCCAGCCGCCGACCGTCGATCCCACGCTTGAGGTGCTGGCATTGGCCGCCACCGGCCTGCAGGACATGGCGCAGGCGTTCGACCAGGCGCGGCCCAGCGCCGACCTCTACCGCAGCCTGCGCAATGTCTATTCCAGCGCGCGCCAACAGCCATTGCCGCATTGGGACCCGGTCGCCAGCGGCGCTTTGCTGCGTCCCGGCATGGAGGACCCGCGCGTGCCCGAGCTGGCGCGGCGCTTGTACCACGGTGGCTATCTCGCCAGCGAACCCAAGGGCAGCGCGAAGCAATACCGTCCGGAGCTGGTCGATGCGGTCAAGGCGTTCCAGCTCAGTCATTCGCTGCAGTCCGATGGGGTGATCGGTGCTGGCACCGTGGCCGAGTTGAACATCAGCCCGACGATGCGCCGCGAACAGTTGCGCATCAACCTTGAGCGTTTTCGCTGGCTGGCCCAGGACCTGGAGCCCGAAGGCGTGCTGGTCAACGTCGCGGCGGCGCAGTTGAGCGTTTACCAGAGCGGCATCCCGGTGTGGCAGACGCGTCTGCAGGTCGGCCGCGCCGAACGCCAGACGCCGCTGCTCAAGTCACGTATCACGCGGCTCACCCTCAACCCCACCTGGACCATCCCGCCCACGATCATGCGCGAGGACAAGCTCCCGGCCATCCGCCTGAACCCCGAATACCTGCGTCAGCAGAACCTGCAAGTGCTCGACCCGGAAGGCCGCCCGCTGGCGCCCGAGCAGATCGACTGGGCGCGACCCGGCAACATCCTGCTGCGTCAGCAGGCCGGGCCGCATAACCCGCTGGGCAAGATCGTGATGCGTTTCCCCAACCCGTATTCGGTGTACCTGCACGACACGCCGAGTCAGCCGCTGTTCACCAAGGGCCCGCGTGCGTTCAGCTCGGGGTGTGTGCGGGTCGAGCAGCC
The DNA here is from genome assembly GCF_001439785.1 of Pseudomonas poae. Classification (GTDB taxonomy): domain Bacteria; phylum Pseudomonadota; class Gammaproteobacteria; order Pseudomonadales; family Pseudomonadaceae; genus Aquipseudomonas; species Aquipseudomonas poae. The sequence goes on along the minus strand of NZ_JYLI01000011.1, from coordinate 49,996 downwards.
GCTGCTGCTGCGCGATTTGCTGGTGAGCCCGGCCGAGCGTGCGCGTACCGATGAGTTGTTGGCGACGGGGGTGACCCATGAGTTCAGACTGGCGACGCCGGTGCCGGTGTTGCTGGGGTACTGGACGGTGGAGGTGGATCGTCAGGGCGGGGTGGTGTATGCGCCGGATATTTATGGGCGGGATCTGGTGTTGATGAAGGCGATGGGGAGTGTGTTGTAGGGGGTATAGGTACCTGCGTGGCGAGCGGGCTTGCCCCGCGTTGGGGTGCGAAGCGCCCCCAATCAAGGAAAGCACGGTGTGCCTGATACTGCTCAGAGCCTGAATTTGGGCCTGCTGCGCAGCCCAACGCAGGGCAAGCCTGCTCGCCACACGTTTCCTTGTGCGAATGGCCTATCGAGAGCCTTGCTCCCGCAACGTTTTGCTGGCATTGTTCGCGCAATTGGTAACATTTCCCATTTGAGAAATTTTTGCGCATGCATGAGATTCCGGCCGCGTTGGGCGACTCTGTCCGCCAGCAAACGCTCACGGCACTGTACCGCGAGCATCATGGCTGGTTGCACGGCTGGCTGCGCCGCAAACTGGGCTGTTCGCAGCATGCGGCGGACCTCGCTCACGATGCGTTCATTCGCGTCCTGATGCTGGCCGAGCCGCAGGCGATCAAGGAGCCCCGCGCCTTTCTCGCGACCACGGCGGGCCGACTGTTGATCGACGGCGCACGGCGTCGGCGTATTGAAAGAGCGTATAGGGAGGCGCTGGTCATTCAATGCGAAGACGCCGGCATGCCAGATCCGGCGGCGATTCATGTGGCCCTGCAGGCCCTCGAACGGATTGCCGAAATGCTCGCCGGGCTGCCTGCCAAGGCCCGCGAAGCCTTCTTGCTGAGCCGCCTCGACGGGCTGACCTACCAGGAGATCGCCGAGCGCCTGGGCGTGTCCGCCAGCACCGTTAAAAACTACCTCTCCACCGCACTGGTGCACTGCTACCACAGCCTGCATGGGGCGGACCCGCTGTCGTGAGTTGCGAACAGATCATCCAGCAAGCGGCCAATTGGCTGACCCGCCTGCACGACGAAGACGTCACTGACGCCGAGCGCCAGGCGTTCAACCGCTGGTGCCAGGCTGACCCACGCCATGCCGTGGCCATCGAGCGCATGCGTTCGTTGTGGGGCAGTTTCGAGCCCTTGCCCGCGCGGCCGGCGCGTGTCGCCCTCAATCGCGCCTTTGCCCCCCGACGTGTTCGCGGCGCCCAAGTCGTGGGCCTGCTGGGAATGGTGCTGTGCGGCTGGCTGGGCCTGGAGCGTGGGCCGGTGTGGATGGCCGATCAGCGCACTGCCGTTGGCGAGCGCCGGCAGATCGTGCTGGAAGACGGCAGCCAATTGCAGCTCAACAGCAACTCGGCGGTGGACGTGAAATTCGATGGTCACCAACGGGTGCTCGAACTGCTGCAGGGCGAGCTGTGGGTGGACGTGGCCAAGGATGCGCAACGGCCGTTCGTGGTGCGCACCGACCAGGGCAGCGCCACCGCCCTGGGTACTCGTTACCTGGTCAAGCGTGCGGCGGACGACACCACGGTGGTGACCGTGATCGAATCCAGCGTGGCGGTCAAAGGCGCAGCCGAGGAGGGCGTCAAAGTGATGGCCGGCCAACGTGCCATCCTCGATCACGGCCACGCCACACCCGCGCAAGCGACGCCTGGCAGCGATCCGGACGCCTGGACCCGAGGCCTGCTCAAGGTCAATGACCAGCCGCTGAGCGACGTGCTGCAAACCCTGGCCAGCTACCGGCATGGCCTGGTGCGGTTCGATCCCCAGGCCCTGCGTGACCTGCGCGTATCCGGTGTGTTCAAGCTCGATGACACGACTGCCGCCCTTGCAGCGTTGGCGGATAATCTGCCGATCCAGGTGCAGAGCTTCACCGACCTGCTGGTGGTGGTGAAGCCGCGCTAGCTCAGCGTTCGTGACGGCGCAGGCGTTTGTAGAGGGTGTTGCGGCTCACCCCCAGTTCCCGCGCCAAGTGGGAAATATTGCCGCCGGCGGCCTTCAGGCGCTGGTTCAGGTCGGCGTCGTCGCCCAGGCACTCGGCGACGGGCTGCGGCGCCTCGGCCTTCAAGTCCACAAAAAAATCATCCGGCAGGTGCTCGGGGCGAATCGGCTGTTCCTCGGCCATGGCCAATGCCACCTGCAACACACTGCTCACCTGGCGCAGGTTGCCCGGCCACGGGTGGCGCTCGAACAGCGCCAGCACCTCGGCGCTCAGCCCGGCCCACTGGCTCGGCTCGCGATGCTGCTGCCACAGTTGCTGGAATAACGCCCGCTTGTCGGTACGTTCGCGCAGCGCCGGCAGCTCCAGGGTCAGGCCGCCGATGCGGTAGTACAGATCCTCACGAAAACGCCCGCTCTGCACCCGTTCGCGCAGCGCACGGTTGGTCGCCGAGATAATGCGCAGATCCACCGGGAACAGCTCGCTGCTGCCCACCGGCTGCACGCAGCGCTCCTGCAACACGCGCAACAGGCGGGCCTGGGTCGGCAGGGGCATGTCGCCGATTTCGTCGAGAAACAGCGTGCCTTTGTCGGCCTTGCGAATCAGGCCAATGCTGCCTTTCTGGCTGGCGCCGGTGAATGCACCTTTTTCATAGCCAAACAGCTCCGACTCCACCAGCTCAGCGGGAATCGCCGCACAGTTCACTGCGATAAACGCCTGCCGGCTGCGGGAACTGGCCTGGTGCAGGGCCTTGACGAACACTTCCTTGCCCACCCCGGTCTCGCCGTGAATCAGCAGCGGGATGTCTTTCTCCAGCAGGCGCTCTGCCTGGCGTACGGCTTTTTCCACGCGTGCGTCGCCAAAGTGCAGGGTGTTAAGGCCAATCGGCGCGGGCTTTGGCGCGGTCGGCTGAGTGAACACGCGCGCCTGCACCGGTATCTGTTTGGGGCGCTTCAATAAACACTGGAAGCGATTGCGTCCCGCCGCCTGCAACGAAAAGGGCAGGCCTTCGGGCTGATTGAGCAATTCCAGCAGCGACACCTTGAACAGGCTGTCGATCATCGCCCCCGACAGGCTGATGCCCAGCAGGTTATCGGCGCGACGGTTGGCCGAGAGCACCTGGCCGCTTTCATCGAAAATCAGCAGGCCGGCCCATTGGCTGTCGAGGTTGCTCAGACCGGTGTTGAAGGTCAGTTGAAAGTGCTCGCTGCGAAACAGGTTGAGGATCAGCCGGTTTTCCACGGTCTGACTCATCATCTTGACCATGCCCAGGGTGTGGGAGGGCGGCAGGTAGCTGTCGCTCGACACATCCAGCACCGCGATGATCTCGCGCTGGGCATCGAAGATCGGCGCTGCGGAGCCGGTCATGAAGCGGTTGGCCTTGAGGAAGTGTTCATCGTGCTCGATGTGCACCGCCTGCGCACACGCCAGCGCGGTGCCGATGGCGTTGGTGCCGCTGGAGCGCTCCATCCAGCTGGCGCCGGCGCTGAAACCGCGAGCCAGGTTGGGCTCGATAAAGCGTTGGGTGCCCCACGAAGTCAGCACCTGGCCCTGGTTGTCGGCCAGCATGATCAGGCAGTTGGAATTGCTGAGGATGTTTTCGTAGTAGGGCAGCACTTCCTGATGGGTGGTCTGTACCAGGGAATGCTGGCTCTCCAGCAGCCGGCTGATGCCCTCGGCGGGCAGTTGGTCAAAGCTGGGCGCGCTCTGGTGGTCCAGGCCAAAGGCGCGGCAACGGCGCCAGGATTCCTGGATGAGAGTGTCGTGAGCCAGTGGTTCGGCCATGGTGTGACCTGCATTTTTATTGTTATTGGGCTTGCACAATCTAAGGGTTGTAACCCGGCCAATGTGGGAAGGGGGCTTGCTCCCGATGACGGTGGGTCAGTCAGCTTGTTGCCGCTGATCCACTGCAATCGGGAGCTAGCCCCTCCCACATTTGATCTTCATTGCCCGTAAAGTGTTGTTCAGCACTGTTCATTGTCAACCCCCAAACTGTTCAGTTGTTCAGCCCGATTGTTCATGTCCAGGCGGCCTGTTCACTGCATTTCCTTACGGATCAATCACCTGCCGTTATTGGCACGAAACTCGCTCTGTCGACTGGCCAGATTCATTCCAATAATAAAAAGGTCGTGTCATGTCATTGACCCTGGAACATGTCTCCCGCGTCGTCGAAGGCCAGGTCTGGATCGACGATGCCAACCTGCGTTTCGAAGCCGGTTCCTTCAACGTATTGCTCGGCCGCACCCTGTCCGGCAAGACCAGCCTGATGCGCCTGATGGCCGGGCTGGACAAGCCCGACAGCGGCCGCATCCTGATGCACGGCGTGGACGTCACCCACAAGCCGGTGCGCCTGCGCAACGTGTCGATGGTGTACCAGCAGTTCATTAACTACCCGACCATGACCGTGTTCGAAAACATCGCCTCGCCGTTGCGCCAGGCCGGCGTGGCGGACGACGTGATTCAGAGCAAGGTGCTGGAAACCGCGCGCATGCTGCGCATCGAGAAGTTCCTCAAGCGCCACCCGCTGGAGTTGTCCGGTGGCCAGCAGCAACGCACGGCCATGGCCCGCGCGCTGGTCAAGGACGCCGAGCTGATCCTGTTCGACGAGCCGCTGGTGAACCTGGACTACAAACTGCGCGAAGAGCTGCGTCAGGAAATGCGCGAGTTGTTCGCGGCGCGCCACACCATCGCGATTTATGCCACCACCGAACCCAACGAGGCCCTGGCCCTGGGCGGCACCACCACCATCCTGCACGAAGGCCGGGTGATCCAGAGCGGCAAGGCCGCCGAGGTCTACCACCAGCCGCAGAGCGTGTTGGCTGCCGAACTGTTCTCCGAACCACCGATCAACCTGATGCCCGGGCGTATCAGCGGCAATGAAGTGAGCTTTGCCAACTTCGTGCACTTCCCGCTCAACGTCGATCTGCGCCCCATTGGCGAGGGCGAATTTCGCTTCGGCGTGCGCCCCAGCCATATCAGCCTGGTGCCGAGCAACGACGACGACCTGGAGCTGGCGGTCACGGTGGAAGTCGCCGAGATCAGCGGCTCGGAAACCTTCCTGCATGTGCGCAGTGAGCACTTCCTGCTGGTGCTGCATTTGCCGGGGGTGCATGAATACGACGTCGATGCGCCGATCCGCGTGTATATCCCCACCCATAAACTGTTTGTGTTCGATGCCGAGGGCCGCCTGGTCCAGGCGCCCGGGCGCCGTGTCGCGAGGGTTGCCTGATGGCCGAGATCCATTTGCAGAACCTGGCGCACAGCTACAGCGCAGCGCCCGCCGGCCCTGAGGACTACGCGATTCGCGCCATGAACCACGTCTGGGAGCAGGGCGGTGCCTACGCCTTGCTCGGCCCCTCGGGCTGCGGCAAGTCGACCCTGCTCAATATCATCTCCGGCCTGCTCAGCCCGTCCGAAGGCCAGGTGCTGTTCGACGGCAAGGTGGTCAACGACCTCACACCGGAGAAACGCAACATCGCCCAGGTGTTCCAGTTCCCGGTGGTGTACGACACCATGACGGTGTTCGACAACCTGGCCTTCCCCCTGCGCAACCAGGGCATGGCCGAGGCGAAGGTTCACAGCAAGGTGGCGGAAATTGCCGAAGTGCTGGACCTGCAAAATCTGCTGAGCAAGAAGGCGCGCAACCTCACTGCCGACGAAAAACAGAAAGTCTCGATGGGCCGTGGCCTGGTGCGCGACGACGTGTCGGCCATCCTGTTCGACGAACCGCTGACGGTGATTGACCCGCACCTGAAGTGGAAACTGCGGCGCAAGCTCAAGCAGATCCACGAGCAGTTCAACATCACCATGGTCTACGTCACCCACGACCAGTTGGAGGCTTCGACCTTCGCCGACAAGATCGCGGTGATGTACGGCGGGCAGATCGTGCAGTTTGGTACGCCCAGGGACTTGTTCGAGCGCCCCAGCCACACCTTTGTCGGCTATTTCATCGGCAGCCCCGGGATGAACCTCATCGAGGTGCAGGCCGAGGCGGGCGGGGTGCGCTTTGCCGGTACGCACCTGCCACTGTCCGAGGCGTTGCAACAGCGCCTCGCCGCTGCGGACTATAAAAAATTGCAGGTGGGCATTCGTCCGGAATTCATCCACGTGTGGGACGAGTACAACCCTGACGCCCTGCAGGCCGATGTCACGCATCTGGAAGACCTTGGCACCTACAAGATCATCACCCTCAAGCTCGACGGCGCGGTGCTCAAGGTGCGCCTGGCCGAAGACAAACCGGTGCCCGAGGGCAGGGTGTCGATCAGTTTTCCCGCACAGTGGCTGATGCTGTATGCCGACGATTACCTGCTGGAGGTGCTGCCATGAACAAGGTGCAGAACAACAAGGCGTGGTGGCTGGTGTTGCCGGTGTTCCTGCTGGTGGCCTTCAGCGCGGTGATCCCGATGATGACCGTGGTCAACTACTCGGTGCAGGACATTTTCGATCAGTCCAGCCGCTACTTCGTCGGCGCCGACTGGTACAAACAGGTGCTGCTCGACCCGCGCCTGCACGACTCGCTGGTGCGCCAGTTCATCTATTCGGCCTGCGTGCTGCTGATCGAAATCCCCCTGGGCATCGCCATCGCCCTGACCATGCCGACAAAGGGGCGCTGGTCGTCGCTGGTGCTGATCATCCTGGCGATTCCCCTGCTGATTCCGTGGAACGTGGTGGGCACCATCTGGCAGATCTTCGGCCGCGCCGACATCGGCCTGCTCGGCTATAGCCTCAATGCCCTGGGCATCAGCTACAACTACGCAGCGAATACGGCGGACGCGTGGGTTACCGTGCTGGTGATGGACGTGTGGCACTGGACCTCGCTGGTGGCGTTGCTGTGCTACTCGGGCCTGCGTGCGATTCCGGATGTTTACTACCAGGCGGCGAGGATTGATCGTGCGTCGGCGTGGGCGGTGTTCCGCCATATCCAGCTGCCCAAGATGAAAAGCGTGCTGCTGATCGCGGTGATGCTGCGCTTCATGGACAGCTTCATGATCTACACCGAGCCCTTCGTGCTGACGGGCGGCGGGCCGGGTAACGCCACCACCTTCCTCAGCCAGACGCTGACCCAGATGGCCGTCGGCCAATTCGACCTCGGTCCGGCGGCGGCGTTTTCCCTGGTGTACTTCCTGATCATCCTGTTGGTGTCCTGGCTGTTCTACACCGCCATGACCCACTCCGACGCCAACCGCTGAGGCCGCCAACATGAGCAAACGCAAGCTAATCCCGTTGCTGATCTACATCCTGTTCCTGCTGGTGCCGATCTACTGGCTGTTGAACATGTCCTTCAAGAGCAACACCGAAATCCTCGGCGGGCTGACGTTGTTTCCGCAGGATTTCACCCTGGCCAACTATAAGGTGATCTTCACCGACCCGAGCTGGTACACCGGTTACCTCAACTCGCTGTACTACGTGAGCCTGAACACGGTGATCTCCCTGAGCGTGGCGCTGCCCGCCGCGTACGCGTTTTCGCGCTACCGCTTCCTTGGCGACAAGCACCTGTTCTTCTGGCTGCTGACCAACCGCATGGCACCCCCGGCGGTGTTTTTGCTGCCGTTTTTCCAGCTGTATTCGTCCATCGGCCTGTTCGATACGCATATTGCGGTGGCGCTGGCGCACTGCCTGTTCAACGTGCCGCTGGCGGTATGGATCCTGGAGGGCTTCATGTCCGGGGTACCCAAGGAAATCGACGAAACCGCCTACATCGACGGCTATAGTTTTCCCAAGTTCTTCGTGAAGATTTTTATCCCGCTGATCGGCTCGGGTATCGGCGTCACGGCGTTTTTCTGCTTCATGTTTTCCTGGGTCGAATTGCTGCTGGCACGCACGCTCACGTCGGTCAATGCCAAGCCTATTGCGGCAGTGATGACGCGCACGGTGTCGGCATCGGGCATTGACTGGGGTGTGCTGGCAGCGGCGGGGGTGTTGACCATCCTGCCGGGCATGCTGGTGATCTGGTTTGTTCGCAACGACGTGGCCAAGGGCTTTGCCCTGGGCCGGGTCTAGAGGAATCGATGATGGAATGGATGGCCTGGACCACCCCCACGGCGCTGTTCTTTGGCGGCATCGCGCTGATTCTGGCGGGCATGACCACCTGGGAACTGCGCTCGCCGAGCATCCCCCGGCGCGGGTTTCTGCCGATCAGCACCACGCGTGGTGATCGTTTGTTTATCGGTCTTCTCGGCAGCGCCTACCTGCATTTGCTGGTGATCGGCGTTACCGACTGGAGCATCTGGGTGGCGTCCGCGCTCTCCCTGGTATGGCTGTTGAGTGTGATGCGTTGGGGCTAGTGCCCTTGTGAATAAACAACCAGGAGGTCTCTATGTTGAATAACAACAATAAGCTGCGACATAGCATTTCATTGGCTGCCGTACTGGCCCTCAGCGGTTTGAGCGCGTCGGCCTGGGCCGATGCGTACGAAGATGCCGCGAAAAAATGGATCGGCAGCGAGTTCAAACCGTCCACCCTCACGGCCGAACAACAGTTGGAGGAATTGAAGTGGTTTATCAAGGCCGCCGAACCGTTCCGTGGGATGAAGATCAACGTGGTGTCGGAAACCCTCACCACCCACGAGTATGAGTCCAAGGTACTGGCCAAGGCCTTCAGCGAAATCACCGGCATCAAGCTGACCCATGACCTGCTGCAAGAAGGCGACGTGGTGGAGAAACTGCAGACCCAGATGCAGTCCGACAAGAATATCTATGACGGCTGGGTCAACGATTCCGATTTGATCGGTACGCACTTTCGCTATGGCAAGACCGAATCGATCACCGATCTGATGGCCAATGAAGGCAAGGACTTCACCTCGCCGACCCTGGACCTCAAGGACTTCATCGGCCTGTCGTTCACCACCGCACCGGACGGCAAGCTGTATCAGCTGCCCGACCAGCAGTTCGCCAACCTCTACTGGTTCCGCGCCGACTGGTTCGAGCGGCCTGAGCTGAAAGCCAAATTCAAGGAAAAGTACGGCTACGATCTCGGCGTGCCGGTGAACTGGTCAGCTTATGAAGACATCGCCAAGTTCTTCAGCGAAGACGTCAAGGAAATCGACGGCAAGCGCATCTACGGGCACATGGATTACGGCAAGAAAGACCCGTCCCTGGGCTGGCGCTTCACCGATGCCTGGTTCTCCATGGCCGGCGGCGGCGACAAGGGCCTGCCCAACGGTTTGCCGGTGGACGAGTGGGGCATCCGCGTGGAGGACTGCCACCCGGTGGGCTCCAGCGTCACCCGTGGCGGCGACACCAACGGCCCGGCCGCTGTGTTCGCTACCCAGAAATACGTGGACTGGATGAAAGCCTACGCGCCACCGGAAGCGGCGGGCATGACCTTCTCCGAATCCGGCCCGGTGCCGTCCCAAGGCAACATCGCCCAGCAGATCTTCTGGTACACCGCGTTCACCGCCGACATGGTCAAGCCGGGCCTGCCGGTGGTGAATGCCGACGGCACGCCGAAATGGCGCATGGCGCCGTCGCCGGTCGGACCGTACTGGGAAAAGGGCATGAAGAAGGGCTATCAGGACGTGGGCTCCTGGACCTTCCTCAAATCCACCCCGGAGAAACAGAAACTCGCGGCCTGGCTGTACGCGCAGTTCGTGACGTCAAAAACCGTATCGCTGAAAAAGACCATCGTCGGCCTGACGCCGATTCGTGAGTCCGACATCAACTCCCAGGCCATGACCGACATGGCGCCCAAGCTCGGTGGACTGGTGGAGTTCTACCGCAGCCCGGCGCGCACCGAGTGGTCGCCGACCGGCACCAACGTGCCCGACTATCCACGGTTGGCGCAATTGTGGTGGAGCAACATCGCCGCAGCGGCCAGCGGCGAGAAAACCCCGCAACAGGCGCTGGACAACCTGGCCAAGGAACAGGATGCGATCATGACGCGCCTGGAACGCTCCAAGGTGCAGCCGGTGTGCGGTCCGAAAATGAACCCCGAGCGCGACGCGCAATACTGGTTCGATCAACCGGGCGCTCCCAAGCCGAAACTGGCCAACGAGAAACCCAAAGGCGAAACCGTGAACTACAACGACCTGCTCAAGCAGTGGGAGGCGGCGCGCAAATAACGAGGCCGAACCGGCAAGCAGGCCTGTTGTAAAGCAGGTCTGTTGCGGCGAGCAGGGCAAGCCTGCTCGCCACAGGTATCTGGGTGCCCCTTGCTATTGCGCTCATAGACCACTGATCCCCACTGTCCCAACCCCGATTGAATTTTCCGCACTGCCCGACGCTCTGCACTTTAGAGGCGCCTGCTAACGCGCGCCCGTTTGGGGTCTTCATGGTTGAAGGCCAGATTGCATCGGACTTTGCGGGAACTGCCATCATGACCCTGTTAACGGCGCTGTCGGGCCAGCCGGCCTCTGTTCATCACTCAAGCCACGGCCACTATCAGCGGGTGTACCAACAGCTCTACAACGAAACCCCCAATGCCCGCGAGCTGGCGCACGAGTTTCTGCAAAGCCAGCTGGCGCAAGTGCAACACGCCGCCAGCGAGTTGCCCGATACCCCCGAGCAACTGCCCGCCTGGGTGGAGCAGCGCTGCACCGCCGTGGCCGAGCAATACGCCGAGTACCTTGAACAGCGCCAGCAGGGCCGGCCACGCCGTTACTTTCAGAACAAGGCCCATGCGCTCTACGTGCTGCAGCGCGTGGCGCCGACCAAATACGTCGACGGCGCCTGGCTCTACGGCCTGTTGCGTTACTGGCAGGATCAGCGCTTCGACGGCCTGCTCACCACCTACCTGGAAGAATTGGGCGACGGCGAAGCCGCGCAGAACCATGTGGTGATCTACCGTAAATTGCTCAGCGATCACGATGCCGACAGCGAGGCTGGGGTCGAGGATGAACATTACTTGCAAGGTGCCCTGCAACTGGCCCTGGGGCTATGTGCCGAGCAGTTTCTGCCGGAAATCATCGGCTATAACCTCGGCTATGAGCAGTTGCCCCTGCACCTGCTGATCACGTCCTACGAACTGAGCGAACTGGGCATCGACCCGTATTACTTCACCCTGCATGTCACCATCGACAACGCCGGCAGCGGCCATGCCTGCAAGGCGGCGCAGTCGGTGTTGAGCCTGTTGCCGCTGGGCGAGGGCAGAGACGAATTCTACCGACGTGTGGCCCAGGGCTATCGCCTCAACGACCTCGGCGCGGGCACCACCGCCGTCATAGAGGGCTTCAACCTGCAGGATGAGGTGGTGGCCATGTTGGAGCGCAAGCGCAGCTTCGGTCAGCACATGCATTCGGACTATTGCCGTTTCGAAGGCAAGACCGTCAACCAATGGCTGGCCAAGCCGGGCCAGATCGGCGATTTCCTCACCGCATTGCAGGACAAAGGCTGGATCAAGCGCGACCACGACCCGGCCGAAAGCCGCTTCTGGCAACTGATCGAAGGCGCTGGCGCAGCGATGTTCGGCGCTTTCAGCGGCTATGAAAAACAAGTGCTGCACGATTGGATTGCCGGCAGTTGGGTCAGCCCGCAGCGGGTGCCGCCAGTACGGCCGGGGCGCGGCAGCCGCTTTTCCCGCGAGCAGCATCGCCCGGCAGACCCGGACACCCAGGCCCTGGTGGAATCACTGTGGCAACTGCCCGACGAGCAGCAGATCAACACCCTGATCCCGTGGATGTCCGCGCGCCGCCACTGCCTGCCCGTGGGCCTGTATGCCACTCGCCGTTTTATCCAGTTACGTGCGCGTCTGCGCTGAGGAAGCCTGCTTATGTCTGCACAACAACTCGCCGATCGCGCGTTGCTCAACCTGGGCCGGGGCCTGAAGGAAAGCGGCTATCGCTTTATCACGCCGACGCCTTTGACCCACGAACGTGTCTTCAAACGCCTGGCCACGCCGCTGGCGATGAACCTGCGCGATGTGTTCGGCTGGTCGATGCCGTTCGACAGCGACCTGATGCCCGACGCCTTTCGCGACGAGCTGTGCCAGGCCGGCGTGATCGAAAAACAGGACGCCCTGTGGCGCAGCACGGTGCGCTGGTCGAGCCTGGGTGAGCTGCTGTTTGCCCATTCGCCGTATCCCACCACCCAGGCCGACGCGGTGTTCTTTGGCCCCGACAGCTACCGGTTCGCCCACGTCATCGACGCCCATCTACAGCAGCGCTTCGAGCCGTTGCGGCGAGCGGTGGACATTGGCTGTGGCGCCGGTGTCGGTGCATTGGTGGTCGCCCAGGCACGGCATGACGCCGAGGTGCTGGCAGTGGACATCAATCCCCAGGCCCTGCGCATGACGGCGGTGAATGCCGAGCTGGCCGGGCTGAACAATGTCAGCGTGTACCAGAGCGACATCCTGGCAAGCGTCGAGGGCACGTTCGACCTGATCGTCGCCAATCCGCCCTACATGAACGACGACGGCCAGCGCGCCTATCGCCATGGCGGCGGCGCGTTGGGCGAGCAGTTGTCGCTGCGCATCCTCGACCAGGCACTGCAACGCCTGTCCCTGGGCGGCAGCCTGGTGCTCTACACCGGCGTGGCGATGGTGGCCGGTACCGACCCGTTTCTGGAGGCCGCGCGGCCTTTGCTGGGCAGCGATGCGTTCGGCTGGACCTATCGCGAACTGGACCCCGATGTGTTCGGCGAAGAACTCGATAAACCCGGCTATGAGCGCGTGGAGCGGATCGCCGTGGTCGCCCTCACCGTGACCCGCTTGCGGTGACGGGCTGTAATTCAGATGCAGTCAATTCAGAGGCAGTCAACTCAAAGGAGAGCAACCGATGCGAGCCATGACCTATCAAGGCGCCCATAAGGTGCAGGTGGACACCGTCCCCGATCCCATCATTGAACAACCCGACGACATCATCCTGCGCGTCACGGCCACTGCCATCTGCGGTTCCGACCTGCACCTGTATCGGGGCAAGATCCCCACGGTGGAACACGGCGATATTTTCGGCCATGAATTCATGGGCATCGTCGAAGAAACCGGCCCGGCAGTCACGGCAGTGCAGCGCGGCGACCGGGTGGTGATCCCGTTTGTGATTGCCTGTGGTGATTGCTTCTTTTGCCAGCTGCAGCAATTTGCCGCCTGCGAAACCACCAACGACGGCCGAGGTGCGATCCTCAATAAAAAGGCGATCCCACCGGGTGCCGCGCTGTTCGGCTACAGCCGCCTGTATGGCGGTGTGCCGGGTGGCCAGGCCGAACTGGTGCGGGTGCCCAAGGCCAACACCGGACCGTTCAAGGTGCCCGGCACTCTGGCCGATGAAAAGGTGCTGTTCCTCTCGGACATCCTGCCCACCGCCTGGCAGGCCGTGACCAATGCGGGCATCGGAAAAGGCTCAAGCGTGGCAATCTATGGCGCCGGCCCGGTGGGCCTGCTCAGTGCGGCCTGCGCGCAGATGCTGGGCGCCGAGCAGATCTTCATGGTCGATGACCACCCGTATCGGCTGGCCTATGCGCAGAAAATGTACGGCGTGATCCCGATCAATTTCGAGGAAGACGACGACCCCGCCGACACCATCATCCGTCAGACCGCCGGCATGCGCGGCGTCGATGGCGTGGTGGATGCGGTGGGTTTCGAGGCCAAGGGCAGCACCACCGAAACGATCCTCACCACGCTCAAGATCGAAGGCAGTAGCGGCAAGGCGTTGCGCCAATGCATTGCGGCCGTGCGCCGTGGTGGGGTGGTCAGCGTGGCGGGGGTGTATGCCGGGTTTATCCATGGCTTCATGTTTGGCGATGCGTTCGACAAAGGCCTCACGTTCAAGATGGGCCAGACCCACGTGCAGCGCTTTTTGCCTGAGCTGCTTGAGCATATTGAGCTGGGGCACCTCAATCCCGAAGCGATCGTGACCCATCGACTGTCGCTGGAGCAGGCTGCGCGCGGGTACGAGCTGTTTGACAAGGGCGAAGAGGATTGCCGCAAGGTGATCCTGATGCCAGGGATCGATGATCGGCCGCTGGTGGAGCCGCTGGAAGAAGAGCTGACGCCGGAGTTTCGTGTGCAGGGCGTGCAGGGCTTTTGAGGCTCAATGTGAGAGAGGGGCAAGCCCCTCTCTCACATGTGCATGTGTTTTGGCTTCAGGCCGCTTGTGGCTGAAGGTGCAGTTCGCCTTCCACATCCTTGACCAGCCCGCTGGCCAGGAACAGCGGTGCCACACGCTTGTGCAGCTGCGGCTCGACAAACGCTCTCACCGTGTTCAGATCCAGCGCGCCACTGTGCGGCAATTCGGCTTTGGTGTACGACAGCCACGCCTTCTTCAACGCCATCAGCACATCACTGCCCGCCGTCGAGGCGAAGCGGCGGTGGGTGGGTTTCGCGTCAAAGGTGAAGGTGTGCTGGAACGCATAGCCGCTCTCGTCACCGCCACCGGCAACGCAGCGTACGCAGGTGCACGCGCCATCGCCGAACGCGCTCTGCAGGTAGGCGTTGAAGTCCACCACGTTCTTGAGTGACAGGCGCTTATCCACCTCGAACAGGTCTCCGGTCATTTTTTCGTCAGTGTTCAACGTCGATTTCCTCGCAGGTCGGCGGCAGTATTCTAAAGCGCGGCACAATAACAGCCGAGCGTTGGCTTGAGAATTATTTGCATAACAATAGATCCCGATATTCTTTTCCAGTCTTAAAAATCGTCGCTACGCTCAGTCACCTTTACGACAACGCGGCAGACCTTTCATGACGTTCAAACGTGCTTCCCTGACCCTGCTGGCCGTCGCGAGCGCCTTGCTCAGCGTTGGTGCCCAAGCCGAAGGCAAAATCAGCATCGCCCAGCAGTTCGGCATTGGCTACCTGATCCTCGACGTAGTGCGCGACCAGCACCTGATCGAAAAACACGGTAAGGAACAGGGACTGGATATTCAGGTGGAATGGAACAGCATTTCCGGCGCCACCGCCATGAACGAATCGCTGCTCGCCGGCGCACTGGACGTGGTCTCTGCCGGGGTACCGCCGATGCTCACCCTATGGGACCGTACCAAGGGCAAACAGAACGTCAAGGCCATCGCCTCCCTGGGCTCGATGCCCAACTACCTGCTCACCAACAACCCTGACGTGAAGGCCCTCAAGGACTTCACCGAAAAAGACCGCATCGCCGTGCCTGCCGCCGGCGTGGGTTTCCAGTCGCGCACCCTGCAAATCGAAACGGCCAGGCAGTTTGGCGATGCCAACTACAAGAAGTTCGATGATATCTCCATCAGCCTGGCCCACCCCGACGCCACGGCGGCGCTGATTGCCGGTGGGTCGGAGATTAATGCGCACTTCTCCAGCCCGCCGTTTCAGTATCAGGAATTGTTGAATCCCAAGGTGCACAAGGTGCTCAGTTCTTACGACATTCTGGGCGGGCCGGCTACGTTCAATGTGCTTTATACGACGCAGAAGTTTCACGACGAAAATCCCAGGACCTACAAGGCTTTTTACGCTGCCTTGGCTGAAGCCGAGCAGATTATCAAGGCTGACAAGCCGGCGGCGGCCAAGGCTTACATCCGGATAGAACAGTCGAAGTTGCCGCTGGAGCTGGTTGAGAAAATCGTGCAGGACCCGGAGATTGATTTCACTATCGTGCCACAGCGGACCTATATCTATGCCGAGAAATTGCAGGCGTTGGGGGTGTTGAAGAATAAGGCGGGGAGTTGGAAGGATTATTTTTTTGAAGAGGCTTATGGGGGGGAGGGGGGGTGATTCTGATGGGTGGGCTTGGGTGCATATCCTTTGCTGCGGTAACGGCCACTTAGGGTTCCGCTTTTACAGCGGGTCACTTTTGGAAAAGAGCCCCAAAAGTAACCAAAAGGGCTCTTGCCCCAACACTCGGTGCCTCGCCCAGGCTCGGCATGCCCTCACTCCGGCTTTGGAGCGTGGGCCGCCGCGATGGGCCATCCTTGGCCCAGCGCGGCTAACCCGGCGTCCTGCCGGGTTACCCACGCTCCAAAGCCTGCGTTCGGCCAGCGTGTTTGACGGGGCGCCTCAGATCAAAAGCAAAAGCGCGGCGGCCTTAGAGCCGACCGGAGTTTTTCTACCTGGCGCTGTTCAAAATGTGGGAGGGGGCTTGCTCCCGATGGCTGAATGTCAGTCAGCTTATGTGTAGCTGACCCACTGCCATCGGGAGCAAGCCCCCTCCCACATTTGGAGCTCCATTTGTCTGATGGATATCACACTGCTTTTGCTTTGCTTTGCTTTGCTTTGCTTTGCTTTGCTTTGCTTTGCTTTGCTTTGGCTTTTGATCTTGATCTCAAGCGCCCCGTCAACCACGCTGGCCGCACGCAGGCTTGAATCCGTGGGTAACCCGGCAGGACGCCGGGTTAGCCGCACTGGGCCAGGGATGGCCCATTGCGGCGGCCCACGGATTCAAGGCGGAGTGCGGGCACACCGAGCCTGGGCGAGGTGCCGAGTGGTGGGGCAAGAGCGTTTTGCTTACTTTTGCGCTGTTCAAAAGTGAGCCGCCGTAAGGGCGGAACCAATATCCGCCATAACCGCAGCAACGGATATACACTCGATCCGGCTAGCGAAAAAACTCCCCAGGCGTCCCCCCAAACTGCTGCCGAAACGCATTAATAAACGCCGAAGTCGATTCATACCCGCACCCCAACGCTACATCCGTCACCCGCTCACCTTGCTCCAGCGCAGGCAGCGCGCTGAGCAGCCGCAAGCGCTGACGCCAGGCACGAAAGGTCAGCCCGGTATCCCCCAAAAACAACCGACTGAGCGTCTTCTCACTCACTGCCAGCTTGCGGCTCCACTCACCCAGGGTCGTCTGCTGTTCAGGACGTAGGCTCAGGCTGCGGTAGATCTGGCGCAAGCGCGGGTCGTGGGGCAGGGGCAGCATCAAGTCCACCTGCGGCGCTGCCGCCAACTGATCCAGCAGCACCTGTGCCAGACGCCCTTGCGGCCCGTCCTCGGCGTAGGCTGCCGGCAACGCGCTGAAGCTGCGAATCAACTCACGCAACAAGTGGCTCACCTCCAGCACATGGCAGCGCTCGATTGCCCAGGTGGTCACGCTGCAATCCAGGTACAGGCTGCGCATCTCGGTGTGCGGCGCGCTGTAGACCCGGTGCGGCATGCCTGCCGGGATCCACACCGCGCGCTGCGGCGGGGCGACGAAGCGTCCGGCGCTGGTCTGAATTTCCAACACCCCGGAAATCGCGTAGGACAGTTGCACCCACGGGTGGCTGTGCCGGCGTGTCAGGGCGCGGTTGGGCAAGGATTCGGTGCGTCCGTACACCGGACGCGGCAGGCTGGAAAGCCCGGGCACACTGCGCCGAACGGTCTTTTCATGTCCTTTAGGCGGCATTTACTGGCTCATTGGCGTTAGTCGGTAACAGGTGGTTACGTTAGAGTCGCCAAGGTGCGCTTGGCAACCCCTGGAAGATTTGCTTATGACCCGTCCACGTTTTCTCCCCGACAATTTCACCCTGACCCTGATCGCCACGGTGATCCTTGCCTCCCTGCTGCCGGTCAACGGCCAGGCGGCGGTGGCCTTTGGCTGGGTGACCAACCTGGCGATTGCGCTGCTGTTTTTCCTGCACGGCGCCAAGCTGTCGCGCACTGCCATCGTCGCCGGTGCCGGTCACTGGCGTCTGCACCTGTTGGTGTTCAGCCTGACTTTTGTGCTGTTTCCACTGCTGGGCCTGGCGCTCAAGCCAGTGCTGTCGCCGCTGATCGGTAAAGACCTGTACATGGGCATGCTCTACCTGTGTGCGCTGCCGGCCACGGTGCAGTCGGCGATTGCTTTCACCTCCCTGGCACGCGGCAACATCCCGGCGGCGATCTGCAGCGCGGCGGCTTCCAGCCTGTTCGGTATTTTCCTCACGCCGCTGCTGGTGACGCTGCTGCTCAACGTGCACGGTGAGGGCGGCTCCACGGTGGATGCGATCCTGAAAATCAGCGTGCAGCTGTTGCTGCCATTTATTGCCGGGCAGATTGCCCGCCGCTGGATCGGCGACTGGGTCGGGCGCAATAAATCCTGGCTCAAGTTCGTCGACCAGGGTTCGATCCTGCTGGTGGTCTACGGCGCGTTCAGCGAAGCGGTCAACGAAGGGATCTGGTATCAAATTCCACTGTGGGAGCTGGGCGGGCTGGTGCTGGCCTGCTGCGTACTGCTGGCGTTGGTGCTGGTGGCATCGACGCTGCTGAGCAAGGTGTTCGGCTTTACTCAGGAAGACCGCATCACCATCTTGTTCTGCGGTTCGAAGAAGAGCCTCGCCACCGGCGTGCCGATGGCGCAGGTGCTGTTCGCCGGGGCAAGCATGGGGGTGCTGATTTTGCCGCTGATGCTGTTTCATCAGATCCAGTTGATGGTGTGCGCGGCGTTGGCGCAGCGTTATGCGAATCGGCCGGAGCGTATTCCGGAGCTGATGGCGCAGGTCGATCCCTGATCCAGGTCTGAGCCCTGGCCCGACAACCGGACAGGCTCCGCGCCCACAGCGTTGGCGAGAAACCTATAGAATGTTCGGCAGTCACGCAGGTTCTGCGTGGCCGTTTTGACCCTCTTCAGAGTACCTCGCCGTTCCATGAGCCTTTCAGCCGCTACACCCCAGCCCAACTGGCAGCCGGTCATCGCCCTCGCGCTGGCCGCTTTTGTGTTCAATACCACCGAATTCGTGCCGGTCGGCCTGCTCAGCGCCATCGGTGCCAGCTTCGACATGCCGATTGCCAACGTCGGCCTGATGCTCACCATCTATGCCTGGATCGTTTCGCTGACCTCGTTGCCGGTGATGCTGCTGACGCGCAACATCGAGCGGCGCAAATTGCTGATCGTGTTGTTCGCCATGTTCATCGCCAGCCATGTCCTCTCCAGCGTCGCCACCAGCTTCGGCCTGTTGATGGTCAGTCGTGTCGGCATTGCGTTGTCCCATGCCCTGTTCTGGTCGATCACCGCCTCGCTGGCGGTGCGCCTGGCGCCGCAAGGCAAGCAGGTGCAGGCCCTGGGCCTGCTGGCCACCGGTACTTCACTGGCGATGGTATTGGGCATTCCTCTGGGCCGCCTGCTCGGCGAAGCCATGGGCTGGCGCACCACCTTTCTGGTGATCGGCGCGTTTGCCGCCGCGCTGGTGTTCTGGCTGGCGCGCACCTTGCCGCTGCTGCCGAGCCAGAATTCCGGTTCGCTGCGCAGCCTGCCACTGCTGTTCAAGCGTCCGGCGCTGGTGGCGCTCTACGTACTCACCGCGCTGACGGTGACGGCGCAGTTCACCGCCTACAGCTACATCGAACCTTTCGTCGAAGGCGTGGCTGGCATGAGCGGCAGCGCGGTCACTTTGATCCTGTTGGTGTTCGGCGGCGCGGGCATCATCGGCTCGCTGCTGTTCAGCCTGGTGCACCGTTTCAATCCCCATCTGTTCGTGGTCGGCGCGGTGTTCATCCTCGCCGCCTGCCTGGCCCTGATGCTGCCGCTGAGCGGCGCCGAGTCCTACCTGGTGGTGCTGAGCATTTTCTGGGGCATGGCGATCATGGGCTTTGGTCTGGCCATGCAGTCCAAAGTGCTGGTGCTCGCACCGGACGCCACCGACGTGGCCATGGCGATGTTTTCCGGCATTTACAACATCGGTATCGGCGGCGGTGCCCTGATGGGCAGCTGGGTCGGCAGCCACTTCGGTTTCGCCTGGATCGGCGCGGCGGGCGGGTTGCTGGCGGCCTTGGCGTTGGTAGGGTATTGCCTGGCCATTCGGCGGTTCGGGCAGGGTATCTAACCCTCCGGTGACCGCCACCCTTGTGGCGAGCGGGCTTGCCCCGCGTTGGGGTGCGAAGCGCCCCCAATCCAGCAAAACGCGGTGTACCTGATACGGCTCAGTGCCTGGTTTTGGGGCTGCTGCGCAGCCCAACGCAGGACAAGCCTGCTCGCCACAGAGGGGCGCCTGGTGCCAGGGATGATCATGGCATCTGCGGCAGTTCATGGGGTCTCAGGTCGAACACCAGCACCTCGGCGTCCTTGCCCTGGCGCAGTTGGATCTGCCGCTCGTCACGCACCCGGGCACCGTCACCTTCGTGCAAGCGTTGGCCGTTGACCTCGACACTGCCGCGCGCCACATGGATATACAGGTGACGCTCGCTCGCCACGTCCAGGGTCGCGCTTTCGTCACCGTTGAACAGCCCCGCATACACTCGCGCGTCCTGGCGTACCTGCAGCGAGCCGTCAGCGCCGTCCGGCGAGATGATCAGTTGCAACCGTCCGCGTTTTTGCGCCTCGCTGAAGTGTTCCTGCTGGTAGCGCGGTTCGGCGCCGGACACGTTCGGCACGATCCAGATTTGCAGGAAGTGCACGCCCAGGCGCTGGCTGTGGTTGAACTCGCTGTGGGCCACGCCGCTGCCGGCGCTCATCAGTTGCACATCGCCGGGGCGGATCACCGAGCCGGTGCCCAGGGTGTCCTTGTGTTCCAGGGCGCCTTCAAGCACGTAGGAGAAAATTTCCATGTCGCGGTGCGGGTGTTGGCCAAAGCCCTTGCCGGCGGCGACGCGGTCATCGTTGATCACCAGCAGGTCGGAAAAACCCTGTTCGGCGGGGTTCCAGTAGCTGGCGAAGGAGAAGGTGTGGAACGACTTCAACCAACCGTGATTGGCGGCGCCGCGTTCGGAAGCGTTGCGAAGGGTCAGCATGGTGGTGTCCTCAAATGAGCGCGGGCTGCGACATGCAGGGCGCTGGCGTTGAGAAGAAGGTTAATGGTTACGCAGATATTCATTAAGAAGATGAAAGCTGAATAACTGTCTCGCCATAGTTGACAGTAAAAGCCATGCCATAATGGCCGTCGCTTTCCCTCGCGATGGATATTGAAACGATGAAAACCGTGGCCATGGTGCTGTTTCCGGATTTCCTGCTGCTCGACATGGCCGGTCCGCTCGAAGTGTTTTCGATTGCCAACCGCTACCTGCCGGCGGCGGACCATTATCGGATCGTCACCCTCGGCATCGATGCGGGCCAGGTGGTCGCCTCCAATGGCGTGAAGGTGCAGCCCGATCTGCTGCTGGATCAGGCCGGCGGCGCTTACGACTTGCTGCTGGTGCCCGGCGGCCCCGGCGCCTACAACGAATGCCATCCGGCGCTGTTGCCCTGGCTCAAGGCCGCCGCGCCACGTGCCGGGCGCTATGGCTCGATCTGCACCGGCGCTTTTGTGCTGGGGCATGCCGGGCTGCTCGACGGTCGTCGCGTTACAACCCATTGGCACTACACCGAGCGGCTGATCAAGGGCTTTCCCCAGGCCACTGTCGAGACCGACCACATCTACCTGCAGGACGGCCGTCTGATCACCTCGGGCGGCGTCACCGCTGGCATCGACCTGGCGCTGTCGGTGGTGGCCCAGGACCATGGCAAGCAGGTTGCGGTGGACGTGGCCAAGGTGCTGCTGGTGGTGATGAAACGCCAGGGCGGCCAGGCCCAGTTCAGTCCGATGACCGCCGCAGTGGCGCCCCACGAAACCGCGATTACCCGCGTGCAGAACCAGGTGCTGGCGCAGTTGGACCAGCCGTTTGGCATCGATTCGATGGCAGCGCTGGCCGGCATGAGCGCGCGGCATTTTGCGCGGCTGTTTGCCAAGGAAGTGCAGATGACGCCCATGGCGTTCCTGCAGGGCGCGCGCATCGATCGCGCCCGGCACCTGCTGGAAACCACCGACCTGCCGCTCAAGACCGTGGCCTTCCACGCAGGCTTTGGCAGCGTGCGGCACATGCGCTTTTTGTTCAGCGAAAAACTCGGCCTGAACCCCACCCAGTACCGTCAGCAGTTCAGTTAAGGCGCGATTGTCCGTCTCAGGCACACCAATGTCCGTCTGGTTCCCCGTGCCGGGATTGTCCTGTCCCGAGCAACTGGCAAGATAACGCCAGGCCCCTGGAAAAGGATGCGCAGACGCCCAAGGTCGGGTGTTCCAGCGCTGCGCACCGAT
Organism: Pseudomonas poae; assembly: GCF_001439785.1. Classification (GTDB taxonomy): domain Bacteria; phylum Pseudomonadota; class Gammaproteobacteria; order Pseudomonadales; family Pseudomonadaceae; genus Aquipseudomonas; species Aquipseudomonas poae. Next base: position 28,223 of record NZ_JYLI01000011.1, on the reverse strand, counting down.
GAATAATGCTCCGACGCTGAGTTTCGGCCCCTACACCTTTCACCGGCAACAGCGCCTGGTCAGCAAGGCCGGCTGGCCAGTGCCGTTGGGCGGTCGGGCGTTGGATATCCTGGCGGTGTTGCTGGAGGCCCCCGGCCAGTTTGTCGGCAAGGACACGCTGATCGCACGCGTGTGGCCGAGCAGCGTGGTGGAAGAAAACAACCTGCGCGTGCACATCGCGGCACTGCGCCGCGCGCTGGACGGGCAGCGCTGCATCGTCAATGACCCGCAGCGCGGCTACTGCTTTGTCGCGCCACTGCAAACCGTCGATGCTCCAGCGATCCCGCGCCATAACCTCGCGGCCCGGCTCAGCCCGCTGATCGGTCACGCCGAGCTGTTGGGTGCCCTGGGGCGACGCCTGTGCGGGCAACGCCTGATGACCCTCACCGGTTGCGCCGGCATCGGCAAGAGCACGCTGGCCCTGGCGCTGGCCGAACGCATGCTGCCGCGCTACCGCGATGGCGTGTGGTGGGTGGAGCTGGCCACAGTCGCGTCGCCGCAATCGATGCTGCGCCAGGTGTGCAGTGCATTGCAGCTGTCGCCCTGCGACACCGTCGCTCAATTGTGCCGTCAATTGGCTGTGCGCCAGCTACTGCTGGTGCTCGATGGCGCCGACCTGCTGCTCGGCGCCTGCCGTCACCTGGTGCGCTGCCTGCAGCAGCAGGCGCCCCAGGTGACGGTGCTGCTGAGCAGCCGCGAAGCCTTGCGGTTGCCGGAAGAATGGGTGCAACGCGTGCCGGGCCTGGCAATGTCCGCAGCCTGCACCTCTGTTGAACAAGCCATGGCGTGCCCGGCGGTGCAACTGTTTGTGGCCCGGGTGCAGGCCGCTCAGCAGGGCTTTGTCCTGCGTGCGCAGGACTTGCCGGCGCTGCGTGATATCTGCCGACGTCTGGACGGGATTCCCCTGGCCGTGGAACTGGCCGCCGCTCAGGTTCATGCGCTGGGCGTGCAGGGCGTGCAGGCGCAGTTGCGCCATGGCCTGCAACTATTGGCCCGTGGCCGCCGCACGGCGGTCGAACGGCATCAGTCCCTGACCGCCGCGCTGGATTGGAGCTACGCGCGCTTGAGCGTGCCCGAACGCTGGCTGTTCCTGCAGTTGGGGCTGTTTCGGATGGCGCTGACCTTGCCCGCATTGACCGAGCGAATCGCCGGCACCGAGCTTGCACACGCCGACCTGCCTTACCTGCTCGCGCGACTGGTCGACACCTCGCTGTTGCGGGTGGAACCGGGCCCTGGCACGCGGCGTTATCGCCTGCTCAACTGCGTGCGCAGCTACGCCCTGGCACAGCTGCGCGACCCGCAGCAGGTGGCGCGTTTGCAGCAGCACTATGGGCACGGCCTGGGGCCGTTTTCAGGCCAGCCGTTTGTCTTGCAACTCATCGAGCAGGCGGCCTGCGCTCATTAGGTCCTGAGTGGCAAAGCCTTCGGTAAAGCGCGCATAGACTGAACTCAGCAAGGGGTGCGCAGCCTGCCGCCGGCCCTGGCGCTGCCACAGCCGCGCCAGTGAGGTTGCGCAGCGCAACTCCCAGGCCAGGGCGCCTTGCTGATGGGCCAGGCCCAGGGCGTCAAGGAGCAACGACTCGGCGGCGGCGCTGTCGGGCAATGCCTCGGCGCGCAGGCGCAAAATCTCCGGCGCGCACCAGCCGCCATCGCCGCTGCGCACCCGCTCGAACCCGGCATCATCCACGCGCCCCACACCCAGGGTAATCAGGATGTCCTTGACCAGGTCCAGGCCCTGCACGGCGTCTATCGACAGGTGCTGGGAATACAGCTGCGCCCAGGTCTGGAACAACTGCGCCGAATGCTTGTGCGCCTGCTGCACCAGCAGCGCCTGCAATGACTGCGCTGACGCTTCATCGCCGTTGTAACGGGCAATCACCACGCCGGCCAGTGCCAGGGTGTAGCAGAGGGTGGTGCCATGGTTGATTTGCACCGCCAGCTCCAGGGCCTGGCTGGCGGTGCGCCACGCCTGCTCGGGCAAGCCCTGCAGCCATAACACCCGCGCCAGCACGGTCAGGGAGGCGACGCTCTGGTCATATTGCACGCCAAAAGCGTGGGTAAACCGATTGAGATGGCCGCTCTGGGCCATGCGCTGGATCACCTGCTCGGCATTGTGTCGGGCCAGCGCCTGGTTGCCTGCGTAATGCTGCGCGAGCACGCGCAGGCGCTGGGCGCTCAAGTCCTGCAGCGGGTCGGTGCGCGGGTCGAGGCGATCGAACTGAGTGCTCATGCTCAAGGCTTCACGGTAGCGACCCGCGCACAGGCTCACCGCCATATGGCCGGACACCGCGCGCAACTGGCCGGCGATATCCCCGCGCGTTTCGGCCAGCCGTCGGGCGCTGACGAAGGCGTCAATGGTCTGCGGGGCGCCGCCCATGGCGTGATAGGACAGGCTGCCCAGCGCCAGTTGCAGTTGCATCGCCAGTTGCGTGCACGGCACCTGGGCCCGCTGCATCAGGGCCAGTGCCTTGCCCACGTACAGTGCGTGTTCGCGCAGCAGTGACAGCTCTTGCCACAGCGGCATGGCGCTGACCGTCAGGCGAATCCCCAGCACGTGCGCGCCGCCATCGCCCAGGCCCCAGTCGAGGACGGCGCGGATGTCTTCGCGCAGCGGCGCGTAGCGGTCGATCCAGGCCTGGGTTGCGGTCAGCTCCCAATCTTCGCGGGCCTGTTCCATCAGCACCAGGCAGCGCGTGGCATGACGTTCGCGGGTGGCGTCGAGCTCAGCCGCCAGGGTGAGTTTTTCCAGCGCGTAGCTGCGGGTGATGTCCAGCAGGCGGTACACCACTTCGTCGTCGCCAGGCTCCACATTCAGCAGGGACTTGGCGACCAGTTGCGTGATTGAGCCGAGCACATCGGCCGGCGCCTGCTGCGCGTCGGCGCTCACCGCTGTCGCGCTGGCCAGGCTGAAGCCTCCGCGAAAAACGGCGAGGCGGCGCAGGCAGCTCTGTTCGCAGGCGCTGAGCAGGTCGAAGCTCCAATCCAGCGTGGCCCGCAGGGTTTGCTGGCGGGGCAGGGCGTTGCGTCGGTCAGGGGCCTGCAAGCGGAAGGTGTCTTGCATCTGCACCAGCAGGCCCGGCAGGCCGAAGCGCTCGACCTGCGCCGCGACCAGTTCGATCGCCAGGGGAATGCCGTCCATGCGCCGGCAGATCTCAATCGCCAGCGGCAGTTCGGCGTCGCTCAAGGCGAAGCTGTCCTGATGGGCCATGGCACGCTCGATCAACAGCTGCATGGCCGGGTAACCCAGGGCCTGGGCGCGGTTGCCGGTGGCGGGCGGGCAGGCCAGCGGGTCGAGGCGTTGCACCTGTTCACCGTCGGCGCGCAGGGCTTCGCGGCTGGTGGCTAGGATGTGCAGCCCGGGCGCGTGGCGCAGCAGGGTTTCGCTGATCAGGGCGATGTCATCGAGCAGGTGCTCGCAGTTGTCGATGACCAGCAGCAACTGGCGTTCGTGCAGGCTACGGGCGATGCTCGGCAGCGGCTCATCGGCGGCGGGTGTGAGGTCGAGCAGGGCGGCGAGGTTGGGCACAATCATCGACGGCGCGCTGAGCGGTGCGAGGTCCAGCAGACGAATGCCGTCGCGGTAATGCCCTATCAGCAGCTCCGCCACGCGCAGGGCCACGGTGGTCTTGCCGATGCCGCCCGCGCCGGTCAGGGTGATAAAGCGCTGTCGGGGCAGCTGCTGTACCAGCGTGTCGATCAGCGCCTGGCGCCCGATCATGCGGGTGCGGCGCAGCGGCAGGTTGTGGCCGGGGCGTGGACCGTCATGGGGCAGGGTCATGGGCTCGATGCTCAGGGGCGCGACAAAACTGTAGCCGCGCTGGGCGACCGTCACGATATAGCGCTGCCCGGCCTGGCCGTCGCCGAGGGCCTTGCGCAGCGCCGCCATGTGCACACGCAGGTTGCCGTCCTCCACCACGCTGGTGGGCCAGACCCGCGCGATCAGTGCCTGCTTGCTCACTACATCGCCTGCGTGCTCCAGCAGTACCAGCAGGATGTCCACCGCACGCCGGCCCAGGCGCAACGGGCGACCGGCCTCCAGCACCCGGCGCTGTCGCGGGTGCACCTGATAGGGGCCAAAGTGCACGGCCTGGTCGCTGAGGTCGTTCATGGACGGCCATGCTCGATAAGACGGAGGTGCCCAGCATAGTCCACACCGGCACCGACCACTAGGCGGCGATAACCGGGCGCGAGTGGTGATTTCGCCAGGTCATGGGATTGATGCCTTCACTGCGGGTGAAGATATGGCTGAAGTGCGCCTGATCGCAAAACCCGCATTCGAGGCTGATCTGCGTGAGGCTCAAGGACGACCCGGTGATCAGCTCCTTGGCGCGCTGGATGCGTTGCTGGCGGATCCATTCCTGGGGCGACAGCCCCGTGGTGCATTTGAACGCGCGGGAAAAATGGCTGCGCGACAACGCACAGGCCTGGGCCAGGTCGGCAATCGCCAGGCTTTCACCGAGGTGGGCGAGGATCAGTTGTTTGGCGATGCGTTCACGTCGCGGGCACAAACCGCCGGGGGTGGGCGCACGGGGGGCGCAATACTCAAGTCGGGCCATGACGAATATCCGTTTTCGATGGGAGCGTTCCCGGTGAATGAATGCAGTGTAGACGCGCTTGATAATGGTGCCCGGTCGTCTGGCTGGCGAGTTAATCGTTGTTAATTTTGTCAGGTGCGTGGCTGTAAAAAGACAGCACAGAGGTGCAATGCAAAACCCGCGTTGCATGGTTATCTGAGCCCTTGTCAATCGTCTGGATACCGCCATGAACCGCAACGACCTGCGCCGCGTCGACATGAACCTGCTGGTGATTTTCGAGGCGCTGATGTTCGAGAAGAACCTGACCCGGGTCGCCGAGAAACTCTTCATGGGCCAACCGGCGGTGAGCGCGGCGCTGGGACGTTTGCGCGATCTGTTCGATGAGCCGTTGCTGCTGCGCAACGGCCGCGGCATGGAACCCACGCCCCGGGCGCTGGCGATACTCAAGGAGCTGCAACCGGCCATGGACATCATCTCGGGCGCCGTCAGCCGCGCCAAAAACTTCGATCCTTCTTCCAGTTGCGCGGTGTTCCGCATCGGCTTGTCGGACGACGCAGAGTTCGGGCTGTTTCCGCCGTTGCTCAGCCAATTACGCGAAGAAGCGCCGGGGATTGTGGTCGTGGTGCGGCGCGCCAATTACCTGTTGATGTCGTCGTTGCTGAACAGTGGCGAGATCACGGTGGGGGTGAGTTACACCACTGAGTTGCCGGCCAATGCCAAACGCAAGAGGTTGCGTGACATTCCCTGCAAGGTGCTGCGGGGAGACGGCGGGACCGCGCCGTTGAGCCTGGATGAGTACTGCGCACGGCCCCATGCGATGGTGTCGTTTTCCGGGGATTTGAGCGGCAATATTGACCTGGACCTGGCACGTATCGGCCGCACGCGGCGGGTGGTATTGGCGGTGCCGCAGTTCAGTGGGTTACGGGCGTTGTTGGCGGGCACGCAGATTATTGCGACCGTGCCGGATTACGCGGCGTGTGCGTTGACCGAGGGCACGCGTTTACGGGCTGAGGATCCGCCGTTTTTGATCGAGGCGGCGCAGTTGTCGATGGTGTGGAGCGGGGTGCATGACAATGATCCGGCGGAGCGCTGGTTGAGAGGCAGGATTGCGGAGCATATGGCTTGCCTGGGGTAACGTGTCCGCCGAACACTGTAAAACTGAGGGAGGGGGCTCGCTCCCGATGCCTGAGTGTCAGGGCGCGTTATTCAGCCTTGCCATGCATCGGCCATATCCGCTCTCGCTGCGTCTGCCCCAGCCACACCATGCCGTGCATGAACGTCTCGCGCTCCTGCGGGGTGGTGAGCGGGAACTGCGCCAGATGGGTATGCGCCATCTCCCGCACGTGTTCGGACCACGCGCGTTTATCCTGCTCATTATCAAACGCCTGTCCCTGCAGGACATGGGCAGGCATCAGCTCGCTCGGCTCCAGGGGCAATGCATCGCGAGTGAAAAGGCGCGCGTTGATGTTCGCGCTGCAGATTTCCACGGTCAAACCGGTAATGCCCTTGGCCAGCAGTTTTTTTAGCGGCTTGATCTTCTTGTGGGTCTGGGCGGCAAAGTTGGTGGACTTGAGCAGCGTGTTGTACTGCGGCTTGAAATGGTTGATCAGTGCCGCTTCCGCCAGGGTGACCACCTCATCGCGATTGAGGCGCACCGAGCGCAGCCGTTCGAAGTGCGCGTGATCCTCCTGCTCGCAGGCTTCGGGATCAAGGTTGAGGTCGCCGCCGTTGCTGATCACGGTGCGTCCGTGTTCGAAGCGATACAGCAGCAGCGAAATTTCCAGCTCCGGGGTGTTGGTCGAAGCTTTGGCCAGGATGCGTTGCAGGGTGGTGTGGTTGAGCAAACGGTCGACGGCGGTCAGTGCGTTGACCTTGCCCAGGCCCTGGCCGACATACAGCACATTCATGTCCCGTTGCTCGGTGTGCAGTGCACTGCTGGCGTTGGCCACCACGATATGGGCGGCGGTGATGACCTGGCGTGTGGCGGTGGTGATCAGCAGGTGGGTGCCGTTGGGGGCGACCTGCACCTGTTTGATGGCGTCGCGATCCCCTGGCGTGATCGGCGGGATCTCGTAGCTGAAGGGGATGGGCTGCTCACCGGTCTCATCCATCACCAGGAAAAAGCTGCCGTGCACCGTGCGGCCTTGCAATTGAAGGTCGTAAGGATTGATCAGCACCCGCCGGCGCGCCGTGATCAGGTAGATATTGCTGCCGGCGATCATCTCTCTATAAAGGGCGTCGTCCTTGGCCCGGTAGAGGTCGGCGGGGGTCAATACCGAGGGCGGACTGGAGTAGAGATGGGTGGCGCCTTCAGCCGAAAACTGGCGAAGAATGGAATCCATGCTGTTCATCGTTGGGTCCTTGTGTGGCTGCGCACAGCGGCAGTGTCGAGGGAGGCAGTTTGCCAAGCTCGCAACGCTGTGGGTACTGACCGAACGGACAGGTAGACCCCCTTGCCACAGGTGGAAAGGGGGCTTGGCCAGGGTCAGCCTTCAACCTCGGCACGCTGTTCACCGTGGCTACTTGTCCTTGCGCGCATCCAGGGTCTTGCGATGCTCTGCCAGGAACGGCTGTTCGGCCGGGTCAAAGCGATCGATACCGGCGGTGAACCGATGCCAGTACGGATACAACGGCTGGCGCCGCGTCACGGCCTCGATGCGCGATGATTGTTCCTCGGTGAGTTTCAACTCGGTGGCGGCCAGGTTGTCGCGCAGGTGCTCCTCTGTGCGTGCGCCGATGATCAGCGAGGTGATCCCCGGGCGGTCCTTGAGCCAGGCCAGGCAGGTGCGTGCCACCGACACACCGTGCTCGTCGCCCACGGCGGCAAGGGTCTCGATGATGTCCAGCGCGCGTTCCGGGTCATGCACGTAGGGTTCCGGCCAGTCGCTGCCCTGGCGAGTATTGGCCGGCGGCTTCTGTCCGCGCCGCGTGGAGCCGGTCAGCAGGCCTTCGCCCATCGGGCCCCACACCAGGGTGCCAATATTCTGGTCCAGCGCCAGGGGCAGCAGTTCGTACTCGGCCTCGCGGGATTCCGGGGTGTAGTAGATCTGCTGGGTGATGGGCTTGAGCATGCCGTGCAGCTCGGCTTTGCCCAGGGCTTTCATCATTTGCCAGGCGGTGAAGTTGCTGGTGCCGAAGTAGCGGATCTTGCCCGAACCCACTAGCAGTCGCAGGGCTTCGAGGGTTTCCTCGATCGGCGTCAGGCCGTCCCAGTTGTGCAGTTGATACAGGTCGATATGGTCGGTGCCCAGGCGCTTGAGGCTGGCTTCGCAGGCGCGAATCAGGTGGTAGCGCGAGGAACCAGAGTTGTTTGGGTTGTCGTCCACGGGGCTGCGGCCCTTGGTGGCCAGCAGGATGTCGTGGCGCTTGTCGCCCAGGGCCTTGCCGACCACTTCCTCGGCCAGGCCGTGGGAGTACAGGTCGGCGGTGTCGACCATGTTCACGCCTGCCTCGAACGCGATATCAAACATGCGACTGGCCTGGGGCACATCCACGGCGCCGCATTTTTCGAACTCGGCGCGCCCGCCGAAGGGCACGGTGCCCAGGACGATTTCGGATACCAGCAAGCCCGAATGGCCCAGTTGTCGATACTGCATGTCGCCTCCTGTTTCACATTGAACGTAGGGTTGTGAACGACACAGGGCGCGATAGTTTGAATTTTTTACCTGAGACGCGATGCCACAGGGGCATCGCGCGCGGAGACGATCAGGGCAGGGCGTAGGCGATCACATAGTCGCCACGGTCGGTGGACTGGCGCGCGCCGCCGGCGGTGACCACGATGTACTGCTTGCCGGTTTTGGGCGAGACGTAGGTCATCGGGCCGCCCTGGCTGCCCACGGGCAGGCGGGCTTTCCAGACTTCGTCGCCGTTGCCGCTGTTGAAGGCGCGCAGGTAGAAGTCCTGGGTGCCGGCGATGAAGATCAGGCCGCCCTGGGTCGACAGCGTGCCACCCAGCGTAGGCAGGCCGATGTTGATCGGCAGGTGCATGCGGATGCCCAGGGGACCGGTGTCTTCAACCGTGCCGACCGGCACTTGCCAGGCGATTTTTTGCGTCTTCATGTCGATGGCCGTGAGGGTGCCGAACGGCGGCGCTTGGCACGGAATGCCGGCCACCGACAGGAAGCGGTTCTTGTTCACCGCATACGGCGTGCCCTTGAGCGGCACGGCGCCCATGCCGGTGTTCAATGCTTCACCACCGGAGGCGGCCAGGGCCTTGTTCTGCGACGGCACCATCTGGATCCACAGGCCCAGGCGCATGTCGTTGACGAAGATAAAACCGTGCACCGGGTCGGTGGAGAGGCTGCCCCAGTTCATGCCGCCGAGCGACCCCGGGAAGCTCAAGGATTTGTCGGTGCCCGGCGCGGTGTAGAGGCCGTCGTAGCGCATGCCTTTGAAGTCGATGCGGCACAGCAACTGGTCGTACGGCGTGGCGCCCCACATGTCCGATTCGCGCAGGGTTTGCGCGCCGATCTGCGGCATGCCGACGGATTTGGGCTGGGTTTTCGCATAGGGTTCGTTGGGAATGTTCGCGGCCTTGACCGGCACTTCCTGGACATCGGTGAGCGGCTTGCCGGTGGCGCGGTCAAGCACGTAGATCTGCCCGGCCTTGGTGCCGATCACCACCGCCGGCACGGCCTTGTCGCTGCCCGGCGGGGTGAAGTCGATCAGGCTTGGCTGCATGGGCAGGTCGAAATCCCAGAGGTCGTTGTGGACGGTCTGGTACACCCATTTTTCCGCGCCGGTGGAGGCGTCCAGCGCCAGCACCGATGCGCCGTACTTGTGATTGAGCGCGGTACGTTCCACGCCGTAGATGTCGGTGGACGAACTGCCCATGGGCAGGAAGACCGTGTTCATCAGCGGGTCATAGGACATCGGCGCCCAGCTGTTGGGCGTGCTGCGCACGTAGGTGCTGCCAGCGGCGGGTGCCTGTTTGTCTTCGGGGTTGCCCGGGTCGAAGGCCCAGCGCATCTGGCCGCTGATCACATCAAAACCACGGATCACGCCGCCGGGCATGTCGGTCTGCACGTTGTCCGCCACGCGGCCGCCCACTACCACGGTGGTGCCGGCGATCAATGGCGCCGAAGACAGTTGGTAGTAGCTGTCTGGCACATTGCCCAGGCCCGCCTTGAGGTCGACCTGGCCATGGCTGCCGAAGTCTTCGCAGAATTGGCCGGTGTCGGCATCCACGGCGATCAGGCGTGCGTCGATGGTGTTGGTCAGCAGACGGCGCTGGCACTGCGCGCCGGCGGGTACGCTGGCGGCGATGATCGGCGAGCTGCCCGGTTGGGTGGGCTGATTGAGCGGCGCGGTGGCGTCGAAATACGCCATGCCACGGCAACGCTGCCACACCGCCGATTGGGCGTTGACCTCGTTTTTCCACAGCTCCTTGCCGGTGTCGGCATCCAGCGCGATCAGGTTGTTGTGCGGTGTGCAGATGAACACCTTGTTGCCGATCTGCAGCGGCGTGAGCTGGTCTTCGGCGCCGTTGCCGTCGCTGATGGCCACGTCGCCGGTGCGGTAGGTCCAGGCCACCTTGAGCTTGTCGACGCTGTCGCGGTTGATCTGGTCCAGCGCGGCGAAGCGGCTGCCGCCTTCGGTGTTGCCGTAGTGGGCCCAGTCTTTCTGCGCTTCGGCCGCCACCACCGGCGTGACGCCAGGTCCCGCGCCGGTGGGGGCGACGCTTGGGTGGGCGACAAACATGTTGCCCGCTGCCACCGCCACGCCGACAGCCAACACGGCCGCCACGCCATAGGCGCCACGCGCTGGCCGGCCGGCCAGCAGCGGATACACCAGCGCCACCACCAGGCCGATCACGGCGAACATGAACAGCCGCGAGAACAGGGGCCAGAACACCAGGCCCACGTCCGCCACCGCCCAGATGGCCGTGCCGACAAGGAATGCGCCGAACAACCACGCGCCCGCCGTTTTGCGTTTGGCAACCAGCAACCCGGAAATCGCCATGGCCACGCCGCCGATCAGGAAGTACCAGGACCCACCCAGGCTGACCAGTTTGGCGCCGCCGACGGCAAGCGCAAGGCCGAGCAGGGCGATGATCACGCCCAGGCCCAGCAGGAAGAATCTAGAGACGCCAGCGGCGCGCGATGCTCGTTTCATGTCGAAAGGACTCGAGTGAGAGAGGGCAAGGCCGCGATTTTAGCAACATAAGTAACCAGTTAGTACATTATCGTCTCGCAATAGACTGTTACCGAGACTGCCACAGTCAATTGAGAGGGTTGTGGCGAGGCCTCACTGTGGCGAGCGGGTTTGCCCTAATGCCGTTCAGTTAAGGAAAATGCGTGGGCTTATTGTGGCGAGCGGGCTTGCCCCGCGTTGGGGTGCGAAGCGCCCCCCAATCCAGCAGAACGCGGTGTATCTGATACGGCTCAGCGCCTGGTTTTGGGGCTGCTGCGCAGCCCAACGCAGGACAAGCCTGCTCGCCACAGGGGAGTCTGCGCTTAACTGAACGGCATTGGGGCTCGCCACAACACAGGTGAGCCATTGCTTACACAGGTCAGATCGAACGTGCCCTGATGTTGCCGTGGAGCGTTTTTGGTGGGTTCTTGGCGTCCTCCAGTGCATCGCCACCCTGGCCGGTTAGACCTTGAAGCGTCCCACCAGCCCCTTGAGCTGCGCGGAAATATCCGTCAAGCGCCCCGAACCGGTCTGCGCCGAATGCGCAAAACCTTCGACCAACTGCGCATCGGCATGGATCTGCGCGATGTGGCGGTTGATGTCCTCGGCCACTTGGTGCTGTTCCTCTGCGGCAGTGGCGATCTGGGTGTTCTGGTCGCGGATCAAGTCCACCGAGCCACGGATCTTGTCGAAGCTGTCGCGGGCCTGCTGGATGCGTTCCACGCTGGTGTGGGACACCTGCAGGCTGCCCTGCATCTGCTGGGTCACTTCCTGGGTGCGGCGGGCGAGGTTGCCGAGCAGGCTGTCGATTTCACCGGTGGAGTCAGCCGTACGGCGCGCCAGGGCGCGGACTTCGTCGGCGACCACCGCAAAGCCACGGCCCTGGTCACCGGCGCGCGCGGCTTCGATGGCGGCGTTGAGCGCCAGCAGGTTGGTCTGTTCGGCAATCGAGCGGATGGTGTCGAGGATGGTGTTGATGTTCTGGCTGTCCTGCTCCAGCAGTTGCATGGTCTGCGTCGACTTCTGCAGGTCTTCGCTGAGCTTGAGCACGCTGCCGGTGGCTTCGCCGATATGCTGCTCGCCGGTGTGCACGTCGCGGTAGCCTTGGTCGGCGCTCGACGCTGCGGCGCTGCAGGAGCGTGCCACTTCGTTGGCAGTGGCCACCATCTCGTTGAACGCGGTGCTCACCAATTCCACCGCTTCACGCTGGCGACCGGCAGCCTGGTTGAGGTTGTTGGCCACATCGCTGGTGTCGGCGGCGGCGGTCTGCAGGTCGGCCGACGCATTGCCGATGCGCTGCACCAACTGCGCGATCATGCCCAGGAACTGGTTGAACCAACCGGCGAGACTGGCGGTTTCGTCCTTGCCCTGCACCTTGAGCTGGCGCGTGAGGTCGCCTTCACCTTCGGCGATTTCCTGCAGGCCGTCGGCGACGCCGCGAATCGGACGCACGATCACCCTGGCAAAACTGGCGCCGACGATGGCGAAGACAATCGCCAGCGCAGCAGCAATGGCGGCGATCAACCAGGTGAGACGGGTGGCATCGGCCATTACTTCGTCGCGCTTGATCAGGCCGATAAAGCGCCAGCCCAGGTCTTTGGAGCTGACCACGTTGGCCATGTAGGGCACGCCGTCGATGTCGATCTGGGTCACGCCGTCGCCGCGCTTGGACAGTTCAGCGTAGTTGGGGCCCAGCTCGGCCAGGGGCTTGAAGTTGTGCTTGGCATCGCTGGGGTCGACCAGCACGTTGCCACTGGCTTCGACCAGCATCAGGTAGCCGCTGTCGCCCAGCTTGATGTTGCGCACCAGTTCGGTGAGCTGCTTGAGCGACACGTCCAGGCCAACCACGCCAAGCACTTTGCCTGCGGCATCGGCGACGGTGCGCACGGTGCCGATCAGTACCACATCGTCCGGCGCCCAATAATAGGCGCCCGTGCGCACGGTGGTGCCGGGCGCGGCGATGGCGGCCTGGTACCAGGGACGCAGGCGCGGGTCGTAGTTGCTGATCTTGGGGTCATCCGGCCAACTGGCGTAGCCGCCGTCGCTCAGGCCCAGGGACAGATAGGCGGTGCTGGGATGGCTTTTGGCGAACTGATCGAAAATCGCCAGCAGTTCCTGATTGGTCGCGGTCAGCGGGAGTTTCGCGGCATCGGCGCCAACATAGCTCTTGAGGTCTTTGGCCGTGACCACGCGCGGGTCCTTGGCCACGTAATCGACGTTCTGGGTGATGCCGTCGAAGAACTGCTTCATGCCATTGTCGATCTGACGGATTTCCCGACCGCTGCTGTCGAGGAAATTGGCCTTGGCCCCCTCGCGCGCATTGAGAACGACCAACACCGCGACGAGGATCACCGGCACGCACGCGATAGCCGCGAACGCCCAGGTCAGCTTCTGCTTGATATTCATGACTTCACCCGCGGATATTTATAGTTTTGGCAAGGGGAAACGCTAGCGCTGAATGTCGCATGGGCTGTTTTGAGGGGGAATTGCCATGCGTACCCCCGGTTTATCGACCGAGGGGGCATTCACTTGAGGGGCAGAGGGCGATCAGCCGATGGTGGTGTCGGCGAGGGTGTCACGGCGCATCGATTGCAGGTTTTTCTCGATGGTTTCGCAGATCGCTTCCATCTGGATCTGGTGTTCGCTGGAGCGGAACGGGCTTTGCAGGTCGGTGCCGATGCGTTCGATGGCCAGCAGCATGAAGCCCACCACGGTGGAGGCCAGCGGCGTGAACCAGCCCAGGGATTCCACCAGGCCTACCGGCACGATCAGGCAGAACAGCGAGATGAACAGCCGTGGAAAGTACACGTAGGGGTAGGGCAGTGGCGTATTGGCGATGCGTTCCATGCCACCCTGGGCGTTGGAGAGATCGACCAGCGTCGATTCGATCCGCGCCAGGCGAATGCTGTCCAGATGCCCGGCCTTGTATTCGCGCGACAGGATCGCCGCAGAGCCGGTGAGAATGTCGTTGGCAAAGTTGTTGGTGGCGCCATTGCGCGCGAACTCTTCGGCGGGAATGAACGCACGGACCTCGTTTGGGCAGGGTTGGCCCCTGAGGTGCGCGGCCAGGCAGTTCACGTAGGCCACATGCCGACGCAACAAGGTGGATTTGATCGGGTTCACTTCACTGTCGGGATCGTCAAGCAGGGTCAGCACCTGACGCGCGAAGCTGCGCGAGTTGTTGACCATCGCCCCCCACAGGGTGCGTGCTTCCCACCAGCGGTTGTAGGCACTGCTGTTACGAAAGCTGATCAGCACGATCAACGCCGAACCCAGCAGCGTGAGCGGCATCAGCGGCAGGTTGACCTTGGCGTTGAGGAACAGCATGAAGTCCACCGTCACGGCGATATCCCACAACAACAGCCAGAACAGGGACCAGCCCACGTAGCCCATGGTCTTGATGATCAGGCGGTATTTTTTGAGGATGGCGGCTTTCAAATGGGGACCTCGCAGCGGGGCGGTGAACGACTATGCTCTAGCTCGGACGCCAGCTTGCCGGGAAGGTTCGGCGCGGGACTGAAACGGTTAAGCCGCCCGGCTGTTGCGGAACAATTTTGGTAACGACGCGGTCCGCTTGTTTAATCGCTATAGATTGCGCTCAAGGCAAAACGCCATTATCGGTACTGCAATTGAGATCAGTGCATCCAAGTTGTTTGATCAGGGCTTTTTCTCATGTGTGGCAGTTCTTTGAAGTTGGCGATGGAAGAATCGGTGCAAACGTTTGAGCAACATGTGAAACTTGAGGCGTGCATCCGTATTCATTACAAGATGTTGCTGGAGACCTATTCAAAAAGAGCGTTTTTCTATAAGACGGCGTTGAAGTTCAATCGTTTGATGGTGTCGTTTACCTTATTGAGTACTTATTTTTCCAAACCGGAGCCGCTTCTTTCCGAGGTGAAAGAGTTTTGTGTGGCACGCGGCTTTTCTTCCCGAAACAGCCTTGAGTCGATATTCCTGCTGTTTCGCGCATTGGGGTTCATGCAGGTGGCGGGGCATCCGGATGACAGCCGTCTGCGGGTATTCGGACCGTCGCCCCAGGCCTGTCAGGAGGTCAGGTCGCTGCTTCGGTCGGTGGTGGAACCGACGCAGATGATGTGTCCCGGGCAGGGCATTTTTGCGGGCGTGGGGCAGTTGGATGATCACGCCTACCTGTCCCGTTATTTCAAGGGGTATGCGACGCTGCTCGACAATGATCTGTCGATTGATCTATTGCTGCCCGATTGTTATTGGCTGCTCAAGCGCGATGGCGGGCATATGTTAATGCTGGCGATTTATAACGATGCCTGTGCGCAGGATAATTCGGGCGCAAGTTTCCGCGTGTCTTCGTATTTGTCGATCGCCGAGCAACTGTCGGTCTCCAAGACCCATGTCATTCGCCTGGTTCAGGAAGGTGCCGATCGGGGGTATTTCAAGGTTCATTCCAAAACCCAACTGGAAGTGTTGCCGCCCTTTATATATCTGGTCCGCCGTTTCATGGCGTATTCATTTGCCACTTGCTTGCACAGTCTTAAACTGAGTCATGCCAAACGCACGTAGACCGCCAGCGCACAGGGAGTGAAAGATGCCGAATAACGTGAAACTCAGGCCGCGCATGCAACGTCTGTTGTCGCCGGCGGTGACCCAGGCCGAACTGATCGGCATCATCGCCTGGCTGGGCGTGTTGCTGGCCGGGCCGCTGAAGGCGTCCGGCGTGCCGGAGGGACTGGTCACGCTGGGTCTGCTGCTAGTGTGCGGATGCCACCGCGTGGTCACCAACTTTTTCGCCTGGCGGGTGCTGGGCGTGGTGTACATGGTGTTGCTGTGCGTTGGTTTCTTTCACGTGATCGGCGCCAACCTGGAACTGCGGGTATTTGCCTTGCCGCTGGCGGTGACCCTGGTGGTCAGCAGTGCGCTGCTGTTTATCTCGGTACAGGACTTTTTGATCTGCGCGGCGCTGGTGTGGGCGGTGATGTGGCCAATCCTCTCAGAATCGTTTTACGAGGGCGCGCAGGTCTACCTGTTCATCTTTTGCGCCGCATCGGTGTCGATCGGTTTCATCCTGAGTTTTTCCTACCTGAAGAACCTGCGGTCCGTGCTGCTGGTGGAAAGCGAGTTTCGCGTGCTTGCGCAGACGGACTACCTCACCTCCATTCTCAACCGGCGCGCGCTGATGGAAAGTTTCGCCAAGTTGATAGCCGCAGGGGAGAGCGGCTATTTTCTGATGCTGGACATTGACAGTTTCAAGCTCAAGAACGACCAGTTCGGCCACGATGTCGGCGACAGGATTTTGTGCGCCATGGCCGATTGCCTCAAGGCCACCCCTGGGAGCCACAGTTTCGGCCGCATCGGCGGTGAGGAGTTCGGCGTGTTGCTGGTGGGGGATGACCCTTCAGTGGCCAGTGCGTTTGCGTTGCGCCTGTTGCACAACATTCGCGGCAGCGTTGCGCCGCCCCATCACTACACGTGCAGCGCAGGCATGACCGGCTTCGCGGCGGGGGATGATGTGTCGACGGTGCTCAAAAATGCAGACCGCAACCTGTATATGGCCAAGCGCAACGGCAAGGACTGCGTCTACCTGGACGGCGCCCCGGTACAGGCGCAGTGCAGCGACGCGGACAATCGCGTGATCACCAGGGCCTGACTCAGCCCTGGGCCAGAATGCTCGCCAGCAGCCCGGGAAAGCGCGTTTCCAGTTCATCGCGGCGCAGCGAGTTCATGTGGGTAGTGCCGACGCTGCGGGTGTGTACCAGGCCGGCGTCACGCAACACGCGGAAGTGGTGGGACATGCTCGACTTGGGCCGCCCGCCGTCCAGTTCGCCGCAGGAGGCCTCGGGAACCCCGGCCAGGCAGCGCACGATATCCAGGCGCACGGGGTCACTCAGGGCATACAGCAGGCGCTCGAGTGTGAGGTCTTGCACGGCGGGGTGTTTGAAGGCTCGCATGGCGGCGGATCATAACAGGGGGGTAGCGCCGAATACCATAGTTCGATTACCATCGAACTATCGAATTACCCACTTCGCTTCTGGAGTTTCCCGATGTCTGCACTGTTCGAACCGTTCACGCTCAAGGATGTGACACTGCGCAATCGCATTGCGATCCCTCCCATGTGCCAATACAGCGCCGATGACGGCATGGTTAACGATTGGCATCACGTGCACCTGGCCAGCATGGCCCGTGGCGGCGCCGGGTTGCTGGTGGTTGAAGCCACCGCAGTCTCGCCGGAAGGGCGCATCACGCCGGGCTGCGCCGGTATCTGGAGCGATGCGCACGCGCAGGCTTTCGTGCCGATGGTCAAGGCGATCAAGGCCGCTGGTGCCGTGCCGGGCATCCAGATTGCCCACGCCGGCCGCAAAGCCAGCGCCAACCGCCCGTGGGAAGGCGATGACCACATGCCGCCCTCCGACGCGCGCAGCTGGGAAACCATCGCGCCGTCGGCGATTGCCTTTGGTGCCAACTTGCCCAACGTTCCGCGCGCCATGACCCTGGACGACATCGCCCGCGTCAAGCAGGACTTTGTCGACGCCGCGCGCCGCGCCCGTGACGCCGGCTTTGAGTGGATCGAGCTGCACTTCGCCCACGGTTACCTGGGCCAGAGCTTTTTCTCCGAGCATTCCAACCAGCGTACCGACGCCTACGGCGGCAGCTTCGACAATCGCAGCCGTTTCCTTCTGGAAACCCTGGCCGCCGTGCGCGAAGTCTGGCCGGAAAACTTGCCACTGACCGCGCGTTTCGGCGTGATCGAGTACGACGGTCGCGACGAGCAGACCCTCACCGAATCCATCGAACTGGCCCGCCGCTTCAAGGCTGGTGGCCTGGATTTGCTCAGCGTCAGCGTGGGTTTCACCATTCCTGACACCCACATTCCATGGGGCCCGGCCTTTCTTGGCCCAGTGGCCGAGCGCGTACGCCGCGAAGCCGGTATTCCTGTGACCTCTGCCTGGGGCTTCGGCATGCCGCACTTGGCCGAAGCGGCCTTGCAAAATGGTCAGTTGGACCTGGTCTCGGTAGGCCGCGCGCACCTGGCCGATCCGCACTGGGCGTACTTTGCCGCCAAGGAGCTGGGTGTGGAAAACGCCTCGTGGACCTTGCCGGCGCCATACGCGCATTGGCTTGAGCGTTATCGCTGAGGCGAGCTGCACCGCTGCATGAGCCACTCGATCGAGTGGCTTTTTTTTGCGCGGATTTTCTTTGGTAGAACCTTTGATACAAAGTGGACACTCGAAAAATAACAAATGAGAATTCATATCAAACGAGAATGCGTTGATATACCATGCGCCTCGAAATTGGCAGGGATGCCGCCCCATCTGGCTCTTTTACTAGGTTCGTATTCATGCGTCGTACCCTGATTTCCATCTGTGTGCTTCAGGCGTTTTCCCCGTTCACCTGGGCAGAGGAGGCTCCCGCCGACAAGGCCAGTATCGAGCTGCAGGCCACCAATGTGACTGGCGCCGCCGACTACGAAACCGCACAGGGGCCGGTCAAGGGCTACCGCGCCACCCGCTCGGCCAGTGCGACGCGAACCGACACCTCGATTCATGAAACCCCGCAGTCCATCAGCGTGGTGCCCAAGGATGTGGTCGAAGACATCGGCGCCACGCGCCTGCAGGAAGCCCTTGACTACGCCGGCGGCGTGGGTCGGGCCAACAACTTTGGCGGTCAGGGCCTCACCAGTTTCACCGTGCGCGGCTTTACCACCGCCGAGTTCTACCGCAACGGTTTCCCGATCAACCGTGGCTACCCGGCCATGCCGGACGCCAACACCATCGAACGCCTCGAAGTGCTGCGCGGGCCAGCGACCATGCTCTACGGGCGCGGCGATCCCGGCGGCACCTTCAACGTGGTGTCCAAGCAACCCTTGCCCGAGCGTACCGTCACCTTGGGCAGCCAGCTCGATGACCAGGGCATGAAGCGCGGCACCCTCGATGCGTCTGGCCCGCTGGATGACGATGGCCGCCTGGCCTATCGACTCAACGTGGTGGGCGAGGGCGGTGATACCTTCCGCGACCATGTCTCCACCGAACGTTATGGCGTGGCCCCGGTGCTGACCTGGCAGGCCAACGACGCCACCAAGGTGATTTTCGAAGGCGACTTCATCCGCAACAACCACCCGCTGGATCGCGGCCTGACCCGCTTCGCCAACCAGCGCAGCACGCCGTCACGCGACACCTTCTGGGGCGAAAAGTACGCCGGCGACCTGCACAACGACAACAACATGGCCCAACTGCGTTTCGAGCACATGCTCAACGACAACTGGACCCTCGGCGGCGGAGTCCAGTGGCTGGACGGCACCATGAAGGGCGACGGCGTGGAGGCGAACAACCCCACCAGCCTGGGCGCCGACGGCCGCACCCTGCAACGCAACTTCAACTACCGCAAGCTGGAATGGACCGACCAGGACTACCAGCTCAACCTGACCGGGCACTTCTCCACCGGCGGTTTCGAGCACACCCTGCTGACCGGTGTGGAATACGAAGACTACGACTACAAGTCAATCATCCAGCGTTCCAGCGCGGAGGCGGGCACGTTCCCCATCGATATCTTCAACCCGGTCTACGGCCAGCCGCGTCCGGCGCTGACCCGCACCCCCACCCACGACAAGGAAAACCTCAAGACCTACGCCGCGTTCGTCCAGGACCAGGTGGCGTTGACCGAACGCCTGCGCGTGTTGGCCGGCGCACGTTTCGAGCGTTTCGAGCATCAGTACACGTCCTATGTGCCGGGCGTGAAACCCTGGGATGCGGCCGACAACGCCGTCACTCCACGGGTCGGCATCATGTACGACCTGACCGACACCGTCGCCCTTTACGCCGATGCCGCGCGTTCGTTCAAGCCCAACACCGGGGCCAGCCGCCTGGGTGGCGGGTTCGATCCGGAGCAGGGCAAGTCCTATGAGATGGGCGTCAAGTGGGAGGCGCTGGAGCAGTTGAGCGTCGACGCGGCGATCTACCAGATCGAGAAGAAAAACGTGCAGGGCACCGACCCGCTCGACTCAGCCTTCAACGTCGCGACGGGCCAGGTGCGCAGCCGCGGGTTCGACCTGAACGTGGCCGGCAACCTGACCCAGGAGTGGCGGGTGATCGGCGGCTATGCCTACGTGGATGCCGCCGTTACCAAGGACACCACGGTGCGCACCGGCACGCGCCTGGCCAACATTCCGCGCAACAGCTTCAGCCTGCTCAACGTGTATGAGTTCCAGGACGGCACGCTCAAGGGGCTGGGTCTTGGCGCAGGCGGAAAGTACGTCGCCG
Organism: Pseudomonas poae; assembly: GCF_001439785.1. GTDB lineage: Bacteria > Pseudomonadota > Gammaproteobacteria > Pseudomonadales > Pseudomonadaceae > Aquipseudomonas > Aquipseudomonas poae. The sequence continues at coordinate 8,290 of NZ_JYLI01000011.1, read as the reverse complement.
AACGTGCCGGGCAGACCAGCAACTCGACGTTCACCATGGGGTCCTACACCGTGGTTGACCTGCTCGGTTACTACAAGGTCAATGACAAGGTCAGGCTGAACCTGGACGTGAAGAACCTGTTCAACCGTGAGTACGAAGAGGGTTCGTTCCTGAACTTCTATGCGTATCCGGGTGAGCCACGCACCGTGCAGGTGGGAATCTCCTACACCCTCTGACCCTTATCTCCATGACGCGCGGGCTTATTGTGGCAAGTAGGCTTGCTGTGGCGAGCGGGCTTGCCCCGCGTTGGGGTGCGAAGCGCCCCCAATCAAGGAAAACGCGGTGTACCTGATACGGCTCAGCGCCTGGTTTTGGGGCTGCTGCTCAGCCCAACGCAGGACAAGCCTGCTCGCCACGAAAACCCTGTTCCCACAGGGCCGGGAGCCAGTCTAAAGCGGCGTCAACACGTTCATCACCGTATCCAGCGCCACGCGGGTGTCATCCAGTTGCACCAGCGAGGCGTGCCGCGCGCCGAGGGCGTCGCGGTTCTGGATCGCGGTGAGGATTGCCTTGTGCCGGGGCAGGCTCAGGCCCTGGATATCCGGGCGGCGGTTGGTGATGTTGATCGATTCGCGCAACGGCAGCGACAGCATGTTGCACATGTAGGCAAGCAGGTCGTTACGCGTGGCGTCGGCGATGGCGCGGTGGAAATCCAGGTCGGCCTGCAGCAGTTCGTCGTGGGTTTTCGCGGTTTCCATGCCCTGGTAGGCCTGCTCGATGCCGGCGATGTCTTCGTCGGTGGCAGTGGTCGCGGCCATCGCGGCGATTTCCGGTTCGAGGATGCGCCGCACGCCGGCCAGCGTGTTGAAAAACTCACTGTGGGGCGTGGACTGCATCAACCAGGACAACACGTCCGGGTCGAGCAGGTGCCACTTCAGCCGGGGTCGCACCACCGCGCCCACCCGTGGTTTGGAATACACCAGGCCCTTGGCACTCAGCACCCGGGTGGCCTCGCGCAGGACCGAGCGGCTGACCCTGTATTCCTCGCACAGCGTGGCTTCCATGGGCAGCCGCTCTTCGGGCTTGAAGCGACCGGAGACGATGTGCATGCCCAAGTCCTGAACGATCTGGGCATGCATGCTTTTGCGCGGCTTGGGCGGCTGGTGATCCATAACGACAGGCAGGCTCTGGCTTAGATTCGGCGCATCATAACATCCCGATTAATGGGAGTGCCGTGGGACTTCCGCACCGCGGCAACCCACCAGAAAGTCGAAGTCGCAGCCCTGGTCCGCCTGCAGCACATGGTCGATGTACAGCTGGCGATAGCCGCCGACGATCAGGTTCTGCGCAGGCTTGAGGTCGGCCATGCGCGCCGCCAGTTCGGCGTCGGAGATGTCCAGGTGCAGGCGGCCATTGGCGCAGTCCAGTTCGATCCAGTCACCTTCCTGCACCGTGGCCAGCGGCCCGCCCGCAGCGGCTTCAGGAGCCACGTGCAACACCACCGTGCCGTACGCGGTGCCGCTCATGCGTGCATCGGAAATACGCACCATGTCCGTCACACCCTGGGCCAGCAGCTTGGCCGGCAAGCCCATGTTGCCCACCTCGGCCATGCCCGGATAACCCTTGGGCCCGCAGTTCTTCATCACCAGGATCGAGTTGGCATCCACGTCCAGTTCCGGGTCGTTGATGCGCGCCTTGTACATGTCGAAGTTCTCGAACACCACCGCGCGGCCGCGATGTTGCATCAGCTCGGCACTCGCCGCCGAGGGCTTGAGCACCGCACCCAGCGGCGCCAGGTTGCCGCGCAGCACGCAAATGCCGCCGTCGGCGCGGATTGGGTTGCCGAGGGTGCGGATCACCTCGTCCTGGCCGTAGATCGGCGAGTCCTTGGTGTTCTCGCCCAGGGACTTGCCGTTGACGGTCAGCGCGTTCGGGTGCGGGATCAGATTGGCTTCACCCAGGCGGCGCAGCACCGCCGGCAGGCCGCCGGCGTAATAGAACTCTTCCATCAGGAAGCGGCCCGAGGGCTGCAGGTCGACAATGGTCGGCATGCCCCGGCCGATGCGGGTCCAGTCGTCCAGGTCGAGTTCGACACCGATGCGCCCGGCAATGGCCTTCAAGTGGATCACCGCGTTGGTCGAACCGCCGATGGCCGCGTTCACGCGGATCGCGTTCTCGAACGCCTCTTTGGTGAGGATCTTCGACAGCCGCAAGTCTTCGCGCACCATCTCCACCGCGCGCATGCCGGACATGTGCGCCAGTACATAACGTCGCGCATCCACCGCCGGGATCGCCGCGTTGTGCGGCAGCGACGTGCCCAGCGCCTCGGCCATGCAGGCCATGGTCGAAGCGGTGCCCATGGTGTTGCAGGTGCCTGCCGAACGCGACATGCCGGCTTCGGCCGCGAGGAAATCATCCAGGGTAATGGTGCCGGCCTTGACCTGTTCACTGAGCTGCCACACCACGGTGCCCGAACCGATGTCCTGACCCTTGTGCTTGCCGTTGAGCATCGGCCCGCCGGTAACCACGATGGCCGGCACGTCACAACTGGCGGCGCCCATCAGCAGCGCCGGGGTGGTCTTGTCGCAGCCGGTCAGCAGCACCACGCCGTCAATCGGGTTGCCGCGAATGGCTTCTTCCACGTCCATGCTCGCCAGGTTGCGGGTCAGCATGGCGGTGGGGCGCAGGTTGGATTCGCCGTTGGAGAACACCGGGAACTCCACCGGGAAGCCGCCGGCCTCGATCACGCCGCGCTTGACGTGCTCGGCAATCTGGCGGAAATGCGCGTTGCACGGGGTCAGCTCCGACCAGGTATTGCAGATACCGATGATCGGCTTGCCATGGAACTGATGGTCGGCGATGCCCTGATTCTTCATCCAGCTGCGGTACATGAAGCCGTTCTTGTCGGCGGTACCAAACCACTGGGCGGAGCGTAGGCCGGGCTTTTTGTCAGGCATGATCGATTCTCTTATTGTATGACTATATGTTCTATCTGCGGCTAAACATAAGCGCAAATTCACAGCTTTGGAAGTGTTGTTTTGTAAATAGTCCTACTATATAGTCAGCTTCAATTGAGGTATGACCCTGGCGTTTTTTCGCCAGAGGCGTCCCCGAGCTTCTATAAGAACAACAAACGGAGATCGACCCCCATGAGCCAGGAACTGCGGCTTATTCGGCGCATCACGCTGAAACTGATTCCCTTTCTGATCCTGCTGTACCTGATCGCTTACGTGGACCGTTCCGCCGTGGGTTTTGCCAAGCTGCACATGGGCGCCGACGTGGGCATCGGCGACGCGGCCTACGGCCTGGGCGCGGGGCTGTTCTTCATTGGCTACTTCCTGTTCGAGATTCCCAGCAACCTGATGCTCGACCGCTTCGGCGCGCGGCGCTGGTTCGCGCGCATCATGATTACCTGGGGTGCCATCACCATCGGCATGGCCTTCGTGCAAGGCCCGCACAGCTTCTACGTGATGCGCTTTCTGCTCGGCGCGGCGGAGGCGGGGTTCTTTCCCGGAGTGCTTTACTACATCACCCAGTGGTTCCCGGTGCGCCATCGCGGCAAGATCCTCGGGCTGTTCATCCTGTCCCAGCCGATTGCGATGATGATCACCGGCCCCGTGTCCGGCGGTCTGCTCGGCATGGACGGCATCCTCGGCCTGCACGGCTGGCAATGGCTGTTCATCGTGATCGGCACCCCGGCGCTCCTGCTCACCTGGCCGGTGCTGCGCTACCTGCCGGACGGCCCGCATCAGGTCAAGTGGATGAGCGAGGACGAAAAAGCCTGGCTCAGCGGCGAGCTGGCCAAAGACCTGCAAGCCTACGGCCAGACCCGTCACGGCAACCCGTTGCATGCCCTCAAGGACGCGCGCGTGCTGCTGCTGGCGCTGTTCTACCTGCCTGTGACCCTGAGCATCTACGGCCTGGGCCTGTGGCTGCCGACCCTGATCAAGCAGTTCGGCGGCAGCGACCTCACCACCGGCTTTATCTCCGCCGTGCCCTATCTATTCGGCATCATCGGCCTGCTGCTCATACCGCGCAGCTCCGACCGACTCAATGATCGCTACGGTCACCTCGCCGTGCTCTACGTGTTGGGCGCCATCGGCCTGTTCTTCAGCGCCTGGCTGAGTGCGCCCGTGTTGCAGATGGCCGCGCTGTGCCTGGCGGCGTTCGCGATGTTTTCCTGCACGGCGGTGTTCTGGACCTTGCCCGGGCGGTTCTTTGCCGGCGCCAGTGCGGCGGCGGGCATTGCGCTGATCAACTCGGTGGGCAACCTCGGTGGCTACATCGGCCCGTTCGTGATCGGCGCGCTGAAGGAATACACCGGTAATCTGGCGTCGGGCCTGTACTTTTTGTCTGCGGTGATGCTGTTCGGGCTGGTGCTGACTCTGGTGGTCTATCGTCTGCTCGAACGCCGACATGTACTGCCTGTCGACCAGTTCGCCGCCAGCGCCCGTGGCGCCACACGTACTTAACTCAGGAGAATTCACATGCGTTTAGTCCAGTTCGAATTGCACAACGGTGAGCGTCGTGTCGGCGTTGTCGACGGCGACACCTTGCGTGAAGTGCAGGGCGCCCACAGCGTGCGCGACTTGGCCCTGGCGGCCATCGACGCAGGCGTGGGCCTGGCGCAGCAGGTCGAGCGCCTGGGCCTGGGCGACAGCCACGACTACCCGGCACTGCTCGCCGACCTGAAGGTCCTGCCGCCGCTGGACCACCCGGACCCGGCGCATATGCTGATCAGCGGCACCGGCCTGACCCACCTGGGCAGTGCCTCGGCGCGCGACAAGATGCACCAGCAGGCCGGCGACGAAGGTGCGATGACCGACACCATGCGCATTTTCAAATGGGGCGTGGAGGGCGGCAAACCCGCAGCCGGTCAGGCGGGCGTGCAACCGGAGTGGTTCTACAAGGGCGACGGCAGCACCGTGGTGCGCCCGGGCGAAGCCTTCCCGGTGCCGCCGTTTGCCGAAGACGCCGGTGAAGAACCGGAGATCGGTGGCCTGTATGTCATCGGTCCCGACAGCAAGCCATATCGCCTCGGGTTTGCGGTGGGTAACGAGTTCTCCGACCACATCATGGAGCGCAAGAACTACCTTTACCTGGCCCATTCCAAACTGCGCAGTTGCAGCTACGGCCCGGAGTTGCGCGTGGGCGAACTGCCCCAGCATCTGGCCGGCACCAGCCGCATTCTGCGCAACGGTGAAGAAATCTGGCGGAACGAATTCCTCAGCGGCGAGGCCAATATGTGCCACAGCCTGGAAAATCTTGAATACCACCACTTCAAGTATCGCCAGTTCCTCAAGCCCGGCGACGTGCACATTCATTTCTTCGGCACCGCCACGCTGTCATTCGCCGACGGTATACGTACCCAGGCCGGCGATGTGTTCGAGATCAGCCAGGCCGAATTCGGCGCGCCGCTGGTCAACCGTGTCGGCAGCAGCGCTGCGGCCTTCGAACCCGGCAACGTCATCACCCTTTAAAGGAGACCTCACCATGACCCAGTACCTCGGCCACAACTACATCGGCGGCCAGCGCAGCGCCAACGGCAGCGTCAAGCTGCACAGCGTCGACGCGACCACCGGCGAGGCCTTGCCCCAGGATTTCTACCAGGCCACCCCCGAGGAGGTCGACGCCGCCGCCCAAGCCGCCGCCCAGGCTTACCCGGCTTACCGTGCCTTGAGCGCCGCACGCCGCGCGCAGTTCCTCGATGCGATCGCCGATGAGCTGGATGGGCTGAGCGACAACTTCATCGAGCTGGTAAGCCGCGAAACCGCACTGCCGGCCGCGCGTATCAAGGGTGAGCGCGGGCGTACCAGCGGCCAGATGCGCCTGTTCGCCACGGTGCTGCGCCGGGGCGACTTCTATGGTGCGCGAATCGACAAGGCACTGCCGGACCGTCAGCCCATGCCGCGCCCGGACCTGCGCCAATACCGCATCGGCCTTGGCCCGGTCGCGGTGTTCGGGGCGAGCAACTTTCCGCTGGCATTCTCCACCGCCGGCGGCGACACCGCCGCGGCGCTGGCCGCCGGTTGCCCGGTAGTATTCAAGGCCCACAGCGGCCACATGGCCACGGCCGAGCAGGTCGCCAATGCGATCATCCGTGCGGCCGAGGCCACCGAGATGCCGGCCGGTGTGTTCAATATGATCTTCGGCGGCGGTGTCGGCGAAGCGTTGGTCAAGCACCCGGCGATCCAGGCTGTGGGCTTTACCGGCTCGCTCAAGGGCGGCCGCGCACTGTGCGACATGGCGGCGGCGCGCCCGCAACCGATCCCGGTGTTTGCCGAGATGTCGAGCATCAACCCGGTGATCGTGCTGCCCCAGGCACTCGCGGCCCGCGCTGACACCGTTGCCCGCGACCTCACTGCCTCGGTGGTGCAGGGGTGCGGCCAGTTCTGCACCAACCCGGGCCTGGTGATCGGCATTGCGTCGCCGGCCTTTACCGCGTTCACCCAGCAGGTGGCGCAATTGATCGGCGAACAACCGGCGCAAACCATGCTCAATGCCGGCACCCTGGGCAGCTATGGCAAAGGCCTGGAAAAGCTCCTGGCGCATCCTGGCATCCACCACTTGGCGGGCACTGCTCAGTCCGGTAACCAGGCACAGCCGCAACTGTTCAAGGCCGACGCGAGCCTGCTGATCGATGGCGATGAAGTGCTGCAGGAAGAAGTGTTCGGCCCGACTACCGTATTCGTCGAGGTCGCTGACCAGGCGCAACTCAGCGCTGCCCTGCACGGCCTGCACGGTCAACTCACCGCGACGGTGATCGGCGAGCCGGCCGACCTGCAACAGTTCGCCGAACTCACGCCACTGCTGGAGCAGAAAGTCGGGCGCATCCTGCTCAATGGCTACCCGACCGGCGTGGAAGTCTGCGACTCGATGGTGCACGGCGGCCCGTACCCGGCGACGTCCGATGCCCGTGGCACCTCGGTGGGCACCCTGGCGATCGACCGCTTCCTGCGCCCGGTGTGTTTCCAGAACTACCCCGACAGCCTGCTGCCCGACGCGCTGAAGAATGCCAACCCGCTGCGTATCCAGCGGCTGGTGGACGGCACGCCGTCGCGCGAGGCGCTGTAAACAACCCGGATCAGGAGGCGTCATGTCGTTAATCGCCGTAACCCCGCACCGCGCGCAGTTGGGCGAGGGGCCGTTCTGGGATGCGCCCACCCAGGCGCTGTACTGGGTGAATATCGCCGGCAAACAGGCGCTGCGCCTGATGGGCGGGCAACTGCAAGTGTGGCAATTGCCCGAGCACGTTTCGGCGTTTATCCCGTGCGCAAGCGGTGACGCGCTGGTGACCTTGAGCAGTGGCGTGTATCGCCTTGACCTGGTCACCGAAGCGCTGACCCTGCTGTGCGTGGCCGACCCGCAGGCGGGCAACCGTGGCAATGAAGCGCGCTGCGATGCCCAGGGCCGGCTGTGGCTGGGCACCATGCAGAACAACATCGGCGAGCAAGGTGAAGACCTGCCCATCACCCGACGGTCCGGCGGGCTGTTTCGCATCGACGCCGATGCGACGGTCACGCCGTTGCTGAGCGGGCTGGGCATTCCCAACACCTTGCTGTGGAGCGACGACGGTCGTCAGGTGCATTTTGGCGACAGCCTGGACGCCACGCTGTATCAGCACGGTATCCAGGCGGACGGTCAGCTTGATCCGGCGCAGCTGTGGTTCGGCCCGCACGCGCGGGGCGGGCCTGACGGCTCGGCCATGGACGCCGAGGGGTATATCTGGAACGCCCGTTGGGACGGCAGTTGCCTGCTGCGTCTGACGCCTGCCGGGGAGGTCGATCGTATCGTCGAGCTGCCCGTCAGCCGCCCCACCAGTTGCGTGTTCGGCGGGCCGGATCTCACCACGCTTTACATCACCAGTGCCGCCAGCCCCTTGGGCCATCCGCTGGATGGCGCGGTGCTGGCCATGGAGGTCGACGTGCCAGGCAAACCCTGTCACCGCTTTGCCGGATAAACCTTTAAAACGAACATTCAAAAACAACAACAAGGAGTCACCCTATGAATCGTCGTCGTGGTTTGCGTTCCCTCTGCTGCGCCGCTGTCGCGGTGTCGGCCATGAGCCTGAGCGGCCTGCTGCTGGCCGCTGAAGAAGTAAAAATCGGCTTCCTGGTCAAACAGGCCGAAGAACCCTGGTTCCAGACCGAATGGGCCTTCGCCGAAAAAGCCGGCAAGGAACACGGCTTCACCGTGATCAAGATCGCCGTGCCCGATGGCGAGAAAACCCTGTCGGCCATCGACAGCCTCGCCGCCAACGGCGCCAAGGGCTTTGTGATCTGCCCGCCGGATGTATCCCTCGGCCCGGCCA
>NZ_JYLI01000010.1 GCF_001439785.1 Pseudomonas poae | reverse complement strand
GAACCCTGGGCCGGGCAGGTCGCGACAACAGCGCTTGGCGTGCGCGAAGACACCGGCGCACTCAGCGTGACGTCTTCGCCGACGTTGAAGACTTGTTCAAGCTCCAGCGCCGAGCCGCTCCAAAAACGCTCGGCCCAGGTGTCGAAGGTGTTCAGGCAATCGCGAAAGTCACGAAAAACGCTTTCGACGTCTGGTGCCGTGGCGTCCATTGGCGTCAGCACCAGCTTGGCAATGACCGGAATCATGAAACAGCCCCGTAACCGGGGGCTTTAGCCAGCAAATCCATCTGCAGTCCCTCGCACTGTGTGATCAGGCGAAGGACTTTGCAGAGGTTGGGAGATAAAAGAAGTCGGCGTTATTCGTGGGGATAGCTAGGAAATTTCGCCAAAGCTTCAAGGTAACTGAGGTCCGGTTGTAGGAACCGGATTACGGGTTGAATAGCCTTACAGCTTCAATTGCCCAATCGCCTTGCTCAGCTCACCTGCGAGCGTCGCCAGCTCACTGCTGGTCGTGGCCGAACCCACCGTCTGCCGCACGGTGTTTTCGGTCACATCGCGAATGCTCACCACCGCGCGGTTCATTTCTTCGGCGACGTGGCTTTGCTGCTCGGCGGCGACGGCGATCTGCGTGTTGCTCTCGCGCATCTGCGCCACGGCGCGGGTGATGTCGGCCAGTGCGGCGCCAGCTTCCTGGGCTTGCTGTACGCAGTCGTCGGCCTTGAACGAGCTTTCCTGCATGAAGTCCACCGCGTCACGGGTGCCGGCTTGCAGGGCTGACACCATGCCGGTGATTTCGTCGGTGGAGCTTTGCACGCGTTTGGCCAAGTTGCGTACTTCGTCGGCGACCACGGCAAAGCCACGGCCCATTTCTCCGGCGCGGGCGGCTTCGATGGCGGCATTCAGCGCCAGCAGGTTGGTTTGTTCGGCGATGCTGTGAATGACCCCGACCACGCTGTTGATCTTGTGACTGTCTTCGGCAAGTTTCTGGATCATTTCGGCGGTTTGCTGCACGCCGGTGGACAGCCCGGCAATCGAATGCTGCACACGGGTGACCACGGCCTGGCCGCTGCCGGCGAGGGTGTCGGCGGCCTGCGACAGGTCGCGTGTGGCGCCGGCGTGCTGGGCAATATGGTGAACGGTGGCCGTCATTTCATTGATCGCGGTGGCGGCCTGGTCGGTTTCGCTCTGCTGACCGAGCATGCCGTGCTGCACTTCATTCATGCTGCTGGCCAGTCGTGCAGCGCCTTCGTCCAGTTGCCGGGCGGTGTTCGCGACGGTATTCACCACCCGTTGATAGCCAGCCTGCATGGCGTTAAAGGCACTGGCCATCTGCCCGACTTCGTCCTTGCATGCCAGCGGCACGCGCGCCGACAGGTCGCCGGTTTTCTCCACGTGCAACATGATGTCCTTGAGGGTGTTGAGCTGGCTGAGCAGGAAGCGGATCAACAGTTGCGAGGCGCCCAGCATCGCCAGCATCAGAATCGCCACCGCCGCGGCGTAGCGGGTGAAGCGTTCGCTCAGCACCTGGCTCAGGCTGGGTGCATGGGCCAGAATGGCTATGTGTTGGCCATCGACGCGGTTGATCACTTCAGCGCCGGTCAGCGGGTTTTCGCCGAACAGCGGCTCATGTTTCAGTTCGACCCAGCCGCTGGCGCCTTTCAAGGCTGACAGATCCTGTGGGATTTGATCGTCGGTAAACGTCAGCCATGACTCGCCGGAAGGCAGCGGCTTATCGGCAGGCCAGGCGCTGAGCAAGCGACCTTGCGCCTGCGCCGAAGCCTGGGACGCCTGGCTGCGCGCCTGTTGCTCCAACTGCACGGCGTACAGCACCAGCAGCAGGGTGGTGATGAAGGCGACCGCGTTGACCGCCCAGAATTTGTATTTCAGCGAGATGTTGCTAAGCCAGGCACCCATGGAAGGTTTTCTCTGATAGCGGAAACAGCATTGGCAAGGTGCCATTATTGTGCCGCTACTCAGCAACGCCTTTGTTGATATGGGTCAATGCGCCGTATCACGCCACGACGGCTAATCCGAAAAAGGCGCGGGCGCAGGCGGTGCTGTGTCGGGCCAGGTCTTCAGCGCTTTCGTTACGGTGCAGGGCGACTTCGCGCAGCACCTCCGGCAGATAAGCCGGTTCATTGCGCCCGTTTTTCGGCTTGGGCCGCAGCGTGCGCGGCAGCAGGTAGGGCGCGTCGCTTTCCAGCATCAGACGGCCACGGGGGATTTCCCTGACCAGCGGATGCAGGTGCGTCCCACGGCGTTCGTCGCAGATCCAGCCGGTGATGCCAATGTGCAAGTCGAGGTCGAGGTAGCTGAACAGCGCCGCCTGTTCGCCGGTAAAGCAATGCACCACGGCAGCGGTGAGGTGGTCGCGGTAATCCTTAAGGATCTCCAGCAGGCGTGTGTTGGCGTCACGCTCGTGCAAAAACACTGGCAGTTTCAGCTCCACAGCCAGTGCCAGGTGTTCCTCGAAGACTTTTTCCTGCTGCGGGCGAGGGGAGAAGTCCCGGTTGAAGTCCAGCCCGCATTCACCCACGGCACGCACGCGCGGTTGGCCGAGCAACCCGCGCAAACGCTGGGCGCTGTCGCTGTTCCAGTCGTTGGCGGAGTGGGGATGAAGGCCTGCGGTGCTGAACAGGTGTTGCCCGCTTTCGTCGAGTGTCTCGCACAGCTCCAGCGCCTGTTCGCTGCCCTCGACGCTGGTGCCTGTCAGCACCAGTTGCTGCACGCCGGAAGCATAGGCGCGCTCAAGAACGGCCTGGTGCTTCCCGTCGAAACTTGGGTTGGTCAGGTTGACGCCGATATCAATGAGTTGCATGGTGCTATCTCCGCCTTTGGCCGGAAAGCATATCAGAGCTGTAGATTTATAAGAAAATCTAAGAACTACAACAGGTTATAGCTGTCTTTGAACGTCACTCGCGACATTGTGATGGGCGCGCCGCCTCTCATCCTGTCGCCATTGCGTGCAAAGCCTGCGCATAAAGCGCTCTGTTTCTGACCTCCAGCACCGCGCTTTCATACCGGAGCTGGCCAGTATTCTTTCCGGAGAGCGGATGATCCGACCCTCGGCAATGCTTGTGATGTGCTTGACGTTGCTGATGCCATTGGCGGCCGTCGCGCGTCTGGATGGGCCGGTGGAAGTGATCAAGCCCGGCAAGGTGCGAGACCTCGCGCAAATTCGTTCCAGTCGCACCCTGCGCGTGCTGGTCAACCAGAGTCGTAACAGCTCCGGCGAGGTGCAGGGGCAGGCCATTGGCGTTGAATATCATCGCCTGCGCGCCTTCGAGCAATACCTCAATGGCCACGCCCGTGATGGCCAGGAAATCAACCTCAAGATCATTCCCAAGGCCAAGGACCAACTGCTCGGCGCGCTGGCCCGTGGTGAAGGCGATCTGGTAGCGCCCGGCGAACTGCTGGACGTGAAGGCCGCGCACAAGATCAGTACCAGCGACCCGATTGCCAGCGATGTGCCGTTGTGGCTGGTCGGGGTCAAGGGTGAACGACGCTTTACCCGGCTTGAGCAGTTGTCCGGCCGCACCTTGACGCTCACCACCGGCAGCGCGGCGGCGGACGCGATCAGCCAGGTCAACCAGAAACTGGCTCTGCACAAGCAGGCGCCGATCAAGGTGGAATGGGTCGATCCGAGCCTGGCCGTGGAAGATGTACTGGAAATGGTTCAGGCCGGGATCTTCCACCTGACCATCGTGGAAAAACCGATTGCCGAACGCTGGTCGAAAATCCTGCCCCGGTTGCGTTTCGATAAACAGGTGGTCATCAGTGAACCCGGCGACGAGTACTGGTTCGTCCGTCAGGATGCCTCCATGCTGCGCGCCAGTATTGACCGCTTTCTCAAGACCTACCGAACCCCGGCCGATCAGGACGTGGCGTTCCAGCGCATCTATCGTCGTCTCTACCAGGTGCGTAATCCATTGGCGCGTGCCGACCGCCAGCGCCTGGAGAAACTGCGTCCGATCCTGCAAAAGCATGCGCAGGAACAAGGCATGGATTGGTTGAACCTTGCCGCGCTGGCGTTCAAGGAATCAGCGCTGGACCCCGGCGCGCGCAGCAGCGGCGGCCCTACCGGCCTTATGCAGATCACGCCATCGGCGGCGCAGCGGGTGGGCGTGAATAATATCGAGAGCCTGGATAGCAATGTGCAGGCGGGCGCGCGTTACCTGGCGATGATCCGCCGCAAGTTCTTCTCCAGCCCCAAGCTCAACGAGCGTGAGCGCATGGCCTTTGTGCTGGCGGCCTACAACATGGGGCCGGAGCGTGTGCAGGGCATGCGCACCGAGGCGAAACGCCGTGGGCTGAATCCTAATCAGTGTTTTTTTCAGGTAGAACGCATTGCCATGGAGCAGGTGGGGATGGGCGGCGTCAGCTATGTGAATAGCGTCAACAAATATTACCTGGCGTTTGATCGAGAACGGGAGTCACTGGAGCCGCGCGCGGCGAAAGTCGCCTCACGCAAATAATCGATTTTATAGATGCTTAGAGTGGGTTTTTTCGACTTTTAACATTATTTAAACTGATTAATATAGCGGCCAACCCCCTACCCATAAAAGGATTCCTCCCATGAGCCCACTGATCACACGCGTTCTGTCTACCCGCGCCGGCTACGGCCTGACGATTCTGCGCGTCTTTGTCGGCATCGTTTTTGCGGCGCATGGCTCGCAGAAACTCTTCGGTTGGTTTGGCGGCGGTGGCCTGGCGGGTACGGCGCAGTTCATGGAGAGCGTCGGCCTGGCACCTGGCACGCTGATGGCCCTCCTGTCGGGTGGCACCGAGTTCTTTGGCGGCCTGGCGTTGATCATCGGTCTACTGGCACGCCCTGCAGCATTGGGCCTGAGCGTTCTGACGCTGGTGGCGATTTTCTCGGTGCACATCCATAACGGCCTGTTTATGGCCAACAACGGTTATGAGTTTGCCCTGGCCTTGCTTGGCGGCGCGCTCGCGGTGTTGTTGGAAGGGGCGGGCAAGCTGTCCGCTGACCGCGCCATCACCCGCTGAGGCCTGCTTTAGCCCTTTCAAAAGGCCCGCCATGTGCGGGCCTTTTGGTTGCTCGGGATTCTTGACACTGCCCCATCGGCTTCTCTAGGATGCTGCTCATGCGCCGATTTAAACAGCTAATTGCGGGGCGCCACTGGACTGAATGCAGTCCGACAGAACCTTGCACTCAGCAGCAGCCAGGGTTCGAAATACCGCTAAAGCGCTGGTTCGGTGTTGCCTCTCACCTGCCCGCAGACTTTTGAGGCAGAGACACGACACGATGAATGCACCACGCCCCCTTATACGCCTGGCTCCGATTACTGCGGACCTGACCCAGCGCAATCCGAAAATTCTCCTCGGCGGCAAGCATCAGCCAACGCTCCTTCGTTACCTGGACGGCTGGCCGCGCCGTACGGGACGGCCTTCGGCGTTTCTCATCCAGTTTGTGGAAGATGGCGATCCCCTCTCGCGGTTTGCGAACAACAGCTTTGACCTGGCGGTTATTCAAGCACCTAGTGCGGATGACGCTCCTGAAGTGATTCGCCAGTTGACACGTATTGCCAGGCAAGGATTGATTGCGCGTCGCTGACTGATCAGTAAGCGGCCGCTGCGTGGGCTGAACGGCGTCGACGCTGGTGCAGCGAAAGTGCCCAGGCAATCAGGCATAGCGGTAGCGGCACCGCCAGGACCATAAGTAATACCAGCTCTCGCTCCAATCGCACGACCTGCGCGTAGGCCTCGACCTTCAATGTGTGCATTTCAAAGGGTAGGCGCAGGCGTTCTTTATTGAGTGCCTGCAGTTGGACAGTGGTATCCACCGCTTGGGTAATCACGCCGGCAGTACGCGGATTTTGTTGTCGCCACGCCTGATCCGTGCGCGCAAACCTTCGTTCAAGTTCGCCGGCTTTCTGTAAATAGATTTGTGCGGCGGCCTCGCGCATTTGCGTCAGCAGAGGGGGCGTCGGGCTCTTCCTTGCGCGCGAACGAATGTTCGCAAGTGCAGTGGGTGCAGCCAGGCTGTCCAGCGTATTCAAGACAAACTGCACGTTACTGTTGGGCGTTGCACTGACGACGGTGTCTGTGAGCAGATCGGTGTCCGCGACCACCGCGATCTGGATCCGCGCTGCATCTTGCAGGCCGGCGGGCTGACCCTTGATGCCGCTGGGAAATACCGAGTAGGCGGGCCCTTCGATGCGGGCAGCGATCACTTGGGACTGCATGGGCGCATTCGCTTCATCGAGTGGTTCCAGCGCAAGCGCGGAATCAAAGCGCCGGGTATCCAGCAATATTGAGCGCTCTGAACTCTGCAGCAGCGGTGTCAACGTCGCATGGCTTTTGCGGATAAGGGACAGTGCGCCGCTGCTCGACACGGTTACTGAGCTTAGATTCCAGCTGCTTGTGTCACGGGGGTTCATGCCCTGGCGGAGCACGTTCAAGCGGGCGGCCTGTTGTACCGTGTTTGTTAAGGTGGACGAGGCATAGACGTTATCGATCAGTAACTGGTCGCTGGGCATCTGAATGCCCCAGGCAGTAAGCATTTCATCTAGCGCGGAGTCCGCCGGTGCTGGGGCCGATGCAGCCTCGCTTAACGGATCGAGAAAAATCATCAGCTTGCCGCCCCGCAGAACAAATTGTTCAATCGCATAGAGCGCGCCCTCGGGCAGCAAACGGGGGTGCGCCACCATCAGTGTCTCAATGGAGGACGGAATCTGGTCGGTAGTTGGCGACAACTCCATCAGCTTGAAATGCTTGTGCATCTGCTCAAGCAACTGTCCGGCAATGGTTTGAAGTTTCAACCCTGACAGCACGCCAACGGTCGGCGGTTCGGAGCGCGACAATGTGTGGATCAAGTGGCCGATCTCATATTCAAGCAATGCCTCGTGCTCAGGGCTGAATGTATTGATACGCTGAGTGCCGATGCCCTCGCGGGCGGCGATGAGTCCGAGAAAACCCTGTTGGCCGTCAAGGCCGTACAACGCGGCTTTGTAAGCGTCTTCCGAATAAGGAGGCGGGTCAATGATGTGCAGATTGAGCATGCCTTTCGCCGCCTTTTCGTACTGCTTGAGCAGGTCTTTCACACGTTCGCCATAACGGTTCAATACCTGGCTTCTTCTCGGGTCATTTCTTGAGTTGAAATAATACAGGTCGATCGGGCTTTCCAGTGTGGCGAGCAACTGCCTAGCGGGTAGCGATAAGGTGTGGATTTTTTGTTGAGAGGCGTCCCAGCGGATATCGGGGATGTATTTGACCCACACCAGGTTAAAGGCCAGAAACAGCAATGATATGACGATAAGTGTCATACCTGTACGAAGAGCGGATCGCATACGTTACTTCGCTTCTCAACGGCTTTTATAAGTGAGCGTGACCGTAGATGCCGATACAAAGGCAAGGATCATGCTAATAAAGAATAAACTGTCACTCAGTGTCAGTTTTCCATTATCAATAGTGTCGAAGCGTGAGAGCGGATCAAGCGAGATTAAACTGTCAATGACCCAGATCGGCATTTGATGTTCAAGCGCCTCAATTACCGAATAAATGCCGCTGACGGAAAGTAGTAATCCTAGGGTTAACAGGAAAATAACCACCTGTTGGCGGACCAGCGTACATATGAAACAGGCTGCGGATAAATAACTCCCTGCCAGCAACCAGCTCGACAGAAATTGTGAGCGGATAACGCTGTTGTCCGCCGCGCCCAGGTGATTGGCGATGAGCACGATGGGAAACATCAGCATCAGGACAATGCCGCACACGAACCAGGCGGCCAGGAATTTGCCGAACACACACTCGAATGGAGTAATGGGCAGGGTTTTTAGCAGCGTGTGAAAGCCTGCATCGTGTTCGTCCGACCATAGCTGGATCGATAGCGCTGGAGTCAGTATCAGGTACAGCCAGGGATGCAGCTGGAAAAAGACCTGCAAGTCGCTGCTGTCCCGCTCAAGCCACTGGCCCACGTGCAACCCCAGTGTCGCGCACAGCACCAGAAAAACCGCAGCACTCAGGTAAGTGCTGGGCGAGCACCCATACCGGGTGAGCTGATGCATGAAAATAACCGGAATCTGTTTCAAGGACGCACCTCCTGACTCAGGTGGTGAACGACATCATTCAGGCGACCCTGCTCCAGGCTCAGCGAGGTGATATGCCAGCCGCGGCTGGCAATGAGGGCGTTGATATGGGGATAGATGGTTTGTCCCGGCAGGGCGAGCACAGTTACCGTACCGGGCGCATGCTGGTCTTCTTCGATGCCTGCAACACCGGGTAAAACGGCGAGCGCCAGTAAGTCCAGCGGTGTTTGCGCAGCCAGGGTTACCGCATGGTAGTGCCGGGAGTTGCGCTGCAACTCGGGCAGCGGTGTGTCAGCCACCAGTTGGCCGTCTGCCATAACCAGTGCGCGCGTGCAGAGTGTGGACAGTTCGTCGTAGCGGCGAGAGGCAATCATGATGGTCATCTCGTCGCTCAAGGATTTGATGAGCATTTTGAATTGGAGCAATTGCTCGGGTGACATGCCCTCAGTCGGCTCATCCAGCAGCAACAGGTGAGGTGTATGCAGGACGGCCTGGGCGATGGCAACTTTGCGCTTCCATGGCATGGGCAGTACGGCCAGTGGGGCGTCCATCACAGGAAATAATTCCAGTCGCGTGGCGGCTTTATTTATCCGCTCGCGCTTTTCCGCGCCGCTGAAACCGCGAACGGCAGCAATGAAGTTGAGGACGCTTTTGACCGACATACGGTGATGATTGAGGTCACCCTGAAGTTGATAGCCGACAGCTTCCCGGACTTGATACGGATGAGTTTGAGCATTGAAACCTGCAACGCTGATTCGCCCGCCCGACGGAGTCGACAAGCCGGCGATCAAGTTCAACAGTGTCGTCTTTCCCGCACCACTTTCCCCGAACAGACCAATGCATTCCTGGCGTTGAGCGCAAAACGAAAGGTTATGAATCAGTTTTCTTTTGCCCAAGTACTTTGTAATACCGTCTATCTCGAGCATGTTCTTACCGAATAGTTTTACAGAATCTGATATAGGTGATGCCGTTCTGGCATCGTTCAGCGCCTGAAAAAGGGTACGGTTAAACCTGATGCTTGGGAACGTGGGGGTGAATCAATAAGATAAGTCCTACGTCCGGCTGCCTGGCTAACTGAAACAATAAATTGACTGTTGGCTCGTCAATGACCGGATATCTGTCTGGTGTTTACTTATATAAGGTTTGCTCTTTTTCAGTGAGGCCTGATTATCATGATGCTGTTACGTACCCTTGTTCTTGAACATGGCGAGCAGGGAGGGCCGGTCAACGGCGCACTCCTGTGTGGGTTTGCCGTGGCGCAGATTCAATCCAACTTCCTGGTCTACAGTCTCGACGAAGAGGTGGAGCCCGGAAATTCCAGAGTCTATATTGCAGCGTTGCGTAAAAAAGCCGACCGTCACTTCCTGAGTGGCGTCGAGTCCACTGACGACCTACAAGTGGCCATGCAGGTGTTCAAACAAATTCTGATGACGGCAGCGGCCTCTGCAACCAAGGCCGCGTCTGTTGAGAGCACGGTCCCGTATCATTTCATTGATATGAAAGGTTGCAAGCTGCCTCCCGCCAGGCCCGAGGATCATCACTCGATGATCATCAAGAAGGCTCTGGTGATGAAGGTCATTACCCTGGGTATTTCTGCGCCAGTGTTGCCGGCGATAGAAAATGCTTCATTGATCGTGCCGTCCATTCGCTTCTCGTCGCAAATGGTCTCGCCTCCCAGAATTGCAAAACCGTCCAGGCAGGCAGCAGAGCCGTTGAGCGAGCCTGCCGTTAACCTGCCTTTGCAGGCTACCCCCGCACTGGCGCAAGTCTCGACCCAGGTTGAGCCCACACCGGTTGCTCAATTTGAGCCTGATGAGTCGGCGTCGCGCCAACCTCCTGTGCAGTCGGAACACGCCACGCTGGTTGAGGTGGACAATACGCTGACCAATCTGGCCAAGGTCGCTCAGGAGCTGGCGCAGAAGCAGCTCGCCGTTGTCGAGCGAGAGCAGATGCTTGAGCAGTGGGAAGCTCGATTGCAACAGGCGCAGGCCGCGCATGATGAAAAAAACCGTGATCTGGAGCAGCGCGAAACACAACTGCACCAGCGAAATCTGCAGGTTGACCAGAAGGCCGGACGACTCTCGCAGGCGACAGCACAGGTGTCGGACATGCGACAGCACCTGCAGGATGTGCTCCTTGAGTTGGACCGGTCCCTGGACAGCTAGCCCGGAGCCAGGATGTTCTCTCACGTGCTTTCCACGGTTCATTTATCATCTGCCCTTGCCGGTCGATGCCAGGGCATGAAGCTGTGGCATATCGGCACCATTGGACATTGCCTGGGGATGCAAGGGTTTGAGTACCAAGCTGATTACCAAAGAAGGCCACGAAGCGCTGAAGAAAGAGCTGGATTACCTCTGGCGGGAAAAGCGCCCGGACACCACACGCAAGGTGACCTGGGCTGCTTCCTTGGGGGATCGCAGCGAGAACGCGGATTACCAGTACAACAAGAAACTGCTGCGTGAGATTGACCGACGGGTGCGCTATTTACGCAAACGCCTGGAAGACATGCGCGTGGTCGAGTACATGCCTGAACAGGAAGGGCGGGTATTTTTCGGCGCGTGGGTCGAGATCGAGAACGAGCAGGGCGAGACCAAGCGTTTTCGTATTGTGGGCTATGACGAGATTTATGAGCGGATGGACTATATCTCCATCGACTCACCCATGGCCCGTGCATTGTTGCGCAAGCAAGTCGATGACGAGGCCATCGTGCAAACCCCGGGCGGCGAAGTCTGCTGGTGGATTACCGCGATCGAATACATGAAGTAGGCATTGATGGCCCGCCGTCTGTAAGGACGGCGGGCCATCGAGTTTTCAACCTTCGCGTAATACCGTCAATGGGCTGGCATTCAGCGCCCGGCGTGTGCCGAATACGCCGGCGCCGCCGATCAGAACCGCGCCGATCACCGGCAGCAGCAACAACCATGGGTGCGGTTGCCAGGCCAGGTCAAAGGCGTAGCGATACAGCACCCAGGTAACCAGTTCGGTGCCCAGCGCCGCCAGCACTCCACTGACCGCCCCCAGCAAACCGAACTCGATGCGCCGCGCCTTCACTAGCAACTTGCGTTCCGCCCCCAGCGCACGCAACAACGCCCCTTGGCGAATCCGCTCATCGAGGGTGGCCTGCAAGCCGGAAAACAGCACCGCCATTCCCGCCGCCAACACAAACAGCAATACGTATTCGACGGCCAGGGTCACCTGGGCGAGGATGCTGCGCAGCTGCTCCAGCAGGGCTTCGACCTGTAGGATGGAGACGGCCGGGAAGGCGCGGGACAGATCGACAACCTGCTGGTCATGGCCGGGCGCCAGGTAGAAGCTGGTCAGGTAGGTTGCAGGCAGGTCCTTCAGAGTGCCAGGCTGGAAAATCATGAAGAAGTTGGGCTGGAAATTATCCCAGTTGATGGTGCGCAGACTGGTAACCCGTGCCTCGCGGTTTTCCCCTGCGATGGTAAATACCAGATGGTCACCGAGCTTGAGCTTCAGGCTTTCAGCGACCTTGGCTTCCACCGATACCCCCGGCACGTCATCCGTGGGTTGCGACGACCACCAGGCGCCCGCCGTCAGGGTATTGCCCGGCGGGAGGTCGGCGGCCCAGGTCAGGCTGAGGTCACGCTGCACGGCGCGGTCGCCACTGGAGTCCTTGCTGACAATATCCTGCACCGCCTCGCCATTGATGCTGATCAAGCGGCCGGGCACCACCGGATACAAGGGCGCCGATTGCGCCTGCACCTCCATAAGGCGGGCGCTGAAGGCTTCCTTGTCGGCGGGCAGAATGTTCAACGCGAAATAATTGGGCGCGTCCTTGGGCAACTGGTTTTGCCAGGTGTCGAGCAGCTCGCCGCGCAACAGGGCGATCAAGCCCATGGACAGCAGGATCAACCCGAACGCCAGCGACTGGCCCGCCGCCGCCAGCGGGTGGCGCAACAATTGGCCCAGGCCCAGGCGCCAGGGCAGGGAGGCGCGGGCCAGAAGGCGACGCAGGCTTTGCAATAACAGCAGGAGCAGACCGCCGAGGATCAGCGCAGCGACGACACCGCCGCCGAGCAGGGCGAAGGTGAGGACAAGGTCCAGGCTCAGCCGCCACATGATCAGGCCAAGGGCAAACAGGGCGGCGCCGTACACCATCCAGGTGCTGGAAGGAATCGGCAGCAGGTCGCGCCGCAATACCCGCAGCGGTGGCACGCGGCCCAGCGCCGCCAGGGGAGGCAGGGCGAAGCCGGCGAGGGCGACCAGCCCGGTGCCGATACCGGCCACGGCCGGCAGCAGCCCGCCGGGCGGCACATCGGCCGGCAGCAGGTCGTGCAGGAAGTAGAACAGGCCAAACTGCGCCAACCAGCCCAGCAAGGCGCCGGTCAGGCTGGCCAACAGGCCCAGCACGCTCAGTTGCAGGCTGAACAGCAGCATCGCTTCGCGACGTGACAGCCCGAGACAGCGTAGCAGCGCGCTGGCATCGAAACGGCGACTGGCAAAGCGGTTGGCCGACAGCGCTACCGCCACGCCCGCCAGCAGCACGGCGACCAGGCTGGCCATGTTCAGGTAGCGCTCGGCCTTACCCAGCGCGCCGCCGATCTGCTGGTTACCGTCGCGCGAATCCTGCAGACGCTGATTGGCCGCAAGGCCGGGCTTGATCAGGTCGCGATAGGTTTGCAGCGCGGTGCTGCCTTGCGGTGCGCGCCACAGCTCGCGATAGCTCACGCGGCTACCGGGCTGTACCACGCCCGTGGCGTCCAGATCGGCCAGGTTGATCATTACTCGCGGCGTGAGGCTGTAGAAATTGCCGGCGCGGTCTGGCTCGTAGGTCAGGATGCGGCTCAGGCGCAGGGTTTTCATGCCCACGTCGATGCTGTCGCCTACTTTCAGGTCCAGCGCGGTCAGCAGCCGCGCCTCCACCCAGGCTTCACCAGGCTTCGGCTCGCCCCCGGAGGTTTCATCACCGAAGGGCACGGCAGCGCTTTTGAGTTGGCCGCGCAACGGATACTGCTCGTTGACCGCCTTGATGCTGGAGAGCTGGATACCGTTGTCGGTGGCGATGACGCTGGAGAACTCCACGATGCGCGCGTGATCCAGGCCCAGTTCGGTGCCGGAACGGATTTGCTCCTCGCGTGCGGGTGAGCTGCCCTCAAGCACCAGGTCGGCGCCGAGAAACTCGGTGGCACGCAGCAGCATCGCGCTATTGAGGCGTGCGCCGAAGTAGCCGATGGCTGTACTCGCAGCCACGGCCACCAACAGGGCGAAGAACAACACGCGCAATTCACCGGCGCGGGCATCACGCAGGAGTTGACGCATGGCAAGGCTGAACAGACGCAACAGCGGCAAACGTGCCATCAAGGCTCCAGTGGCGCGACCATCAGGCCGGCTTCAAGGCGGATCAGGCGCCGGCAACGGTGGGCCAGGCGTTCGTCATGGGTGACCAGCACCAGGGTCGTGCCGTTCTCTTTATTGAGTTCGAACAGCAGGTCGCTGATGCGCTCGCCGGTGTGGCTGTCGAGGTTGCCGGTGGGTTCGTCGGCAAACAGTATGTCCGGCTCGGCGGCGAATGCCCGTGCAATCGCAACGCGTTGCTGCTCGCCGCCCGACAGCTGGCGCGGCGAGTGGGTGAGTCGCTGGCCCAGGCCGACGCGTTCAAGCAAATGCCTGGCGCGCTCGCGGGCGTCCTTGCGGCCGTCCAGCTCCAGCGGCAGCATCACGTTTTCCAGAGCATTGAGGCTGTCGAGCAATTGGAATGACTGGAATACGAAGCCCACGTGCTCGGCGCGGATGCGCGCGCGCTGGTCTTCGTCGAGTGTGCTCAGGGCTTGCCCGGCGAGGGTGACTTCGCCACTGCTGGGCAGGTCGAGGCCGGCCAGCAGACCCAGCAGGGTGGATTTACCGGAACCGGAGCTGCCGACGATAGCCAGGCTATCGCCCTTGTTCAGTTCCAGGCTCAGTTCGTGCAGGATAGTCAGATCACCTTCCGCGCTGGGAACCACTTTGCTGAGGTTCCGCGCGGTGAGAATGCTTGCGCCCATGGAGAATCCGATGCGAATGTGGTTTTTGAGTGCTGGCCTGGCCTTGATGTGCATGGCCCAGAACGCAGCGGCGGGTACAGTCCTGATCGTTGGCGATAGTATCAGTGCCGGTTTCGGACTGGATACCCGCAAAGGGTGGGTGGCCCTGCTCGAGCAGCGGCTCAAGCAGGAGGGTTTCGACGATAAAGTGGTCAACGCTTCCATCAGCGGAGACACCAGTGCCGGAGGCCTGGCGCGGCTGCCGGCGGCGCTTGCAGAGCATAAGCCGGACGTGGTGGTGATCGAGCTTGGTGGCAACGATGGCCTGCGCGGACAGCCGCCAGCGCAATTGAAACAAAATCTTGCGTCGATGATCGAGCAGTCCAGGGCCGGCGGTGCCAAGGTGCTGCTGCTGGGCATGCAGTTGCCGCCCAATTACGGCCCGCGATACACCACGGCGTTTGCCGAAGTCTATGGCACGCTGGCCAAGGAAAAAGACATCCCGCTGGTGCCGTTTTTCCTTGAAGGGGTGGGTGGTCATCCCGAGCTGATGCAGGCCGACCAACTGCACCCGGCGGTCGCCGCCCAGGGCAAGTTACTGGAAAATGTCTGGCCGACGCTCAAACCGCTGCTTTGACGCTTTTCTACCGGCAGGCTTTCGGCTAAGGTGGCGCCCCCCTGATCTGGAGCCCCCGATGTCGCGTCCTGCCTGGTCCCTGTTTAACTACCAACTGATCGAGCCGGACGAGCAGCTGGACCTGTTTGCCTGCCAGGAAGTGCGGGTGCATCTGGTGGCGCGTCAATTGGAGTTGGGCGGCTCGATCGATCGCACGCTGTGCGGCACCTTGTTGCCTGCGCAACCGCGCTGGTCATCGGTGGATCGGACGGTTTTTCAGGACCAGCGCCTGTGCCCCCTGTGCCGGGCGATCCTCGAATCGCAGAAGCGCGGCACGCCGCCGATCTGGCCCGAGCTGCGTTTTGAGTTATAGAAGCAGCTGCAAGCTGCGAGCTATAAGCTGTAAGCTAGCGGCTGAAGCTTTGCAACTTATGGCTTGAAGCTGCTTCTGAAACCTCCCCGTCGTTCTGCGAAGGATTTACCGGATGTTGTCGCGCCTCTCCGTCGTCACCTGCTGCCTGTCTCTTGCTGCCCTCTGCGCGGCCGGTTCCGCAGCGGCGTTGCAGTTGCCCTTGCCGCCGCCAGGCGAAGACATTGTCGGCCAGGTCCAGGTGATCAAGGCCAAGTATGAAGATACCTTCGCCGATCTCGGTACCACCTACGACCTGGGTTACTCGGAGATGGTCGCCGCCAACCCAGGGGTGGATGCGTGGTTGCCGGGAGCGGGCACCGAAATCGTGCTGCCGACCCGCTTTATCCTGCCGCCGGGACCTCGCGAAGGTATTGTGATCAACCTGGCGGAGTACCGTCTCTACTACTTCCCCAAGGGCCAGAACGTGGTCTACACCTTCCCGTTGGGGATTGGACGTGAAGGCTGGGGCTCGCCGATTGCCCACACCAGTATCATCGCCAAGACGCCAAATCCGACCTGGACGCCGCCCGCGTCGATCAAGGCCGAGCACGCCGCCAATGGTGATCCGTTGCCCAACGTAGTGCCAGCGGGGCCGGACAACCCCCTCGGGCCGTTCAAGTTCACCCTCGGCACTCCCGGTTACCTGATCCACGGCTCCAACATGAAGTTCGGCATTGGCACGCGCACCAGCCATGGCTGCTTCCGCATGTTCAACAACAATGTGCTGGAAATGGCAGACATGGTGCCGGTGGGCACGTCAGTGCGCATCATCAACGATGCCTACAAGTTCGGCAGCAGCGGCGGCAAGGTCTATCTCGAGGCGCATACGCCGCTCAACGATGACGGCACGCCGTCGGTGGTCGACAAGCATACGGCCGTGATCAATGCCCTGCTCAAGCGCGAAGACTTGGCCAATACGTTGCGGGTGAACTGGGATCAGGTGCGTGACGTGGTTGCCGCAGAGGACGGCCTGCCGACCGAGATCGGTGTGCCAGGCGGGGCACCGGTGGCGTCGAGTGCGCCCATCGACCTTCAGCAGTAAAAAACCATGTGAGATTGGGCTTGCTCTCTATCGCGCTGGATCAGCCACCCAATGCAGTGCCTGATACCCACCATCGGGAGCAAGCCCACTCCCACATGGGGGCCGGTGTACGTCCAGAGCCTTACACAGAAAATCCGGGCAATAAAAAAGCCGACCCAAACATGGATCGGCTTGATAACAACCCCGAAGGGTTATTACTTGCGGCTTGCTTTTTCAAGCATGCGCAGAGCGCGCTCGTTAGCTTCGTCAGCAGTCTGTTGTGCTTTTTGAGCAGCAGCCAGCGCTTCATCAGCTTTACGGTAGGCTTCGTCTGCACGAGCCTGGGAGCGAGCTGCTGCGTCTTCAGTTGCAGTCAGACGAGCTTCGGTTTCTTTGGAGACGCTGCTGCAACCGGTAGCCAGAACTGCGGCCAGAGCCAGAGCAGAGAATTTCAGAACGTTGTTCATCGTGTTCCCCTTCAAGGACTTTCTATTAAATGGCTACTGTCTCAGAGTGAGCTAATAGCCGGCGTACATACTACCCATTACTTGTAGTAAGTAAACTGACGTTGCGCAAGAAGCAGAAAAAATTCTTGCGCGGAATCTGTTCTGGCGGGTCAGGGGGCGGTTCGTATAACAAATGTTCGCTGTTTTACAGTCCGCTTAACATTGGATCCAGCCTGGAAGGGCCGGCCCGCATGCTTCGAGCCAGGTACATAGATGAAATTTTATATATCGAGCCTGGCACTTTCGTGCAGCCTGCCTTTACCGTCGGCAGCATCTTTCTCTCATGTAGAGGTGACTTTAAGAGCAGCAGTTCGTCTTAAGGTTCAACTGTCGGCGTTGTTCGGGCTTTCGGTCGCAGGTATCGAAGCCCATTCTATATCCGCCCAGGGCAGGGGATGACGAGCGCGCCTTGAGCGATGCAGGTTGGGTGCCTACTATTCCCAGGTGCAGGTGTGAGCGCCAGAGGTTTTCTCGTTGTCGAAATCGGCAGGGGATGGCGTAGATGTTTCTTCGCCGGAAAAACATCGGTAAGGTAGGGGTCAGAATCAAAGACCCGCGAGGAGTAGTGATGAGCGAGGCGTTGTCCATCCACCATGACCAGGCTGGTCATCAGTTCGAGACCAATGTGGACGGTCATCGTGCCTACCTGACCTACATGGATCTCGGGAAGCAGACCCTGGATATCTATCGCACCTTCGTGCCGAATGCGCTTCGTGGTCGTGGCATCGCGGCAGCGTTGACTGAAGAGGCCCTGAAGTTCGCCGAAGAGTCCGGCTACACCGTGATCCCATCGTGCTCCTATGTGGAGCGCTACATGGAACGCCACCAGCGCCACGCCGCCAAACTCTGAGCGAGCCGCATAAAAAACGCCGGGAAAAGCCCGGCGTTTTTGTGTGCGCAGTTCAGGTTCAGGTGCGTTTGCGCTGGGGCAATACGTCCTTGAGCTTGGCATGCATGCTACGCAGAGTGGTCTCGGTGGCAGACCAGTCGATGCAGGCGTCGGTAATCGACACGCCGTATTGCAGGTCGGCCAGGTCTTTTGGAATCGCCTGGCAACCCCAGTTCAGATGGCTTTCGACCATCAGTCCGATGATCGACTGGTTGCCCTCGAGGATCTGGTTGGCGACGTTCTCCATCACCAGCGGTTGCAGGGCCGGGTCCTTGTTGGAGTTGGCGTGGCTGCAGTCAACCATGATGTTCGGCTTGATCTTGGCCTTGTTCAGCGCCTGCTCGCACAGCGCAACGCTGACCGAATCATAGTTGGGCTTGCCGTTGCCGCCGCGCAGCACCACGTGACCGTAGGCATTGCCCTTGGTGGTGACGATGGACACGCCACCTTCCTGGTTGATGCCCAGGAAACGGTGCGGGCTGGACACCGACTGCAGTGCGTTGATCGCCACAGTCAGGCCGCCATCGGTGCCGTTTTTGAAGCCCACGGCCGAAGACAGGCCGGACGCCATTTCCCGGTGAGTCTGGGATTCGGTGGTCCGCGCGCCAATGGCCGACCAGCTGATCAGGTCCTGCAGGTACTGCGGCGAGATCGGGTCCAGCGCTTCGGTCGCGGTAGGCAGGCCCATTTCGGCCAGGTCCAGCAGCAACTGGCGACCGATGTGCAAGCCGTCCTGGATCTTGAACGAGTCGTCCAGGTATGGATCGTTGATCAAGCCTTTCCAGCCGACGGTGGTACGCGGCTTCTCGAAATACACGCGCATTACCAGGTACAGGGTGTCGGACACCTCTGCCGCCAGCACCTTGAGGCGCTCGGCGTATTCGTGGGCAGCCTTGAGGTCGTGGATCGAGCAGGGGCCGATCACCACGAAGAGGCGGTGGTCGGTGCCGTCGAGAATGTCACGGATGACTTCGCGGCCCTTGGTGACGGTCTGCAAGGCAGCGTCGCTCAGGGGGATTTCGCGCTTGAGCTGATCGGGCGTGATCAGGGTCTCGTTGGATTCGACGTTCAGGTCGTTGATCGGTAAATCAGCCATCGTGTTACTCGTCAGGGTCACGGGTGCCGGCCGCCAGCCATCCCCGTGCGGCGGAGCACAGCATGATTTGGATGCAAGGGGGGAGGAACCTTAGCGCGTAACCGGGCTGCGCGACAATGGGCAATTGTGCGCCGCGCGGGCCGTCCTGATAGTGTATGGCCTGGTCGACGCCCCCCAACTGGAGATTGTGTGGAAGAGTTGCAGCTGTCCGATTTCGATATTGATCGTCAATTGCTGACGCTGCCGGGCGCGTCGCTGCTGATATTCACCGGCGCCGGCTGCTCCAGTTGCCGCTGGGCGCGCCAGCAGTTGCCGGGCTGGCCTCTGCCTGTGGCACGGTTATGCTGGGTCGACGCCGGGCACAACGGTGGCGCGGTCGAGCGCTACCAGATCTTTCATTTGCCTGCGCTGTTCGTGGTGTGCGACGGTCAGTTCCTTGGGCAGATTCATGCCCGTCTTGCGCCCGCCGACATCAGCG
This sequence comes from Pseudomonas poae, assembly GCF_001439785.1. Lineage (GTDB taxonomy): Bacteria > Pseudomonadota > Gammaproteobacteria > Pseudomonadales > Pseudomonadaceae > Aquipseudomonas > Aquipseudomonas poae. Next base: position 206,697 of record NZ_JYLI01000010.1, on the reverse strand, counting down.
AAGCCGTCACAACAGCGCTCACTCGCACTCCGGAGGATTTGCCATGACAGCACAGTCGCCACGTATAGGCATTATCGGCACCGGCGCCATCGGCGGTTTTTACGGCCTGATGCTGGCCCGCGCCGGGTTCGAGGTGCACTTTTTGCTGCGCAGCGAATACGCCGCCGTCAGAGACCGTGGACTGCACGTCAACAGCAGCCTCCATGGAGCATTGAAACTGCACCCGGTGCAGGCCTACGCCAATCCCGCCGACATGCCGCCCTGCGACTGGCTGTTGGTGGGCACCAAATCCACGGGCAATGTCGAGCTGGCGCCCACCCTGGCGCAGGTGGCGGCGCCAGGCGCGAAGGTGGTGCTGCTGCAAAATGGCCTCGATGTGGAAGACAGCCTGCGCGAACACTTGCCGGCCTCACTGCATCTGCTCGGCGGCCTGTGTTACATCGGTGCGTACCGCTCCGCCCCTGGCGTAATCGAGCATCAGGCACTGGGCCGGGTCAACCTGGGTTATCACAGTGGCACGGCGGCCAATGACGAGGCCCTTCAGCAAGTAATCGTGGAGGAGGGCGCCGCGCTGTTCCACCAGGCGGGTATCGAGTCCCAGGCCATGGCCAGTGTGCACCTGGCGCGCTGGCACAAACTGGTGTGGAACGTGCCGTTCAACGGTCTTTCGGTGTTGCTGGGCACCGGCACCACGGCGCTGATGGCGGATGAGTCCAGCCGCGAGCTGATTCAGGCCCTGATGGTCGAAGTGATCAGGGGCGCCCATGCCTGTGGTCACGATATCCCGGCCAGTTATGCCGGGCAGATGTTCGCCATGACCGAAACCATGGACGATTACTTGCCCAGCATGTACCACGACCACCTGCACAAGCGCCCACTGGAGCTGGCGGCGATCTATGCCCGACCACTGGCGGCCGCCAGGGCTGCTGGCTGCGAGCTGCCGCGCATGCAGGCGTTGTACCAGGCCTTGAGTTTTATTGATCGGCATAACCGCTGATTCGGGAGAAGAGCCTATGACGAAGGGATTGGGCGACAAACTGGTGCTGGCGATTTCATCGCGCGCGCTGTTCGACCTGAGCGAGAGCCACAAGGTGTACCTCGCGGAGGGGGTTGAGCCTTACCGCAAGTACCAGATCGAGCACGAGGAGGAAATCCTCGAACCCGGCGATGCTTTTCCGCTGGTGAACAAGTTGCTCAGCCTCAATGCCAGCCTGGGCCGGGCCCGGGTTGAGGTGGTGCTGGTGTCGCGCAACAGTGCCGACACTGGCCTGCGGGTATTCAATTCGATCCAGCATTACGGTCTGGACATTTCCCGCGCCGCTTTCGCAGGCGGGCGTAGTCCCTATCCTTATCTGGCCGCCTTTGGTTGCCATCTGTTTCTATCCACCCACGCTGAAGATGTGCGCAGTGCCCTCGATGCCGGGTTCGCCGCGGCGACGATCCTGTCGGGCGGCCCGCGTCGGGCCATGAGCGAGGAGCTGCGCATCGCCTTCGACGGCGACGCGGTGCTGTTTTCCGATGAGTCCGAGCGGGTCTACCAGACCGGCGGGTTGGCGGCGTTCCAGGCCAATGAGCGCGAGTCGGCGCGCCAGCCGTTGCCTGGCGGCCCGTTCAAGGGGTTTCTAGCGGCACTCAATTTATTGCAGCGCGAGTTTCCTGACGAAGCCTGTCCGATCCGCACCGCGCTGGTCACCGCGCGTTCGGCGCCTTCCCACGAGCGGGTGATTCGCACCCTGCGTGAATGGGATATTCGCCTGGACGAGTCGTTGTTTCTGGGTGGTTTGGAAAAAGCAGCGTTCCTCGAAGCGTTCGCCGCCGATGTGTTTTTCGATGACCAGGCCGGTCATTGTGAGAGGGCAAGGGAGGTGGTGGCCACCGGGCACGTGCCACACGGCATCAGCAACGAGATCAAGGTGTGACCCGGCCGAACTCCGCGCCGCTGCTAAGCTGAGTCAATCTTCGCCATCCTGGCAGCCCAGGAGGTTCTATGATTCGTTCAATGCTGTACGCCACGGACCTCGGCCTTTACGCGCCTTACGTGATGCAACATGCGCTGACGTTGGCGCAGACGTTCAAGGCTGACCTGTATGTGATCCATGTGGTCGAGCCCATCGGGTTGTTCGCCGAGTCGGTGTTGCAAAGCTACCTGGACGAGCAAGCCCTGAGTGAGTGGCAGAACCAGGGGCTGACCAAGGTGATGGCTACCATTGAGCAGCGTGTGCTGGACAGTTTTCGCGAGGAGTTGGGGGACGGGGAGCAGGACTTGAAGGTCATCCGCTCGGTCAAGGTGATCCAGGGTGATCCCTGCGACGTGATACTCGACCAACTGCGCAAACTGTCCGTCGACCTGCTCATCCTGGGCAGTCACAGCCATGCAACAACAGCGGCGACGCCTCTGGGACGCACCGCGACCCGGGTATTGCAGCTGTCGACGGTTCCCGTTTACATGGTGCCGTCGCTGCGGCGCCGAAGCCGCGAAGAAATGTGATCGCTGCAAGTTAATAAAAAGTTCTAGATTTATCTGTCTGACCTTTAATATAGTTATATAACGTCGCTGATACCCGTGGCGTCTATCTGCTTTGAGGGACACATATGAAGCTCCAACAACTGCGCTACATCTGGGAAGTGGCGCACCACGACCTCAACGTTTCCGCTACCGCTCAAAGCCTTTACACCTCGCAACCGGGTATCAGCAAGCAGATCCGCCTGCTCGAAGACGAGCTGGGCGTGGAGGTGTTCGCACGCAGCGGCAAGCACCTGACCCGCGTCACTCCCGCCGGCGAGCGCATCATCACCACCGCCGGCGAGATCCTGCGCAAAGTCGAAAGCATCAAGCAGATCGCTCAGGAGTTCTCCAACGAGAAGAAGGGCACGCTGTCCATCGCCACGACCCATACCCAGGCACGCTATGCCTTGCCGCCGGTGATCCGCGACTTTATCAAGCAGTACCCGGACGTCTCGCTGCACATGCACCAGGGCTCGCCGATGCAGATCGCCGAGATGGCCGCTGACGGCACCGTTGATTTCGCGATTGCCACCGAAGCGCTGGAACTGTTCGGCGACTTGGTGATGATGCCGTGCTACCGCTGGAACCGTTGCGTCGTGGTGCCCCAGGGCCATCCATTGGCCAAGCTGCCGAAGTTGACCCTCGAAGCTCTGGCCGAATACCCGATCGTGACCTACGTGTTCGGTTTCACCGGCCGCTCCAAGCTCGACGAGGCCTTCAGCCATCGCGGCCTCACGCCAAAGGTGGTCTTCACCGCCGCCGATGCCGACGTGATCAAGACATACGTGCGCCTTGGCCTGGGCGTGGGGATCGTGGCAAAAATGGCGGTCGACACCCAGCTCGACAAAGACCTGGTGGTGCTCGATGCCAGCGAGTTGTTCGAGTCCAGCGTGACCAAAATCGGCTTTCGCCGTGGCACCTTCCTGCGCGGTTTCATGTGCGACTTTATCGAGAAGTTTGCGCCGCATCTCACCCGTGAAGTCATGGCCAAGGCCATTCAGTGCCACAACAAACAGGAGCTGGAAGCGCTGTTCGACGGCGTTGAACTGCCGGTCCATTAAAGCGGTTATCTGGCCTCGGTAACCGTGAAGTGTTGCCGGGCGCCTGCTACCAGAATCTCCACCTCATCCCCTTCGAACTTGCCCAGCAGGCTTTTGCCCAGGGGTGAGCGCGGGGTGATGACGGTCACCGGTTGCCCGACCACATCCACTTTCAAGCCCGCCGCATCCGGTGCGAGAAACAGCCATTGCTGGCGCCCGTTCTCGTCTTCCAGGCCCAGCAGCGCGCCGACCTCCACCCCCCGCTGATCATCGTAGGGCCGCAATGGCAGGTTCTGGCACAGCGCCAGCGATTGTTTGATTTCCTCGACCCGCCGGGCTTGTCCGGCCGCCAGGTAGGACGCCTCCAGACCCAGGGTGTCGTACTTGTTCTCGGCGATATTTTCTTCGTGGGTCGCGGTTTCGTAGGCGGTCTGCGCGGCGCGCTGGGCGATATCCAGGTCGACGGCGAGTTTGTCCAGAATCAGCTGGAGCACGGCGTGTTTATTCATGGTGATCAGTCGCAGAGTTGCAGCACATTGGCGCGGGTCTTTTCAGTGGGCGCATTCTGGTCCTGTTGCAGCCAGAACTGGCATTTGGGGTTGGACAGGTTGCGCGGGTTGCTGCGCGCCTGCTCCAGGGTCTGTTGTTGTTCCTGTCTCTGCAGGTTCTGCTGGTACTGCTCGAACATGCGGTTGGGCGGCTCCGGCGCAGCGGCCGGTTTGCCCAACTGTTGGACCGCCTGGGCCACAGGCGCGAGGCTCTGCGGAAACAGGTAGCGGGACGCCAGCCAGGTAGTCAGCACAATGGCGATGAACCCCAGCCACACGCCCAGGGCAATGGCGATACAGAGCTTGAGCAGCGACAACGGACGATCAGTCATGGTGGCCTCCCGGCGGGCATTGACGGCGTAGCGGCGATTGTCGCACAGCCACTGTGCAGAATAATCGCGATCAAGCCTTCTGCATCCGGGCATTTATGCGGACAATCGAGCCTTTGAGCCCTGGAGCCCGGAATGAAAGCCCGCTGGGATATTTTTTGCAGTGTTGTCGACAACTACGGCGACATCGGCGTGACCTGGCGCCTGGCCCGACAGTTGGTGGCCGAACATGGGTGTGATGTGCGCCTGTGGGTCGATGACTTGCGCGCCTTCGAGCGCATGTGCCCCGAGGTTGACGTGCAACTGAGCCAGCAATGGCAAGCGGGCGTGGACGTGCGCCATTGGCCGGCCGACTGGCCGGAAACGTCGGCAGCGGATGTGGTGATTGCCGCGTTCGCCTGTCAATTGCCGCCGGACTATATGGAGGCCATGGCCGCCTGCGCACGCACGCCGTTGTGGATGAATCTGGATTACCTGAGCGCCGAAGACTGGGTGGTGGGGTGTCATCGGCTGCCTTCAGTGAAGTTCAAAGGCGTGCAGAAGTACTTCTTTTTCCCCGGCTTTCGTCCGGGCACCGGTGGCCTTTTGCGTGAGGCCGGGTTGCTGGTCCAGCGTCAGGCGTTTCAGCGGGATGCCGCTGCCCGGGAAAGCTTCCTGCAGGATATGGGCGTATTTACCGCCGCTGATGCACGATTGATCTCGCTGTTCGCCTATGAAAACGCCGGTCTGGCCGGTTGGCTCGACGTGTTGTCGACGGACGGGCGTGCCACCCATCTGTTGGTGCCGCAAGGGCGCATCCTTGGCGATGTACAGCGCTGGCTCGGCGTGGAGGGCCTGGCAGTGGGGGCTGTGCATCAACGCGGCGCGCTGACCGTGCAAGTGTTGCCGTTCGTGCCCCAGGCGCACTACGACCGGCTGCTGTGGTGCTGCGACTTCAATGCGGTGCGCGGCGAGGACTCGTTCGTGCGTGCGCAATGGGCCGGGCGCCCGTTGTTGTGGCACATCTACCGTCAGGATGAGGACATTCACCTCGACAAGCTCGATGCCTTCCTGGCGCTGTACACCGCCGCGTTGTCACCGGCCGCCAGGGCTGCATTGATTACATTGTGGCAAGTCTGGAACACCGAGGGTGATATGGCCCAGGCATGGAAAAAACTGCTGGAACACTGGCCTGAAGTCAGCCGACACGCCGAATCCTGGTGTCTGGAACAAGGCTTGCAGGCCGATCTTGCGACGGCGCTGGTACAGTTTTATGAAAGTTGGATATGATACGCCACCTTGAATTTTGTAAATCCCATCCAAATTTCGGATATATGCAATGAAAACTGGTAAAGAACTGAAACCCGGTACAGTGATCCGTCTCGAAAACGACCCTTGGCTGGTTCAGAAAGCTGAGTTCACCAAGTCTGGTCGTAACAGCGCCATCATGAAGACCAAGCTGAAGAACCTGCTGACCGGTTACAAGACCGAGATCGTCTACAGCGCCGATGACAAACTGGACGACGTGATCCTCGACCGCAAGGAAGCGACCCTGTCGTTCATCAGCGGCGACACCTACACGTTCATGGACACCACCGACTACACCATGTACGAGCTGAACGCTGAAGACATCGAAGCCGTTCTGCCGTTCGTGGAAGAAGGCATGGACGACGTCTGCGAAGCCATCTTCTTCGAAGAGCGCCTGGTTTCCGTAGAGCTGCCGACCACCATCGTGCGTAAAGTCGCTTACACCGAAGGTTCCGCTCGCGGCGACACTTCCGGCAAGGTGATGAAGCCCGCCAAGCTGGCCAACGGTACCGAGCTGCAAGTAGCTGACTTCATCGAAATCGACGACCTGATCGAGATCGACACCCGTGAAGGTGGTTCGTACAAAGGCCGCGCCAAGAAGTAATTCCGGCCCCGCCGCTGTAACAAGCCCGACCTTGCGTCGGGCTTTTTTGTGGGCGTCTGGCAGGCGATAGAGCCCTGCGCCGTGGTTTATCTCAAGCGAACCTGCTTTGCCACGCAAGAGTGCACTGCGTAGCATGCACGGCTTGGGATCTGTGGAGTGACATGCGGTGTGGGATTTGCTGATGTATCTGCTACTGGGCGCGGCCCTGGGCACGGTGGGCGGTGTGTTTGGCATTGGTGGCGGGCTGATAGCCATCCCGGTGCTCGGTGTTTTGTTCGGGCTCGATCAACAGATTGCTCAAGGCACCGCGCTGGTGATGGTGGTGCCTAATGTGATGCTTGCCCTGTGGCGCTACCACCAGCGCAACCGCATCGAATTGCGCCACGCGCTGCCGCTCGGGGTGATGGGGTTCAGTTTTGCCTGGCTCGGGTCGATCTGGGCGGTGGGTCTGGATGCCGCTGCGATGCGTATCGGTTTTATCGTGTTTCTGGTGGTGCTGGCGGCCTACAACGGAGTGCGCATGTTCACGCGTAACGCGCCGCCGACGGCGCAGATGCGCTATGCCTGGCCCTGGTTGGGCGTACTGGGCGCAGCGTCCGGCGCCATGGGGGGGTTGTTTGGCGTCGGTGGCGCGGTGGTTGCCACGCCGGTCCTGACCAGTGTGTTCGGCACCACCCAGGTGGTCGCGCAAGGTCTGTCGCTGGCTTTGGCATTGCCCAGCACCGGCGTGACCCTGGTGACCTACGCCTGGCACCACGAGGTGGACTGGGCAATCGGCGTGCCCCTGGCCGTCGGCGGCCTGCTGAGCATCAGCTGGGGTGTGAAAGTCGCCCATGCGCTGCCCGAGCGCGTGCTGCGCGGGTTGTTCTGCGGCTTTCTGGTGGTGTGCGCGGTGATGCTGACCTTTAAAGTCTGAAGCCTTCGAGGATGTAATCCGCCAGGCATTCGGTAATGGGCGAGGCCATCGATGGGTTACGCAGCAGCCTCAGGTTCATCGACGGCAGTGGCGGAAAACCGTCCTCGCTGCCGAGTATGCGCAGGTCGTCGGTCATCAGGCTTTCCATGCTGACCATCACCGCCAGGCCCGCGCTGACCACGGCCTGGATCGCCGCCACATTGGAACTGTGATAGGCCAGCCGGTAATCAAGCCCGACGCTGTCCAGTGCGGCCTGGCTCCAGTGAGTGCCGAAGCACTCGACGCCGGACACCGCCAGGGGCAAGGTGTCGTGCTCGTCCACGCAAAAACATGTGGCGGCGGCCCACACCATTCGCTCGGTGCGCAGCAGTTCACCGACGTCGTCACCGGGCTGGCGGCTGATCACCGTCAAGGCCAGGTCACGGCGTTGCATCAACACCGTGGATGCTTCGCAGTGCATCTCGATCTGGATCAGCGGATAAGCCTTGGAAAACCGCGTGAGAATCCCCGGGAGAAAGCGCATCACGTAGTCATCCGGCGTGCCGATGCGCACCAGCCCGACCATATGCGGCTCGCGCAGCGTATTGAACACTTCACTGTGCAGTTTCAGGATGCGCCGCGCGTAGCCCAGCAGCACCTGGCCCTCGGGCGTCAGGCGCACCTGGCGTCCGTCACGCTCGAACAGCTTGCGTTGCAGCACGTCCTCTTCCAGACGTTTCATCTGCATGCTCACCGCCGATTGGGTGCGATTCACCCGTTCGGCGGCGCGGGTAAAGCCGCCTTGGTCGGCGATGGCGACGAAGGTGCGCAGCACGTCAGTGTCGATGCTCGGGTAGCCGGACAATTGATCAATCTCCGAGATGTATTTCATAAGAAACATTCGTTGGATTGATCATAAGGCCAGGCACACACTTTCGTCATCCCCAAGGGAGGGCGAGAAGATGAAAGGGCAGAAAGGGTTTGTGTTGGTCGCCAAGCGGCCTTTGGCCGGGCTGTTTCACGGCATTGCGCGTTGGCACGCTGTGTATCGTGAGCGCCGGTTATTGGCGACCCTGAACGACGATGCGCTCAAGGACATTGGGCTCAGCCGCGCCGACGTGGAGCAGGAAAGCCAACGGCACTTTTGGGATGATCCGTTGCGAAAGTAACTCGGGTTGTGGCTAGAGGGCATGATTGTGCTTGATTATGGCGAGCGGGCTTGCACCGCGTTGGGGTGCGCAGCGCCCCCAATCCAGCAAAGCGCGGTGTACCTGGTACGGCTCAGCGCCTGGTTTTGGGGCTGCTGCGCAGCCCAACGCAGGACAAGCCTGCTCGCCACAGACAGTCCGTCAGCATGCATTTCCAGCCACGGCCTTAACGCTTGACCTGCTTCAAGGTCTCGGCAATCAGGAACGCCAGTTCAAGCGACTGATCGGCATTCATCCGTGGATCGCAGTGGGTGTGATAGCGGTCCGATAAACCGTCTTCGGTAATCGGTCGCGCGCCGCCGATGCATTCGGTGACGTTCTGCCCGGTCATCTCGATATGAATCCCGCCGGCATAGCTGCCTTCGGCCTGGTGCACCTGGAAGAACTCCTTTACTTCGCCCAGGATCTGCGCGAAGTCGCGGGTCTTGTAGCCGCTGCTGGCCTTGATGGTGTTGCCATGCATGGGGTCGGAACTCCACAGCACCTGCTTGCCTTCACGCTGCACGGCGCGGATCAGGTGGGGCAGGTGATCGCCGACCTTGCCTGCGCCCATGCGCGCGATCAGGTTGAGACGGCCGGGATCGTTATCCGGGTTGAGAATGTCGATCAGGCGGATCAGGTCGTCGGGGTTCATGCTTGGGCCGACCTTGACGCCAATCGGATTGTTCACCCCGCGCAGGAACTCGACGTGGGCGCCATCGAGCTGACGGGTGCGGTCGCCGATCCACAGCATGTGGGCCGAGCAGTCGTAGTAGTCGTTGGTCAGGCTGTCGCGACGCACAAAGGCTTGCTCGTAGTTGAGCAGCAGCGCCTCGTGGGCGGTGAAGAAACTGGTCTCGCGCAGTTGCGGCGAGCTGTCCATGCCACAGGCGCGCATGAAGGCCAGGGTTTCGTCGATGCGGTCGGCCAGTTGGCTGTATTTTTCAGCCAGGGCAGAGTTGGCGATGAAATCCAGGTTCCACTTGTGCACCTGGTGCAGGTCGGCGAAACCGCCCTGGGCAAACGCGCGCAGCAAGTTGAGCGTGGCGGTGGACTGGTGATAGGACTGCAGCAGGCGGTCCGGGTCGGGCACGCGGCTTTTTTCGTCGAAGCCGATGCCGTTGACGATATCGCCGCGGTAGGCGGGCAGGGTGATACCGTCGATGGTTTCATCGTTGGACGAGCGCGGCTTGGCGAACTGGCCGGCCATGCGCCCGACTTTCACAACCGGGCAGCCGGCGGCGAAGGTCATCACGATCGCCATCTGCAACAGCACCTTGAACGTGTCGCGGATTTTGGCGGCGGAGAACTCGGCAAAGCTTTCGGCGCAGTCGCCGCCTTGCAGCAGGAACGCGCGGCCCTCGGTGACTTCGGCAAACTGACGGCGCAACTCGCGGGCTTCCCCGGCAAACACCAGCGGGGGGTAGCTGGCCAGGTTCTGCTCCACTTGCAGCAAATGTGCGGCGTCAGGGTACCGGGGTTGCTGCTGGATAGGCAGGGCGCGCCAGCTGTCGGGGCTCCAGGGTTGGCTCATCGTGAACTCGATTGGTTGGTTGACGGTCGGGCGCCAATGTTATCAGCAATTAGTGCGTGACCTGTTGCCGCCGGTTGGCCGACAATCGCGCCTTTGCTGTGCAGTAAAGCCTTTAGGAGTAGTGATGACCGAGGAGCGTGTCGAGCGCCTGCTGGCCGAGGTCCATGATGACTTCGGCATGATCCGTGTGCTGGAAGTGGCCGATTACCGCTTTCTCGAATTTGGCGATGCCATTGAGCAAAGCTGCGTGTTCACCGCCGACCCAAGCTGGCTGGAGTACGACTACACCCGCGCGATGCTGGTTGGCGCGTTGTGCCATGAACAGCCGGACAGCGCGCTGTTCCTCGGTCTGGGCGCCGGCACCCTGACCCAGGCGTGTCTCAAGTTCCTGCCGCTGGAAGACGTCGAAGCCATTGAGCTGCGGCCGGATGTGCCGCGTCTGGCTATCGAATACCTGGGGCTGGATGATGATCCGCGCTTGTACATCCGTATCGGCGATGCCTTGCAGTTGCTCGACAGCGCTGAGCCGGCTGACCTGATCTTCGTCGACCTCTATACGGATGTCGGCCCCGGCGTCGGACACCTGGCTTGGACATTTCTGGAAAACTGCCAGAAAAAACTCAACCCGGGCGGTTGGCTGGTGATCAACCAATGGGCCACCGACGATGGCAAACCCTTGGGCGCGGCGCTGTTGCGCGGGCTGTATCACCGGCATTACTGGGAGTTGCCGGTGAAGGAGGGCAATGTGATTTTGCTGGTGCCTTCGGAGCTGGATCAGGAACTGGACATGGCCGCGCTCTCGGCTCGAGCCGAAGCGCTGGCGCCACGATTGGGGTATTCGTTGCAGCCGTTGATCAAGGTCATTCGGCCGGCGACTTAGGTGGCTGTCAGGGCCTCATCGGGGGCAAGCCCCTCCCACCTTTGATCTGTGAACATATTCCAGTGTGGGAGGGGGCTTGCCGCTGATGAGGCCCTCACTGTCGCCATCAAATCCCCTTGAAAACCCCCGGCCGCTTCTCGATCATCGCCCGCACGCCTTCCTTGGCATCCTCACTGTTAAGCAATTGGTCCACTACAGCAGGCAGCGCGGCGGCCGCCACGGTTTCGCCTTCCATGCGCGCCAGGCGCGCCGAGGTCAATGTGGCCTGAACACCGAGCGGCGCCTGGCGGGCAATGCGGCTGGCCAGTTCGATGGCGCGCGGCAACAGGTCTTCGCTGGCCATGACCTCCTGCACCAGCCCCAGGCGCAGGGCTTCATGGGCGTCGAACTCGTCGCCGGTGAGTAGCCAGCGCATGGCGTTGCCCCAGCCGGCGAGCTGGTGAAAGCGCAACGTCGCGCCACCGAAGGGAAGGATCCCGCGCTGCACTTCCATTTGCGCAAAGCGGGTATTGCTGGCGCAGAGGTTGATGTCCGCCGCCAGCATCAGCTCGATGCCGATGGTCAGGCAATACCCCTGGGCCGCGATGATCACCGGCTTGGTGACACGTGGCCCGGCAAACACGCCCCAGGGATCGCAGCCTCCCGGCGGCGGTTGCCAGCCGCCGGCCATCACGCCGCTGACATTGGCCAGGTCCAGCCCGGCGGTAAAATGGTCGCCATGGGCGAATACCACAGCCACTCGCGCGTCTTCGTTTCGATCAAATTCGCCATACGCCAGGCTCAGGTCATTGAGCAAATCGAGGTCGAAGGCGTTGCGCTTGGCCACCCGGTCCAGGCCCAACAGCAGGACATGGCCCCGGAGTTCACGGCTGACGCGGCTACTGCTGGCTTGATTCATCGGTGTGCCCTCGGGCGCGAAGTTAAGGTTTCGGACCGAAGGTCCGATCCAATGGGTGAATCGTTTAAGTGTTATGCCCAGCAGGGCCGGGCGTTTGCAAAACAGACCTTGCCGCAGGTCTGTGCAAAACCTGTGACGCAGCGCGGTATATCAATGCGTTGCATGAAAAAAAGCTCCCTTTTTCAGGTATTTCCGGTATAGTGCGCGCCGGCCTTTAACCGGGCCGCGTTCAGGTAGCGCAATTCCCCGAAGCCAGCTTCGGCTGCACGTCCGCCCAGCGGACTCTTCCTTGACGAATCTTTTTCATTCATTCGTTTTCGCAAATCCCCGCCGACAAAGCAGCCAGGGCGACTCTTGAGTCTCAACACGGCATGCGCAGCTTTGGAGCATGGGTCTTTGCGGATGCACTTAGAGGCAGACCCATGACCCAGGAAACCGGCGGCTTCGCCGCTTTTAATCTTAACCCGAACATTCTTGCTGCCGTCATCGCGACCGGCTACGAAGAACCTTCGGCTATTCAGCAGCAATCGATCCCGATCATCATGGCCGGCCAGGACATGATTGGCCAGGCGCAAACCGGTACCGGTAAAACCGCCGCGTTCGCCCTGCCTATCCTGCACTGCATCGATCCTGCCAAGCGCGAACCGCAAGCCCTGATCCTGGCGCCAACCCGTGAGTTGGCGCTGCAAGTAGCAACCGCTTTCGAAACCTACGCCAAGCAAATGCCAGGCGTTACCGTTGTGGCCGTTTACGGCGGCGCGCCCATGGGCCCACAGCTGAAAGCCATTCGTAACGGCGCACAGATCGTTGTCGCCACCCCAGGCCGTCTGTGCGACCACCTGCGTCGCGACGAGAAAGTCCTGTCCACCGTGAATCATCTGGTGCTGGACGAAGCTGACGAAATGTTGAAGCTGGGCTTCATGGATGACCTGGAAGTCATCTTCAAGGCACTGCCACCAACCCGTCAGACCGTACTGTTCTCGGCTACCCTGCCGCAGTCTATCCGTGCCATTGCCGAACGCCACCTGCGCGATCCGCAACACGTGAAAATCCAGACCAAGACCCAGACCGTTACCGCGATCGAGCAGGCTCACCTGTTGGTTCACGCTGACCAGAAAACCTCGGCTGTATTGAGCCTGCTGGAAGTCGAAGACTTCGACGCGCTGATCATGTTCGTGCGCACCAAGCAAGCAACCCTGGACCTGGCCAGTGCCCTGGAAGCCAAAGGCTACAAAGCCGCTGCGCTGAACGGTGACATTGCCCAGAACCAGCGTGAGCGCGTGATCGACTCCCTCAAGGATGGCCGTCTGGACATCGTTGTGGCGACCGACGTTGCCGCCCGTGGTCTCGACGTTCCACGTATCACCCACGTGTTCAACGTTGACATGCCTTACGATCCAGAGTCCTACGTTCACCGTATCGGCCGTACCGGCCGTGCCGGTCGCGAAGGTCGTGCACTGCTGCTGGTGACGCCGCGTGAGCGCCGCATGCTGCAAGTGATCGAGCGTGTAACCGGTCAGAAAGTTGCCGAAGTCCGCCTGCCGGATGCCCAGGCTGTTCTCGATGCGCGCATCAAGAAACTGACCAACAGCCTGGCGCCGCTGGTGGCTGACGCTGAATCGACCCATGGCGATCTGCTCGATCGCTTGACCGCCGATATCGGTTGCACCCCACGCGCCCTCGCTGCTGCCCTGCTGCGCAAGGCTACCAATGGTCAGGCCCTGACCTTGGCAGCCATCGAGAAAGAACGCCCACTGGTGCCGAACAACGCCCCGCGCGGTGATCGTCCAGAGCGTACTGGCGACCGTCCGGACCGTGGTGATCGTGAGCGTCGCGCTCCGGTTCCATTGGCCGAAGGCCGTGCTCGTTGCCGCACCGCGCTGGGCGCGCGTGACGGTATCGCTGCCAAGAACCTGCTGGGCGCTATCCTCAACGAGGGTGGCCTGGCACGTGAAGCCATCGGTCGCATCCAGGTGCGTGACAGCTTCTCCCTGGTGGAGCTGCCGGAAGACGGTCTGGAAAAACTGCTGACCAAGTTGAAAGACACGCGCGTTGCCGGTAAGCAGCTGAAGCTGCGTCGCTACCGCGAAGATTGATCCGCCCTCGGGCTGATTGATCGCACATAAAAAATCCCCGACTGGTTCGGGGATTTTTTTGCCTGATCTTTTTCGGATAAGTCCCCAATCGAGCGTGGGCGAGGGTTCGCTTCCGATAGCGGTGCAACCGTCACCACCTGAATTGCTGAGTGGGAGCAAGCTCCGTGTCAGCCGAAGCGGTAGATGTCCATTCCAAGCGCGCCCAAGGTGAAGCCCTGATGCTCGATGCTGAAACGGCCACCCGCGCCGCGCGCGAAATACAGCGGCAGCAAATGTTCATCACTGGGATGGCTGCGCTGCGCATTTGGCGCCAGGCGTCGATAGTCGTGCAGGGTTGCCTCATCATCGGAGGCGAGGGTGTTCACCATCCAGTCACGAAACTCCCTGGCCCAGGGCTCGATGCTGTTCGGCCCAGCGCGCCAATCCAGTTCACCCAGGTTATGGGTGATGCTGCCGGAACCGATCAACAGCACACCTTGCTCGCGCAGATCAGCCAGCGCACGTCCGACCCGGGTTTGCAGGGCGGGGCCTATGCGGCTGGGCAGTGAGATTTGCACCACCGGGATATCCGCCGTCGGGTACATCAATGACAGGGGCACCCAGGTGCCGTGGTCGAATGGGCGGCGCTCGTCGATCTGTGCCTCTAGGCCGTCTGCTCGAAGCAACTGGACAATGGCGTTCGCCAACTGCGGATCACCTGGCGCGGGGTACTGCACCGCGAACAATTCGCGGGGGAAGCCGCCGAAGTCGTGCCAGGTTTGCGGTGCGGGGCTGCCGCTGACCAGCAGCTCGGCGCTTTCCCAATGCGCCGAGACCACCACGATCGCCTTGGGCTTGGGCAGTGCTGCTGCCAGTCGCTGCAGGGCAGGGCCGCTGGCGCCCGGTTGCAGGGCGAGCATGGGCGAACCGTGGGAGATAAACAGGCTGGGCAACATGCGTAGGGTCCTGAGGGTTAAGATGCTGCCATCTTTAGTCAGATCATTGATCTAAATCCAATATAAGTTTTAGCGCCTTTTGATCGAATTTCCCGGGGGATGTATGCAGCCTGAATTTTGGCAAGCGCGTTGGGCGCGCAATCAGATCGGCTTTCACCTGCCTGAGGTCAACCCTTACCTGCAACGCCACTGGCCTGCACTGGGCGTGGCCGAGGCTGCAAAAATACTGGTGCCGTTGTGCGGCAAAAGCCTGGATTTGATCTGGCTGGCCGCGCAGGGGTATCGCGTGATGGGCGTGGAGCTGTCGCAGCTGGCGGCAGAGGCGTTCTTCAGTGAGCAGGGCATCACGCCACAGGTGGTTGAGAAGGGCGTCTTCAAGGTTTATCAGTCGGGGCTGATCGAGGTGTGGTGCGGTGATTTCTTCGCCCTGGATGCGCAGGCGGTGGGCGATTGCAGTGGTCTGTATGACCGTGCGGCGCTGATCGCGTTGCCGCCGTTGATGCGCGCGCGGTATGCCGAGCATCTCACTGCGTTGCTGGGGGTTGGCACAAGAGGACTGCTGGTCGCCCTCGACTACGACCAAGTGCAAAAGGCCGGCCCGCCGTTTGCGGTGAATGACGACGAAGTGCGCATGTTGTTGCGTGAGCGCTGGAGCATGGAAGTGCTGCAAGAGCAGGACATCCTGGGCGAGAGCTGGAAGTTTGTGCAGGACGGCGTCACGCGACTTGAAGAGCGCGCCTATCGGCTGGAGCGGCGCTGAGGTCTGCGCCGTTCATGGCAACGCTATCGCGGGCAAGTCGAATCGTCGCACCGCCGCTCCCACATTGACCGAGTCGTTTACTGTCTTTTTGATATCTCTGTGGGAGCCGGGCTTGCCCGCGATGACGTTTCAAGCACCCACAAAAAAGGAGCGATCAAGTCGCCCCTTTCAATGTCACTAGGCTGTCAGCCGCGACGGCGCAGTGCGTCGATTCGTTCTTCCAGCGGTGGATGGCTCATGAACAAGCGCGCCATGCCTTGTTTGATGCCGCCGTTGATGCCAAAGGCGGTCAGGCTATCGGGCATGTGCACAGGCAGGCCTTGTTCGGAGCGCAGGTGCTGCAAGGCTGCAATCATCGCCCCTGTACCCGCCAGACGCGCACCGGCTTCGTCTGCGCGGAATTCGCGTTTGCGCGAAAACCACATGGTGATCGCGCTGGCCAGGAAGCCCAGCACCAGTTCCGCAAAGATAGTTGCCACGAAGTAGGCAATGCCGCGACCCTCTTCGTTCTTGAAGATCACCTTGTCGACAAAGTTGCCGATGATCCGCGCGAAGAACATCACGAAGGTGTTCACCACGCCCTGCACCAGTGCCAGGGTGACCATGTCGCCATTGGCCACATGGCCGATCTCGTGGGCCAGGACCGCTTTCACTTCATCGTAGGAAAAGCGTTCCAGCATCCCCTGGCTGACCGCAACGAGCGCGTCGTTCTTGTTCCAGCCGGTGGCGAAGGCGTTCGCTTCATAGGCCGGGAAAATCCCGACTTCGGGCATCTTGATGCCGGCCTCGCGGGACAATTGCTCGACGGTCTGCAGCAACCATTGCTCATGCCGGGTACGAGGCTGGGTGATGACCTGGGTGCTGGTGCTCATTTTCGCCATCCATTTGGAGATGAACAGCGAAAACAGCGAGCCGGCAAAACCAAAGACCGCACAGAAAACCAGCAGCTGATTGAGGTTCAGGTCAACCCCGTTGGCCGCCATGAACCCGTTGAAGCCAAACAGGCTCAGGGTGATGCTGGCAATCAGCACGACCGCCAGGTTAGTGGCCAAGAACAGCAGAATGCGCATCATGGTTGTAGAGTTCTCCTCATGCTTAATATGTCGCTTACTGCGGGGTATATAAGGTGCAGCCTGGGGTGATTCAACCGGGCGACTATTTCAAACTGTGTCCTACAGACTTTATGTAAACCCTTGAAGGGATTTTCCCACCTGAGAAACCTGTCCTGACCTCTCTCCCATGGCCTTGCCGCCTCGCAATTACGGGGCCTGACGGCTACAGGCAGGCCAGGCGTCGAGTACGCAGCAGGGCAGGGCAGAGAAGTGTTGCCAGATAATCACGGTACGGCCAAAAGCTGGCAGTACCGTGTCATTTTCATTACTGGCGATAAGACTTGAGGAAATTGCCGATACGACCAATGGCCATTTCCAGGTCATCCACACGCGGCAGGGTCACCACGCGGAAGTGATCCGGCCACGGCCAGTTGAACGCAGTGCCCTGTACCACCAGCAGCTTTTCCGACAGCAGCAGGTCGAGCACGAACTTTTCGTCATTGAGGATCGGGCACACCTTCGGGTCAATGCGCGGGAAGGCATATAGCGCGCCCATGGGTTTGACGCAGCTCACGCCGGGAATGTCGTTGAGCAGCTCCCAGGTACGGTTGCGCTGCTCCAGCAGGCGTCCCTGGGGCAATACCAGGTCGTTGATGCTCTGGTAGCCGCCGAGGGCGGTCTGGATCGCGTGCTGGCTCGGCACATTGGCACACAGGCGCATGTTGGCCAGCATGTCGATGCCTTCGATGTAGCTTTGAGCATTGTGCTTGGGCCCGGAAATCGCGATCCAGCCGGAGCGGAACCCCGCCACCCGATAAGACTTGGACAGGCCGTTGAACGTCAGGCACAACAGGTCCGGGGCCAGGGAGCCGGTGCAGATGTGCACGGCGTCGTCATAGAGGATCTTGTCGTAGATCTCGTCGGAGAACACCACCAGGTTGTGCTGGCGCGCCAGTTCGAGCATGCCCAGCAGGACTTCCCTCGAGTACACCGCGCCGGTGGGGTTGTTCGGGTTGATGATCACCAGCGCTTTGGTATTGGGCGTGATCTTGGCCTTGATGTCGGCCAGGTCCGGGAACCAGTCGGCGCCCTCATCGCACAGGTAATGCACCGGATGGCCACCGGCGAGGGTCACGGCGGCGGTCCACAGCGGATAGTCCGGCGCAGGCACCAGCACTTCGTCACCGTTGTTGAGCAGGGCCTGCATGGACATCACGATCAGCTCGGACACCCCGTTGCCCAGGTAAATGTCCTCGATACCGACACCGTCGACCTGCTTCTGCTGGTAGTACTGCATCACCGCCTTGCGCGCGCTGAACAGGCCTTTGGAGTCACTGTAGCCCTGGGCTGTGGGCAGGTTGCGGATCACATCCTGGAGGATTTCCTCCGGCGCTTCGAAACCAAAGGGCGCCGGGTTGCCGATGTTCAGCTTGAGGATGCGATGGCCTTCCTCTTCCAGGCGCTTGGCGTGCTTGAGCACCGGGCCGCGAATGTCATAGCAGACGTTGGCGAGCTTGTTCGATTTGCTGACCTGCATGGCGATGTGATCCTGAAAATGAACGATCCAGACGGTGAAGACACTACCGTACTGTGAATCCTGCGCGGTCCGCACCTGTAAATACGTTTGAATGGCGGTGGCGCGGGTGCCAGACTGGCGTTTTGAAGAGGCGCAATCATACGTGCCGCCTGATCCGTGGAAAAGACACAGATCAGGGTTTTTCAGTGACCGAGGTGTACCCATGGATAAGTTGCAGAAAACCGTTGATGAATGGAAAGCGATGCTTGATCCGGAGCAGTACAACGTATGCCGTCTCAAAGGCACGGAGCGCCCGTTCAGCGGCAAGTACAACGACACCAGGACCGACGGCGTCTATCACTGCATCTGCTGCAATGAGCCGCTGTTCGACTCCACCACCAAATTCGATTCCGGTTGCGGCTGGCCCAGCTTTTACGCGCCGATTGCCGACAGCGCGATGATCGAGATCCGCGACGTCAGCCACGGGATGATCCGCACCGAAGTGACCTGTGCCAAATGCGATGCGCACCTGGGTCATGTGTTCCCTGATGGCCCGCCGCCGACCGGCCTGCGTTACTGCATCAACTCGGTGTGCCTGGACCTCGTCCCGCGCTGAGATCCAATGGGGGCGAGCCCCTCCCACGCTCTGATTGCGCGCCATCAGCGCCATCTATGTAAATTGCACAGGATTGAAGGGCCGACTATCTTCAAGCCCTTTCACTGATCGAGACGCTGCCATGGCCGATACGCTGCTGAGCATCCCCTGCACCACCATCAAGGGTGAGCAGAAGACCCTGGCCGATTTCGCCGGCAAGGCCATTCTGGTGGTCAACACCGCCAGCAAATGCGGCTTCACCCCGCAGTACAAGGGCCTGGAGCAACTCTGGCAGGAGTACAAGGACCAGGGCCTGGTGGTGCTGGGGTTCCCCTGCAATCAATTTGGCAAACAGGAACCGGGCGATGAGGGCGCGATTTCAGAGTTCTGCGAGCTGAACTTCGGCGTCAGCTTCCCGTTGTTCAAGAAAGTCGATGTCAACGGCAGCGATGCTCACCCCTTGTTTGTGCAGTTGAAAAAACAGGCGCCCGGCCTGTTGGGTTCCAAGGGCATCAAGTGGAACTTCACCAAGTTCCTGATCGGCCGCGACGGCCGGCAGGTCAAGCGGTTTGGCCCGACCACCAAGCCGCAGGACCTGACCCGGGAGATCGAAGCTCTGCTCAAATGAGCATGCGACTACCGTGTTGTTTTGCGCAGCTCAACGCGCTGGCGCTTCAGGTACCCACAGGTCCAGCAGGGCATTGAGTTCCTCGCGGCGGAACGGTTTGGCCAGGTAATCGTCCATCCCCGCCGCTCGGCAGCGCTCGCGCTCTTCGGACAGCGCATTGGCCGTCAAGGCGACAATCGGCAGATCCGGCCAGCGGCCACTGCGGCGGATCTGGCGGCTGGCTTCGTAGCCGTCCATCACCGGCATGTTGCAGTCCATTAACACCATGTCAAAACGCTGTTCCTCGAGAAACCTGAGCGCTTCGCCGCCATGGGCCGCCACGATCACCTCACAACCCAGCTTGGCGAGCATGCCTTTGGCCACCAATTGGTTGACCGGGTTGTCCTCCACCAGCAGGATGCGCGCCCTGTGTGCCGTCGGCGCGGTTTCCCGCTGCACGGTATCGAGCGCCAATTGCGTGTCGCTGCGCAGGTTGCGCTGCAGGATCTGGTACAACGCATTGCGGCTCAACGGACGCGCCTGTTGCTGCAAGGGCGCGAACGTGGCGACCTCTTCGCTGGGCATGAAATTACCGTAGGCGGTGACCACAAGTATCGGCGCGCAAATGCCCGGGCGGATGCGGAACAGGCATTCCGGGCAGTCGGTGATCAGCAGGTCGGGCGCTTGCCCGGTCATGTCGTCATCCATCGTCACACAGCGCGTGCTCAGTCCCCAGTGCGGCAACAGCGACGTGAGCAGCTCCGTCAGACCGCTGCCAGCATGGGTAATCACCAGCACTTCACCTTTGAGTGGTGCTTGTCGGCTGGCGGGCAGGTGGCTGGGCAGCGGCAGTTCGGCGCAGAACTGGCTGCCAAAGCCCACTTCGGAACTGATGCTCAAACGTCCGTGCATGGCTTCGCACAGGTTATGGGTGAGCGCCAGGCCCAGCCCGGTGCCGCCAAACTGGCGAGTGATGCCGGCGCCTGCCTGGGTGAACGGCTGGAAGATTTTCACCTGCGCGTCCTGGGCGATGCCGATGCCAGTGTCGCAGACCTCGATTTTTACCTGACCGTCCTGGGCGCTGAGCCGAACGTCCACACGGCCGAAACGCGTGAACTTCAACGCGTTGGAGAGCAGGTTGCTGACGATCTGCCGTACCCGCGTCGGGTCACCGAGCACCTGGGCCGGAAAATGTGGGTCGATCAGGCAGGTCAGCTCGACGCTCGGCGCCGCGTTTTGCGACAGCAGGTTGGCGGTGTCCTCCACCATGGAGCCCAGGTCGAACGGGATGCGCTCCAGCTCCAGCTGGCCCGCGTCGAACTTGGAGAGGTCGAGAATATCGTTGAGCAAGTCCACCAGCACCTTGCCGGAGTCGTGGGCGATCGACAGTTGCTGACGCTGTTCGGCGTTCAGCGGGCTGTCCAGGGACAGCGCGATCATGCCGAGCAAGCCATTGAGTGGTGTACGGATCTCGTGGCTCATGTTGGCCAGGAACGCCGCCCGCGCCTGGGCCATGCCCAGGGCGTTCATCTTCGCTGCCTCCAGCTCATCGTTCGATTGGCTCAGGCGCTGGTTGCTGGCCTTGAGCTCCAGAGTGCGCGCCGAAACGATATCTTCCAACTGCCCCAGGTACTCGGTGAGTCGGTCTTCGGCGTGGCGGCGCTGCTGGATTTCGGTCTGCATATTGTCGAATTGCTGGTTGGCCATGTTGACCAGCACACCGATCTCATCCTGTTCATGCCCCGGCGGGCAGTCCAGGCGCGCCTGCTTGCGGGTGCTCAATTCGCGGATGATGCGCACCAGCGGCTGCGTCAGCATCACATAAAACAGGCCCAGCAGAATTCCGCTCAGCAACAGGCTGCGCACGAACCCGTTGAGCAGGGTGATCTCGGCGCGGCGCAGGAAGCGGCTGCCGAAGGCATAAGTGTCAACGTCCAGGTACAGCACGCCGAGTGACTCGTCGGGCATGTGGCTGAGGAACAGATGGTCTTCGAATTGGCGATTGGCGCCAAACAGGAAATCACTGATGGGCCTATAGGTGCCTTCGCTGCGCGGACGATTGACGTCGGCCAGTATGACGCCGTTGTTGTCGACCACTTGCGCGCGAATAATGGCGGGGGAATGCAGCAGGCCGAGGGTCAGTTCCTTGGCCAGTTCAGCGTCGATGTTGTAGGCGATCCGTGACGCAGGGTTATGGCTGATTTCGATCAGCGAGCGAATTTCACGGTTGATGGAGGCGTCTTCGCTGGCATAATCAATGCCAATTTGCCCAAGGCTGAGCAAGGTTCCCAGGATGAAACCTACCAGCACAGTCAATCTGGCTTGTTTATAAGACAAGCGGTGGGCGAACCTGATATCCATCGAGTGTTGAATCACTTCACGTTTCCTTTCGCCCGGCAAGCATAGCTGAACATCCAGAGGCCAAGGCTCGCCCGGCACGAATCGGTTATTTTTACAGGTGCAGCCTGCTGCGGCCAGCAGCACAGCTGCCAATACGCCATCTTTTTCAGGAACTTGCCAGAGGAACAGACGTGGACTCTCGATTGAACGCTTTTCTTGAGCGTGCCGACGCGGTACTCGCGCGGCTGGAACCGTTGTTACCCGCGCCACGCCAAGCCATCGACTGGCACCAGTGCCTGGCCGCTCGCTGGCAGCGCGAAGGCCGCAGTGGCTTCCTGCTGCCGCTGGAAGTCAGCCTCGACATGCGCCTGTCCGACCTGATCGGCGTAGACAAACAGCGCGAGCAACTGGCACGCAACACCCAGCAGTTCCTTGACGGCCTGCCCGCCAACCATGCGTTGCTGTGGGGCTCGCGTGGCACCGGCAAATCGTCCATGGTGCGCGCCTTGCTGGCTCAGCATGCCAAGGCCGGCTTGCGCCTGATCGAGATCGAGCGTGACCACCTGGCTGATCTGCCACGTGTGGTCGAGCAGTTGCTCAAGCTGCCGCAGCGTTTCATCCTGTTCTGCGACGACCTTTCGTTCGAGGCCGGTGAGGGCGACTACCGCATCCTCAAGAGTGTGCTGGACGGCTCCCTGGAGCAGGCGCCGGATAATGTGCTGTTGTATGCCACCTCCAACCGCCGTCACCTGGTTCCGGAGCACCAGAGCGACAATGACAACTGGAAACACGTGGACGGCGAACTGCACCCCAGCGAAGCGGTGGAAGACAAGATTGCCCTGTCCGACCGATTTGGCTTGTGGCTGTCGTTCTATCCATTTAGCCAGGAACATTTCCTCGATGTGGTCGAACACTGGATCGGCGAGTTGGCAAGCAAGGCCGGGCTGCAGTGGCAGCGCGATGAAGCCCTCGACATCCTCGCCGTACGCTGGGCCACCGGGCGCGGCAACCGTAACGGCCGCTGTGCGTATCAATTCGCCCGCTATTGGGTGGGTCTCAAATTGCTGGAGCGTCAACCATGATCGATTTACAACACGCGGGCACCGGCCTGGACGGCTACGCCATGTTATGCGCGCAGTTGGAGTCGCTGCTGGCGGATGAACGTGATTTCATCGCCAACAGTGCACAGTTTTCCGCGTTTCTGTTCAACCAGTTGGACGACCTTAACTGGGCCGGTTTCTACCTCAATCGTGACGATGAGCTGGTGCTTGGCCCGTTCCAGGGCCAGATTGCCTGTGTGCGCATTCCGTTTGGTCGCGGTGTATGCGGCGCGGCGGCGGCCTCGCGGCAAACCCAGCGGGTTGAAGATGTTCACGCATTTGCCGGGCATATCGCCTGTGACAGCGCTTCGAACAGCGAGCTGGTGGTGCCGCTGATCAAGAATGACCAACTGATTGGCGTACTCGATCTCGACAGCCCGTCGCTGGCCCGTTTTACCGAGCAGGACCAGGCGGGTATCGAACAACTGGCGGCCATTTTTCTGCGTTTGACGGATTGCTGATCAGTCTTGCGCCTTCAGGCTGTTGAGTTGTATGTGCAGCGTTCTTTCCAGCTCGAGCATGCCTTTTTCCAGGACCTTGATCGCGGCTTCGATTGCAGGCCAATCATCTTCCCGGGCACAGGCCTGTTCCACGGCCTCGCACTGAGCGGCCAGGGTGCCGGCCTGGACGATGCGTGCGGCGCCCTTGATTTTATGCGCCTGCTCGATGAACTCTTGAAGCTGCGCGCGCCGCGTCGTGAGGGCCATCAACTCCTGACGGTCATCACGGCTGCTGCTCAATAACTCTTCCAGCAGGCGACGACTTAATTGGGCGTCTCCTCCCGTCAAGTGGTCGAGGCTGGCAAGGTCCAGGGGGGTGCCACGCGATTGGCGCTCCACCTGCGCCAGTTGTCGCTCCAGCACCGTTAGGCTGATCGGCTTGAACAGGCAGTCGTCCATGCCAGCCTCCTTGCAGTGCAGTTTCTCCTCCGGCTGGGCGTTGGCGGTAAAGCCCAGCACCACGCAGGGCGGCAGTTGCTCGCGCTGTTCATACTCGCGGATCGAGCGGCTCAACTCGTAGCCGTTCATGATGGGCATGTTGCAGTCCGCGATGACCAGGTCGAAATGTTCCTGGCGCCACGCCTGGAACCCGGCCGCACCGTGTGGAGCGGCGGTGAACTGATGACCCAGGTAACCCAGTTGCTGGCACATCAGCAGGCGGTTGGCGGGGTGGTCATCCACCACCAGCACGTTGAGTACCGGCGCAGGGGCAGGGTCGGCCGGTTTTGGCTCGTCCATCCGCTCGACCGGCTGCAGGCTGGGCATTTTCAAATGGACATGCACTTGGGTGCCGACCATCGGCACACTGCTCAGACTCAGTTGACCGCCCATCATGGCGCACAGGCTGCGACATATCACCAGCCCCAGTCCTGCGCCGCTCCTGGCCAGGTGTCCGGAATTGTCGGCCTGGGCGAAGGGTTCGAACAGGCGCATCTGGTCGTCCCGGCTGATGCCGATGCCGGTGTCCTCGACCACCAGTTTCATCTCGACCTGTTGCGGCTGGTCGGTGGGTTGCACGTCCACCTTGATCTTTACCTGCCCGTGTTCGGTGAACTTGATGGCGTTGCTGACCAGGTTCGACAGTACCTGTTTGAAGCGCAGCGGGTCGATCAGCACTTCGGTGGCGTCCAGCTCCGGCTTGAACTCAAGCAGCAGGCTGAGGGTTTTCTGCCGCGCAAGGCCGTCGAATACGCGCACCACCGATTCAATCACTTCCCGCAGGTTCACCCGCTCCGGTGCCAGGCTCAAACGGCCGGACTCGATGCGCGCAATGTCGAGGATATCGCCAATCAACTCCAGCAAGTCCTTGGCCGAGTTGTAGGCCACCTCGATGGCCGGGCGATCGAGGTGGCCCTGGTCGGCGCGCTTGAGTGTCAGCTCGAGCATGCCTATCACTGCGTTCATCGGCGTGCGGATTTCATGACTCATGGTCGCGAGGAAGGTGCTTTTTGCCCGATTGGCTTCGTCGGCGCGCTCCTTGGCGGCGCGCAGTTCGTCGAACAGTTGGCGGCGATCACTGATATCGATCCAGCCACCGATGATGCCCTGGACCTCCCCGACCGAGTCGCGATAGGGAAGAATCCAATGGTAGATGGTCATTTTTTTACCCTGGATATGCAGGGTGCGATCCAGAATCAGCGGGTTGCCCTGCGCTACGACGCGCTGGTAATCAGCGTGGTATTGCGCGGCCTCGGCCTCGATGGCCATGTTCATCTGGATCACGCTTTTGCCGATCACGTCTTCTCGCTTGACGCCGAACACTTGCAGGTAACTGTCGTTACAGGTTTGCAGCAAGCCCTTGCGGTCTCGCACATAGATCGGATGTGGGGTTTCGTTGACCAGTGCACGCATGAACTCGAACTGGTCGTTAAGCGCTCGCTCAGCCAGTTTTCGCTGGGTGATCTGGCGGCGCATGTAGGCGTTCCAGGTCAGGGAAATCAGCAGCAGCAGCCCGGCGCCGATGATGATCTGCGTGATCAGGCGGTGGTAGTTGCGCCAGTAGCTGTCGGAGGCCGCGGAGTATCCCCGCCAGCGACTGTTGATGACGCCCAGCTCGTCCGGGGCAATGCTGAGCAACGCCTTGTCGAGGATCGAACTCAGCTCGGTGGCCTTGCGCGATGTGGCCAGGGCAAAAGTGGCTGAAAGGGTGCCGATGCTGGTGCTGATCTGCAACTTGTCCTGAAACGCCTGGGAAGAAAGCAGGTAATTGGCAATCACCAGAGAATTCACTGCGCCATCCACCTGTCCCTGGACCAGCATTTCAGAGGCCTTGAAGGTATTGCCGGCCTCCACCAGTTGAATCTGCGGGAAGTCCTGGGCGAGCATGTTTATCAGTGGATTGCCTTGGGTGATCGCCAGGCGCTTGCCCGCCATCTGCTCCAGGTTCAAGGGGGCTTGCGGCTCCTTTCGCGTCAACAGTACGTAGGAGTTTTCCAGATAGGGGCGGCTGAAGTTGAGTTGGTCCTCGCGTTCATCGCTGGGAATAATGGCCCCGATGATATCGGCTTTCCCCGCGCTGACCTCCTCGATCATCGAGCTGACTTCACGTGATCGCCGAATCTCGAAGCGCAGGCCGGTGCGCAGCCGAATCAATTCGAGCAAGTCGGCCGTGATGCCGCGGAAGTTGCCGTCAGCGTCGAAAAACGTCAGCGGTGCGAAGGTTTCATTGACCAGCACGCTGACTACCGGATGGTCCTGCAGCCAACGTTCTTCGCGCGGGGTGAGGTGCAGTTTCTTGTCGGTGAGCAGGATGTCGCTGCCGGCGCTCCAGCGTTTGGCAATACTGTCCCGTTCGTTGATGGGCACTGCGGCCAGTACCGAATCGACAAGGGACAGCAGAACGCGCTGGTCCTGGCGTAACGCAAAGCTGAAACCGTAGGCTTCATGTTTGCCGAAATTGGCCATGCGCACGTTTTTCAGGTAGCCCTTGTTGATCATGTAGTGGGTGGAGATGGTATCGCCCAGGAACACGTCGGCCTGGTCGAACGCCACCGCGTTCAACGCGTTCTGATAAGAGGGATAGGTGCTGATGTGCGCTTGCGGGTACAGCTTTTCCACTTCTTCCAGCGGCAGGTAGTGATACACCAGGCTCAAGCGCAGCCCGGCCAGGTTATCGTTCAGGCTGCGTGTTTCTTCCTCGCGGGTCACCAGCACGGGTTGGTCCACCGCGTACGGCTGCGACAGAATAAGGTTCGGGTTGGCAGCCTCAAAACCGTTGGAGGAGCCCAGCAGGTCTATGTCGCCCGATTCGAGGGCGCGGATTGCGGCCTCGCGTGTGGGATAGCGCAACACGGAGATAGGCAGGTTCAGGGCATTGGCCAGCAACCCTGCGTAATCGGCGGTCCACCCCTCGTAGTCGTAACCGCTGGAGGTGAGGTCGAAGGGCGGGTAATCGGGCGCAGCAGTCCCCAGCACCAGTTCGCGTTTGTTCTGCAACCACTGACGCTGAGTCTTGTCCAGTCGAGACTCCAGTTGAACGGCACCCGCACGGCTCAGTAAGGTGAAGTGTTCCGGGCCGGTTTGATGATCGGCGGGCGCGGTCGTGCTGAAGCATACGCCGGCAATTAATATAACCAAATAATCCTTTATACGGCTGGGCATCCGCTTTCTCACACTAGCGCGTTTCGTTTTGCCATCTCGATAAGTTCTACCAAGGACTTCGCTTTCAATTTTTGCATGAGTCGTTTTTTATAAGTGCTTACGGTTTTATTACTTAAAAACATACCTTTAGCTATTTCCTTGTTAGTGCGACCCTGTGCAAAAAGTTGCAAGACCATCAGTTCCCGGTCATTTACCATTTTAAATAATTCAAGTTCCTCGGTGTCGTTGCCGTCCACGTTGCCGGCGTTCAATGCCTGGCTGGGAAAGTAGTTGTAACCGGACAGCACGGCACGGATGGCGCTCAGCAGTTCACTCAGGTCACCCTCTTTGCACACATAGCCGTCGGCACCTGAGCGCATGCAGCGTGTGGCGAACAGGGTCGGGCACTGGGCCGTGAGGATCAGGGTCTTCATCGACGTGTTCATGGCGTTGAAACGGCAGAGCACCTCCAGGCCATCCAGTTTCGGGATACTGATATCCAGAATGATCAGGTCGGGCATGCATTCGCGCACCATCTGTATGGCGTCGCAGCCATTATCCGTTTCACCGACGACTTTATAACCTTCATGCTCCAGCAACATTCGAATCGCCAGCCTGATAACGGGATGATCATCAATGATAAAAACGGTGTTCATAATCTCATTCCATGCGAGTGCAAATAAAGCGGGCACATTAGCTCAGAAGATGAGGGGGGAGCATGAGCCTTGGGGGTGACAGGTATAAAACAGGAAAATTCCTACATGAAAAGAGGTGGCAACCTACGCAGCGGTAAGGCGTTGTAGTGTCTGGTGTAAGCAAATTATGATTAGAAAACTTCACTGGCAGTGCGAGATGAGGTCGTTAGTTTTTCAACTCATGGGTTCGCGCAGCTTGATGTTTAAAGTCCTACATTCAGCGTTGAAGTAGCGGCGCCATCAGAACGGAAAGTTCGTCTTTATTTAATGGCTTGGGCAAGTAACCCAGGATGGGCAGGCCGCGTTGCAAAGCCTGTACGGTAAGGCTCGATAGCTCCACTGCCGGTAGCCCGCTCAGAAGAATGGCTGAGGTGATGAAATGCTGGCGGCTGGCAATTTCCACCAGCTCCAGCCCCGGCAGGTCAGGCAGGCATTGGTCGCAGAGCATGAGATCGAAAGGGGCGTTGGCCGCGCACATCGAATGGATGGCTTGTTCAGCGTTTTCTGCGAGGGTCAGGTGCTCGAAGCCGAAGCTTTTGAGCAGACATTGGGTGGCCAGGAGTTGAAAGGGATGATCCTCCACCAACAGGATGCGAACGGTGCGAGCGGGCATGGAAGGCACACGGGGAAGTCAATCGTCGATAGGGGGCTTGGGAATGACTCGCTGAGTCGGCCAGAAGCTTGCGCAATTATTCTTTGGATAACTGCGCGAATTCGATCAGGCCGCTCTGTTAGCTCTGTAGGCAATTTCTGCTCACACAACAGGCGGCTTGATCCCAGGGTCACTTCGGACTCGAACGCCCAGTCATCTCCCGTGCCATTTGCGTGGCGTAGCTGTCGGTCATGCCGGCGATAAAGTCGATCATTCGCAGGAAAGAAGCGTGCAGCGACCAGGCCGGGTCCGGCGCGCTGTTGCCCAGCAGGTCAAGGATGCGCCGGTTCTTGAACGACGGCGTGCGTCCGCCATGCTGCTCCAGTGCGGCACCGCAAAAAGCGTTCAGCAGGATTTCCAGCGTGGTGTAGGCGCCGATTTCATGCAGGGTCTTGCGCTTGTCCTGGAATATTTTCTTGCGCGCCATGTCCTTGGCATCCAGTACGCAGCGCTTGGCCGGGCCGTGCATGTGCTCCACCAGATCGCCCGGCAGGGTACCGGCCAACAAGGCGTCCTGCTGCTCAACGAAGGCGCGCGCCGCAGCGTTGGTGAGATGTTCGATGGCCTTGCCACGCAGGATTGCCAGCTTGCGCCGCCGCGAATCCTCGGCACCCAGCTGCCGGTAGGTCTGCGGCAGGTCGTCGCCCACCAGGTCGAGCAGCAATGACTCGACCTCGGCGTATTCCAGCAGCTCCATTTCCAGGCCGTCTTCGAGGTCGATCAAGGCGTAGCAGATGTCGTCGGCGGCCTCCATCAGGTAAACCAGCGGGTGGCGAGCCCAGCGTTGTTCCTCAAGTTGCGGCAGACCGAGCTTGTGGGCGATCTGTTCCAGAATCGGCAACTCGCTCTGGTAACAACCGAACTTGTGCTTTTTATAGCCCAGGGCGTCGGCGTGACGTGCGGTCCAGGGGTATTTCAGGTAGGTGCCCAAGGTGGCGTAGGTCAGGCGAGTGCCACCGTCGAACTGGTGATATTCCAACTGGGTGAGTACGCGAAAGCCCTGGGCATTGCCTTCGAAATTGAGGAAATCGTTGCGCTCGGCGCCGCTCATATCGTCCAGCCAGCCGCGGCCTGCGGCCTGCTGGAACCAGTGGCGGATGGCATCTTCGCCGGAATGGCCAAATGGCGGGTTGCCGATGTCGTGAGCCAGGCAGGCCGATTGCACCACCATGCCCAGGTCGCTCGGGTCGCACCAGTCGGGCAGGGCGCTGCGCAGGGTTTCGCCCACGCGCATGCCCAGGGAGCGGCCCACGCAACTGACTTCCAGGGAGTGGGTCAGGCGCGTGTGGATGTGGTCGTTACTCGACACGGGGTGCACCTGGGTCTTGCGGCCCAGGCGGCGAAATGCGCCGGAGAAAATGATGCGGTCATGGTCTTTGTGAAACGGGCTGCGGCCTAGTTCTTCCGGGCTGTGCAGGGGTTTTCCAAGACGTTCGCGGGTCAGCAGGGTGGGCCAATCCAAGGCGGTTACTCTCCGTGCGGTGAATGACCCGCCCAGCTTCACGTTTCCGCCCTGGCGGGGCAAGCAAAAATCTACAGGCCGGCCGCATCGATGTCGATTAACAGCAAACGCTGACCGTTGTCGAAGAATTGTCCGGCCGTGAGGCAGTATTGGTTGGTGGTGGCGTCGCGGTAGGTCGACGAAAGGATCAGGCGCCGCTCTTCCCAGCCTTCGGCAAGCAAGTGGTAGAAGTACGGACGCCATGACCAGTTGTGGCCCAGGTAGCGGCTGTCGCCCTGCCAGGCAGACTCGCGCCATTCGATATTGGGTGTCAGTTGGGTGCCGTGGCGGTCGCACTGGTAGAACCGCAACAGCCAGGGGAAGGCCGCCATGGGCGGTAATTGGTCCAGCGGCGCCTGGCCCTGGGCCCAGCTCTGCAGGATGCTCATCAGTTGCGTCAATTGCTCGCGCAGGTGCATGATGCGCCCGCGTTCTGCCAGCTTCTGCCGCACGTACGCGTTGCGCAGGTGGGCAAAGCGCGGCACGAAGGTGTCGGTGGCGAACCAGTCCAGCTGCGCCTGGGCGAACAGGTAGCCTTGCACATAGCGCGAGCCGCATTCCAGAGCGAAGCTCAACTGGGCTTCGGTTTCCACGCCTTCGGCGATGATCCAGCAGCCGGTTTTTTCCGCCATCTGCGCCAGTGCCCGCACCACATCGCTGCTTGGCCCGCCTTCGGCCGCCGCCTGGAACAGCCGCATGTCCAGCTTGAGGATGTCCGGTTGCAACGCCAGCACCCGGTCGAGCTGGGAATAGCCGGCGCCAAAGTCATCAATGGCGATACGCGCACCGGCCTCGCGGTAACGCACCACTACATCGGCCAGGCGCTGGATATCGCCGCCCAGCTCGGTGATCTCGAACACGATGCGTCGTGGGTCGACAGCGTGGCTCTGCAGCTGTTTCAGACTCGGCAGCGCCTGGCCTGGGCGCAGGCGATTGATCCAGCGTGGCGAGATATTCAGGCTCAGGAACCAGTCCTGCGGCGCTTCATGCAGGCGGCTCAGGGCGTTGTCGCGGATCCGCCGGTCCAGGCGACGCAAGGCCGCCCCCGGCGTGCGTGGGTCGGCAAACAGCGGGCCCACCGATTGCAGGCTCCCGTCAGCCTGGCGCAGGCGGCCCAAGGCTTCGACGCCGGCAATGCGTCCGGTGGCGGTATCGATAAACGGTTGGAAACAGGCGAGCGGTTGCCCGTCGATCACGGGGCCTCCTTAGCACGTGGGCAAAAAAAGGCCCGGCTCTCGATATCGAGGCCGGGCCGTTTCTATCTCTGAAGATGCTTGCAAGAATGCAGCCAGCAGCGCTCAGCGTTTGCGTGAAGCACCCGCCATCGCCAGTTTGATCAGCGGGATCAGGCCGGCGCCCAGTCGCACCAGGCGCGTCACGCTGCTGATGCTGCCGCTTTTGGCGCCCTTGCCGGTGAAGAACCCCATGAGGGTGACGGCTGCCATACCCCACAGTGGCGCGTGTTTCACGCCCAGGCTGTCCTGCCAGTTGTGGCGCATGTCGCGCATCTTGTGCAGGGGCGCCATCAATTGCTGGGATTCGTGGCGAATCTCCTGCCGGTGCATTTCCATGCGCAGGCGAATCAATGCCTTGCGCATGTCGCGGCGGGAGTCGGTGTTTACAACTTCATTGCGGCTCATGGCAACAGGCGCTCCCGATCATTGGCCAGCTCTTCGAGGGTGGCGTGGAACGGCGTGGATTCATCGAATACCGCCGCTTTCAAACGCACCCCGCAGAAGGCTGCAGCCAGGCTGTAGAACACACACAGGCAGATGATGCCGGTCAGGCGATAACCCGTGTCCCACACCAGGATCATCACCAGCGTCGACAGCCCCACCAGTAACAGCAGCGCAAACACCAGCGCCAGACCGGCGAACAGCAACAGGCTGACGGTACGGGCTTTCTGTTCCTGCAATTCGATGCCGAACAACTCGACGTGACTGTGCAGCAAGCCCAGTACGGCTGCGCCCAGACGTCGTGAAGTCGAACCTTGGCCCGTGGACGAGCCGCTTTCGCCGATAGCCATGATTTAGCGCCTTGTAGCCAGCAGACCGATCAAAAAGCCAACGCCGGCAGCAATACCGACAGACTGCCAAGGGTTGGCCTGCACGTAATCCTCAGTCGCGGTAACGGCCGCCTGCCCGCGCTCGCGAAGGGAGTCCTCGGTGGCTTGCAGGGTTTCGCGCGCCTTGAGCAGGCTCTCGTGAATCTTGCTGCGCAGCTCATCAGCCTGGTCGCCGGCGAGGATTGCGGTGTCGTCCAGCAACTTTTCGGTATCGCTCACCAGGGTTTGAAAATCCGCCATGAGGATCTCTTGGGCGGTCTGTGCTGTTTTTCTGGCCATGGTTATCTCCGTGATTGGCTGATCGGTACGTGTGGTTTCGAGTCGCGGGCGTTGCCGAAGGTTCAGTGTAATTGTCTGCTGAAGCTTTTGTCGTACCTTGGTGCGCAGGCTTCGCGGTTGCGCTGAATGTGGGCGGGCGGGCCGTGAACTTTGCAAGGCTGTGCTGAATGAATGAAGCGCTTAAAATGATCGCCTGTTTTTCGATCAGGTCCCCTGCACCATGCTGCCTGAATGCCAGCTGTTCGGCACCCTGGGTTGCCACCTGTGTGAGATAGCCGAGGCCCAAATCATACCGTTGGTCGAACATGGGTTGTGGGTGGAACGAGTGGATATCACCGCTCCCCAGGACCTTACCGACCTTTACGGCCTAAGGATTCCGGTACTTCGCCGGGTGGACACGGGCGCCGAACTGGATTGGCCGTTCGACACCGCCCAAGTGGTTGCCTTCCTTGGCTGACATGCAGCCCATGGCGGATTTCCGAATATTACTTTACTGTATGTTTGTACAGCGATTGAATTGAGGGAACGCCCGTGGTGAATGTTGAACAATTGAAAAGCAGCGTCAATCGCATGTCCGCCGACATCGTGCGCGATGCGGTGAACGAGCTGCGCCTGGATGGCTTGGTCACGGAAGGCAAGACGCCGTTTAACAAAGTGCATTTCAACACCTGCTTTGCGGAAATCGAGGCACTGTTTCAGCGCGCCGGTTATCACAAGCAGCTGGATGTGGTGGGTTACCAGGGCTTGTTATACGCGCTCTACGATCCTGGCCGCTGGGAAGCGGTGGACGTGTTGCGCTGGCTCAAGGAATTCACCGAAGCGGCCAGTGCTTCACCGGTTCTGCGTGCGCAATTGGCCAAGGCCTGAGATCTGCCCTAGGCTCAATCCCGCTCCATGCGGGATAATGCCAGCTGTTTCAGTCAAGGCCTTACGCATGTCCACTTCAGGTTTTTCTGCTTCCCGGCACCAAGCCAGTACCTTGTATTTGCCCCCCGGCCGTTGGCCGACGGTGCTTGAATGCCTGTGCGCGCATTTCCCGGCGATCAGCCGTGAGCAATGGCTTGACCGCATTGCCCGTGGCCGGGTGCTGGACAGCAATGGCAAGCCGATCGACACGCAACTGCCATACAGGGAAGGGCTGTGCATCCATTACTTTCGTGAAGTACCCAACGAGAAAGTGATTCCGGTGCAGGAAACCATCCTCTACGCCGACGAGCATCTGGTGGTCGCCGACAAACCGCATTTTTTGCCGGTGACGCCCGCCGGTGAGTACGTCGAACAGACCCTGTTACGCCGTCTGATTCATCGCCTGGACAACCCGTCGCTGGTGCCCTTGCATCGGATTGACCGACACACCGCCGGGCTGGTGCTGTTTTCTGCCAACCCTCAGAGCCGCTCGGCCTATCAGCAACTGTTTCCCACGCGGCGCATCGACAAATTCTACGAAGCCATCGCCCCTGCCTTACCGAATCTCGTCTTTCCTCTGGTGCACAAAAGTCGTCTCGTGGAGGGCGAACCGTTCTTTCGCATGCAGGAAGGGCCTGGCGTCAGCAATACCGAAACGTCGGTGCAAGTGCGCGAAAAGAATGCCGGGTTATGGCGTTACGGCCTGTTTCCCGTCACCGGCAAGAAGCACCAGCTGCGCGTACACATGACCGCGCTCGGCGCGAGTATCTGCAATGATCCGTTCTATCCGGACGTGGTCAAGGATGCCGAGGACGACTACGCCAACCCTCTCAAGCTGCTGGCCCAGGGCGTACGGTTTATCGACCCGGTCACCGGGCAACTTCGCAGCTTTCGCAGCGATATCACCCTCGACTGGTAACCCGCGCATACGAAAAGGCCCGCGCGAGGCGGGCCTTGTGTGCAAGCCGTGGCTTACAGCTCTTTAACGGTGCGAACCTGATCTTTATTCAGGCGGGTGCGCTTGCCGTCCAGTTGTTCGAACTCGTAGAAGCCCGAAGACTTGTCGAACGACGGGGTATCGACGGCCTGGATTTCGCGACCGTCATTCAGGGTGATCACTGTCGGCGAGGCGCAACCGGCGAGGGTGGCAAGGCCCAGTGCAAGCATGAGAGCGGCGATGGTCCGTTGAGTCATGAGTTTGTCTCCGAGAGAATACTGCTTCTTAATGGCTGACCTTGAGACGTGTACTACGCCTGCAAGTTCCTTGTGCGAGGTTCATTCTGACACGCCGGGGCTCGGGAGCAACAGGTCCGGCGTATTCAGGTTGGCCAGGCGCGGGTCATCGGCCGGGCATTGCAGGCCGATCGCACCGCATTGCAGGAAGACTCTGCGCGGGCTGCGCTCACCGCTTTCCCAGGCCCGCTCCACCTCGTCCTTGAGGGTTGTTGGAATGATGCTGATCAAGGGTTCCCAGAACTCGCCGTGACGAACCATGACCGGAAGGTTGGGATTGCGTTGCGCAATCTGACGCAGGTCGGCAAGTAAATGCGCATCGATCTGCGGAACGTCGCACGGCAGTATCAGCAAATGCCCGTGACGTGCGGCGGCCAGTCCTACGCGGATTCCGGTCAAGGGCCCGGGAAAATCGGCGCTGTCATCGCTCA
Organism: Pseudomonas poae; assembly: GCF_001439785.1. Taxonomy (GTDB): domain Bacteria; phylum Pseudomonadota; class Gammaproteobacteria; order Pseudomonadales; family Pseudomonadaceae; genus Aquipseudomonas; species Aquipseudomonas poae. Next base: position 172,147 of record NZ_JYLI01000010.1, on the reverse strand, counting down.
CCAATTGATCGGCATACGGCGCGTACCGTTCCTGGTTGCGGTTGCACGAGATGATCAGATCATCAGTGAACGGGCGCACCAGGCGCTGCAGGTGGGCGATCAGGGGCAGGCCGCGCCAGTCCAGCAAGCCCTTGTCCTGACCGCCCATGCGCTGGCCGCGGCCTCCGGACAGCAGCAGGACTGAGCAGGGCAGGGGGGAAGAATCAACAGACATGGCGGCTCCGCAGCGGCAGCTAAACAGGGGCCTGTGATATAACACCGGGCTGTTCCCTCGACAACCGGACCGAGCCATGAAAGCCAAGGCTGATGCGCCTTTCGTACCCCTCAATATTGCCGTACTGACCGTCAGTGACACTCGCACCCTGGACACCGACACTTCGGGCCAGGTCTTCGTCGACCGTTTAACCGCTGCCGGCCATCGTCTGGCCGAACGCGTATTGCTCAAGGACGACCTCTATAAAATTCGCGCTCAGGTGGCCCACTGGATCGCCGAAGACGTCGTGCAAGTCGTGTTGATCACCGGCGGCACTGGCTTCACTGGCCGCGACAGCACGCCCGAAGCCGTAAGCTGCCTGCTCGACAAGCAGGTCGATGGCTTTGGCGAACTGTTCCGCCAGATTTCCGTGGTCGATATCGGCACCTCCACCGTGCAGTCCCGCGCCCTGGCCGGTCTGGCCAATGGCACTCTGGTGTGCTGCCTGCCGGGCTCCACCAATGCCGTGCGCACCGGCTGGGATGGCATCCTCGCCGAGCAACTGGATAACCGCCATCGCCCCTGCAACTTCGTGCCCCATTTGAAGCAGGCCGAACCCTGTGAATCACGTGGGTAAGCCTGGCAAGACTGGTGCGCTGATGCCGGTGGAAGACGCCCTGCAACGCTTGCTGGAGATGGCTGACGCAGCGCGCATCACCGAGCGCGAAGTGCTGGCGCTGGCTGACTGCGATGGCCGCGTGCTGGCGCAGGACTTGGTGTCCACCCTCGACCTGCCACCCTGGCCCAACAGCGCCATGGACGGCTATGCGCTGCGCCTGAGTGACTGGAACGGCGAGCCATTGGCGGTGAGCCAGCGCATCTTCGCCGGTCAGGCGCCGGCGCCGCTGGCGGCAGGCACCTGTGCACGGATCTTCACGGGGGCGCCGGTGCCCGAGGGCGCCGACTGCGTCGAAATGCAGGAGAACGCGGTTGTTCACCTCGATGAACGCGTGAGCTTCAGCGAGCCGTTGCAAGTGCAGCAGAACATCCGGCCCCAGGGCCAGGAAACCACTGTCGGTGAGCAGGTGCTGGCCGCCGGCACGCGCCTGAGCCCGATAGAACTTGGGCTGGCTGCCTCGCTTGGGCGTGATCGCCTGGACGTGGTGCGCCGCGTGCGCGTGGCCGTGCTGTCGACCGGCGATGAGTTGATCGAACCCGGGCTGCCCCTCGGCCCTGGCCAGATCTACAACAGCAACCGCCGCGTATTGTGCAGTTGGCTGACGCGCATGGGCTGCGAAGTGATCGACACCGGCATCCTGCCGGACGATCTGGAACAGACCCGCGAACGCCTGGCGGGCCTTGGCAGCGTCGACCTCATCCTCTCCACCGGCGGGGTCTCCGTGGGCGAAGCGGACTTCCTCGGCATCGCGCTGCGTGAAGAGGGCGAACTGGCCCTGTGGAAGCTCGCGATCAAACCCGGCAAGCCGCTGACGTTCGGACATTTTCGTGGCGTGCCGGTGATCGGCCTGCCCGGCAATCCGGCGTCTACCCTGGTGACCTTTGCGTTGCTCGCTCGGCCTTACCTGTTGCGCCGCCAGGGCGTGCCCGACGTCGAGCCGCTGCGTTTTGACGTACCGGCGGGATTCGTCTGGCCAAAGCCGGGCAATCGCCGCGAATACCTGCGCGGGCGCATCGAACAGGGCCGGGCGATCATCTACCGCAACCAGAGCTCCGGCGTGCTGCGCAGTGCGGCGTGGGCCGAGGGGTTTGTGGAAGTGCTGGAGGGCACCACACTGGCGATGGGTGACCGGGTCAGCTTCATCCCCTTGAGCGAAGTCTTGAACTGACCACCGATCCCACTGCGGGCGAGGGTAAGCCCTCTCTTGTATCAAACAAAAAATAACCTGTTGATTTTAAAGCCTGAAAATTTCAGGCGACCAAATCTCTGTGGCGAGCGGGCTTGCCCCGCGTTGGGCTGCGCAGCAGCCCCAAAACCATGCGCTGAGCAGGGTCAGGTACAACGCGTACTCTTTAATGGGGGCGCTTCGCACCCCAACGCGGGGCAAGCCCGCTCGCCACAATGAACCCGTTCGCCACAGAGGCCATTGAATCCTGGGTGGGTTCAGTAATCGTCGCCACGCTCGGTAATGTCGCGCTCCACCGGCCCGGCATCCGGGTCATAGCCCACCGGGAACTTACCTTTCAGCGTCCACGCAAACGCGATGATCTCCGCGATGGTGCGGTACAACTCTTCGGGAATGCTGTCGCCCAGTTCCATGCGCGCCAGCAGCTTCACCAACTCGGCATTCTCATAAATGGGCACCTCGTTTTCCCGGGCCAGCTTGAGAATGGCTTCAGCCAGGGCGTCGTCGCCCTTGGCCGTGAGGGTCGGCGCCTGCTGGCCGTCGTACTTGAGGGCAATCGCCTGGCGGGGTGAGTGAGCGTCATTCATGCGGTTTCATCCACCCAACGTTGTTCCAGTCCGGTTTTGGGGCCCCGTGGCGGTGTACCCAAATGGCAATCGAGGTCGCCGACATTGATGCCGGACGTCACCAGGCGTTCGCGCAACGTGCCCAGATGGCTTTCGATCAGGCTGGCCGTAAACGGGCGTGTTGCCCACAACTGGCTGGACAGTTTGCCCTGGCTCAACTGCGCCTGGACCTGCAACGGCCCCAGCGGCTCCATGTCAAACGCCAACTCGACGCGCCAGAGCATCTGCTTGGGGTCCTTATTGGTTTTGCGTTCGGGCTCATCCTTGTCCGGCGAAGGTTCCTCGCGCTGGAACTTCACCTGCAACGGCACGATGTCCTGCAGGTTGCGCATGGGGATTTCCATTTGCCAGGTGGTTTGCAGACGACCATCGGCGGTGAGACCGGTTTGCTCCAGGCTCGACAGTTGGTGGCTCTGTAGCCGGGAAATCGCTCCGGCCGCCAGGCGCAGCAGGTTTTCCAGGTCGCCTTCGCCTTCCAGTTTCGCCATCAGCCGCTCGGGCAGCGGGAAGCCTGCGGGCGCTTGACGCGCACCGACCTGACCCAGCGTGCCCAGCGGGCTACGCACGAAGTTCGGCATGGCCTGGGCCAGCGTGTTGGCGGCAAGAATGGCGTGCAGGTTGGTGGAGGCAGGCAGGGCAGGCAGCAGATCGGCGACCAGGCGCAGCAACGCGCCTTTCATATCCAGTGGCGGAATCTGCGGGTTTTGCCCGACCAGTAATTTGGCTTCAAGAAACGCGCCACTGTTCTGGATCACCTGCGCCAGCACCTTGGGATTGCTCACCTGGGCCAGGTCCGGCAACGCCGCCAATAGGCGATCGGCCGCCGCGCGCAGGTCGGCTGAGGTGCTGTCGCCCCGGGGCAGGTTCTGCAGGGCAGTGAACACCGCATCCAGCGAGCCCTGGCGACTTTGCTGGGTCGCGAGCTGCTGGGTGACGGCCAGTTGATCCTTGAGCCCGCTCAGCGGTACAAAATTGAGGGTTTGCGCATTCTGCACCACAGCGCTGAGCAAGCTGCCCACCCGCAAAGGCTGCGGGCTCTCCACCGTCAGGGTGGCGCCGGCCAGCGCATTATTGAGCACCGTGACCAGCGAGCGATAGACCGCCGGTTGCGTGGTGCCCTGGGGCAGCACCTGGGTGGTCAGCACCTTGGCCTGCAACAGCGTGCCCACTGGCAACTGGTCGGTGTCCAGGCTGGTCAGGGCGGCGACGTTGGCGCTCATGGCCTGCTGCAAACTCAAGGTCAGGTTGCCCGCCTGCGTCTGGCTGACCGCGACGTTACTGCCCAACGGCAACGGTTGCGGGCTGCTGACCTGCACCAGCGTCTGGCGGCCGCCGTCGAGCGTCAGCTTGAGCAGCAACTGAAACGCCTCACCGCCTTGTTTGAGCGCGATGACTTCGGCATTCGCCGTTTTTCCCGCGTCGATCAGCCCGACCTGTGGCTCCAGCAGTTTCAGCAACTGACCTACCGCGGGCGCAGCACTGGGCCCTGCCGCCGGGGCGGGAGCAAGCGTGGGAAGGTTGATTTCACCGGTCATCGTGCGCGCCATCTCTGGGGAAATTGCCCTCTTTAGCGTAGGGCATCGCATGTATAATGCCGCCCGTGCGCAAAGAGAGCGCTAAAAACCTCACAACCATTTGATCCAGCTCTCTAAATCAGTCGCCAAAGCCGTTATTGTGCTGCTCTCTATAACGGCCGCCGCACCGCCGACTTGAACCGTAAAGGCCCGCGATCTTTTGACCAGCCCTCTTCTTGAAGCCATAGCGCTTGCCTGTGAACGCGACCTGCGCTTGCTGTTCGAACACCTCGAATTGCGGATCGCGGCGGGCGACATGGTGCAGGTCAGCGGCCCCAACGGCAGCGGCAAGACCAGTCTGCTGCGCCTGTTGGCCGGCTTGATGCAGCCGACCGCAGGCGTTGTGCGGCTCAATGGCAAGCCCCTGGACGAGCAACGCAGCGAGCTTGCACGCAACCTGATCTGGATCGGCCATGCCGCCGGAATCAAGGACGTGCTCAGCGCTGAAGAAAACCTCAGTTGGCTCTGTGCGCTGCATCGCCCGGCCAGTCGCGACGCGATCTGGCGGGCCCTGGCCGCTGTCGGCCTCAAGGGCTTTGAGGACGTGCCCTGCCACACCCTGTCCGCCGGCCAGCAACGCCGTGTGGCCCTGGCGCGCCTGTATCTGCCCGGCCCGCTGTTGTGGATCCTCGACGAGCCGTTTACCGCCCTGGACTCGCAAGGCGTCGCCCAACTCGAAACGCACCTGGCCAGGCACTGCGAAGAGGGCGGCAGCGTGGTGCTCACCACTCACCACACCCTCGCGCGCACGCCCGCCGGTTACCGCGAACTGAACCTGAACCGGTGGCCGGCATGAGTGTGTTCGCCCTGTTGGTCGCCCGCGAAGCGCGGCTGTTGTGCCGCCGCCCGGCCGAGTTGGCCAACCCCCTGGTATTCTTTGCCATCGTCATCGCGCTGTTCCCGTTGGCCGTCGGTCCCGAAACTGGGCTGTTGCAACGCTTGTCCCCAGGCCTGGTGTGGGTGGCCGCGCTGTTATCTGTGCTGCTCTCGCTGGACGGGCTGTTTCGCAGTGATTTCGAAGACGGCTCCCTGGAACAGTGGGTCCTTTCGCCGCACCCGTTGCCGCTTCTGGTATTGGCCAAAGTGCTGGCACACTGGGTGTTTTCCGGCCTGGCACTGGTGTTGCTCGCGCCGCTGCTGGCGATGATGCTGGGCTTGCCCGTTGAGTGTCTGCCGGTATTGTTACTGTCGTTGTTGCTCGGTACGCCGGTGCTCAGCCTGCTGGGGGCGGTGGGCGCCGCGTTGACCGTTGGTTTGAAGCGCGGCGGCCTGCTGCTGGCCCTGTTGATCCTGCCGTTGTACATCCCGGTGTTGATCCTCGGCAGCGGCGCGTTGCAGGCCGCGCTCATGGGCCTGCCTGCAAGCGGTTACCTGTTGTGGCTGGGCAGCCTGACCGCCCTGGCGGTAACCCTGACACCCTTTGCCATAGCCGCCGGCCTGAAAATCAGTGTCGGCGAATAATGAGGTCTGGCTCGGCCAGTAAAGACCCTAAGCGTCCTGCCACGGCGAGACGCAACCGTGAGAAACAGCAATGAACTGGACCTGGTTTCACAAGCTCGGCTCGCCCAAATGGTTTTACGGCATCAGCGGCAAGCTGCTGCCGGGGTTGAGCATCGCCGCACTGCTGCTGATCGGCATCGGTCTGGTCTGGGGCCTGGCGTTCGCGCCGCCGGACTATCAGCAAGGCAACAGTTTTCGCATCATCTACATCCACGTGCCCGCCGCCATGCTGGCGCAATCCTGCTACGTGATGCTGGCGGTGTGCGGCATCGTCGGCCTGGTGTGGAAGATGAAACTGGCCGACGTGGCCCTGCAATGCGCCGCGCCCATCGGTGCGTGGATGACCGCCGTGGCGCTGGTGACGGGCGCGATCTGGGGCAAACCCACCTGGGGTTCGTGGTGGGTGTGGGATGCGCGCCTGACTTCGATGCTGATTCTGCTGTTCCTGTATTTCGGCCTGATTGCCCTGGGCAACGCGATCAGCAACCGTGACAGCGCGGCCAAGGCCTGCGCGGTGCTGGCGATCGTCGGCGTGATCAACATCCCGATCATCAAATACTCGGTCGAGTGGTGGAACACCCTGCATCAGGGCGCTACGTTCACCCTCACCGAAAAACCGGCCATGCCGGTGGAAATGTGGGCGCCACTGCTGCTGATGGTGCTGGGCTTCTACTGCTTCTTCGGCGCCGTGCTGCTGCTGCGCATGCGCCTCGAGGTGCTCAAGCGTGATGCCCGCGCCAGTTGGGTCAAGGCTGAAGTACAGCGCTGCCTGGGAGTACGTCCGTGAGTTTTGCGTCGTTCAGTGATTTCCTCGCGATGGGCCACCACGGCCTTTATGTGTGGACGGCCTACGGCATCTGCCTGGCGGTGCTGGCCCTCAACGTCGCCGCGCCGATCCTGGCCCGCAAGCGTTACCTGCAACAAGAGGCGCGTCGTGTGCGCCGGGAGACCGAAAAGTGAATCCGCTGCGTAGAAAGCGCCTGTTGATCATCCTCGCCATCATGGCCGGCGTCGGCATTGCCGTGGGCCTGGCCTTGAGTGCGCTGCAGCAGAACATCAACCTCTTTTACACGCCGACCCAGATCGCCAGCGGCGAAGCGCCGGTCGACACACGGATCCGCGCCGGCGGCATGGTGGAAAAGGGCTCGCTGAAACGCTCCGGCGACTCGCTGGACGTGACCTTCGTGGTCACCGATTTCAACAAGGCCGTGACCATCAGCTATCGCGGCATCCTCCCGGACCTGTTCCGCGAAGGCCAGGGCATCGTCGCCTTGGGCAAGCTCAACGCCAACGGCGTGGTGGTGGCCGATGAAGTGCTCGCCAAGCACGACGAGAAATACATGCCGCCCGAGGTGACCAAAGCCCTTAAAGACAGCGGCCAATCCGCGCCAACCCCGGCCAGGGAGGCCAAGCCATGACGTCCGCACTGTTTATTCCGGAGCTTGGCCAGTTGGCGATGATCCTCGCCCTGTGCTTCGCCGTCGTGCAGGCCGTGCTGCCGTTGCTCGGCGCCTGGCGCGGCGACCGGCTATGGATGAGCCTGGCCCAGCCGGCCGCCTGGGGCCAGTTTGCCTTCCTGCTGTTCGCGTTCGGTTGCCTGACCTACGCCTTCATGACCGACGATTTTTCCGTCGCCTATGTCGCCAATAACTCCAACAGCGCCTTGCCCTGGTACTACAAGTTCAGCGCCGTGTGGGGTGCCCACGAAGGTTCGCTGTTGCTGTGGGCCTTGATCCTCGGCGGCTGGACGTTCGCCGTGTCAGTGTTCTCGCGCCAATTGCCGCAGGTGATGCTGGCCCGCGTGCTGGCGGTGATGGGCATGATCAGCATCGGTTTTCTGCTGTTCCTGATCATAACCTCCAACCCGTTCACCCGCATCCTGCCGCAGATTCCGGTGGACGGGCGCGACCTCAACCCATTGCTGCAGGACATCGGCCTGATCGTGCACCCGCCGATGCTCTATATGGGCTATGTCGGTTTTTCCGTGGCCTTCGCTTTTGCCATCGCTGCATTGCTCGGCGGGCGACTCGACGCGGCCTGGGCACGCTGGTCGCGGCCGTGGACCATCGTCGCCTGGGCCTTCCTTGGCATTGGCATCACTCTGGGTTCGTGGTGGGCCTACTACGAGCTCGGCTGGGGGGGCTGGTGGTTCTGGGACCCAGTGGAAAACGCCTCGTTCATGCCCTGGCTGGTGGGCACTGCGCTGATTCACTCGCTGGCGGTCACGGAAAAACGCGGCGTGTTCAAAAGCTGGACGGTGTTGCTGGCGATTGCCGCGTTTTCCCTCAGCCTGCTCGGCACGTTTCTTGTGCGTTCGGGCGTGCTGACGTCGGTGCACGCGTTCGCGTCCGACCCTGCACGGGGCGTGTTCATCCTGATCTTCCTGCTGTTCGTGGTCGGCGGCTCGCTGACCCTGTTCGCCTTGCGCGCACCGGTGGTCAAGAGCCAGGTGGGCTTCAACCTGTGGTCGCGGGAAACCCTGCTGCTGGGCAATAACCTGGTGCTGGTGGTGGCCGCCTCGATGATCCTGCTCGGCACGCTGTATCCGCTGGTGCTGGATGCCCTGAGCGGCGCCAAGCTGTCAGTGGGCCCGCCGTATTTCAACGCGATGTTCGTTCCGTTGATGGGCCTGTTGATGGCGGTGATGGCGGTTGGCATGCTGGTGCGCTGGAAAGACACCCCGCTGAAATGGCTCGCCGGCATGCTGATGCCGGTGCTGCTGGGCAGCGTGGTCCTGGCGGTGATCGCAGGCATTGCCTATGGCGACTTCAACTGGGCGGTGCTCGCCACCTTCCTGCTGGCCGGCTGGGTATTGCTCGCCGGTATGCGCGACATCGTCGACAAGACGCGCCACAAAGGCTTGATCAAAGGCCTGCCCGGCCTGACCCGCAGCTACTGGGGCATGCAGATTGCGCACCTGGGCATTGCGGTGTGTGCGCTGGGCGTGGTGTTGTCCAGCCAGAACAGCGCCGAGCGCGACCTGCGCCTGGCGCCAGGCGAGTCCATGGACCTGGCCGGTTACCACTTTGTTTTCGAAGGCGCCAGGCACTTCGAAGGGCCGAACTTCACCTCCGACAGAGGCACCGTGCGCGTCATCCGCAACGGCGAGGAAGTAGCCGTGTTGCACCCGGAAAAACGTTTGTACACGGTGCAGAGTTCAATGATGACCGAAGCGGGCATCGACGCCGGGTTTACCCGTGACCTGTATGTCGCCCTGGGCGAACCGCTGGGCGAGGGCGCCTGGGCGGTGCGCGTGCACGTCAAACCGTTCGTGCGCTGGATCTGGTTCGGCGGGCTGCTCACCGGCGCAGGTGGTTTGCTGGCTGCGCTGGACCGGCGCTATCGCGTCAAAGTGAAAAGCCGGGTGCGCGAAGCCCTCGGCCTGCAAGGAGCTGCGGTATGAGGCGTGGGTTGATGCTGGTGCCATTGGCGCTGTTTCTGCTGGTGGTGGTGTTTCTCTATCGCGGGTTGTATCTGAACCCCGCCGAGCTGCCGTCGGCCATGATCGGCAAGCCGTTTCCCGAGTTCTCATTGCCAAGCGTCCAGGGCGATAAAACCCTGACCCGCGCCGACCTGCTGGGCAAGCCGGCGCTGGTCAACGTGTGGGGCACCTGGTGCATCTCCTGCCGCGTCGAGCACCCGGTGCTGAACAAGCTGGCCGAGCAGGGCGTGGTGATCTACGGCATCGACTACAAGGACGACAACGCCGCCGCGCTGAAATGGCTGGCCGAGTTTCACAACCCTTATCAGCTGAATATTCGCGATGACGACGGCAACCTCGGGCTGAACCTTGGCGTGTACGGCGCTCCGGAAACCTTCTTCATCGATGCCAAAGGCGTGATCCGCGACAAGTATGTCGGCGTGATTGACGAAGCGGTCTGGCGCGAGCAACTGGCCGCCAGGTACCAGGCGCTGATCGATGAGGCCAGGCCATGAAGCGTCTGCTTGCCGCTGCCGTACTGGCCCTGGGATTGGCCAGTGTGGCCCACGCCGCCATCGACACCTACGTGTTCGCCAGCGACGCCGAGCGCGCGCGGTTTCGCGAATTGACCCAGGAACTGCGCTGCCCCAAGTGCCAGAACCAGGACATCGCCGACTCCAACGCGCCCATCGCCGCCGACCTGCGCAAGGAGATCTTCCGCCTGCTGGGGGAGGGCAAGGACGACCAGCAGATCATCGACTTCATGGTCGACCGCTACGGTGATTTCGTGCGCTACAAACCGGCCCTCAATGCTAAAACCGCGCTGCTCTGGTTCGGGCCTGCCGGGCTGTTGCTGACCGGGTTGGTCGTCATGGCGGTGATCGTGCGCCGTCGGCGCGCTGCGCCCACCGATGGATCCGACGCGCTGTCCCCTGAAGAGCGCAAACGCCTCGACCACTTGCTGGAAGCCAAGACCGATGATTGATTTCTGGCTCGCCGCCGGCTTGCTGCTGCTGACCGCCCTGAGTTTTCTGTTGATCCCCGTGTTGCGTGCAAGGCGCGTCCAGCGTGAAGAGGATCGCACCGCACTTAACGTGGCGCTGTATCAGGAGCGCGTCGCCGAGCTGCAGGTGCAGCAGCAGGAAGGCGTACTCAACGCTGCGCAACTCGAGACGGGCCGTGCGGAAGCGGCGCGCGAACTATTGGCCGATACCGAAGGGGTGCAACCGCCCCGCGAGTCGCGCCTGGGCAAACCGCTGCCATTGTTGGCGGCGTTCCTGGTCCCGGTGCTGGGTGTTGCGCTGTACTTGCATTACGGCGCCAGCGACAAGGTTGAACTGACCCGTGAATTCTCGCGGCCGCCGGTGTCCATGGAAGACATGACCCGCCGTCTGGAGCGCGCTGCTGCGGCCCAGCCCGACTCGGCCGAAGGCTTGTACTTTCTCGGCCGGGCCTATATGGCCCAGGGCCGCTCCGCCGATGCTGCGCAGGTATTCGAACGCACCGTGGCCCTGGCCGGGCGCCGGCCGGAACTGCTCGGGCAGTGGGCGCAGGCGCAGTATTTTGCCGACAACAAACACTGGTCGCCCAGGATTCAGGCACTCACGGACGAAGCATTGAAGCTTGACCCCAAGGAAGTCACCAGCCTCGGCCTGCTCGGCATCGCCGCGTTCGAGGGCCAGCGCTATCAGGCAGCCATCGATTACTGGAACCGCCTGTTGGCGCTGCTGCCGGCTGAAGACAACTCCCGCGCCGCGCTGCAGGGTGGTATCGACCGCGCGACGCAGAAACTCGAGGAAAGCGGCGGCGCGGTGGCGCAAAAAACCGTGATGACGGTGCGCGTGGACCTGTCCGCCGCGGTCAAGGCCAACGTCCTGCCCACCGACAGCGTGTTCATCTTCGCCCGCGCGGTAAAGGGCCCGCCCGCGCCGCTGGCGGTCAAGCGCGTGACTGTCGCCGAACTGCCCATCACAGTCGAACTGGGCGATGCAGACGCGATGATGCCGTCGTTGAAACTGTCCAACTTCCCTGAAGTCCAACTGGTTGCGCGCATATCCCGGGCAGGCATTCCAACCGCCGGCGAGTGGATCGGCCGCAGCCAACCCCTGGCCAGCAGCATCACGGCATTGCAGCCGCTGACCATCGACAGTCCGGACAAGTAAATCGAGGAAACGCCTATGACCGCATTTGCACGTATCACCTTGCTCAGCCTGGTACTTGGGCTGAGCGCTTGTGCGGTCCACCGCCCACCTCCAGCCCCGACCGGCCCGACCATCCCGCCGTCAGGCCCGTCGACGCAGCCGAGCACGCAGCCTTCCGGCCCGGTCACCCCGCAGCCCAAGCCCGTGCCCAGCAAATCGCCCACCTTCGCCCCGCCACCAGGCGCCGCCAGCCACTGGGACGGCAAGATGCAGGTGTACGTGCTCGAAGAGCAGCCCGACACCTTCTATCGCCAGCGCACCTACTACCGCTGGAGCAACGGCTGGAGCCGTTCCATCAGCCCGAATGGGCCATGGGAAGACACCGACGTGCAGGGCGTGCCGCCGGGGTTGAGCAAGCAGTACGCGCAATGACAAAAGGCGACCTTCGGGTCGCCTTTTCTATCTTGCAAAACACTGTGGGAGACTTATTTAGCTATCAGGCCGCGGGCTATGCCCGACTCCGCATACCAATGGGTGTATGGCGGTCCGCGCTCCGGTAAGGTAGCCCCCATGTCTGGAAAACAAGCAAACAGGGTGTAGTGATGGCTGGCAGGTTGATCTATCTCATCGGGCCATCGGGTTCGGGCAAAGACAGCCTGTTGGACGCCGCGCGCTCACGTTTGGTCGAGCGCGGTTGTCGTATCGTGCGCCGCGTTATCACGCGTTCGGCGGAAGCGGTGGGCGAAGCGGCACAGGGGGTGAGTGCGCAACAGTTTGCCGCGCTGCAGGCTCAAGGTGCGTTTGCCCTCAGTTGGCACGCCAATGGGTTGTCCTATGGCATCCCGCGCGAGATCGACGACTGGCTGGCGGACGGGGAAGATGTGCTGGTCAACGGCTCACGTGCGCATCTGGCGCAAACCCGCGAGCGTTACCCGCAGGCGCAGGTGCTGCTGTTGACGGTGGATCAGGCCGTGCTGCGCCAGCGCCTGATCGCGCGTGGGCGTGAATCCCTGGCCGATATCGAAGAGCGTCTGGCGCGCAATGCGCAGTTCACGGCGCAGTTGATTGCCCGCAACGGCGCAGGGGTGTTGATGCTGGACAATTCCGGCGCCCTGGAAGATACCGTCGAGCAGCTCCTTTCAGTGGCGCTGTATTCTGCATAGTCATTCGCAATCCCAATATCCCGTCACATAACCGGCAGTCACCCAACTGAAATTTGTGCTTGAGTGAAGATAACTCTAGGGTTATTTTTAATCGGGCCAAGCCAAGGAGGCTGAGGTGCAAAGCAGGTTATTCATCAAGGAACTGCAGGAGGCCGGTTGGGTGCTGGATCGCGTCACGGGCAGCCATCATGTTTTTACCCACCGCTATAACCCGTACACGATCCCGGTGCCCCATCCAAAAAAGGATTTGCCGCTGGGCACCGTGAGAAGCATCAAGAAACGCGCCGGACTGTTTCATTTTTAAGGAGAGCATGCATGCAATACCCAATCTGTATCGAATGGGGTGATGACTTCACCGCCACTGGCATCCAGATCCCCGATATTCCCGGCGCTGTCACCGCCGGAGACAGTTTTGAAGAGGCGTACAACGCGGCGGTGGAAGTCGCGCACATCCTGCTGCAGGAGATTGCCGCAGAGGGCGGGGTGATTCCGATGCCAACGTCGGTGGCCAATCATCACGCCGACGAGGCGTACGCCGGCATGGGCTGGGGGATGCTTGAGCTGGACATCTCGCCCTATCTGGGCCGTACCGAGAAGGTCAATGTGACCTTGCCCGGTTATGTCATCCAGCGCATCGACCGCTATGTGCGCGAGCACAAGGTCAAAAGCCGCTCGTCATTTCTGGCGGACGCGGCACTGGAGAAGTTGGTGCGTTCCTAAGCGGATGCGACCGCCGCGTGCCGTGATGCACTCAGAAAGCGCAACAACGCCAGCAGCGGGAATGCGCTGCCCACCAGCAGCACGCCCAGCCAGCCGCCGTGTTCATACACACTGCTGGCAATCGCCGAGCCGAAGGCGCCGCCGATGAAGATGCTGGTCATGTACAACGCGTTCAGGCGGCTGCGGCTGTTGGCGTCGAGGGCGTAAATGGCACGTTGGCCGAGCACCATGTTCATCTGCACGCAGAAGTCCAGCACCACGCCGGTCACGGCCAGGCCGATGACGCTGTACAACGGGTGCACCAGGGCCGGCAGGAAGCTCAACGCGGCAAACAGCATCGCCAGCAGCGAGGCGCGGTGCGTGTGGCCTGCGTCGGCCAGACGGCCGGCGATGGGCGCAGCGATGGCGCCGATGGCGCCCACCAGGGCGAAGAGTGCGATTTGTGTTTGGCTCAGACCGTGGCTGCGCACCAGCTCCAGCGGCGCGGCGGTCCAGAACAGGCTGAAGGTGGCGAACAGGCAGCCCTGGTAAAACGCGCGCTGGCGCAATAGCGGTTGCTCACGCAGCAGGGTGCCCAGCGAGCGCAGCAACTGCCCGTAGCTGGCACTGTGATCGGGTTGACGCTTGGGAATGGTCAGCATCAGCACCACGCTGATAAACGCCATCAACGCGGCGGCCGCCATGAACATCGCGCGCCAGCCGAAGTGGTCCGTCACCAGGCTGGACACCGGCCGTGCGAGCAAGATGCCCAGTAGCAGGCCGCCCATGATGCTGCCCACCACCCGGCCACGGGATTCGGCGGGTGCCAGGTGCGCGGCGAGCGGGATCAGGATCTGCACCGACACCGAACTGAAGCCGATCAGCAGCGACACCAGCAGGAACAGGTTCGGCTGCTCGGTAAACGCGGCGCCCAGCAGGCTGGCAATGGCCACCACGGTGGTGGTGATCATCAGCTTGCGGTTTTCCAGCAGGTCACCCAGCGGCACCAGAAAGAACAGGCCCAGGGCATAACCGATTTGCGTGAGGGAGACGATAAGGCTCGCCATGGCGGGCGTCAGGCCGATGTCCGGTGCGATCATTTCGATGATCGGCTGCGCGTAGTAGATGTTGGCGACGATGGCACCGCAGCAAAACGCAAACAGCATCACCATCGCGCGGGTCATGGTGGGTGCAGCGTGGGACTTAGCGTTCATGGTGTTCTCATAAAGCAAGGGAGGATGGCGAGCGAGAGTAGAGGCAACGCTCTGGGACGAGTAGGCTGTTTGGCGTGATATCACTTATGCCGGGCAATGATACATTCAGTCACAATTGCCGAAACAGGAAATCCACTGCGATGAAGATCACGTTGAACAAGATGATTGTGGCCTCAACCCTTGCCGCTGCCATGGCGGTTGGCCTGGCGCACGCGGCCGAGGCACCGCGCGTTGGCGTACGCGGCGCCATCACCGCGATGGACGGGGATGCCATGCACGTCAAGGTCAACAGCGGCGAAGACGTGGTCGTGCACCTCACTCCCTCGACCCAGGTGCGCGCCGTTACCCTGACCAAAATTGACCAGATCAAGCCGGGCAGCTACATCGGCTCGGCCGCCATGCCCAATGCTGACGGCACGCTGACCGCTCTTGAAGTCCACGTATTCCCCCCGGCCATGGCCGGCACGGGCGAAGGGCATCGAGCATTCGATTTAAAAGAAGGCAGCAGCATGACCAACGGTACCGTCGGCGATCTGGTGGTCAGCAAAGGGCGTACGTTGACCGTTAAATACAAGGGCGGCGAGCAGAAGATCGTGGTGCCGGAGGATGTGCCGATCGTCAACCTGGAGCCTGGGGATCGCACATTGCTCAAGCCGGGCGTGAAGGTGGTGTTGTTCGCGTCCCAGGGGGCGGGCGGAAAAGTCACTGCCCAGGCCATCTCTGCCGGAAAGGATGGCGTTACACCGCCGATGTAGTTGGCGAATGCAAAACCAATGTGGGAGCAGGCAAGCCCGCTCCCACAGGTTCTGACCGCGTTTGATTATTGACCGGAGTAGATCTGGTCGAACACGCCACCATCATTGAAGTGGGTCTTCTGCACGGTGCGCCAGTCGCCAAAGGTCTTCTCCACCGACAGGAAGTCGACTTTCGGGAAGCGGTCGGTGTACTTGGCCAGCACCGCCGGGTCACGTGGCCGCAGGTAGTTGTTGGCGGCGATTTCCTGGCCTTCGGGCGACCACAGGTACTTGAGGTAGTCTTCGGCGGCTGCGCGAGTACCTTTCTTGTCGACGACCTTGTCGACCACCGACACCGGCGGTTCGGCTTCGGCGGAAACGCTTGGGTAGATCACCTCGAACTGATCGCGACCGAATTCACGGGCGATCATTTCCGCTTCGTTCTCGAAGGTCACCAGCACGTCGCCGATCTGGTTGGTCATGAACGTGGTGGTCGCGGCGCGGCCACCGGTGTCCAGCACCGGCGCCTGCTTGAACAGCTTGCCGACAAAGGCCTTGGCCTTGTCTTCGTCGCCACCGTTCTTGAGCACATAACCCCAGGCTGACAGGTAGGTGTAGCGGCCATTACCGGAGGTTTTGGGGTTGGGCACGATCACTTGCACGCCGTCTTTCAACAGGTCCGGCCAGTCTTTCAGGGCTTTCGGGTTGCCCTTGCGCACGATGAACACGGTGGCCGAAGTGAACGGCGCGCTGTTGTTCGGCAGGCGGGTGACCCAGTTGTCCGGCACCAGTTTGCCGTTATCGGCCAGCGCATTGATGTCGGTCGCCATGTTCATGGTAATCACGTCGGCCGGAAGGCCATCGATGACCGAGCGCGCCTGTTTGCTGGAACCGCCGAAGGACATCTGCAGGGTCAGCTTGTCGTTCGGGTGCTCGCTGTCCCAGTGCTTCTGGAAGGCTGTGTTGTAGTCCTTGTAGAAATCGCGCATCACGTCGTAGGAGACGTTGAGCAGTGTGACCGGTGCGGCCTGCACGGCGCCTGCGAGGGCAAGGCCGGCGGCCAGGAGAGAGGCGCTAACGAGTTTTTTCACTGCTCATTCCTTGTTGTGCGAGAAGAGGGGAGGCACTGTGCCAGCGACTATAGCGGCACCCGCCTGGCGCCTTAAAGATTAAAAAGAACTTTGCTTATTCCACTTTCCTGAAAAGATTACTGCCACAGCGCGAACAGAACGCCGCATTGGGCTCATGGCTGTTTTTGTTGCACACCGGGCAGTCGGTTTGCAGCTGTTCACCGCGCATGGCGCTGGCCAGTTCAGCGGTGAAGATCCCGGTGGGCACTGCGATGATCGAGTAGCCGGTGATCATCACCAGTGACGAAATCACCTGGCCCAACGGGGTTTTGGGCACGATGTCGCCAAAGCCCACGGTGGTCAGCGTCACGATCGCCCAATAGATGCCCTTGGGAATGCTGGTAAAGCCGTGCTCCGGGCCTTCGATCACATACATCAAGGTGCCGAACACGGTCACCAGGGTGCACACGCTGACCAGGAATACCACGATCTTCTGCTTGCTGCCGCGCAGCGCCGCCATCAGGTAGTTGGCCTGCTTGAGGTAGGGGCTGAGCTTGAGCACACGGAAAATCCGCAGCATGCGGATGATGCGGATGATCAACAGGTACTGGGCGTCGCTGTAATACAGCGCGAGGATGCCGGGCACGATGGCCAGCAGGTCCACCAGCCCGTAAAAGCTGAAGGCATAACGCAATGGCTTGGGCGAGCAATACAGGCGCAGGCAGTACTCGACGGCGAAGATCAGCGTGAAGCCCCACTCGATATAGGCCAGCACATCGGCGTAGTTCTGGTGGACCTGGTCGATGCTGTCGAGCATCACGATCACCAGGCTGGCAAGGATGATCAGCAGCAAGATGCCGTCAAAGCGCCGCCCGGCGACGGTGTCGCTCTGGAAAACCATGACGTAGAGCCGCTGACGCCAATCGTTATTACTGTGCATAAAGAACGCCCGAATCGAAGATCGGGCAAGCCTAGGGGGATTCGAAGGGGCTGTCCATGTGGGGGCGGGTTTTGGGTGAGTCAGAGAGACCGTGGTGAACCCATCGGGCGCAAGCCCCCGCCCACAGGGATCGCATTTACTGTTCGCGAATCGAGAAGTTCGCCATGTGCTCCAGGCCCTTGATCAGTGCCGAATGGTCCCAGTTGCCGCCCCCGAGTGCCGTGCAGGTGCTGAACACCTGCTGGGTGGAGGCGGTATTGGGCAGGTTGATCCCCAGCTCTTTTGCCCCGGCCAGCGCCAGGTTCAAATCCTTTTGGTGCAGGTTGATACGAAAGCCGGGATCGAAGGTGCCGTTGATCATGCGCTCGCCGTGCACTTCGAGGATTCGGGAGGCGGCAAAGCCACCCATCAGCGCGTCACGCACCCTGGCCGGATCGGCGCCGTTCTTTGCCGCGAACAGCAGCGCTTCGGCCACCGCCTGGATGTTCAGTGCCACGATGATCTGGTTGGCCACCTTGGCTGTCTGGCCATCGCCATTGCCGCCAACCAGCGTGATGTTCTTGCCCATGCTCTGCAGCAGCGGCAGGGCGCGCTCGAAGACCCGCGGCTGGCCACCGACCATGATGCTCAGGCTGCCGGCCCTGGCGCCGACTTCACCGCCGGACACCGGTGCATCGAGGTAGTGGGCGCCGCTCTCGTTGATCTTTGCCGCAAAGGCCTTGGTGGCGGTGGGAGAGATCGAACTCATGTCGATCACCACGTTGTCCGGCGACAGCCCGGCGGCCACGCCCTCGGCACCGAACAGCACATCCTCGACCTGCGGGGTGTCGGGCACCATGACGATGATGAATTCGGCTTCCCGGGCAACCCGTTGCGGGGTGGCCAGGGCCACGGCGCCGGTGCTGATCAATTCGGCCGGCGCCTTGCCGTGATGTTCGGAGAGGAACAGTTGGTGACCTGCTTTCTGCAGGTTCGCAGCCATGGGCATGCCCATGATGCCGGTGCCGATAAATCCGATGTTAGCCATGATGAAAGCCTCTTTTTATTAGATGGCGTTATGGCTTTTCAGCCAGCCAAGCCCTGCTTCGGTGGTGGTCAGCGGCTTGTATTCACAGCCGACCCAACCCGGGTACCCGATGCGGTCCAAATGTTCGAACAGGAAGCGGTAGTTGATCTCGCCGGTGCCTGGCTCGTTACGCCCTGGGTTGTCGGCCAGTTGGATGTGGTTGATCACATCCAGGTGAGTGGCCATGGTCCGGGCCAGGTCGCCCTCCATGATCTGCATGTGGTAGATGTCGTATTGCAGGAACAGATTGTCACTGGCCACCTGCTCGCGGATCGCCAGGGCCTGCGCGGTGTTGTTCAGGTAAAACCCCGGAATATCGCGGGTGTTGATCATCTCCATCACCAGCCGGAGGCCGGCCGCCTTCAGGTGTTCGGCGGCGTATTTGAGGTTGGCGACAAAGGTCTGCTCCACGGTTTTATCGTCGACCCCTTCGGGGCGAATGCCCGCCAGGCAGTTCACCTGGGTATTGCCCAGCACCTGGGCGTAGGCGATGGCGAGCGTGACACCGGCGCGGAACTCCTCGACCCGCTCCGGGTGGCACGCCAGGCCGCGCTCGCCCTTGGCCCAGTCACCGGCCGGCAAGTTGAACAGCACCTGGGTCAGGCCGTTGGCCTTGAGCTGCGCCTTGATTTCGGTGGCGCTGAATTCGTACGGGAACAGGTATTCGACGCCGGCGAAACCGGCGTCGGCGGCCGCCTTGAAGCGGGCGAGAAAATTCTGTTCGGTAAACAGCATGGACAGGTTGGCGGCAAAGCGTGGCATAGGGTTCTCCTTAATCGAGCAGGGCAATGGCTGTCGGCGCATCGTGGCCGACCAGGGCCAGGTCCTCGAACTCATTGACAGCGTTGATCTCGGTGCCCATGGAAATATTGGTCACCCGTTCCAGAATGATCTCAACGATCACCGGCACCTGGAATGCCTCGATCATTGCCTGGGCCTTGCGCAACGCGGGCTGGATCTGGCCCGGCTCGAACACCCGCAGGGCCTTGCAACCCAGGCCCTCGGCGACGGCCACATGATCGACGCCATAGCCGTTCAACTGCGGCGCGTTGAGGTTGTCGAAGGACAGCTGCACGCAGTAGTCCATGTCGAAGCCGCGCTGGGCCTGGCGTATCAAGCCCAGGTAGGCATTGTTCACCACGACATGGATGTACGGCAGCTTGAACTGCGCGCCCACCGCCAGCTCTTCGATCATGAACTGAAAGTCATAGTCGCCCGACAGCGCCACCACCGTGCGGCTCGGATCGGCCTTGACCACGCCGAGGGCCGCCGCAATGGTCCAGCCCAGGGGCCCGGCCTGGCCGCAGTTGATCCAGTGGCGGGGTTTATAGACGTGCAGGAATTGTGCGCCGGCAATCTGCGACAGGCCGATGGTGCTGACGTAGCAGGTGTCTTTGCCGAATACCTGGTTCATCTCTTCGTATACCCGCTGCGGCTTGACCGGCACATTATCGAAGTGGGTCTTGCGCTGCAGGGTGGCCTTGCGCTGCTGGCAGTCATGCAGCCAGGCGCTGCGGTCCTTGAGTTTGCCGGCGGCTTTCCATTCGCGGGCCACCTCGATGAACATCGTCAGTGCGGCGCCGGCGTCGGACACAATGCCCAGGTCCGGGGTGAATACGCGGCCGATCTGCATCGGCTCGATGTCGACATGGATGAACATGCGCCCCTCGGTGTACACCTCCACCGAGCCGGTATGGCGGTTGGCCCAGCGGTTGCCGATGCCCAGCACCAGGTCTGATTCGAGCAGGGTCGCGTTGCCGTAACGGTGCGAGGTTTGCAGGCCGACCATGCCCACCATCTGCGGATGATCATCGGGAATGGTGCCCCAGCCCATCAGGGTCGGGATCACCGGAATGCCGGTCAGCTCGGCGAATGCCACCAGCAAGTCGCTGGCGTCGGCATTGATCACGCCGCCGCCGCTCACCAGCAACGGGCGTTCGGCCGCATCGAGCAGGGCCAGGGCCTTTTCTATCTGAATACGGGTGGCCAGCGGTTTGGCCGGGAGCAGCGGTTGGTAGGCGTCGATGTCGAATTCGATCTCGGCCATCTGTACATCGAACGGCAGGTCGATCAGCACCGGGCCAGGGCGGCCGGAGCGCATTTCATAAAAGGCTTTCTGGAACGCGTAGGGCACCTGGCCCGGCTCCAGCACGGTGGTCGCCCATTTGGTCACCGGCTTGACGATGCTGGTGATGTCCACGGCCTGGAAGTCTTCCTTGTGCAGGCGGGCACGAGGTGCCTGGCCGGTGATGCACAGGATTGGAATCGAGTCGGCCGACGCGCTGTAGAGGCCCGTGACCATGTCGGTGCCCGCAGGCCCCGAGGTGCCGATGCACACACCGATATTGCCGGCCCGTGCGCGGGTGTAGCCCTCAGCCATGTGCGAGGCGCCCTCAACGTGGCGAGCGAGGATGTGATCAATGCCGCCGATCTTCTGCAAGGCCGAATACAGCGGGTTGATCGCGGCGCCCGGGATGCCGAAGGCGGTGTTAACGCCCTCGCGACGCATCACCAGCACGGCGGCTTCGATTGCTCTCATTCTGCTCATTTTGGCGCCTCGTATTGTTTTAATTGTATACAATTTTTTCTTGGCCGGAGTTTATTCACGGCGGGCCGCGCAGGTCAATGTCTTTTCGCTAAGGAGCTTTTGCCTCATTCGAAACGGAGTTTTCGATGAATCGCCGCTATTTGTTATTTATTTTGTATACAAAATAATTGTTGAATGTATTCTTTTTGTCTGGCTGCACACCCTCCAGCGCATCCTAATAAAAAGAAGAAGGACGGCACCATGAGCGCGTTAACCTTGAAACTCGCCACTCAATTGACCTGCCACGCCATCACTGCTGGCCGCGCAATCTCCGCCGCGCCCCTGAGCATCGCGGTGCTCGACAGCGGTGGCCATCTGATCACCCTTCAACGCGAAGACGGCGCCAGCCTGCTGCGCCCACAGATCGCCATCGGCAAGGCTTGGGGGGCTATTGCAATGGGCAAGGGCTCACGCCTGCTGGCGCTGGACGCACAACAGCGCCCCGCTTTTATCGCCGCGTTGAACAGCCTGGGACACGGCAGCGTGGTGCCGGCACCGGGCGGGGTGTTGATTCGGGACGAGGCGGGCGCGGTGCTGGGGGCGATCGGGATCAGTGGAGATACGTCGGATATTGATGAGCGGTGCGCGATTACGGCGATTGAGGGGCTGGGGTTGCTGGCGGATGCGGGGGTGCCAGATTGATTGGATTATCTTTAGGGCCCCATCGCAGGCAAGCCAGCTCCCACATTGGACGGTGTAATCCTGTGGGAGCTGGCTTGCCTGCGATGGCAGCGACTCGGTCCCAAGTCAAAGCCAAATGGCATCCCACAGTGGATAGTCGCCAAATTTCTTCACCAGGCCAGCCCTCAAGGGGTTGGCCACAATATATCGGGCCACCCCTTGAAGGCTTTCTTCCCTACGCAATGCATGATCATGGAAGCCTGGTTGCCAAAGGCGTCCTTGGCGCTGGGCAACTGCATTCACAACGCGAGTGCTTCTGGATTTGACTTGGCGCATCAGATCGGCCAACGATCCTTTCTCCAGTGAGATCAGCCAGTGGAAATGGTCTGGCATCACGACCCAGGCCAGTGAAGTAGCCAGACCTTGATTCTGGGCAATCCGCAATTGCTGTACGACCAGACGACCGAGTTTGAAGTCACTGAAGATGGGCTCACGGCCCAGGGTATCGCTGGTCAGCAGGTAGATACGATTGAGTTCGTCACAACGACCTATGCGCAGACGCTTTGAAGCGGGGAGATCGGACATTCCTTTGCCTTCGTTCAGATGGAGTTCTGAGAGGCTAGATCTCGGCTGCCAATGATGATCGACAGGCTTTTGGCAGGATGTGTCTGGAAGGACGCTATCGCGGGCGAGCCCGCTCCCACAGGGGATTTGGGTTGTTAATACATGTTGTGTACGACGCAGAGCAAGGTGGGAGCGGGATTGCCCGCGATGGCTTCACCCCGATCCATCAGTCCGGCTCACACCCTTTCAATACCAACCGAATAATCGTCTGCGCCGCCGCTTCATAGTCCGCCTCATCCAGCTTGGCCTTGCCGGTCACCGCTGAAATCTGCCAGTCGAAATCGGCATAGGTCTGGGTGGCCGCCCAAATGCTGAACATCAAGTGATGAGGATCAATCGCCGCGATCAACCCGCGATCCACCCAGCTCTGGATGCAGTCGATATTGTGTCTGGCCTGGGCATTGAGTTGTTCGACCTGTTCGCCGCTCAAGTGCGGCGCGCCGTGCATTATTTCGCTGGCGAATACTTTGGAAGCGTAGGGCAGGTCGCGGGAGATGCGGATTTTCGAGCGGATGTAGTTGCTCAGTACGTCCTTGGGGTCGCCTTGGGGATTGAACGGCGTGGAGGCGGCCAATATCGGCTCGATGATGCTTTCGAGCACCTCGCGGTAGAGATTGTCCTTGGACTTGAAGTAATAGTAGACGTTGGGCTTGGGCAGCCCAGCCTTGGCGGCGATGTCGCTGGTTTTGGTCGCGGCGAAGCCCTTGTCGGCAAACTCCTCGCTCGCCGCCCGCAGGATTTTTTCTTTATTGCGCTCGCGAATGGTGCTCATAAACCAGAGGTTTCCTTGCCAGGACAGGCGGTTGCGCATGGTAGCACCGGCCATCCGCGAGCCTCAACAATGTGCCCGTAAAGCATGGCGCCGCAGTCTGTGCCGAAATAGTTAATTGGGTTTTGTCTGGTTAAATGCAATAAAAAAGGCCATTCGGTTGAATGGCCTTTTTATATCGACGCGGTTTACTCGGCAATCTGCAACTTGCGCGATTCGGTATAGATATACCGCACCTTCTCATACTCGAATGGCGAGTTCATCTGACCGTAACGGAAGCTGGTCTGATAGCGCCGGTCCACTGCACGCAACGCCCAGATCTCCGGGTGGTTGGAGCTGACTTCGGCCACGTTCAGGAAGTTAATCTGGTTCTCGGCAGTGTAGTCCACCAGCAGGCCCGCGGTGTCGCGCAGGTTGGAGGGGCCGAAGATCGGCAGCACCACGTAGGCGCCGCCCGGGACGCCGTAGAAGCCCAGTGTCTGGCCGAAGTCTTCGCTCTGGCGCGGCAGGCCCATGGCGGTGGCGGGGTCCCACAGGCCGGCGATGCCGATGGTGGTGTTGACCAGCAGGCGCCCGGTGGTTTCCAGCGAGCGGTGGCCCTTGAGCTGCAGCAGGCTGTTGAGCAGGTTGGGCACGTCGCCCAGGTTGTTGAAGAAGTTGCTCACGCCGGTGCGCAGGAAACTGGGCGTGACGTAGCGATAGCCGTCGACCACCGGCAGGAACACCCATTGGTCGAAGCGGTAGTTGAAGTGATACACGCGGCGGTTCCACGATTCCAGCGGGTCGTACACGTTGAGCGCGGTGAGGGACGAACGCTCGAACTCGCGCTGGTCCAGGCCCGGGTTGAACTTGAGCTTGGTCAGCGGTTCCTTGAAGCCATCGGCGTCGACCTTGATCGGCTCATGGGCCTTGCTGTTGTCGGCATTGGCCACGCCTGCGCACATCAGAGCGGCAAGCAGCAGAAGATATTTAGCCACGGAAGAACTCCAGCATGGCGTCGGCGTTGACGCGGTAATTGAGGTTGCCGCAGTGGCCGCCCAGTGGATAGACGGTCAAGCGATCGCCGAAGGTTTTACGCAGGAAGCCCAGGTCGCCAGGGCCGAGGATCACGTCATCGGCGTTGTGCATCACCGCGATTTTAGGGCTGGCGTGCAGGTAGTCCTTCAACGCATACAGGCTCACCTGGTCGACCAGTTGCAGCAGGCTGCCGCCATCGGAGCGCGCACGCCACATCGGAATGACTTGCTCGGTGAGGTAGCAGTCGAAGTCGCACTGCAGCGCACGCTTGAGGAACGGCGTGAGGCTGGTGCCTTCGGTGATCGGATATTTGGGTGGAATGATCAGGCCGCGACGGTTGATCAGGTCCGAGGTAAAGGCAATGTCGGCAGCCGAGAAGCGGAACGAGGTGCCGATCAGCATGGCCATCTGTTCGTTGGTCAGGTGCTGTTTGGATTGCTGGAAGTCGTAGAGCAGGGCGTCGTTGAGGTCGATGTAGCCCTTTTGCTGAAAGTAACGGGTCAGCTTGTTCAGCACCAGCTCATAGAAGGTGGTGGTGTTGTTGATGCCCTTGACCTCGGTCTGCACCAGCTTGTCGAGGTTGGTGATCGAGGTGTAGAGGTTCACTGGCGGGTTGAGCAGCAGCACTTTCTTGAAATTGAAGCTGCGGCGGGTCTCGTCGAGCTTGCTGACGAAGGCTGCATCCAGCGCACCCAGGCTGTAACCGGTGAGGTAAAAGTCGGTCACCGGCAGCGAGGCATTCTGCGCACGCACGGCCTGCATCACGCGGTACATGTCTTCGGCGTCTTCCTGGGTGATGCCCGGGGTGGCGAAGCGCGAAGCGGCGCTGATGAAGTCGAAGCTGGTGGGCGACGAGAGTTGCACCACGTGGTAGCCGGCCTGGTAATACAGTTTTTTCAGGTATTCGTTGATGCTGCTGTCGAACCGCGCGCCGGTGCCGGCGATGAGGAAGATCAGCGGCGCGGCGTGGTCCTGTTTGGCGATGCGATAGGTGAGTTTTTTCACCGCCCAGAAGTTGTCCGGCAGGCTGAACTCGCGCTCGGGGCGCATGTTCAGGGTGTGGTCGGACTGGTTGATTTCGTCGTCGGTCGGCAGGGTCGGCCGAAGGTCAGGCGGGGTGGTTGCGATGGTCGCTTCGAACGGGTTGGTCAAAGGGTAGCCATAGCTGGCCTGGTCGATATCGACCGCCAGTGCTGACGCACTCAAAAATAGGCTGCCCAGCAAGGCAGCGCAGCGCAAGGAACGGAGCATGACTGGATCCCTAAGAGGAAAAGGTGCTGAATGAAGTTCGCAGGCTATGACCACCACGTAATCGCCGAAGTGCCATCACTCGGCACTAAAATGTCGGAAAATTACATCAGAATTGGGCTATAGCAGGCAGAAGATACACTTTGCCACGCATTGGTGAACACTAATTGTGTGTATGTCCCTTGCCATCGGCCGGCGGGGCATTAAGCTGAGCGCCGTTTTTGCCTATCGGAGTGCCCCATGTCTCGCCGCTTCTCCTTGATTTTGCTGCTGATTGCCCTGTCGTTATGGCTGGCTGCCAGTTATGGCGCGCGCTATGGTTTTGTGGAAGATGCGCAGTGGGTTGGCCTTTGCGCCGACGAGGCCAGCCGCTGGGAATGCCAGGTGCGTTCGAACCTGGGGTTGATGATTCACTTCCAGATGCTGGGCTGGCTGACGTTGGTACCGGCTGTGCTGGCGTTCTTTGTGCCAGGGCGCGCGGGACTCGGGTTGGCGCTGTTGGCCTTGCTGTTTGGGGTGCCGGCGCTGGTGTTGTACAACGCCAATTTTGCGGTGTTTGCGTTGGTGATTGCGGGGTTGCGGTTGGTCAGAACGCCGCGCGCCGCCTGAAAGGCCTCATCGCGGGCAAGCCCGCTCCCACAGTTGATTGGGTTCACATATTGCTCACTGTGAACGCGGTTAAAATGTGGGAGCTGGCTTGCCTGCGATAGCGGTTTCAGACCTTGCGCACCCTCAGGCACCGCCATAATGCCAAAGCCATGAACAGGCTGACCACCGCCCAACCCCATGCCTGTTGATTGTGCAATCCTTCCTGATACAGCTGCGGCGCAATGCCCGCACCGATGATCACGGTCAGCAGCACCAGCTCCCGACGCGGCTCGCTGACCGGGCGCAGCAGGTACACCAATGCCGGCAACACCAGCGCCGCGCTGGGAAAGCTGCGATAACGCGGGTCGAACACCATGGCGAGCATCATCACCGCGCCTGCGAACCCGGCCATCCCCACCAGCCAGCCCGCCCGCCGCTCCATCCAGGCGAATGCCCGCTCACGCCAACCCTCACGGGTACTCAGGGCGAGCGCCGCGTGAGCCAGTATCAGCAGGTTCAACATCACCAGCACAGCGGCCCAGGCCCATTCATCCGTGGAGCGAGCCGTTACGCGGGTCAACTCGGCCCAGGTGCCGATGGAAGCCGCGGCGACGGCGCCCAACAGCGGCAGCGCCAGGGCGTTGCGCGTGCTGCGTACGCGGCCGCCCAGCACCAACACAGCCAGTAGAATGACTGCGCCGGCGCCCAGCCACACCTGCCAGTAGGGCACATTGCTCACCGGTCCGGCGAGGATGCCCTTTTCCTGACGATCGGCATCGAACAGCCCCCAATAGCCGCCCACTGCGCCTTCATTGATGCGTTTCCACGGCTGGTCAAAGGCTTCGATCAGGTTGTAGTGCCAGCCATTGGCTTCGGCCATGGCAACGAAGCCGCGCATGAACTTCGCCTGGTTGACCCGACTCGGCACAGCCGTCTCGCGCTGGCGGCCCTGGCTGGGCCAGCCGGTTTCACCGATCAGAATGTCCTTGTCAGGGAACCTGTGGCCGAAGGTCTGGCGCACATCGCCCACATGCTTGAGGGCCTGGTCGATGCCGGACGGGTCATCTTCCCAGTACGGCAGCAGGTGAATGGTCAGGAAGTCCACAGCCGGAGCGATTTCCGGGTGCTGCAGCCAGAACTCCCACACATCGGCGTAGGTTACCGGCTGTTTGATCTGGCTTTTGACGGTCTGGATGAGCTTCACCAGTTGCGCGGCGGTGACTTCCTTGCGCAGCAGCGCTTCGTTGCCGACGATCACTGACGTCACCACATCGGGGTTGGCGTTGGCAGCGACGATCAGCAGCTCGACTTCCTTTTTGGTGGCGATCGGATCACTGCTGACCCAGGCCCCAATCATCAACTTCAAGCCGTGCTTGCGGGCCAGCGCCGGCATGGCCTCAAGGCCGTACATCGAATAAGTGCGGATGCACTCAAATCGCGTGGCCAGCAGGGCCAGGTCGGCGTCCATGCGCTCGGGGCGCAGGGTGAACGGCTGGTCATAGGGCGATTGGTCCTTGTCGAACGGCGTATAGGACGCGCATTGCAGCTTGTGGCTGGCGCTGGCGACGTCCGGCAGCACCACGGAACGGCCCAGGCCGTACCAATAGCCGACGAGGGCCAACACGCTGAGGAGCAAGGCTAGGACATAGGGCAGGGCAGGGAAGCGGGCGATCGCGGGCATGGTCGGCTTTTCTGGGGGGAGCAAAGGCGCGCATCTTACCCGGATTTGTCCCGTCCCAGTGGGGCTGCATACTTTTGACATGCAAGGTTCGGGCGGGATTTTGGCGACAAATCCTACAAATCGTCCTACTGGCTATGTGATGTCGTTTCTTGCTTAACCGAGGTCGCTGACAGAGCAGGTCGAATGCCCGCTCAGGTTGATGATCCAAGCGTCAGCACTCCACTGATGACGTACCACCGTGATCGACGCGCGTGATGGGGGCGCGGTGCACCCTATAACAACAGGTTGACGTCGCTCGGCATCCGCCGGGCGCAGCACTTTCGGGGAAGACTATGAAGATGCGACGACTCTTGGGCGCAGCTGCCACTCTGGTAGTTGCGATGGGCTCCACACTGGCCAGCGCCGACAGCAAGACCCTGAGCATCGGCTACGTGGATGGGTGGTCCGACAGCGTTGCCACCACTCACGTGGCGGCAGAGGTGATCAAGCAGAAGCTCGGCTACGACGTAAAACTGCAAGCGGTCGCTACCGGGATCATGTGGCAGGGCGTTGCCACCGGCAAACTCGACGCCATGCTCTCCGCCTGGCTGCCGGTGACCCACGGTGAATACTGGACCAAGAACAAGGACAAGGTGGTCGACTACGGCCCCAACTTCAAGGATGCGAAGATCGGCCTGATCGTGCCGGAGTACGTCAAGGCCAAGTCCATCGAAGACCTCAAGACCGATACCACCTTCAAGAACAAGATCGTCGGCATCGACGCCGGTTCAGGCGTGATGCTCAAAACCGACGAAGCGATCAAGCAGTACGGCCTCGATTACAAGCTGCAGGCCAGCTCCGGCGCCGCGATGATCGCCGAACTGACCCGCGCCGAAGACAAGCAGGAATCCATTGCGGTCACCGGTTGGGTGCCACACTGGATGTTCGCCAAGTGGAAACTGCGTTTCCTGGACGATCCAAAAGGGATTTATGGTGCTGCTGAAACCGTCAACAGCATCGGCAGCAAGGGCCTGGAGAAGAAAGCGCCGGAAGTCGCGGCCTTCCTGAAAAAATTCCAGTGGGCCTCCAAGGATGAAATCGGCGAAGTCATGCTGGCCATTCAAGAAGGCGCCAAGCCTGATGCAGCAGCCAAGGACTGGGTGGCCAAGCACCCTGAGCGCGTAGCCGAATGGACCGCTAAGTAACCCCAGCCTTGATGCAACCCCTTGTGGGAGGGGGCTTGCTCCCGATGGCGGCATGCCAGTCACAGGTATTTTGACTGACCCACCGCCATCGGGAGCAAGCCCCCTCCCACATTATTTTGGTTCCCCGCAAATGTTTCTGCACCCTCTCAATCCCTCGCTACACTCCCTCTACTACTAAGGTCGTCTGGAACCTGTTCCAGAGCCGCATACAGTGCCTATGTTCCAATAATAAAAAAGCTGTGCTGCGAGGATAAAAATAATGAACGACAGCATTTACCTCTCGATTCAAAACAGCCCGCGCTTCAAGGAGCTGGTGAGAAAAAGGGAAAGGTTCGCCTGGATTCTCTCGGCGATCATGCTCGGGCTGTACTCCGCTTTCATCCTGTTGATCGCCTACGGACCACAAGTGCTGGGGGCCAAGATCAGCCCCGGTGCGTCGATTACCTGGGGCATTCCCCTGGGCGTCGGCCTGATTGTGTCGGCCTTTGTCCTGACTGGCATCTACGTGCGCCGGGCCAATGGCGAATTTGACGACCTGAACAATGCGATTCTCAAGGAGGCTGCGCAATGATCCGGCGTCTATTGGCTATATTCGGCGCTTCGCTGTTTGCTCCGGCTGTCTGGGCGGCTGACGCATTGACCGGTGCCGTGCAAAAGCAACCGCTGAACATCTCAGCGATCGTGATGTTCGTTGCGTTTGTGGGGGCCACCTTGTGCATCACCTACTGGGCTTCCAAGCGTAACAAGTCTGCCGCCGACTATTATGCGGCGGGCGGCAAGATCACCGGTTTCCAGAACGGCCTGGCGATTGCCGGTGACTACATGTCTGCGGCGTCTTTCCTGGGCATATCCGCACTGGTTTACACCTCCGGCTACGACGGCTTGATCTATTCGATCGGCTTTCTGGTGGGCTGGCCGATCATTCTGTTCCTGATCGCCGAGCGCCTGCGCAACCTGGGCAAGTACACCTTCGCCGATGTGGCGTCCTATCGTCTGGGGCAAACCCAGATCCGCAGCCTGTCGGCCTGTGGCTCACTGGTGGTGGTGGCGTTCTACCTGATCGCGCAGATGGTTGGCGCTGGCAAGTTGATCCAACTGCTGTTCGGCCTGGACTATCACGTCGCGGTGATCCTGGTCGGCATCCTGATGTGCATGTACGTGCTGTTCGGCGGCATGCTGGCGACCACCTGGGTGCAGATCATCAAGGCGGTGCTGTTGCTGTCCGGTGCTTCGTTCATGGCACTGATGGTGATGAAGCACGTCAACTTCGACTTCAACATGCTGTTCTCCGAGGCGATCAAGGTTCACCCCAAAGGTGAAGCGATCATGAGCCCTGGTGGTCTGGTGAAGGATCCGATTTCGGCATTCTCGTTGGGTCTGGCGCTGATGTTCGGTACCGCCGGCCTGCCGCACATCCTGATGCGCTTCTTCACCGTGAGCGACGCCAAGGAAGCGCGCAAGAGCGTCCTGTATGCCACCGGTTTCATCGGCTACTTCTACATCCTGACCTTCATCATCGGGTTTGGCGCGATCCTGCTGGTCAGCACCAACCCTGCGTTCAAGGACGCGGCCGGCGCCTTGCTGGGCGGTAACAACATGGCAGCGGTGCATCTGGCCGACGCGGTGGGTGGCAGTATTTTCCTGGGCTTCATCTCGGCCGTGGCGTTCGCCACCATCCTTGCGGTGGTTGCCGGCCTGACCCTGGCCGGTGCCTCGGCGGTGTCCCATGACCTGTATGCCAGCGTGATCAAGAAAGGCAAGACCAACGACAAGGATGAGATTCGCGTCTCGAAGATCACCACCGTGGCCCTTGGCGCGTTGGCAATCGGCCTGGGCATCCTGTTCGAAAGTCAGAACATTGCGTTCATGGTGGGCCTGGCGTTCTCGATTGCCGCCAGCTGTAACTTCCCGGTGCTGCTGCTTTCCATGTACTGGAAAAACCTCACCACCCGTGGCGCCATGATCGGCGGCTGGCTCGGTCTGATCAGTGCCGTGGGCCTGATGATCCTGGGCCCGACCATCTGGGTCTCGATCCTGCATCATGAAAAAGCGATTTTCCCGTACGAATACCCGGCGCTGTTCTCGATGATCATCGCGTTCGTGGGTATCTGGTTCTTCTCCATTACCGACAAGTCGGCGGCGGCGGAGAAAGAGCGTGCGTTGTACTTCCCGCAGTTTGTGCGTTCGCAGACTGGCCTGGGGGCGAGTGGGGCGGTTAACCACTAAGGGTGTAGCGGGATAAGGAAATGCCCCGGTCGAAAGGCCGGGGTATTTTTTTGCCTGGGGTTCGGTGCTGTCTGGGCCATTGCTATCGCAGGCAAGCCAGCTCCCACATCCGACCGGATACACCCTTTGGAATGCAGTTAAATGTGGGAGCTGGCTTGCCTGCGATAGCGGTAGACCAGTCGGCACAAACAAAAACGGCCTCCACTAAGGGAGGCCGTTCTCAGTACAACTAAGCTAAGTGCTTACTTGCGATCTTCCAGCTTGGTAATGTCACGCGACTCGTAGCCGGTGTACAGCTGGCGCGGGCGGCCAATCTTGTACGGGCTGGAGAGCATTTCCTTCCAGTGGGAGATCCAGCCCACGGTCCGCGCCAGGGCGAAGATCACGGTGAACATGCTGGTTGGAATGCCGATGGCCTTGAGGATGATCCCCGAGTAGAAGTCGACGTTCGGGTATAGCGAGCGTTCGATGAAGTACGGGTCGGTCAGGGCGATCTCTTCCAGGCGCATGGCCAGTTCGAGTTGCGGATCGTTCTTGATGCCCAGCTCCTTCAACACTTCGTCGCAGGTCTGCTTCATCACGGTGGC
The DNA here is from genome assembly GCF_001439785.1 of Pseudomonas poae. Lineage (GTDB taxonomy): Bacteria > Pseudomonadota > Gammaproteobacteria > Pseudomonadales > Pseudomonadaceae > Aquipseudomonas > Aquipseudomonas poae. The sequence continues at coordinate 140,809 of NZ_JYLI01000010.1, read as the reverse complement.
GCGTGGGTCGCGGTTCTTGTAGACCCGGTGACCGAAGCCCATCAACTTGAACGGATCGTTCTTGTCCTTGGCCTTGGCGATGAATGTGTCGATGTTCGAAACATCGCCGATTTCATCGAGCATGGTCAACACGGCTTCGTTCGCACCGCCGTGGGCAGGGCCCCAGAGTGCGGCAATGCCGGCGGCAATACAGGCGAACGGGTTGGCACCCGAGGAGCCTGCCAGGCGCACGGTGGAGGTCGAGGCGTTCTGCTCGTGGTCGGCATGGAGGATGAAGATCCGGTCCATGGCCTTGGCGAGCACCGGGCTGATCGGTTTGATCTCGCACGGCGTGTTGAACATCATGTGCAGGAAGTTTTCTGCGTACGTCAGGTCGTTGCGCGGGTACATCATGGGCTGGCCCATGGAGTACTTGTAGACCATCGCGGCCAGGGTCGGCATCTTGGCAACCAGGCGGATCGCGGAGATTTCGCGATGCTGCGGGTTATTGATGTCCAGGGAGTCGTGATAGAAGGCCGACAGGGCGCCGACCACGCCGCACATGACGGCCATTGGGTGGGCGTCGCGACGGAAGCCGTTGAAGAAGGTCTTCAACTGCTCGTGAACCATGGTGTGGTTCTTCACAGTGCTGACGAACTGGGCCTTTTGCTCGGCTGTTGGCAGTTCGCCATTTAGCAGCAGGTAGCAGGTTTCCAGGTAGTCCGACTGTTCGGCGAGTTGCTCGATCGGATAGCCGCGGTGCAGCAGAATGCCATTATCGCCATCGATATAGGTGATCTTCGACTCGCATGAGGCGGTCGACATGAAGCCTGGGTCGAAAGTGAAACGGCCCGTGGCCGTCAGGCCCCGTACGTCGATTACATCGGGACCAACGGTGCCGGTTAAAATGGGCAGCTCGACGGGGGCTGCGCCCTCGATGATCAACTGCGCTTTTTTGTCAGCCATGTGGCCTCCTATTTATGCTTCAAATCATCAGACAGCCCCCCACGCAGGGCCCGCACCACTATAGTGAGATAAATTCAGATGTCAATTTGCCTAAAGTCTTGCTCCAGAAGGCTTTAACCGTACTTTTTCGTCGAAATTGACTGCCGTTTACGCCTTTTATAGCGCCAGCGCAATCCACTATTAGGGTGAGGAGTGCGCGTTGTCATTAGTAGCCTAACTGTCTATACTCGGCCACCGACCGCCAAGGGCTTTTGGGCTTGCTTTCATTGGGGGTCGCACTCCCTGGGTGGTGCTTACCTGACCAGTCGCACTCCCCAACAACTTTGCCCTGATTGTTAGGGGCTCTTCAGTGTGAAAAAAAGCCGTGAATAGCCAACGACCTGTAAACCTAGACCTAAGGACCATCAAACTCCCCATCACCGGCGTTACGTCGTTCCTGCACCGTGTTTCCGGCATCATCCTGTTCCTCGGCCTGGGCATCATGCTTTACGCATTGAGCAAATCCCTGGAATCCGCGGAAGGTTACGCCGAGGTGAAGGCATACTTGACCAGCCCGCTGGCCAAGTTCGTAGCATGGGGCCTTCTGTCCGCTCTGCTGTATCACCTGGTAGCCGGCGTGCGCCACTTGATCATGGATGCAGGCATCGGTGAGACGCTGGAAGGCGGCCGCCGGGGCTCGAAAATCATCATCGCCATTTCCGTGGTGCTGATCGTTCTGGCAGGAGTTTGGATATGGTAACCAGCGTAACGAATCTGTCCCGTTCAGGCCTCTATGACTGGATGGCACAGCGTGTGTCTGCGGTCGTTCTCGCGGCTTATTTCATTTTCCTGATCGGATACCTCGTCGCAAACCCGGGCATCGGCTACGAGCAATGGCACGGCCTGTTCGCCCACAATGCGATGCGAATCTTCAGTCTGCTGGCCCTTGTGGCCCTGGGCGCTCACGCCTGGGTCGGCATGTGGACCATCGCGACCGACTACCTGACGCCGATGGCGCTGGGCAAGTCCGCGACCGCAGTCCGTTTTCTCTTTCAGGCAGTCTGCGGCATCGCGATGTTCGCTTACTTCGTCTGGGGTGTGCAGATTCTTTGGGGTATCTGATTCATGGCTAACATTCCAACTATTTCCTTCGACGCCATCATTATTGGTGGCGGCGGTGCCGGCATGCGCGCTGCGCTGCAGCTGGCCCAGGGTGGTCACAAGACTGCCGTGATCACCAAGGTGTTCCCGACCCGTTCGCACACCGTATCCGCCCAGGGTGGCATCACCTGCGCCATCGCTTCCGCCGATCCGAACGATGACTGGCGCTGGCACATGTACGATACCGTCAAGGGTTCCGACTACATCGGTGACCAGGACGCTATCGAATACATGTGTCAGGAAGGCCCGGCTGCAGTGTTCGAGCTGGACCACATGGGTCTGCCGTTCTCCCGTACCGAGCAAGGCCGTATCTACCAGCGTCCATTCGGCGGCCAGTCGAAGGATTACGGTAAGGGCGGGCAGGCTGCCCGTACCTGCGCAGCATCCGACCGTACCGGTCACGCGCTGCTGCACACCCTCTATCAGGGCAATCTGAAAGCCGGTACCACGTTCCTGAACGAGTACTACGCGGTGGACCTGGTGAAGAACGCCGACGGCGCATTCGTCGGTGTGATCGCCATCTGCATTGAAACCGGTGAAACCTCCTACATCCGCGCCAAGGCCACTGTATTGGCGACTGGCGGTGCAGGCCGTATCTACGCCTCCACCACCAACGCCCTGATCAACACCGGTGACGGCGTTGGCATGGCCCTGCGTGCCGGCGTGCCGGTGCAGGACATCGAAATGTGGCAGTTCCACCCAACCGGCATCGCCGGCGCCGGTGTACTGGTTACCGAAGGCTGCCGTGGTGAAGGTGGTTACCTGATCAACAAGAACGGCGAGCGTTTCATGGAGCGTTATGCGCCGAACGCCAAGGACCTTGCCGGTCGTGACGTCGTGGCCCGTTCCATGGTTAAAGAGATCATTGCCGGCAACGGCTGTGGCCCTAACGGCGACCACGTACTGCTCAAGCTCGATCACCTGGGCGAAGAAGTGCTGCACAGCCGTCTGCCAGGTATCTGCGAGCTGTCCAAGACCTTCGCCCATGTTGACCCTGTGGTTGCGCCGGTGCCGGTTGTTCCAACCTGCCACTACATGATGGGCGGCGTGCCGACCAACATTCATGGCCAGGCGATCACCCAGAATGCCGAAGGCGTGGACGAAATCATCCACGGTCTGTTCGCCGTAGGCGAAGTGGCCTGTGTATCGGTACACGGTGCCAACCGTCTGGGCGGCAACTCGCTGCTCGACCTGGTGGTATTCGGCCGCGCGGCCGGCCTGCACCTGGAAAAAGCGTTGACCGACGGCATCGAATACGATGACGCCACCGACGCCAACATCGAAGCGGCCCTGGCCCGCCTGAACGCGCTGAACGAGCGCACAGATGGCGAAGACGTGGCTACCCTGCGCCGCGAGCTGCAAAGCTGCATGCAGAACTACTTCGGTGTGTTCCGTACCGGCGAATACATGCAGAAGGGTATCGCCCAGCTGGCGGATCTGCGCCAGCGCATCGGCAACGTCAAGATCAACGATAAGAGCCAGGCATTCAATACCGCTCGTATCGAGGCCCTTGAGCTGCAAAACCTGTTGGAAGTGGCTGAAGCGACGGCGATCGCCGCCGAGGTTCGTAAAGAATCCCGTGGTGCTCATGCCCGTGAAGACTTTGAAGACCGCGACGACGAAAACTGGTTGTGCCACACCCTGTACTTCCCGGGTGACAAGCGCGTAACCAAGCGTGCCGTGAACTTCTCGCCGAAGACTGTTCCGACGTTTGAACCGAAAATTCGGACTTACTAAGGGTGGCTGCCATGTTGAAAGTCAGTGTTTACCGCTACAACCCTGATCAGGACGCTGCGCCGTTCATGCAGGAATTCCAGGTCGATACCGGTGGTAAGGACCTGATGGTGCTGGACGTGCTGGCACTGATCAAAGAGCAGGACGAGGGTTTCTCCTATCGTCGCTCTTGCCGCGAAGGTGTGTGCGGTTCCGACGGCATGAACATCAACGGCAAAAACGGTCTGGCGTGCATCACGCCGCTGTCGGCCGTGGTTAAAGGCAACAAGCTGATCGTTCGTCCACTGCCAGGTTTGCCGGTTATCCGTGACCTGGTTGTCGATATGAGCATCTTCTACAAGCAATACGAGAAAGTTAAGCCGTTCCTGCAGAACGATACGCCGGCTCCGGCCATCGAGCGTCTGCAGTCCCCTGAAGAGCGTGAAAAGCTCGACGGTCTGTACGAGTGCATTCTGTGCGCCTGCTGCTCGACCTCGTGCCCGTCCTTCTGGTGGAACCCGGACAAGTTCCTGGGTCCAGCCGCTCTGCTGCAAGCGTATCGCTTCCTGGCAGACAGCCGTGACACCAAGACATCCGAGCGTCTGGCTTCGCTGGATGACCCGTTCAGCGTATTCCGCTGCCGCGGGATCATGAACTGCGTCAACGTATGTCCCAAAGGCCTGAACCCGACTAAGGCCATTGGTCACATTCGCAACATGCTGCTGCAAAGCGGCGTGTAACCGGCGTTGTAACAAGGCAGGACCGTTGTGCCCGTAAATGCTGCGGCGCAGGCTTCAACCGGCGCCGTAGTTTTAACTTGAGCAGCGACTTACAAAGCCGCAGCTCTTATTTTGAAGAAATGAGACAAGCAGGGGCATTCGGGTTGGTACCCGAACTATCAGCGTGATCCTAAGTGGCTTGTTTTGGTCGCTGCACTTGGCCTTTTGCAAGCAAACTCGGTGTTTTCGCCGGTGGTGTCCCCAAATCGAGGGTGACCAAGCATGCAAGAAAGCGTGATGCAGCGCATGTGGAACAGCGGCTATCTTTCAGGTGGTAACGCTGCCTATGTGGAAGAGCTTTATGAGCTCTACCTGCACGACCCTAACGCTGTGCCAGAAGAATGGCGCACCAAATTTCAGACGTTGTCTTCAGACGGCAACGCTGCCACCGATGTATCGCACGCAACAATTCGCGATCAGTTCGTGTTGCTGGCCAAGAACCAGCGCCGCGCCCAACCGGTTTCCGCCGGCAGCGTGAGCAGTGAGCACGAGAAGAAGCAAGTTGAAGTACTGCGACTGATCCAGGCTTACCGGATGCGTGGCCACCAGGCGGCCCAGCTTGACCCGCTGGGACTCTGGAAGCGTCCTGCACCCGCTGACCTGTCGATCAATCATTACGGCTTGACCAATGCCGATCTTGATACGACCTTCCGTGCCGGCGACCTGTTCATCGGCAAAGAGGAAGCGAGCCTACGCGAAATTCACGAAGCGTTGCAGCAGACATATTGCCGCACCATCGGCGCTGAATTCACGCACATCACCGATTCCGAGCAACGTCACTGGTTCCAGCATCGCCTGGAAGGCGTGCGTGGCCGTCCGGTGTTGTCCGCCGATGTACGCAGCCACCTGCTCGAGCGCGTAACCGCCGCTGAGGGCCTGGAAAAATACCTGGGCACCAAATACCCGGGCACCAAGCGTTTCGGCCTGGAAGGCGGCGAAAGTCTGATTCCGATGCTCGACGAGCTGATCCAGCGTTCCGGTTCCTACGGCACCAAGGAAGTCGTGATCGGCATGGCCCACCGTGGTCGCCTGAACGTGCTGGTCAACACCTTCGGCAAGAACCCGCGCGAGCTGTTCGACGAGTTCGAAGGCAAGAAAAAGGTCGAGCTGGGTTCCGGTGACGTCAAATACCACCAGGGCTTCTCGTCCAACGTCATGACCTCGGGCGGCGAAGTTCACCTGGCCATGGCGTTCAACCCCTCCCACCTGGAAATCGTTTCTCCAGTGGTCGAGGGTTCGGTGCGTGCTCGCCAGGACCGTCGCAACGACGCCACCGGTGAGAAAGTGCTGCCGATTTCCATCCACGGTGACGCGGCATTCGCCGGTCAGGGCGTGGTGCTGGAAACCTTCCAGATGTCGCAGACCCGTGGCTTCAAGACGGGCGGCACGGTCCACATCGTCATCAACAACCAGGTCGGTTTCACCATCAGCAACCCGCTGGACGCGCGCTCTACCGAGTACGCCACCGACGTTGCCAAGATGATCCAGGCGCCGATTCTCCATGTGAATGGCGATGATCCGGAAGCCGTGCTGTTCGTCACCCAACTGGCCGTCGACTACCGCATGCAGTTCAAGCGTGACGTGGTGATCGACCTAGTGTGCTACCGCCGTCGCGGTCACAACGAAGCGGATGAGCCTAGCGGCACCCAGCCGTTGATGTATCAGCAGATCACCAAGCAGCGCACCACCCGTGAACTGTATGCCGAAAGCCTGACCAAGGCCGGCATCGTTGACGAAGCCCGTGTGCAGGCGAAGATCGACGAATACCGCAACGCGCTGGACAACGGCCTGCACGTGGTAAAAAGCCTGGTCAAGGAACCGAACAAAGAGCTGTTCGTCGACTGGCGTCCGTACCTGGGTCACACCTGGACCGCGCGTCACGACACCTCGTTCGACCTCAAGACCCTGCAGGAACTGTCCGCCAAGCTGCTGGAAATTCCGGATGGCTTCGTCGTACAGCGCCAAGTGTCGAAGATCTACGAAGACCGTCAGAAGATGCAGGTCGGCGGCCTGCCGATCAACTGGGGTTACGCCGAAACCATGGCGTACGCGACCCTGGCGTTCGAAGGTCACCCGATCCGCATGACCGGCCAGGACATCGGCCGTGGTACGTTCTCGCACCGTCATGCCGTGCTGCACAACCAGAAAGACGCGGGCACCTACGTTCCGCTGCAGAATCTGTATGAAGGCCAGCCGCGTTTCGACCTGTACGACTCGTTCCTGTCGGAAGAAGCCGTGCTGGCGTTCGAATACGGTTACTCGACCACCACGCCGCAGGCGCTGGTGATCTGGGAAGCCCAGTTCGGCGACTTCGCCAACGGTGCCCAGGTGGTGATCGACCAGTTCATCACCAGCGGCGAGCACAAGTGGGGCCGCCTGTGCGGTCTGACCATGCTGCTGCCGCACGGTTATGAAGGCCAGGGTCCGGAGCACTCTTCGGCGCGTCTGGAGCGTTACCTGCAACTGTGCGCCGAGCACAACATTCAGGTATGCGTGCCGACAACCCCGGCGCAGATCTACCACTTGCTGCGTCGCCAGGTGATCCGTCCGCTGCGCAAGCCGTTGATCGTGCTGACGCCGAAATCACTGTTGCGTCACAAGCTGGCCATTTCGACCCTGGAAGACCTGGCCGAAGGTTCGTTCCAGACCGTTATTCCAGAAATCGACACACTCGATCCGGCCAAGGTCACGCGCCTGATCCTGTGCAGCGGCAAGGTCTACTACGACCTGCTGGAAAAACGCCGCGCCGAAGGCCGCGAAGACATCGCCATCGTGCGTATCGAGCAGCTTTACCCGTTCCCGGAAGATGACCTCATGGAGATCATCGCGCCTTACACCCAGCTCACGAACGTGGTGTGGTGTCAGGAAGAACCGATGAACCAGGGCGCCTGGTACAGCAGCCAGCATCATTTGCGTCGCAGTATCGGCAACCACAACCGGGCGCTGAACCTGGAATATGCCGGTCGTGATGCTTCTGCTGCACCTGCGTGTGGTTATGCGTCGATGCACGCCGAGCAGCAGGAAAAACTGCTGCAAGATGCTTTCACTGTTTAACGCCTTCGCGCTGACTGAAACCGAATTTTAAGGACCTACAGATAATGGCTATCGAAATCAAAGCCCCGTCATTCCCGGAATCGGTTGCCGATGGCACCGTTGCCACCTGGCACAAGAAACCGGGCGAGGCCGTCAAGCGTGACGACCTGATCGTCGACATCGAGACTGACAAAGTCGTCCTGGAAGTGTTGGCCGAAGCCGACGGCGTACTGGGCGCGATCGTTGCCGAAGAAGGCGCTACCGTTCTGTCGAACCAGGTGCTGGGCTCGATCGAAGAGGGCGGCGCTGCCGCTCCGGCGCCTGCTGCCGCTGCTGCACCGGCTGCTGCTGCACCTGCCGCCGCACCGGCTGCAGGTGGCGAAGATCCAATCGCCGCCCCGGCTGCGCGTCAATTGGCCGAAGAAAACGGCATCAACCTGGCGTCCGTCAAGGGCACCGGCAAAGATGGCCGTGTGACCAAGGAAGACGTGGTTGCCGCCGTTGAAGCCAAGAAGAACGCACCTGCTGCCGCACCGGCCAAGGCTGCCGCCCCGGCTGCTGCTGCGCCAGTGTTCGCCGCCGGCGACCGTACCGAGAAGCGCGTGCCGATGACCCGTGTGCGTGCCACCGTGGCCAAGCGCCTGGTTGAAGCACAGTCGAACATGGCGATGCTGACCACCTTCAACGAAGTCGACATGACCGAAGTCATGGCCCTGCGTTCGAAGTACAAGGACCTGTTCGAGAAGAGCCACAACGGCGTGCGCCTGGGCTTCATGTCGTTCTTCGTGAAAGCGGCTACCGAAGCGCTCAAGCGCTACCCGGCAGTCAACGCTTCCATCGATGGCACCGATATCGTCTACCACGGCTATGCAGACGTCGGCGTCGCCGTGTCCAGCGACCGTGGCCTGGTAGTGCCGGTACTGCGTAACGCCGAGCTGATGAGCCTGGCTGAAATCGAAGGCGGCATCGCCGGCTTCGGCAAGAAAGCCCGTGACGGCAAGCTGACCATCGACGAGATGACCGGTGGTACCTTCACCATCACCAACGGTGGTACCTTCGGTTCCATGATGTCGACGCCGATCGTCAACCCACCGCAAGCCGCGATCCTGGGCATGCACAACATCATCCAGCGTCCGATGGCCATCAACGGCCAGGTCGTGATCCGCCCGATGATGTACCTGGCGCTGTCGTACGATCACCGCCTGATCGATGGTAAAGAAGCCGTGACTTTCCTGGTGACCATCAAGAACCTGCTGGAAGACCCGGCGCGTCTGCTGCTGGATATCTGATAAAAGCAGCTTCAAGTTGCGAGCTGCAAGCTGCAGGAAAAATCAGCTTGGCTTGCAACTTGTTGCTTGAAGCTTGTCGCTAAATAGAGGATCTATTTTCATGTCGCAGAAATTTGACGTTGTAGTGATTGGTGCAGGTCCTGGCGGCTATGTTGCCGCCATCAAGGCCGCACAACTGGGCCTCTCGACTGCTTGCATCGAAAAATACACCGACAAGGAAGGCAAACTGGCGCTGGGCGGTACTTGCCTGAACGTTGGTTGCATTCCTTCCAAGGCGCTGCTGGACAGCTCCTGGAAATTCCATGAAGCCCAGGACGGTTTCGCGATCCACGGCATCAACCATGCCGGCGTCACCATGGACGTGCCGGCGATGATCGGCCGCAAGGCCAACATCGTCAAAGGCCTGACCTCCGGCGTTGCCACGCTGTTCAAGGCTAACGGCGTCACCTCCCTGCAAGGTCACGGCAAATTGCTGGCCGGCAAGCAGGTTGAAATCACCAAGCCGGACGGCTCGGTCGAAGTCATCGAAGCCGAGAACGTGATCCTGGCCCCAGGCTCGCGTCCTATCGACATTCCACCGGCACCGGTTGACCAGAACGTGATCGTTGATTCGACCGGCGCGCTGGAGTTCCAGGCCATTCCAAAACGCCTGGGCGTAATCGGCGCTGGCGTGATCGGCCTGGAGCTGGGTTCGGTCTGGTCCCGTCTGGGTTCCGAAGTCACCGTGCTGGAAGCCCTGGACACGTTCCTGCTGGCTGCCGACACCGCCGTGTCCAAGGAAGCCTACAAGACCCTGACCAAACAGGGTCTGGACATCAAGCTGGGTGCCCGCGTGACCGGTTCCAAGGTCAACGGCGAAGAAGTCGTGGTGACCTACACCGATAAAGACGGCGAGCAGACCATCACCTTCGACAAGCTGATCGTGGCCGTGGGCCGTCGTCCGGTGACCACCGACCTGCTGGCTTCCGACAGCGGCGTGAACATCGACGAGCGTGGTTTCATCCACGTTGACGATCACTGCGCGACTACCGTGCCTGGCGTTTACGCCATCGGCGACGTGGTGCGCGGCATGATGCTGGCGCACAAGGCTTCCGAAGAAGGCATCATGGTTGTCGAGCGCATCAAGGGTCACAAAACCCAGATGAACTACGACCTCGTGCCATCGGTTATCTACACCCACCCGGAAATTGCATGGGTCGGCAAGAACGAACAGCAGTTGAAAGCTGAAGGCGTAGAAGTTAACGTCGGCACCTTCCCGTTTGCCGCTTCCGGCCGTGCCATGGCAGCCAACGACACCGGTGGTTTTGTCAAAATCATCGCTGATGCCAAGACTGACCGCGTATTGGGCGTCCACGTGATTGGCCCGAGCGCTGCAGAACTGGTTCAGCAAGGCGCTATCGGTATGGAATTCGGCACCAGTGCCGAAGACCTGGGCATGATGGTCTTCTCCCATCCGACCCTGTCCGAAGCGTTGCACGAAGCAGCGTTGGCTGTGAATGGCGGCGCCATCCACATCGCCAACCGCAAGAAGCGCTAAGCGAGATAATAAGAAACCACGGCGGAGTTGCCCGTCGTGAGTCTTGCGCGCAGGACTCACCGCGGAATATCCGCTGGACGCAGCCTTGTGCAGCTTTACGGGCCATAAGCCCCGCAGGTTGCGCAAGCAGCAGTCACAGGTGGCGCGGCACTCATAATGAGCGCAGCGCCGAATGCGCAGTACCTAACGAAGACGGTAAAAAGCATGAATCTTCACGAGTATCAGGGTAAGCAGCTGTTCGCTGAATACGGCCTGCCAGTATCCAAGGGCTACGCAGTAGACACCCCGGAAGCAGCAGCAGAAGCTTGCGACAAGATCGGCGGCACCGAGTGGGTGGTCAAAGCCCAGGTCCACGCTGGTGGTCGCGGTAAAGCGGGCGGCGTCAAGCTGGTTCGCAGCAAAGAAGACGCCAAGGCCTTCGCACAGCAGTGGCTGGGCAAGCGTCTGGTGACTTACCAGACTGATGCCAATGGCCAGCCAGTCACCAAGATCCTGGTTGAATCGTGCACTGATATCGCTAAAGAGCTGTACCTGGGCGCTGTCGTTGACCGTTCGAGCCGTCGCATCGTGTTCATGGCTTCCACCGAAGGTGGCGTGGACATCGAGAAAATCGCTCACGAAACCCCAGAAAAAATTCTGAAAGCCACCATCGATCCACTGGTTGGCGCTCAGCCATTCCAGGGTCGCGAGCTGGCTTTCCAGCTGGGCCTGGAAGGCAAGCAAGTTGCCCAGTTCGCCAAGATCTTCGTAGGTCTGGCCAAGCTGTTCCAGGATCACGATCTGGCCCTGCTGGAAGTGAACCCGCTGGTGATCAAGGCTGACGGCGATCTGCACTGCCTCGACGCCAAGATCAACATCGACGCCAACGCCATGTACCGTCAGCCCAAGCTGAAGACTTTCCACGATCCGTCCCAGGACGATCCGCGCGAAGCGCACGCTGCCAAGTTCGAACTGAACTACGTAGCCCTGGAAGGTAACATTGGCTGCATGGTCAACGGTGCCGGTCTGGCCATGGGTACCATGGACATCGTCAACCTGCATGGCGGCAAGCCAGCCAACTTCCTCGACGTAGGCGGCGGTGCCACCAAGGAACGCGTTACCGAAGCGTTCAAGATCATCCTGTCCGACTCCAATGTCGCAGCAGTACTGGTCAACATCTTCGGCGGCATCGTTCGTTGCGACATGATTGCCGAAGGCATCATCGGTGCAGTGAAAGAAGTCGGCGTTAAAATCCCGGTTGTTGTTCGCCTTGAAGGTAACAACGCTGAACTGGGCGCCAAAGTACTGGCAGAAAGCGGTTTGAACATCATCGCGGCTACCAGCCTGACCGACGCTGCTCAACAAGTTGTCAAAGCTGCGGAGGGCAAGTAATGAGCGTCCTGATCAATAAAGACACCAAAGTTATCTGCCAGGGTATTACCGGTTCGCAAGGTAGCTTCCACACCCAGCAAGCCATCGAATACGGCACCAAGATGGTTGGCGGCGTAACGCCAGGCAAAGGCGGCACCGAGCACCTGGGTCTGCCAGTGTTCAACACCGTGAAAGATGCTGTAGAAAAAACTGGCGCCACCGCCAGCGTGATCTACGTTCCAGCACCTTTCTGCAAGGACTCCATCCTGGAAGCGGCATTCGGCGGCATCAAGCTGATCGTCTGCATCACCGAAGGCATTCCTACCCTGGACATGCTGGACGCCAAGGTTAAGTGCGACGAGCTGGGCGTGGTCCTGATCGGCCCTAACTGCCCAGGCGTGATCACCCCAGGCGAATGCAAGATCGGCATCATGCCAGGTCACATTCACTTGCCAGGCAAGGTCGGTATCGTTTCCCGTTCCGGCACCCTGACCTACGAAGCTGTGAAGCAGACCACTGACGCCGGTTTCGGTCAGTCGACTTGCGTCGGCATCGGCGGTGACCCGATCCCGGGTTCGAACTTCATCGACATCCTGAAGCTGTTCCAGGAAGACCCGAAGACCGAAGCGATCGTGATGATCGGTGAGATCGGCGGTTCGGCTGAAGAAGAAGCAGCGGCCTACATCAAGGCCCACGTGACCAAGCCGGTTGTTTCCTACATCGCTGGTGTGACTGCCCCTGCGGGCAAGCGCATGGGCCATGCGGGCGCAATCATCTCCGGCGGCAAAGGCACTGCAGACGAGAAATTCGCTGCACTGCAGGACGCAGGCGTTAAAACCGTGCGTTCGCTGGCAGACATCGGCAAGGCCCTGGCCGAGCTGACCGGTTGGGCCGTCAAGTAAGCCTCGCGCTTAACTGACGCTTCACTCCACAAAGGCCACCTTCGGGTGGCCTTTGTGCATTCCGGGTATTCCTGTTTCTTGAGCTGAGCTCATTCCAGTGTGGGAGCTGGCTTGCCTGCGAAAGCATCGACTCGGTTTGGCTGATGCACCGAGGTGCCTGCGTCGCAGGCAAGCCAGCTCCCACAGGTTGTCGCATTACTCTGCAAAAAGTGTAAAAACGCGACATTAAAATGTCGCTTATCGGACAGTGCGCCCCGCAACAGTGCGTTTGTCAGCCTATTTCTGTACCCTAGCCGCCTCTTTACGCGCCCGCATCCCAAAAGGAAGCCGAGCGCTGGACCGGTCGGCCCCCACCAGGGCCGGCAGCATTTCCCTCATCCACAGGGAAGCCCTCTCTAAATTCCGATTCAGTAGTGTGGTATTTCCTCGAATGAAAGTGTTGAAAAGCCAGGACATCCTGGCGCTGGGCTTCATGACGTTCGCGCTGTTTGTGGGCGCCGGCAACATCATCTTCCCGCCTATCGTTGGTTTGCAGTCCGGGCCTCATGTCTGGTTGGCGGCGCTGGGCTTCCTCATCACCGCAGTCGGTTTGCCGGTGGTCACCGTGATCGCCCTGGCCAAGGTCGGCGGCGGCATGGATGCATTGAGCAGCCCGATCGGCAAAGTCGCCGGCGGCCTGCTCGCGGCAGCGGCTTATCTGGCGGTAGGCCCGCTGTTCGCCACCCCGCGTACCGCGACCGTTTCGTTTGAAGTCGGCCTGGCGCCGCTGACCGGCGAAAGCCCGCTGGCGCTGTTCCTCTATAGCTCGGTGTATTTTTTGGTGGTGTTCTTCGTGTCCCTGTACCCAGGGCGCCTGCTGGATACCGTCGGCCGTTTCCTTGCGCCGTTGAAGATCATCGCACTGGCGATCCTCGGTATCGCTGCGTTTGCCCTGCCTGCCGGTGAAGTGGGCGTCGCCACGCCGGAATACGTCGCCGCGCCGTTCTCCCAAGGCTTTATCAATGGCTACCTGACCATGGATACCCTGGGTGCGCTGGTGTTCGGCATCGTCATCGTCAACGCAATCCGCTCCCGCGGCGTCGAATCGCCCAAGCTGATCACCCGCTACGCGATTATCGCCGGGCTGATCGCGGGCGTGGGCCTGGCGCTGGTGTATATCAGCCTGTTCCGCCTGGGCTCTGGCAGTCATGCCGTGGCGGCGGGCGCCAGCAACGGCGCGGCCGTGCTGCATGCTTACGTGCAAAGCACCTTCGGCTCCCTGGGCAGTGGCTTTCTGGCCGTGCTGATCTCCCTGGCATGCCTGGTGACGGCCGTGGGCCTGACCTGCGCCTGCGCCGAGTACTTCAGCAAAATCCTGCCGCTGTCCTACAAGACACTGGTGGTGATCCTGGCGTTGTTCTCGCTGTTCGTGTCCAACCTGGGCCTGACCAAGCTGATTGCGTTCTCCATCCCGGTCCTCACCGCCATCTACCCGCCGTGCATCGTGCTGGTGGCGCTGAGCTTCTGCAAAGACTTCTGGCAGGAGCAGGGCCGTATCGTCGGCCCGGTGATGCTGGTGTCGTTCATTTTTGGCGGCATCGACGCGCTCAAGGGCGCCGGCCTCGCCAATTGGATGCCCGCACAGCTGACGCATTTGCCATTAAGCGAGCAGGGCCTGGCCTGGCTGGTGCCCTCTGTGATGACGCTGGTCGTGGCGATGGTGGTGGATCGCATGCTTGGCAAGCGCAGCGAAGCGATTGCCTGACACGGTGGCACGGCTGCACAGAAATGCCTCGTATCAATCGATACGGGGCATTTTTTATGCCTGCTTGTCGACAAGGTTCTAGAGTTGCAACGCGGTCAGTAGGGGAGCGGGCTTGCTCGCTCTCACATGTTGACTGTGTGTCCATATTTTCTTGTTTATCAGGAGCCCTATGTCGTTCATCGAAACCAACCAAGTCCACATGCTCGCCGCCCTGTGGTTCGTGCTGTGCTGGGGCGGTTACACCCGTTATGCCCTCTGGAAAGCCGGCGACACCGCCTGTCTGGCCAGCGTGCTGCACCTGTATCGCGAAGACTGGATGCGCCGCATGCTGCTGCGCGACAACCGCATCGCCGACGCCAGCGTGATCGGTAATCTGGAGCGCAACGCCTCGTTTTTCGCCTCCAGCACGCTGATCATCCTTGCCGGCATTCTTACGGTATTGGGCGCCTCGGAGCGCGCCGTATCGCTGCTGGCGGACATTCCCATGGTGCAGCAGGCGTCCCAGGGCATGTCGGAAATCAAATTGCTGTGTCTGGCGCTGGTGTTCGTCTACGCGTTTTTTACGTTCAGTTGGTGCATGCGCCAGTACAACTTCGCGGCGGTGCTGGTGGGATCAGCGCCGATGATCGGTGAGCGCCAAGTGTCCGAGCAAGAGCGCAAGGCGTTTGCGCTAAGGGCGGCGCGCGTCATCTCCATGGCTGCCAACCAGTTCAACTTCGGCCTGCGGGCCTATTACTTTGGCATGACCATGCTGGCGTGGTTTGTCAGCCCCTGGCTGTTCATGTTGATGAGTGCCGGAGTCGTGGTGGTGTTGTATCGCCGTGAGTTTCACTCCGATGTGCTGCAAGTGATGGTGTATACGCAGACAGACACGCCTTCGCCGGAGGCGGTCAAGGACGCGGTTTAGTTAGAGGCATGTCGAATTAAAAACGCCAGACAAAGAAAAGCCCGCTATTAAGCGGGCTCTCTTTTACAACCAGGCTACATCAGACCGCGGTATCAGGAACCGGTCGAAGGCGTGGCTTCTTTTGCAGCGGCTGCGTTCGATTCGGCCTGAGCTTTGGCAGCTTCGGCGTTTTCTTTTGCAGCATCGTTCACTTTATCCTGAGCCTTCGCCATGTCTTTCTGAGCTTGCTCAGAGTGCGAAGCGGCGTCTTGGGCTTTGTCTTCGGATTTCTTGTCGCAGGCAGCGAGGCCAAGGGCAGCAGCCAACATCATGGAAACAGCTAAAGTCTTGCGCATGGGGTGTTTCTCCTTATTGAAGATATCTTCTGGCCTTTCGAGCCTGAGGGTTCAGCATTAGTTCCTTTTATTGCGCAGATATATAAACAAAGGCTGCCAAGGAACTTAAACCCGCACTGCCTGTTCCGCGGATCACTGCCAAAAAGAGTCTAGACCCAATGACCGAAAACTCGTTGCTGGAACGTGCAACACGCTTTGTTTGCGCTTTGCGCCATTGCCAGGTGCTGGGCATTACCGTGCATGAAGCCAGCGATAGGGGCATGACGCTGCTGCTGCCCTATGCGGCAGGTATCGTGGGCGACCCCGAGACCGGCGTCATCCATGGTGGCGCGCTTACCTCGCTGATGGACACCGCCTGCGGCATGGCCACCCTCTGTGTATTGCCCGAGTTCGAGGTGTGCCCGACCCTGGACCTGCGCATCGACTATATGCACCCGGCCGCACCGCACCAGCCGGTCTATGGGTTTGCCCAGTGTTACCGGGTCACCGCCGACGTTATCTTCACGCGGGGCTTTGCCTACCAGGATGATCCGCAGCAACCCATCGCCCATGTGGTGGGAACGTTCATGCGCATGGGCAAGCTGCTCAAAGGCGCACAGGGCCTGAGTGCCACGCTCGACGGAGATCAGGCATGACGCACCGCCTCAACACTCGCCTTGAACAAGCCCGCGCGCGCGGCGATTACACAGCGCTGCTCGAACTCATCCCTTACGCCAACCTGATCGGCATCCAATGCACGCGCCAGGGGGATGAATTGCTGTTCCGCTTGCCGGCCAACAAGGACAACATTGGTAACCCCATATTGCCGGCGCTGCATGGCGGAGTGATTGCCGGCTTCATGGAGCTGTCGGCAGCGCTGCACTTGCTGGTGTCCACCGGCGCGCCGAGCCTGCCAAAAATCATCGATTTTTCCCTGGATTACCTGCGTGCCGGGCAGTTTCGCGACACCTACGCCACCTGCCAGGTATGGCGTCAGGGCCGGCGGGTGGCCAACGTTTCGGTCACCGCCTGGCAAAGCGCGGCGGCAGAGCCGATTGCCACCGCTCGTGCGCATTTCAAGATCGAGGCACCTTGCGGCCCTTGAAATCCTTCCGTTAGCCCCCAACTTTGATGACAACCCGCCGCCAACCCTTTCGGGCGCGGCCATTGCCATCCAATTGGAGTTTGATGACCATGAGTGTGGAAACTCAAAAGGAAACCCTGGGCTTCCAGACCGAGGTGAAGCAACTGCTGCACCTCATGATCCATTCGCTGTATTCCAACAAGGAAATT
This sequence comes from Pseudomonas poae, assembly GCF_001439785.1. Taxonomy (GTDB): domain Bacteria; phylum Pseudomonadota; class Gammaproteobacteria; order Pseudomonadales; family Pseudomonadaceae; genus Aquipseudomonas; species Aquipseudomonas poae. The sequence goes on along the minus strand of NZ_JYLI01000010.1, from coordinate 123,863 downwards.
TTCCTTCGCGAATTGATCTCGAACGCCTCTGACGCGGTCGACAAATTACGCTTCGAAGCCCTGTCCAAGCCTGAATTGCTGGAAGGTGGCGCTGAGCTGAAAATCCGTGTGAGCTACGACAAGGACGCGAAAACCGTCACGCTCGAAGACAACGGTATCGGCATGAGCCGTGATGATGCGATCACCCACCTGGGGACCATCGCCAAATCCGGCACCGCAGATTTCATGAAGAACCTGTCGGGCGATCAGAAAAAAGATTCGCACCTGATCGGTCAGTTCGGTGTGGGCTTCTACTCGGCCTTCATCGTCGCCGACAAGGTTGAAGTGTTCAGCCGCCGTGCCGGTCTCGCGGCCAGCGAAGGCGTGCACTGGGCGTCCAAAGGCGAGGGCGAGTTTGAAATCGCCACGATCGACAAGGCCGACCGTGGTACCCGTATCGTGCTGCACCTCAAATCCGGTGAAGACGAATTCGCCGATGGCTGGCGCCTGCGCAACATCATCAAGAAATACTCCGACCACATCGCATTGCCGATTGAGTTGCCCAAGGAGCAGACCGCGGCTGAAGGCGAAGAGAAGCCTGCCGAGGAGTGGGAAACCGTCAACCGCGCCAGCGCCTTGTGGACCCGTCCGCGTACCGAGATCAAGGACGAGGAATACCAGGAGTTCTACAAGCACATCGGTCACGACTACGAAAACCCGCTGAGCTGGAGCCACAACAAGGTTGAGGGCAAGCTCGAGTACAGCTCGCTGCTGTACGTGCCGGCCCGCGCCCCGTTCGACCTGTACCAGCGCGAAGCCCCCAAAGGCCTGAAGCTCTACGTGCAGCGCGTGTTCGTGATGGACCAGGCGGAGTCCTTCCTGCCGCTGTACCTGCGCTTCATCAAGGGCGTGGTCGATTCCAATGACCTGTCGCTGAACGTGTCGCGGGAAATCCTGCAGAAAGATCCGATCATCGACTCCATGAAGTCGGCGCTGACCAAGCGCGTACTCGACATGCTGGAGAAGCTGGCGAAGAACGAGCCTGAGCAATACAAGGGCTTCTGGAAAAACTTCGGTCAGGTCATGAAAGAAGGCCCGGCTGAAGATTTCGCCAACAAGGAAAAAATTGCCGGCCTGCTGCGCTTTGCCTCCACCCAGGGCGAAGACGGCGAGCAGGTGGTGTCGCTGGCCGACTACCTGGCGCGCGCCAAGGAAGGTCAGGACAAGATCTACTACCTCACCGGTGAAACCTACGCGCAGGTCAAGAACAGTCCGCACCTGGAAGTCTTCCGCAAGAAAGGCATCGAAGTGCTGCTGCTGACCGACCGTATTGATGAGTGGCTGATGAGCTACCTCACCGAGTTCGACGGCAAATCGTTCGTCGATGTGGCCCGTGGTGATCTGGACCTGGGTAACCTTGACTCTGAAGAAGAGAAGAAGGAAGCCGAAGAGGTCGCCAAGTCCAAAGAGGGCCTGGTTGAGCGGATCAAGGCGTCCCTGGGCGAGGCTGTCAGCGAAGTGCGGGTTTCCCACCGCCTGACCGACTCTCCGGCGATCCTGGCCATCGGCGAGCAGGACCTGGGCATGCAGATGCGTCAGATCCTCGAAGCCAGCGGGCAGAAGGTTCCGGATTCCAAGCCGATCTTCGAATTCAACCCGGCGCACCCGCTGATCGAGAAACTCGATGGCGAGCAGAGCGAAGAGCGTTTTGGCGACCTGTCGCACATCCTCTTCGACCAGGCAGCCCTGGCCGCTGGCGACAGCCTGAAAGACCCGGCCGCCTATGTGCGCCGACTGAACAAGCTGTTGGTTGAACTGTCGGTTTAACACCGCTGCAGGAAAAACCCGCTTCGGCGGGTTTTTTCATTTTAGTGCACCTCAACTGGAGTAAATCATGAGCCAAGTCACCGTGCGTTCCGTGGTCTATCAGATCGATGGCCAGTCTTATGAAAGCCGCCTGGCGTTCGACGCCAGCCACAAGGGGCCGCTGCCGGGCCTGCTGATGGCGCCGAACTGGATGGGCGTGAGTGCAGGGGCCGAAGAAATTGCCAAGAGCGTCGCCGCCAAGGGCTACGTGGTGCTGATTGCCGACCTCTACGGACAAACCGTGCGCCCGTCGAACGGCGATGAAGCCGGCGCGGCGATGATGCCGTTGAAGAACGACCGCCCGTTGCTCAACACGCGCATGCAGGTGGCGTTCGAGCAACTGCAAGGCCAGACCGAAGCGGCAGTGGATACCTCGAAACTCGCGACCTTTGGTTTCTGCTTCGGCGGTTGCTGCTCACTGGAGCTGGCGCGCACCGGCGCACCTGTGAAAGCCGCCGTGTCGTTCCATGGCACCCTCGATACGCCCAACCCGGCGGACGCGAAGAACATCAAGGGCTCGGTGCTGGTGCTGCACGGCGCCTCCGACCCGTTGGTGCCCAAGGAGCAATTGCCGGCGTTCGAAGATGAAATGAACGCGGCCGGTGTGGATTGGCAACTGCTGAGCTACGGCGGCGCGGTGCACTCCTTCACCGACCCCCATGCGAACGTGCCGGGCAAGATGATGTATGACGCGAAGACCTCTGCACGCGCGTTCCAGTCCATGCATAACTTGCTGGATGAAGTGTTCAAGGGCTGATGCTTCGGCGTCTGTTCGGGCCTCATCGGGAGCAAGCTTCCTCTCACATCGTGATCGTGTTCACCGATCTGAATGTGGGAGGGGGCTTGCTCCCGATAGCTATCTGGCAGGCAACCCCATTCCCCTGATTCACCTCGATGGAGATCGCCCCGTGCCCTGGACTCGCCTGAGCCTCGCCTTGTTGCTCACCTTCGCCAGCCTCGTCGCACAGGCCCGCGACTATGCCTACAGCGATGCCCACCTGCATTACGTGGATTTCTTTCAGGAAACCGCCGGCATGGACAAGCTGCTCAAGGCCATGGCGGACAATCGCATCGAGCATGTGATGATTTCCGGCATTCCCGTGGCGAAAAAATGGCACGAAGACGAGCCCAAGCGTCCGCGCTATTACGCCGGTGACGATGCCGATGCCTACTGGTACAGCGCCACCGACGTGATTGTCGCGGCGGCGGTCAATAAGCTCACACCTGAACAGCGCCTGCGCTTTCATCCTTTTCTGTCCGGCTTCAACCCCAATGACAAGAATTCCGCTGCGCATATCCAGCGCACGCTCGACCTCAATCCCGGCCTGTGGCAGGGCATCGGTGAAGTGTTCACCCGCCATGACGACCTGACAGCCCTGACGGCGGGGGACACCCCGCGCGCCAACAACGAGGCCATGACGCGTATTTACCACCTGGCGGCCGAAAACGATTTGCCGGTGATGCTGCATTCCAACATCACCTCCAAGCGCGAGCGCAACCCGTTGTATCTGGCAGAGGTCGAAGAGCCGCTGCGCAATCACCCGCACACGCGGTTTATCTGGGCGCATGCCGGTACGAGCCTGGAGATCCACCGTCATCAAGTGCAGATGGACTTTTTGCTGCCCACCTTGACGCGCCTGCTGGAGGCCTACCCCAATCTGTACATCGACCTCTCCTGGAGCATGCTCACGCCTTATCTACTGGACGAGGCGGGCAAACCCAGGCCTGAGTGGGTAAAGCTGGTGGAGCGCTTCCCGGAGCGCTTCATGCTCGGCTCTGACGTGGTAGGTCGCTTCAACAAGCTGGGTAAGGAAATGCGCCGCTTTGACCCCTTCCTCGATGCGCTGCCCGAGGACGTGGCCCACAAGGTTGCGCGGGACAATTTCCTGGCCGTGCTGCCCAAGACCTCTCGTTGAGCGCAGTATCCAATGTGGGAGGGGGCTTGCTCCCTCCCACATGTTGATTTTTGATATCTGGTGATCACCCACAAAAAAGCCCCGAACCAGTCGGGGCTTTTTCGTGGGGTCAAGCTGCAGGCCTTACTTGCCCTGCCAGCGCTTGAGTACCAGCGTCGCGTTGGTGCCGCCAAAGCCGAAGCTGTTGCTCATCACGGTATTGATGGTGGCGTTCTCAACGGTCTTGGTCAGGATTGGCATATCTGCCACAACCGGATCAATCTCGTCGATGTTGGCCGAACCGGCCATGAAGTTGCCTTCCATCATCAGCAGGCAGTAGATCGCTTCGTGCACGCCAGCGGCGCCCAGGGAGTGACCCGACAGGCTCTTGGTGGAGCTGATGGCCGGCGCCTTGTCGCCGAATACCGCACGCACGCCTTCCATTTCCTTGGCGTCGCCGACTGGAGTGGAGGTGCCATGGGTGTTCAGGTAGTCGATCGGGGTGTCAACGGTGGACATGGCCATCTGCATGCAACGGATGGCGCCTTCGCCGCTTGGCGCAACCATGTCGTAGCCGTCGGAAGTGGCGCCGTAGCCGACGATTTCCGCGTAGATCTTCGCGCCACGGGCCAGAGCGTGTTCCAGCTCCTCGACCACCACCATGCCGCCACCGCCGGCGATGACGAAACCGTCACGCTTGGCGTCGTAGGCGCGGGAGGCCTTTTCCGGGGTTTCGTTGTACTGGGTGGAGAGGGCGCCCATGGCGTCGAACAGGAACGACTGGCTCCAATGCTCTTCTTCACCGCCGCCGGCGAACACGATGTCCTGCTTGCCCAGCTGGATCTGCTCAACGGCAGTCCCGATGCAGTGGGCGCTGGTGGCGCAGGCCGAGGAGATCGAGTAGTTGACGCCCTTGATGGCAAACGGCGTGGCCAGGCAGGCCGACACGGTGCTGCCCATGGTCCGCGTTACACGGTACGGGCCGACGCGCTTCACGCCTTTCTCGCGCAGGATGTCCAGCGCTTCCATCTGGTTGAGGGTGGATGCGCCGCCGGAACCGGCGATCAAACCGGTGCGTACGTTCGATACCTGATCTTCGCTCAGGCCTGAATCGGCGATCGCGTCTTTCATGGCCAGGTAGGCGTAGGCGGCAGCGTGGCCGACGAAGCGATAGATCTTGCGATCGATCAGTTCTTCGAGGGGCAGGTCGATGGAGCCGGAAACCTGGCTACGCAGACCCATTTCGGCATATTCCGGGTTGAAGCGGATGCCAGGGCGACTTGCACGCAGGTTAGCGGTGACGGTCTCTTTGTCATTGCCCAGGCAAGAAACGATGCCCAGACCAGTGATAACGACGCGGCGCATGCGGATAACCCTTAAAAGTTGTCAGTGGAAGTGAATACGCCGACCCGAAGGCCTTCGGCAGTATAAATCTCGCGACCGTCGACAGTCACCGAACCATCGGCAATGGCCAGGTTCAGCTTGCCCTTGAGGACGCGCTTGATTTGAATGTTGTAGGTGACCTTCTTGGCGGTCGGCAGGACCTGGCCGAAGAACTTCACTTCGCCGGAGCCCAGGGCGCGACCGCGGCCTGGCAGACCCTGCCAGCCCAGGTAAAAGCCGACCAGTTGCCACATGGCGTCGAGGCCCAGGCAGCCTGGCATCACCGGATCGCCTTCGAAATGGCAGGCGAAGAACCACAGGTCCGGAGTGATATCCAGCTCGGCGACCAATTCACCTTTGCCGTACTTGCCACCCTCTTCGCTGATATGAGTGATGCGATCCACCATCAGCATGTTCGGGGCGGGCAGTTGCGCGTTACCTGGGCCGAACAGCTCACCGCGACTGCAGCGCAGCAGGTCTTCCCGAGTAAAGGCGTTTTGTTTGGTCATGCGAGCTCCTCAATAATCCCATGCGGCGGGGCAGGGCAAATCTTCCCGAACCGAATGAAGCGTTCATGCCTCATGCCGGCAGCCTACACGTAGACTATTGCGTTGTAGTGAAAGTCACAGCGTCAAGGCACTCAATGTACACTTGTTCACTGAAATTTTAAACCGGGCCTGTTTATCTGCCCGTTTGGGTGCCTAAGACTGCCGCAATTTAGTGTTTCACGCCAGTCGCAGATGCCTGATGGCGCCGCGCTATTGCACCCAGCGCTGCAGGATCTGCTGCAAATCCGTACGTTTGAACGGCTTGGCCAGGTAATCGTTCATTCCGGCTGCGAGGCACGCTTCACGGTCGCCCTGCAAGGCGTTGGCGGTGAGCGCAATGATCGGCAGATCGGCGCAGCCGGGCAGTTGGCGAATCTGCCGGGTTGCCTCGTAGCCATCGATCACTGGCAGCCGGCAATCCATCAGGATCGCGGTGAACATCAGGCTTTCTGCGCTACGGATCGCCTCGGCGCCGTCGGTGGCCAGGCTGACTTCAAAGCCGAGGCTGCGCAACATGGCTTCCACTACCGTGCGATTGACCGGGTTGTCCTCCACCAGCAACACATGGCGGCCATCGCCCGCGCCGTGCTTGCTTTGGGCATCCTGGGCAATCGTCGGCAGGCTCTGCTGATCGATGGCCAGGGGTATTTCCAGGGTAAACACCGAGCCACGGCCTTCTTCGCTTTGCGCGCGCAGGGTACCGCCCATGCGTTCGGCCAGGGTGCGCGCGATGGGCAGTCCCAATCCGGTGCCGCCATAGCGTCTGGAAATCGAGCTGTCAGCCTGCTGGAACGCGTCGAACATCGACTCCAGGTGTTCGGCACCGATACCGATGCCGCTGTCGCGCACGCTGCAAGTGAACCACACCAGCTCATGGTCGAGGGGTTGCCAGTGGGGCTCGACACTCACGCTGCCATGCTCGGTGAACTTGAGTGCATTGCCGATCAGGTTCACCAGGATTTGGCGGATACGCGTGGGGTCGCCCTTGACCCGCAGCGTATCGAGGCCCGGCGGCATCGGCAGGTTGAGCGTCAGCCCGCGCTGCTGGGCGCTGTGCCGGAAGGCGTGGGCGCTGCTGTTGACCAGGTCGGCGAGGTTGAACGCGATATGCTCCAGCTCCAGGGCCGCGCGCTCGATGCGCGAGAAATCGAGGATGTCATTGATGACCTTCAGCAGATGCTCGGTGGACTCGGAGGCCAGCGCCGCGTATTCGGTCTGCTCTTCGGTCATCTCGGTGGTTTCCAGCAACTGCAGCATGCCCAACACCCCATTCATCGGCGTGCGCAGCTCGTGGCTCATCATCGCCAAAAAGTCCGATTTGGCATTGTTGGCCCGCTCGGCTTCCTCGCGGGTCTGGATCAGTTGCGCCATGGCCTGTTGCTGTTCGCGGCTGGCCTGTTGCAGGCCGGCGGCCAGGTTGTTGATGTGACGTGACAGGTCGCCCAGTTCCGAGTCATCCACGATCGGCAGCGCAGTCTTGTACTCGCCTTGCTGGATGGCCTTCACCGCATGGCCCATTGCGCTGATTGGCTGCGACAGGCTGGCCGCCAGGCGCCGCGCCAGCAGGAAGGTAAACAGCAGGGCGAACAGCGCGAGGATGCCGGCCTTGAACAGAATCTCCTGCTGGCGCTGGCTGAAGGCATCGTTGGACATGCCGACGATCACGCGCCCCAGATAATCCGCGCGCGGCGCCTTGGATTCGTTGAGGTTGTCCTGGAAAAAATCGCTGCCCAATTGGATATGCTGCAGGCGGATCGGTGCCTGAAACACCTTTACCGACAACGAGCGATCGTGCTTTTCCGACGGTTGCTCGACGTACACCAGAATGTTTTCGGCGGCGTCCTGAATCTCCAGAAAGCGCACATGGGGCGTGGCCAGCGTGGCGCGCAGCAGGCTGTCGAGCACATCGTTGTTGCCGGAAATGACGCCGTACTCGGTGGCGGGCGCCAGTTGGTTGGCAATCAGCTGGCCGGTATGGTCCAGCTCCTGGCGCAAGTCCTGGATACGCACGAAGGTAAAGAAGCTGATCAACAGCAACGTAAGCAACAGCGCCGGGCCCAGGGTGATGAGCTGGGTGCGGGTGTTGATATCCCAACGACGACGCAAGGTCATGGGCGTTTTTCTCCTTCGGCGAGCCGCGCGGCGACGTTGCTTTCATCGACGTGTTCGATACCCAGTGAGCGCGCGACCTGCGGGTTGCCCACGACTTTGAAGTGTTGTGGGTACAACGTGCGCGGCCAGCTGGCCGGCGGGCGGTCAAGCAAACGGTCGAGCACGCCCAGCCAGTCGGTCTGGTCGCTGTAGGTGCTGGCCAGACTGCCGGCCTTGACGAAGCCGGCGTTTGGGCCCACCAGCGGCAGTTGCTGGGCGTAGCTGCTCAACAGCAGGTTCTTTGCGGTCTTGGGGTTGTACAGTTGCGGATCGTCGAGGCCGAGCAGCACGTCGCTGGTCCTGAACAGGCTTTGCAGCGGGCGACTGTCGTTAATGTTGTTCCACAGTTGCGGCACGATTTCCAGGCCCAGGGGCGCGGCGTATTGGCTCAGCTCGCGCAGCAGGAATTCACTGTCGTTGCCATAGAGCACGCCGATGCGCCGGGCCTGCGGCAGGATGCCGGTGATCAGGCGTAACTGGCGGTCCAGCGGCGGGTCGCTCCACAGCAGGCTGATGTGCGCCGGCAAGCGGGTGCCCAGACGCTGGTGTGCTTGCAGGCGGCTGATGCGCAGCACCAGGGTCGGCGGCCCTTCGATGTCTTGCAGGCGCCAGTCGAGGCCGGGCAGGTCAAGCAGGATCAGGCGCGTGTCGGCTGGCAATTGGCGCGGCGCCGGCAGGTCCTTGAGCGGGGTGAAGGTGACGTGGTCTGCGGGGCGCTGCCGGGCCAGTGCCTGGGCGAAGTCCTGCACGCCCGCGCTGTCTTCGGCTGCGGTCAGCAGAATGTTGGCGCTCCACGCCGGCGCGGTCAGCAGCAGGCCGATCAGCAGCAGGGCGCGCTGCCACAGCCTGGCGAAAGAGAGGAAGGTCGTCCGTGACTGATTGGCCATGTCAGAACTCCAGCGCCGCGCTGAAGTAGAGGACATGACGATGATCATAAATATTGTCGGCCCAGGTGGTCGGCTGGTTGTCGAGGCGTTGTTGCAGCATGCCCGCCAGCTCCACGTTGGCGTTGCCCACGGCAATGCGCTTGGCCACCCGCAGGTCGACCCGTTCGAAGCGATATTGGTTGAGCGCGTCGTCGCCGTAGTAGAACAGCGCGCTGGACCAGCCGTCACCCCATTCACGCAACCAGCCGGCCGAGCCGCTGTTGCGGGCGGTCTGAGCCTTGTCCAGCGGGTTGCTCGCGGTGGCGTCGACGTAGGCGTAGGTGAACCGCAGACGGTCGGCGTCACTCAGGCGCCAGTCCAGTTGCGACTCGGCGCCGACAAATCGCGAGCTGTTGCCGTTGCTGGCGATGTATTGGTTGTTGCGTAGCGGCGAGCTGATCATGTCAGTGATTTCGTCATAGAACAGCTTCACGTCCAGGTTCAGCCCGAGGTCGGCAAAGAAGCCGTTATAGCCCAGTTCCCGCGATTTCATCAGCTCTTTATCGAGGTTGCCCGGGCCCCGTGTCACCACAAAGTATTGCCCGGCGTTCTGCCCATAGGCCGGCGAGCTGAGATTGTTGACGCGGTAGCTCCAGTTGACGTTGTTCTCGAACATGTCCGGCGAGCGGATGGCTTCGGAGTACACCGCGCGCAGGCCGTGGCGCGGGTTGATCAGGTAGTTCAGCGCCACTCGGGGCGTCAGCGAGTGACCGCTCAGGCGCGTGTCTTCATACATGGCGCCGCCCTGCAGCAGCCAGTGTTCGCTGGCACGCCATTCGAGCTGGCCGAACAGGCGCCAGGTGACGTCGTCGAGGGTGCCGTTGAAGTAGGTGTCCGAGTCGGCGCGGTCGTAGCGATAGTTCATACCGCTGACCAGGCGCAGGCTGTCGGACAGGCTGAGGGTGTCCTGAATCTCCAGATCGTAGCGGCTTTCGCGGGTGCTCTGGTCGATGTCGCCGCACACGTTCTGGCTGGCACCGTTGCGCCATTGGTCGAGCACCTGGTTGCCCAGCGTCTGTTCGGCGGCGCTGCCCGGCGGGGCGCTGCCCTGGCTGTAGGTGTCCATGTGTCGCGCGAGCAGTTCGGCGTAGTTGGGGTTCAGTTGCCACAGGCGGGTCAGCTCCGGGCTGAACGAGACTTTCGCGTCGCAAGCCTTCCAGACCTGGCGGCGGTCCCATTGCTGGGCCGAGCCCTGGATATAGAGGCTGTGGTCGGGATTGAAATCGATGTTCCAGCGCAGTGAGCCTGCGTAGTCCCTGGCGTTGACGTCGGAGTTATTGCCACCTTCGGTAATCCCGGCGAACACTGGCGCGTAGGTGTAGGGACGCTGGTTGGTGCCTTCCTTGGCATTCAACTGCCAGTCGAGGCTTTGTTGCGCATTCAGCGTCTGGCTCACGGCCAGGCTGAAGCGGCTCAGGCGGCGACTGTCGCGACGGTCGGCACCCACGGCGTCGCTGTCGAAGCCATCGTCCTGCTGGCCGGACATCGACAGGCGCAAATCGCCGGTTTCCCAGCCCAGGCCCTGGCTGGCGTAGACATCATTGATGCCGCGTTCGCCGCGCTGCACCTTTACCCGCGTGCCCTGGCTGTTGGCCGGTGAGCGCGTGAGGATGTTGACCACCGCCATCAGCGCATTGGCGCCATAGCTGACGGTGTTGGGACCGCGAAACACTTCGATGCGCTCGATATCTTCCATGGCCACCGGGATATCGCTCCAGTCGACGGTGGCCAGGCCCGCGCGGTACACCGAACGGCCGTCGATCAGCACCTGCATGCGGCGCGCATCGCTGGCGCTGGTGCCGTGATAGTTCACGGCGGCCTGATTGCCGGTGGTGTAGCCGACCATCATCCCCGGCACCAGCCGCAGCAATTCGGCAATATCCCGCGCGCCGCTGGCCTTGATCAATTCGCTGTCGATAACCGTCATGCTGCCAGGCACGGCGGCGGCCGATTGTTTGAGGCGCGTGGCGGTGAGCACCTGCGGCAGCGGCTGGCTGTCGAGGAACAGGTCATCGGCGCAGGCGGCAGCGCTGCACAACAGCATCAACAACAGGGATGAGCGGGGAGGAGGGCCCAAATACACGGCACGGCCTTGATCATTGCGGATAGCCGCCCATGGTAACTGAGGTGACGGTTTATGCCAGTCGTTGGAGTTGCAATAGGTTCATCCAATTGTGGCATTTTCCGACGAGCGTACGAATTGACGCGGGGGCTGGCTGCAATTGAGGCGCTCCGTATAATGCGGCGATTGCCACTGGTATGGATAAACGGATTGCATATGACTGAACAGCGCCCTATTGCGGTACTGGGAGGCGGAAGTTTTGGTACCGCCGTGGCTAACCTGCTGGCTGAGAATGGCCACGCGGTGCGCCAGTGGATGCGTGACCCCGAGCAGGCCGAGGCCATTCGCGTGCACCGGGAAAATCCCCGTTACCTTAAAGGCATCAAAATTCATGAGGCGGTCGAGCCTGTCACCGACCTGCTGGCCACCCTGAATGCCTGCGACCTGTGCTTTGTTGCGCTGCCCTCCAGCGCGTTGCGCTCGGTGCTGGCCCCTCACGCCGAACGTCTGGCCGGCAAGCTGCTGGTCAGCCTGACCAAGGGCATCGAGGCGCAAACCTTCAAGCTGATGAGCGAAATTCTCCAGGAGATCGCCCCGCAGGCACGTATTGGCGTACTGTCCGGGCCGAACCTGGCACGGGAAGTGGCCGAGCATGCGCTGACCGCCACCGTGGTCGCCAGCGAAGACGAGCAACTGTGTGAGCGCGTCCAGGCCGTGCTGCATGGCCGCACGTTTCGCGTTTATGCCAGCGCCGACAGGTTTGGCGTCGAACTGGGTGGCGCGCTGAAGAACGTCTACGCCATCATCGCCGGCATGGCCGTGGCCCTGGGCATGGGCGAAAACACCAAGAGCATGCTGATCACCCGCGCCCTGGCGGAAATGACCCGTTTTGCGGTCAACCAGGGCGCCAATCCGATGACCTTTCTGGGCCTGGCGGGCGTCGGCGACCTGATCGTTACCTGCTCCTCGCCCAAAAGCCGTAACTATCAGGTCGGCTTTGCGCTGGGTCAGGGCTTGAGCCTGGACGAAGCGGTGACGCGCCTGGGCGAAGTGGCGGAAGGGGTCAACACCCTCAAGGTGCTCAAGGCCAAGGCTCAGGAAGTGGGCGTCTATATGCCGCTGGTGGCCGGCCTGCATGCGATCCTGTTCGAGGGGCGTACCCTGGAGCAGGTGATCGAGCTGCTGATGCGCGCCGAGCCGAAAACCGATGTCGACTTTATTTCCACCAGCGGTTTCAACTGAGGAACGCGTCATGAACGATCCCAAAGCAGCCCCCAAGTATGAATCCATTGTGCTGCGCATCCTCTGGATGCTGGTGTTCGCCCTGGTGTGGCAGGTCGCGCAGTTCCTGCTCGGCGCGCTGGTGGTGGTGCAGTTGGTATACCGTTTGATCTACGGCGCGCCGAACCTGGGCCTGATGAACTTCGGCGACAGCCTCAGCCAGTTCCTGGCGCAGATCGGCCGCTTCGGCAGTTTCCATACCGAGCAGAAGCCCTGGCCCTTCGCCGATTGGCCGACCCCGCGTGCGCCCGAAGGCGAAGCCGCCCACAGCGTGCCACCGGCGCCGCACCCGGTGCGCGATGAGGAGCCCAGGCTGTGAAGCTGTGGATTCTGCGCCACGGCGAGGCCGAACCCCACGCGCGCAGCGACGCCGAGCGTCACCTCACCGAGCACGGCCGTGGTGAAGTGTTGCGCAGTGCTGCGCAGCTGATCGGCCAGCCCATCAGCGCCATCATTGCCAGCCCTTACGTACGGGCGCAGCAAACCGCGCAGCTGGTACGCGAGGCCCTCGGTTTTCAGGCTGAGATCCGCACGGTACCGTGGTTGACGCCGGACGGTAATCCGCCCCAGGTGCTGCAAAACCTCGATACCGATGACAACGTGCTGCTGGTCAGCCATCAGCCTCTGGTGGGCAGCCTGATCAGCTTTTTGCAACACGGCCATCTGCGCCAGTCGCAGCCGATGCACACCGCGAGCCTCGCGGAACTGGAAGGCGATTTTCCGCTGGCGGGGCTGATGAGCCTGGTCAGCGTGAAAAACCCGTAGGCCCTCCTGATAACAATAGAAAGGACACTCCCATGAGCCTGTGGCGCACCCAACCGAACATCGAGCACCTCAATACCCTGCAGAAAAACACCATCGGTGAAGTGCTGGACATCCGTTTCGAAAGCTTCGATGAGCATTCCCTGACGGCGAGCATGGCGGTCGACCACCGCACCCATCAGCCCTACGGCCTGCTGCACGGTGGGGCGTCGGTGGTGCTGGCCGAAAGCGTCGGCTCCATGGCCGCCTACCTGTGCATCGATGCCAGCAAGTTCTATTGCGTGGGCCTCGAGGTCAACGCCAACCATCTGCGCGGTGTGCGCAGCGGGCGGGTGACGGCGGTCGCCACCGCGATTCATATCGGCCGTACCACCCAGGTATGGGACATTCGCCTGACCAGCGACGAGGGCAAGGCCAGTTGCGTATCGCGCCTGACCATGGCCGTCGTGCCCTTGGGCGAGAACCCGCCGGCGCGATAGGCGTGGCGTGAGTGCCATCATTCCTGGCAGTTACGGTCATTGCCGTGCAGGCCGTGCGTGGTGACAATCGCTCCACTGTCTGTGCAGAGGGTCCGGTATGTCGCAGCACGTGTTTTTTGCCCACGCCAATGGTTTCCCTTCGGCCACCTATGGCAAGTTGTTTGCCGGCCTGGCCCCGGAATACGAAGTGGCTCATTTGCCGCAGCACGGTCACGATCCCAGGTTTCCGGTGGATGACAACTGGCAGAACCTGGTGGATGAGCTGATCCATCATCTTGAGCAACAGCCCACGCCGGTGTGGGGCGTAGGCCATTCCCTGGGTGGCGTGCTGCACCTGCATGCGGCCATGCGCTGCCCGCAGCTGTATCGCGGCGTAGTGATGCTTGACTCGCCGGTACTCACTCGCGCCGATCGCTGGGTGATCCGCGCCGCCAAGCGCTTTGGTTTCATCGACCGTCTCACGCCAGCCGGGCGCACCCTCGGCCGCCGCGAAGAATTCACCGACCTGGCCGCTGCGCGCAGTTACTTTGCCACCAAGGCGCTGTTTCGCGGGTTCGACCCGGACTGTTTCGAGGCGTACCTGCAACATGGCCTCTGTCCGGTGGGCGATCGCCTGCGGCTGCGCTTCGACCCGGCCACCGAAATCAGCATCTACCGCGGCGTGCCCCATACCAGTCCGGGACAGGTGCGCCAGTTACGGGTGCCGCTGGCCATGGTGCGCGGTCGCCAGAGCCGGGTGGTGATGCGTCACCATGCCAGCGGCGTCGACCGACTGCCCATGGGCGAAACGCTCACCGTGCCCGGTGGCCACATGTTCCCCCTCGAACACCCACAGGACACCGCTGCCTTGATCAAGACCCTGTTCGCCCGTTGGGAAAGCCGTGAGCGCAGTTGCGCATGAGCACGCCCGTCGAAGAAGTGCGCCTGAGCCTGCCGCATATCGAATTGGCCGCCCACCTGTTCGGCCCCGAGGACGGCTTGCCGGTGATCGCCCTGCATGGCTGGCTGGACAACGCCAACAGCTTTGCGCGCGTGGCGCCGAAACTGACCGGGTTGCGCATCGTCGCGGTGGATATGGCCGGCCATGGTCACTCGGCGCATCGCCCGACGGGCGCCGGTTACGCCCTGTGGGATTACGTGTTCGATGTGCTGCAAGTGGCCGAACAGCTGGGCTGGAAACGTTTTGCATTACTTGGTCACTCCCTCGGCGCCGTCGTGTCCACCGCCCTGGCCGGTGCCTTGCCAGACAGGGTTACGCATTTGGGCTTGATCGACGGCGTGATCCCGCCGACCGCCAACGGCGAGCATGCCGCCGAGCGCCTCGGCATGGCGTTGCAGGCGCAACTGAGCCTGAAGGACAAGCGCAAACCGGTCTACACCACCCTCGACCGTGCGGTTGAGGCGCGCATGAAAGGCTTGGTGGCCGTCAGCCGCGAAGCCGCCGAACTGCTGGCCCAGCGCGGCCTGATGCCGGTGCCCGGCGGTTACACCTGGCGCACCGACAGCCGCCTGACCCTGGCTTCGCCGATGCGTCTGACTGACGAGCAGGCAATGGCGTTCGTGCATCGCGTCGGTTGTCCTGCGCAGTTGATCGTGGCGGCAGACGGCATGCTGGCGAAACATCCCGAATTGCTTTCCCAACTGCCTTTTGCGGCGACCGCGCTGCCGGGCGGCCATCATTTACACCTGAATGATGAGTCCGGCGCAGTTCTTGTTGCAGACTGTTTCAATCGGTTCTTCTCCGCGCCTTGACTTGGTGCGGTCAACTGCCGAGGCTGGGCGGATTGAAAGGGAGTCCACCATGAACAATCCAAACATAACGCCTGCTTGCACTGGCCCAGGCTCACCGATCCAATGAGCCTGGGTAAAAGATGTTTCCGTGTTCTGGGGCTGAGTATATTCAGCCCGCTGGTATTCGCCGCCGATGTGCCGGGCAGTCAGGATCTGCCCGCCGTCGCCCGTCAGGTCGACGCGCAGATCGTCGATTACCGCCCGGCGCAAGAGAAAGAACGCATCTACCCCATGGGGGCGATCCGCAGGATCAGCGGCCAGCTGCGTTCCGAAAGCCAGGCCACCGTCCGTGGGCAAGCCACCGCCATCACCTATGAACTACCCGCCGAACACACATCGAGCGCCGCGTTTACCGCCACGCGCGAAGCGTTGCAGGCCAACGGCGCGCAATTGCTGTTCTGGTGCCAGGCCCGTGATTGCGGCGAGAGCAGCCTGTGGGCCAATGAGGTGTTCGGCAACTCCAAACTGGTGGGCGCCGACGGTCAGCAGGAATACCTGCTGTTGCGCCTGGCGGCCCCGCAGGACAATTCCCTGGTGGCGCTGTACGGCATCACACGAGGCAATCGCCGCGCCTATCTTCACGTTGAGCAACTCGATGCCGGCACGCCACTGGGCACACTGCTGCCCACTTCCGCGACGTTGCTGCGTGAGCTTAAAAGCACCGGCGAACTGGACTTTCCCGCCTTGGCCGCCGAGCCGGATGCCACTTGGCTGACCCTGATTTCCCGGGGACTGAACCTCGACACCAACCTGCGCGTCAGCGTGAGCGGCCCTTCGGCCGAGGCCTGGCGCCAGGCGCTGGTTGATAACGGCGTGCGCGCAGCCCGCCTGGAAACCGGCACCGGTGACGCTAAAGGCTTGCACCTGCATCTGATACGCTGAGCATCCCCGGGCGAACGGACCCGTGCCGTTCGCCTAAGCTACGTTCCTGAGACCTTCCTTTCGAGATTTTCCATGCCCAATAATGATCGCCTGCTGGTGCAAATCCTGCTGCTGGTGCTGTTTGGTGCCAGCTTCTGGGTGATGGCGCCGTTCTGGTCGGCGCTGTTCTGGGGCGCGGTGCTGGCCTTTGCCAGCTGGCCGCTGATGCGCCTGCTGACCCGTGCACTGGGCGGGCGCGAGTCGCTGGCTGCTGGCATCCTGACCCTGGGCTGGATGCTGTTGGTGGCGGTGCCACTGGTGTGGCTGGGCTTCAACCTGGCCGACCATGTGCGCGATGCCACGGTATTGATCAAGGACATTCAGGTCGATGGCCTGCCCGAAGCGCCCACCTGGCTGGGTTCGATCCCGCTGGTGGGCGAGCGGCTGGTGGGCATGTGGGACAGCATTGACGAGCAGGGCGCCGCGCTGATGATCAGCATCAAGCCGTACCTTGGCCAGGTGGGTAACTGGCTGCTGGCGCGCAGCGCGCAGATTGGCGGTGGCATCCTCGAACTGACCTTGAGCCTGGTCTTCGTGTTCTTTTTCTACCGCGACGGGCCGCGCCTGGCGATGTTCGCCCACCGCCTGCTGGAACGCCTGATCGGCGACCGGGCCGGGTACTACATCGAACTGGTGGCCGGCACCGTGCAACGGGTGGTCAATGGCGTGATCGGCACCGCCGCCGCCCAGGCCTTGCTGGCATTGATCGGCTTCCTCATCGCCGGCGTGCCCGGTGCGCTGGTGCTGGGCATCGTCACCTTCCTGCTCAGCCTGATTCCCATGGGCCCGCCGCTGGTGTGGATCCCGGCCACGGCCTGGCTGGCGTGGAAAGGCGACTACAGTCACGCGATCTTCCTTGGCGTCTGGGGCACGTTCATCATCAGCGGCGTGGACAACGTGCTCAAGCCCTACCTGATCAGCCGCGGCGGCAACCTGCCGTTGGTGATCGTGTTGCTTGGCGTGTTCGGCGGCCTGATCGCCTTCGGCTTTATCGGCCTGTTCATCGGCCCGACCTTGCTGGCGGTGGCGTACAGCCTGTTGATGGACTGGAGCGCGAGCCAGGCCCAGGGGCGGCGGGAAACATAGGTCTGCAAATTACAATGTGGGTGGGCGTGGTGAGCGGGCTTGTTGTAGCGAGCGGGCAAGCCTCAATGCCCTTCAGTTAAGCGCAGATTCCCTGTGGCGAGCAGGCTTGTCCTGCGTTGGGCTGCGCAGCAGCCCCAAAACCAGGCGCTGAGCCGTATCGGGTATGCCGCGTTTTCCTTGATTTGGGGGCGCTGCGCACCTCAACGCGGGGCAAGCCCGCTCGCCACAATAGAGCGGCCCGGCACAGAGGCTCCCGTTTTCCTGCCAGGATTCAAGCCCGAGGCAACCACATCACCGCCGTCAGCCCACCCCCCGGGGTTTCTTCCAGGCTCAGGCGGCCGCCAAGTCGTTCGACGGCTTCCCTGGCGATCGTCATGCCCAGGCCGACGCCGCCGGAATTGCGGTTGCGTGAGCCTTCCAGGCGAAAGAACGGCTCGAACACGGCTTCGCGCTGATCCGCCGCGATCCCCGGGCCGTGGTCGATGACACGAATCACCAGGGCGTCGGGGTTATCCGTCAGTTCAACGCGTGCGCTGCCGGCATAGCGCAGCGCGTTATCGATCAGGTTATTGAGGCCCGAACGCAGGGCCATCGGCTGCACCTGCAGCGGTGTGCATGAACCCGCATATTGCACGTCGCACCCCTGGTCCTGGGCGTTTTCGCTCAAAGACTCCACCAGCGCCTGCACATCGAGCCAGTGCCGGGTTTCGCTGGTGCGCTGTTCGTGCAGGTAGCTCAGGGTGGCGTCGAGCATGCCAATCATGTCGTCCAGGTCCTGGCGCATCTGGCCTTGCAGGCGGGTGTCGTCGATCTGTTCCAGGCGTAACTTGAGGCGCGACAGCGGCGTGCGCAGGTCATGGGACACGGCGCCGAGCATGCGCGCGCGCTGGCTGACCTGCTCGCGAATGCGCCGTTGCATGAGGTTGAAGGTCGAGGCCGCTTGTCGCGCCTCGCGGGGGCCGGACTCGTTGAGCGGCGGGCTGTCGAGGTCCAGGCTCAGACGCTCGGCCGCTTCGCTCAGGCGCTGGATCGGTCGACTCAGCAGTTTGGCGCCGTACCACGCGGCAACGATCAGCGTGATGACCTGGAACGTCAGCGGCACGACCGGGCCGCCAAACCATGGGCGCTGGTGCTTCTGGTGCACGGGCGTGAAACTGCCATCGGCGCTCTGCACATACAGGTCGCCGGAGGGAGGCGGGGGCGGGCCGTAGTGGTGAAACCAGAAGATCGTCAGCCCGTGGGCCAGCACAATGGCCACCAGCAACACGCCGAACAGCCGCCCGAACAGCGTGTTGAAAGCGTTGCGCATCAGCCGATATCCCGTGCGTCGAACAGGTAGCCTTCGCCACGCACGGTCTTGATCAACTGCGGCGCTTTCGGGTCGTCGCCCAGTTTCTGGCGCAGACGCGACACCAGCAGGTCGATGCTGCGGTCGAACGCCTCGATGGAGCGACCGCGCGCAGCGTCCAGCAATTGCTCGCGACTGAGCACGCGGCGAGGGCGCTCGATAAACACCCACAGCAGGCGGAACTCGGCGTTGGAAAGCGGCACCACCAGCCCGTCGTCGGCCACCAACTGGCGCAGGACGCTGTTGAGGCGCCAGTTGTCGAAGCGGATATTCGCGCGCTGCTCGGTGCGGTCATCGCGCACCCGGCGCAGGATGGTCTGAATACGCGCCACCAGTTCACGGGGTTCGAACGGCTTGGACATGTAATCGTCGGCGCCCAGCTCGAGGCCGATGATGCGGTCTGTGGGCTCGCAGCGTGCGGTCAGCATCAGGATAGGAATGTCCGACTCGGCGCGCAGCCAGCGACACAGCGACAGGCCGTCCTCGCCCGGCAGCATCAGGTCGAGCACCACCACATCGAAGGTGCCGGCCTGCATGGCCACGCGCATCGCGGCGCCGTCGTTGACGCCGGTGGCGAGAATATTGAAGCGCGCCAGGTAATCGATCAGCAGTTCACGGATCGGCACATCGTCATCGACAATCAGGGCACGGGTGTTCCAGCGCTTGTCGTCGGCAATTACCGTGTCTTTGGGCTCGTCGTTTACGGTGGAGGGGGTCTGCATAATGCGGTTATCTGCCTGGTGGATACGCTCAGCATAGGCGCCCAGCCCCATGGCTGGAAGTGCTGGACGGTCGGTCGTGGACGCGAGGCTAGCGCCGGGGCGTGTTGAGGGCATGTCGTGAATGTATCGATGCCGACACAAATGCCATAAAACCCGGACCGTCGGTATTTACCGATCACCGGATCCCGCAATGGCGCCGCTTGCGCTACAATCCGCGCCGATTTCGACTTGCCTGAGAGCCCATGCCAATGTCCGTCTGCCAGACGCCTATCATCGTCGCCCTGGATTACCCTACCCGTGAAGCCGCACTGCAGCTGGCCGACCAGTTGGACCCTGCGCTTTGCCGGGTCAAGGTCGGCAAGGAGCTGTTCACCAGTTGCGCGGCAGACATCGTCGGCACCCTGCGCGACAAGGGTTTCGAGGTGTTCCTCGACCTTAAATTCCATGACATTCCCAACACCACCGCCATGGCGGTCAAGGCGGCGGCCGAGATGGGCGTGTGGATGGTCAATGTGCACTGCTCCGGTGGCCTGCGCATGATGAGCGCCTGCCGTGAAGTGCTGGAACAACGCAACGGCGCCAAACCGCTGTTGATCGGCGTGACCGTCCTCACCAGCATGGAACGTGAAGACCTGGCTGGCATCGGCCTGGATATCGAGCCCCAGGAGCAAGTGTTGCGCCTCGCGGCCCTGGCGCAGAAGGCCGGACTCGACGGTTTGGTCTGCTCGGCCCTGGAAGCCCAGGCGCTGAAAACGGCGCACCCGTCGCTGCAACTGGTGACGCCGGGGATTCGTCCGGCGGGCAGCGCGCAAGACGACCAGCGGCGTATCCTTACCCCGCGCCAGGCGTTGGACGCGGGCTCGGACTACCTGGTCATCGGGCGTCCGATCAGCCAGGCCGCCGACCCGGCCAAGGCGCTGGCGGCGGTCGTCGCTGAAATCGCCTGATACCCAAGGCAAACACAAAAGTGGGAGGGGGCTTACTCCCGATTGCAGTGTGACAGTCGACATAGGCATCGATTGATCCACCGCTATCGGGAGCAAGCCCCCTCCCACATGTGTATGTGGGTGTCCTGAGAGACTGCGTCAGCTGACTTTGAGCACCAGCTTGCCGAAGTTCTCGCCATTGAACAGCTTCATCAAGGTCTCGGGGAATGTTTCCAGCCCGTCGACAATATCTTCTTTGCTCTTGAGCTTGCCCTGGGCCATCCAGCCGGCCATTTCCTGCCCGGCAGCGGCGAAGTTGGCGGCATGGTCCATCACCACGAAGCCTTCCATGCGTGCGCGATTGACCAGCAATGACAGGTAGTTGGCCGGGCCTTTCACCGCTTCTTTGTTGTTGTACTGGCTGATGGCCCCGCAAATCACCACCCGCGCCTTCAGCGCCAGGCGGCTGAGAACGGCATCGAGAATATCGCCGCCGACATTATCGAAATACACGTCCACGCCTTTGGGGCATTCGCGCTTGAGGGCGGCGGGCACGTCCTCGCTCTTGTAGTCGATGGCTGCGTCGAAACCGAGTTCGTCCACCAGAAACTTGCACTTGTCGGCGCCCCCGGCAATGCCGATCACGCGGCAGCCCTTGAGCTTGGCGATCTGCCCGGCAATGCTGCCCACCGCGCCGGCGGCGCCGGAGATCACCACGGTTTCGCCGGCCTTGGGCGCGCCGGTGTCCAGCAGCGCGAAGTAGGCGGTCATGCCGGTCATGCCCAGGGCCGACAGGTAACGCGGTAAAGGCGCCAGTGTCGGGTCGACTTTATAGAAGCCTCGCGGCTCGCCGACGAAGTAGTCCTGCACGCCCAGCGCGCCGTTCACATAATCGCCGACCTTAAACGTCGGGTTGTTCGACGCAATCACCTTGCCTACGCCCAACGCGCGCATCACTTCACCAATGCCGACCGGCGGGATGTAGGACTTGCCCTCGTTCATCCAGCCACGCATCGCCGGGTCCAGGGACAGGTATTCGTTGTGCACCAGCACTTGCCCGTCGCCAGGCACGCCCACCGGGACTTCCTGATAGGTGAAGGTGTCACGCGTGGCCGCGCCGACCGGGCGTTTGGCGAGCAGGAACTGGCGGTTGGTCTGGTCAGTCATGGCAGGGACTCTTGAGAAATGAACCCCGAGTGATAGACCTGCGGTGGCGTGAATGCAAGTGTTCGCCAGACGTGCGAATGCTCGCCGATAGACAGGAATGATAGTGCCGCCGGTGCCCTTATCACTGCGATTCATGCAGCCACAACCGGGCTTTTGATAGTGCTGACGCGCCAGGCCAGGCCTTGGCTAGACTCGCCCCACGGTTATTTCTCCCACAGGACCTTCCCCATGAGCATGACATTTTCCGGCCAGGTCGCCCTGGTGACGGGTGCCGCCGCCGGTATCGGCCGCGCCACCGCGTTGGCGTTTGCCGCCGAAGGCTTGCAGGTGGTGGTCGCTGATCTGGATGTGGCGGGCGGCGAGGGTACCGTCGCGCTGATCCGGCAGGCCGGCGGTGAAGCAGTGTTCGTGCGCTGCAACGTCACCCTCGAAGAGGATGTGCAGCAGTTGATGGCGCACACCATCGCCGCTTATGGCCGCCTGGATTACGCCTTCAATAATGCCGGCATCGAAATCGAGAAGGGCAAGCTGGCGGACGGTAGCCTGGATGAGTTCGACGCGATCATGGGGGTCAACGTCAAGGGCGTGTGGCTGTGCATGAAGCACCAGTTGCCGTTGCTGCTGGCCCAGGGCGGCGGGGCGATCGTCAATACCGCGTCGGTGGCCGGGCTGGGCGCGGCGCCGAAGATGAGCATTTATGCGGCCTCCAAGCACGCAGTGATCGGCCTGACGAAGTCGGCGGCAATTGAGTACGCGAAAAAGAAAATCCGCGTCAACGCAGTGTGCCCGGCGGTGATCGACACCGACATGTTCCGCCGTGCCTGGGAAGCCGATCCGCGTAAAGCCGAGTTTGCCGCAGCCATGCACCCGGTGGGGCGTATCGGTAAGGTCGAGGAAATTGCCAGCGCTGTGTTGTACTTGTGCAGTGATGGCGCGGCCTTCACCACGGGCCAGGCCCTGGCGGTGGATGGTGGTGCGACGGCGATCTAGGACGCGATGCCGCCCGCCATTCGAAAAGGCCGGGGGTGGTTGTGGGGCGTTTCCAGAACGGACGAACGCTTCTTCGAATGTGTGTCATCAGGTAAATAATTCAATAAAATCAATACTTTAATAAGAATTCAAAAAAGGCCTGAAGGGGCTTCTGTGCTTAACTGCTCGGGTTGAATAACTGACAGTTCAAGTGAGTGGCTCATGGATTTAGGGATCGATCGACAAGCCCTTGTACCGGTGGTGCAGCAAATCGTCAGCGCGGTGGCCGAGTGGATCCGCAGTAACGGAGTAAGCCCCGGCACGCGCCTGCCCTCCATCCGGCAATTGGCCCTCGACAACCTGCTCAGCCAGTCAAACGTGGTCGAGGCTCTGGAGCGGCTGGTCGCCCAGGGGCTACTGGCCTCCAGCAAGGGCTCCGGGTTTGTGGTGGCACCTGCGCCCGTGTTTCACGAGCCGCCCTGGCATGAAGGTGCGGAACGCGAGTGGGGCGCCTTCACCGACAGCCCCCTGGGTGAGCTGAAACTGGGGTGCGGCTGGTTGCCAGACGACTGGCGCGAAAGCGATGACCTCAGTTATGCGATCCGCGAAGTCAGCCGTACCGACACCGCCGGCCTGTTCAACTACAGCACGCCCCTGGGGTTGCCGGCATTGCGCGAGCAATTGCTCAAGCGTCTGAACCAGATTCAGGTGAGCAGCAATCTGGAGTGCATTCTCACCACCCACGGTGCCAGTCATGCCCAGGACCTGCTCATTCGCACGCTGCTCAAGGCCGGGGATACGGTGGTGGTCGAGACGCCGGGCTATGGCAACCTTTACCGCCAATTGGCGTTTCACGGCGTCACGCGGCTGGAGGTACCCGGCACCGGTTGCGGCCCGGATATTGCGGCGCTGGAAGCGCTGCTGCAACGTCATCGGCCCAAGTGCCTGTTCACCAGCAGCCTCTACCACAACCCCACCGGGTCCAGCTTGAGCCGCGACGTGGCCGAACGCTTGCTGGCGCTTGCGTGCTGCAACGACTTTCTGATCATTGAGGAGGATGTCTACGGCGACCTGCAACCTGCCAGTTGCATACGGCTGGCGGCACTGGCCCATGCGGAACGTGTCATCTATGTATCGAGCTTTTCCAAGACCCTGAGCAGCGCCTTGCGCGTGGGCTATTTGAGCGCGGGCGCTTCGCTCATTGCGCAACTGGCCCACCTCAAGACGCTGACGGGCATCGGCACCTCGCGTTTTGCCGAAGCCGTCGTGGCGACGCTGCTGGCCAACGGCACTTACCGCAAGTGGGCGCAACGCCTGCGCAAGCGCCTGAACGCGCAAATGGCCGCCACGGTGCAAGTGCTGGAAGACGAAGAATGGCAGGTGTTTACCGTGCCCGCCGGCGGCATGTTCCTGTGGGCGCGGCCGGGGCTTGGCGCCCCATCGCATGTGCAGGCCTGTGCTCGGCGACTGGGGGTATTGTTGACGCCAGGCGCGCTGTTCAACCCGGCGGGTGAACCCTGCGATTGGCTGCGCATCAATGTCGCCTATGCCGGTGATGAGCGGGCGCTGGCGTTATTTCGCGCGATGGGACCGGCCAGATCGACCTCGACCATTCTGAAAACGACCAGTACGTAGCTTTTTGCCATTATTGTGGCGTCAACGACTTGTGTTCAGGGCCTTGTGGTTGCCAATCTCGCTGCTGATAAAACCGGGCGTGTGGCATCCGCCATTGCTGGAGGGGCAAGTGCAATGATTTCGGGCGTGCAACGACGTTTCGCCAACCTCGGTATGGCGAAGAAGCTGGGCTTGGGTTTTGCGCTGGTATTGCTGCTGACGGCGCTGGTGGCTGCGATTGGCGTGTGGTCCCTGCACACGGTTGGTCAGCGTTTCGATGGGCTCAAGCGCATGTCGTCGCTCAATGACGGCTTGCTCAAGGTGCGCCTGATCGAGCAGGACTATGCGCTGCACGCCGACCCCAAGGCGGTGGATGCGCTGCATGAACGTGTCGACGCCCTGGCCGCGCTGGCGGCCAGTCTCAAGGCGCAGTCAGCCGCCAATGGGCCGGTGATGACCGATGTCGAGCAAGCCCTCGATGCCTATCGCAAGGCATTCGACGGGTTTGTGGAACTGACCCAGGCCAAGGACCTGGCGCTGGAAATGGCCAGTTGGTCGGTGTCCAGCGTGGCCAATAACCTCGATGTGTTGCAGTCCGGCCTGGCGGACGACGGCGCCGAAGGTCTCAAGGAGAGTCAGGGCCGGGAAGGCGCGGAGCTGATCGAGCAGGCGGGGCAGATCAGCCAGGTATCGCGCTTGATGCTGCAGGCGATGAACGAAGCCCGGTTACGTCTGGACCAGAGCCGCAGGGCGGATGCCGAGGACGCCGAGCAGGGCAAGATCGAACAGGCCGACCAGGCGCTGGCACAGGTCGAGCAGTTGAAAACGTCGGTCAAGGACGCCGGCTATCAGACCGTACTCAATGAAGTCTCCGGGCATATCGCCGCGTTCAGCGAAAAGCTCGGTGAATACACCGACCTGCTGGCCCAGGAAAAAGTGGTCTACCAACAATTGCGTGAGCGCGCCGATCAGGTGGTCAGCCGCGTCAATCAGGCGTATGACGCCGAAGACCAGTCGATGCAGGCGCAGTTGGTCAACAGCACGCTGCTGATCATTGGTTCGTCCGCGCTGGCATTGCTGGTGGGGCTGATGGCAGCGTGGCTGATTACCCGTTTGATCGTCGCGCCGCTGCGCAGCGTGATTGCGGTGGCCAGGCAGATTGCGGACGGCGACCTGACCGGGCGCATGGACGTAAGCCGCCGAGATGAAATCGGCCAGTTGATGCAGGCGATGCAGCAGATGGGTAATGGCCTGAGCCAGATGGTCAGCGGGCTGCAGGCCGGCATCGAGCAGTTGGCCGGTGCGGCGCAGTCGTTGTCCAGCGTTACCGAGCAGACCAACCTTGAAGTCAGCAGTCAGAAGGAGGAGACCGAGCAGGTCGCCACCGCGATGAACCAGATGAACGCCACCGTGCACGACGTGGCGCGCAATGCCGAAGAGGCTGCGCACGCCGCGCAGACTGCGGATGAGAAGGTCGACAGCGGCCAACAGGTGGTACGCCTGAGTCTGCAACGCATCGAATTGCTTGCCACCTCGAGCACCAGTGCCAGCGCCAGTATCGAAAGCCTCAGTGCCGAGATCCAGCACATCGGCACGGTTCTAGGCGTGATCAAGAGCGTGGCCGAGCAGACCAACCTGCTGGCCCTGAACGCCGCCATTGAAGCCGCCCGCGCCGGTGAGCAGGGCCGTGGCTTCGCGGTGGTGGCCGACGAGGTGCGAGCGTTGGCCAAACGGACCCAGCAATCGACGGAAGAAATCGAGCGGCTGGTCAGCACCTTGCGCAATGCGGCGCAGTCGTCGGTGCAGCAGATCCAGCAGAGTGGTGAACTGGTGAAGCTGGCGGTCAGTGATGCGCTGGAAACCGAAAGTGCCCTGGGCAGCATCGCGACGGCCGTGTCCTTGATCCAGCAGATGAACCAGCAGATTGCCGCTGCCGCCGAGGAGCAAAGCTCGGTGGCTGAAGAGATCAACCGCAGCGTCACCAGCATCCGCGCGAGTGCCGATCATTCGGCATTGAGCATGCAGGGCAACGCTGCGTCGAGCATCCAGCTGGCGCAGTTGGGGACTGAACTCAAAGGCATGGTAGGGCACTTCCGCCTTTGATCGCCGCGTAGGACGGCGATCAAAGGGCGAGGGCAGTCAAGCGTGGTTGGCAAGGAACGTCAGCAGCGCTTCATTGACGAAATCCGCGTTCTCCCGGCTGGAAATATGCCCGGCGTCGGGGATCAGTGTCAGGGCGCAGCCGATCAACTCGGCCATCTCGGCAGACTCGGCCGGCGGGCGCGGCTTGTCCTGCTCGCCGCACATCACCAGGGTGGTATCGGCATCCAGGCGCGGCAGCTGTTGCAGGATGTCTTCACGGCTGAAGATCAAGCGGCCCAGGGGCACGATGCTGTGTATCAGGCGTTCTTTGGAGAAGGCCTGCAGGGCGCTGCGAAAATCCTGATAGAGCGCGCAGTCGCGGTCGATATCGGCGCGAAAGAAGATCGGCGCGACCACATCCAGCAACGGCTGGGGAATGGCGCCGGCGTCTTCGATCATCTGGAACAGTGAGAAATAGTACTGGCGCGTGGCTTCCGGTTCGGCACCGAGGTAGGTGTCCATGAGCACCACGCTGTTGATGCGCTCCGGTGCGCGCAATGCCAGGCGTGCGCCCCACATGCCGCCGACCGACAAGCCGACCAGGTTGACCTGGGGGATCTCCAACTGGTCCAGCAGGGCCAGGGTCTGGCGTGCCAGGTCATCGAGGGACTGGGTTTGAGGGGGCAGCGTGCCCGATTCGCCGTGGCCCCACAGCTCGGGGACGATGACGCGATATTGCTGCGACAGGGCTTCGATCTGCGGTGCCCACATGGTGTGGTCCCAGAGGTAGCTTGAGCCCAGCAGGACGACTGGGCCGGCGCCCTGGTCGAGGTAGTGGAGGGGTTGTCCATCAATTATGGCGACAGGCATGTGGGGCCTCGGGCTGGCGGGAGTTAGGGGACTTTTTTACGCTAGTCGGGGGCGGGGGGATAGGTGCAAAGTGATGGCACTGCAGGGGGGTTATGAGGGGGAGCTTTTGTGGGGCGCGGTCCAATGTGGGAGGGGGCTGCTCCCGATGGCGGTCTATTGTGTACATATCCGTTGCTTCAGTAATGGCGGCTTGGGGGTCCGCTTTTACAGCGGGTCACTTTTGTAACGGCACAAAAGTAACCCTGGGCCTTCGCCTCACCACTCGGGCTTGAGCGGATCGACGGTGGTCGATCAGTCGTAGATTGCCTTCTTCTTCCACGCTGCATCAGCGTCGTCGGTTTTCAGGCCTTCGGTCAGTTCGTTGATTTCGTCTTCGGCGGGCTGGCTGTTGGTCAGGACGGTGGAGTTGGCGCGGGCCAGCTGGGATTCGAGCATTTTCAGTTGGGTGTTGTAGAACACCGGTTCCGGTTGTTTGCGCAGGTACTGCACGCCACGCTCGAAGGCCAGGCGTGCCTGGCCTGGTTGGCCTTGCTGCAAGGCGTGCTGGCCGAGGTTGTTGAAGAACTCGATATGCAGCAGCACCAGGATGTGACGAATTTCGCGGATCCAGTGCTTGGCTTCGTTGGCCGGCAGGAAGCCGTCCTGAGCGGCGCGGGTGACCTGGCCGTGCAGGGCTTCGAGCAGGAAGCGCACGTCCTTGGCCTTGGCTTCGGTCTGAATCGGGGCGGGCGGGTTGGCGACGGGGATCGATTCGCCCTGGGCGATCAGTGCATCGAGTTCGCCAATCCGCGCCTTGAGCGCCGCGCTGGATTTGTTGAGGTTGAGCAGGCGCTGGTTGACGTTGAGTTCCAGGCGGGTGAGCAACAGCTTGAGCGCCGGGGTCATCAACTGGCCGGGGAAGGTCTCGGTGATTTCGCCGCAGCGACGCAGCCGGTCGTTGAGTTCGATCTCGGTGCGTTTCTTTTCCAGCTTGTTGTTTTCCACCACGTGGTTCATGTAGCCAATGGCGATCAATATTACGATCCCGACTACTACCAGCAGGGTGATCATGAGTGGTGTCACCGGCGTGACCTCTTAATAGGGTTTGCTGTGGAGTGTAGTGACTGGGCCATCTGGCGGATAGGGCTGTTCGACCAGTTGCCCAGGTACCTTCTTCTATATAGGTATAGCGTTGGATGAATGAGCGCACATTGCCATCATCTGTTGGAGCGAACTATAGCGCCTTGTCGGGCGCTGGAATATAGGCGCCGGGTTACAGGGCGGCGCAACGCCCGTATGGGCGCGTAAACACGGGGGAAGTCATTGATTTAAATAAATTTATCCTTGGGGGTTGACGACCTTTCAATCCATCCATAGAATGCGCGCCACTTACAGCGTAAAGCACACAGCGAAACGCGGTAGGGAGTGAATGTTGTACGTGTGTCCCCTTCGTCTAGTGGCCTAGGACACCGCCCTTTCACGGCGGTAACAGGGGTTCGAGTCCCCTAGGGGACGCCATATGCGGGAATAGCTCAGTTGGTAGAGCACGACCTTGCCAAGGTCGGGGTCGCGAGTTCGAGTCTCGTTTCCCGCTCCAGTTTTTAAGCAGTGCTGCTCTCGGGCGGCACTGAGTGAAACCAGGACCACGTCTTCGGACGCGGCCTCTGGGCACTGAAATACACACCATGTGTTTCAGTAGCGTGTCCCCTTCGTCTAGTGGCCTAGGACACCGCCCTTTCACGGCGGTAACAGGGGTTCGAGTCCCCTAGGGGACGCCATTTGCGGGAATAGCTCAGTTGGTAGAGCACGACCTTGCCAAGGTCGGGGTCGCGAGTTCGAGTCTCGTTTCCCGCTCCATATTCAACAAAAACGCCGATCAGAGATGATCGGCGTTTTTGTTTGTGCGTTTTTTGATCGGATACATTCCGCCTGCCGTTCTGATGAGCTAAAACGCGAAAAATTTACCCTGCGCGTAGGTTTTTTTGTGAAGTGTGCGGGAAGGTTCTGCATTTCTCTTTGGGTAGCTGTGCACAGGTGCCTCTGTCTCTACTCTGGCCAGCCCATCATCCTTCAGCGGACTGCCCATGCTTCAACTCGACTTTTATTCAACCCTGGTCGCCGCTTCCCTGGTGCTGTTGCTGGGACGCTGGCTGGTGGCCCGTATGGGCTTTCTACGCACTTACAGCATTCCCGAGCCGGTGGCCGGTGGTTTGTTGGTGGCCGCGCTATTGGTGGTGTTGCGTCTAATGGCGGGTGTTGAAGTTCGCTTCGATGCATCGCTGCAAACGCCTTTGATGCTGGCGTTTTTCGCCACCATTGGCCTGAATGCCGATTTCGCCAGCCTGAAGGCAGGTGGACGCCTACTCGGCATTTTCCTGTTGGTGGTGACAGGCCTGCTGGTGCTGCAAAATGCCATGGGCATCGCGTTGGCCAGGATGCTCGGGCTCGATCCGCTGATGGGCTTGCTGGCCGGTTCCATTACCCTGTCCGGTGGGCACGGCACCGGTGCCGCCTGGGGCGGAGTCTTCAGCGCCAAGTACGGCGTTGCCTCGGCCTCTGAGCTTGCGATTGCGTCGGCGACTTTTGGCCTGGTACTGGGCGGTTTGATCGGCGGGCCGGTGGCGAGGCTGCTGATCAAGCGGGTGCAGGTGCCTGGGGTCGAGCAGGCGTTGCCGCGCCTGCCCAAGGGGTTTGAGCAACCCCATCGGGAACGCATGATTACCTCGTCCTCGTTTATCGAAACCCTGGCGCTGCTGGCGATAAGCCTGCAGGTTGGTATGTTCCTCAATGGGTTGATCCAGGGTACGGCGTTCGAGTTACCGACCTTCGTCTGTGTGCTGTTCGTGGGTGTTGTGTTGCGTAACGGTCTGTCGGCGCTGGGTTGGCACCAGGTGTTCGAGCGCGAGGTGTCGCTGCTGGGCAATGTCAGCCTGTCGTTGTTCCTGGCGATTGCCTTGATGTCGCTCAAGCTGTGGGATCTGGCGGCCCTGGCCTTGCCGATTGTGATTCTGCTGGCGGCCCAGGCGCTGTTGATGGCGCTGTTCGCGATATTCGTGACCTTCCGCGTGATGGGCAGCAATTACGACGCGGCGGTGTTGGCAGCGGGGCACTGCGGGTTCGGCCTGGGCGCCACGCCCACTGCGATCGCCAATATGCAGGCCGTGACGCAACGCTTCGGGCCCTCGCAGATCGCCTTTCTGGTAGTGCCGATGGTGGGCGCGTTTTTCATCGATATCACCAACGCGTTGGTGATCAAACTTTACCTGGCGCTGCCGTTCCTGGGCACGGGCGGGTGAGGGGCCTCGCACTACTGCGCTGACAAAAACGCCGATCATGAGTGATCGGCGTTTTTTATTGGGTCAGAGCTTCGGCAACTGGCCTATGCGGCCCATCATTTCAGTGACGATCTGCAAGTCCAGCAGGAATTGGTCGACGGTCTTGAATTCGCCGTCGGTGTGCCCGGTGTACTTGGTTTCCGGGCGCGCCAGACCAAATTGCACGCCATTGGGCAGGTCGTGCACGGAGGTGGCGCCGGCCGAGGTGCCGAATGTGTGCGGCATGCCGAGGTTTTCGGTGGAAACCGCCAGCAAGGCCTTCACCCATTCATCTTCCGGGTTGCGGTACATCGGCGTGTCGAGCGAGCAGGTGAAGGTCACGTCGACCTTGGCATGAGTGTTCCACGCGTTCAGTTTCTGCTCGATCTGCGCCTTGATCGCCTCCGGTGATTTGCCTTTCGGAGCGCGCAGATTCACCGCCAGCTTGAAAGCCTTGTCGTCCTGGCTGACGAAGGTCAGCGAGGTGGTCAGCGGCCCCATGAACTGATCGGAAAAGCCTATACCCAGCTTGCCGCCCAGGTAATCCAGGCCCCAGTTGTCGGCGGCGTAGCGCGCAGCGTCAGTGATGTGGTTGTGCTTGAGCGCGATCTTGCCGTCGACGCTGTGGATCAGTTCCAGCATGCGCGCCACCGGATTGACCCCGGACTGTGGCGCCGAGGAATGGGCAGACACACCCGTGACGGTAAGCTTGACCTCCTTGCCGTCGACCTTGGCGCTCACCTGGAAATCATCGCCGTTGCGCTTGGCGTATTCAGCGCCGGCCTGCTGCAGAGCGGCGGCCAATTCTGCAGGTGTATCACTGACCAGCATGGCCACCGACGCTGAGGGAATCTGATTGGTGGCCTTGCCGCCGGTCATCGAAATGATTTCTGCGCCGTTGCCTTCGCCCTTGCGCACGGGGAACGTGGCCATGACGGTGCCCGAGCCCTTCTCGGCAATCACCACCGGGTAGCCACCATCCAGTGCCAGGTTGTATTGCGGCACCGGGTTGCGTGCGAAGTAGTAGGGGATGGCATCGCCGGCGGTTTCTTCGGTGGTGTCCACCAGCAATTTGAAGGTGCGCGCCAGCGGCAGGTTTTCTTCCTTGATCACCTTCATCGCATACATCGCCACCACGATGCCGTTTTTGTCATCCTCGGTACCACGGCCGTACATGCGGTCACCGATCAGCGTGACCTTGAACGGGTCAAGCCTGGTGCCGTCCTTGAGCACCCAGTTCTCCGGCGTCACCGGGACAACGTCGGCGTGGGCGTGGATACCCACTACTTCGTCGCCGCGGCCTTCCAGGGAGATCTCGTACACCCGGTTGTCAACGTTACGGAAAGTGAGGTTGAACGACTTGGCCAGCGCCTGGATCTTGTCGGCGATCCTGAGAAATTCCGGGTTTTTATACTGCGGCACGCCGTCGACGTTGAAGGTTGGAATCTCGACCAACTCGCGCAGGGTTTCGAGAGCGGCCTTGCCGTATTTCACGCGGGTGTAGATGCCGAGTAGTCGATGGATTTCGTTTTGTTGGTCGGCGGTGAGGGGTTTGTTAGCCTGAAATGCTTCGATGGCTGGGCCGACTTCAGCGGCTTTCGTCAGGTCGCCTTTGACCAGCATGTCGAGGAAACCGCGAAAATCAGAGACCGTAGTGTCGTTGAAGCTTTTGATAATCGCCGTGCTTTGCTGCTCTGTCAGATTGGCGAAGGCTGGGCTGGAGAGGCTCGACAGGCTGGCAGCGAACAGGCTGGCCATCAGGATATTTTTCAGTGGGAAATGCATTGCTAGGCAATCCTTTGCAGGTAGTGAAAATAAATACCTGATTAACAGGTCAGAAATATTTTCACACACTACCATCACCCAGGCGGGAGAGGCAGGCTCAAATGTAAGGTTCGGGGTAGATTCCAAAGTTGCAGACGACTGACAGGCTAGACCGGATGCGGCTGCATATTGAGCCGTCACTTTTAGTGCCTTGGCATAGGGTCACCCCACAACTGCTCATGTAATTCTCCTACATGCTTGGCCACGCATCACCACCCTCCAGGTTGCGCGAATTATCCAGGTGGTCACCGAGCCAGATGCTAGTGCCAATCCAGGCCAGTTGCTCTTATATCTACATGGTCTTGCTGTGAATCACGTGTGCGTAAGGGATAAATCCTTATTTGGCAGAGCGCATGTGAAAATTTTGACGTCTGCGTTCGGCAGTACTTCTTGGCTTTTTGGAGAGGGCAGTTCCAGTGTTCCGGTATTCCAGTCAACACCATCTGCGCAAGCAGGGCAGCTAGCAGCGGTATTTCGTGTCCTCGATTGCGTCTGGTTAGCGAGGCTGCAGACCGGAAAGCGGGCTGTTATCGCTGTTCTAAAAATGTGGCTTACGATTTTCGCCATACTTTAGGCTCCGCTACATGCATTCGCAAGAGTAAAAAATCCGGCTGCTCAGACTTTTGCTCTCTTGCTCATTGCATCTAGATAACGGCCATCTAACTCCGTCTAAATTTTTGCCGTTGTCGAACATCGATCCGGTAAAGGTGAAATGTAGTGGGGCTGACTTTTTGATCAGTGACCACCTATCTTGGGTCCCTTTTAGATTAAAATATTATAGTTAAGCAAGTGTGGAAGCGTTGGTGATTATAAAGAGAGGAGGGACAAAATAAAAAAATGCCTGGTGCGAAAAAGTGTCATAAATAAAATTGCTTTGAATTCAATAGGGGAAAATAAACAGTCGTTGCGTGGGAAAAATCAATACGCGAAAGCATGAAATTTTATTCATGTTTAGGACTGGGGAAATCTGTTTCGCGATGCTTGATATTGCTGAGATCAACCAAGTACATTTCACTTAGTTTCCAGCATCGTTGATCGCCAACAGGAAGTTAATCCATGCACATTGCAAAAGCTGAAGTGTTCTTGACAGAGGTGCCATATAAAAGCCCTTATCAAACCGCAACTAATATAACCGCCAAGGGCCGGCATATAGTATTGAAGCTTACGACAGACACAGGACTCATTGGATGGGGAGAGTCGGGAATCATATCAAGAGGGTATCCTGCCCAAGGTGATACTCCCGAAACGATGATGGCAGTATTGGAAAACTACTTGTGCCCTGCAATAATTGGTAAGGATCCATGTCTGTTTGAAATAATAATGAGCGAACTCGATGTGGTAATTAAGGGCCATTTGTTTGCTAAGTGCGCGATAGATCATGCGCTTCTTGATCTTGCAGGAAAAGTATATGACGTTCCAGTTTGTAACTTGCTAGGAGGAGCATATGCACTTAGCTATAAGGTAAGTCGCAGCTTACCGTTTGCTTGCGTCAGGGTGGTCACTGAACGTGCACTTGAGTTGCAAGGACTTGGCTATGAGCGACTGACACTCAAGGGGTCCGGTGTACTGAAAGACGATTACGCCTGTTTTAAATCTGTCAGGCAGGCTTTAGGAGACAATTTTGAATTGGAGGTGGATCCCAATTGTGCCTATGACATTCCCACCGCTATTCAGTTTATAAAGCGTATAGAACAGCACGGTGTTTTTGCCGTAGAGCAACCTACACCAGGCCATGATATTGCCGGTTTGGCCGAGGTTAAACGAAATGTCTGTACCCCTATCATTGCCGATGAAAGCATTTTCAGTGCCCGAGATTTAAAGGAGATAATTCATCTCAACGCTGCACACGTAATCTGCCTGAAACCATTCAAGTCGGGCGGCATATTAGCTTCTCGTCGCTTATGTGCCGCTGCCGAGATCGCCGATTTGCAAGTCAGCACTGGTAGTATGCACCCATTTGGTATTGGCACTGCAGCCCTTCATCATTTTGTTTCTACCCTGAAAAATGTAGCAACTACAGGATACGGGTGCCCCACTGAGAGATTTGCAGACGATATAATTGACGAGAGTGGCTACTCATTTTGCGATGGGCAAGTTAAGCTTTCCATCGATAAGCCAGGATTAGGCGTAGAGGTTAATGAAGAAAAACTACTTTCATATACTTCGCTCTATAAGTCGATTGAACGCTCAAAAGCCATATAACCCCTTAAAGCAATGGATTGTATTTTATGACTTTTATAACGCTCGTCGATTCTACGCTGCGCGAAGGAAATCAAGCTCCTGGGGTTAAACTAACAACCAAATCTACTTTGACCATAGCCTACGCACTAGCGAACGCAGGTATTGACTTTATCGAAGCGGGCCACCCGTACGCGTCGAAACAGGAGTTCGACAGAGTCACAGCCCTTGTACAATCAAAAATCGCCAAAAATATTCTTGCGCATTCCCGCGCTCATCAAGAAGATATTGATGCAGTCGCGGCGACAGGGGCAAACTGGATAGGCATATTTGCTGGCATCAATGAAACGTCACAGAAATATCGAATCAGAAAATCCAAGGCGCAGATACAAGATTTAATTAAGAAAAGTATAATGTACGCAAAGTCACTGGGTCTGAAAGTTCGCTATACCAGTGAAGATGCTTCCAGGACGCCGTTTGATGATTTGGTTGAGACGTTTAAAATTGCTAAAGCTGCCGGCGCGGACCGAATTTGCTATGCGGACTCATTAGGAGTTTGCGAGCCATTCAAGGTTCAAACGACGATTAAGCTAATCAGGCAATTATTATCTGATATTGACCTCGAAGTGCACTTCCATGACGACAGAGGTCTGGCGATGGCCAATACCTTGGCCTCCATAGAGGCAGGCGCTACTTTTATTTCCTGCACGGTCAATGGCATCGGTGAACGGTGCGGCATCACCGAAACATGCCTTCTTATTACTAATCTGCACTTCAACTCAATATCTTGCAGCGGAAGAGCCTCGAAAGTCCTAAAGCTCAGTAGCATCGTGTCGAAAGCGCTTGGCGACGCCTTTGACCGACGGCGCCCGATTATCGGCGAGTACAGCTTCGTACATACTGCAAAACTTCATGTGACCGCCAGTTCCCGTAATAGAAATTGCTATCACTGGATAGACCCTGCTTACTTGAGCGAGTAAACCGCGCCTTGAATCTAATGCGAGTACCTCAACATGATAGGTCATGAGTGGTTGACAAGCGTCGGTCTGGTTTTTCTCGGAATAATAACGGGATTTGTCGGGACCAACACCGGCGGAAGTGTGTTTTTAACCGTCCCGGTGATGATCTGGCTAGGGATTGCGCCTCAGTCGTCGATCGCCACAGCGCGCTTGGCTTCGATAGGCACCATGGCTGCAGGGCTGCGGCATTTCCATAGTCAGGGAAAGATCGATTATGCCCTGGCCTTTCCAGCTGCGGCACTGGGGCTAGTTGGGGCTCTGGGAGGAGCGAGTCTTCTTCTCCAAATAGATCCCGTGCTGCTGCATAAAGTGATTGGCGGGCTGACATTATTGCTCGTTGCCCTGTCCCTTATAAAAAAGCCTCGTAGCGGCGAAACACCTCCCTCTGCGATCAGGCGTCTGTTTGGCTATATCCTTTTTATCCCAGTAGGAATGATCGGCGGGTTATTCGGTGGACAAGCCAAACTTTCGACGTATTTATTCATTATTTTTTTTAGAAAAACCATCAGCGAATCGGCGGGCACGCGTAAAGTCGGCGGGCTAGTGCTTTCCGTCGGTTCACTAATAATTTTCGGCGTCAGCGGCATCATTAACTGGCAGTACGGATGTTGCCTGGTGATTGGCACGCTATTGGGTGCAAATGCTGGCGCGAAGTTTGCCTTGAAGAAGGGTGACCAGTGGATGGAGTCAGTTTTCAATATAGTCGTGGTTGCTTTAGCGTTGAGGATGATGTTCTGGTGAGCAGAAATCACATAGCTCATTCAGATCGGACGGTGTATCCCGAACACGTAACTGGACTCACCTGTTTGCCGATGCTGATGCATTTTCGCGTGACTACCGATCCCCGCGATCCGTCGGTGATGTTGTCTACCCTCAACTTGTTTGCAGTGGAGTCGAGGCGAGCAGGGGATGGCATTTTTAGCTCATGCCCCTCTCACATCGGGATTATCAGACTTACAACAATCAGTGCTTGCTCTGATCATCCGGCATGGCCAGCAGCTGCTGTTCCTGGTTCCAGTCGAACGGTTCGTCATTGAGCTCGGCTTCATGACGACGTTCTTCCAGCGCCTGGTACAAATCCAGTTCTTCGTCGGGCATGAAGTGCAGGCAGTCGCCGCCGAAGAACCAGAGCAGGTCGCGTGGCACCAGGTGGGCGATTTGCGGGTAGCGCAGGATGACCTGGCTCATCAGGTCCTGGCCCAGGTACTGACTTTCGATCGGGTCGATAGGCAGCAGGGCGCGCAGTTCGTCGAAGCGCTCCAGGAACAGGGTGTGGCTTTCCTCCGGCACTTGTTCGGCTTCGCCGACGGCAACCAGGATGCTGCGCAGGTGGTCGAGCAAGACGAGATGATCAGCAACGACGTTGGACACGAGATAAGTCCTCTAAAGCAAAAACGGGCGCGAGAGTATATAGCTCAAGCGCCCGTAATTATATGACCGCAGGTATCAGCGGACTTTGCCTTCAGCCTGGGTCAGCTCTTCCTTGCTGAAATCATCCACGTCGATCACCTTGCGTCGCGCAGCTTCGGCGTCACGCAGGGTCTGCGCCTCGGCCGGTTGCAGCACGCCCGCTTGCAGGGCGGCGTCGATGGCGTGTTCGCCGGCAGTCGGTTTGACCTGGCCGCTTTTCAACGCGCTGTGCAGTTTCTTTTGCAGTGGATGGCTGGCGCCAAGCAGGTCATAGGCATGTTGCAGCGCGCCGACCGGATCCTGCGCCGATTGCGGGCGGTAGCAGCCGGCCAGCAACTCTTCGAGAGTCGGGTCGCCCTTGGCGCGGCCAATCACTGCGGCCACTTCGGCATCCAGTGCATCGGACGGCCCGGTATGGCGCCGTCCGAATGGAAACACGATGACCCGCAACAGGCAGCCCAGCACCTTGTTCGGGAAGTTGCTCAGCAATTCATCCAGCGCACGCTCCGACTCGCCGAGGCTCTCTTCCATGGCCCAGGCGAACAAGGGTTCCAGGTGATCCGGCGAATCCAGGTCGTGGTAACGCTTGAGCGCTGCCGAGGCCAGGTACATATGGCTCAGCACGTCGCCCAGGCGCGCCGACAGGCGTTCGCGGCGTTTGAGCTCGCCGCCGAGCAGCATCATGCTCAAGTCGGCAAGCAATGCGAAGGCGGCCGCCTGACGGTTCAAGGCGCGGAAATAACCCTG
This sequence comes from Pseudomonas poae, assembly GCF_001439785.1. Lineage (GTDB taxonomy): Bacteria > Pseudomonadota > Gammaproteobacteria > Pseudomonadales > Pseudomonadaceae > Aquipseudomonas > Aquipseudomonas poae. The sequence continues at coordinate 86,564 of NZ_JYLI01000010.1, read as the reverse complement.
GCTCAGACGGTTGCCGGGGGCTTTCTCGAAGTGGCCAAGGCCCAGGTTCAGCACCAGGGTGCTGGCGGCGTTGCTGACGGCGAAACCGATATGCTGCATCAGCAGGCCGTCGAACTCCTTGAGTGCCTGGTCACGGTCTTCACGTCCTGCCAGCGCCATTTCCTTGAGCACGAACGGATGGCAGCGAATCGCGCCCTGGCCGAAGATCATCAGGTTGCGCGAGAGGATGTTGGCGCCTTCCACCGTGATGAAAATCGGCGCGCCTTGCCAACTGCGGCCCAGGTAGTTGTTGGGGCCCATGATGATGCCCTTGCCGCCGTGCACATCCATGGCATGGGTGATGCACTCGCGACCACGTTCGGTCAGGTGGTACTTGAGGATCGCCGACAGCACCGAGGGTTTTTCCCCCAGGTCGACGGCGTTGGCGGTGAGCATCCTCGCGCTGTCCATCAGCCAGGCGTTACCGCCGATGCGTGCCAGGGATTCCTGGATGCCTTCGAACGCCGACAGCGGCACATTGAACTGCTCGCGCACCTGGGCGTACTGGCCGGTGACCAGACTGGTGAACTTGGCGGCCCCGGTGCCGACGGCGGGCAAGGAGATCGAGCGGCCCACGGACAGGCAGTTCATCAGCATCATCCAGCCCTTGCCGAGCATCTCCTGGCCACCGATGAGGTATTGCAGTGGGATGAACACGTCCTTGCCCGAGTTGGGCCCGTTCATGAACGCAGCCCCCAGTGGCAGATGGCGACGACCGATCTCCACACCGGGAGTATCGGTGGGAATCAGCGCGAGGCTGATGCCGAGGTCTTCTTCCTCACCCAGCAGGTGATCCGGGTCATGGGCCTTGAAGGCCAGGCCCAGCAGGGTCGCGACCGGGCCGAGGGTGATGTAGCGTTTCTCCCAGTTCAGGCGCAGGCCGAGGGTTTCCTTGCCTTCCCATTCGCCTTTGCAGATCACGCCGGTGTCGGGCATGGCGCCCGCGTCGGAGCCGGCCAGCGGGCCGGTGAGGGCGAAGCACGGGATGTCATCGCCACGCGCCAGGCGCGGCAGGTAATGGTTGCGTTGTTCGTCAGTGCCATAGTGCAGCAGCAGTTCGGCCGGGCCCAGTGAGTTGGGCACCATCACGGTGGACGCCAGGTCACCGCTGCGGGTGGCGAGTTTCATCGCCACCTGGGAGTGGGCGTAGGCGGAGAAGCCCTTGCCGCCGTATTCCTTGGGAATGATCAGCGCGAAGAAACCGTGGGTCTTGATGTGCTCCCAGGCTTCGGGCGGCAGGTCCATGGCCTGGCCGATTTCCCAGTCGCTGACCATGGCGCAGAGCGCTTCGGTGGGACCGTCGATAAACGCCTGTTCTTCTTCGGTGAGTTTTACCTTGGGGTAGGCCAGCAACTTGTCCCAGTCGGGGCGACCGCTGAACAGTTCGCCGTCCCACCACACCGTGCCCGCATCGATGGCGTCACGCTCGGTTTCGGACATTGGCGGCAAGACTTTCTGAAACCAGCTGAACAGCGGCTTCGTGAAGTATTGGCGGCGCAGGTCGGGCAGCAGCAGGGGCACGGCCACCAGAGCGACCAACACCCAGAAGATCAGCAGCAGCCAACCCGGTGCGTGGCTCCAGGCGCCCATCGCCAGCAGGTAAACGGCAACCACGCCGAGGGCGGGCAGGGGGGCGACGCGGCGGTGTGCCAGGTAGGCAATGCCGACCACCAGCACCAGTATCCACAACAACAGCATATTCAGTCCTCCGTGAAACCAGGGGCGAAACCACCAGGGAGCTTAGTCGGCATGCGAGCAAGCGCGGTGATCAAGGTGTTACCACGTGTTCAAGACAGTTCCAGTCGCTCACTGGGTAGTGACCGTCCCATGAGGGGGGAGTTCGTATGAAAATGTACCGGAACTCGTGCGGATTTATCTGACCTGCCAGTCATCCAGTACCGTTTTGCCACTCAGGCATCGTATGCTGCGGTTTCCATCACAACACGTTGTGCATTCACCCATCCAGGGAGCGGTCATGCTGAAAATCTGGGGTCGTAAAAATTCGTCGAACGTCAGAAAAGCGCTGTGGTGCGCCGAAGAGCTCGGCCTGGACTATGAGGCGATTGATGCAGGCGGGGCATTCGGGGTCGTCGATACGCCGCAATACCGTGCATTGAACCCCAACGGTCGGGTGCCGATGATCGAAGATGGCGACTTTGTGCTGTGGGAATCGAACACCATCGTGCGCTACCTCTGCGCCAAACACGCGTCAGACTTTTACCCGGCTGACCTGCAAGCCCGCGCCAACGCGGAAAAGTGGATGGACTGGACCACCTCGACCCTCGCTGATCCGTTCAAAGCGGTGTTCTGGGGCATCGTGCGAACCCCGCCGGAAAAACAGGACTGGGACAGCATCGATGCCGGACGCCAGGCCTGTGTCGATGCACTGAACACCGTTGAGCAGGCGCTCGCCCGGCAACCTTATCTGTCCGGCAACGCGTTCGGCATGGGCGATATCCCGTTGGGCTGCTTCATCTACGCCTGGTTCGAAATGCCCATCGAGCGCCCGGCAATGCCGCACCTGGAGGCTTGGTACCAGCGCCTGCAACAGCGTCCGGCCTTCCGCAAGGCAGTGATGACCGCGTTGACTTAATACCCACTATTAATGCGGTTGACTGTACTTGTGCGACCCGGGCACTCACCATGCCCGCCATGCACCCAGGTTGAACTACCTGCGCTGCGCCTTCATCTACCCTTTCCATTCCCTTCTTTTGGTGCGTATTCCGATATGAGTTCCGCTCTGTCCATCCGGCAGCTAACCAAAACCTACGGCAACGGTTTCCAGGCCTTGAGTGGTATCGATCTGGACGTTGCCGAAGGTGATTTCTTCGCCTTGCTCGGCCCCAACGGTGCCGGCAAATCCACCACCATCGGTATTCTTTCCACCCTGGTCAACAAGACCAGCGGCACGGTGAACATCTTCGGCCACGACCTCGACAAGTCTCCGGCGGCGCTCAAGCGTTCCATCGGCGTGGTGCCTCAGGAATTCAACTTCAACCAGTTCGAAAAGACCTTCGACATCGTCGTGACCCAGGCCGGCTACTACGGCATTCCTTCGAAGGTCGCCAAGGAGCGCGCCGAGCAGTACCTGACCCAACTGGGACTGTGGGACAAGCGTGACGTGCCTTCGCGCTCGCTGTCCGGCGGCATGAAGCGCCGTCTGATGATTGCCCGCGCGCTGGTACATGAGCCGCGCCTGCTGATCCTCGACGAGCCCACTGCCGGCGTGGATATCGAACTGCGCCGCTCCATGTGGACCTTCCTCACCGAGCTGAACGAGAAGGGCATCACCATCATTCTCACCACCCACTATCTTGAAGAGGCCGAGCAGCTGTGCCGCAACATCGGCATCATCGACCACGGCACCATCGTCGAGAACACCAGCATGCGTAATCTGCTGGGCCAACTGCACGTGGAAACGTTCCTGCTCGATCTGAAGAACACGCTGTCGGCGCCGCCGCAGCTGCTGGGCTACCCGAGTCGCCTGGTGGACAGTCGCACCCTGGAAGTCCAGGTGGACAAGGCCATGGGTATCACCGCGCTGTTCACCCAGTTGGCGACCCAGAACATCGAAGTATTGAGCCTGCGTAACAAAACCAATCGCCTTGAGGAGTTGTTTGTGTCCCTGGTGGAGAAAAATCTGGCGAAGGTGGCGGTATGAATTCAGAACTGCAACCCAACCTCGTCGCGCTGCAAACCATCGTCTACCGCGAAGTGAAGCGCTTCACCCGGATCTGGCCGCAGACGCTGCTGCCGCCGGCCATCACCATGGTCCTGTATTTCGTGATCTTCGGTAACCTGATCGGTCGGCAGATCGGTGACATGGGTGGTTTTACCTACATGGAATACATCGTGCCGGGCCTGATCATGATGTCGGTGATCACCAACTCCTACGGCAACGTGGTTTCCAGCTTCTTCGGCAGCAAATTCCAGCGCTCCATCGAAGAGTTGATGGTGTCACCGGTGTCGCCGCACACCATCCTGATCGGCTACACCGCAGGCGGCGTGCTGCGTGGTTTGATGGTCGGGGTGATCGTGACCCTGCTGTCGCTGTTCTTCACCCATCTGCAGGTGCACCACCTGGGCGTCACCATTCTGGTGGTGGTACTGACGGCGACGATCTTTTCGCTGTTGGGGTTTATCAACGCGGTGTTTGCACGCAATTTCGATGATATTTCGATCATCCCGACCTTCGTGCTGACGCCGCTGACCTACCTGGGTGGCGTGTTCTACTCCATTACCCTGCTGCCGCCGTTCTGGCAGACCGTGTCGCTGGCCAACCCGGTGCTGCATATGGTCAACGCCTTTCGCTACGGTATCCTGGGCGTGTCGGATATCAAGATCAGCGTGGCGATCACTTTCATGATCGTGGCCACTGTTGTCTTGTACTTCGGCTGTGCACGGTTGCTGGTGAGCGGGCGCGGGATGCGCACCTAAGCCGGAAAAAGTGTGGGAGGGGGCTCGCTCTCTCCCACGTTTGGATTTGGGTATTGCCTTTACTCTTGCAGGGCCAGTTCGATCAGTGCGTGCAGTTCCTGCACGGTCAGCGGCACAGTTGAAAACAGAATCCGAAACACCGTCGGCGCCGCGATCAGATTGATCAAGTGGGCCACGCTCGGTGGGTTGCTGTCGGGATAGCGATCAACAATCGCTTGAAGCTGCGCGCTGAGGATGCTTACGCAGTAGCCCGGGGTCACGCTGCATTGCAGGTCGCGCATCATGTTGCGCCCTGGCTCGGAGCTCATCTCATCCAGATACTGCTCGGCCCAGGCCTGCAAATCGCCGCGCAGGCTGCCGGTGTTGGCCGGCTCACTGTCCGGGCGCATGCGGGCCAGGGCCACATCCGCGAGCAACACGCCAAGGTCACCCCAACGCCGGTAGATGGTCGAGGGCGTGACACCCGCACGTGCGGCGATCATTGGCACCGTAACACTGGAACGCTCATGGGTTTCCAGCAGTTCACGCGCCGCCGAATGTACGGATTCTTGTACCCGGGCACTACGGCCCCCCGGGCGGAGGCCTTCTTTTATCGCCATGGTTGCGACCTTAACACAAAGAATTTGCTTTAAGAGCCAGCCGGTAGCACACTTCGCAAAAGCAAAATATTAGCTTTAGCGGAGCGTGCCCATGTCCAGTCCCACTTCTCATCGTCCCAGCCTGGTGTTCCTCGCGATCACCTTGCTGACGTTCCTGGCCGCTTCCAGCGCGCCGACGCCGCTGTATCACCTCTATCAGGAAGGTCTGCATTTTTCGGCGGGCATGCTCACGCTGATCTTCGGGGTGTACGCCATGAGCCTGCTGGCAGCGTTGCTGACAGTGGGTTCGTTGTCGGACCACCTCGGGCGCAAGCCGGTGATTTTTGCCGCACTGGTCCTGAATATGCTGGCGATGTTGCTGTTTATCAATGAAGGCAGTGTGGCCTGGCTGATTGCTGCGCGCACCCTGCAAGGGTTTGCCACCGGCATGGCCACGGCGGTATTGGGCGCGGCGCTGCTCGACAGCGACCGCCAGCAGGGCCCGTTGGTCAACAGTGTGGCGCCGCTGCTGGGCATGGCGTGTGGGGCGATGGGCAGCAGTTTGCTGGTGGAGTTCGCGCCGCTGCCGACCCAGTTGATCTACTGCACATTGTTGCTGCTGATGGTATTGCAGGCCGTGTATGTGTGGCGTCTGCCGGAAAGCGTCAGCCGTATCCCGGGTGCATTGGCCTCGTTGCGTCCGACCCTGCATGTGCCGCCTCAGGCACGCCGGGCGTTGTGGCTGTCGTTGCCGGTGGATGTGGCGGTGTGGGCGATGGGCGGGTTCTATCTCTCCCTGGCGCCGTCGCTGGTGCGGGCGGCCACCGGCTCGACGTCCAACCTGATCGGTGGCGGCCTGGTGGCGGTGCTGACCTTGAGTGGCGCGCTGATGATCCTCACCCTGCGCAATCGACCCGCGGACAAGGTGCTGCGCCTGGGCGCCGGGTTGCTGGCCATCGGCGTGGCCCTGATTCTTACGGCGGTGCATAGCGCCAGCCTGCCGCTGTTTTTCATCGCCACCCTGATCGCCGGCAGCGGCTTTGGCGCAGGCTTTCTGGGCGCCTTGCGCAGTGTGGTACCGCTGGCCTTGCCCCATGAGCGGGCGGGCTTGATGTCGGCATTTTATGTGCTGAGTTACTTGGCATTCTGTTTGCCGTCGTTATTGGCGGGCAACCTGATTCGAAGTTTTGGCTTGATCGCGACCACCGACGGTTATGGCGCGGTGCTGATCCTGCTGGCGTCTGGTGCCCTGGCTGCGCTGATGTGGCAGGGCCGGCAGTCGGTTCATATTGGTAAAACAGATAACAGTTAGAGATATTACCCGTTATATAGATATTCGATCAGGTTCTATGATGGCCTCAACCTCATATGAGGAAGAGGATTGCCCGCATGACCTGCCCAAATACCATCAGTTACAAGCCGTTCAGCCACCTGACCCGTCCCCGGGAAGTGATCCGCCAGTTCACCCCCAACTGGTTCGCCGCCACCATGGGCACCGGCGTGCTCGCGCTGGCCCTGGCCCAATTGCCGGTCAACCTGCCCGTGCTGCGCACGCTGGGTGAAGGGTTATGGCTGTTCACCATCGGCCTGTTCATCCTGTTCAGCGTGTTGTATGCCGCGCGCTGGGTGATGTTTTTCCACGAGGCGCGGCGCATTTTCGGGCACTCCACGGTGTCGATGTTCTTCGGCACCATTCCCATGGGACTGGCCACGATTCTCAACGGTTTACTGCTGTTCGGCCTGCCGCGCTGGGGCGGCGATGTGATCGCGGTGGCCGAAGTCATCTGGTGGATCGATGTGGCGATGGCCCTGGCCTGTGGCGTGTTGATCCCGTTCATGATGTTCACCCGCCAGGAGCACAGCATCGACCAGATGACGGCCGTCTGGCTGCTGCCGGTGGTCGCCGCCGAAGTCGCGGCGGCGAGCGGTGGGCTGTTGGCGCCGCACCTGGCCGATGCTCACGGGCAACTGATCATGCTGGTGACCAGCTATGTGTTGTGGGCGTTTTCCCTGCCGGTGGCGTTCAGCATCCTGACCATTTTGATGCTGCGCATGGCCCTGCATAAACTGCCTCCCGCCAACATGGCCGCCTCGAGCTGGCTGGCGCTTGGTCCCATCGGCACGGGCGCCCTGGGCATGTTGCTGCTCGGCGGCGATGCGCCGGCCATTTTTGCCGCCAACGGCTTGCCTGGGGTCGGCGAGATGGCCAACGGCCTGGGCCTGGTGGCGGGCATCACGCTGTGGGGCTTCGGTTTATGGTGGATGCTGATCGCCGTGTTGATCACCCTGCGTTACCTGCGCGTCGGTATTCCGTTCAACCTCGGTTGGTGGGGTTTTACCTTTCCATTGGGGGTGTATGCGCTGGCGACGTTGAAGCTGGCGAATCTGCTGCACTTGGGTTTTTTCAGCGTGTTCGGTAGCGTGCTGGTGGCGGCGTTGGCGCTGATGTGGCTGATTGTGGCCAGGCGCACGGTGCAGGGTGCCTATAAAGGTGAGCTTTTTGTTTCACCTTGCATTGCTGGGTTAGCGAATAAGTAGGCGGAGTTGGGTAAAGTCGTGGCCTGAATCAATAACAGGCCACGCAGGAACACGGACGATGAGCCACCCCTCACAATTCACCTTGCTGCGCACCCGGCGTTTCCTGCCGTTTTTCATCACCCAGTTGCTGGGCGCGTTCAACGACAACATTTTCAAGCAATCGCTGATCCTGGCGATTCTCTACAAGCTGACCCTCGACGGTGATCGCTCGATCTGGGTCAACCTCTGCGCCTTGCTGTTTATCCTGCCGTTCTTCCTGTTCTCGGCGCTGGCCGGGCAGTTTGGCGAGAAATTCAACAAGGATGCGTTGATCCGCGCGATCAAGATCGGCGAAATCGTGATCATGGCCGTGGGCGCCACCGGCTTGCTGACCCATCACCTGGAGCTGATGTTGCTGGCGCTGTTTGCCATGGGCACGCACTCGGCGCTGTTCGGCCCGGTGAAGTATTCGATCATGCCCCAGGCCTTGCATGACGATGAGCTGGTGGGTGGCAACGGTCTGGTGGAGATGGGCACGTTCCTCGCGATCCTGGCCGGCACCATTGGCGCGGGGATCATGATGTCATCCGTCCATTACGCGCCCTGGGTGGCCACCGCAATTGTCGGCGTGGCGGTGCTGGGCTACCTGGCCAGCCGCAGCATTCCGCGGGCAGCGGCGTCCACCCCGCACTTGCGCCTGGACTGGAATATTTTCACCCAGTCGTGGGCTACCTTGCGCATGGGCCTGGGGCAGACGCCTGCGGTGTCGCGTTCGATCGTCGGTAACTCATGGTTCTGGTTTGTCGGGGCGATTTACCTCACGCAGATCCCGGCCTACGCCAAGGAGTGGCTGTACGGCGACGAAACCGTGGTGACGCTGATCCTCACGGTGTTCTCGGTGGGTATTGCGCTGGGCTCAATGCTCTGCGAAAAACTCTCCGGGCGTAAGGTGGAGATCGGCCTGGTGCCGTTCGGCTCGTTCGGTTTGACGGTGTTCGGCCTGCTGCTGTGGTGGCATTCCGGCGGCTTCGTGCAGAACGTCCAGCCCAACGACTGGCTGGCCGTGCTCGGTTACGGCCAGGCTTGGTGGGTGTTGTTGGATATTCTCGGCCTGGGCGTGTTTGGCGGTTTCTATATCGTGCCGCTGTACGCGTTGATCCAGTCGCGCACCGCCGAAAACGAACGTGCGCGGGTGATCGCCGCCAACAACATTCTCAACGCATTGTTCATGGTGGTATCGGCCATCGTGTCGATCCTGCTGCTGAGCGTGGCCAAGCTGTCGATCCCGGAATTGTTCCTGGTGGTGTCGCTGCTCAATATCGCGGTCAACACCTACATCTTCAGGATCGTCCCCGAGTTCACCATGCGCTTCATGATCTGGCTGCTCAGCCATTCCATGTACCGCGTGGAGCACCGCAACCTGGAGCAGATCCCCGACGAGGGCGCCGCCTTGCTGGTGTGCAACCACGTGTCGTTTGTCGACGCGCTGTTGATCGGCGGCGCGGTGCGTCGGCCAATCCGCTTCGTGATGTATTACAAGATCTACCGTCTGCCGGTGCTGAACTTCATCTTTCGTACCGCCGGGGCGATTCCGATTGCCGGGCGGCATGAAGATATTCACATCTACGAGAAGGCGTTCACGCGTATTGCCCGGTATCTGCAAGAGGGCGAACTGGTGTGCATCTTCCCCGAGGGCAAGTTGACAGCTGACGGCGAGATGAATGAGTTTCGCGGTGGGCTGACGCGCATTCTCGAGGAGACGCCAGTGCCGGTGATTCCGATGGCACTACAGGGATTGTGGGGCAGCTTTTTCAGCCGCGATCCGCACAAGGGATTCTTTCATCGCATCTGGTCGAGGGTGGTGCTGGTGGCGGGCGAGCCGGTATCGGTGGAGTCGGCGACGCCTGCGCATTTGCAGGCGGTGGTGGGTGGGTTGCGCGCAAGTATCAGGTAGTGTTGTGTCGGCAGTGAGGGCCTCATCGCAGGCAAGCCAGCTCCCACATTTGAAATGCATTCCAAGTGTCGCAGCTGGCTTGCCTGCGATAGCGGTACGGAATTATGTGCTGATCTTGAGGCCAATGAGCCCGCAGATAATCAACGCCACACTCGCCAATCGGAACAGCGCCATGGATTCCCCAAACAGAACAATCCCGGCAATCACCGTGCCCACTGCGCCCACGCCGGTCCAGATGGCATAGGCGGTGCCCAGCGGCAGTTCCTTCATGGCCAGGCCCAGCAGGCCGAGGCTGATCGCCATGGCGGCAATCGTCAGCGCGGTGGGCAGCGGCTTGCTGAAACCGTCTGTGTACTTCAAACCGACGGCCCAGCCGACTTCAAACAGACCGGCAAAAAACAGAATGATCCAGGACATGATGACCTCGCTTTCTCAGGCGGGGTCGTCCCCGGGTTTGGCGCTTTGACAGCGTCGCGAGGTCGTCCCCGCGAAGCTCGGTAGAGTGCCGAAGATTGATCGAACGATCAAGTTTGCGGCGCGTCCTCCAGCAGGCGACGGTCTTCTTTCTCGCTCATGCGCCGGAAGTACGTCGACAGCAGCGCCCCGGAAATATTGTGCCAGACGCTGAACAACGCGCTCGGCACCGCCGCCAGGGGCGAGAAGTGCGCGCTGGCCAATGCCGCGCCCAGCCCGGAATTCTGCATGCCCACTTCCAGCGCGAGCGATTTGCGCTGAGCCAGCGGCAGCTTGAACACCCGTCCGGTGAAGTAGCCCAGCAGGTAGCCGAAGCTGTTGTGCAGCATCACCACGGCCATGATCAGCAGGCCCGACTCGGCGATTTTCGCCTGGCTGGCAGCCACCACCGCGGCGACGATGATCACGATGCTGATCACCGACACCAGCGGCAGCACGTCCACCGCATGGCGCACCCGCGCGCCAAGCACGCGTTGCGCCACCACGCCGAGTACGATCGGCAGCAACACCACCTGCAGGATCGACCAGAACAGCTCCATGAACGACACCGGCAGCCAGGCCGAGGCCAGCAGCCAGATCAATGCTGGCGTGAGCAGCGGGGCGAGGAGGGTGGTGACGGCGGCAATCGCCACCGACAGGGCCAGGTCGCCTCGGGCCAGCCAGGTCATCACGTTGGACGAAGTGCCGCTCGGACAGCAGCCGACCAGGATAACGCCCACTGCAATTTCCGGCGGCAGGTTGAAGGCCCGGCACAGCAACCAGGCAACCCCCGGCATGATCACGAAGTGCGCGACCACGCCCAGGGCCACACGCCACGGGTGGCGGGCGACCTCGGCGAAGTCTTCAAGTTTGAGGGTCAGCCCCATGCCGAACATCACCAGGCCCAGCAGCGGGACGATGGCGCTTTTCAGGCCAAGGAACCAGCCGGGTTCGAGGAAGGCGAGCACCGCGAAGATCAACACCCAGTAAGCGAAGGTATTACCAACGAAGCGGCTCAGTGCGGCGAGTGCGCGCATGGGGATGTCCTTTTTATTGGATTCTTGAAGTGTAAACACACATCAAGTGTGGGAGCGAGCAAGCCCGCTCCCACATTTTGATCTTCACATGGCGTTAGATGCCCTGTGGGTTTTCTTCGCCGCCCAGTGCTTCCACCAACGCTGGCAGGAAATCGCCAAAGGTCAGCATCATCAGGGTAAAGCTGGCGTCCAGTTGGCCCAGGGCTTCGTCGCCGCCGTCCTGTTCAGCCTGGTCCTGCAGCAGGTCTTCGAACTTCAGGCGCTTGACGGTCATCTTGTCGTCGAGCATGAACGACAGCTTGTCCTGCCAGGCCAGCGACAACTGGGTCACGACCTTGCCGGTGGTCAGGTGCAGCTGGATTTCTTCCCCGGTCAGGTCCTGGCGCTTGCAACGCACGATGCCACCGTCTTCGTGGGTGTCGCGCAGTTCGCATTCGTCGAGGACGAAGAAATCGTCGGCCGGCTTCTGGGTGGTGACCCAGTCGGTCATGATTGCGGTCGGTGCGGTTTTCACGGTGAGCGGGCGTACTGGCAGGGTGCCGATCACTTCGCGCAGGGTCGACAGCAGGTCTTCGGCGCGTTTCGGGCTGGCCGAGTTGACCAGGATCAAGCCTTGTTTCGGCGCGATGGCGGCGAACGTCGACGAGCGACGAATAAACGCACGCGGCAGGAACGCCTGGATGATTTCATCCTTGATCTGATCGCGTTCCTTTTTATAGACCTTGCGCATCTGCTCGGCCTCGATCTCTTCGACTTTCTCCTTGACCGCATCACGCACCACGCTGCCCGGCAGGATACGTTCTTCCTTGCGCGCGGCAATCAGCAGGAAGTCGCCGCTGACGTGAACCAGCGGCGCGTCCTCACCTTTACCGAAAGGGGCGACGAAACCGTAAGTGGTCAGCTCCTGGCTCGCACACGGGCGCGCCAGTTTGGTGGCCATGGCCGCTTCCAACGCCTCGGCATCAACAGGCAGATCTTGGGTCAGGCGATAGATAAGCAGGTTCTTGAACCACATGGGGTGAGTCTCTCCTCTATACAAAGGGGGGCATTATTCTCTTGATACGGGCGCAGGCCAACCCTGCGTAAGCCATTGGAAGGGCTGAAAAAAAAGATTTAAGAAAGTACTTGCCAGACCCAGGGTCGCTCCGTAGAATGCGCGCCACACCGAAACGAAGGGTGATTAGCTCAGCTGGGAGAGCATCTGCCTTACAAGCAGAGGGTCGGCGGTTCGATCCCGTCATCACCCACCATTCGCTTCACGTGTTACGCGCAGCGGTAGTTCAGTCGGTTAGAATACCGGCCTGTCACGCCGGGGGTCGCGGGTTCGAGTCCCGTCCGCTGCGCCATATTCGGTTATCTGGAACGCTGAACGCCAGGTCACCACGGAAAGCCCGCTTAATTGCGGGCTTTTTATTGTCCGAAATATGGCAAACAGTCGTGAGTTGTCCTTTTTTTAAATAAAGTGCATTTAAATCAAGACATTACGATTTTTTGGTGTATGATGCGCCCACACCGAAACGAAGGGTGATTAGCTCAGCTGGGAGAGCATCTGCCTTACAAGCAGAGGGTCGGCGGTTCGATCCCGTCATCACCCACCATTCGCTTCATGTGTTACGCGCAGCGGTAGTTCAGTCGGTTAGAATACCGGCCTGTCACGCCGGGGGTCGCGGGTTCGAGTCCCGTCCGCTGCGCCATATTTGCTTCCGCCAAGGCCAATTGAGCGCCTGGAAGCCACGGAAATAGCGGCCTTGCGCCGCTTTTTTCGTTTCTGAGTTCCATTGAAACTCCTCTCCAGTCACGGATTTCAAGTCCACCGTTGGCACTGCCTTTTGCGATTTGTTGCGCATCAATTTTTATATTGGTTCGTCTACCGCTGGGTTGTATTCCCCATCTTGATGCTGATTTCGACTTCCAACGGTTTTCAGAAAAAATATTTTGAATCGTTCGTGGGCAAGCCACTCGGGAAAATCTACCGTCCAGGCGCCAAGCAACCTATCCGCTTCCATGCTCAGCAGAGCACTGAAGCATTCCAATGCGCATCTGCGTTGGAATGCGCTAACGAGGTTTCGGCACTCAAATGCTGGCTGCAGGATGGCCGGTACGGTCAGAAGGTTGATGTGTCCCGCTTATAGCGCCGCGCTCATGTGAGTACGAGGCGCTACGTTCGCCCTTACTTTCAGCCCGATTCCAAGGAAGTTAATTCAGCCATACTTTCATTTTCCGGCTTCTTGGTCAGACTCGAGAGTCAAGCTCGGGACTGGGCCGCGAACCGTTGAACCACCACATAGCAAATGCGCCAAGAATGGTGGTCAACACGGCCAGAATCAGGATTACGTTCTGGGTGCCCAAAGGCGAAGCTAACAAAGCCACCAGTAAACCTGCCAAGGGCTGGGATATGTTGTTCAGCAGCGTGATCACGCCTACCGTCTTGCCGAAGTCCTGAGGCGGTATTACCCGCTGCCGGATAGTGCGCATGTAGACGTTGAACATTTTGTCAAAGCCGACGATTAACAGGAAACCCAACACATAGCCGAATAGATTCGGACTCAGGGCGCTGATGAATGCCCCAGTTGCGATCGTTGAATATCCAACCCCCCCGAGGACCCGCAGAGGCACCACAATCCGAGCGAGGAAAAAAAGGATCAAGATTGTTGTCACTGCACCTCCCGCTTGCAGTGCTGCATAGCTATCCTTGCCGGCGCTGTATTGGCCGATGACCATGGCCGCCGAGGTCGCCAAGGTGACGCCGACGATCAGGTTGACGCCTACCGCCAGAGTGATGATCTTTTTTAATTCCGCCAGGCTACGAATATGCCCAAAAGCGATCCTCAAGGGCTGCAGCCAGATGTCTTGAGGCTGCTCGAACACCTCTAGCGTAATGCGGCTAAGACGTTGCCACGCCAGCATGCTTATGTCTGCCAGCAGAAATAATCCGGCGATCCAAAGCACTACCCAGTGCCAAGCCCAAACTTCGAGCATCAATGCCGCCACCAGAGGTCCGAGTACCAGTCCTGTCTGATCGGCGATCTGGGAATAGGACAAGGTTTTGGTGTAGCTGTAGTGCTGGAAGATAGGCGGCATAAGCACTTCACGAGCCATGATGCCTTGCGTGGTTAGCACTCCGCACAGTGCCGACAGGACCACCACCCAGCCGATACCACCAAAGATTCCGTAGAGCGCCATCGCCAGCACACAGAGCGATGCCCGGTAGACCTGACTGATATGCAGGATCTTGATAGGCGAGTACTTGTCGCACAGGGCGCCGCACAAGGGGAACACGAGAAATCGCGGTAGCGATTCGACGAAAAACGCCAGCCCTGCCCACGAAGCGCTGTTGGTGGTCTGGAATACCACCAGCGGCACAATAAATAACAGGATCTGATCCGCCAGCCTTGATAGAAAGAGGGAGATGAAAAAGGCGAGGTAATCCTTACGCATAGGGAACTCCTTTGAGTAAGCGAAGCAGCATAGCGGTCAGAAGAAACATCAGTAAGCCGATCCCGAGCGGTCATTGAGATTATGTCTCTCATCACCACGCAGTGGCGGATTGAAGACGCTAACCAGAATTAGGTCCTGTCCCTTGCCTGCGCGCAAGAAATGCCGACCATGCTGATCAAGCACATAGACATCCCCAGGCGGATCGGAAATACGTTGCCTTGCATGTCTTCGACTTCACCTTCTCCAGCAATGCAATAGCACGCCTCCAGATGGTTTCGGTAATTATTCGGATGCGGATATCCAAGCGATCTACGGCAATAATTTCATGCGTATTGCAAAGGCAACCTGGCCAGGATCGAATGCTGAGACTTGAATCGCACCCCGTTAATTGCGCACGCGTTTCGGCACCTCGCGCTTTATTTGCGACCCGCCCGCAATTTGGATACGGTGCACGCCTGCCCACAAGGACGTCCCCATGATCAAGCCTGCACCCAAGACCCGCCGCGCGCCCAAAGGTGAAAAACGCCGCGAAGAGCTGCTCGACGCAGCCTTGCAGGTGTTTTCCCTGGACGGCTACAGCGGCGCTTCCGTGGCCCGGGTGGCGGCGATTGCCGGCATCTCGGTGGCCGGCCTGCTGCATCACTTTCCCAGCAAGATTTCCCTGTTGATGGGCGTGCTGCAGCGCCGCGACGAGGTGAATCAACGGATTGCCGACGAGGTGCGGGCGGAGAAATCGCTGTCCGGGTTGCTTGGCAGCCTGCGCGCGATCAATCGCTCCAACGCCAGTGCGCCAGGCGTGGTGCGGGCGTTCACGATTTTGAATGCGGAAAATCTGCTCGACACGCAACCCGCCTGGACCTGGTTCCAGGAGCGCTATGCGGGCATTCAACAACGCCTGCATGGGCAGTTTGCTGATCTGGTGGCGATGGGGGAGGTGCGCGGGGATGTGGACCTTGCCGGGCTGACCGAAGAAATCCTGGCCATGATGGACGGCCTGCAGATCCAGTGGCTGCGCTTTCCCGAGCAGGTGGACCTGGTGGCGCGGTTTGATACTTACATCGCGCGGGTCGATGCAGCCATCAGGGTTCGTCCCTGAACCGTGATCTATCCCTGAATCAACCGATCAATTGCCGGCTGCGCTGCCCTGGCTGCTGTCATCGGACATGTCGTAGCCATCACCTTCGCTGGTGTCGCTGTCGGCATTTTCGTTCTGCTTGAGCACGCCGCCGGTCTTCACCTTTGGCGCTTCACGCAGCGTCGAATTGAGCGCCGAACGTGGCAATGGGTTGCTGCTGGTGGTCGACAGTTCCTGGCGGAACGAGTTGACCAGTTTGGCGTTCAGGCGGATGTCCTGGGACGACCCACCCACCGACAGGTTGAAGCTGTCGGCATCCACCACCCACTGCTTGCTGGCCTCGTCAAAGTAGGCAAGCGAGCGATCGTTCAGCTCGATGGTCACGCGCTTGCTTTCGCCCGGCTTGAGGAACACTTTCTTGTAGCCCTTGAGCTCTTTGGGCGCACGTTCAACCTTGGGGTTGTTCTGCCCCACATACAGCTCGGCCACCTCGGCACCGGCGACCTTGCCGGTGTTGGACAGGTCGAACGACACCTTGATCGGTGCGCCGGCCACCGCGACCCCGGGGGTCACGCTGATGTTGCTGTAACCGAAGGTGGTGTAGGACAGGCCATAACCGAACGGGTAGAGCGGCTTGATGCCTTTTTTCTCGTAACCGCGATAGCCGACGAACAGGTCATCCTTGTAGCTCATCTCGGCCAGGGTTTCCTGGTTGTCGAACTTGGGGAAGGTCGCGTAGATCGGGTTGTCTTCGATGTTGCGTTCAATACTGATCGGCAGCTTGGCCGACGGATTGACCTTGCCCAGCAGGATTTCCGCCAGGGCCTGACCGCCGTTCTGCCCAGGGTAGAACGCGTGCAACGCGGCCGGCACCTGATCGATCCAGTCGCTCATTTTCAGCCCGGTGCCGCCGTGCAGCGTCACCACGGTGTTCGGGTTGACCTTGGCGATGCTCTGGATCAGTTGGCCCTGGAACTCCGGCAAGTCGAAGCTGTGGTCGAAGCCTTCGCCTTCGTATTCGCTGCTGTTGCCGGCCGCTACCAGCACGGCGTCGTACTTGGCCAGATCCTGCGGAGCAACCAGCGACGCCCAGCTCATCTGCACGCCTACCAGGCCGCCCATGGTCGAGAGGTAGCCGTTACGGCGCGAGTATTCAAGCTTGATGTCCACCGGCTTGCCGGCTTCCAGGTTGACTTTGGCGAACACGGGAATGGTCGGCGGGATGCTGTTGTTCGGCAGCGGCTTGCCGTCGCCGTTGTCGAGCACTTTCTTGCCGTTGACGTAGAGGCGCACCGCACCGTCGGCGCGGACCTTGAACACCTGTTCGCCGCTGACGGTCGGGGTGATCTGGCCGCTGTAGCGGATCGACGTGGCCGCCGTGTCGCCGTTCACCGGCAGGCTGTCGGTCGACCAGTCCAGGTCAACGTGCTGGTCGGTACGGCTGGCCGCCGGGTCGCCGGACCAGTTGGTGTTGCTGAAGAATTCGGTCTTCACGCCTTTGACGCTGTTGCCGTTGCCGTCCTGGTGAGTCCAGTTCGAGGTGGTCGGGTCCAGGGACAGGCCGTCGATGAACTCGACCTTGGCGCCCGGCGCCAGTTGCTGCAGGCCGCTCAGCTCGCTGACGTAGTTGGCGGCCATCACGTTCGCGCTGCCGAAACCGGTCGGCGGTGCGTACTTGGCCAGGTTGCCCACCACGGCAATGGTCTTGACCTTTTTCGCATCCAGCGGCAGCAGGTTGTTCTGGTTTTTCAGCAGCACGATACCTTCGCGCGCGGCGTTCAGCGCCACGCGGTTGCTGGTGGCGCTGTTCATGTTGTGGCTGGTCAACGGCGCCTTGCTGTCGAACTTGTACAGGTAAATCTGCTTGAGGATGCGGCGCACCTTGTCATCGATGGTTGCGCTGCTTAGCTCGCCACTGTCCAGAAACGGTTTGAGCACCGTGCTGTTCATCTGGTAGCCCATCATGTCCAGGTCGGTGCCGGCCTGCGCGGCGGGCAGGCCGTTGACCACGGCGTTGTAGTCGCTCTGGACGAAGCCTGGATAGCCCCATTCGGTTTTCAGGATGTCGTGGATCAGGTGCGAGTTTTCACAGGCGAATTCGCCGTTCACCTTCTGGAATGCACACATCATCATCGCCACCTTGCTGTTCTTCGAAGCGGACTCGAAGGGCGGCAGGGTCATCTCGCGCAGCACGCGCTCGCTGATGGTTTCGTTGAGGTGGAAGCGGTTGCTTTCCTGGTCGTTGGCCGCGTAGTGCTTGGCGTTGGCCCACACCCCACGTGACTGGATGCCGTTGATCAGTGCCGGGCCCAGGCTGGCGCCGAGGAACGGGTCTTCACCGGACAGGTATTCGAAAGCACGGCCGCTGTAGGGCATGCGGTACAGGTTCATGCCGGGGCCGGTGACGAACTGGTAACCACCGCTGGCGGTGTCGTAGCCCAGGGCACGACCCACGTCGATGGCGCGGCGCGGGTTCCAGCTGGCCGCCAGGTTCGGGCCGGAGGGGTACACCACGCCCTGGGCATTACCCTCGCTGGTGTAGCGCACGCCCACGCCGCCATCAGCGCCGTGAATCTGTGGGATACCGTACTGGCTCAGCGGCTTGACGTCCCAGCCACCGGTGCCGCCGATGTAGGCGAGTTTTTCTTCCATGGTCATCTTGGCCAGGGTTTTATCCGCTGCCTTTTCCGCGCGGTTCACGCGACCTTCATCCAGTGCCGGGTTGGTCGCCGCGTGCACCTGGGATACCGCCAATGCCAGCAGGGCAAAAGCCGACTGCGCACCGATCATCTTGCGTTTACTCATGGGGCTCTCCAGTTACTGTTTTATTGAACATGGCGCTGCAACAAGTGTGTTCCAGCGCACACGCTCGTCACTTTTTTACAGGCAATAGTTGGCCATGAACGCAATTTTTAGCCGATGGCTAATTGCAATTACTTGGCGAATTTCACTGTTTTAAGAGTGTTAAAAATGTGTGAGTTATTCTTGTAAGTAATGTCTATGCGATATCATGCGATGGCATTTTGAATCGCAAAAACCCGATAATTAAGGCAATTCTTGCGGTAATAAGTCAAACAAAAGCTATTTTTTGCGCGAAATAAGAAATATTTCATTACGTTTGGGAACCAATATTAAACCTACTGGTCGATTGGTTTAAGAAAATGTCAGCCGGGGTGGCGAACTAGTGGCTCTGCCGGATAGTTCTAAAAGGCCATGCCCTAAACAGGCTGTCATATACACGGCTTTGGTGTAGGGTCTTGAGCGAGTTCAAGACGCCACTCGAGCTAATCGCTGTTGTCGATCTGTTGTTGATCTGGAGAAAGTTGATGAAGATTTCCCTGTTGAGTGCCGGTGTTGTGCTGGGCGTTGCACTGAGTGGCGCAGCCATGGCCGCTGAATCCACCGATGCCGACGCCACGTCCGGCGCCACCGATTCCACCGTGCTGACCCAGGCCCACGACGCCAAGGCAGCCAAAAAACAGAAGGCAGAAACCACCAAGGGCGGTCGTCCGCAGAACAGCTCGGGCACGTCGAAAACGTCCAACTAAGCACAACCCTTTGCAGGAGCGCCCCCCTGGCTCCTGCAAACTACTCCTCTCAGACAGTCGCCCATGCCCAGCCCGTCAACACCCCTCAATGCCTGCCAGATGCACATCCCGGATACCGATCAGGTATGCGCGTGGCTGATGCGACAGGCCGGGTTGAAAACCGTTGACCTGGAGCGCGCCCGGCGCCTGTCACAGGAATCCGACGACACCGAATTGCTGGGCCTGCTCACTCGCCTGGGGCTGGTCTCGGAACTGGAGCTGGCCCGCGCCTGGGCCGACCTGCTCGGCGCACCGTTGGTACTGGCCGATGCCGCACCGCCGTTGCTCGATCCCTTGCCGGTACTGACCGAGCGCTTCATGCGCCATTACCAGGTGGTGCCCGTGGGCTGGAGCCAGGGCGGTTTGCGCGTGCTGGCCGCCAACCCCGCCCAGGTCTATCCGTTCCAGGCCATGGCTTATGCCTGCGGCGTACCGGTGTGGCTGGCGGTGGGCCCACGCAATGAGGTCGAAACCCTGATCGAGCGGTACTACGGCCAGGGCCGCTCGGCCATGGGCACCCTGATCGAAAACCTCGACGAGCAGGGCGGCACGCTGGAAGACATCGAACACCTCAAGGACATGGCCTCCGAAGCGCCGGTGATTCGCCTGGTCAATCTGATCCTGCAGCGCGCGGTGGAACATCGCGCCTCCGACATCCATATCGAACCCTTTGAAAACCAGCTCAAGGTGCGCTACCGCATCGATGGCGTGCTGCACGAAGCCGAAGCGCCGCCATCGAGCTCATCGGCGGCGGTGATTTCGCGGGTAAAGATCATGGCGCGCCTGGACATCGCCGAGCGGCGCCTGCCCCAGGATGGCCGCATCATGCTGCGCATCCAGGGCAAGGAGCTCGACTTGCGGGTGTCCACCGTACCCACCAGTTTTGGCGAATCGGTGGTGATGCGCCTGCTCGATCGGCAGACCGTGCAGTTCGATTTCCAGAGCCTGGGCTTCGACGGCCAGCGCCTGGAAACCTTCCTTGAAGTGCTGGAACGGCCCCACGGCATCCTGCTGGTCACCGGCCCCACCGGCTCGGGCAAGACCACCACGCTGTACACCGCGCTGTCGCGGCTCAATACCGCCGAGCGCAAGATCATCACCGTTGAAGACCCGGTGGAATACCAGCTCGAAGGCATCAACCAGATCCAGGTCAAGCCGGCCATCGGCCTGGACTTTGCCGGCGCGCTGCGCTCCATCGTGCGGCAGGACCCGGACGTGATCATGATCGGTGAAATCCGCGACCTCGAAACCTGCCGCATCGCCATCCAG
This sequence comes from Pseudomonas poae, assembly GCF_001439785.1. Classification (GTDB taxonomy): domain Bacteria; phylum Pseudomonadota; class Gammaproteobacteria; order Pseudomonadales; family Pseudomonadaceae; genus Aquipseudomonas; species Aquipseudomonas poae. The sequence continues at coordinate 66,180 of NZ_JYLI01000010.1, read as the reverse complement.
TCTTCGCTGACCGGCCACCTGGTGCTCTCGACCCTGCACACCAACAGCGCCGCGGCGAGTATCACGCGCCTGTTGGACATGGGCGTCGAAAGCTACCTGATCGCCTCGACGGTCAACGGCATCCTCGCCCAGCGCCTGGTGCGCCGTCTCGACCCGGCCACCCGTGAAGCCTTCGAAGCGCCGCCGGAACTGATCGCCGAACACGGCCTCGATCGCTTCACCGAGCAGCGTCCGATTCTGCTTTACCGACCCCGCGCCGACGCGCCGGGCGGTGGCTATCACGGGCGCAGCGCAATCACCGAATTGCTGGTGATGAACGACGAACTGCGTAGCCTGCTGATGCGCCAGGCCGACGCCGCCACCCTCGAACAGGCCGCCCGCCGTGGTGGCCTGCGCACCTTGCACGAAGAGGGCCTGCGCCAGGCCGTGGCGGGTGTCACCTCGCTGGAAGAAGTGCTGCGGGTCACCCGTGGAGACGGCGCGTGAGCCTGTTCAAATACCGCGCCCTCGACAGCCAGGGCCAGCCGCAAAACGGCACCCTCGAAGCCCGGGACCAGGACGCCGCCGTCGCCGCGCTGCACAAGCGCGGCCTGCTGTTGCTGCACATCGATGTGGCCGGCGCCCAGGGCCTGCGCAAGGCCTTCGGCCGTGGCCAATTGAACGGCGCGGCGCTGGTCAGCTTCACCCAGCAACTGGCAACCTTGCTGGGTGCCGGCCAACCCCTGGAACGCTCCCTGGGCATTCTGCTCAAACAGCCCGGACAGCCGCAGACCCGCGCGCTGATCGAGCGCATTCGCGAACACGTCAAGGCCGGCCAGCCGTTATCCAAGGCGCTGGAGGAGGAGGGCAGCCAGTTCTCGCCGCTGTACCTGAGCATGGTGCGCGCCGGCGAGGCCGGTGGCGCCCTGGAGAACACCCTGCGCCAGCTCAGTGATTACCTGGAACGCAGCCAGCTGTTAAGAGGGGAGGTCATCAACGCGCTGATCTACCCCGCGTTTCTGGTGGTCGGCGTGCTCGGTTCGCTGGCCCTTCTGCTGGCGTACGTGGTGCCGCAGTTCGTGCCGATCTTCAAGGACCTGGGCGTGCCGATCCCGTTGATCACCGAAGTGATCCTGGGCCTCGGGCAGTTTCTTGGCGCTTACGGGCTGGCCGTGCTGGCCGGCCTGATCGTGATCTGCTGGACGCTGGCCGCGCGCCTGCGCGACCCGCAGCGGCGTGAACGTTATGACCGGCGCCTGCTCGGCATCCGCGTGATCGGCCCGCTGCTGCAACGCGTCGAGGCGGCCCGCTTGACGCGCACCCTGGGCACCTTGCTCAGCAATGGCGTGGCGCTGCTGCAAGCGCTGGTAATCGCGCGGCAGGTCTGCACCAACCGCGCGCTGCAGGCGCAGGTCGCCGACGCCGCCGACTCGGTCAAGGGCGGCGGCACCCTGGCCAGCGCCTTTGGCGCGCAACCGCTGCTGCCGGACCTGGCTCTGCAAATGATTGAAGTCGGCGAACAGGCCGGCGAACTCGACAGCATGCTGCTCAAGGTCGCCGACGTGTTCGACGTGGAGGCCAAACGCGGCATCGACCGCCTGCTGGCCGCCCTGGTGCCGTCCCTGACCGTGGTCATGGCGGTGCTGGTGGCGGTGATCATGCTGGCGATCATGCTGCCGTTGATGAGCCTGACCAGCAATATATGAACCCTTGAGGAAGCAACCCATGCGTCACACCCGATTCAAGCCTGCCCGCCGCCAGGGCGGTTTTACCCTGCTGGAAATGCTCGCAGTGATCGTGCTGCTGGGCATCGTCGCCACCATCGTGGTGCGCCAGGTCGGCGGTAACGTCGACAAGGGCAAGTACGGCGCCGGCAAGGCGCAGTTGGCCAGCCTGGGCATGAAGATCGAAAGCTACGGGCTGGACGTCGGCTCGCCGCCCAAATCCCTGCAGCAACTGGTCGAAAAACCGGGCAACACCGCCGGTTGGGCCGGCCCGTACGCCAAGCAGTCGGACCTCAAGGACCCGTTCGGCCATGCCTTTGGCTATTGCTTCCCCGGCGAGCACGGCGCGTTCGACCTGATTTTCTACGGTCAGGACGGCCAGCCCGGCGGCGAAGGCTACAGCGCCGACCTGGGCAACTGGGAATAAACCTGCGCCCATGCCCAACCTCCAACGCGGCTTTACCTTGCTCGAAATGCTGGTGGTGATCGTGCTGATCAGCATCGCGGCCGGCCTGGTGGGGTTTGGCCTGCAACAAGGCCTGCGCGCGGCGAAAGAACGTCAGGTGGTGGGGCAGATGGTCGAAGCGCTGCGCAGCACGCGGGCGCGGGCAATCGTCAGCGGCACCGCGCAACACACCGTGTTCGACCTGCGCAGGCTGAGCTTTGCCGCGCCAGGACGGCCGACAAAATACTGGCCGGCCGCTCTGCAGGTCACCCTGCACACCGCCGAACAGGCAGGTTCCACCGTGGAGTTCTACCCAGACGGCAGTTCCACCGGTGGCAACCTGCTGTTGGCCAACGGTACGCGGCGCTGGCGCATCGACATTGGCTGGCTGACCGGCAGCGTGCAGTCCAGGGCCTTGCCATGAAGCGACAGCGCGGTTTTACCCTGCTGGAAATGCTCGCCGCGCTGACGCTCATGGCCATCTGCAGCACAGTGTTGCTGGTCGCTTTCGGCCAGAGCGCGCGCTCGTTGTTGCAGGTCAATCACAGTGATCGCCTGACCCTCGCGGCGCAGAGCGTGCTGGACGAGGAAACCATGGGGCCGTTGGCCAGCGAGGTGCGCCAGGGCGAGTTCGATGGCATCCATTGGCAACTGAACATCGCCCAGCAACCGACCCGCACGGGCCAGCCCCATCTGTTTCGCCTCGACCTGAGTGTCAGCGAAGGCACGCATCAGGCGCACTTCAGCACCTTGAAACTGCGCGCCGCCGGGGCCGGTTTGTGACGCGCCGGCAGCAGGGCTTCACCCTGCTTGAAATCATGATCGTGCTCAGCCTGCTCGGCGTGTTGCTGACCCTGGTGGGCGGCGCCTTGCTCGGCGCCAATCGCGCGGTGCTCAAGGCCCAGCGCTACACGGTCAGCCTGGATGAAATGCGCGCCGCCCAGCAGTTTTTGCGCACCGCCATCAGCGAGGCGCTGCCGCTGGACGTGACCGAGGACGACAGCCAGGCCGACGGCTTTTTCAGCGGCACGGCGCAACGCATGCAGTTTGTCGCGACCTTGCCCGGTGTGCTGGGCGGCGGCATCCAGCGTTTTACCCTGCAACTGAGCGGCCCCGAGGCCGCGCGCGAATTGCAGGTGGCGTTCGCGCGGTTCGAGTCGGCGGCGCAGGTCAGCGTACCGGCTTCGCGCGGCGAACCGCAGGTGCTGCTCAAAGGCGTTGAGGACTTGCAGTTCAGCTATCGCGGCGTGTCGCCCAAGGGCCAGGCCACCGGCTGGATCAGCGAGTGGCCGTGGAGCAAACGCCTGCCGTATGCGGTGCGCATCGACGCCCGGGTGAACGGGCCGGTGCCGTGGGTCACCCAGGTGGTTGCGCTGCGCCTGAACCTGTCGGGCGGAGCGCCGGAATGATCAGGCAGCAACGCGGTGTCGCGCTGTTACTGGTGCTGTGGGTGCTGGCCTTGCTCAGTCTGCTGCTGGGCGGGCTGGCCGGCTGGGTGCAACTGCAGACCCGCCAGGCCGCCTGGCATCGCCAGCACACCCAGGCGCTGCTGGCCGCGGAGGCGGGCGTGGCATTGACCCTGCAGGCCCTGGCTGACCCGACGCAGCGCAAGCAGTGGGTGGCCGACGGCCGTGAGGTGCCACTGACGTTCGATGATGCGCAGTTGCGCGTCAGCGTTCGCAGCGACCTCGGCAAGCTCTACCTCAACAGCGCCGACGTGGGTGATTTTGCGCGCCTGGCCCTGGCCTGCGGCGCCACCCAGGCCCAGGCCGACCAGCTCGCCAGGGCTCTGGAGGTGCGACGCAACCAGGGCCATGCGCCGTTTCGCGTGGTCGAGGAGCTGCGCCAGTTGCCGGGCATGAGCGGCGCGCTGTATAGCGAAATGGTGCCGGAGATCAGCCTGTGGAGCGGGCTGGACCGGCCCGACCCGGCGTTCGCCAGCGCGTTGATGCGCCGGGCACTGAACCTGCCGCGTCAAAGCGCGGTGGGCGCCAACGCCGGTGATGTGCTGGTGATCGACAGCCGCGCACAACGTCCCGGCGGTTACCACGCGCAGTTGCAAGTCACGGTTTTATTGAGTCCCGCGCAAGGCAGCGCACAACCTTATCGAGTCCTACGTTGGCAAGAATGAATGAACACCTGGCCCCCCGCCTGCAGGTGCTGACCGAACCGGTCACGCGGCGCTGGCGCGGCAGCGTCCTGCAACAGGGTTGGCGGCTGTGGCTCAAGGAGCTGCGCGGCTGCGTGCCGGCATGGCTGCTGGTGCAAGATGCCGCCGAGCAGGTTTACCGCTGGCCGCTGACCGCGCCGGTGCAAACACTCGCGGGTGATACGCGCCAGGTGCTGCTGCTGGGCAGCGACGCGGTGCTGCGCCAGAGCCTGCAGTTGCCGCTGGCCGCCGCGCGTAACCTGTCGACGGTGGTCGGCTATGAACTTGACCGCTTTACGCCGTTCGACGCGGCGAGCGTGTACTTCGTCGCGCGCCAGGAGCGCCGCACGGCGACCCATGTGCAGGTGACGCTGGTGGCGATCCTGCGCGAGCGTCTGGACCGGATTCTTGAAGAGTGCGCCGCCCTCGGTCTGCGTCCCCACGCCGTGGATGTGGACGATGGCGCGGTGCAGTTGATGGGTGTCGATCTGCTGCCGGCGCCGCTGCGTCCACGCCAGCGCCCCGCCGGCAAGGGGTTGCAGCGCAGCCTGCCGTGGCTGTGCGGTGCCCTGCTGATCGCGGCCATGCTGTTGTGGCTCAACGACCGCCAGCGCGTGCTCGATGCCATGCACCACAGTGTGCGCGAGCAAAAAGCCGAGGTGGCGCAGGTGCAGGCGCTGCGTCAGCAATTGCTCAATACCCGTGGTGCCGCGCAGTACCTGATCCGCCGCAAAATGGCGCAACCGCCCCTGGCGGCGCTGCTCAATGAACTCACCGCGTGCCTGCCGTCCGACACCTGGATCGACCAGTTGGAAGTCAACGACGGCGCCGACGTTTCGTTCTCCGGGCAAAGCGCCAAGGCCAGTGCCTTGATCACCCGCATCAAGGCCTGCCGCAGCCTGGAAAATGCTCAGTTCGAAGGGGTGATTCAGCCCGATGCGCAAACCGGCAAGGATCAGTTTTCCTTGCGCGCCCACCTGCACCAGGAGGCTGCCGATGCGCCGTCCACTGACACCCCGTGAACGCCGTGGCGCGGCCTTGATCGCCCTCGCGCTGGTGCTCGGCGCGGCGTACTGGCTGTTGATCGACAGCTGGTTCGCCGGGCCGCTGCGCGCCATGGGCGAGCAGGCCGAACAACTGCGCGAACAGCAGCAGCGTTACGCCGGCGTGTTGCGCCAGCGCGACAGCCTGCGCGAACAGCTGGAGCAGGCGCGCCAGGACCCGGCGAGCAGCACCAGCCTGCTGCCGGGAGACGACCCCAGCGCGGTGGCCGCGGACCTGATGCAGCGCCTCGCCGACCTGATCAACAGCCGCGCCAGCGTCGGCGGCGGCTGCAGCCTGACCCAGCGCATGCCCATCACCCCGGAGCAGGACGAGGCCGAACCGTATCGCCAGGTCAAGGTCAGCCTGACCCTTAATTGCGCGATTGAACCGCTGACGGCAATCCTGCATGAGCTGGAATATCAGCGTCCGTTTCTGTTCGTCGATGAAATGAGCATTCGCCGGAGCCCGAATGCGCCCGCCAGCGGCGCCGCCGGCAAACTGGTGGTGCACCTGCTGGTGCGCGGCTACCTGCAACCGGCCGCTGCCGCGCAGGTGCGCCGATGATCAATCCATTGCGTCCCCTGGAGTGGGGTTTGCTCGGCGTGGCCGCGCTGCTGGGTGTGCTGATGGTCGGCATTCTCAGCAACCTCGGCGATGCGCCAGAGTGGTTGCCACCGCCCGCGCCGGATGCTCGGGCCAACGCCTCGGCCACTGTGCTGGTGGCGCCGAGCGCGACTCTGGACAGCCTGGCCGGCACCTGGCAGGCGCCTTTGTTCAGCCCCGACCGCAGCCCCGACCGCGCCGTCGGCCAGGCCCAGACGTCCAGCCTGTCGAGCCTGACGCTGACCGGCATCGTGCTTGACGGCGACCTGCGCGTGGCGCTGCTCAAGCGTGCCGACGGCCCTGCGCTGAAAGTCCGCCAGGGCCAGACCCTGCCCAATGGCTGGGTGCTGGAGCACCTCGACGCCCGTACCGCCCGTTTCGTGCTTGACGGCCGCACGCAAACCTTGAGCCTGCGGGCGCTGCGTTTGCCACCGCCGTCCAGCACACCTCCGATTACCCTTCCTCACGAGTCATCCCCTTGATCGATACCTACCCCGGCGCCTTGCGCACCACCGTGTTTTGCCTGGCCACCGCCGTTGCCCTTGGCGGCTGCGGGTCATTCCCCAAGCACCCTGCGCCTGACGAGTCCCTGCTGCATGAGGCGCTACAGGGCACCGGCTCGCAGCGTCCGGCCGTGGACTCGGCCAGTGAACAGGCGTCGACCAGCAGCCAGCCCCAGGCGAACACGCCGCCGCAACGCCAGTTGATTCGCGGTAATCAGCAGTTCGTGCGTCAGCCGGCCGCGTCCCGCGCCGGCAAGGAGGAGGCCGGCGGTGACATCGTGTTCAACTTCGCCGACCAGCCCATAGAGGCGGTCATCAACAGCGTGATGGGCGACCTGCTGCACGAGAGCTACAGCATCGCCCAGGGCGTGAAGGGCAACGTCAGCTTTTCCACCTCCAAGCCGGTGAACAAGCAGCAGGCGCTGTCGATTCTCGAAACCCTGTTGTCGTGGACCGACAACGCCATGATCAAGCAGGGCAACCGCTACGTGATCCTGCCAGCCAACCAGGCGGTATCGGGCAAGCTGGTGCCGCAGATGCGTGTGTCGCAACCGTCCAGCGGCCTGTCGGCGCGCCTGTTTCCGTTGCGCTATATCTCGGCCACCGAGATGCAGAAACTGCTCAAGCCGTTCGCCCGGGAAAATGCATTCCTGCTGGTGGACCCGGCGCGCAACGTGCTGAGTCTGGCCGGCACGCCCGAGGAATTGGCCAACTATCAGGACACCATCGACACCTTCGATGTGGACTGGCTCAAGGGCATGTCGGTGGGCGTGTTCGGCCTGCAACGCGCGTCCGTGGCCGAGCTGATGCCCGAGCTGCAAAAGATGTTCGGCCCCGACAGCGGCATGCCCCTGGCGGGCATGGTGCGCTTTTTGCCCATCGAGCGGACCAACTCGGTGGTCGCGATCTCGTCCCAGCCGCAGTACCTCAGCGAAGTCGGCGACTGGATACACACCATCGACGAAGGTGGCGGCAACGAGCCGCAGATGTACGTCTACGACGTGCGCAACATGAAGGCCACTGACCTGGCCAAATACCTGCGGCAGATCTACGGCAGTGGCGCGATCAAGGACGACGCCCCGGCCAAGGTGGCCCCCGGTCTGCGCACCGCAACCTTGTCATCGCCCGGCACCAACAGCACCTCCGGCAGCATGCCCGGTGGGCTCAATGGCAACGGCAACGGCATGGGCAATAACCAGATCGCCTCTGCCGAGCAGGAGGAGCAGGAGCCCGACGCGCAAGCCGATCAGGGCAGCGAGAGCGCCGAGCAGGGCTCTGGCGAAGAACAAGGCGCACCGGCCAAAAGCCTCGACGCCGGCACGCGCATCACCGCGCAAAAAAGCAGTAACCAGTTGCTGGTGCGCACGCGGCCGGTGCAGTGGAAAGAGATCGAATCGGCGATCAAGCGCCTCGACAATCCGCCACTGCAGGTGCAGATCGAAACGCGCATTCTGGAGGTCAAGCTCACCGGCGAACTGGACCTGGGCGTGCAGTGGTACCTGGGCCGCCTGGCGGGTAATTCCAATAGCACCACCGTGGCCAATGCCGCTGGCAGCCAGGGCGCATTGGGTGGCGGCGGCGCTGGCCTGGGCGCGGATTCGTTGTTCTATTCGTTCGTCAGCACCAACCTGCAAGTGGCGCTGCACGCCCTGGAAACCAACGGCCGCACCCAGGTGCTGTCGGCGCCGTCGCTGGTGGTGATGAACAACCAGCCGGCGCAGATCCAGGTGGGCGACAACATTCCCATCAGCCAGACCACGGTCAACACCGGCACCTCCGACACCACCTTGAGCAGTGTCGAATACGTCCAGACCGGGGTGATCCTCGACGTGGTGCCGCGCATCAATCCGGGGGGCCTTGTGTACATGGACATTCAGCAGCAAGTCAGCGATGCCCAGGACCAGTCGTCCAACAACGATTCGCAAAACAACCCGCGTATTTCCACGCGCTCGGTGTCCACCCAGGTGGCCGTGCAAAGCGGACAAACCGTGTTGCTCGGTGGCCTGATCAAACAGGACAACGCCGAAAGCGTCAGCGCCGTGCCGTATCTGGGCCGCATCCCCGGGTTGCGCTGGTTGTTCGGTAACACCAGCAAGTCCAAGGACCGCACCGAGTTGATCGTGCTGATCACGCCGCGGGTAATCACCAGCAGCAGCCAGGCACGGCAGGTGACCGATGATTACCGCCAGCAGATGCAACTGCTGCGTCCGGCCAAATGACCGCGCGGGTTCAACCGCGCAGGAACAACTGCTCGACCTCGGGGTTGAGCTGGTTGTTGGCTCCCAGGTACTCGATCAACTGCGCCGCCCTGCTGCCGCGCAGCCCGGCGGTGGTCAGCGTTTTGTCGTTGACGTAGGTGTAGAGGCCGGACACCGCGAAGGCCTTGAGCTGGGCGATGTGGTGGGCCTGACCCGCCAGGGTGCGCTGGAAGGTATCGCTGGCAAAGAATGCGCGTCGCGTCAGCGGGCTCGCGAAGGCAATTTCCATGATTGCCAGTTCTTCCCGCGCGGGGCTGGCATGGTGCGCGACATTCGGCGCCGGCGGGTGCATGCCGTCATTGTCGAAGCGCGACGTCAGGTGCAGCGTAAGTTTCATCACTTCATCGGCGTTGCCGAGCACGGCGGCCAGCTCCTGGGTGAGGTAGTCGTGCAGTTCGGCGAGGCTGCCGCGCGGGCTGACATGCACATGCAGGCGGTCGACGCTGTCCGCGCCGTTGAAGGTGCTGTCGTGCAAGCGATTGACGCGTTTTTGCGAGCCGTGCGGCAGATCGTAGGCGAGGGTTTCCTCGAACATGTTTTGCTCGTCGGAAAACAGCAGTGAGGCGGCCTCCTGGAACAGCTTCTGGTCATCAGCGTTGGCGAAGCCAATCTCGACCCCGCCGTCCAGCTCGTAGTGTTCGATCTCGCTGATACCGTCGGCCAGCGGCCACAGGTGTGCATCCTGGTTTCGGTCGAAGTGATGCTGGATGTACAAACCGAGCCCCGGCAAGCGCGAGCACAGCGGCCCGTGCACATCGCGCCAGTAGGTGGCGAAGATGTCGTGGGGCACGCGTTCGCGACGTTTCACGGTGGTGTAGCTGTTCAGCTGGATCATCACGGGCTTCCTTCAATACGTTCTTCAAGAAGGGTGTGATCCAGGCGGTGACTCGGTCGTTCAAGATTTCTCCAAGCCAATCGCCGGGTCCCGTGCCTCAGCCCGGTTGCCGCTGGTGTTTCTTCAGCCGGTAGGCAAATTGCGCGCGACTCAGCCCCACCAGCCTGGCGGCGGCGGCCAGATTGCCGGCGTTGCGTTGCAGCGCTTCATTGATCAGGCGCGCTTCAAGGCCGTCGATGGAAAAGCCCTGGTCCAGTTGGCCAAGGGTGTCGAGCAGGGCAGGGTGCACCACGGCTGCGGCATTCGACAGGCTGCCTTGTTCATCCAGACTGTACGGGTCCGCCGGCATGGGTTCATTGCGAAACAGGTGCACCAGGTCGATGGCCTGGCCTTCGTCGCTGGCGATCAGGCCGCGTTCGATCAGGTTTTGCAGCTCGCGCACATTGCCGGCGAAGTCGTAGCGCAGCAGCACCTTGAGCGCGCGCATGGTCAGGCCGGCGGGCGTGCGCCCATAGTCCTGGCAGAAGCGCGTGAGGAATGCGTTGATCAGCAACGGAATGTCGTCGCGGCGTTCGCGCAGGGGCGGCAGCGCGATGGGGTAGACGTTGAGCCGGTAAAACAGGTCTTCGCGAAACGTGCCGTCGGCGACGGCTTTGCGCAGATCGATATTGGTGGCCGCCACCACCCGCACATCCACCTGCACAGCGCGCACGCCGCCGACCCGTTCGATTTCCCGCTCCTGCAGTGCGCGCAGCAGCTTGCTTTGCCCGGCCAGGCTGAGGCTGGTGATCTCATCCAGGAACAGCGTGCCGCCTTGGGCGCGTTCGAACCGTCCGGGGCGTGAATGGGTGGCGCCGGTGTAGGCGCCGCGCTCGACACCAAACAGTTCGGATTCGATCAGGTTGTCCGGGATGGCCGCGCAATTGAGCGCCACGAACGCGCCGTCACGGCGTGGGCTGAGCTGGTGCAACTGGCGGGCGAACATCTCTTTGCCCACGCCGGATTCGCCGCTGATCAGCACCGTCGCCGGGGTTGATGCGACCCGTGCCAGGGCTTGGGTGGCGGCGTTGAAGGTGGCGCTGGCGCCAATCAGCGTGTCCCTGGCGGTGCTGCCCGGGGGGCTGGCGGGCGTGGGTGCGAGCGGCGGAGTGCCGGGCGTCGGCGACGCATTCAGGTAGCGCAGGTCCTGCTCGGCGTCACCCCATTGCGCAGCGGTCTTGCCCACTACGCGGCAACTGCCGTGACCCATGCCGCGGCATTCGACCTCACGAAAAATCACCATCTGCCCGAAGAGCCCGCTGACGAACCCCATGGCGTAGCCGGTTTCGGTCCAGCACACCGGGTCTTGGCCGATGCCGTAGGCATTCACATGCTCATCGGCCTCGCATGAGTGGTGCCAGAGAAATTCGCCTTCGTAGAACCCGGAGTCGGCGTCGAACTTGAAATGCAGGGGCTCGACCTTGGTCATGCCTTCCAGCGTGTGCAGGTGGGTGCCGGCGCGAAACACGGCGGCGGCATCGGCGTGGGGCCAGCGCTCGCGGATCAGGCGCGCATCCCGTGCGCCCGAGGCGAAGCCGGTGCGGGTGAACAGGCCGCGTGCCTGCTCCAGCCCCAGGCGCTCGATGATCTCTGCCCGCAGCGCGCCGAATGACGAACCGTGCAGCAGCACCATGCGCTGGTCGTTGAGCCAGATGCGCCCGTCTTCGGGCGAAAAAAACAGGCAGTCGGCAAGCTCCGCCGGGGTGGGCGAGCTGCTGTCACTGAGCTGGCGACTGTCGCCACGCGGATGGAAAGGCGTGGTTGCCGCGTGAAGGTCGGGGTGTGCGCTGAAGGGATGAGTCATTGTTATGCCCTAATGCCGTTCAGTTAAGGAAAATGTGTTGGCTTATTGTGGCGAGCGGGCTTGCTCCGCGTTGGGGTGCGAAGCGCCCCCAATCCAGCAAAACGCGGTGTACCTGATCCGGCTCAGCGCCTGGTTTGGGGCTGCTGCGCAGCCCAACGCAGGACAAGCCTGCTCGCCACAGGGAATCTGCGCTTAACTGGACGGCGTTGTTGTTATGCCCCTGCAAAGCGTGTGATCGATATGAGTAACCGCTGAGATAGTTATTAAACATAACCTTATCAATTGAACAAGTGGCAGCGAGGCGGTTTTTGCAGAGGGTCCTGCGCATGTGCCTGAGCCGTGAACGGCAAGCCCCGACGCAGAGCCTTCGAGGCGTTATGTCAGCGCCGTGGCCTTTAAACGGCACAGCCCTTGCTCAAGGCTAGAGGCGGCGTCTGCCCTTGTGCAGACGATGACAATTACAAGAACCGGGAGTCACCATGTCAGTGTTTGAAACCACCCACCTGTTGCAACGGGCCATCGAGTCCGAGTGCCTGTTCGACGGCGACTGGATCCAAGCCTCGGGGGCTGCGCTCCCGGTGATTGAGCCGGCCACCGGCGAACCGCTGATGCAATGCGCCATGGCCAGCCCGGCCGACGTTGCCGTCGCCTCTCGCAGCGCGGCCCTGGCTCAGCCAGCTTGGGCCGCGCTTGGCCCACGGCAACGCGCCGAGGTGTTTCGCAAGGCCGCCGAGGTGGCGCAGCGGTCGTTCGCCGAACTGGCGCTGTACGTTGCCCGCGAAACCGGCGGTGCGCTGTACAAGGGCGAGCACGAGGTGCGCGAGGCGATAGTGCTGTTGCATCAGGCGGCGGGCCTGTTGTCCCAACCCCACGGGGTGGTACTGCCCAGTGAGGCCGGGCGGTTGTCCTATGCGCGGCGCCAGCCCCATGGCGTGGTGGGGGTGATCTCACCGTTCAATTTCCCCTTGGTGCTGTCGATGCGCTCGGTGGCGCCGGCCCTGGCCGCCGGCAATGCGGTGGTGCTCAAGCCCGACCCGCAAACCCCGGTCAGTGGCGGTTTTCTCATCGCGCGGCTGTTCGAAGAAGCGGGCCTGCCCAAAGGCTTGCTGCACGTGCTGCCAGGTGCGGCGCCGGCGGGCGAAGCGCTGTGCCGCGACCCCAATGTGCGCATGATCGCCTTCACCGGCTCCACGGCGGCGGGGCGCAAGGTTGCCGAAGTGGCCGGGCGGCACCTGAAAAAAGTCGCGCTGGAACTGGGCGGCAAGAACGCGTTGATCATTCTTGAAGACGCCGACCTGGACCTGGCCGCAAGCAATGCGGCCTGGGGTGCGTGGCTGCACCAGGGGCAGATCTGCATGGCGACCGGCTTGATTCTGGCCCACGAGTCCATCGCCGCCAGCCTCACGCGCAAACTGGTGGACAAGGCCCGCGCGCTGACCGTGGGCAATGCCGCCCGAGGCGAGGCCGCACTGGGTCCGTTGATCAATGAACGGCAATTGCAGCGCGTGCATGCCATCGTCAGTGACAGCCTGCAGGCCGGCGCGCGGCTGGAGGCAGGCGGTGAATACGACCGCTTGTTCTACCAGCCCACCGTGCTCAGCGGCGTGCGCCCTGGCATGCGCGTGTTCGAGGAGGAAGTGTTCGGGCCGGTGGCCACGGTGGTCAGTTTTGCCACGGACGAGGAGGCCATCGAATTGGCCAACCGCAGCGAGTACGGCCTCAGCGCCGCCATCATCTCGCCGTCGGTCGGCCGCGCCATGGCCATCGGCGAGCGGCTTGACTGCGGCCTGCTGCACATCAATGACCAGACCGTGGCCGACGAATGCATCAACCCGTTCGGCGGGCGCGGCGCCTCCGGCAATGGCGGCAACGTGGGCGGGCCGGCCGACTGGGACGAGTACACCCAGTGGCAGTGGGTCACGGTAAAAAACACGCCACCGACCTATCCCTTCTGAGTCCTGGCTCAGGGGTTGAAACACGCACGCCTATACAAAAACAAGAGGGCTGATGATGAACCTGCATAACAAAACCTTGATTGTCACGGGCGTCGCCTCCGGCATTGGCGCCGAAGTGGCGCGGCTGGCGCGGTTCCAGGGCGCGACGGTGATCGGTGTCGATCGCGCTGAACCGCACCTGACCCTGGATGGCTTCCTGCAAGCCGACCTCGGCGATGCGCAGAGTATCGACGCGCTGGTGGCGCGCTTGCCGGCGCGGGTCGACGCACTGTGCAACATTGCCGGCGTACCCGGCACGGCGCCGGCGCACACGGTGGCGCAGGTCAACTATCTGGGTGTGCGTCACCTCACCCAGACGCTGCTGCCGCGCATGCCGGCGGGCGCCAGCGTGGTCAATGTCGCCTCGATCCTCGGCGCGCAATGGCCGCAGCGCCTGGAGCAGCACAAGTCGCTGGCCGCAACCGACAGCTTCGCCGCCGGGCAGCAGTGGCTGGCGGCCAATCCGGTGGAACAGGCCACCTGTTATCAGTATTTCAAGGAAGCGCTGATTGTCTGGAGTTACCAGCAGGCCCAAGGCTGGTTTCGCGATCATGGGGTGCGCATCAACTGCGTGGCGCCGGGGCCGGTGTTTACGCCGATCCTTGGCGATTTCGTCAGCATGCTCGGGCCGGAACGCGTGGCCCGCGACAGCCAGCGCATGACCCGTCCGGCCCTGGCCGATGAGGTGGCGGCGGTGATTGCCTTCCTCTGCTCGTATGCTTCGCGCTGGGTCAACGGGGTCAATCTGCCGGTGGACGGCGGGCTGGCGGCCACCTACGTGTAAGCACACGCAACCCCGGTGTGGAGCCCTGCACCGGGGGTCTTGAACAACAACAAAAATACAGGACATACAAGATGCTCAAGCCTATCTTGCGGACGGCTGCGGCCGTGACGTTCATCGCCGTGTCGTCCACGGCCCATGCCTATGACTTGCCCGGGCTCAACCTGGGCAGCACCAGTTTCTACGACGGCTCACCGGCCCCGGCGGGCCCGGGCTGGTACCTGGAGGAATACCTGACGTACGCCCGCGCCAGTCGCTTCAATGACGCCAACGGCAACAAGCTGGCCCTGCCGCGACAGGACGTGGAAGTGCTGGCGCCGACCACGCAGATCATCTACGTCGGCCAGCCCCTGGCCAACGGCGCGATGCCTGGATTCACCCTGATCAACACCTCCCTGGCTCACGCCGATGTCGACGATGGTCTGAACAACGCGGCGCTGAGTTCGCGGGCGGGTTTTGGCGACCTGACGGTGGGGGCGTTTCTGCAACTGCCGACCCTTAGCCGGGCCGATGGCAGCCCCTTGCTGACCCAGCGCGTGGAGGCCGATGTGTCGATACCGGTGGGCGCCTATGACCGCACGCGCTCGATCAACCCGGGCAGCAACTTTTGGTCATTCAACCCGTATTACGCGGCGACCTACTGGTTCAGCCCCAAGTGGTCGGCCAGCGGGCGTTTCATGTACCTGTGGAACGGCAGGAACGACGAGCCGCAGGCGGGCTTCGGTGACGTCTCCAACACCCAGGCCGGCCAGGCGCTGCATGCCAACCTGACCCTGCAATATGCCGTGAGCGAGCAACTGAGCGTGGGCCTCAACGGTTACTGGTTGAAGCAGATCACTGATACCGAGGTGGACGGCCATGCCGTCAGCGGGCGGCGGGAAAAGGTCTGGGCCATCGGCCCGGGGCTGGCCTATGGGTTCAACAAGGAGAACGTGCTGTCGGTGAACGCCTACTTCGAGCAGCAGGCCGAGAACCGCACCCAGGGCAACAAGCTGGTGCTCAACTGGCTGCACAAGTTCTAGGGGCACTCAGTCCTGGTAAACCTTCTTCAGCAGGCGCAGCAGGGTGGCGCGTTCCTCGCTGTCCAGCGCGGCGGTGGCGTCCAGGTCGCTCTGGGCGGCGATGTCCTTGAGTGTCTTGAGCAGGGTTTCGCCGCTCTTGCTGAGGAAGATGCCATAGGAGCGCTTGTCCGGCTTGCAGCGCAGGCGCACGGCGAGGGCGCGGCTTTCCAGTTTGTTGAGCAACGGCACCACCTGCGGCGGCTCGATGGCCAGGGCGCGGGCCAGGTCGGTCTGCATCAGGCCGGGGTTCTGTTCGATGATCGCCAGGGCCGAGAACTGCGCGGGACGCAGGTCGTGTTCGGCCAACCGGCCGATCAGGTTCTGGAACAGCTTGAGCTGGGCGCGGCGCATGGCGTAGCCGATCAGGTCATCCAGCGCCGAATCCAGCGGCGGCGGCATGTCGGTGATAGGGGAAGGCTTGGCCATTACGATGCAATCCTCAAAGGGTGGTTATGAAGGCTATGCAGTTTGCCGGGGTTGACGCTCCGTGGCTATGCCAGCGTTGTACAAAGTCAGTAAAACAAGGGAAAGTCGGGTTAATAGTTAATTGACATAACTATATTTGCGGTTTAGTTTCGAAGCATCTTCACTCCCCAGAACAAGAGCGTATCGCCATGAGCAATTACGAAGGTCGTTGGAGCACTGTCAAGGTTGAGATCGAGCAAGGCATCGCCTGGGTCATCCTCAACCGTCCGGAAAAACGCAACGCGATGAGCCCCACCCTCAACCGCGAAATGATCGACGTGCTGGAAACCCTGGAGCAGGACCCGGACGCCGGCGTGTTGGTGCTGACCGGTGCCGGTGAGGCCTGGACCGCAGGCATGGACCTCAAGGAATATTTTCGCGAAGTGGATGCCGGCCCGGAAATCCTCCAGGAAAAAATCCGCCGCGAAGCGTCGCAATGGCAGTGGAAATTGCTGCGCATGTACGCCAAACCCACCATCGCCATGGTCAACGGCTGGTGCTTCGGCGGTGGCTTCAGCCCGCTGGTGGCCTGTGATCTGGCGATCTGCGCCGATGAAGCCACCTTCGGTCTCTCGGAAATCAACTGGGGCATCCCGCCGGGCAACCTGGTGAGCAAAGCCATGGCCGACACCGTGGGCCATCGTCAATCGCTGTACTACATCATGACCGGCAAGACCTTCGGCGGGCAAAAAGCCGCCGAAATGGGCCTGGTCAACGAGAGCGTGCCCTTGGCGCAACTGCGGGAAGTCACCCTCGAGCTGGCGCGCAACCTGCTGGAGAAAAACCCGGTGGTACTGCGTGCGGCCAAGCATGGTTTCAAGCGTTGCCGCGAACTGACCTGGGAGCAGAACGAGGATTACCTCTACGCCAAGCTCGATCAGTCGCGTTTGCTCGACACCGAAGGCGGCCGCGAGCAGGGCATGAAACAGTTCCTCGACGACAAGAGCATCAAGCCTGGCCTGCAGACCTACAAACGCTGAGCGCAACGGCCATCGGCCGCTCCTTGCAACCCCGCTTGAACGTGTTCCCGATAAAGACAACAAGAGGAATCACCATGCTGGACGTAACCCTGTTCTGCGCGTGTGCCGCGCTGGTGCCCAACGCGCCTGGTTCCCGTCTGTTTGACGCCGCTGGACATTACCCGATCTGAGCCGGCGCCGCCGCGTCGCGGTGGCCCCGTACCTTCAAAAACGGCAGAGGACACCCCCGTGAGTTCCGAATTCAGATCGCAACCCCAGCCCGCCCCGCGCTACCGTAACGTGTCCATCGGCCAAGCGCCGGTGGCAATCACTGAAGAAGAGGGCGTGCTGCACATGCGCTCCCTGGAACCCCTGGCGCCGTTGCCGCCGCGCCTGCTGGACCGGCTGGTGCACTGGGCGCAGGTGCGGCCCGCGCAGACCTTTATCGCAGCGCGCCAGGCCGACGGTGACTGGCGCCACGTCAGCTACAAGGACATGCTCGACAGCGTGCGCGCGATTGCCCAAAGCCTGCTCGGTTACGGGCTGTCGGCGCACAGGCCGCTGGCGTTGCTCTCGGGCAACGACATCGAGCACCTGCAGATGGCGCTCGGCGCGATGTACGCCGGTATTCCCTACAGCCCGGTGTCGCCGGCGTATGCGTTGTTGTCCCAGGATTTCGCCAAGCTGCGGCACGTGTGCGACCTGCTGCAACCGGGGTTGGTGTTCGTCAGCGATGGCGCCGCTTACCAGCGCGCGATCGAGGCGGTATTGCCGGCTACAACACCGCTGATCACGGTGCGCGGCGAGGTGCCGGGGCGTGCCTGCATACCGTTCGCCAGCCTGCTGCAAACCCCTGGCGGCCAGGCGGCCGAGGCGGCGTTCGAGGCCACGGGACCGGACAGCATCGCCAAGTTCCTGTTCACCTCCGGCTCCACCAAGCTGCCCAAGGCGGTGGTCACCACCCAGCGCATGCTCTGCGCCAACCAGCAAATGCTGCTGCAGACCTTTCCGGTGTTCGGCGAGGAGCCGCCGGTGCTGGTGGACTGGCTGCCGTGGAACCACACCTTTGGCGGCAGCCACAACGTGGGCATCGTGCTCTACAACGGTGGCACCTTTTACCTCGATGACGGCAAACCCACGGCCCAGGGTTTCGCCCAGACCCTGCGCAACCTCAAGGAAGTGTCGCCCACGGCCTACCTCACCGTGCCCAAGGGCTGGGAAGAACTGGTCAATGCCCTGGAGCAGGACGGCGAACTGCGCGAGCGGTTTTTTGCGCGCATGAAACTGTTCTTCTTTGCCGCCGCCGGCCTTTCGCAAAGTATCTGGGACCGCCTCGACCGCGTGGCCGAACAACACTGCGGCGAGCGCATCCGCATGATGGCCGGGCTGGGCATGACCGAAGCCGCGCCGTCCTGCACCTTCACCACCGGGCCGCTGTCCATGGCCGGCTACATCGGTTTGCCCGCGCCGGGCTGCGAAGTGTGCCTGGTGCCGGTGGACGGCAAGCTGGAAGGGCGCTTTCGCGGGCCTCATATCATGCCGGGCTACTGGCGCGCGCCGGAGCAGACCGCCGAGGTGTTCGACGAGCGAGGCTTCTACTGTTCGGGGGACGCGATCAAGCTCGCCGATGCGCAGCAGCCGCAGTTGGGGTTGATGTTCGACGGGCGCATCGCCGAGGACTTCAAGCTGTCCTCCGGGGTGTTCGTCAGCGTCGGGCCGTTGCGCAACCGCGCGGTGCTCGAAGGCTCGCCCTATGTGCAGGACCTGGTGATCACCGCGCCGGACCGCGAGTGCCTCGGCGCGCTGGTCTTCCCCAGACTCTATGAGTGCCGGCGGCTGGCTGGCCTGCACGCCGACGCCAGCGACGCCCAGGTGCTTGCCAGCGCGCCGGTGCGCCAGTGGTTCGGCGACTGGCTGCAGCGACTCAATCGTGACGCGACCGGCAATGCCAGCCGCGTGG
Organism: Pseudomonas poae; assembly: GCF_001439785.1. Classification (GTDB taxonomy): domain Bacteria; phylum Pseudomonadota; class Gammaproteobacteria; order Pseudomonadales; family Pseudomonadaceae; genus Aquipseudomonas; species Aquipseudomonas poae. The sequence continues at coordinate 47,577 of NZ_JYLI01000010.1, read as the reverse complement.
AGTGGATCGCCTTGCTCGACGAGCCGGCGTCCATCGACCGTGGGGAGATCACCGACAAGGGCTCGATCAACCAGCGTGCGGTGCTGCAATGGCGCGCGGCGCGGGTCGAGGCGCTGTATCGCGGCGAAGACCCCACAGTGCTGCGCGCCTGACGCGCGCTGCGGCACTGCGCTGCGGTACTATGGCAGCCCCCTGTTTTTCTGGAAGCTGCCTGGATGAGCAAGCCCGGTCAATTGGTGCTGGTTGCACTGCGCAAGATGATTGCCAGCGGAGAGCTGGCGGCGGGCGAGCGGCTGCTGGAAGTGCCCACCGCGCAGCGCTTCGGTGTGTCGCGCATGCCGGTGCGCATGGCCTTCCGTACCCTCGAACAGGAAGGCCTGCTGGTGCCGTTTGGCGGGCGCGGGTATCAGGTGCGCTCGGTCAGCCCCAGCGATATCGCCGGCGCGGTCGAAGTGCGTGGCGTGCTCGAAGGGCTGGCGGCGCGTCAGGCCGCCGAGCATGGGCTGTCCGACGAGGCGCGGCGCGCGCTGGAGCGTTGCCTGGTGGAGGGCGATCAACTGTTCGAAAAGGGCTATGTCACCGAGGACGACCTGGAGGTCTACCACGACCTGAACATGCGTTTTCATCAGGTCATCGTCGCCGGCAGCCACAACCCGGCAATCACCGACGCGCTGGCACGCAACGATCACCTGCCGTTCGCTTCCGTCACCGCGCTGGCCATCGACCGCGAGGACATGGCGCGCGAATACCGGCGTTTCAACTATGCCCACCTGCAGCATCACTCGGTGTTCGATGCGCTGGTCAATCGCCAGGGCGCGCGGGCCGAGGCGATCATGCGCGAGCATGCCAACGCGACCTTGCGCTATGCCGAAATTTTCAGCGCCGCCACCGCCCGCGAGCGGATCAAGGTCATTGTGCCGGCGTCTTGAGGCGGGTCAGATATCCAGCACCAGCCGCGCGCTTTTCGCACGCGAACAGCACGGCGTGAACTGATCGTTGAGCGCCTGTTCCTGCTCGGTGAGAAACAGGTCGCGGTGTTCGGGAATGCCGTCGAGCACACGGGTCAGGCAGGTGCCGCAAATGCCTTGTTCGCACGACACGGCAATCTCGATGCCGTGGCTTTGCAGGACCTGCACCACGCTCTTGTCGGCGGGGATATCGAACACCTCACCGCTGCTGGCGACCTGCACCGAGAACGCCCCATCAACACTTGCGTCCACCGTCGGCGCCGAGAAGTACTCGCGGTGCAGGCAATCCTCCTGCCAGCCCTGGGCGCGTGCGCTGTCGAGCACATGCTGCATGAAACCGCCGGGGCCGCACACGTACAGGTGCACGTCGGCCGCCGGAGCAGCCAGGACCTCGGCGGCGTTGAGGGCGGTGTGCGGTTGCGTGTCAAAATGCAGGAACACGCGCTCGGCAAACGCCGATGCCTCGAGCCGCTGCACAAACGCTGCGCGCTCACTGGCGCGGGCGCAGTAATGCAGTTCGAAGTCGGCGCCGGCCTCGGCCAGGTGCTCGGCCATGCACAGGATCGGGGTGATGCCGATGCCGCCGGCAAACAGCAGGCTGCGTCGCGCCTGCGGGGCGAGGGGGAACAGGTTGCGCGGCTCGCTGATGCTCAGGCGCGTGCCCACCTGCACCTGTTCGTGCAGGCTGCGCGAGCCGCCACGCGTGGCCGGGTCCTTGAGCACGCCGATCAGATAGCGATGGCGCTCTTTGGGGTGATTGCACAGCGAATACTGACGCAGCAGCCCATCCGGCACGTGCACGTCGATGTGTGATCCGGCGCTGAACGCCGGCAGCGGCGTGCCGTCGACGCTGGTCAGCTCATAGCTGCAAATATCCAGCGCCTCGTCGTTGCGGCACGTCACCACGACCTCGATCATGTTGGCTCTCCGGCGCGTTCCCTGGCGATCAGGCGTTCGAGAATCTTGCGCGACTGCACACCCCCGGCATCGATATTCAGCTTGAGCAGCTTGCGCGTGGGGTGTGCCAGCAGGTTCTGTTGCTGGCGTTCGAGCATCTCCAGGTCTTCGCTGAAAATCTTGCCCTGACCTTCACGAATACTGGCGGTCAGCGCCTCGTCCTGCGGCTGGAAATTGCGCGCCATGCCCCAGAAATACCAGATCGAGGTGTCGGTCTGCGGGGTGATGAAATCCACCACGATGCTCGCCGCCTTGTGTTCCGGCGCGGCGTGGTAGCCGCCTTTGCCGGCGTGGGCCACGCCGACTTCGATCATCACGTGACTGGGCGGGCTGAAGCGGCAGATCTGCCAGCGGTCCACCGGCACATCGTCGGCCAGTTGGTTGCCGCGCAGCGCCATGCGCCAGAAGGGCGGCGCCATGATGTTCTGCATGTGCCGGGCGGTCACCACCTCATCGCCTTCCACCGTGGTCACGGGCGGTGCTTCGTCGATTTCTTTTTGGCCGATGCTGGAGGCGTGCACGTAGGTTTCGTGGGTCAGGTCCATCAGGTTGTCGATCATCAGGCGGTAATCGCACTGGATGTCGAACAGCCCGCCGCCGTAAGCCCAGTGCTCGCTGTCGGCCCATTCCAGGTGCGGAATCAGCGCGGGGTCGGCCTGCGCCTGATCGCCGGGCCACACCCAGATAAAGCCGTGACGCTCGACAGCGGCGAAAGCCTTGTTGCACGGAAACCCGCGTACCCGCTGGCCGGGCATCTCCACGGTCTTGCCATCGCCACCCATCACCAGGCCGTGATAGCCGCATACCAGGTTTCCGTTTTCGACATAGCCCAGGGACAGCGGCGCCCCGCGATGAGGGCAGAAGTCTTCAAGGGCTCTGACCTGATCCGTGTGGTCTCGATAAAACACCAGCTTTTCCCCGCAAATCTGTCGACCCAGGGGTTTGTGCGCCAATTCATCGGGGGTGCAGGCGACGTACCACGTGTTTTTCGGATACATGACGGTTCTCCAGGCTGATCGTTGTTCTTATTTAATGGATCCATTAGAGGCGAGCGGGGTTATGCGGTCAATTCAGTATTTTCAGGTTTCATGGAAAATATGGGCGATTATCGGCCGCTTTTTTATGAATTATTGGATCCATAATCGGTGGGGTTTACTGAAATATCTGTTAAATATTTTATTGACTAAAATAATTAATAAGCGTAATTATTTTCCTGCATCTGCTCTCACGCAGAGTCATTTCCAGGATCACAGAGATGAGCCAGAACGCCGTCCCCTTACTCGTCAGGCTGTATGTCGAGGCCAATGAATCTTCACCGCTGGAGCCAACCGCACCGCGCCTGATGCAGGGGTTTCCCGCCGCGCCGGAGCAGCGCGTGACCTGGGATAACTGGATGCGCCCGCCGTTCAACCGCTGGGGCTTTCGTCACCTGGCGCAGTTGCGTCCCTCCATTGATGTGCAGGCCGGGCGTGGCCCGTGCGCGCCGCTGGTGGACGCGCCCCAGGCGCTGGATGAGTTGCACTTTGACAGCGTCTGCGGCCTGAGCATCAGCGTGCTCGACCACCTCAAGGCCAGTCACACCGACGGCCTGCTGGTGCTGCAGGGCGATCAGGTGCTGTTCGAGCGTTATTTCAACGGCCAGCGGCCGGACGATCGCCACATCATGTTTTCGGTGACCAAGTCGCTGATCGGCGTGCTCGGCGAACAATTGGTCAGCGAGACGATGCTTGACCCGACGCGTCTGGTCGCCAGCTACGTGCCGGAGCTTGCGGGCAGCGCCTTTGGCGATGCGACGGTGCGCCAGCTGTTCGACATGGCAGTGGGCATCGACTACCGCGAGGTGTACGACGACCCGACGTCCGAGAGTTCGCAATATGGCTACGCCTGCGGCTTCAACCCGGCGCCGAGCCAATATTGCGACTTCGAATCCCTCTACCAATATCTGCCGTCGCTGCGCAAACGCGGTGAGCACGGCGGATTCTTCCATTACGTGACCGCCGCCACCGAGGCGCTGGCCTGGGTTATGGAGCGCGCCTCCGGCGTGCCCTGCGCGCAGCTGTTGCAGAGGGTCTGGAGTCAGCTGGGGTGCGAGCGCGACGGTTACTTCATGGCCGACCCTTGGGGCCGCAGCGTGGCCGGCGCCGGTTTCAGCGCGACCCTGCGCGACATGGCGCGCTTCGGCCGACTGCTGGCCAATGACGGCCGCCACGGCGCCGAGCAACTGCTGCCAAGCGAGGCCATCGCGCGCATCGCCAGGGGCGCGGACCCTGCGATCTACGCGGCCAACCCGGACTTCTCCGAGTGGGCCCCCGGCGCGTCCTACCGCAGCCAGTGGTACGTGTTCAATGACCACAGCCAGGCGCTGATGGCGGGCGGCATCCATGGCCAATACCTGTTCATCGACAAACCGTCCCGCGTGGTGATCGTCAAGCAGTCATCGCTGCCCGAGGCCGTCGGCCCGTTCGATGCCGACAGCGTGCGCATGCTGCGCGCCATCGCGGCGCACCTGACGCGCTGACGCCATTTTCAACAATAACGATCCGCGTCCGGATTCCACCTGGCTCGCCCAGGTGTTGGCGGCGTACTGCGCCGCCTGCAACTGCCCTGTACAACAATAACTACGCAGGAGCTTCACGATGTCTTTCACGACGCGTTTTACCCGTGTGCTGGTGGCGGTGAGTCTGCCGCTGAGCGCTCAGGTCGCTTTGGCGGGCTACACCTTCGAGGACGGCGACCTCAAGGGCGAGGTCAATCTCACCGCCGGCGGCGCCAGCATCACCACGCGCAACGTCAACTTCGGCAGCGGCCGGGTCGACCAGCGCAACGGTCGCAATGGCGGCCGTTCGATTGGCTGGCAGGAGTTCTATGTCAAGCCTGGTATCACGTTCAACTACGCGCTGAACCCCGACGTCAGCCTGCTCGGCGGCGCGTCGGTGGTAGCCGCCACGACCTTTGGCGATGGCGATGCCGGCGGCTTTACCCGCAGCTCCGATGGACGAGTGGCCACCGAAGAGCTGTTCGCCGGGGTGCGAGTCGGCGAGTGGACGTTCACCGCCGGGCGTCAGAACTACAAGGTCGGCACCGGTTTCATCGTGATGGATGGCAACCTCGATCAGTTTAAGGACGGCGCCTATTGGCTCAGCCCGCGCACCGCGTTCAAGGACTCGGCGATCCTCGCCTGGGACCATGGCGCGCTGAAGAGCCAGGTGTTCAGCCTGCGCACGGACGACGACCTGGGTGACTTTCGCATGACCGGGGTCAACCTCGACTACAACCTCGACGACCAGGTGACCCTCGGCGCGATGGCGCTCAAGGTCAACGCCCTCGGCCCCCGCGGCAGCACCTTGCCACGCCGCCGCGACGGCATGCAGGTGTACAACCTGCGCGCGCTGAATGCCAGGGTGCCGGGCATCGCGCCGCTGACCCTGAACGCCGAATACGCGGTGGAACGCGGCAGCGGCGAGGGCGTCGACTACGCGGCCAACGCCTGGTATGCCCAGGCCGACTATGCCTTTGGCGACCTGCCGCTGACGCCGATCCTCGGCTATCGCTACGCGAGCTTTTCCGGTGACGACAACCTGAGCGACAACCGGCAGAAGGCCTGGGACCCGTTGAGCAAGGGCTTCATCGACTGGAGCACCTGGCTGGTGGGCGATGTGGTCGGCAACTACCTGTTGTTCAACAGCAACGAAAACGTCCAGCAGTTCTCGCTCAAGACGCACTTGAGCCAGACCTTCACCCTGGGCGCTATCCACTATCAGTTCTGGCTCGACGAGAAAAACTACATGGGCGCGGCGGTCAACGACCGGCGCTTTGCCGATGAAAGCGTGGTGTTTCTCGACTGGACGCCCACGCCGTCGTTCTACAGCTCGCTGTCCTACAACTGGGTCAAGCCCCTGGCGGCGGCCAGGCAAGTGTTCGGCAATGACCAGAAATTCAGTGCCCTGGAACTCTACTTCACCTACCGTTATTGAGCGCCGCGAGCCATTGCGGCCGCGCAGGAGTGTGTGTGCATGAACAAGTCTTTGCGTAATACCTTGCTGGGCGTCGCCATCGCCTGGTTGTGCAGCGGCTGGTGCGTGGCCGAGGAGCGCACGGTGCGCATCTATAACTGGATCGAGTACCTGCCGCCTGAAATCCTCAAGAACTTCGAACAAGAGACCGGCATTCACCCGATCTACGATGTGTTCGACAGTGTCGAGACGCTGCAAGCCAAATTGCTGACCGGCAACTCCGGCTACGACGTGGTATTTCCCGGCAGTTCCTTCATCAGTAATCTGATCACCGCCGGCGCCATCGAGCCGCTGGACCGCAGCCAGTTGCCCAACTGGAAACACCTCGACCCGCAATTCATGACCTCTCTGGAAGCTGTGGGTGATCCCGGCAACCGCTACGCCGCGCCTTACCTGTGGGGCACCACGCTGATTGGTTACAACGTCGACAAGATTCAGAAAATCTTCGGCGCGGATGTGCAGATGAACACCTGGGACATAATCTTCAAGGAAGAGAACCTGAAAAAAATGACCGGCTGCGGCGTCGGCTTCCTCGACGCAGGCAATGAGATCCTGCCCATCGCCTTGCACTATCTGGGTCTGGATCCCAACAGCCAGAAGCGTGAGGACTACACCCAGGCGCAGCAGTTGATGCTCAAGATCCGCCCCTATGTCACCTACTTCAACTCCTCGCGCTACGGCATGGACCTGGCCAATGACGAGATCTGCGTGGCGGTCGGCTGGTCCGGCGGCGTGGCCTTGGCCAAGCAACTGGCGGACGCGGCAGGCAAGGGGGTCAAGGTGGCGATGGCGCTGCCCAAAGAGGGCGCACCCATGTGGTCGGACGTGATGGTGGTGCCGAAAAATGCGCCGCATACGGCCGAGGCCCACGCGTTCATCAATTACATCCTGCGCCCCGACGTGATTGCGCTGATCAGCAACCGCATCGGCTACCCCAACCCCAACAAGGACTCGACCGAGATGGTCAAACCGGAGATCCGCAACAACCCGAACATGTACATTCCCGACGCCGCGCGCAAAACCCTGTTCCCCTTGCAGCCGATGCCGGCGGCCATTGAGCGCATCCGCACCCGCGTATGGACCACCGTCAAGAGCAACCGCTGAGCACTGCTGCGGCCTGAAGCCCGAGGTGGCGACGGGCTCAGGTGCGCATGCCCTGGAACAGCAGGGCCGTGATGCGGCGCACCTGACTGGAGTGGGATTCGATGTCCGGCGGGGTCTGGCTGACCAGGCGCAACAGCTGCAGGTGCGCGTAGTCGTTGAGCAGGAATGCGGCGAGGTCCACGTCCAGGTCGGCGCGCAGCTTGCCGGCCTGTTGCAACTCGCGCAGCAGGCCGCTGATTTGCGCGCGCAACGCCTCGTTCATGGCGCGGTAGCCGGCGGGCAAGTCGCTTTCGCCGCCGAACAGAATCAACGGCAGCAGCTCACGCCACAGGTTGGGGTGCATGACCTCGAGCGCATAGTCGGTGAGCAGTTTCTCCAGATAGCAGAGTGCGTCCACCGGGTCGTCCATCGCCGGCATCAGGCGACGCGTGTCGTGCAGGGCGCGGCGGTCGGCTTCGTGCAGGATTTCCAGGATGATTTCCTGCTTGTTGCCGAAGTACTTGAACACCGTGGGCGCCGAAACGCCCGCCTGGTTGGCGATCTGTTCGATGGTGGTGTTCTGGTAACCCTGGCGTTCGAACAGTTCGATCGCCGCTGTACTGATGGCTTGGCGGCGTTCCAGCCGTTGCCGTTCACGCAGTCCGCTCACGCAAGATCCTTGTCGGGAAAAGAGCAGGGCAGTCGGCCCCGGCAGTGTGGTGAAAATACTTTACGGAGTAAAAACTTTAAAGCGCTCATTTTTTGCGGATGCACTAGCCGATTTCGGCACAGCTTGCCCACAGGCGCGCCAGGGGGAATGGAAATTGCGTGCTTGACCAGGCTGGCAGGCTCAACAGGAAACAGTCGATGAACAACAATAATCCATGGGGACCCCCGACGTGCCCTGCACCGAACGACCCTGGCGTGCTGCAGCGCTATCGCACCCACGACATCGACCAGCACGCGCGCAACATGCACGGCTGGCAGGTGCGTTATGACCAGTTGACCCCGGGTCGCTTCGATGGCGAGCTGACCGCATTGAGTGCCGGCTGGATGCAACTGGTGCGCGACCGCGCCAATCAGTCGATGCTCAAGAGCGGCCGCGCGTGGAAAGGTGCGATCACGTTCAGCGTGCCGCTCAGCCCGAGTGGGCCGCTGTTTTGTGCCGGGCATCCGCTTCAGGAGCAGCACTTGTTGGTGGCCCATGGCGAGCACCTGCCGGATTTGCGCGTTCCCGCGCAGCTCGACCTGCTGAGTGTCGCCGTCGACGCTCAGGCCCTGGAACGTGTGTTGCAACGCCAGGGCGTGGGTTTTCGAATTACCGATCTTCCCACCTGTTACCGTTTGGCCGCGACGTCGATGCAGGTGCAGCTGGCCAGGCTGTTCGATGGCCTGGCCACCGCCGATCAGGGGCCGGGCAGCCTGCTGCGCCACGAAGCGGTTCGCCACGGTATTCGCGACGCGGTGATGGTGCAGTTGCTCGAGTTGATCGCGCCGGATCAGGCCGCAGCGCTCAGCCCGACCGCGCGCAAGCGTATGGTGGACCGCGCCAGGGAATATGCCTTGGGGCATCTGGATGAGCCGCTGTCGATCCTCGACCTGTGCAATCACATCGGCGCCAGTCGCCGCAAGCTTCAGTACTGTTTTCAGGAAACCCTGGGCATCAACCCGGTGGCTTATCTGCGCGCGCTGCGCCTCAATGCGGTGCGTCGCGAGCTGTGCGCGCACGCCGCCGTCCATGGCGTTCAGCAGGTGGCGGCGCGTTGGGGATTCTGGCACTTGAGCCGGTTTGCCAGCGATTACCGCACCCTGTTCGGCGAGTCGCCCTCGCAGACCCTGCACCGCCGCTAACTGTGCTGAAAACGGCTAACCCGCTGCGCCGTGCGCTGCATAGGATGCCCCCACACCAAGGGTCGGGAGGGGCATTCGATGAACAACAACAAAAGCAGCATGCGCCGCGTCACAGGTTTCAGCCTGGGGCTGCTGGCGCTGTGCGCCGGCGCACAGGCCACGGAAAACGGCGCGCCGACCACGGCGGTCGGGGTCTACGACTTTGGCGCCGGCATGATGCCGCCCGCCACGGCGAACGGCACCCTCGGCCTGCGCACGGGGTTCTATAGCGCCAACGTGCAAAGGAACAGTCAGGGCAGGGCGGTGGACAATCATTTATCGCTCGACGTGCTGTCCATCGGCCTGGCTTACCTGCGCATGACGGACTACCAGCTGCTGGGCGCGCAATACGGTTTCGGCGCGGTTGTACCCTTCTTCAGGATGGATGCCTCGCTGCAGGTGCCCACCCCCAACGGTCCGTTGCAGCTGTCGGCCGACCCGTTCCGGCTGGCCGATGCGCAGATCATTCCGCTGATCCTGCAGTGGAGCCTGTCACCCAACCTGTTCATCAACACCCAGTTGCAGATTCAGGCGCCGACCGGTGACTACGAGCGCAAACGCCTGGTCTCGCCGGGGCTCAATCACTGGACAGTGTCTCCGGCCGTCAACGCCACTTATATCAGCGACACAGGCTTTGAGCTGTCGTCGAGCGTGCAGTTGGACATCAACACGCGCAACCCCGATACCCATTACCGCAACGGCGTGGAGTACCGCCATGAATTCGCCGTGGGTCAGCACTTCGGCCCCTGGACGGCGGGCATCGGTGGCTATTACTACCGCCAGCTCAGCGACGACGATGCGCCTGACCTGACTCGCGGCAACCGCGCGCGGGTGATGGCCCTCGGTCCGGCGCTCAGCTACATCGCGCCAGGACTGCCGCCCGTGTGGCTGCACCTCTACAAGGAGTTCGATGCACGCAACCGCGCCGAGGGCTACACCGTAGCCCTGCGTGTTTCCCACAGTTTTTGAGGGCCGGATCATGAGCACTGTCAGTCCTGTTTCAACCGTTTCATCCGGCGACGCGCGCCAGGCCAATGGCCGCCGCGAAGGGCGCGTGCTGATCCTCGGCAGCAGCCTGACCATCATGGGCGCCGTGATGATCGCGCCCGTGCTGCCCAAGCTCGGCGCCGAGTTCGGCCCGGTCACCGCCCATGCCGATTTGCTGGTGCCCCTGGCCGTGACCGGGCCTGCGCTGGCCATTGCGTTATGCGCGCCGCTGGCCGGCTGGCTGGCCGACCGCGTCGGGCGCAAGGCGTTGCTGGTGGTCGCCACCGTGCTCTATGCGTTGTTGGGTGTGATGCCGGCCTTGCTCGGCGACCTGCACGCCATCGTCATCGTGCGCCTGCTGTTCGGCGCGGCGGAAGCGGCGGTGATGACCTGCTGTTCGGCACTGATCGCCGATTACTGGCACGGCGGCGAAAGGCTGCGCTACATCAATCGGCAGATGGTCACCATCGGCCTGGTGGGCGCGCTGTTCTTCGTGCTGGGCGGTGCGCTGGGCGAATATTCCTGGCGCTTGCCGTTCCTGTTGTACCTGCTGCCGTTGCTGTTGGTGCCGGCGATGCTGACCGTGCTGTGGGAACCGACCCGTGAGCGGCCGGGGGCACAGGCGCCAGGCCCTGAGCGGGTGGCGCTGGTGCCGGTGGTGCTGGGTTACCTGCTGATTTTCGGCGGCATGGTGCTGACCTTTATTGCGCCGGTGCAGGTGCCGGTTGTGCTGGTGGAAATGGGTGTCACGTCCAGCACGCTGATTGGACTTTGCGCCGGCCTGAGCCTGCTCGCCACCCTGGGCGGGTCCCTGGCCTGGCCGCTGATGCTGCGCACCCTGAAGGGGGCGGGGACCAACGCGGTGTTGTTGCTGCTGTTCGCGGCCGGGCTGTGGTTGCTCAACCATGCGCAAAGTTACCGCGAGGTGGCGCTGGCCATGCTGATTCACGGCCTGGGCGCTGGTCTGCTGGTGCCGAACGTGATGGCGCCGGTGATGCAGGCCCTTACGCCGCGCACCCGTGGGCGCGGCCTGGGCGGGCTGACCGCATGCATGTACCTGGGACAGTTTGTCAGCCCGCTGGTGGTCGCGGCACTGGTGGCCTGGGCGGGCGATTTGCGCCACGCCCTGCAAGTGTTGGCAGTTGCCAGCGTGGTTGCGGCGTTGCTGTGGGGCATGGCGGCTGTAGCGCACCGACGTTCGGCGCCTTGAGCCGCATGCGGGTTTTTCACTGAAATGGATCGGGAGTAGCGGGTATGCGTGATATTCAGCAGTTGATCGACGAGCAAGACGCCACCGGCCTGGCCGCTTGGGTGCGGCGTGGCGAGGTGCAGCCGTTGGAGTTGGTGGAGGCCGTGATCGCGCGTCTGGAGCAGGTCGAGCCACAGCTCAACGCCGTTGCCGAACGCCTGTACGAGCAGGCGCGGGAGGCCGCACTGGGCGCCGATGCCGCGCAAGGGGTATTTGCCGGCGTGCCCACCTTGATCAAGGATCTGTTCGCCCCGGTGACGGGCGCGGCCATGACCAATGGTTCTTTCGCCCTGGGCGACGCCCGCGCGGACATGGATGCCGAGGTGGTGACGCGCCTGCGTCGCGCCGGCTGCGTGTTCGTCGGCACCACCACGGCGCCGGAGTTCGGCACCTCGTATTCCACCGAGTCGAACCGCTTTGGCGCCACCCGCAACCCCTGGAACACGGGGCACAGCGCCGGCGGCTCGAGTGGCGGTGCGGCGGCGTTGGTGGCGGCGCGGGTGGTGCCGTTTGCCCATGGCAACGACGGCGGTGGTTCCCTGCGCGTGCCGGCCTCCTGCTGCGGCGTGTTCGGGCTCAAGCCCAGCCGTGGCTTGCTGCCCTCGGGGCCGATGGTGGGGGAAGGGTGGGCGGGCATGTCCACCCACCACTGCATCACCCTGTCGGTGCGCGACAGTGCGGGGTTGCTCGATGCCACCGCCGGCATGGAGTTGGGCGCACCCTACGCCGCGCCGATGGCGGCGCAGTCTTATGCGCAGGCGCTGCAACAGGCGCCACGCCCGTTGCGCATTGCGCTGGTCGAGCAGGTGGGGCCGTGGCCGACGTCCAGCCAAAGCCTGGAGGCGGTGCGCCAGGCCGCGCGATTGTGCGAGTCCCTGGGCCATCGGGTAACGCCTGCGCAGCTGCCGGTGGTGTTGCCGGCGTTTCTCGACCAGGTGTTCACCATCATCGGTGCCAGCACCCGCAACTACCTGGACCTGCTCGGCCAGTTGCGCGGCACGCCGGTGCAGCCTGGAGAGCTGGAGGCGCGCACCCGCATCATTCTGCGTGACAAGGGCGCGGTCAGCGGCGCGCAGTACGCCGCCGCCGTGGAGTGGATCCATGCCTTCGGCCGGCAAATGGCGTTGTTCATGCGCGACCATGACGTGATCCTCAGCCCGACCCTGACCCGCGAGCCCGCGCCCATCGGCGAGCTGGACCTGCAGGACGACAGCCTGCGCCTCGACGAGCTGATCGAGCGCTTCCACAGCTACTCGCCCTTTACCGCCTTGTTCAATGCCAGCGGCCAACCGGCGATGTCGGTGCCGCTGTACTGGAGCGCGAACGGCCTGCCCATGGGCGCGCATTTTGCCGCGCGTTTTGGCGAGGACGCGACCTTGCTGGCGCTGGCCGCGCAACTGGAGCAAGCGCAGCCGTGGCGCCAGAGGGTGGCGCCGGTAAATGCCTGTGTGGATGGGGCTTTTGCGCCTGCGACTTGACCTTACTGTGCCTTGCCAGCGTGCACGGCATGCTCGCCCTGACCGCTGCGGGTGCGTCATGCCGTGGCGGAATACCCCCATGCCCATTGGTTGATTGCGCCCCGCGCCGCTTAAACGTTTAGCTATGACCCACGCGAAGACTTCCAGGCGAGTCACCGGCAGCAGGATGCTGCGGTGTCCGCTCTCCTACATAAAAACAGTCGGCAAGGGGAATGGCTCCAGATGAAATATCCACTGCGTGCGTTGGTGTTCTGGCCAACCTTTCTGATCCTGCTGGCGGCGGTGATCGCCAGCTACATCGACCTCCAAGCATTCCTGGCGGTGAGCAAACAGCTCAATGGCGTGATCCTGAATAACTTCTCATGGCTGTTCAGCGCCGGCTCGTTTGCCATGGTGGTGCTCACGGCGGTGGTGTATTGCTCCGCGCTGGGCAAGGTGCGTATCGGCGGTGAAGACGCGCGGCCGTTGTTGAGCAAATGGCGCTGGTTCATGGTGGCGCTGTGCACCACGCTGGCGGTGGGCGTGCTGTTCTGGACCACCGCCGAGCCGCTCTATCACCTGTACGCCCCACCCACCAGCCTGGCGATCGAAGTGGGCAGTGCGGCGGCCAAAAGCTTTGCCATGTCGACGATGTTCCTGCACTGGACAATCACCCCCTACGCCATTTACCTGGTGCCCTCGCTGGTGTTCGCGCTGGTGTTCCATAACCGCCGCAGTCGTTTCTCCATCGGCGCCATGCTCGAGCCGCTGCTGGGCCCAACACGGGTCACGCGTTACGCCGGGCTGATCGACACCCTGGCGATGTTCGCCCTGGTGGCTGGCATGGCTTCGTCCCTGGGCACCGGCGCGCTGACCCTGGCGGGCGGCCTGAGCCAGTACATCGGCGGCGACACCACGCCGTTGCGCCTGGCCATCATCATCGCGCTCATTGTGATCACCTTTGTCGCCTCGGCGGCCAGCGGCTTGCAGCGCGGCATTGTGATGCTGTCGTCGTTCAACACCTGGATCATGCTCGCCCTGGGACTGTTCGTGCTGTTGTGCGGGCCAACCCTGTACCTGTTCAGCCTTGGCGTCGAGTCACTCGGCGTCTACCTCGACACCTTCTTCAGCCGCAGCCTGTTCACCGGCGCGGCCAGCGGTGACAGCTGGCCGCAGAGCTGGACGGTGTTCTACTGGTCGGTCTGGTTTGCCTGGGCACCGGTGAGCGCGCTGTTTCTGGGCAAGATCGGGCGTGGCTACACGGTGCGCGAGTTCATCCAGATCAACATGCTCTATCCGGCGCTGTTCACGGCACTGTGGATCTGTATTTTCTCCGGCACCAGCCTCTACTTCGATGCGCTGGGCGACGGCAGCCTCAACCGCGTGCTCAACGAGCAGGGCGTGGAGCACGTGCTCTACCAGATGTTCCAACAGTTGCCGGCCAGCGGCCTGATGATCGCGTTCCTGCTGTTTGTGGCGTTCATCTCCTTTGTCACGGCAGCAGACTCCAGCACCGACGTGATCGCCAACCTGTGCAGCAAGGGCGTGACTGCCGACTCGGACCTGGACGGCAACCCTCTGCTGAAGATCGTCTGGGGCCTGATCATCGGCACGGTGTCATGGGTGATGGTCGCGTTTGTCGGCATCGATGGGGTGAAGATGCTCTCCAACCTCGGCGGCCTGCCCGGCATGATTCTGGTGCTGCTGGCCAGCACCTCGCTGATCTTCTGGCTGAAAAATCCAGCATTGCTGGATGTGAAACGCCTGCAGCCAAGCCCCGAGACGCCATTGCTCGGCGCCAGCCCTGTGGTGGATTTCGGGCGCTGATCGATTGAACCGTTGCTGGAGTTACTGATGGAAATCGTCACTGAATTTACTTACCCCGTGCGCGAGATCGAGCACTGCCTGATCCCGCTCAAAGACGGCACCCAACTGGCCGCGCGCATCTGGATGCCGCAAGACGCCGGCCACGCGCAGGCCTTCCCGGCGATCCTCGAATACCTGCCGTATCGCAAGCGCGACGGCACGGCGGTGCGCGACGCGTTGACCCATCCATGGATGGCCGGGCAGGGCTATGTCTGCGTGCGCGTTGACATGCGCGGCAACGGCGAGTCCCAGGGGTTGATGGCCGACGAGTACCTGTTGCAGGAGCAGGAAGACGCCCTTGAGGTGATCGACTGGCTGTGCCAGCAGCCCTGGTGCGATGGCAACGTGGGCATGATGGGCATCTCCTGGGGCGGCTTCAACGGCTTGCAGGTCGCGGCGCGCCAGCCCCAGGCGCTGAAAGCGATCATCACGCTGTGCTCCACCGATGACCGCTTTGCCGACGACATCCATTACAAGGGCGGCAACCTGCTGCTGGAAAACTTCGGCTGGGCCGCTACCATGCTCAACTTCAGCGCGGCGGTGCCGGACCCCTTGCTGGTGGGCGACGCCTGGAAAACCCTGTGGCACCAACGTCTGGACGCCATGCCATTGCTCGCCGAAACCTGGTTGCAACACCAGACCCGTGATGACTACTGGCGCCATGGCTCGGTGTGTGAGGATTACACGCAGATCCAGGCGGCGGTGTACGCGGTGGGCGGATGGGGCGATGCCTACCGCAACACCGTGTCGCGGCTGATGGAACACCTGCCGGGGCCGAAGAAGGCGATGCTCGGCCCGTGGATCCATAAATACCCGCATTTTGCCGTGCCCAACCCGGCCGTGGGTTTTCTGCAAGAGGCCAGACGCTGGTGGGATTACTGGCTCAAGGGCATCGATAACGGGGTGATGGATGACCCGGCCTGCGCCTTTTTCCTGCAGGACATTCTGCCGCCGAAGGGCAGTTACGCCGAGCGGCCGGGCATCTGGGTGCAGACGGCAGGCTGGCCGGACCCGCAAGTGCAATGGACGGATTTCTGCCTTGATGAACAGGGCTTGAGTGCTGGCGCGCAGGCACTGGCAGCCCCGCGCAGCGTCTGTTCACCGCTGACCACCGGCCTGCACCAGGGCGAGTATTGCGCCATCTGGTTCGGCCCCGACGGGCCGACCGACCAGCGCCGCGATGACGCCCAGTCGCTGTGCTTCGACTCGCCGCCGCTGCTCGAGCCTCTGGCGTTGCTGGGCGATGCCCGACTCACCTTGCGCCTGGCCAGCGACACGGACTGCGGGCAATTGGTCGCACGGCTTAACGCTGTGGCACCGGACGGGCAAGTCACACAGATCAGTTATGGCGTGCTCAATCTCACGCTTCGCGAAGACTTTTCCCGTGTGACCCCGGTAGTCCCGGGCGAACCGATGGACGTGCAACTGAGCCTGGACCACATCGGCATGCGCCTGCCGGCCGGTTACCGTTTGCGCCTGGCCTTGAGCACTGCCAGTTTCCCGCTGTTGTGGCCGAGCCGCGAACTGACCACCCTGACCCTGCTGCCCGCTGTGCAACGCCTGCAACTGCCGGTGTTCAGCGGCGACGCGGTGGCGTGCCCGTTCGAGGCGCCTCAATCGGCGCGGCCGGCGGCCCTGGAGGTGCTGCGCGCCGCGGCGCCGAAACGCACCCTGATCGAAGACGTGGGCACTGGCGAAGTGTGCGTGAAGATCGAAGATGACCTGGGCGCGGTGCGGTTTACCGACCATGGTCTGGCGGTGGACCAGCGCTGCACCGAGCGCTATCGCACTTTGCCCTGGGACCCGCTGTCGACGCGTGCCGATATTGAATGGCATTACCGCGTCGGCCGTGACGATTGGGAGGTGCACGTGGAAAGCCGGTTGAGCGTGCATGCCGACGCCGAGTGGTTCTACGTCGACGCCGAGCAGACGGCCTGGGAAAATGGCCGGCTGGAACACCGTCGGCAATGGAGCAAACGCGTGGCCAGGGTCACGCTGTAAGTGAGCAACTGGCATGATGCATGCCTGCGTGATGACTGCGGGCCGGGGCGAACCCTGGCCTCGTAGTTGCCGCCTCATCTGCTTACGGACCTGCCCATGCCGCGCCGAAACGTCGATCTTCCTCCGCTCAATTGCCTGCAGACCTTCGAAGCGGCTGCGCGTCATCTGAGCTTTACCCAGGCCGCCCATGAACTGAACCTGACCCAGAGCGCGGTGAGCCGCCAGGTCAAGCGCCTCGAAGAAGACCTGGCCCGCCCCCTGTTTTATCGGTTGGCCCAGGGCCTGAGTCTGACCCCCGCCGGGGTGCGCTACTTTCGCACCGTGCAGCGCCTGTTGCGTGAACTCGATCGCGAGTCCGCCGAGTTGCGCCGTCGCGGCGCCGATCGCCAACTGACCCTGGCCAGCACGCCCACCATCAGCTCCATCTGGCTGGCGGGTTTATTGCCGGACTTTCAGCGCGAATACCCTGATCTGGAGATCCGCATTCTGTGCAGCGAAAGCCCGCAGCATCTGGATGTGAGCGAGTACGACCTGGGCCTGTTCTACCACCTCGACGAGCTGCCGGCGCCCCATGGCCTGGAGCTCTCGCCGGTGTTCGACAGCGAAGAGGTGATCGCCGTGTGCAGCGGCGCTTACCTTGCGCGCCACGGTCCGATTCGCGACCTGCACCATTTGCTGCACGCCCACACCTTGCTGATCGTGGAAGACCATCACCATGACTGGCTGACCTGGACCGACTGGTTTGCCGGCCTCGGCGCCGACTACTGCGCCCCGCGCCATGGGCTGCGTACCAACAGCTATCAGTTGGTGATGCAGTCGGCAGTGATGGGGCACGGCGTGGCGCTCGGCTGGAAGAGCCTGCTGGACGGCGAATTTGCCGCCGGCCGCCTGCAGATGGCCTTGCCCCATGCGTTGCCCAGCCAGGGGCGCTTGCACCTGATGCAGCCCCTGCATCGCAACCCGCCGCCGGCGGTGCGCAGTTTTCAGCAGTGGCTGCGCACGGCGCGGCAGGCGCCGATGTCAAGGTGAAGTGTTGCGGCTATGTCGGTAATCGCTGACGGCCTCATACACGGCTTTGCGCAGCCGGTTGATGCCGCCGATGGGGCGGTGGGCTTCCACGCCGAACCAGGGGTTGAACGACTGGTTGTCGCACGCCAGATTCAACGCCGGGGTGTCGAAATCCTGCGCGGGAATCCGCACCCTGGCCACGGTCTCGTAGGGCGCGTCGCTTTCCTTCCACTCGATGCTGGTGTCCTCGATCGGCATGAACTTCTGCGGGTTCTGCCGCTGGATCTGCAACACGAAACAGGCCGCCACGCGGTCGGTGGACAGCTGCTGATTGAGGGCGCTGCGCAGGAAGTTCGGCAGGTCCTCGTTCTGTTTGGGCAGGGTGTATTGCGGGCAACTTTGCGGGTCGGGCGCCACACGAAATTTGGCGTTGGCCGCGCCGAATTTATACGGTGAAACGGAGAAGTAGGTGGTCTGCGTGGGGCTCGCCGGCGCGGGGGCCAGGGTTGCCAGGGCGATGAACAGGTGTCGCACCTGCCAACTGCGCGGATCGAGGCTGGGGAAAAACGCCTGGACTTTTTTGCCGTCTGCCTGGGCGCCGATATTCTGCGCGTATTCGGCCACGTCGCTGACAAAGAAATTCGGATGGCTGAACATCACGAAGTCCTGTTCCGTGCGCGTCTGCTGATCGGCCATCAGTTGCTTGCCCGGCACGTCCAGCAGCTTGATGGCCATGCCGCGCGCGTCGCGGATGCTGTCGAACTGCGGGTAGGCGTTACCGTTGGACAGCCGCATCAGTGCCTGCCAGGTTTTGCCCGGCTCGGCGAACACGCCCTGGCGCAGGGCCGGGTCGAGGTCGGCCGGCACGCTGACTTCGGCCTTGACGCAGCCATGGGCCTTGGCATGGGCGTCGCGCAGGTAGCGTGTGCCTTCGCGATGCTGGTCGACGATGCGCACGGCGGTCTGGATGATGCCCTGGGTCATCGCCGCCTCGCCGGGCGGAATCTGTTCGTTTGGTGACACCGGGCCGCTGTGCTGCCAGGCGTACCAGCCGGTCGCTGCCAGCCAGCCCAGCAGCCCCAGCCCCACCAGCCACAGCAGGGTTTTGCCGAGCCAGGCGCCCAGGCGCAGCCAGAGGCGGGCGAGCAGCGAACGTTGGTTGTATTGCGATCGGATAATCATGGCAGTTGTTGCTCCAGCGGGCCGCCCAGCACTTTCAGGTATTCCAGCAGCGCCCAGCGTTCCTGCGGCAGCAGGCCACGGCCGATAACGCCTTCGCCACGCTTGCCGTCACGAAATTCGTGGCCGCTGTTGTGGTTGCCGGTGATGTGGGTATCGAACAGAAAAGCGTTCTTGAAGGCACCGGTTTCAAAACCCAGGTGGCGCGGGTCGTAGTTGAAGGTGCCTTTATAGAAGGTGGTGCTGCGCTCGTCCTGGGGCGAGAGCAGTTGGTAGAGCGTGGGCACTGAGCCGTTGTGCAGGAACGGCGGGGTGGCCCACACGCCGTCCAGGGGCCGCGCCTTGTAGACGCGCAGTTCGAGCACGCCGATGGGTTGATCGAAGCCATCCAGCGTCGGGCGCTCGGCCGGGGTGACGCCGGCGGCGCGGTAGGCGTGGTCTTCGACGTAGGCGGTAACGTAAGCCAGGCCCTTGGCCACCGACAGGCTCTTCAGGTCCAGCGGTTCACTCGACTTGGGGTGCAATTGCACATTGAGTGCGGCCAGTTCCGTGGCGTCCCATTTCAGCGCGCTGAGGTCGTAGCGCTGATCGGCGATGTTAGTGGCGGCGGTGGGGTCGGTGCCCATGTAGTCGACCGTGCGCATCTGCAGGTGCTGCACCGCCCGGCCCGGTTCCTGGGTGACGGTGGGCACGTGGCAGGCGGCGCAGTTTTCGGCAAAGAGCGCGCGGCCCTGAGCGGCGAGCGGTCTGTCGATGGCGCCGAACAGGTCTTCCGGCCAGGTGGGTGGCTTGAGGCGTTGCAGGGTTTGTTCGATCAGGTGCAGGTCCCGCACGCGCACGCTGGACGGGTAACGGGCCTGGCCCTGCAGGGGTTGGCCGGCGCTGTCGAAAAAATCCAGGGTGGCGCCGACGCCCAGGGCTTCGCCGATATTGCGCGCCATGGGTTGTTGGGCCGAGCCGTTCCATTGCACCCAGTCGAAGGTCCAGATGTCCCACAGCTGCGGGTAGTCCACAGGCGCATTGGCGATGCGATAGTTGTCCGGGGAAATCGCATCGCCAAAGCTGGCATTGGCGATGCGGCCGAATGCATCGGTACGGCCGGGGCCTTCCTGGGTGGGGTAGAGGCCGCGATGGGTGTCGTTCCAGGCCACCTTGATAAAGCGGTTGAGGGACGCTTTGAAGGCTTCGCGCAGTGGGCCGTGCTCGGCTTCGTAGCGATCTCCCAGCACTTGGCGGGCGAAGCGTTCGAATTTCCATGGGTTGTAATAGGTGGCCGCGAGGCTCGCCACCAGGGCCTGGCCGAAACTGCCGCCGCGCAGGGTGGGCACGCTGGAGGGCAACACGTGCTGGGCCGAGCCGCCGTCGATGCGCAGGGCCTGGCCTTTGAAATGCAGCTCGCCGGTGTGGCAGGCGGCGCAGGTGATGTCCAGGTATTCAACATTGCTGTCGGCGTTTTTATGGCGGGCGAAACCGACCGGCAGGTTGCCGGGGTTTTGCGCGGTGGGCACTTGTTTGGGGTCCACCAGAAAGCCGAAGCGTGCCAGGTACTCGGGGGCGGCAAAGCGCTGTTCGGAGAACGGCAGTTCGAGGGCGGTGAACCAGTCGTAATGCAGGCCCTTGACCTGGGTGCCCTGGGGCGTGAAGTAGTAGGTCTGGCGGTCGGCGGCGCTCCATTGGTCCTGGTAGCGCACCTGTTCCACGGGCACGTAATCGGGCAGCCTGGGGTTGACGATGTAGTAGAGCACCACGGCCAGGAGCAGGCCCAGGGCGATAAGAAGCAGGAGTAATGCACGGTAGAAAATGCGCAAGAGGGCTATCCTTGTCTCGGTCTTGTCGAACGGTAGCGCTGTTATGCCACTACGCCAAAGGTGCGGCAAGTGGCCATGAGTGCGCTTCAGGGTGGTCCGCGATCCTTCGCGGGTCTGCATCATGAATGAAAATGCTTTTAAACACGTGAACTTATCGGACGTTTCCCGCTCACATGCCGGTAGCCATTGGTCGTGGCCGGCTGATAAGCTCGCGACTTTATTCAAATGCCCTATTGGCGCATGAACAAGGAAATAGCATGAAACAGCATCGGTTGGCGGCGGCGGTGGCCCTGGTAAGCCTGGTACTTGCGGGTTGTGATTCGCAGACCAGCGTAGAGCTGAAAACCCCGGCGCAGAAAGCTTCCTACGGCATCGGCCTGAACATGGGCAAGAGTCTTGCCCAGGAAGGCATGGATGACCTGGATTCCAAAGCCGTAGCCCAGGGCATCGAAGATGCCGTCGGCAAGAAAGAGCAGAAGCTGAAGGATGACGAACTGGTTGAAGCGTTTGCCGCCCTGCAAAAGCGTGCTGAAGAACGCATGACCAAGATGAGCGAAGAGTCGGCAACCGCCGGCAAAAAATTCCTCGAAGAAAACGCCAAGAAAGACGGCGTGGTCACCACCGCTTCCGGCCTGCAGTACAAGGTCGTGAAGAAGGCCGACGGCCCTCAGCCCAAGCCGACCGACGTGGTGACTGTGCACTACACCGGCAAGCTCACCAACGGCACCACCTTTGACAGCTCCGTGGATCGCGGCAGCCCGATTGACCTGCCGGTCAGCGGCGTGATCCCGGGTTGGGTCGAAGGCCTGCAACTGATGCATGTTGGCGAGAAGGTCGAGCTGTACATCCCGTCCGACCTGGCCTACGGCGCCCAGAGCCCGAGCCCGGCCATTCCGGCCAACTCGGTGCTGGTATTCGACCTGGAACTGCTGGGCATCAAGGACCCGGCCAAGGCTGAAGCGCCTGCCGCACCTGCTGCACCTGCCGCCAAGAAGTAATCGGCGTCTGAACACACAACGCCCCGTTTCGACGGGGCGTTGTTGTTTCTGCCGTTTGGAAAATGGCGCGGCGGTAAATCCGATCGAACCCGGGCCGTGGCGCACAGTCACACGTAAGACCCAAGCGTGGGTAACGGCACATCACCACCAAGTCAATGAAATCTTGGGGTTTTTTATGTGCGCAAAAAACGCCCGATTTGACTGCAAGCCTTGCGGGGCGTGGCTTTGAGCCGCGAAAAAAGGCTCTGTTCACAAGGTTATCCACAATTTGTGTGGATAACCTTTCATTCGCACGGAACTGGAGTGACACATGAGACCACCGTTCAACTTCACCCGTTTCCTGCCCATCGCGGCGCGGCTGCTCGGCCGTGGTCGTCTGCCCACCCTGTTGTTTGCCGTCGCCGCCAAAGGCTCAAGCCAGGGCAATCGCCTGGGCAAGCTCAAGGATGACCTGAAACTGCTGCAGGGCCTGTGCCTGGCGTACTGGCGCGGCGAGTACCGCGCAATCAGCCCCAAGGCGTTGATCTCGGTGGTGGCGGGGCTGATGTACTTTCTCAGCCCGATTGATGCGATCCCGGACTTTATCCCGATGTTCGGCATGTTCGATGACATTGCCGTGCTGGCCTGGGTCATGAAGACCCTGGACGGCGAACTGAGCGCCTTTCGCGCCTGGCGTGACGCCCAGCGTCCGGAAAAGCTCGCAGTGGTTGAGCGGCTTCCAGCGACGGCTGAGCTGCTGGCCCGGGAACAGCCGCAAAAAAACGCCTGAAGCGGTGATCCCCCGGCGACCTTTACGGCTGTTAGGATTACACTTCCCGGGAAGGTACTTAAGGAAAGTGCTTACCTGGTAAGTGTTGTTATCCTACGGGGCAGTCATGGATATTCAGATTATTTCACGCGATGGCGAGCCCGAATATGCGGTCTTGCCTTGGGATCAGTACCAGGCGCTGTTAAAAGCCGCCGGTTTGCAGCAGCCCATCCCGGCACCTCTTTCGTCCAATCCTCAAGCCGCTGCCGCCCAGGACCTGCGCCCACTTGCCGACCTGCGCGCGCTGCGCGCAGCCAAGGGCCTGGCCATTGAAAGCCTGGCGCGCACCGTGGGCATCAGCCCGTCTTACCTGGGTTTGATCGAAAGCGGCGAGCGCCAGCCCGATGCCGCGATCCGCCGCAGCCTCGCCTGGGAATTGGGCGTCGCCGGCTGGAGGGATGAGTCGTGAGTCTGCGTATCAGCCGTCAGCACTGGGACGGGTTACTCAACGAACTTGATCAGGCGCGCCGCCAGCGTCACCTGCTCACCTACCGTGCGCTGCTGGAGCGCCTGCAATTTCCCTCGCCGGCCATGCAGACCCTGGCCGCCGCTCTTGAGCATTTGGCGGCCCTGGACGCCAAGGCCGATCAGCCATTGCGCAGTTCCCTCGTGATCAGCCAGGGCGCCAGCCGTCTGCCGCGCACCGGGTTTTTCGAGTGTGCCGAGCGCCTGGGGCGTTTCAGCGGGCCCTCCGATGGCGTGGCGGCTGCTTCCTGGCATGCGTCGGAAGTGGTGCGGGTATTCGAATATCAATACCCGCAATCCGCCGAGGCCTGAGGCGTCTGCGCCAGCGCGTCCAGGCTGTTGATCACGTGAATGCTGTAGCCGGCCACGTCCTTGGCGTGGTGCTTGGCCTGGGACGCCAGTTCCGCCAACCGGCTAGCATCCAGTTGCGCACAGGCCTGCGGATGTAGGTGCACCACGCCGATGGACAGCGACAACAGCCCGAATTCCTGACGCACGCCCTGGCGGTTGAGGGCCACGAAGCAGCCGGCATCGAGATGTTCGGCGCGGTAAAAGCGCCGGCACTGGGTGTGGAAGTCATCCAGCAGTTGATTGAGCCGTTTGCGCCAGTCCTGCGGGCCCAGCACCAGCAAAAAATCATCGCCGCCGATATGCCCGACAAAGTCGCGGCTGGGGTCGACCCGGTCGTTGAGACACTGCGCCAGGCACAGCAGCACTTCATCCCCGCGCCCATAGCCGTAGATATCGTTGAACGGCTTGAAGCTGTCGATATCCACGTAGCAGATCACTGATTCACGCTGCTGATGCAGCAACCGCGTCAGGCATTGCTGGATCGGTACATTGCCCGGCAGCAGGGTCAGCGGGTTGGCGTGCCGTGCCTGCTGGATTTTCAGCTCGGTGATCAGCTTGAGCACATCGATCACCCGACCCAGGCCCAGGTAGTCGCCGTTCAGGGTGATGATGAAGTCTTCTTCGATGCGTTGCCGCGCGCGGCTGGTGAGCAGGCGGCTGACCTGCTGCAGCGACTGGCTCAGTTCCACCGCCAGAAAGTCCGTGCTCATTAGCCGGCTGATCGGCTTGCGTGCGAACAGGTCGGTAGCAAATGGCTTGAGCAGTGCATCCGACAACAAATGCCGGTGCACGATGCCAACCGGGTGACCCAGCCCATTGAGCACGGCCAGGGAGTTGAGGTTGGCCTGGCGGCGAAAGGCCTCCAGCACCTGTGCGGTCGCGGTGTCCTGATGCACGGCCGGTTGCTCGTTGAGCAGCGCGCTGAGGTCGCCGGCCTCTTCACTGAGGGCGACGTTGGCGGTGTCCGGCTTGGGCAGCATCAGGCGCGCTTCCTGCGGCGGATGTTCCTGCGGCCGGCACAGCAGGTAGCCCTGCACCAGGTCGACGCCCATTTCCGTCAGCACCGCCAATTCTTCCGGCAGTTCGATGCCCTCGGCAATCACCTGGGCACGCGACGCTCTGGCGATCTGCAATATCGAGCCGACAAACTCGCGCTTGAGCGCATCCTGGTGAATGCCGTCGATAAAGTGCCGGTCGATCTTCACGTAATCCGGGCGCAGTTCAGACCACAGGCGCAGGCTGGAATAGCCGGCGCCGAGGTCATCGAGCGCAATGGCAAAGCCCATGTCGCGATAATGGTGCAGCGCCTTCTGCAACAGCTCGAAATCGTCGGTGGGCGTCTGTTCGGTGAGTTCGATCACCACCTGGCTTGGCGGGATACCGAACTCGCGCAACAGTTGCAGGGTGCGCCCCGGCTGGTGGGATGTTTCCATCAGCGAGTGCGGTGAGATATTCAGGAACAGCTTGCCCGGCAATTTCTGCTCGCTGAAGCGCCGGCATGCACTTGATCGGCAGGCCATTTCCAGCTCGCTGAGGCGTCCGGCTTGGCCGGCCACGGCGAACAGGGCAACAGGGGAGTGCAGCGTGCTGTTGGACGGGCCACGGCTCAAGGCTTCATAGCCGAGGATGCGCCGTTCGGAGAGGCAGACAATCGGTTGGAACAAGCTGTGCAAACTGCCTTGAGCCAGGATAGCGCCCAGTGCATTCAGCTGTTCGGTCATGGTCATGGCGATCTCGGTCGAAAAAAAAGGACCGCATGCGGTGAGCATGCAGTCCTTCATTTCACGACAGAATGATGTCTATATGATGACACTCCGAGGAGCGATCATCTTAAATCGCCATCCTTTACTGCTTGGCCACCTGTTTGGTGATCTTCAGGTAGTCCAGCAGGATCCGGCCCGTTTCGGCCAGGTAAGCGTCGTCTTCCGGCTTGGTTTTTTCCGCCTCGGTCGGCAACGCGTCTTCGTCTTCTTTCTTCAGTTCCTTGAGCGGATCTTCGCCCTTGGCCTTGCGGCGCACGTTCTCCAGGGCCAGTTGCTGGCTCTCGATATCGGCGTGCTGCTTGCGACGGTCCACTTCGTTGAGGCTGACGGTTTTCTCTTCCATCAGCTTCTTGGCCAGGGCCAGCTTGTCGCGGATGAACACGAACTCGGCATCCTTGGCAGAGCGGGTGTCGTGGTCAGCCTTCAATTGCGCCAGGAACGGTTTGAACGGGTCCGAGGCGGGCTTGATCGCAGGACGGATGGTGTCCCACGGCATGGCCTCGGGCAGGGCGCTCTCGCCGATTTCCTTGGTGTCGATGATCGACGGGAAATCAATGTCCGGCAGTACGCCCTGATGCTGGGTGCTCTGCCCGGAAACCCGGTAGAACTTGGCCAGAGTCAGCTTCAGTTCGCCATGGTTGAGCGGCTGGATGGTCTGCACGGTGCCTTTGCCGAAGGTCTGGCCGCCGACGATCAACGCACGGTGGTAGTCCTGCATGGCGCCGGCGAAAATCTCCGAGGCCGAGGCCGAGAGGCGGTTGACCAGCAAGGCCATCGGGCCTTTGTAGAAGGCGCCCGGGTTCTCGTCTTCCAGTACGTCGACACGGCCGTCGGCATTGCGCACGAGCACGGTTGGGCCCTTGTCGATGAACAGGCTGGTCAGCTCGGTGGCTTCCTGCAGGGAACCGCCGCCGTTGTTGCGCAGGTCAATGACCACGCCGTCGACTTTTTCTTTCTGCAGTTCGGTGAGGATTTTCTTCACGTCACGGGTGGTGGACTTGTAGTCCGGGTCACCGGCACGGAACGCCTTGAAGTCGAGATAAAAGGCCGGGATTTCAATCACGCCCAGCTTGTAGTCCTTGCCATCCTGCTTGAGGTTGAGGACTTTCTTCTGCACGGCCTGGTCTTCGAGCTTCACCGCTTCACGGGTGATGGACACGATCTTGCTGGTCTGGTCGTTCGGTGCGTTGGTGTGCGGAATCACTTCCAGGCGCACTACGCTGCCCTTGGGGCCACGGATCAGCTTGACCACTTCGTCCAGACGCCAGCCGACCACGTCGACCATCTCTTTGTCAGCCTGGGCCACGCCGATGATCTTGTCCGCCGGGGCGACCTGCTTGGTCTTGTCCGCCGGACCTGCCGGCACCAGACGCACGATCTTGACCTGGTCATTGTCGCTTTGCAGGACGGCACCGATGCCTTCCAGCGATAGACTCATGTTGATATCGAAATTTTCCGCGTTATCCGGCGACAGATAATTGGTGTGCGGGTCGTAGGACATCGCGAAGGTGTTGATGTAAGCCTGGAAGATATCTTCGGCACGGGTCTGGTCCAGACGTGCCAGCTGATTCTTGTAGCGCTTGGTCAGCAGCTCCTGAATGGCCTTGGGTTCTTTGCCAGCGATCTTCAGGCGCAGCACTTCGTCCTTGACGCGTTTGCGCCACAGGTCGTCCAGAGCAGCGGTGCTGGTCAGCCAAGGGGCGTCCTTGCGGTCCACCAGAAGGGTTTCCTTCTGGGTGAAGTCGAGCTTGTCGACGCCCTTGTTCAGCTCACCGAGGGCGAAGTCCAGACGCGCTTTGACGCGGTCCAGGTAGCGCTTGTAGATGGTGAAGCCGGGCTGCAGGTCGCCGCTCTTGAGGAAGTCGTCGAACTGCGTCTTCCACTTGTCGAACTCAGCGATATCGCTGGCCAGGAAATAGCTGCGCGACGGATCCA
Organism: Pseudomonas poae; assembly: GCF_001439785.1. Taxonomy (GTDB): domain Bacteria; phylum Pseudomonadota; class Gammaproteobacteria; order Pseudomonadales; family Pseudomonadaceae; genus Aquipseudomonas; species Aquipseudomonas poae. Next base: position 20,791 of record NZ_JYLI01000010.1, on the reverse strand, counting down.
GCAGCTTGAGGTAGCTGTCGTAGATGATCACCGAGCGCGCGTCGTCCAGCGGCGGCTTGCTGTAGTGATGACGCTTGAGCAACTCGACGACGTTAAGGCTGGCAATCACCTCATCGCGATCAGGCTGAAGGTTGTCCCAGCTGTTGGCTGCGAACGTATTGGTCGACATCGACGCGAGGCCGAGACCAATGAAAAGAGCGAGGGCGGTGCTGGGGAACAGATGCTTCATGCTGATTCGACGCGGGGGCAATTGATAACGCATATTAGGCCGTCTTTGAGGGAGCCGGTTCCATATGGTCCGGTCGCATAATGCAAAAAGCCCGGCGCTACTGCTACGGGCTCAGTCCGGACTCACTATGGAGGCACTGTGAGAGCATTGCAAGGCGTTGACGGTGATGTGGGGGCTTGGAACAACCCGGTCCTACACCCTGTGTAGGCCAGATCCAATGGCGCCCGACCCGATCCCGGATTGAAATGCTGGGAGTGTGGGAGGGGGCTTGCTCCTCCCACATTTGCTTAATGTCAGACCCAGTGATGGATCGGCCAGCCGGCCTGTTCGGCGTGGGCACGCAATACCGGATCAGGGTTCACCACCTGCGGGTGATCGACCTTCAGCAGCAGCGGCAGGTCATTGCGCGAGTCCGAATAGAAGTACGCACCTTCCAGCGTTTCACCTGTCTGTTCGAGCCATTGCATCAATCGTGTGATCTTGCCTTCGCGATAGGTCAGCACCCCCAGGGTCTGGCCGCTGTACACGCCATGGCTCACGTCCAGCTCAATCCCCAGCACTTCATCAATGCCGATACGCGCCGCAATCGGCGTAACCAAATGCGTGCCCGACGCGGATATCACCAGAATCCGGTCGCCGTTCGCACGGTGGCGGGCGATGGTTTTGGTCGCGTCGCTGTAGATCAGCGGCTCGATCACGTCCTCGACCCAGGGTTCGACCAGGTGTTCGATTTCAGCCGAAGTGCGCCCGATCATCGGCTCCAGGCTGAAGTCCATGAAGTCTTCCATGCGCAACTCGCCACGGCTGTAGGCGTCCATCAGCTCGGTGTTCCGACGCATGAATGACTCGGGGTCGACCCAGCCCAGGCGGCCCATCTGCTCGCTCCACAGGGTGGCGCAGTCGCCGTGGATCAGGGTGTCATCCAGATCAAAAATTACCAATGCCATCCGTAATGCTCTCTCTTTCGTCAGTCAGTGCCGGTCAGGCTACTTCACACAGCGCGGCGGGGTCGATGGAAAGTGCCAGGCGCTGACCGTCCGGGTACAGGTCGTGGGCCGAGCGGTTGAGCACGTCCACCACCAGCTCCACGCCGCGTGCTTCGATGCGGTAACGGATGACGTTGCCCAGCAGGCTGTGGCTGCGCACCAGTGCGTCGAGTTCGCCGCTGCGGCTCAGTTCGATGGCCTCCGGGCGGATCGCGATGCGCCCGTGGATCGGCCGCTGCAACAGCTGACTGGCTTTGCCTGCGTCGAGCAGGTTGTAGTTGCCGATGAAGCCGGCGGCAAAGGCATCGACCGGCGCGGTGTAGAGAGTCTCGGCGTCGCCGCTCTGCACAATCCTGCCCTGGTTCATCAAGAAGATGCGGTCGGACATGGTCAGCGCTTCCTCCTGGTCGTGGGTCACGAAAATTGTGGTCAGCCCCAGTTCGCGCTGGATCTGGCGGATCTGTTCGCGCAGGTGCTTGCGAATCCGCGCATCCAGTGCCGACAGCGGCTCGTCCAGCAGCAACAGGCGCGGACGGGTGACCAGTGAGCGGGCCAGAGCAACGCGCTGGCACTGGCCGCCGGACAACTGATGCGGGTAGCGCCCGGCAAAATCGCGCAGCTCCACCAGTTGCAGCACGTCCTGCACGCGCCGGTGGCTGTCGTCGGCGTTGACCTTCTGCATGCGCAGGCCGAACGCGACGTTCTGTTCCACGGTCATGTTGGGGAACAGCGCGTAGCTCTGGAACACCATGCCGATGTGACGTTTCTGCGGGCTCAGCGGGACGATGTCCTGGCCATCCAGCAGGATTTTCCCACTGTCCACCGAGGTCAGGCCGGCGATGCAGCGCAGCAGGGTGGATTTGCCGCAGCCGGAAGGACCCAGCAGGGTGACGAATTCACCCTTGGCGATGTCGCAGCTGATGTCGCTGAACACCGGCGTACCGGAATAGCCTTTTTGCAGATGTTGGACGCTGACGAAGCTCATTGGCTTTTGTCCTTGTTCAAGATATTGGCGGCCCAGGTGAGCACCAGCACAAAGAAAAAGTAGGAAATGACGATGGCGCTGGTGAAGTGGCCGCTGCTGTTGCGCATGTTGTTCAGGTACACCTGCAGGGTCTCGTATTGAGTGCCGACGAGGATATTGGCGAACACGAACTCGCCAAACAGGAACGAGAACGACAGCAGCAGCGCCACCATCAGGCCCTTGCGCAGGTTGGGCAGCACCACCAGGATCGCCGCCTGCCAGGTACTGGCGCCGAGCAGTTGCGAGGCGTCCATCAGGTCGCGCAGGTTGATGGCCTGCAGGTTGTTGGTGATCGCGCGGTACATGAACGGCAGCGCCACGGTGAAGTAGCAGCCGATCAGGATCCACGGCGTGCCCACCATCGCCAGCGGCCCGGAGCCGTAGAGTTGCAACAGCCCCACCGACGACACCACCGGCGGCACCGCGAAGGGCAGCAGGATCAGAATGTTCATCAGCGCATCGAGCCGTGGGAAGTGGTAGTGCACCACAAACAGCAGCGGCAGAATCAGCACCACCGACAGCACCAGCGCGCCCACGCACACCAGCAGCGACTGCCCGAAGGCCATCAGAAAGCGCGGGTCACTCCACAGTTGCACGTACCATTTCAGGGTAAAGCCGGCTGGCAGGATGGTTGCCGACCAACTGCTGGCAATGGAGTAGACAAAGGTGCCGAGCAGCGGCAGCACCAGGATCGCAAACAGCAGATACACCACTGCGCGGTGGTAGAGGGAGGCCGGGCCGGCTTCAGCGCGAGACATGGTAGCTCCTCTTGAGCAGCAGTTGATGGACCGCCGTGACCACGGTCATCAGTGCCACCAGCACCACGGCCAGGGCACTGGCCATGTTCGGGTCGAGTGAAACATCACCGGACACCAGGCCTGCAATGCGGATGGGCAGCACGTTGAAGTTGCCAGTGGTCAGCGCGTAGACCGTGGCGTATGCACCGAGGGCGTTGGCCAGCAGGATCACGAAGGTGCCGAGCAGCGCGGGCGTGAGCACCGGCAGGCCGATATGCCGCCAGAACTGCCAGCCATTGGCCCCCAGCAGCGCCGCCGATTCACGCCAGTCTTCGCGCAATGCATCGAAGGCCGGGTACAGCAGCAGCACGCCCAGGGGAATCTGGAAGTAGGTATAGAGGATGATCAGGCCGGTCTTGGAGTAGAGGTTGAAATCCTGAATGATCCCGGCCTGCTTGAGCATGATGGTGATGCTGCCGTTGAAACCGAGCAGGATGATGAACGCGAAGGCCAGGGGCACGCCGGCGAAGTTGCTGGTCATATTGGTGAAGGCGGTGACGAAGTTGCGCAGCGGCGAGTCCACCCGGCGCAACGAGTAGCTGCCCAGGGTGGCGATGAGGATGCCGAACACGCTGGAGTAGAAGCTGATTTCCAGGCTGAGCTGGATCGCTTGCAAGTAAAACTTCGAGCTGAAGATCCGTGTGAAATTTTCCAGGCTCCAGCCGGCGTCTTCGGTTTGCACGCTGTTGATCAGCACCCACACCAGTGGGGCGATCTCAAACACCATGAAGAACAACGCGAAGGGCACCAGGCAGAGCAGGGCCAGCCATTTGCCGCGGGTCATTGAGTTCACGTGAGCAACTCCCGGCACACCGGTTTGTCGTGGGGCACGCCGAGCAGTTCGCAGACCGTGCCGCACAGTTCGGTCTGCTTTGGCGCAGCGTCAGGGTTGAGGCTGAAGGCATTGCCGAGGACAAACAGCGGCACTTCGCGCTCTTCCGGCAGCAGGCCGTTGTGGGAACGGTCATTGTTCATGCCGTGATCGGCGGTGACCAGCACCTGGTAGCCCGCGTCGAGCCAGCCTTGCAGATAATCGGCCAGGATGATGTCGGCCGAGCGCGCGCTGTTGCGGTATTGCGCGGTGTCGAGGCCGTGCTTGTGGCCGGCGTCGTCGATGTTCATCGGGTGTATCAGCAGAAAGTCCGGTGTGTGCTTGAGCCGCAGGCTCTCGGCGTCGGCGAACAGGTGGGAATCGGGGTAGTGGTCATTCCAGTAGAAATGCCCGTGCTGGATCGCCAGCGTCTCGTCATCGGTGTGGCGGTCGCGGGCGGCGAGGAAGGGCGTGCGGTTATACAGTTCGCTGATCCAGTGATAAGCCGCCGCAGCCGTGGTCAGGCCGGCGTCGGTGGCATAGTGGAAAATGCTGCGCTGGTTGGACAGGCGCGCGACCTGGTTGTGCACGATGCCGCTCTGGATCGGCGGCACACCGGTGAGGATGCATTCATACAGCGGGCGGGACAGGGCGGGCAGTTCACATTCCACTGTGTAGAGGGCTGCGCGTCCTGCGCCGACATAGGCCTGCAAGTGTCCCATGGCGTGTCTCGCAACCTCGAAGTTCAGGCCGTCGAGCACGACAAGGATGACAGTGTGCTTCATGGGGGCTGGCGCTCCGCAACAGAGGGGTTGACTCGATACTGAATTGAAGCTGGATCAACTGTGGGAGCAGGCAAGCCAGCTCCCACACTGGCTGTATTTCTGGCAGAAACTGCGATTACTTCATCTCTACGATGACCTGCTCGTTCCACAGTTGCGGCAGCTTCTTGGAGGTTGCTTCCCAGGCATCCGCGTCCTTGATCGGCTGCGGGTTGGCCTTGGTGTACTGCTCGGCAGGGACCAGGTTCTTGGCGATGTCGGCCGGCAGTTTCAGGTCTGTTTCGGCACGGATCGGACGCGCATTACCCTTGGCCAGGGCCAGTTGGCCGGCATCGCTGAACACGTATTCGCGGGTCAGCTTGGCGGCGTTGGGGTGCTTGGCGTATTTGTTGATGATGGTGGTGTAGCCGGACTTCACCGAGCCGTCCGACGGGATCAGCACCACGTAGTCATCCGGGTTGGCCATCTTGGCTTTGTAGCTCAGACCGTTGAAGTCCCAGACGATGCCCACTTCGACTTCGCCCTTTTCCATGGTGGCGATGGTCGGGTTGGACAGTGACAGGCGACCTTGCTGGGCAATCTTGGTGAAGAACTGCAGGCCGGGTGCGATGTTCTTTTCATCGCCCTTGTTGGCGATGGCAGCGGCCAGTACGGCGTTGGAGGCCTGGGCCGCCGTGCTCACGTCACCCACCGACACCTTGTACTTGCCGGTTTGCAGGTCTGACCAACGGGTCGGCACTTCGGAGCCGTGCAGCAGTTTTTTGTTGACGACAAACGCGATGGTGCCGGTGTAGGCCAAAGCCCAGTGACCGTCCTTGTCCTTCGCCCAATCCGGTATCGAAGCCCAGTTGGACGGCTTGTACGGCTGCGTCACGCCCTGCTTGACCGCGAGCGGACCGAAGGCTGCGCCCACGTCGCCGATATCCCCGCTGGCGTTGTCTTTTTCGGCTTTGAACTTGGCAATTTCCTGGGCCGAGCTCATGTCGGTGTCGATGTGTTTTAGGCCGTAGAGCCGGGTCATGTCCGCCCAGATGCCTCCCCAGTTGGCCCAATCGTCGGGCATGCCGAGGCTGTTGACGGCGCCTTCACTCCTGGCGGCCGCTTCAAGGGTTTTCAAATCGGTATCAGCGGCCATGGCGGTAGTGCACAGGGCAATGGTCGAGCCTAACAGTGATGCCAGGAAAAGCTGTTTCATCCGAAGCTCCTTTGGGCGTTTTCAACGCGGCGTTTTAGCGGGCTGTGTTGTTGGTCTAGGTCAGAGCAATACCTGAGCCAATCTAGACGCGGTGGATGACAGTTTCGTGTCGATGTCGTTTTTGAAACGCCAATGTCGTCTGGCGCTGACTTAGCGTAGACCATGCTCAAGTGCCCGCAGGCCAGGGACTTGGCCGATGTATTGCAAGGTTTTTGCGTGAGTCGGGCAGCGGCTGTCATCTGTCGGTCATCTGTACTGCCTAGGCTGACACGGCAAGAAACAGGAGCGGTTATGCAGGGTTTTGTGCCCTCCAATGGTGCTGGTCTAGTCCAGATAGGTAACGTTGATGCGGGATGAGGCAATCAAGGCGGTAACCTCCATTGGCCTGGCGCTGCAGGAGCAGATCAACCACGGGCTGCTGGCGCCGGCGAGCAAACTGCCGGCCGAGCGCAAGCTCAGCGAGCTGTTCGGCACCACGCGCATCACGGTGCGCGAAGCCTTGTTGCAACTGGAGGCGCAAGGGCAGATTTACCGCGAGGAGCGCCGTGGCTGGTTTGTCTCGCCGCCACGATTGGCCTACAACCTCATACAGCGCAGCCACTTTCACGCGATGGTGGCCGAGCAGGGGCGGGTAGCCTCCACCGAAGTGATTTGCGCACGGCTGCAACCGGCATCGGCGGCGGTGTGCGCGTGGTTGCAATTGCCGGCGTTGTCCAGCGTGATCCAGATTTGCCGCAGTCGGCGGATCGATGGCCGGCTGGTGCTGTACGTGGAGCACTACCTGAACCCGCAGTACTTTCCGGGGATTCTTGAGTGCGACCTGAATCAATCGATGACCGAGTTGTATGCGCGCATTTACGACCTGCATTACGGTCGCGTGCGCTTCGAGATTGTGCCGACCTCACTGCCGGTCGAGGCCGCCGCTGCATTGCGCGTGTCGGCGGGTAGCCCGGGCTTGCGGATTGCGCGGGTCAATTATGACCAGCACCAGCGGTTGATCGACTGCGACCTGGAGTTCTGGCGACATGATGCGATTCATGTCGGGGTTGATGTGGTGTGAGAAACAACGTGTGGGAGGGGGGATGCTCCCACAGGCTGAGTGTCAGTCAGTGGCGAGGGCCTTGATCACCTGATCCACGTTGGTTTCCAGCTCTGCCACCGGGTCGGCACCGTCGACGTTAAGCACCAGCAGCTTCGCTCCGCCTTCGGTGATGGCTGCCTTCACCGCCTCACTCGGCTGGCGATGATGCAGCACCACCGCCACATCGTTTTCCTTCAGCTCAGCACTGAGCTTTTGCAAATCCTCGGGCGTCCACTGGGCGTCAGGGCGGGCGTCTTTGCGCAATGCTTCCAGGTTCAGGCTGCTGACCAGATAAGCGAAGTGATCGCTCAGGCTCACCACGCTCAGGTTGTCCGCCTTGGCCAGCCGTGCCTCGCTGTCGGCGCTGAGGTTGAGCAGGCGGTGTTTGAGTGCGGCCAGATTGGCGTCGATCTTCACCTTGGCGCCGGGCGCCAGGCGACTGAGGTCGGCGGCCATCACATCGGCCATGCGTCCCATGTTGTTGCTGGACTGCCACGGCTGGCTGTTCAGCCCATCGGCGGCGCCTGGCTGCAGGGCGATGCCCGGCAAGCCTCCATCCACCGGGCGCGCTGCATCGACCTCAACGATGCGGATGTTGCTGCGGCGCGCCACTGGATAAAGCGGGTCGTCCGGCCACAGTGAGCGCAGCCCGATGGCCGCGTCGGCGTCCTGGGCAAGGGTGCCCAGCGCCTGGGCGCCGCGCCCGGTGAAGTAGGACACCTGCCGCGAGCCGGGCAGGTTGGCCGGCGCGGCGCGTTCCAATAGCACATCGGTGCCGTTGAGCAGCATCTCGGCCAGGCCGTAGGTGATGGGCAGCGAAGCCAGCACCTTGATCGGCTTGACGGATTTGGCCTTGATCAGCGCGGCATGGCCGAGCCCGTGATTGGCGACGAAATCCTTTGTGTGGAAACCATCCACCACAGCCAGCGCCGGTGTACTGAGCAAGCAAGCGATGGCCAGGGCCAATGGGCGACATACAGGGCGCATTATCCAAGATTCCCTTTGAGGCTGGGCACGGTGCCGCGCGCGATGGCGGCCACGGCGAAAGCGATGCCGGCTACCAGTATGATCGCGGCGCCGGACGGAACAGGCAGGTCGAAGATGATTGGCAGCAGAATGCCGCACAGGGTACTGACGGTGGCGATCAGCACCGAGATCCAGAAAAAACCCTTGAGCGATTGGCTCAACAGGCGCGCCGCCGCCGCCGGAATCACCAGCAGAGCACCCACCAGAATGGCACCGATCACCTTGACCGCCGCCACGGTGATCAGCGTCACCAGAATCACGAACAGGTAGTCCAGGGTCTTCACCGCCACCCCGCGCACCGCCGCCAGCTGCGGGTTGAAGCTGGCCAGCATGATGCGGTTGTACAGCGGCAACGCGAGGGCCATCACCAGCGCACCGACAATCGCCAGCACCAGCAGATCATTGCCGTTGACGGTCAGCACCGAGCCGAACAGCACGTTCTCGAGGATGTGCACGTTGATTTTGCCGGCCAGGATCAGCAGCAGGCTCGCCCCCAGCGCCAGGGACACCGACAGGAACACGCCGATCAAGGTGTCCGGCGCCAGACCGGTGCGGTTGCGCAGGTAGTTGAGCAGGATGCCGAACAACAGGCAGTAGCCGAACAGGCTGCCATAGGGGCCGGTGTAGGGCTCGCCGAGCAGGATGCCCACGGCCACGCCGGTCAGCGCGGCGTGACCGACCGCCTCGGAGAAAAACGCAAAGCGCTTGACCACCACCAGCGTGCCCAGGCCGCCCAGCACCGGACCGATCAGCAGGCCGGCGAGCAGGGCGTTGACCACAAAACCGTAGGCCAGTGCTTCTGGCAAATAACCAGACGAGGCCCAGCCCTGGACCATCAGGCGAAACGCTTCATAACTCATTGCGCCGGGCTCCGAGGGTGGGTGGAGAACAGGGTCAGCAGGCGATCCGGGGTGAGTGCTTCTTTAGGGGTGGCGTCGAACAGCACGCGGCGGTTCAGGCCGGTGACGCGGTCTGCCAGGCGGCCAACGGCTTCCAGGTCGTGCTCGATCCACAGCACGGTGATGCCGGACGCGCGCCAGTCGTGCAGCAATCGCTCGAACACCTGGATACCCGCCTCATCGAGGGCCGACATCGGTTCGTCCAGCACCAGCAAATGCGGGGCCGGGATCAGGCCCTGGGCCAGCAGGACGCGTTGGCGTTCACCACCGGACAGCGCGCCCATGCGGCGCTTGCGTTTGTCCTGCATGCCGACACGTGCCAGCGCCTCGCCAATCGCTGCCGCGTAATGCCGCGACAGGCCGAGAAATGCCGGACGGCGCTGGCACATGGCGGCCATGAAATCGTCCACCGTCATCGGCAGGCCACGGTCGAATTCCAGCGCCTGGGGCACATAGCCGATGGTGCCGGGGCTGTGCGGCCATGTCAGGCTCAAGCGGCCCTGGTGCGGCGTCTGCCCCAGCAGGGTCTTGATCAACGAGCTTTTGCCGCCGCCGTTGGGGCCCACCAGGGCATGGATGCTGCCTGGCTGTACCTGGAAACCCACGCTGTCCAGAATCAGCGTGCGGCCCAGGGTGAGAGACACCTTGTCGAAGTCGATGGTCGGGCCGACGCTGGCGAGGTTGAGGTGTTCAGCCGCCGTCATGCCCCCGACTCCTGAATTGCGCGCACGACCGTGTTGAGGTTGCCGGTCATTTCCACTTCATACTTTTCGGCGCTGTAGTCACCGTAGGAAATGTGCGACAGCGGGTACAGCGTTACGCCTGACTCACGCTGGATGGTGTCGACATAGGTAGACGGGAAATCCATCTCCGAGAAGATCACTTTCACGTCCAGTGCACGCAGCTCATCGATGGTCTTCTTCAACTGGCTGGGGCTCGGTTCGATCCCATGGGCCGGTTCGACCACGGCGGTGACTTCCAGGCCGAACTCGCGCAGCAGGTAGTCGTAGGCTGCGTGCACAGTGGCCACGCGCAAGTCCGGGTTGGGCGCGCGGGTGAGCTTGGCCAGAGCGTCGGCGCGCATCTGGCGCAGGCGCTTGCCGTAGGCGCGGGCGTTGCGGGTGTAGGCACTGGCGTTGTCCGGGTCGAGCTTGCCCAGCTCGCGGGCAATGTTGTTGACCTGGGCTATCGACGCGCTGATCGACAGGAACGTGTGCGGGTTGACCACTTTGCCCGCACCGCGCGCGGCATTGCCGGTGGCGGCCAGCAGTGGCACGTTGGCGTTGGCTTCGATCACGGGGATGTCCGGGCGCTCGCTGGTGGCGATCATGCGGTCGGCGAAGTCGTCATGGCCGACGCCGTTGAGCACGATCACGTCGAGGGTGCCGATGCGTTTGATGTCTTCGGCGCGCGGTTCGTAGGCGTGGGGGTTGAAGCCGGCCGGGATCAACGGCACCACGTCGGCCTTGTCGCCGACAATGTTGGCCACGTAGCTGTAATAAGGGTGCAGGGTGATACCGATGCGCAGGCGTTTGGCCGCCTCGGCGTTGGCGAGGGGAGCCAGTAGCAGGCTGAGCAGGCCAACCAGTAACAGGCGCAACAGGGGAGATGAAATAGACATAAGCAATCGGTCTTCTCGTTCAGTGACGGTGCTGGCGGGTGACGCCGGCATCGAATTGCGCGACTACCTGCCGCCAGCCGGCGGCGATCAGTGCCTGGTCAGTAAGGTCGGAGGGGGCGGCGACATGGGCGCTGCGGTTGAGCCAGATATCCGGCTCGCTGCCCTGCACGCGCATCAGCAGTGAACCGCTGGTGGCCGGTGCCTGGCTCAGGCCCAGGTAGGTCGCCGGCGCCAGCAATTGCCAGCGGTGGTCGCCACGGCTGACCGAGCTGGCGTCCTGGGCAAATGGCGCGAACCCTTCTGCGGCCAGTTGCTCAGGCGTTGGCAGCGCGTTTTGTTCCTGCCGTAGCAGATGGATTTCGTCCAGCGTCACCCGCAGGTCGGCGTAGATGCCTTGCTCGGCGGCGCTCAGATCGCGGCGGGCGTCCAACTGATGGCTGGGCACGGCGGCCACTTCTCGGGATTCACCGTGCAACGCCACCACGCTGCCCGCTACCGCGAGGATGATCAGGCACAGCAGCAACACGTAGAGGGTTTCGTGGCCGGCCCCGGCAGGGCGTACAACCTGTGGGGTACTCATTGCGGCTGGATATCCGCTTGGTCAATTTCCACCACATGGCCAGGGCCCGCATCGAACAGCACGTAGAACTCGGCCGAAGGCTTCTTGAAGGTCAGGGTCGAATCCTCGCCAAGCTTGCCTGGCACCAGGATGGTCTCGTCGTAGCCGATCACGTCGAGGGTCACGCCGGGTGCGCCACTGCCGTCGGAAAAGCCGCCCTTGCACTGGATCTGCTCGCCGGGGATTTCCTTGCATTCGCACATCGGGTTGTGGGCCAGCGCTGGGGTACTGAGGCCGGCGCACAGCAGCAGGGCTGCGGCGACTCGGGTCAGGCGCATCATGTTCATGGTTTGACTCCTTGCTTGTTCAGCCAGGCAATGGTGGCAGGCGAGGCCTGGCTCAGCGGTATGGAACCCTGGTGCATCGTGCCGTCCCAGCCTTCCATGGTGACCCACAGTTCGGCGTCGGCCGGCGTGCGTTCCGGCACGGGCAGGGCGGCGCCCATGCGATACGGCGTACCGAAGAAGATCACCCCGGCGGCACGCAGGCTGCGGGGTTTGCCGATACGCAGGTAGGTGGCCTTGACCTGTTCGGTGCAGCTGTCGCACAGGGCGGCGTTGAAAAACTTCATCGGGCCGGCCGGGTCGGGGCTTGGACCTTCGTTGCGAAATTCAGCGAGGGTCAGGCTCCAGGGCCCGACCTGCACCTGGCCGGCCACCCGCTCGCCCAGGCCGGTGTCACCGCGAAACAGCGCGGCGTCGGCAAAGTATTTGGGCATGAAACCCAGGGGGATCAACAGCAGCAGGACATTGATATGAAAGCGCCATTTGCGCCAGAAGGCGCGCAGTGGCGACGCCGGTACAGCGGCAACCTTGCTCATGAGTGGGCCTCCGAGGTCTCGGCCAGTTTCGCAATCGGCGCCCGCTGAACTTTGGCTTCGCGCTTGAGGGCATTGAGCGTGGCCAGCGCCGTGCGCTTGGTCCAGATCAACAGGCCGCTCAATACCATCATGCTCAGCACCAGGCCGAAGAAGGCCCAGATCAGCTTGATCCACAGCCCGCCAAAATCACCGGTGTGCAGTGGACGCATGGATTCGGTGACGAACTCCAGCGTGCTGCGGTCGGACAACAGGTGCGACACGGCGATTTCACCGTTATAGGGGTTCAGTTGCGCGGTCTGGAACATCAACGGGTACCAGCCCCGGCCGCCGATCTGCAGATGGCTGTAGGCATTGAGCGGCAGGAAGGCGAAGGTGGCGTCCAGCCCGGGAATGCGCTGGGTGGCGATTTCGATTGCCTCGTCCAGCGCAATCATGGGCGCCGGCACGCCAGGGGCCGACAACGGCACCTTGTCGCGGGCTATCACCGGCACGATGGGCTCGCTGGAGATGGAAATCTGGTTGTCGCCCAGAATCGCCTGGATCAGGAACCAGGTACCGGTGATGGAAATCACGGCGATGAACCAGATCGACCAGATCCCGCTCAGACGGTGAAAGTCGCCCCAGAAAATGCGCGCGCCGTGGCGGATGCGCAGGGTCGGACGCAGGAAGCCTTTCCAGAAGCGCTTGTACACAACCAACCCGGTGACCAGCGATGCCAGCAGCGGCAGACCGAGCAGCGACACCAGGTACCAGCCCCAACTGTAGCCATTGGTGAACGGCACCAGCCACCAGCCGTGAAGGGCGCGGGTGAATTGCTGGAAGTTGAACGACGGACTGATGCCCTGGATGGCGCCGGTATAAGGGTTGGCGTAGGCCTCAACCGTGCGGCCATCGGGGTAGCTGAGGCCGACGGTCAGGGCAAAGTGTGATTCATCGGGACGGATGATCGATCGCACGATTGCCTTGGGCTCGTCGCGCCTGATGGCGGCGATCACCTGGTCGAAGCTCAGCGGTTCGGCATCATCCGACGGTTTGCTCGCGCGGATATCCGGGTTGGCCAGCCACACGATTTCCTGGCTGACCACTGCCAGGGTGCCGGTGACGCAGACGATCAGCACGAAGAACCAGATGGGCAACGCCAGCCAGCTGTGTACGAGAAACCAGAGTTTTGAGCGTGACTTCTTCGACATGTCAATGTGGGTCTTGATGGGAGAGGGCGCTGCAGGCCCGGGAAAGGCCGGTCGTAGCTTTTGCTGACGCGACAGGCTGTATCTAAGTTAAGACGGATGAGGATGAGAAATCCCCAAGGCGCAAATGAAAGAAAATGTTTCAGGTGGTCGTATCGTGCTCTTGTGGGAGCGGCAAGCCTGCTCCCAAATGAGTTCTCGTAGATCGAACGAGCGCCGTATCAGGGGGTTGGGGTGGGTTCCAGCAACTGCGCCCCCGGCCCGCGCTCACCGAGTTCATCGTTCTGGTTGCGCAGCGGACACGCCTCCAGCGACAGGCATCCGCAGCCGATGCAGCCGTTGAGCTTGTCGCGCAGCAGCGTCAGCTTATTGATGCGTTCATCCAGGTCTTCCCGCCATTGCGCCGACAGGCGCTCCCAATCCCGGGCATCCGGCGTGCGGCCGTCCGGCAGCGCCTGCAATGCCTCGCCGATGGCCGCCAGTGGAATGCCCAGGCGCTGGGCGATCTTGATCACCACCACGCGCCGCAGCACATCCCGCGGGTAACGCCGCTGGTTGCCAGCATTGCGATTGCTCTGGATCAGCCCCTTGGTCTCGTAGAAATGCAGAGCCGTGACCGCTACGCCGCTGCGGGCGGCAAGTTGGCCGACGGTGAGTGCCTTGTTGAGCATGAAAAAACTCCCTGGATGAGGCTTGACCTTGACTTAACTCGAGGTTTTAACCTGCATGGCATTGAATCGCAAGATTCTGCCTACAGAGAGAGGGGAGTGTTCATGCAGGTATTAGAGAAAAATCGCAGCTTCACTCAACTGATCGAGTTTCAGATCGAGCCCCGGTAGCAGGGGCCGCTGGTGGCCGCTCTGTGTACTCAAAGCGAGCGCCTGGCCGAGGCCCATGGTGGTTTTTTGAGTGCCAGCGTGCAGGTCAGTGACGATGGTCGGCGCGTGCTCAACTGCCTGCAATGGCGGACCCGCGAGGAGGGGGAAGCGGCGTTCCAGCGTTTTGAGCAGGGCGAAGAGAGCTTCTGGGCGCTGATCCGTGCGCACCAGGCTCGGGCTGTGACCTTTGGTTCATTCCAGGTGCTGCGCAGTTTTGAGCGTAGCCATGACGATGCCTTGCACTGCCGCCTAAACGGATAGGTGCAGTACACGCTCGCCTTGCATGTTTGCGCCGGGCCGCCGTTTGTTTACCGCCAGCTCGCCGATCTTGATCAGGCGTGTGCGCGTTACATTACGGCTCAGGCCCAGCAGATTGGCCGTATGCACCTGGTTGTAATGGCTGAAGCGGTAGGCGGCGCGCAGCAGCGCGTCTTCGACTTTTTCATGCAGGGCGCCGGCCTGTTCTTCGAACAGTTTTTGAAACGCACGGGCGAGCAGGGCTTCGGCACTGTTGTCGATGTGCGGGCTGTCGTCCTGGCGTTCGATGCGCAGGTTCGACAGACGCAGGTCGTCGCGTTCAATCACGCGGTTACGGCAGATCAGCAGCGTGTGGTGGATGACGTTTTCCAGCTCGCGGATATTGCCCGGCCAGCTATAGCCTTGAAGTTTCTGCTCGGCCTCGCGGCTGATGCTGATCGAGCCGTAGCCCAGGCGCCGGCTGTAGGCTTCGATAAAGTGTCGCACCAGCGGCATGATGTCGCCGGGGCGCTCGCGCAACGGGCTGAGTTCCAGGCTGACCACGTCCAGTCGGTAATAAAGGTCCTCGCGAAAATGTCCGGCGTTGATGGCTTTTTCCAGTTGTACATTGGTGGCCGCGAGCACGCGCACATCGATAGGGATGCTCTTGCGCGACCCCAGCCGCACCACTTCGCGCTCTTGCAATACGCGTAATAACTTGACCTGGATGGCCATTGGCAAATCGCCGATCTCATCCAGAAACAGCGTGCCGCCATCCGCCTCCTCGAACCAGCCGGCCTTGGCGCCAAGGGCGCCGGTGAACGCGCCTTTTTCATGGCCGAACAGTTCGGCTTCCACCAGTGATTCGGAAAACGCGCCGCAGTTGACCGCCACAAATGGCCGGTTTCGCCGCGCGCTGAGGTTGTGGATATGACGCGCCACCAGCTCTTTACCGGTGCCGGTCTCGCCGATGATCAGCACGCTGGCTTCGCTGGGCGCCACTTGCTGAATGTGGTCGAGCAGCGCCTGGGATTTGGGGTCTTCAAACACTTGGGCCGTGGCGCGTATCGAGGTGGCCAGGGCGGGTGAGGGCGGTAGGGTCAAAAGCTGCATGGTTTGCTCACTCTTTGTTTGGCGAGGATCTCAGGCGTTGGTGGGCAGGGCATCGTTGCGTCTTCCAGGGGCGGGTTTCCTTACCCTTTATAGGAGGTTAGGTTTATTCCGTAAATGAACGTATTTCTCTATTTATAGATCATAATTGAATATTAAGGTCTTGCTGTCGAGTCGGGTGAAACGGTTGATAGCGACTATCACGGGCGGTGATTTTTCACCTTGCGAGGCCAGGAGTAGCCTGTGTTCATTGACTCGCAACCGACTTCCCAGGGCCATCGCCATGAACCGTTCACTCGCTGTTTTGCTACTGCTCGTTACCTCTGTATTGGCCGGATGTGCGACGCATCCGGCGCCGCAATTGCGTCCGTATACCGCTGAAGAAACCCGCCAATTGGAATTGGAAGCGCTGAGCCGTCGCGGCTTATCGTTTGATGAGTACCAACAGCAGCGCGCCGCATTGACCCGGCAGTCGTCCAAGCCGATTGGTTTTGATCGCCAGGGCGAGATGAATGCAGAGCGCAGCATCAAGTTGCTGGGCCGTCCCAGTTGAGCTTGCAGCAGGCGGCAAAAAGCCCGAGGTTTTCCAGGAGGAACCTCGGGCTTTTTGTTTGCCATGGGATCACTTCAGCCTGTTAAGCTGAATTTCAGGAGCGTTCCTACGCACATTTACATACAGTGGCCCTTTTTCAATGGCATTTGATCGGTTAAACCTGACGACCTCTGTTCTGGTCAATGCCCCGGGATGTTGCTCTCGGTAATACGCTCTGCGAGTTTTTAACGTCATGAATAAACGTCCGTTGTATTTCGACTACGCCGCCACCACTCCGGTGGATGAGCGAGTGATCCAGGTGATGGTCGAGTGCCTGGGCATCAATGCCAATTTCGGTAACCCCGCGTCCAGCTCCCATGCGTTTGGGCAGGCGGCCCGGCACACGGTTGAACAGGCACGTGGGCAGGTAGCCGAGTTGGTGGGGGCCCTGCCTGAGCAGATCGTCTGGACTTCCGGCGCTACCGAGTCCAGCAACCTCGCGATCAAGGGCGTGGCCCAGGCACGCGGTGTGGCGGGCGGGCATGTCATTACCAGCCAGATTGAGCACAAGGCCACGCTGGACACCGCACGGCAGTTGCAGGAAGCCGGTGTGGCGGTGACCTACCTGGTGCCGGACGCCGATGGCCTGATCAGTGCCGATGCGGTCAGCGAAGCATTGCGTGATGACACTTTTCTGGTCTCGCTGATGTTGGTGAACAACGAACTCGGCACCCTCACCGATATCCCGGCCATCGGCGCGCGCGTGCTAGCCCATGGCGCGTTGTTTCATGTGGACGCGGCGCAGGGGGCGGGCAAGGTGGTGATCGACCTGGCGCAATGGCCAGTGGATCTGATGTCGTTTTCCGCTCACAAGCTTTACGGTCCCAAGGGGATTGGTGCGTTGTATGTCGGGCCTCGTGCGCAGCAGAAGGTGCTAGCGCAGATTCACGGCGGTGGTCACGAGGGCGGACTGCGTTCCGGCACCTTGGCCACGCACCAGATTGCCGGCATGGGCACGGCATTCGCCCTGGCGGCGCAGTCCTTTGCCGAGGAGAAGGCGCAGATTGCAGCCTTGCGTCAGCGCTTGCTGGATCAATTGCAGTCGATTGCCGGCATGCGCCTCAACGGCAGCCCCACGCAGCGTGTTCCCCACACGTTGAGCCTCACGTTCAGTGAAGGCGAATTCAATGCCGCCGCACTGAGTGCAGGCATTGCGTTTTCAGCGACGTCGGCGTGCAACTCGGCAAGCAACGCGCCATCGCACGTCCTTTTGGCGCTGGGACATGATGCGCGTGCTGCCGGTCGTACCATTCGCTTGAGCCTCGGTCGGTTTACCACCGAGCAGGATATCGACGAGGCCGTGCAACTGATCAAGGCCGCAGTCGCCAGTGCACCGGCGTTCTGGGCCGTCTGAGTTTTGATTCGCACACATAATAATGATGAGTGATTAGCAGGAGACACAATGAGTACGCAGCCTTTGACCCACGGCACGGTTCCCCGTCGCCTGGCACTCACCCGTGAATTGATGAGCCGCGAGGGCATTCATGCCTTGCTGGTGCCGTCGGCCGACCCGCATTTGTCCGAATACCTGCCGGGTTACTGGCAGGGCCGTCAGTGGTTATCGGGGTTCCATGGCTCGGTTGGGACGTTGGTTGTTACCGCCGATTTTGCCGGTGTGTGGGCAGACAGCCGCTACTGGGAACAAGCGACCAAGGAGCTGAAGGGCAGCGGCATCGAGTTGGTCAAGCTGCAACCGGGTCAACCCGGCCCGCTCGAATGGCTGGCCGAACAGACTCCCGAAGGCGCTGTGGTGGCGGTGGATGGTGCGGTAATGGCCGTGGCCTCGGCGCGAACCCTGGGCGGCAAGCTGGCCGAGCGGGGCGCGCGTTTACGCACCGATATCGATGTGCTCGGTAGTGTCTGGCAGGACCGACCGACGCTGCCGAACCAGCCGATTTATCAGCATTTGCCGCCGCAGGCGACCGTCAGCCGTGGCGAGAAGCTCGCGGCCCTGCGCGCCAGCCTGGCAGAAAAGGGAGCCGCCTGGCATTTCATCGCGACCCTGGATGACATTGCCTGGTTGTTCAACCTGCGCGGCGCTGATGTGTCGTTCAACCCGGTGTTTGTGTCCTTTGCCTTGATCAGCCAGCAGCATGCCACCCTGTTTGTGGCCCTGAGCAAAGTCGACGCCGAGCTGCGTGCCGTGCTCGAGCAGGATGGCGTGACCTTGCGCGATTACAGCGAAGTGGCCGATGCGCTGCGTGCGGTGCCGTCGGGCGCCAGCTTGCAGATTGATCCGGCGCGGGTAACGGCGGGTTTGCTGGAAAATCTCGATGCTGGCGTCAAACTGGTCGAAGGCCTCAACCCGACCACGCTTGCCAAGTCCCGCAAGAGTCTGGCCGATGCGGAACATATCCGTCAGGCGATGGAGCAGGATGGTGCGGCCTTGTGCGAATTTTTCGCCTGGCTGGACAGCGCTCTGGGGCGCGAGCGTATTACCGAGCTGACGATTGATGAACACCTGACAGCTGCTCGAACACGTCGACCGGGTTATGTGTCGCTGAGTTTCAACACCATTGCTGCGTTCAACGCCAATGGCGCGATGCCGCACTATCACGCGACTGAAGAAGAACACGCGTTGATCGAGGGTGATGGCCTGCTGCTGATTGACTCAGGTGGCCAATACCTGGGGGGCACCACGGATATCACGCGGATGGTGCCCATCGGTACCCCGAGCGAAGAGCAGAAGCGCGACTGCACGCGGGTGCTCAAGGGCGTGATTGCCTTGTCACAGGCGCATTTCCCCAAGGGCATTCTGTCGCCGCTGCTGGATGCAATAGCACGTGCGCCGATCTGGGCTGAAGGCGTGGATTATGGCCATGGCACCGGTCACGGTGTGGGCTATTTCCTCAATGTGCACGAAGGCCCGCAGGTGATTGCCTATCAGGCGGCTGCCGCGCCACAGACCGCGATGCAGGCGGGGATGATTACGTCGATTGAGCCAGGCACGTATCGTCCGGGTCGTTGGGGGGTGCGTATCGAGAACCTGGTGTTGAACCGCGAGGCGGGTAAAACCGAGTTTGGTGAATTCCTGAGGTTTGAAACCCTGACCCTGTGTCCTATTGATACGCGTTGCCTGGAGCCGTCGTTGCTGACGGTCAATGAGCGAGTGTGGCTCAATGCTTACCATGCCGAGGTGCGTGAACGCTTGAGTCCATTGCTCAATGGCGCCGCGTTGGAGTGGTTACAGGTGCGTACTGTAGCTATCTGATGAGTTGCAGTGGGGGCGTCCGGGGCAGGGCGCTGCTGCTGCGATGGTCGAGCAGGCGGGATATGCAAGAGCAGTCATGGGCGGACTGCTCGGGCAATTACTTGCAGATAACGATCATGCTGCGGCTGGTGTAACCGGCAGGGTTGAGGCCGAACGGATAATCCCCCGGCTCTTCGGAGTTTTCACCGGACTTTGCGATAATCCGATAGCCCTTGGCGCCGCATGCATTGACTGCACTGGTGTAGCACTGGTCCCAGGATGAGGACAGGCCGGAACAGTTGATATGCAGTCCTTTTTTGCCCCGCTTAACTTCTGTCTTGGTGGTCGCGGCACAGCCTGAAACGGCCACGATCATTAACAGTATCAAAATTCGCTTCATTCCTATCCTTAAATAGCCGCCTGGCGAAAATGCTTGAAGCAGGCCGTGTTCGCTCTCGATTGCGTTCGCGCTGTCCTTGTCGAATTCTCCATGAGTGACATCTGTTTACGGCCTAAACATGGCCTAAAAAAGCGGCAAATACCATACCTGGTTTTGAAAGATGATCAGTCTACGGGCACCAGCGGTTTGGATTGGTTGCGCATTGTCAGGGTGGCGCCTACGGAGGCCAGGATGATGCAGGTGATTGCCATCCATTGCGCAAGGGAAAGATGCTCGTGCAGAAAAAACATACCCGAAAGCGCGCCGAATGCAGGTTCGATGCTCATCAGCGTGCCGAATGTGCGGGCAGGAAGCCGGGTGAGCGCGACCATCTCCAGGGTGTAGGGCAGGGCCGTTGAGAGAATAGCGACGCCAATGGCGACCGGGATCAGGGCTGGCGTCAACAATGCGGTGCCGGCGTGCACGATGCCGATCGGCGCTATGAACACCGCGGCTATCATGACGCCCAGGGCGGCGGTCTGTACGCCATTGTCGTTACCAGCCTTTTGCCCGAACAGTATGTAGAGCGCCCAGCACGCGCCTGCGCTCAGCGCGTAGGCAGCACCTGTCAGGTCAATGCCACTGCGGGTTTCGCCGGTCGGTATAAGCAGGAGCAGGCCGATGATCGCCAGTGCGATCCACAGAAAGTCTATTGCCCTGCGCGAGGCGTAGATTGCGACAGCGAGAGGACCGGTGAACTCAAGGGCGACCGCAATACCCAGTGGTACGGTGCGCAGCGACATATAGAAGAGGAAGTTCATGCCGCCCAGTGCTATCCCGTAGATGAACACGGTGCGCAGGGATCTTGCGGTAAACGTGGCGCGCCACGGTCGTAATATAAGCAACATGATGATACTGGCGAAAATCAGGCGCAAAGTGGTGGTGCCTTGTGCGCCAACGATCGGGAACATGCTCTTGGCGAGCGATGCACCGGTTTGGATAGAGGCCATGGCTATTAAAAGCAGGACTACCGGAAAGAGGGCCGATGCCAGGCTGCGGGGTGGGGTGCTCATTAAGGATGTTTGTCCGAAGTTATAAAGGCAGAGGCCGCTATGATGCTTAAAGGTGGCGTAATGAGCAATATATTGCTCATTGCTGGGGCCGTAGGGCTGGTCTGCAGAATTTGAGATGAATTGGCAGGGAATACAAAATTAAGGGTTGACGGCAGATTCTGGACGTCTATAATTCGCCCCACTTCCGGCGCAGTCGAAACGGAAAACTCCTTGGTAAACAAGTAGTTACGCGGAATTCGACAGCGGGTTGCTTCA